>CAWHTO010000003.1:0-304719 GCA_963832295.1 uncultured Alphaproteobacteria bacterium | reverse complement strand
CCCCGCACGCCCCGCCCCGGCACGCCCCGCCCCGGCACGCCCCGCCGCGGGGAGGCGACGCCGGATGCCGTCGTCTTCGCCGACTACTTCGACGGCCGCCGCGCGCTGCGCCGCCGCGTCGCCCTGTCGGCCGGGACGGAGGCGGGCGCCCGCGTCCTTCTGTTGCGATTGCCGTCCAGCGGCACCGTGCGCTGGCCGCTCGACCGCATCCGCCGGGTCCCGGATCAGGCGGGCGGCGACATGCGGACCTTCGCCCTCGACGCGGGCGCGCCGGACCGGCTGGTGGCGGACGGCGCGGCGCGCGACTGGATGGCGCATCTCGCACCGGGCGGCTTTCCGGCGCTGGCGCCCCGGTCGCTCTGGCGGCGCGCCCTCCTCGTCTCGGGCGCCGGCGCCGCGACCCTCGCCGCGCTCGTGCTCGTCATCCTTCCCGCCCTCGCCGGCATCCTCGCGCGCTTCATGGACCCCGAGGCCGAGCTGGCGCTGGGCGAGCTGCACTACGAGCAGACGCGCGCGCTCTTCTCGAACGGCGACGCCCCCTTGCGCGAATGCCGGGGTGCGGCGGGGCGCGCGGCCTTGGGCGCGCTGGCCGACCGCGTCTCGGCGGGCGTCGCACTTCCCTATCCGTTGCGCGTCGCGGTCCTCGACGACCGGACGGACCCGATCCTCAACGCCTACGCCGTCGCGGGCGGGCGCATCGCCTTCTTCCACTCCATGATCCTCGCCGCAGATGCGCCCGAGGAGATCGCGGCCGTCCTCGCCCACGAACTCGGGCACGTCGCGAATTCCGATCCCGTCCGCCACACGCTCCAGACCGCCAGCGGCATGGCCGTCCTGTCGGTGCTGATCGGCGACGTCACCGGCGGGGGGCTCCTCGGCGGCACCGCGGGCGCGGCGCTGGCATCGGGCTATTCGCGCAAGGCGGAGGCCCGGGCCGACGCCTTCGCCCACGACCGCCTGCATCGCCGCCGGCCTGCCGCCCTCCGCGCTCGGCACCATGTTCCAGCGCCTGCGCGACGAATACGGCGAGGTCGAGGGACTGGTGGCGCATTTCGCGTCGCACCCGCAGCTCGCCGCCCGGATCGCGCGCGCGGGACGGGCCGGCGACCCCGCGACCGGCGCCCCCGCCCTCACGCCGGCGGAGTGGACGGCCCTGCGCGGCATCTGCGGCTGACGTTGCCACCGCCGACCGCTGCCCCTATGCCCGTGCGCACGGACGGAGGTGCGGCCATGGACGACAGACTGACCCGGAGGGCCTTCGGCGGCCTCGCCCTCGCAGGCGCGACGACCCTGGGGGCCTGCGCCACGCCCGATCCGCTGGAGAGCGAGGCGCGGCCGATGGGCGACTTCCGCCTCGGCTACACCGTGATCGTCGAGGACAAGATCAAGAAGGTTCCGCCCAGCCGCGACGCCTCCCCCGCGCAGTGGAAGACGGTGATGGACGCCGAGCTCGCCCGGCGCTTCGGCCGTTACGACGGCGGCAAGGACTACGTCATCGCGGTCGCGCTCGACGGCTACGCCCTCGCCCCTCCCGGCATCCCGATCGTGCTGACGCCCAAGTCCATCTTCATCGTCACCGCGAACCTCTGGGAGGCGAGCCCTCAGCGCAAGATCGGCGGCCCCGAGCAGATCACCACGTTCGAGGGGGCCGACACGCTGTTCCTCGGCTCGGGCCTGATGAAGGACGCCGACGCGCAGATGGTCACGCTGGCGCGCAACATGGCCTTCAAGATCCAGTCCTGGATGCTGCGCAACGGCGAATGGCTCGGCCTGCCTGCGGGGGACGCTGCGGGGTGAAACGCTTGCGCTTCGCCGGCGACCCGGCTAGAGGCCCGGCGATATAAATCCGGGTGCCCGAATGCGGGGCCCGCGCAAGTCAGGGGCCCATCATGGCGAAGGCGAAATTCGAACGTAACAAGCCGCATGTGAACATCGGGACGATTGGTCACGTGGATCACGGCAAGACGACGTTGACGGCCGCGATCACGAAGTATTTCGGGGATTTCAAGGCCTACGACCAGATCGACGGGGCTCCCGAGGAGAAGGCGCGGGGGATCACGATCTCGACGGCGCACGTGGAGTACGAGACCGAGGCGCGGCACTACGCGCACGTGGACTGCCCCGGGCACGCGGACTACGTCAAGAACATGATCACGGGGGCGGCGCAGATGGACGGCGCGATCCTGGTGGTGAACGCGGCCGACGGCCCGATGCCGCAGACGCGCGAGCACATCCTGCTGGGCCGCCAGGTCGGGATCCCGACGATGGTGGTCTACATGAACAAGGTCGACCAGGTCGACGACGAGGAGCTGCTCGAGCTCGTGGAGATGGAGATCCGCGAGCTCTTGTCGAAGTACGACTACCCGGGCGACGACATCCCGATCATCCCGGGCTCGGCGCTGCACGCGATGAACGGCACGCAGCCCGAGATCGGCGAGGAGAGCATCCGCAAGCTGATGGCGGCGGTGGACGAGTTCATCCCGACGCCGGCGCGTGCGATCGACCAGCCGTTCCTGATGCCGGTCGAGGACGTGTTCTCGATCTCGGGGCGCGGCACGGTGGTGACGGGCCGGGTCGAGCGCGGCGTGATCAACGTGGGCGACAGCATCGAGATCGTGGGCATCCGCGACACCAAGACGACGACCTGCACGGGCGTTGAGATGTTCCGCAAGCTTCTGGACCGGGGCGAGGCGGGCGACAACATCGGCGCGCTGCTGCGCGGGATCGAGCGCGAGGGCGTGGAGCGGGGTCAGGTTCTGTGCAAGCCCGGCTCGGTGAAGCCGCACACGAAGTTCGAGGCGGAGGCCTACATCCTGACCAAGGACGAGGGCGGCCGTCACACGCCGTTCTTCGCGAACTACCGGCCGCAGTTCTACTTCCGGACGACGGACGTGACCGGCACGGTGATGCTGGCGGAGGGCACGGAGATGGTGATGCCGGGCGACAACGTGTCGTTCGGGGTCGAGCTGATCGCACCGGTGGCGATGGAGCAGGGCCTGCGCTTCGCGATCCGCGAGGGCGGCCGCACCGTCGGCGCCGGCGTGGTGTCGAAGATCACGGAGTGAGGCCGGCCCGGACCCGGCGGGGGGCCGGCTGAAGGTCTCCGACCGCGTCGGGCGTAGTCCCGTACCATCCGTTCGACGGACGTGGCCGGAGCTTTCGCGGATCGAAAGGTCCGGCCCCCATTTTCGACAGGATCGTAGGGCAAGGCGCCACCGCGCCGCTGGCTTCCCGGCGCGGTGGCGGCCCCCCGCGGGGGCTCTGATGAGCGTTGCCCCGGAGGCGCCGCGCAGGCCTTGCCGTCTGCAGGGACCGATGCGCGCACTCATCGACATCAGGGCCGCCTCTGGGGACGGCCCTCGTCGCGCCTTGAAGATCAGCGTGCACGGGGGTTCGGGGTCGCGTGAACTCCGGACACTTCATACCTCGGATCACCGCGAGGGAACTTGCCGTGAGACCGACTTGCGAGACGGTGACCGTCCGTGCGTCGCACGCCCCCGCCGGGACATTGGCTTGGCAAAGGGCCCTCGGCACAAGGGGGCAGTGGACCATGCAACGGGCTTCATGCCCCGGATGCGTCCGAGCGCGCGAGCGACAGGCCCGCGCAGCAAGGGCGTCGACGAGTAACGGTCGATAACTCCGATGCTCCCGGCAGTCGGGGGATCGACCGCATGCATCGGCGCCCTCGCACGGGCGATACCGGCAGGCGCGCGCAGACCGGCAGCGCAGCCGGCGCCCGGGAGCGGGGAGACACGGCCTCTTGCACCCCGCCGTGTCGCGGATTAAGCCGCGACCCAGTGCAGGGGTATAGCTCAGTTGGTAGAGCAGCGGATTCCAAATCCGCAGGTCTCGGGTTCGAACCCTGATGCCCCTGCCAGGCAGACCCTCCCCCGGAACCGCTTCGTCGCCGTTCGTTCGCATTTTTTCCTTCCGCGGCTTCGGCAGGTTCCGCGGGTCGCGCACGGTCTCTGCTCACCTCTTCGGCATTCTCACGTCCGTCGTCACCCGGCGGCGATCCCTTATCGGGGGTTTGGGCGAGGGGCAGGGTCGTCCGCCGTCTCGAGCGTCATCCGGATCGGTCCGCCGGCCGCGGCAAGCGTCCCGGTACCCGTCGCGCAGGAATCCGGCTGGAAGTCCGGGCGCGGCAAGCATCGGCCCGGGGCGGGACGCGAAGCGACCGTCTTCGCGATGCCGTTCCCAGGCCCGGCGACCCGCCCCCTCTTCAAAACAGGGTTCGAGGGCGCGGGTCCATCCGACGATGCCCTTGCCGAATTGTGTTCCCCGGATCGGGAAACGCCGGCGCATCAAGACTTTCTTCAACCTTGGCTGATACCGACCACCTGTGCGCAGTGCGAGGATGTGAGCGATGACGAGCGATTTTCCCGATTCGAACGATCGGGTCCAAACGGCTCCCCCGGTCGAGGTCGGTCCGGAGACGCGCGAGACCCATGATCGCCCCGAACGATGGTGGCGCTCTGTCGCGGTCCAATGCTGCCTCGCGGTATCGGCGGTCCTCGCGGTCGGCTTCGCCGTGATGCATCTCTTCACGTTCAACGACCTCAAGACCCGCCTTTCCACCCAGTTCGAGACGTATGTCGGCGCCGACGCATCCGCGATCGCGCTGTCGCTCGCCCCGTCCGTGCTGGCCGGCATAGTCCCCGAGACCGCGCTCGCCTCTATCATCGACAGCAGGGAAAGCCCGATCGTCGGCCTTCGTGCGGTGTCGGCCCGCCAGCAGGTGCTCAGCGAGATCCTCCTGCCCGGGGCCGTCGCGCGGTTCGACCCCGTCGCGGCCGGGTCGATGCCGACGGATACCGTCCGCTCGGGCATCGGGAACGGGGCCTATCTCGTGCGCATCCCCCTGATGCAGGCGGACGGCCGGGTCTCCGGGCTGATCGAGATCCTCTACTCCGAGGGGGCTCTCGCGGCAGCCACTTCCCGCACCGCGAGGTACCTCACCGCCGCGCAGATCATAACGATGCTGCTCGCCTCTCTCGCGGTGCTTTTCGTCCTGCGGACGCAGGTCACACGGCCGCTCGTGAAGGTGACGCGCGCGATGCAGGCGATCTCGAGCGATGCCCCGGGCACCCCCCTTCCGCGCGCGGCCTCCAACGAGATCGCGCGCATCCACGATTCCCTCGAGGTGTTCCGCGCGCGCATCCTCGATCGCGAGCTCCTGGCGCAGCAGGCGGCCGAGATGGAATCGCGACACCGCGCGGAGGTCGATCGGAACGCCGGCGATCGCGCGGCCGTGGAACGGAAGGAATCCGAGCGCGAACGCGCACGGATGGAGGCTGCGCAGGGCCGCGCGCGGGAGGCCGACGCCTTGCGGGACGACCTTCATGCCATCCTGTCGGATGCCGCGAAGGGGCAGTTCGGCAGCCGGATGCAGGTTGAGGACGCCCCTCACGATCAGCGGGCGCTCCGCGAGATGCTCAACAGCCATCTCCAGACCTTGGAGCAGGGGTTCGCAGAGGTCACGGCCGTCATGTCGGAACTGGCCAGAGGGCAGCTTTACGCGCGGATGCAGGGCGAGAGGCTGGGAGCGTTCGCGGATCTGCAGGAGAGCACGAATCTCGCCGCGGCGCAGTTTCAGGACGCGTTCGAGGACCTCTTCCGCAACGCCTCGGAGGTTCTCGACGAAACCAGTGACTTGTCCGCCTCGGCGGAGGAGCTGTCCAAGCGGACCGAACGTACGGCCGGTTCTCTCGCGGAGACGACCGGCGCGCTCGAGCAGATCACCGGATCGATCACGGCGACGGCGAAGCTCGCCCAGGGAGCCCGCGGCTTCACCAACTCGGCACGCGACGACGCGCGCCAGAGCGATGAGATCGTCCAGGAGGCCATCGAGAGCATGCACGAGATCCAGAAGGCATCTCAAGACGGGCTTCGGGGCCTGGCTTGGCTTCTTCGCCATCGGCCTCGTGTTGTGGGGCATCTATACCGGCAAATTCTCTCCGACGGAGGCCGCTGGTGTGACCGTCGGTTTCTGTGTGATCGTGGGCTTTGTTTGCCTTGCGATAACGAAAATCGTCGACCGGACGCATCCTGGCTTTGCGGATCGTGAAGAACGCCCTGTGGACGAGCGATCCTTTGCGGGCATGTTCGTGGTTGGCGGGTTCGGCCCGCTGGAACTTCCGTCGATCACCATGCGTTCGGCGCAAATTACCGGCATCCTGGCACCGCTGATTGCCGTGTCCGTCGTGATGCAGCAGATCCTGTCGGTGATGGGGGCGCAGGCGTTCCTGACGGATTTCGTGACTTCGATGGGTGGCTACTACGCGGTGTTGTTCACAGCCATGATCATCGTCTTCATCTCGGGCATGGTGCTGGAAAGCCTTCCCGTAACGATCATCCTTGCACCCATTCTGGCGCCCATCGCGCATGATATCGGGGTCGAACCAGTGCAATTCGCGGTGATCTTTCTTGTTGGGGCTTCTATCGGCTTCATCACGCCACCCTACGGTCTGAACCTCTACGTCGCATCTGGCGTCACAGGGGTGCCGTACTTCAAATTGCTGCGCTATACGTGGCCTTACCTGATCGCGCTGATCTCCATCTGGATCATCGTGGCGCTGGTGCCGTCTCTTTCAACGGCGTTGCTACCAAACCTCTAGAGGTAACCAAATGGACGGTGAGCAGTCGCGCGATACGATACCGACAAACCTCCGGCTTCTTATGGTGCTGGAGGAAGTTGCACGCATTGGCGTGCCTGTGACTCCAACCGAGGTGAACGCCACGCTGGAGCTGCCCAAACCCACCATCCACCGCCTGTTCGCCACGTTGGAGGAGGAAGGGTTCTTGCAACGTGACATGGACGGGCGCACATACTCGCCGGGGCCACGTTTGAGGGTTCTCGCCGCCAGCACGCTTTCCAGTTTACGTATTCGCACCGCACGCCAGGCAATCCTGCGACGGTTGAGCCGCGAGATCGGCGAGACCTGCAATATCGCCCTGCCGGACCGCGACGCGATGATCTATCTTGAGCGGGTGGAGACGGAATGGCCGCTGCGCATCCAACTGCCGCAAGGCACGCGAGTGCCATTTCATGCGACGGCGTCGGGCAAGATGTACCTCAGCACACTGGTGCCCAATCACCTGGAACGTTACCTCAACGCCGCTACGCTGACGGGGCATACTGATAAAACCATCACGGATCGAGATGCGCTGATGGCAGAGTTGGTGGAGATTGGCCATAATGGCTTCGCCCTGGACCGGGAGGAGTTCATGTCCGACATGATTGCGCTTGCTGTGCCTATCATGGACCCCAATGATCGCCTGATGGCAACTCTGTCGTTCCACGCCCCCAGCCTGCGCTTCGATATCCCGCGAGCCCTGGGCTACATCGACGCCTTGAAAGATGCCTCGGCTGAGTTGTCGTTGCTGATCACGGCCGAAGACTAAGCGCTTGCGCCCAGTGGGCCAGGCCGCAGCAAAGGATTTGCCAAGCCGAGTATCCATCAAAGCTCGGGCGGTCGACACTGCGTGCTGGCATTGATCCGGCGTTGTTGCACAACTCTGACCGGAGAGGATTCACATCTTGAATCCATGCGGTTAGACGGGGTGCATGAGCAAGCCCACACCCTCCCGTTACCGTGCGACGAACTGGTCGAGTTACAACGCCGCGCTCGGGAAGCGCGGCTCGCGGCTGATCTGGCTCGACCAGGAGATAACCTGGCACGCGCCGCATGAGGGACGACCACACCGGCTGTCCTTCCGTTGATCCCGAACTGCTGATCCGGATGCTGCTGGTCGGCTATTGCTTCGGGATCCGGTCAGAGCGGCGGCTCTGCGAAGAGGTGCATCTGAACCCTGGCGTATCGTTGGTTCTGCCGCGTCGATCTCTCCGACCGGGTCCCGGATCACTCAACCTTCTCAAAGAACCGCCACGGCCGGTTCCGCGAGAGTGAATTGTTGCGCCATGTTTTCGAGACAACAGTAGATTGCTCCACAAAATCAGACCAACAGCCCCGAGCACACCGCCGAAATCAGCGAGTTTTTCAACGACATCGGCGGAAAGCGGAAGTTCGCTGCATGGGCGAAATCACAAGGTGCCCTTGATGGAAGCGGATATTCAACGGGTCGCATGTTCGGAGTCTGTTCCGCGGTGAAGCCGAGAGATCGGAACTGGCATTCATTGGAGCCCTTGCGCCTCTAGCGCGATGCGCGTCGTCCTTGGTGGCGCCTTTCATACAGTATCCTGTACGCTTCTGCCGACGCTGGCAAATGCTCTCTCGTTGCTTCGACATACGTGTCGGTCGCGGTTCCACTCATAGCGTGGATAATGGTCCGGTGTTGGGAAACGACCTGCGCCATGTGGTCGTGGTCGTCATATTTGACCACCCTTATGGGTTGAGCCATTCGCGCGTGTTGGGCGATCAAGGCCTCAAGCCGTGGGTTGTCACAGCACGAGAATTGAAGTTCATGAAACTCCTGATTTAGCCAGAACACTTGTCGAAAGTCGCCGCTTTCTACTGCTGCGGCGTGAAGGTTGGAGATCTCAGTAAGGCGGTCCACGACGGCCGGATCCGCCGGGAGTTTCGTGCGCGCGGCAGCAGCGGTTTCAAGAACGATGCGAACATCATAGAGCGCGTCGACCTCGGCGGGGGTTAGTTCCACAACTTCAACACCGCGATGGGGCCAGCGCACCAAAAGGCCTTGGGTCTCCAACAACGTGAAGGCGCTGCGCACCAAATGCCGTTTGGCATTGTATTGGGCCATCACGCTGTCTTCGGTGATGCGACTTCCGGGCGGGTAAATCCCGAAGATGATGTCGTTTTCGAGGTCTTGTTCGAGTTCTGTCGGCATCTTTTTCTCGTTCATACGCGTCAACTAACCATACTCACAATCTGGGCGCGCGCACCATCAACAAAATTATCAATAATAATATTGACGAAATTTCGACGATCCCTTAGTCATAAGTGAGTTTCAGGTCAGGGAGGATACCATGAGATTTTTCAAAAGCGCGATTGCCATTGCGGCAGCCATCGCGACGGGCCAAGCCAGCGCATGGGAGGCAACTGAAGGCCAGCCCTATGCGGGGCAGACTGTTCGTATCTTGGCGGTGACATCCAGCCAGTTCCAAGCCCACGAGGCCCGATTCGCGGAGTTCGAAGAGGCGACAGGCATCGACGTTGAAGTCGATTATGTGCCGTTCCCCAACATGCGCGAAGCCCTGACCGCCGAGATGATCGGCGGCGGCGGCGACTACGACGTCGTGTCGATCATGGACCAGTGGGTTCCGTCGCTGATAAACCTGCTCCAGCCCATTGGCGACGGCATCGCGGCTCAAGGCACGGACCTGTCCGACTTCCCCGCCGCCCACATGCGCCATGGGATGATCGGGGATGAGCTGTACGGCCTGCCCGTACGCGGACACGTGCAGTTGATGTTCTACCGCACCGACCTGTTCGAGCAGGCAGGCGTCGAAGTGCCCCAGACCTGGACCGAGGTCGTGACGGCGGGCCAAGCCATCCAGGAGGCCACTGATGCCTCTGGCATCGCGCTGCCCTACGGGCGCCTGAACGGCCAGAACCTGATGGTCTGGATGAACCTGCTTTGGGGTTACGGCGGGGATCTGTTCGATGACGCGGGCCAGCCGATCTTCAATTCCGACGCCGGTGTCACGGCGACGGAGCAATACATCAACTTCCTGACCGTGGACGAAGTTGCACCCGCCGGATCGGCGGTGTTCGTCGAACAGGATGCGGTCAACAGCTTCAAGCAGGGCAACTCTGCCATGCTCCCCGTCTGGTGGTGGGTCAGTTCGCAGTTGACAGATCCAGAGCAGTCGACGATCACGGCAGACCAATTGGGTTTCACGGCCCTGCCCACGGTGGCTGGCGCGGATCGAACGACCTTCACCAACACCTGGATCTTTGGCGTCACGGCAGACTCCGATACTCCGGAGGCGGCCATCGAATACCTCGGTTGGCTGACGGACCCGGCGTTGGAGCGGGATGTTCTGCTGGATCCCGAGTTGAACGAGCTTGTTGCTGTCCACCTTTCGAACATGCGCGACAATGAGGTCAACGCCCGTTGGGGTGGTATCCACGCCGCCGCTGCCGATGCACTGGAAACAGCCGACGGCATCGAATTCGGGGACGACTGGCTGCGCATCGTGGAAGTGCTTGAAACCGCCATCTCCAGCCTGGCCTCGGGCGAGCAGGACGATGTCCGAGCGGCGCTGGATGCCGCCGCTGAAGAGATTGCGGAAATCCGCGGCTAAACACGCAAATGCCGCGGCTGCCTTCTTTGGGTGGCCGCGGCACCTACCAAAAGGGGGCCGGCAATGCGCGACAAATCACTCCAATACTATTTGCTGGTGCCGGGCTTCCTGATCGTCCTCGCGACGACGTTTTATCCCTTGGCCTACTCGCTCACCACGGCATTTCGGGAATGGGACCTGACCCGGTCCCGCCGTCCGGAGGAGTGGGTCGGCTTTGAGAATTTTATCCGCGCCACGGGCGAGTCGCACTTCCTCAATTCCCTCTGGGTGACGACCATTTTCGTGGTCTTCAGCGTGATCCTGACTCTGGTTATTGCGATGTCGCTGGCGCTGTTGCTGCGCCGAAAGGGTCACTTGCACACGTTTACGCGGATCATCCTGATCCTGCCCTTCGCCATGAGCCCCGCGCTGATTGGTGTCAGCTTCCGCTTCATGTTCAACCCCGAATTCGGCGTGCTGTCCAACGGCCTCGCCGCGATATTCCCCGCCCTTGAAGGTACGCCGTGGCTTGCCAGCCCGGACCTTGCGATGGCGATCCTTGTGGTCACGGATGTCTGGCACTGGGCCCCTTACATGACGTTCATGTGCCTCGGTGGCCTCGCCTCCATCCCCCGTGAAACGGAAGAGGCCGCGCGCATCGACGGGGCGTCGAACCTGCGCATCATCTTCGGGATCATTCTTCCGCAGATGAAGGGCGTGTTGCTGGTCACGGCGATCCTGAAGACGATCTTCGCCCTGAAAATGTTCGACCAAGTCGTCACCCTGACAGGCGGCGGACCCGGCACATCGACGGAAACACTGGCCTACTTCATCTTCAACGTGGGCTTTGAGTGGTACGACATGGGCTACGCCTCGGCACTGGCGTGGATCCTGACGGCAATCATGATGACAATCTCGATCTGGTATGTGCGCATGCTATTGAGCGAGAGAAAGATGGCAACGGCATGATGCGTATACTCTCCTGGTGGGCCGAGCGTGCCCTTCTGCTTTTCATTTGCACCGTGGTGCTGTTCCCGATCGCCTGGATGTTCCTGACGGCGTTCAAGCGACCGATTGATGCCTACTCGTTGTCGTTCAACTTTCAGCCCACGCTCGATAACTTCGTCACGGTCTTCTCGGACCCGTGGAACCTCGAAGATATGGTGCTGAACTCCGTCATCGTGGCCTCTGTGACAGTGCTGATCGCGGTGCCTTGTGCGTCACTGGCGGCCTATTCCTTCTCCCGCTTCCGGGTGAAAGGCCGCAAGTTCCTGTTCTTCCTGATCCTGTCGACGCAGTTCATCCCCGCTGTCGTAATCGTGCTGCCGTTCTTCCTGATGTTCCGCACGCTTGACCTTCTTGACACGCGAATTGCCTTGATAATTGTAAACCTCGCCATCGTGACGCCTTTCGTGATCTGGATGATCAAGGGCTACATCGATGCCATCCCGACCGACAGTGAGGAAGCCGCGATGATCGACGGCGCTTCGCGCTTGCGGGTGATCAAGGACATCGTGCTGCCGATGGCCGCGCCTGGCATTCTGACATCCAGCATCTTCTGCTTCATCCTGACGTGGAACGAATTTCTGTTCTCCCTCATCCTGACGCGCCGCGACGCGGTGACATTGCCCGTGGGCCTGGTCAGCTTCCGCACCGAGCGTGGCGATCTGTGGGAGTTGATGAGTGCGGCAGGCGTCATGATCACCGTTCCGATCTTCATCATGGCTTTGATGATCCAGAAACACTTTACGCGCGGCATGACAGCCGGTGCGGTCAAATAGAGGGGCAGGGGCATGGCTGAGGTCAGACTGGTCGATATCGAAAAACGCTACGGCGCGTTCCTCGCGGTCAAGAAGCAGAACCTGACGATTGAGGAAGGCGAATTCTTGGTGCTCCTCGGGCCATCAGGCTGCGGGAAGACGACGACCATGCGGATGATCGCGGGGTTGGAGGATATCACCTCCGGCGATCTGATGATCGACGGGCAGCGCGTAAACGAAAAGCCGCCAAAGGACCGCGACATCGCGATGGTGTTTCAGAACTATGGCCTCTATCCGCATATGAGCGTGGAACAGAACATCGCCTATCCCCTGAAGCTGCGCGGAATGGACAAGGCCGCACGTACCAAACAGGTGCAGGAGACGGCCGAGAAAGTGGAACTGGATGCGCTGTTGAAACGCCGCCCGTCCGAGCTTTCTGGCGGTCAGCGCCAGCGCGTGGCGTTGGCCCGTGCCATCGTGCGAACGCCGAAAATTTTCCTGATGGATGAGCCGCTGTCGAACCTCGACGCCAAGCTGCGCGTGTCGATGCGGGCCGAGTTGAAGCACCTGCACCACGAGCTTGGCGTCACGACGGTCTTTGTCACCCACGACCAGATGGAGGCGATGACGCTGGCGACTCGTGTCGCCGTAATGCGCGACGGTCAGATTGTGCAGCTTGATACGCCCAAAAAGATTTATTCCGAACCGATCAATCTATTTGTGGCGGGCTTCATCGGGTCACCATCGATGAATCTGATTGAGGGCAGCGTCAAGGGCGGCAAATTCACCGCCCCCGGCGTGCAACTGCCCATCGCCGCGCCTGATCGTGACGATGTTGTTCTGGGCATTCGGCCAGAGGATCTGGAGCTAACGGAAACCGCCGATGCCCCCGTTTCCGGCAGACTCTACGCGCTGGAACTAACCGGGGAGGCCACGCTGCTGACCCTGCGCGAAAAGGGCACCTCAATCTGTGCCCGTGGCCCCGCGGATTACGAGGCTGCGATCAACGCGACCTGCGCGCTTGCCCCTAAGACCGGTGGCCGCATTCATCTGTTCGACAAGACCTCTGGCGAGCGTCTGGACTATTAATCCCTCAAGCAAAGTGATCCCCATGCCCCCCCTCACGCAAAAAGATGCCGATGCACGTCGGATCAAACGGTCCGACTACACCTCCTGCACCGTGGCCTTCATTGACTGCAAAAAGCCCGGCTCGCACCTGAAAGAGAACTACTCGATCATCGGCCCCGGCGTGACGTCGTCAGCTGATCAGGTGATCAACCTGCCAGAAGCCCATGGCTTCAACATCGGGGCGGCGGCAATGCCCCACGGCATTACCAACAACCTGCACATCCATTTCACCGCCGAGGTTTTCATCGTCCAAAAGGGCGAATGGACGTTCCGTTGGGGCTCGAACGGCGAGAACACGTTTACGGGGCGCGAGGGCGACATCCTTTCCGTTCCCACATGGATCTTTCGCGGTTTCACCAATGCGGGGCCTGATGACGGCTGGCTGTTCACGATCCTTGGGGGCGACAACACCGGCGGCGTAATCTTCCACCCTGACATCATCGAGGAAGCGGCGGAATACGGCCTCTATATCTCTAATGAGAACACGCTGATCGATACCTCTCGCGGCGATGCGGTGCCGGATCCGAGCGGATGCATCCCACCCATGCCCGCCGCCGAGGTCTCCGCCCTGCGCGAGGTGACGCCAGAGGCGATGCGGAGCCGCGTTGTCACCACCCAAGACCGAGATTTCCGCCCTGCGTTCATTGATGCCGACCTCTCCGGCTGCGGTGCGGAAATCGCGCCCGTCATTGGCTATGGCATGACCCAGAACCGCGCGCATGCTGCGCCGATCACCAACCCCCACGGCTTTTCGACGGAGTGGCTGCGTATGGCTCCCGGCACCAGCGTCAGCCCGTTCTCCTTGCCCGACAAGATGGTCATTATCCTGCACAAAGGCCGGCTGCGGATCACGTTCAACGACGATGGCGGTGTGACCGTCGATCTGGAGCCATGGGACACCTACTCCATCCCCGCTCTTGCCATACGGTCAATGGAGGCGCTTGGCGACGATGTGGTCGAGGCGCTTGTAACGATATCAGGTGATCACCGCAAGCGGCCTATCTTCAACGCCGATATCATCGAGGCTGCTTTGGCCGATGGTACGGGACTGGATGCGGGCGGCTTCACTGCCAAAGCCTCACTGCTGCCCGCGTACCGGAGGGTTGGTTGATGCGTCCGAACCTCGTCAAAACACGCCTGAGTGCTGGCGATCCCGTGGTCAATGCCTGGCTCTCCATCGGGGCAAGCTATTCGGCGGAGGGCGTCGGGCATACCGGCGCGCATTCCGTCACGGTCGATCTGCAGCACGGCATGTTTGGATTCTCCGAGGCGCTGCACATGTTGCAGGCGATCTCCGCCACCCCTGCGATCCCGATGGTGCGCGTGCCACATCTGGATCCGGCGCAGATCATGCAACTGCTCGACGCAGGGGCCTACGGAATTATCTGTCCGATGATATCCACTCCCGAGCAGGCCGCAGCGCTTGTGGCCGCCTGCCGCTACCCGCCCAAAGGCAATCGCAGTTTCGGACCGTCGCGGGGGTTGCTCTATGGCGGCTCGGACTACGTGGCCAACGCAAATGAAACCGTCATGGCGATCCCGATGATTGAAACGGCTGAGTCCGTCGCGCGCATCGATGATATCTTGGACGTTGAGGGCGTCGATATGCTGTACCTGGGTCCAAACGACATGGCCTTTGCGTTGGACGGCCATGTGCATTTTCCGCGCCCTGCCTCGGAAGAAGCGATGAGGCATGTCCTGTCATGCGCCCAAAGAAAAGGCGTGCCCGTGGGCATCTTCTGCGCCGACGCGACGGAGGCAAGGATCCGGATGGGTCAGGGCTACGGTTTGGTCACGCCCGGCAACGATTTCGCGCATCTGACGCGCAGCGTGGCAGGTGCTGTGCGAGAGCTTCTGGACGCCGAGCAGGTCGAAACAGCCGCCGCTGTTAGCCATGGCTACTGACCCGGCTGACGGCAGGCCCTGGGTCTTGCTGCCGGGAACCCTTTGCTCAGGGACCGTATTTGATGCCTTCCTGGACGCTCTTGACGTGCCTACCGCTGCGCGAACATTGGTAGACCTTCGGCATCCACGGGTTGAGGACTACCTCGATGCCGTTGGCGAAGCGATTGCCCCAGAAGCCATTGTTTGCGGGTTTTCCCTAGGGGCAATCGTCGCCGCCAATCTGGCAGACCGTTTTGATGTATCTGAGATACTTCTGTTCGGCCTTAACCCCCGCGCAGATGACCCGGCCAAGAGGGCCGGGCGGTTGGCCCTTGCCCATGACGTCGCCGATGTCGGCGGGCGGGCGTCCTTGGACTCTAGGCTGCCCGCCCTGGCCGGACCTGACCCAGACACCGCCCGGGAGATTGTACTATCAATGGCGGAGGACGTAGAGCACCGTATCGACGCGCAAACTGCCCTTGCTTTGAACCGTCCCAGCGCATTGGATACGCTTGCAAACGCGCGCGCGCCAGTCACGCTGTTGACCGGGTCAGACGACCAGCAAGCGCCCTTGAAGTGGGCCCATGAAGCGGCTTCGGCTGCACCCAAAGGCCGCGTAGTGGCCCTGGAGGGGCTTGGACATTATGCTTTGGTCGAAGACCCTTCCGCGTGCGCCCGTGCCTTGACTGAAATCTGGAGTGCCCCTTGACCGCTGTTTCGCTCTCGCAAGACCTCCTGATCCGGTTGCAAATCTGCGACACGCCGACGGTGTGCAACGCAATCGAAGTGGCGCAAGGCCGTCGGGGCTTTGCCGGTTTCACGCACGCCACAATGTGCTGGTCCGGTGATCTGCACACCAGGATCGTGGGGTTCGCCCGAACGGCTCATATCGCGGGCCGTGAGCCGCCTTCCGAGCCGCAAGACGTGTTGCGCGCCCGCCGGATGGCTTACTTTCATTCCATGGCCATGGGGCCACGTCCCGGTGTCGCAGTTGTTGAGGACATCAATGGTGAGGCTGCCCTTGGCGCCTGGTGGGGTGAGGTTCATGCACAGGTCCACGGCAGCGTGTTTGGCCTGGCGGGGGCTGTGACGAACGGATTGATGCGTGATGTGGGCGATCTGCCCGCGTCCTTCCCGGTGCTCGCAGGTGGCATCGGTCCGAGCCACGGCTTTGTCCACGTCCGGCAGATCGGAGAGCCTGTTGAAATCTTTGACCTGCGCGTGAAGGAGGGCGATCTGGTTCATGCAGATTGCCACGGCGCATTGGTCATCCCGCATGAAGTGCTGCCGGATCTCAGGAGTCGCCCTCGATAAACTAGCCCAGAGCGAAAGTTTGGTTCTCGACCCGATCAAGGATGGTCCGGTCACCTTTGAGGAGTTTGAGGCCTATTGGACTGCGTTTGAGAAGGCTCGAACCTGACGCTTACGCCAGCGTTCGCATCCATCCCAAAGTCTCGTCGGTCGGCGCGCCCGGTTTGTATTCCGCCCCAAGCGGCTTGGTCCAGCCAAGCGCCGCGATCTCGGCGAAGATCGGCCCGTAGTCCAGATCACCGTGATCAGGCGCACCGCGATCAGGAACAGCGGCGAACTGAATATGACCGATCATTGGAAAAAGCGCGCGCAGGTGCGCGATCACATCGCCCTCGGTCCGGCCTACATGGTAGCAATCGAACATCAGCCGCAAATTTGGAACGGCAAGTTCCCCAATGATGTCCGCCGCCAACCGGGTCGTGTTCAGAAAATATCCGGGCGCATCGAACCGGTTCAACGGCTCGATCAGGATGCTCTGATCGCGCTTTGTCGCTTGGGTGCAGGCATATCGCAGGTTCTGGACAAAGGTCTCGCGGGCATCCGCGCCCTCAGCAAATCCGGCCATGACATGCATGTTTGGCGCGCCGATCCGGTCTGCATAATCCAACGCCTCGTCAATGGCCCCGCGGGCCTCAACTTCCCGCCCGGGAATGGCGGAAAGGCCATTGTCACCTTTCTCGACATCGCCGCGTCGGGTATTGAGGCCGAGCATGGTCAGCCCCGTCTCCTCCAGCGCCGTTGCGATATCTGTCGGGTCCACATCATACGGCCAATGGCATTCAACAGCGTCAAAGCCCGCGGCATGAGCGGCACGAATCGCATCGGGCAGGGGGCAGTCGGTCCACAGAAAGCCGAGGTTGGCAGAAAAGCGTGTCATACGTCCCACTCCACATCGAATTTTGTCACGACGGCACGCAGCTGCGCGTCCGTCAATCCGCGGGCCTGCATTCCGTGCATCATCATCGCTAGACGGGCGCTGTCTTCCAGCTCCTCGACCGCATTGCACGCGGCCTCGATGTCTTTTCCAGCTACAACGGGTCCGTGGTTGGCCAGCATCACGGCGATGCGTTTGCCTGCCAACCCGCGCACGGCATCCGCCATCGCCGGATCACCGGGCAAAAAGAACGGCAGCAGTTTCACTCGGCCAAGTTTCATGATTGCATAGGGTGTCAACTTGGGCAGGAAGTCGTCCTCATCCGCGTCAGGCATCATCGACCACGCAATGGAATGACAACTGTGCAAGTGAACCACAGCCCCCGCCGTACTGCGGGTGTCATAGAACGCGGTGTGCAGCGGCATTTCCTTGGTTGGCTTGTCGCCTCCGATCAACGTGCCGTTCGCGTCAAATCGGCTGAGCCTGCCGGGATCCAGTCTGCCGAAACTTGTCCCGGACGGAGAGACGAGCAGCCCACCATCGTCGGTCCGGGCCGAGATGTTGCCTGTGCTGCCATGGGTCAGGCCGCGCTCGAACAGCGACGCGGCCAACATGCAGATCTGCTCTCGCAGCTGTGTTTCTGTCATCGGGCACCTTTCAGGACGCGGTCGGCTTTCTCGAAGAAATCCTCTGCGCCGAAGTTGCCGGATTTCAGCGCTAAGACAAGGTCGGGGCGCGCGCGCAGGGCAGGGACGCCGGGATCAATCTCCGGGCCAATCTCCAGCGTGTCCAGCGCCAATCCTTCCACAATCGCGCCCGAGGTCTCACCGCCTGCGGTAATCACGCGCGTCGCGCCACCGGCCACGCATCGGCGCGCGACCTCGGCGAAAAAGCCTTCCAATGCGTCCGAGGCCTTCGAGCGACCGAATTTGGCTTGCACATCCGCTATGACCTCAGGATCGGCGGAGCTATAGGCCAGCGGCAGATCATCGGCCTGCAACAGCCATGTTGCGACCGCTTCAGCGGATATGCGCGCTTCAATGACCTCGGTCGCCGTGATTTCCTTGGCTGGGTGCGCCTTGGCGTGTCGCGCGACCTGTGTCCGAGTGGCCCTAGAGCACGAGCCCGACAGCGCAATCGCCTTGCCTGGCTGCGCAACCCAGGGCACCGGGCCAGGAGTGCAGCCAAAGTTTGCTGGCAGTCCAAGGGCCGCGCCCGAACCGCCGGTGACCAGCGGCAGGCCTTCTGCTGCTTTGCCGATCTCCATCAGGTCCCGGTCGCGGATCGCATCCACAACGATCAGGCGGCACCCCGCCTGGTGCTGCGCCTCCAGCGCCTCGGCGATACGGGCGGCCCCGGCAAAGACATGCTCTGCGGGGATGTGACCGACGCTGTGGCGGGTTTGAGGGGCCAGCCATCGGCGGATATCCGGGTCCGTCATCGGGGTCAGCGGATGGTTTTGCAGACCGCTTTCGTTGAGTAAGGTATCGTTCACGAACAGATGCCCTTGGTAGATCGACCGCCCCGTGCCCGGAAACGCCGGACAGATGACGACCTTGCGCGCGTTCAGCGCATGGGCCAGCGCGTCGGTGACTGGGCCAATATTGCCTTCCGCTGTGGAATCGAAGGTCGAGCAATACTTAAAGAAGATCTGCACACACCCCTGCGCCAGAAGCCAATCAAGCGCTGCCAGCGACTGACGAACGGCGTCACCTGCCTCTATGGAGCGTGATTTCAACGCCACAACGCCCGCTTGCACGTCAGCCCCGGCGGGATGACCCGGAACACCCGTGTATTGGACCGTCCGCATGCCGCCTTTGGCCAACGTATTGGCTAGATCGCTTGAGCCGGTGAAATCGTCACCGATACATCCAAGACGCATTGAAGGTCTCCCTTGTTGCGGGCTGATTTGGTCAGGGATGGGCCTGCCATGCAATATTATTAATAATAATATTGATAGTGATAGTGATAGTGATAGTGAAGGTGTGGAGACAGGTCAAGGGAGTCGGAGTCAATTCCGCAATGCGGCGTCAGGGTGCCATCACCCAGCGCTCTGCCTGCGGAGATTTCCATTCACGGATGCTCTCGGGGCTGAAACCGCTCGCCCGGCGGATTCTACTGGCAGCTAGGACCGTGCGGACACTTTGTTGTCGTATGCCGAAAGCGAGCTGACCAGCGCTTGTCCCGTGTCGACGGACTGACGCGCACAAAACTCTGCCCAAACGGCCCCGGCGGGGAGGTCCTTGGCCTCTTCGGTCAGCATGAACCGGATTGTGTTTTTCATCGCGGCCTCTGCCGCCATCAGTGCGTCGCGGGGCATGAGGAGCGCGCGTAGAAGGGCCTTTTGCATGTTGCGCGTGCCGATCACCCACGCAGCCGTCCGGCTGATTGTGGCGTCGAAAAAGTCGAGGCCAATGCGTGTGCGATCCAACAGATCTGCAAACACCAACTCCTGCGCCATTTGCAGGATATCATCGTTCAGCAAGATCACATGGTCACTGTCCCACCGCATCGGGCGGGAGACGTGGAGAAGGATCTGATCCAGGGACAAGGCGACAGAACTCAGCTTGTCAGCCACGTTTTCGGTCGGATGAAAGTGCCCCATGTCGAGGCACAGCAGGGTTTTGTTGCGGATCGCATAGCCGAGGTAGAATTCGTGGCTGCCCACGGTGCAGGCCTCCACTCCAATGCCGAACAGCTTGCTTTCAACCGCGTCCAGCATTTGTGCCGGATCGTGGGCATCGGCGAACATCTCGTCCAGCGACGCCTCCAACCGGGCCCGCGCGGACATACGATCGACAGGCGTATCCTTGAAGCCGTCTGGCACCCAAATGTTGTTGACGCAGGCGCTTTTCAGCTCCGCGCCCATCCGCGCGGCGATATCACGCGAGCGCTTGCCATGCTCGATCCAGAAATCACGAATGCCATTGTCCGGATGACTGAGGGTCAGATTGTCGTCCGCCTTGGCATGCGCAAAAAAAGTCGGGTTGAAATCAAGACCAAGGCTCTGTGCTTTCGCCCACTCGATCCACGAGGCGAAGTGATCGTACTCGATCTCATCGCGGTCCGGCGCGGCATCCGTATCCAGATACATGGCGTGCAGGTTCAGGCGATGACTGCCGGGGATCTGTCCATACGCAAACTCCAGATCCGCACGTAGCTCGTCGGGTGTGCGGGCACGACCTGGGTGGTTTCCAGTGGCCTGGATGCCGCCGCCGGACGTGCCGGTCTTCGCCTCATACCCCACAACATCGTCGCCCTGCCAGCAATGCATGGAGATCGGGATCGGCGCGAGGCGATCCATCGCGGCCTCGGTGTCGACACCCCAATCGGCGAAGATCTGGCGGGCGAGTTTATAGCCTTGATTGCTCATGATACCGCCCCCTCAACGCGTGAACGCTTGGACGTTGCCTGCGTCCACGTTGATGATGTTGCCAGTAGATTTGGCCGAAAGATCAGCTGCAAAGAAATACGCAGCCTCCGCAATGTCCTCGGGCAGAACCGACCGTTTGAGCATGGAGCGATCGCGGTACATCGCCTCCAGCCCCTCCTTGTCGGTTCCGTATGTCGATGCGCGTTGATCCAGCCAGTCGCCCTGCCAGATCTTGGACCCGCGCAGCACAGCGTCCGGGTTCACCACGTTCACCCGAATGCCAGCCTCAGCGCCTTCCAGTGCGAGGCAGCGGGCCAGATGCAGTTCGCTGGCCTTTGCGGTGCAATAGGCGGCGGCATCGGGGCTGGCCGCCAGCCCGTTTTTGGATCCGATGAACACGACCGATCCGCCCATGTCCTGCACCCGGAACAGTTTGAAGGCCTCCCGGCTGACAAGAAAATAGCCGGTGCTGAGTATGTCCATGTTCTTTTGCCAAAGCGCCAGCGAAGTCGCCTCTATGGGCGCGGACGACGCGATGCCGGCGTTTGATACCAGAATATCAATCCCGCCGAATTCGGCGCTTGCCTTGGCGAATGCCTCTGCCACCGCTGCCTCGCTTGTGACGTTCATCGATACGGTGCGGACCACATCCTCTGAATACTGCGCCTTCAACGCCTCGCCGGTCGCATCTAACGCGCCTTCATCAATATCCGCGAGAACCACACAGGCCCCCTCGGCCAGGTAGCGCGCGGCCGTTGCCGATCCGATTCCGCCCGCGCCACCCGTGACCAAGGCTATCCGCCCGGCAAGGGCTTTGGGCTTTGGCATACGTTGCAATTTCGCCTCTTCCAACAGCCAGTATTCAATGTCAAAAGCTTCCTGCTCTGGCAGGCCGCAGTAGGTGCTGACGGCGCTCGCCTCTCGCATGACGTTGATGGCGTTTACGTAGAATTCGGCCGAGATTCGGGCCGTCGCCTTATCCTTGGCAAACGTGATCATACCGACGCCCGTCACCAGATAGACCACGGCGTTAGGGTCCCGGATCGCCGGGCTATCTTCGCGTTTGCAGCGCGCGTAATAGGCGGCATAATCATCGCGGTAGGCGGCCAACTGCGCGGGCAGCCTCTCCAACACCGCGTCAACGTCCGGGCTGGCCGGGTCGAAATCGACAACCAAAGGCCGGATTTTGGTGCGTAGGAAGTGGTCAGGGCACGATGTGCCAAGGGCAGCGAGTGCTTTCATCTCTTTCGCATTCACGAAGTCCAGCACGGCGTCGCTGTCCTGGAAATGGCCGACCATGTGCTGCTGTCCCGAGACCATGCCGCGGATCGCGGGCATCAGTCGCGCGGCAACCGCGCGCCTCTCTGTCTCGGGCAGGCTTTTATGGACTGCGCCCCCGAACGAAGGCGTATCGGCGGTCTTCGCCGCGAACCAATCCATCGCCTTCTGGATCACATCGACGGTCAGCGTGTAGCAGGCCTTAGCGTCATCATCCCAGGTGAACAAGCCGTGGTTTTCCAGCACGACACCCTGGGCATCCGGATTGTCGAGGCAGAATTTTTCCAGCCATAGCCCAAGCTCGTAGCCCGGGCGTTTCCACGGCAGCCAGCCGATGTGTTTGCCAAAAATCTCCGCCGTCAGGTCCTTGCTATCAGACGCCGCCGCAATCGCGATTATCGCGTCGGGGTGCATATGGTCGACGTGTTTGCGTGGCACGTAGGCGTGCAGGGGCGTATCGATAGAGGCTGCGCGGGCGTTCAGGTTGAAAGTGCAATGGGGCAGAAGGCCAACCATCTCATCCTCAAACTCGACGCCGCGGTAGATGCCTTTCAGGTCGCGCAGCTTGTCCATGTAGAGCGTCGCGAAGCCGTCCATCTTGATGGAACCGACATCGCCGCCCGATCCTTTGACCCACAAGACTTCTGTCTGATCTCCACTCAGCGGATCGATCTCCATGACCTTGGCAGAGGTGTTACCGCCGCCGTAATTGGTGATCCGCTTGTCGAATCCCAGCAGGTTCGAGCGATAGAGCAGCTTCTCCGACTCAGACATCCCGGCCGCCCTGGCGTCTTCCCAAAGGTTGGATAGCTGCGTCTTTCCGGTGGTTTTCAACATGAGTTCTCTCCCTTTGGGCGACACACAGCCCGCAATTTGTTGGCGCCAACCTGAGGACTTCCAATCGATAAGTCAATCAAGAACGATCAATTTCAATCATGCTGCGCCGCAGAATGATTGAAAAAGACATTTAATGATTGACAGGTGATTGGAAAAAGCGCCACGGTTGGGACGATCCGGGAGGAATCAATGCACGAGAAAGAACGTCACAACGTGATACTGTCAGCAGTCCAGGAGCGTCCGGTCGCGACCGTTGCACACTTCTGCGCGCTGACTGGCGCGTCAGAGGCGACCGTGCGCCGCGACATCAATACGCTGCATGCCAGAAACCTTCTGCGCCGTTTGCGAGGCGGGGCAGAGGCGATGACCCCGCCGCAGTTTGTCGGCCTTGCCGGTCGTACTTTCGCGGTGAACGAGACACTGCGCGGCCCCGAGAAGCAGGCCATCGCGCGCGCAGCGGTGGAGTTATGCGACGACGGTGACGCGATCATCATCAACGGCGGCACGACGACATTTCAGATGGTACATCCGCTGGCTATGCGTCGGATGCAGGTTTTCACCAACTCCTTCCCCATTGCAGAACATCTGCTGAAGAATTCCAAGAACACCGTGATGCTGTCGGGCGGGGTCATCTACCGCGAACAGAACATTATCCTTTCGCCCTTCGACAATGATGTGACGCGAAACTTCGCCGCGACGCGAATGTTCATGGGCGCGCAGGGCCTTGGAGCACTCGGCCTGATGGAGGCCGATCCGCTGCTGATCCAGGCCGAGACAAAACTGATCGGTCAGGCCGATGAACTGGTCGTTCTGGTCGATAGCTCCAAATTCGAGAGCCGCTCCAGCCTTGTGCTGTGTCCGCTGGCACGGATCGATGTGGTTATCACTGACGACGGCATTTCGGACCGCGCAGCATCCATGCTCAATGCGGCAGATATCAAACTGATCGTGGCGCAAACCAGCGCTGCGGCTGAAACCGGCGCGGGATAACCGCACCATCGCTCATCCACAGGGAGGAATTTTCATGAGCCTTACACGCAGAATTTTCGGGGGAACCGCATTGGCTGCCATGATGTTGTCTGGCGGCGCCGCCTTTGCCGATGGCCATGAACCCGTCCGCATCGCGCTGGTCGTCAAGGCACTTGGCATTGGTTTCTTTGAGGCCGCAAATGACGGAGCGATGGAAGCGGCCGAGGAGCTTGGCAACGTCGAGATCATCTATACCGGCCCAACGTCCACCACGGCAGAGGGCCAGATTGAGGTCGTCAACTCACTGATTGCCCAAGGCGTCGACGCGATCGTCATCTCCGCCAATGACCCCGACGCCGTGGTTCCGGCCCTCCAACGCGCCATGCAGCGCGGCATTACTGTGCTGTCCTTTGACTCAGGTGTGGCCGAAGAGGGTCGTATGCTCCACCTTGCGCCATCGTCTGACGCGCTGATCGGGCGGACGATCATTCAACTCGCCGCAGATCACCTGCCTGACGGTGGCCAAGTGGCGCTTTTGTCAGCCACCGCGACGTCTACCAACCAGAACACATGGATTGCAGAGATGAACGCCGTAATGGGCGACTATCCCGACATCGAGGTTGTCGCCACGGTTTACGGGGATGACCTTGCTGATCGCTCCTACCGCGAAGCCATTGGCCTGATGCAAACCTATCCGGATCTGGACGCGATCATTGCGCCAACCTCTGTGGGCATCGTAGCCGCAGCACAAGCAGTGGTGGATCAGGACATGGTCGGCCAAGTGAACGTCACGGGCCTTGGCTTGCCGTCCGAGATGGCGGGCGCCATCGAATCCGGTGCGTCGCAGTCCTTTGCGATCTGGAACCCGATTGATCTGGGCTACGCCGCGACGATGCTCGCCTATGAGTTGTCGGCCAACGAAGCAGTGGCAGAGCCTGGCGCGGTCATCCCCATGGGCCGTATGGGAGATCTTGTGCTGGACGACGCGACCACAGGCGCCATGGCAAACCCGTTCACCTATGATGCCTCCAATATCGAGCAGTTCCGCGACATCTTCTGATTTTGCCCCACTGATCGCCTGACGCGCCCAATGTTGGCGCGTCGGGCACCACCTTGTCAGAACGGAAACCCTGTGTTGCAACCCGCTCTACAATCGGCCAGCGCGCTCGATACGCCAGTCCTCCGTTTGGAAGCGATCACCAAGAGCTTCCCGGGGGTCAAAGCACTCAACGACGTCTCGTTGGAGCTATATCCAGGTCAAGTCACCGCTCTGATTGGTGAAAACGGTGCGGGCAAGTCAACGATCGTGAAGGTACTGACCGGGATCTATCGCGCTGATGGCGGTACAATCATGGTGGAAGGGACGCAGATCAATTTTACCTCTGCCGAGGATGCAACGGCCGCTGGGATCACCGCGATCCATCAGGAAACAGTGCTGTTTGATGAATTGTCCGTAGCAGAAAACATCTTCATCGGCCACGCCCCGCGCGGGCGCTTCGGACTGATCAACACGGCCGCGATGAACTCCCGCGCCCAAGACATTCTGGACCGGATCGACGCGCCTCTGCGCGCCACCACGCCGCTCAAGGACCTTGGCATTGCCAACAAGCACCTTGTGGCCATCGCCCGTGCGCTGTCGGTGGATGCCCGTGTGGTGATTATGGATGAGCCGACGGCAGCCCTTTCGCAAAAGGAAATCGAGGAGCTTTATGAGCTTGTCGACCGCCTGAAGGCCGAGGGTCGCGCGATCCTTTTCATTTCCCACAAATTCGATGAGATCTTCCGCATCGCCGACCGCTATGCCGTGTTCCGCGATGGCGAACATGTGGGCCAGGGCCTGATGGCGGATGTGTCTGAGGGCGATTTGGTGCAGTTGATGGTTGGCCGCGCCGTCGATCAGATATTCCCGTCGCGCGCTGCCAACAATGGCGCAGAAGTGCTACGTGTCGAAGGATACAGCCATCCAACGGAATTCGACGATATCTCCCTGACGTTAAACGCGGGTGAGATCCTTGGCTTCTATGGCCTTGTCGGAGCGGGTCGATCGGAATTCATGCAGGCGATCTTCGGCATCACCAAACCGTCGTCCGGCACGGTCAGCGTTGGCGGCACAAACGTCACCATCCGCTCACCCGCCGACGCCATCGCCAATGGCATCGTCTACGTGCCGGAAGATCGCGGCACGCAAGGGGCCATTCTGGGCCTGCCGATCTTCCAGAACGTGACCTTGCCGTCTTTGTCCCAAACCTCCCGCCTGGGGTTCTTGAAACTCGCCAATGAATTCGCACTCGCGCGCGAATATACTGAACGGCTGGAACTGCGTGCGGCATCGCTTGACCAAGAGGTCGGCAACCTGTCCGGCGGCAACCAGCAAAAAGTCGTAATCGCAAAATGGCTCGCAACCAAGCCGCGCGTGATCATTCTGGACGAGCCGACAAAGGGGATCGACATCGGATCAAAGGCCGCAGTGCACGCCTTCATGGCAGAACTGGCGGCAGAGGGCCTGGCCGTCATCATGGTCAGTTCCGAGATCCCCGAAATCATGGGCATGTCTGATCGGGCTATCGTGATGCGTGAGGGACTGATCGCGGCGGAATTGTCCCGTGATGAGCTTAGTCCAGAGGTCCTCGTGCGCCATGCCGCCGGGATCGGGCAGCAACCCCACGCGACTGAGATCGGAGCGAAAACATGATCCGCATTCTGAAGACCCGCGAGATGTTGTTGGTCGGCGTGATCCTTGTCCTTGTGGTCCTGGTCGCCAGTCGGTTCCCCGCCTTTGTCCAGCCTGCGAACCTCGTGAACGTGTTCACCGATACCTCTCCGCTGATCATCCTTGCGATTGGGCAGGCCATCGTCATTTTGACCCGCTGCATTGATCTGTCCGTGGCCGCAAATCTTGCACTTACCGGTATGGTTTGTGCGATGTTGAACGTGGCCTATCCCGGTCTACCGATCCCGATCATCATCGTGGTGGCATTGGCCCTGGGCGCGGTGTTGGGCGCGATAAACGGTATTCTCGTATGGAAGCTGACGATCCCGCCCATCGTTGTGACGCTAGGGACATTGACCATCTATCGCGGCATCGTCTTCGTCATCTCCGACGGCGCATGGGTGAATGCGCATGAGATGTCGGCGGCCTTCACCGGCTTTCCACGCGCCGAATTCCTGGGTCTTCCGGTGCTGGCATGGCTGGCTATCTTCACCGCCGCCGCTTTTTTCCTCGTCATCGCCCGCACGCCCCTTGGCCGCGCATTCTATGCGGTTGGCGGAAACCCCCATGCAGCGGTCTATGCCGGCATCAATGCGGGCAAAACGCAGTTCTGGGCCTTCGTCGTGTCGGGTATGTTGGCGGGCCTCACAGGATACCTCTGGGTCGCCCGCTACTCCGTAGCCTACGTTGATATCGCCAAAGGGTTCGAGTTGGAGGTCGTCGCGGCCTGTGTCATAGGCGGCATTGCCATCGCAGGCGGGGCAGGGACCATCATGGGGGCCATCCTGGGCGCGCTGTTTCTGGGCATCATCAAAAACGCGTTGCCAGTCATCGGGATCTCGCCGTTCTGGCAACTCGCCATTTCGGGTGCGGCCATCGTGATTGCAGTCTCGTTCAACACCCGTGCCGGTCGCACCAAAGGCCGCATTATCCTGAAACGCGCAGAAGCAGGGGTTCAGACATGACTGACACGACGCGGCACTTGCCAGATCGACTGCAAAATCCGATCTTTTCGGCTCTCAAATCCTGGGAAACACTGCTGCTGGCAGTGGCAATCGCGATCTTCATCACCAATACTTTCCTGTCTCCCTACTTTCTCAACGCCTGGAACCTCAGCGACGCGACCTTCAACTTCACCGAGAAGGCAATGATCGCCTTCGCCATGGCATTGCTGATCGTCGCCGGCGAGATAGACCTCTCCGTCGCCTCCATCATCGCACTGGCCTCCACTGCGATGGGGTGGGCGTTGCAATTCGACGTGGGAGTTGTGCCTTTGGTACTGATCGGCCTGACAACGGGCCTGCTGTGCGGCGCGTTCAATGGCTTCTTGGTCACCGGACTTGGTCTACCCTCCATCGTTGTGACCATCGGCACGATGAGCCTGTTTCGTGGCATTTCCTACATTGTGCTAGGCGATCAAGGCTTTCGCGGCTACCCGCCGGAGTTCAGCTATTTCGGCCAAGGTTATGTCTACTGGGTGATCTCGTTCGAGTTCGCGCTCTTCGCCGCGCTCGCGATCCTCTACTACGTGCTCCTGCATCGCACCAACTTTGGCCGCACTGTCTATGCCATCGGCAACAACCCGACGGGCGCGCTGTTTTCCGGAATCCGCGTGGCGCGGGTCAAGTTCATCCTTTTCCTGCTGACGGGCCTGATGGCCGGCGTCGCTGCGATCTGCCTGACCGCCAGGCTCGGCTCCACACGTCCCACAATCGCGTTGGGATGGGAGTTGGAGATCGTGACGATGGTTGTGCTTGGTGGTGTGAATATCCTTGGTGGATCGGGCAGCGTTCAGGGTGTTGTCATCGCAGCGTTTGTCATGGGCATGGTGACCTTTGGGCTTGGCCTGCTGAACGTCCCGGGCATTGTGATGTCGATCTTCATCGGGTGTCTGTTGATCGGCGTAATCGCCCTTCCGCGCCTATGGGACCAATTTCGGGACCGCCGGAGGGCGTGATGGAAAAATACGCCTTCAAAATGCACCTCAATTCTGGGGGAGAGGCGGAGTATCGGAAGCGCCATGATGAGATCTGGCCAGAGATGGTAGACCTGTTGAAGCAGGCGGGCGTCTCGGACTATTCCATTTTCCTAGATGCCGACACGAACACTCTGTTCGCCGTGCTGTGGCGCGCTGACGATCACGGAATGGACGCACTGCCTGATCATCCGGTGATGCAGCGTTGGTGGGCGCATATGGCCGACATCATGCAGACCCATCCCAACAACGAGCCTGTCGCCGGGCCGCTCACGCCCCTGTTCCACATGCCATGACCAACATCGCAGTAATCGACATCGGAAAAACCAACGCCAAGCTTGTGCTTGTGGACCGCGCCACATTGTCCGAGATCGCGGTCGTGACCCGTCCCAACACAGTTCTCCCGGGGCCGCCATGGCCGCATTTTGATCTGGAGGGACATTGGGATTTCCTCCTCAACTCACTCGCGCGTTTCCACGCCACACTTGGCATCAACGCCATCTCCATCACGGCCCATGGCGCGTCGTGTGTGCTGCTTGACGCAGACGGCACCCTTGCCGCTCCCATGCTGGATTACGAATATCCGGGGCCTGATGATCTGGCGGAGGCTTACGATCGGCTGCGTCCGTCGTTTAGCGAAACTGGATCGGCCCGGCTTGCGGGTGGTTTGAATGTCGGTGCGCAGTTGTACTGGATGTTCAATGAGGACCCGACGCTAAAGGATCGTACTGTCCAGATCGTGACCTATCCGCAATTTTGGGCGTTTCGGCTAACCGGTATCGCCGCGACCGAGAGGACGTCACTTGGATGCCATACGGACCTGTGGAGCCCGTCGAACGACGCGCCGTCCTCGCTGGTCAAGGCTCTGGGGATTGCCGACAAGATCGCGCCCGTCCGGATGGCAGCCGACGTCCTGGGGCCCATCTCGGCACAGGTCGCCGCGCGCACGGGTTTGCCCGCCGACACTCCAGTGAGCTGCGGCATCCACGATTCAAACGCATCGCTCTTGCCCCATCTGCTGTCCCGGACATCGCCGTTTTCTGTCATCTCCACAGGCACTTGGATCATCGCCATGACGATCGGGGGAACGAACCCGCCGTTGGATCCAGCCAAAGACACGCTGGTCAATGTCAACGCGCTTGGGCGTCCGGTACCCTCAGCGCGCTTCATGGGCGGACGCGAATTTGAGCAGATTGTAGCGGGTGTTCATGTTGCTCCAGCCACTGAAGATGTGGACGACGTCTTGAAGCGCGGCATTATGTTGATGCCCGCGGTGGAGTCTTCAACGGGTCCGTTTGCGGGACAGGTCAGCAAGTGGGTTTCGATTGAACCCGAGGTCGGCAGCGGCCAGCGCATCGTTGCGGCGGCCTTCTACTGCGCTTTGGTGACGGCGACCTGTCTCTCGCTGACTGGGCATCGGGGAGACATCGTGGTCGAAGGCCCGTTTGCGGGAAACACTGACTTCCTGTCCATGCTGGCCGCCGCGACGCGATGTACTGTTGTCGGCGCAAGCAATGCTACAGGTACCAGCCAGGGTTCTGCACTGTTGATATGTGAGCATCCATCCCAAATCATTGATGCTGCGCATGAAGTCGCAAAAGCCATGCGACCTGCTTTGGAACGCTATGCCGCGGATTGGCACAAGGTGTGTGCCGGGAGAATTGCGGAGGATTGAATGTGCGCTTTGACGGCGTTGCAATCCGTCAACGTAGATGAGCTCCAAGGTCGACCAAAGCATTTCGGTGTCAACCTGAGGCATATCCGGCGGCCTTGAAGTAGCTCCAGCACTCAATTGGGTCGTCGAGGCCGCAGCTACCTTCTGTTCTCGCAGCCCTGCGTCCGGAAGGCGGGCTTTTTCGAGTCTATCATGTCGATACTTGCGGCGCTGGTGCTGTTTGGCGGCTTTCGGTCGTGGCACAGGGTCCATCGAGCATTCGTAGAGGCTGGTCGCATGTCGGCGGAGATCATGATCATCATCATGGCGCTGTCTTCGGGCATCGAACCAGTGGGTATCGCGCCACTGTCCCTTCACCTGTTCGAAGTGTTCCTTGCGGTCTTGTCGACCGTCACGCCTCCGATTGCGGGCGCGGATCCCGTGCGCACGGCGTTTGAGGCTGCACGCCTCTCGATGCCGGGCTTTCTGGCCCCCTTCGTCTTTGTCCACCACCCGGCTGTGTTGTATGAACTGCAGTGTCTGATAGGCTGGATCGGCGAAAAACTGCCAGAGTCACGTGCTATGATCGATTCGGCCACTGTGACGTGGTTCGATTTTTTCTGGGGTATCGCGGCCGTCACCCTTGCGATCTGGCTTCCTGGCTCGGCCGGGATCGGGTTCGGGAAAAGCCGACTGCACATCTATGAGCGCGCTGTGCGTGCTGTCTGCCGGGAGCCGTGCTATTGCCGGGTAGGGCCATTGCCACATTGGCTTTCTTCACCGGGTTAGGGCCTATCGTACTGCACCGGTTTGTCAGGGGAGAACCTTATTCTATTTGGAACGAAGGCACATCTAGCGCACTTTGATCCAAGAGAGGACACTTCATGCGTATTCTATCAACCATCACAGGTTCCGCGATGATCGTTGCAGGTGCTGCCGCGGCACCCGCCCACGCCCAAGACGACGTTCTACGCATGGCCACCATCGCGCCCGGCCTGACCCCGGCTATCAAAATGGCGACTTTCGCCAACATCGCCACGGACAAGGTCGACGGGCCGGAAATTGAAGTCTCCGCAGGTGGGGCCGCCACACTCCACATGATGGAGCTTGCGCGCGGCAACTTAGATTTCGTGATGACCAATCCGGTCGTATTCTCGCGCAGGGCCAATCGCCGCGCGATGTACGCGAATGAGCCGGAAGCTCCTGAATTGTCGGAAAACGTTCAGCACTTGATGCTATGTCCCTACGGTCAATACCGCTTCGCCGCGCGGGCTGACAGCGACATTCAGTTGCCGGACGATCTGGACGGCGCGTCGATCTTCCCCGGCCCTCAGGGCGGCGGCGCCTGCAACCCGGTCCGCGGCTGGATCGAGTTCGACAACAGGCCTTGTGGTGGGCGAAGATTATGAAGCGATTGCAGCCAATTGGGCGACGGGATACCAAGCCTTTCTGGACGGCACAATTGATGTCCACACCAATGGTTTCCTCGATCCCGGTGGCCAGTCTATCCAGTTCACGGAAACCGAGGAAATCCGCTTCATCGGCCAGTTTCGGCACCACAAGGAGGTATCTGCCGACTCTTATGAGGGCCAGGTGAATGACCGACCGGTTCTTTCGTTCAACACTTCCGTCGGCATCGGTGTGCGCGCCGATATGAACGAGGAAACAGTCCACCAAGTCACCAGGACATTTTGGAAGAACCTTGATCAGATCTCGTCCGAGGCGGCTTGGGTCGAGGGAATCGATACCGAATTTGCGGTTTCGAACCCCGGTCAGATGACCATCCGTCCAGGTGCCGCGCAGTATTATCGCGAAGTTGGCGCAATGGAGTAATCCCTCAGCCAACGCCGAGATATCTCGGCGTTGGCCCTTCAAGTGACTGGAACAGACGATTGGGTGCAAGACATGGCAAAACTGGGCGACGATGTTATTGGCAAGAGCGATCTGCCGCCATTTTTCAAAGTGGCAAACGCTGACGCTGTCGGCGTGAAAGCGCCCGAGAACCGAAAAGGTGACGCGCTGCGGACATGGGTTCGTTCGTACTCGGGCTTCCAGAAAGAGGCATTGGTGCGCTCGGCCAGAACTGGTGACACCTGGCGGCTTGTTTCGGACGAAGGCCCGTATCTGAATGGCCATGACGCGGCGCCGTGCCCGCTGGCGTTTCTGTCGACCGGAATGGTCGCAAGTTTCATGAATGAGATTTCTGCATTGGCTGAGCGTCAGGGCATTGCGATCCGCAAGTTGAAGCTGACGCAGGATAACTACTACACTATGACCGGTTCGATGAAGCAGCGTACGATGGTTGGCGGGGCCGAGGACATCGAGCTGCTGGTTGAAATTGACTGTGATCTGAATGACGCAGCGTTAAACGAGTTCCTCGTAAACGCGACCTTCGCGTCACCTCTGAACGGATTGATGCGGGGCCAGATCGAGAGCTTGTTCAAGCTCTGCAGCAACGGAGTAGAACTGCCCACTGCCAAAGCAAACGAATTGGACGGCGCGCTCTTGCCTGACCCCGGCAACCATTTTTCCAAGGCAGAAGTTGTGACCGGCGAATTGGCGTTGATGGAAAAGGCCGGGATCACGGCCAAAAAGGAAGTGGCCCTCGGGACCGCCGCGGGGGGCTCTTCGCTCAGCGACGAGCAGAACCGCCGCTTGAACATCGGGGCTGTTGCAGTGATGCGCAAAGACGGATTGAAAGAGATCCAGCAGATGCAATATTCACCCCACGGCACCTCGTTTCGCTTCCTGAGCTCCGAGGATGGCCGCGCGCCGGCTGCCAATACCTTGATCTCGGCCGGCATAGGGTTTTGCTTCATGACCCAGTTCGGGCGGTTTGTTTCAATGCTGGATTTGGATCTGCCGGATTACCGGATCGTTCAGGACACCCACTTCAGCCTCGGCGGCGCGTCTGGCGGGACGGGAAAGGCAGGCTCTGCCGATCCGATTGAAACCCATGTCTACCTTGAGACCGGAGAAAGCGACGAGATGGCGCAAGAGATGCTCGATATATCGGAACAGACGTGCTTTTTGCACGCTTTTTGCCGCACGGATCTGAAAGCCAAGCTGAAAGTCGTGCGGATCTAACCCTCGGCCCGTTTCAACTGCTGATGCTCGTCTTCCTTCAGACCGATCTTCCAATAGCCCGAGATATAGGTGTCCGCGCGCGGAACCTGCATCTCATTGTGCAGAAAATCGCGCAGGGATTTGATCACACCGGACTCGCCCGCGATGCAGGTCTGCACCCGACCGTGGGGCCATGCAAGGCTGCGAATGAAATCCTCCTGCGCGGTGGAGGGGTAATGCGGATCGGGTTGGACCAGCCAGTGCACGTCGATGCCGTCGGGAATGTTTATCTCCTGGCGGTCAGCGTCGGAAGGGACCTCGAAGATCGCCACTCCGCGGGCCTCGCGTGGCATCGCCTCCAGCGTCACTGCGGCGATGGGCAGCGCCGAGAGGTCGGCGGCCACCAGATACCAATCCGCAGTATACGTCTCGATCTTCGCGGACGTCGGACCCATGAAGGCGAGAAAGTCGCCGGGGACAGCACGGTTGGCCCATTTCGACGCGGGGCCTGTATCGCCATGATCGACAAAATCAAGCGTCAGTTCTCCGGCAGCATAGGACCGCACGGTATAGGTGCGCCGGGCGGGGGCAGGGCCATTTGCGATGCGTTTGGCAAAGCCCTCGCGCGTCTCGCCCACTTCGGGCAGCAGCAGCTTGCTGTTGCCGCCATCGCAGCCTTCCGGGAAGCCATCCAACTCCGGCCCGGCAAAGACCACGCGGATCATTTTGGGTGTCAGCCGCCAAGCGGCCTTGACCGTCAGCATCCGCATGCCGGGACGGTCTGCGGCCCTCGTCACCATCCTGGGTGGGTTTGAGACGTCTGACATGGGGACTCCATAAGGCGGCGAATTTCCGAGTGTTATTGTCGGAAATTGGATGGCGCGTCAACTGCGCAAGGAGAAGAGCAATGAAATCATGGGTATGCCGCAGTGTTCATCCGCTCTGAGAAGTTGACCCTGCCGCGAGTGCGAGGCCATCGGTGACGGCCGTGACGACCTCGGAAAACCTATGCTCCGCTTCCGGGAACAGGTCCGCCATCGTATCGGTGACAAGCACCATGAGGCTCGATCTGTCCACTTAAATCACCCGGTAGACCTGGGTGAGGTTCACGCCCGCACGGGCTAAAGTCTCCAGTGCGCAGGTCCCCAGATCGCTGGCGAAGGGCGCGAGGCTTTCCGCGGGTCATTTTCGCCGTGAAACACCACAGGGCGGCCTGATAGGGCCTGCGGGTAAGAGCGGGCGGCATGCGCCTCGGAGCGCCGTTTCACCTCGCGCGGGGAACGCGCGATGACGTCCACGAAAGTGACGCGTTCATTCAGGATCTGGGGCCGTCAGTGCATCAGCGACGTACCCAGGACCCGCTTCAAGGCGCGCGTAAAGCGGGCATTGAGGCGGTCAAGCAGGGCGCCGTTTGCAGGCACCCCGTTTGAAGTTGTGCGGGTGTCAAAATCAAAAAAGAACGTCTTGGGCGGGGTGCGCTCGCCCGGTGCCATTTCCACCAGGATCGGCTCACCATCTTCAAGATAGCCTGCTGCGGTGTTACTGGTTCCGAAGTCAACTCCCAGCGTATCGTGCCCCGGCATGTGCGCGTCCCCTATGCAGAGCAGGCGGCGTAGGGGTCTGTGGTGGTTGCATCATGGCGCAGGCCGCCTGTCGGCCATCAAGTGCGCACCCTATACAAGCGCCCGCGCACGCGGTAGGGCAGGCGCTTGCCCGCAAGAGTTCGCGCCCGCTGCGCCAAAATGCTGGCCAATTGGGAAGTGGAAATTGACGTGAAACAGGCTTTGGCTGATGCGCTTGAGGCGCAGGGGTATGAGACTTTAACCGCAGTGCAGGAGGCGGTGACCGATGTCGCGTTGATCGGCAAGGACCTTTTGGTTTCGGCGCAGACAGGGTCGGGCAAGACGGTGGGCTTCGGCCTCGCCATCGGTCCGCGCCTTTTGGGCGATGCGGAAACGTTTGATCGCGCGGCCGCACCTCTGGCCCTGATCATTGCGCCGACACGCGAGTTGGCAATGCAGGTGAAGCGCGAATTGGCCTGGCTGTTCGGGAAGGCGGGTGCGGTTCTGGGTTCGACTGTTGGCGGCATGGACATGCGGGACGAGCGGCGCGCCTTGGATCGCGGTGCACATATCGTCGTGGCCACACCGGGGCGTCTGCGTGACCATATCATGCGCGGCTCGATTGATCTGAGTCAGTTGCAGGCGGTGGTGCTGGACGAAGCTGACGAGATGCTGGATCTGGGTTTCCGGGAGGATCTGGAGTTCATTCTTGATGCCGCTCCGTCCGAGCGTCAAACGTTGATGTTCTCCGCCACAGTCCCAGCCGCCATCGCAAAACTGGCGCAGAATTTTCAGCGCGATGCTGTGCGTATTGCGACGACCTCGGGCGCGTCGCAGCACGCGGACATCGACTACCGCGCCTTCAACGTCGCCCCGCGCGACACGGAAAACGCGATCATCAATGTATTGCGCTACTACGAAGCACCTAACGCCATCGTGTTCTGCAACACCCGTGCCACCGTCAACCGAATGACCACGCGCCTGTCGAACCGGGGGTTCTCGGTCGTGGCGCTGTCAGGCGAGTTGTCCCAGCAGGAACGAACCAATGCACTGCAATCCATGCGGGACGGGCGCGCCCGGGTCTGTGTCGCGACGGATGTGGCCGCACGCGGCATCGACCTGCCCAATTTGGAACTGGTGATCCACGCCGAATTGCCGACGAACCAGGATACGCTTTTGCACCGTTCGGGCCGCACCGGTCGCGCGGGCCGGAAAGGTGTTTCGGCGCTGATCATTCCACCTGCCGCCCACAAGAAGGCGGAACGATTGATGGGGTGGGCAAAGGTGCGCGCAGAATGGTCCGCTGCGCCCTCTGCCGATGAAGTCACGGCGATGGATGATGAGCGGATGATGGCGTCCTCGGATTGGACGGGCGAAGTAGAAGAAGCCAATCGCGCGGCTGTGGCGCAGCTTTCAGAGCTTTACACATCGGAGCAACTGGCGGCCGCCTTCGTACGCTTGTATCGCGAGCGTCGGTCTGCCCCGGAGGAATTGTCGGATGCCGCAACCTCAGCGCCAGAGCCACGCAAGGCGTTCGGGCCGAGCAAGTGGTTCTCGCTCGCCGGAGGGCGCAATGCGGGCGCGGAGCCACGGCGTTTGTTGCCGATGCTATGCAAGATGGGCAACGTGACGCGTGAAGACATCGGCGCGATCCGTATTCAGGATGAGGCGTCACTGGTGGAGGTCAAGGAGGCCTCCGTCGCGGGCTTCCTCAAGGCCATCGGGCCGGACATGGTGCTGGAAGACGGTGCGGTGCTGAGCGCGATGATGACCCCACCACCGCAGGATCGCGAACGCCGGGGACCGCCCAAGCGGCCTGACCGCAAACCTCACGCGAACAGGTCATCCGCTCGCAAGCCGGAGATGTATCAGGACGCCGCTCCGGCAGAGGCACCACGCCCGGTCAGTTCCAAGCCGGTCGACTATGACGATGCGCCGGACCCGAAGCGCAAAAAGCCCAAGGCTACGAAGCCGGGGGCAAAACCGTCCCACGCAAAGCCCGCGTTCGAGAAACCTTCAAAACCAAAGGGAGCACCAAAATCCAAGCGCGATGAGACGACCGCAGGAGATCGCGGTGCGGAGGAGTATAAGCCCCGCAAGCCTCGCCACAAGAACGCCGCCAATCCGGGCGAAAGCATGCGCGGACCCAAGCCGCCTCAAGGCAAACCGTCGAGCAAGAAGAACCGCGCGCGGCAGGCGGCCAAGTCCGCAGAGGGCGGCAATAGCAAGCCACGCAGGCCGAAGAGAAGTCGGTAGGTGAGACTGTGCTGCACGCGCGTCCTTTGCCATGACCAGTGGGGCTGGTTTGCAATTGTGTAGCCGTGGGCGGCAACCGAGGTAATACGGACGCAGCCGACGGGGCCTGTTCCGCGATCATCACGGCCAGACGTTGCGCTGACATTTGGGTCGGCGTGGCCCCGATTGTCCCGTGGCATGCCAGCAAGGCGGCACAGCGGGATGGATCTTTAAAGACCGGCGTGACCTCCGCCTCAGTCTGCGGACCACCGTTGATGGAAAGTGCGCTCAGCGCTTAAACGGCAGTCGTCGCAGTTTCGGTCGTGCCGGAGAGATAAGGCATACTCAAGCATTTCGGGATTAACCTGAGGCATATCCGGCGGCCTTGAAGTAGTTCCAGCACTCAATGGGGTCGTAGAGGCGCAGATATCTCCAAGACCTCTTGGAACGCGTGGTGCGGTTCGAAAAACGCTCCTGCGTGGTCATGGCGATGCCCGGAGCGCCCGTTACCTTGCCAAGATATTCGCTGCTTGTGGAATGTCGAAGAACCCATAGTGGTCACGGCTTCGAGACGTTGTCCTTGGCAAGCCCCGACCGATGCATCCGAGAGCGACGTCTCTATCGGCATTGCGCGCCTGATTTCGTCTGCCTAGGGCGCGGGGCCGAGGGAACCCCTGAGACGGATGTCGGCGCGCAGCTCCTCCCCAACCATCGGTACGCCATCTTCCAGCGCGGCGACCAGCGCGCGGGCGGCTTTGCGCCCCATCTCGCGATGTGGCACATGGACAGTGGTTAGCTTCGGGTGGCTGACTTGCGCCAACTCGATGTCGTCAAAGCCGGTGATCGAGACGTCGCCCGGTACGCCCAACCCCATGTCGCGGGCTTGGCCCACGGCGCCCACGGCCAGCACGTCGTTGCCGCAAAGAATGGCGGTCGGGCCAGGCCTGCGCGCCATCAACTCAGCAAAGGCCCGCGCGCCGGAGTCGATTCCGTAGGCGGCCTCAACGACCTCTAGCGCCGCATCGTCCAGGCCTGCCTCCGACATTGCATCGCGGATGCCCAATACGCGCTCCGCAGCGCGGTCATTGCCAGCGGTCGCGGCTGTAATCATCGCAAGTCGTGTATGGCCCGCGCGCAGCACCGCCTGGGCAAGAGCCTTCATCGCTGCGCGGTTATCGAACCCGATGGAAGGACGGTTGCGGGTCATGTCGAATGCCCATGTCACAAGGGCTGGAACCTGCTGTGCGTCCAGAAACCGGTAGAGGTCCGGATCACGGTCATGACCGATCAACAACAGTGCATCTGCGCCGCGCGCGACCAGCGTTCTGATCTGGTGCGCTTCCAGGTCGGCGCGGTAGGACGAGCTGGCCACCATCAGGTTGTAACCGTTGTCGCCCAACTCTTCCTGGAACGCCTGAATGCCGCGGGCGAAGATGGCGTTTTCCATCGTCGGGATTATCGCACCGATGGTGTTGGTGCGCTGCGCGGCCATGGCGCGCGCACCGAAATTCGGCGAGTAGCCCAAGGTCTCAATCGCGGCCATCACAGCGTCGCGGGTCTTTTCGCTGACCCGGTCGGGGTAGTTCAGGCAGCGCGACACGGTCGCGGTAGAAAACCCGGACATCGTTGCCACGTCATGCAGGGTAGGAGTGGGGCGCTGGTCACGCATAGCTCAGACGATCTTCCGAAATACTAAATGAACATTTAACACAATCGAACACTGTGGTGTCGAAAATGTAAAGGCTTGCATAGCGTCAATGTAAAGGCTTACAAGCGCACAGGTAGAATCGCTGCCGTCCTGACCCGAGGCAACTCTGCGTCGGCCGTCGCACTCAAGTCATGCCACACCTGTCGATAGGATCTTATCTGATGTCCCGAGAGTACCTCAAAAAAGCGCCCCTCACATCCGCGTCCGATGCGTCAGATGTGCAAGAGACCGTGCGCACGATTCTCAACGATATCGAGGCGGGTGGAGACGACAAGGCGCGTGAATATGCGCTGAAATTTGACAGATATGACGGCAACATCATTCTGACAGCGGAAGAGATTGAGGCGGCATCCGCCCTTGTCCCTGAGAAGCTGAAAGCGGACATTCTGTTTGCCCATGACAACGTCAAACGCTTTGCAGAGGCACAGAAATCCACGTTGAGCAATGTGGAAATGGAGATCGTGCCGGGCTTCATCGCTGGCCAAAAGGCGATTCCGGTTGAGGCGGCAGGCTGCTACGTGCCCGGCGGACGCTACAGCCATATCGCGTCCGCAATCATGACTGTGACGACCGCAAAGGTTGCAGGCTGCAAGCAGATCACGGCAACCTCTCCCCCGCGCCCGGGCGTTGGCGTGGCCCCGGCAATTGTTTACGCGGCGCATATTTGCGGTGCTGACACTATCATGGCCCTTGGTGGCGTGCAGGGCGTGGCTGCGATGTCTTTTGGCCTCTTTGGTCTGCCCAGAGCCAACATCCTCGTGGGCCCCGGCAACCAGTTTGTGGCCGAAGCCAAGCGCATTCTCTTTGGCCGTGTCGGCATCGACATGATCGCGGGTCCGACGGATTCCCTCGTGCTGGCCGACAAGACAGCGGACGCGCATATTGTGGCCACAGACCTCGTCAGCCAGGCGGAGCACGGCTACAATTCACCCGTCTGGCTGGTTACGGATGACCGCGATCTGGCTGAGAAGGTCATGGATATGGTTCCGGGTTTGATTGAAGACCTGCCCGACACCAACCGCGAAAATGCTTTCGCGGCGTGGCGTGATTACGCGGAAGTGATCGTCTGCGCAGACCGTGAGGATATGGCCGCGTGCTCTGATGAGTACGCGCCAGAGCACTTGACGGTTCAGGCCGCGGATCTGGATTGGTGGAAAGAGCGGCTGACCTGTTATGGCTCCCTTTTCGTGGGTGAAGAGACCACCGTGTCCTATGGCGACAAGGCGACCGGGACGAACCACGTTCTGCCGACCTCGGGCGCTGCGTCCTACACCGGCGGTCTGTCGGTGCACAAATACATGAAGATCGTGACCTGGCAGCAGGCGACGCGTGAAGGGTCCAAGCGGGTTGCAGTGGCGACGGCGCGGATTTCCCGGCTTGAGGGGATGGAAGGCCATGCACGCGCTGCGGATGTTCGTCTGGCGAAATATTTCCCTGGCGAGAACTTCGACCTGTCAGCCGATGGTTGATTGCAGCGCGCTTTTTGATCTGACAGGCCGGGTGGCCTGCGTGACCGGCGCAAGCTCCGGCCTCGGACAGCGTGCGGCGGAAGTGCTGGCCGATGCGGGCGCGCGGGTTGTGGGCGTCGCACGGCGCGCCGATGCTTTGGCGGATTGGGTTGAGCGTACGGGCAAACCTGCTGCGGCGGTCGCGGCGGATCTGTCCAGGCGTGACCAATTGGCGGATATCGCGGCCCGCGTGGCAGAGCCTTTCGGAGCGCCTGATATTATCGTTCATGCGGCAGGCATCAACACCCGCGAGGCGGGTGATGACGTCACCGATGCGGGCTGGGATATGACGATGAACCTGAACCTTGCAGCGCCGTTCTTTTTGACGCAGGCGCTTGTCCCGGCGATGAAAAAGAAGGGCTGGGGCAGGGTGGTCAACTTCGCCTCCCTCCAGACCAGTCGGGCGTTTCCCGGTGGTGTGGCTTATGGCGCGTCCAAGGCAGGTATCGGCCAGTTGACCCGCGCCATGGCAGAGGCATGGTCACAGTTCGGTATCAACGCCAATGCCATCGGTCCCGGCTTTTTCCCGACCGAGCTTACAGGCCCTGTCTTTGCGGACCCGGAACGCTCGGCGCGCAATGCGGCGCAGACCTGCGTGGGCCGCAACGGCGCGTTGGACGACATCGACGGTCCGTTGCTGTTCCTGTGCTCTGACGCCTCTTCCTTTGTGACTGGCCAGATCCTGATGGTTGACGGGGGTTACACTGCGAAATGAAAGCGCTTGTGTATGATGGACCCGAAACTCTTGGATTTCGCGATGTACCAGACGCGGTGGCTGGCCCCGGACAGCAGTTGATCAAAGTGCTTTCGGTGGGGCTGTGTGGGTCCGATATGCACGCCTATCTTGGCCATGATGAGCGTCGTCCCGCGCCGCTGATCCTCGGGCATGAAGCTGCCGGTGAGATCATAGGTGGCCCTCGCGCGGGGGAGCGTGTGACGCTGAACCCGCTTGTGACCTGCGGCACCTGCGCGGCCTGCACATCCGGCCACGATAACCTGTGTTCAGGCCGTATGATCATCTCTATGCCGCCGCGCGAAGGCGCGTTTGCGCAGATGGTGGCGATGCGTGATGAGAACCTCGTGAGCGTGCCGGACCATGTGTCGTTAGATGCGGCGTCGCTTGCAGAGCCAATCGCCTGCGGATGGCACGCAGTTCGGTTGGCCAGGCATGTTCTGCCCGATGCAACCAATGCTCTGGTGATCGGTGGCGGAGCTATTGGACTGGGCGCGGCCTTGTCGCTGGCGGCGCAAGGCATCGAAGGCGTGACGATCCTGGAGCCGAACGCCATGCGGCGCGACGTGTTGAACAGCACTTGCCAACAGGTGGCGATGGCTCCCGACGATCTGGCCCCGGACGCAATGTTCGATGTCGTCATCGACGGTGTCGGCTACGCTGCGACCCGCGCCACCGCGTCGGCCCATGCCCGTCCCGGTGGCGTGATAGCCCACATCGGGTTGGGGGAGGCTGCGGGCGGCCTTGATATTCGCCGCATGACCTTGCAAGAGATCACCTTTTTCGGCACCTACACTTACACTGCGCAGGATTTTCGCGATACTGCGCAGGCGATTTTTGACGGTCGTCTCGGCCCGCTCACCTGGACTGAGACACGCGCGCTTTCGGACGGAGCAAGCGCCTTTGCCGACATTCGGGCAGGCCGCACCGCCGCACCGAAGATTGTGCTGCGTCCCCATGATTAACCCCTTTCCCCACTTACAGGAGCTTGTGATCCGTTGAGTATATCATCCAAGATCGTCGACGATCTGGTCGCCAATGACGTGTCTTTTGTCACCACAGTGCCGTGCAAACAGCTTGCCGGTGTGATCGAGGAAGTCGAGGCGCGCCCTGAGATTTTCCACATCCCGTCCAATAAGGAGGATGAAGGAATGGGCCTGTGCGCGGGCGCGTTCATGGGTGGCAAACGTCCTTGCATCATAATGCAGAACACGGCGATCGGGGTGACGATCAACACGCTGGCGACACTGACGCAATACTACCGCATGCCCCTTCCGATGCTGATCAGCTACCGGGGTGAATTGCGTGAGCCTGTCGCGTGTCAGGTCGAAATGGCGGTCCATACCAAGGCGCTTCTGAACCAGCTCAATATTCCGACCTACCACTTTCACAGGGAATCGGATGCGGATGAGCTGGACGCGATCCTGAAATACACATTCATGTGCAACAAACCTGTGGCCATCCTGACCGATGCGTCCTTCTGGGGAGGCTACGGCGACCAATGATCCGTTCTGAAATCCTGCGCGAAATCGCGCCAATCCTGAACCCTCACCTCGTTGTCTGCAATATTGGTCTTCCCAGCCAAGAGCTGCACATGATCGACGACAACGCGCGTAACTTCTATATGCTTGGCACCATGGGCCTGTCCTCGTCCATCGGTCTGGGGCTGGCTCTGTCCCAACCCAAGACGGTGATTTCCATCGACGGCGACGGCTCCGTTCTGACCAACCTCGGCACTTTGCCGACGATTGCCAACAATGTGGCCAACAACTTCGTCCTGCTCATCATCGACAACGGATCCTATGGCTCCACCGGCGACCAGCCGACCTACGCCGGCAAGAAAACCAGGCTGGAAAACGTGGCCAAGGCCTGTGGATGTGAGAATGTCGTTACGTGCCAGGATGTTGACACCGGAAAAGTGTTACAGGCGGCCATCGACAGCAAGCAGATGACGGTGATCGTCTCGAAGTGCGACAGCGGCAATATCAAGCTTCCCGTCATCACAAAAGACCCCGTCGTGATCCGTGATCGCTTCATGACGGCGGTGGCCAGCTGACATGAGCATCCATTCCAGTGCAGACGCGAGGGCCGCAGCCAGGCGGCGTCTGCCCTGGATGGTGTTCGACTATATCGACGGTGCCGCTGGCGCCGAGACGGGGGCCGCGCGGGGACGTGCGGCCTTCGACGATCTTGTGCTTCGGCCTCGGATACTTCGCGATGTGAGTTCGCGCAGCATTGCGTCATCGGTCTTCGGACAGGCAACGAAAGCCCCGTTTGGCATCAGCCCGATGGGCATGTGCAATTTGAGCGGCCCCGGAGCGGACCTGATGCTGGCGCGTCTCGCCGCGCGCGAAAACGTGCCATTGGGCGTGTCCACCGTCTCCTCCACCGCGATGGAGCCGTTGATCGAAGCGGCAGAGGGCAACGCTTGGTTTCAGCTCTACTTCACGGGCGATGGAGAGGGCACGTTCAAGCTGGTGGAGCGTGCGAAAGCGGCTGGGTACCGGACGCTTATTCTCACCGTAGACGTTCCCGAGGTGGGGCGCCGCCCGCGTGAATTGCGCCACGGCTTCACCATGCCCTTCAAGATCGGCCCGAAGCAATTCATCGACTTCGCACTGCATCCGCGCTGGTCCTTAACGTCCCTGTTCGCTGGTAAACCCGATATGGCAAACTTCCAAATGGACGGATTCGAGTTTGACCGCACAGCCAGTCGCGCGAAGGCCGACTTCACGACGCTGGAGCGTTTGCGGACACTATGGCCGGGCAAGCTGGTCATCAAAGGCGTCCTCGATGCGCAAGACGCTTCCCTTCTGCGCAACGCGGGCGTGGATGCGATCCAGGTCTCAAGTCACGGTGCGCGCCAGTTGGAAAGCGCACCTGTTCCGGTCAGCGTATTGCCAGAGATCCGCGCAGCGGTCGGCCCCGACTTCCCGCTGTTCTTCGATACTGGCCTGCGCTCCGGCGAGGACGTGGTGAAGGCCTATGCACAGGGCGCGAATTTCACCTTTCTTGGCCGCGTGTTGCAGTTCGCAATCGCGGCAGGCGGAGAGGAGAGCTTGGCGGAGTTGTGGAACGTGCTTCGGGAAGAAACCAGCATAACATTGGCGCAGATCGGCGCGACCTCTCTTTCATCGCATCAGATTGCCGACGCAATTCGCCGCTAAACCATTGCGATGTGCGCACGGGTTTGACATGCCTGTGTCATGCGATTGATTGACCCCACACACCCGATTTTCCAACCGGCTTGGCGGCGTTGGGTTATCGTCTTGTCTCCCTTTGCCTGGGCCTTCGTTGAAATTTACAATGGCAGCACGATCTGGGCCTATCTGTCGGCCGGGATCGGCGGATTTCTGGCCTGGAACCTGATCTTCGCCTGGCCGAAGGGTTAGTCTGCCAGGTCTACCGGAAGGCCCGTCTGCAGTGACAGAGTTGCGGCGTCGGCCATGATCTGCGCCCGCAAGCCATCCTCGATCGACGGATCGGGAGTCGTGCCGAACTCCACGAAAGAGATGAACGCCTTCATCTCGGCGGCATAGGCGGCCTCGTAGCGCTCCAGAAAGAAGTTCAACGTCGGTGCACGGCGGAAACCTTCGGCGGTTGCTACTTCAACAGAGGTTTCCAAAATATTCTCCGCTCGCAGCATTCCCTTCGCTCCATGGACCTCAATCCGCTGGTCGTACCCGTAAGTCGCACGGCGTGAATTCGAGATCTGGCAGATTCGCCCCGATGTCGTGGTTAGCATCACTGCGGCGGTGTCCACATCGCCGGCCTCCCCGATCGCAGGATCCACGAGGCTGGAGCCTACGGCGTGCAGCCGCACGAACTCTTCCCCCATCAAGAACCGCGCCATGTCGAAGTCGTGGATCATCATGTCCCGGAACAATCCGCCCGAGGTTTTGATGTAATCAAGCGGCGGCGGCGAAGGATCGCGCGACGTGATCTGGATCAACTCTACCGCGCCGATTTCTCCCAGCGCCACGCGAGCCTGAAGCGCAGCAAAGTTCGGATCGAAACGGCGATTAAATGCGGTGAAGAACGGAACCTTTGCCTTAGCGACCACATCCATCAGCGCGCGAATGTTATCCACCGACATATCCACAGGTTTTTCACAGAAGATCGCCTTGTAACCCTTTGATGCCGCTTGAATTTGCTCAAAGTGCATGGAAGTTGGAGTTCCAATGACAACCGCGTCGATGTCAGTGGCCGACAGAATGTCCTCGGCGCTGCGTACCTCTGCCCCCAGGGTTTTTGCCAGCGCTTCGGCCGCTGCAGGAATTGCGTCCGCGACGGCCACGACTGTGGCACGATCCGTCCCTTTGATCGTACGGGCATGGACTTGCCCGATCCGACCGCATCCCAGAAGTCCAATCCGAACCATATTTCAAGCCTTTCCAGTTGCGCCCATGCCTTGAAACACCGCGCGTGCTGCGTTGAAAACCGGGTCATGGGTGTCACGTAGTATCTGAACCCGATCAAAGCGAGTCTCGTCGGCATTCACCGCGGCACGCAACGCCGCGCCGAACGCCATTCGCAACTCTGTTCCGATGTTGAATTTGCAGACCGAGGAGCCTCTCGCCAGTGCCTTACGCTGCGCTACCGGCACGCCTGAGCCGCCGTGGATTACCAACGGCACGTCCGTCACAGTCTCGATCGCTCGAATACGCGGCTCATCCAGGCCACCTTCGCGGTCCTGCTGCAAGTGAACGTTTCCCACGCTGATCGCCATGGCATCCACACCAGTTTCTCTTGCGAAAACAGCGGCTTGATCCGGGTCGGTCCCGGCGCTGTCTTCGCCGCCGGAATATCCGACAAACCCGATCTCGCCTTCGGCTGAGATGCCGGCCGCATGGGCCAGTTCCACGACCGCGCGGGTCTGCGCGATATTGTCCGCCAATGGCAGGCGAGAGCCGTCAAACATCAGCGATGTGAACCCTGCGTCCAGCGCTGCCTTGCAGTCATCCATGGTATAGCCATGGTCCAGATGCGCGACGACCGGAACGGACGCGTTCTCCGCTAAGTGTCTGAACATTCGACCTAGAATTGGGAGAGGTGTGTGTTCGCGGCAGGAAGGCCCGGCTTGCAGAATTACGGGTGAGCGCTCTGCCTCCGCCGCCATCACATAGGCCCGCATGTCTTCCCACCCGAGGCAGACGAGGCCGGGTACAGCGTAACCGCCATTCAATGCAGGTCGCAAAACGTCGGACAGGGTGACCAGGGTCATTTGAACTTCGCCACCATGTCCATGATACCGGGTATTGTATGCAATTGCTCCGCGTGAGTGGGTTGAAAGTATTGTTTGAGGCTGCGCTGGCTCAACCCGCCGAGGATCGTGAAGTAGTACATTTCGTATCCCGGAAGCGCGCAGCACGGGTGATATCCCTTGTCGATCAGAACAGTAGATCCATTCATGATATGATAAGCGTCTCCCGGTTCATTGTCTTCTCGCTGCAGCATCTGAAGGCCAGATCCGTAGTCCGGTTTGAACCGAAAATTGTAGCATTCATCGTGGCGGGTTTCCTCAGGCAACCTGTCTGTGTCGTGCTTGTGCGACGGGAACCCGGACCAACCGCCGGCACCCACGGTGAACAATTCGCTCACCAACAGGCGGCCAACACGGTCATGGTGACCTGCACCAAGGATATGCTTGATTTTACGATGTGTTTTCGTCTCATCGGAGCCATATTGCACCAGGTCCAGATCCGCCGACCGCACCGCGAACGGCGACAGTTTCTCTGCGAACTGCGCGCCTGCGATAAACACCTCCGTATCGGTCCGTGCCGTGATTTGCGCGCCGGTGTCGGTTGGCACATAGACCCCCTCCGGATCACCGTCCCACACGTCCGCACCGCGATTGCCGATGTCCGTGAAGCGCTCTCCCGCGACCTCGACCGTGACGGTACCCGTGGCAGGCACAACGCAGGTTTCGTATCCCTCAAGGCGGTAGTCGAATGCCTCCCCCTCTTTCAATTTTACGATATTGAAGTAAGTGAGCGGGACCAAAGCGTTACCCTCATCCACGATAGCCTTGTTGTTGTTGTCAAAGGGAGGGATGTGCATGGAGCTTGTCCTTTCAAGCCGTCGTGGGCCCGGCATGGTGTGTCATAAAGTCATCAAGTTCGGCGCGCGTCGGCATGGCTGGCGCGCAGCCAACGCGGGAGACAACCATCGCGGCGGCGGCGGAGCCTCGGAGGACCGAGTCTTCGATTGAAAGCCCATCGGCCAACCCCGTCACAAACCCGCCCATGAAACTGTCGCCTGCTCCGGTGGGTTTCAGCGCGTCCGTTCGGAAGATTCCGGTCCTTACCTCGCCTTCGGGTGTGATCGTAATCGCGCCCGACTCGCCCATCTTGTAGACGGCAACCTGCGCACCGCTGGCGACCAATTCCCGAGCCTTATCAAGGCCCTTTTCGTAATTCCCCGCCATAAACCCGAATTCGACATCGTTGCCGACGATCACGTCGCACATGGCACCTGCGCGGGAGTAGACCTCTGCCGCGATCTCGGGCGACGGCCAGGAATAGGGACGGTAATCGATATCAAAGATAAGGGGCAACCCGGCGGATCTGGCGCGGTCAAACGCGGTAAACGTGGCGCTTCGCGAAGGTTCGGCGGCGAAGACCGTTCCAGTGGTTATCAGGGCGTCGTAGCCCGGGTAATCGACTGCCTCAACATCGGCGTCGGTCATCTCGAAATCTGCAGCACCGTTCCGATAGATCACCGATTGATGGTCCTCCATCCGGGTCTCCACCACGGCGAGCGAATTGCGCGCCTCACCGCCCTGAGCATGCACATGGGTGCGATCGATGCCGTAGTGATCCAACTGGTTGCAGGCAAAGCGCCCGATGGCGTCGTCGGAAACCCGCGTCACCAGCGAGGCTTGGCCACCCAGTTTCGTGATCGCAACGCCGATGTTGGCCGACGATCCGCCGAGACAGGTGTAGAAAGTGACGGCGTCCTCCGTCTTGGTTCCAGGTGGATCAGGATAAAGGTCCATCCCCGCACGGCCGATAATAAGGAAGTTCTTGCCTCGCAGTTTCATCACACACCCTGCCTTTGCTTGGCGCGATCAGCCTCAATCTCAGCATGTTTTTCGGTGACCTTTGGGTTGTTGGAAACCTGAGGCGTGCCAACCTCCCACCACGCGTGCCCCTCAGAAGTCCAGCCCTCATAGGGGTCAACCTGCATCACGATCACTGTTGTCTTATCGGCGGCTTTGGCGCGCTTGAAGGCTTCGGCCAATTCGGCTGGATTTGCGACAGTTTCCGTTGTCGCTCCCATTGCACGAGCGTGTGCGTCGAAGTCCACGGCGAATGGCTCGGGCACAGTGGGACAGTCGGCGATGAGGTTGTTGAAACTCTCATTTCCGGTGTTGTTTTGCAGCTTGTTGATCACCGCAAATCCACCGTTGTCCAGAACGAGTATGATCAGTTTTTTCTGAGTAAGGACGCTTGAGTAGATGTCCGAATTCATCAACATATAGCTACCGTCGCCAACGAAAACGATAGTATCGGCTGTGGGTTCAAGCTGAGATTGTGCAATCCTCGCGCCCCAGCCGCCAGCAATCTCATAGCCCATGCAAGAGAACCCGAACTCCACATCGACGGTGCCGATGTCCAGCGTCCGCCAATTGGCCGTAACCTCGGCCGGAAGGCCACCCGCAGCCGTAACAATACGGTCGCGTTTATCGCAAAGTGCGTTCACAACGCCAATGGCTTGAGCGTAGGAGTTTGGACGGTTTCCATGCGCGATATTGTCAGCCACGTAATCGTTCCAGGCTGCCCGTTCTTTTTGTGCCGACCTCGTCCATTCCGTCGGCGATTGATATCCCGCCAAGACTGAACCAAGGGCTGGCAGACTGCGTTTGGCGTCACCGACGACCGGCAGCGACAGATGTTTTGCGGCGTCGTGCCGGCCCACATTCAAGCCGATGATTCGCGCGTCCCTGGCGAAGGCGGTCCACGATCCCGTCGTGAAGTCCTGCAGGCGCGTGCCGACCGCCAAAATCACGTCCGCCTGTTCGGCGATTGCATTCGCGCTGTTTGAACCGGTCACGCCGAGGGGACCGATGTTCAACGGGTGCTCTGCCACCATGTTGGCTCGACCGGCGATCGTCTCCACGACGGGGATATTGTGAGCCTCGGCGAGTGCGGTCAGCTCCTCCACTGCGCCAGAGTACTGGACGCCTCCGCCAGCGATGATCATAGGGCGCTTCGCGTTGGACAACAAGTTGGCGGCATCCGATATCTCTTCGATATCAGGGGCTTGTCGGCGAACGCGGTGAACGCGCCGGGCGAAGAATTCGGCCGGGTAATCGTAGGCCCACCCCTGGATGTCTTGTGGAAGCGCCAGAAATGCCGGGCCGCAATCGGCTGGATCCAGCATCGTCGCCAGTGCAGCGGGGAGGGAATTGATGACCTGCGCAGGATGGGTGATCCGATCCCAGAATCGCGTGACGGCCTTGAAGGCATCGTTCACGCCGAGGGTTGGATTGTGGAAATGCTCCAACTGCTGAAGGACCGGATCAGGAAGGCGCGTAAGGAACGTGTCGCCGCACAACATCAGCATCGGAAGACGGTTGGCATGAGCCAATGCCGACGCAGTTAGCAAGTTCGCCGTGCCAGGCCCGGCGGACGCAGTGCAAAACATGAAACGTCGACGCAAGTGATACTTCGTGTAGGCGGCCGCCGCGAAGCCCATGCTCTGCTCGTTTTGGCCGCGATAAAGCGGTAGGTCGTCCTGGACCGGGTACAGGGCCTCCCCCAGGCAAGGGACATTGCCGTGGCCAAAAATACCGAAGCCACCGCCGCAAATGCGCGTCTCGATACCGTCTATTTCAATGAACTGGTTCATCAAATAGCGTACGATGGCCTGTGCAACGGTCAACCTGATGGTGGTGTCTTGTGTGGTCATGGTGCCCCCTCGTGTCGCGCTTGCGTCATGCGGGCGCCCAGATTGGTTGTTGCGAAGCCCTGAACGTCAGGATACGTGTTTTGCAACCGGTTGCAACCGGGTTGCGAAAGGGAACGGCGCGCATGGCGGAGATTGGCATCGGCTTGGTCGGCGGAGGCTACATGGGCAAGGCCCACGCCGTTGCGATGGCGTCGGTTGGCGCGGTGTTCAACACGCGCCTGCGCCCTCGGCTGGAGATGATCGCCGCCTCCAGCGACGTGTCCGCAGAAGCTTATCGGTCCGCCTATGGGTTTGCGCGTGCGACGGGGGACTGGCGCGACCTTGTGGCGGATCCAATGGTAGACGCGATCGTGATCGCCTCGCCGCAGACCACCCACCGCGCCATTGCCGAGGCAGCGTTTTCTGCCGGAAAGCCAGTATTCTGTGAAAAGCCCCTGGGTGCGTCACTACAAGATGCAACGGCGATGGCAGCAGCGGCCGAGGCGTCCGGCCTGCCCAACATGATCGGCTTCAACTATGCGCGGACGCCCGCGACCCAGTTCGTGCGGACGCTACTGGAAGGGGGGGAAATCGGGGATGTAACCTGGTTTCGTGGCGAACATACTGAGGATTTCCTGGCCGATCCCCATGAACCTGCAAACTGGCGGACAACCGGACGGGCAAACGGATGCATGGGAGATCTGTCGCCACATATGATCAATTGCGCGCTTGCCCTTATGGGTCCGATTTCGGCTGTTTCTGCAACCATAGAAACAGTTCATGCAACGCGTGGTGGGGTGGCTGTCGACAATGATGATCATGCTCAGATGATGGTGCGGTTCGCGCGGGGTGCCATGGGGCACCTCTATTTCAGTCGCACGGCGACTGGTCGAAAGATGGGCTATGCCTATGAAATTCATGGAACAAAAGGCTCCATTCGATTTGACCAGGAAGATCAGAACGCGGTCTGGCTGTATCGGGCGGAAGGGCCTGAGGCGACGCGCGGCTTCGTCAAAATTCTGACTGGGCCCGAGCATCCGGATTACCTTCCGTTTTGTCAGGGGCCGGGTCACGGGACTGGCTATCAGGATCAGATTACCATTGAAGCCCGCGATTTTCTGCGCGCGATCGAGACTGGCAGACCGGTTTGGCCGACCTTTCAAGACGGTCTTGAAGTGGCGCGGGTGATCGATACCGCCTTTGTATCGGCTGATCGCGGCGCCTGGATTTCAATCGCGTAGAAATAAGGGAAGAAACATGAGTATTCGTATTGGCAATGCGCCCTGTTCCTGGGGCGTGGAATTTGCCGGAGACCCGCGTAACCCGACCTGGCAATCGGTTCTGAGTGATTGCGCTGCGGCGGGCTACAAGGGGATCGAATTGGGGCCAGTTGGCTTCATGCCGGAAGACCCTGCGGTGCTTGGGGATGCATTGGCGGCAAACGAACTGGAGCTTATTGGCGGCGTCGTCTTCCGGGCGTTTCACGATGTGGATGCGTGGGACGATGTGCTGGACGGAGCGGTGAGAACGTGCAAGGCGCTTGTCGCTCATGGCGCACAACATCTTGTTTTGATTGATTCAATCTCGCCTCGGCGGGCGCCGACGGCAGGGCGCGCCGAGGCGGCGGAGCAGATGGGCGCGGGCGATTGGGCTGCATATCGCGACCGTATTGCACATGTCGCGAAGATGGGCGCGGAAGAGTACGGCCTGACGGTCGGCATTCATGCTCACGCGGCGGGCTTCATGGATTTTGAGCCGGAGTTGGAACGGCTGTTGGACGAGGTTTCCGAGGATATCTTGAAGATCTGTTTCGATACTGGCCACCATTCCTACGCCGGGTTCGATCCTGTTGCCTTCATGAAGCGCCATATGGATCGAATTTCCTACATGCATTTCAAGGATATATCACCCGACGTTAAAGCGGATGTGCTGGCGAAGGGAACCGGGTTCTATGATGCCTGCGGGCAAGGGATCTTTTGCAACCTTGGCCAAGGCGATGTGGATTTCCGGGCAGTGCGGCAAGTGTTGTTGGATGCCGGATATGAGGGCTGGTGCACGGTGGAGCAGGATTGCGATCCGCTGCTGGATGTGCGCCCGCTCGATGATGCGCGGTCGAACCGGGAATACCTTGAATCTATTGGATTTAATTGAAGGATCTTAGCAGATGGCGAAGCTGAAATGGGGTATGGTCGGGGGCGGTGAGGGGTCTCAAATCGGGCCGGCGCATCGGTTGGGCGCACAGGCTGATGGGAACTTTGTACTGACGGCGGGCGCGTTGGATCACGACGCGCCCAGGGGGCGGAAGTATGCGGAATCGCTCGGGGTTTCGTCTGACCGAGCCTATGGGGACTGGCGAGACATGCTGGCGGGCGAGGTCGCGCGCGACGATCGCGTTGATCTGGTCACGGTGGCCACGCCGAATTCCACGCATTTTGAAATCACCAAGGCGTTTTTGGAAAGCGGTTTCAACGTGTTGTGCGAAAAGCCCATGACCATGACCGTAGAGCAGGGCGAGGAAATCGTGCGCGTGGCGAATGCGTCCGGCAAGATCTGTGCCGTCAACTATTGCTACTCTGCCTACCCGATGGTGCGGGAGATGCGGAGCCAGGTAAGTGCCGGAAATATAGGAAAAATCCGACTTGTGGTGACGAACTTTTCCCACGGACACCACGGCGACGCGGCGGATGCTGACAATCCACGGGTCAGGTGGCGCTATGATCCTGAAATGGCCGGTGTTTCCGGGCAGTTCGCCGATTGCGGCATTCATGCGCTCCATATGGCAAGTTTCATCGCCGGAGATGAGGTGCGGGAGCTTTCCGCCGACTTCGCAAGCGCAATTGACAGCCGGGTGCTGGAAGACGACGCCATGGTCAATTTCCGCATGGAAGGTGGCACCGTGGGGCGGCTGTGGACCAGCTCCGTTGCCATTGGTCGTCAGCACGGGTTTGACATCCAAGTCTTTGGAGAGACTGGAGGATTTCGGTGGGCGTCAGAGCAGCCAAACCAGGTTTACTACACGCCCGTCGGCGGTCGGACACAGATCATGGAGAAGGGCGAGGGCGGGTTATCGGACGAGGCTGCACGCCTCAGCCGGGTCGCGATTGCGCATCCCGAAGGCTTCCCGCTGGCGGTGGCAAACATCTACGTGGACCTTGCTGGCGCGATCCGCGGCGAGGGCGCGGGATCGTTGCCTTTGGCAGTCGATGGCGTGCGGTCGATGGCGGCAGTTTATGCCGCCGTAGCCTCGGCCAAGGATCGCGGAAAATGGGTCGATGCGCGGCCGCCGATGTTCATATAGGGGGTGTGCACATCCCGTACACCTGGCGTACACACCCTGTACATACGCGATTGACGCACATTTTCGGCCAGGATCGCCCATCTATGTGCGTTTCGGCAAGGCTCGCAGGGTTCCACGTTCAATCACCCGGCACGGAAACAGCCGCGTTTCGGGGTGACGGGTCGGGTCCTCGACCGTCGCTACGACAAGGTCGATGGAGGCGCCGATGATCTGTGCCACCGGCTGGCGGATCGTGGTGAGGTTGATCAACTGCCACGCCGCCATCTGCATGTCGTTCAGTCCGATGATCCCGATGTCCTCGGGGCAATGCAATCCGGCCTCCCGCACGGCACTGAGCGCACCGACGGACAGCACGTCATCGCCGCAAAAATACGCCTCCGCCGGGTCCTGCATCAGCACCTTCGTCATCTGTACCCGGCCGGCATCAAAGGAATACGCGCTGGCATAGCTGACCGAGACCCGGATCTCGGGGTGTTCGTGCAAGGCGCCCAGAAATCCGAGGGCGCGGTCCTGGGTCGACGTGGCATTCTCTGGTCCGCCCAGAAAGGCGACACGCTTGTAACCCCTTGCGATCAGGGCTTCCCCGGCCATCCGGCCGCAGGCGACGTTGTCGATGCCGACGACATGGACCTGGGGTGCGGTGGTGTAGCGGCCAAAGGAGTGAACGACAGGGATACCCGCCGCGCGGTAGGCTTCCGCAAAGGAGGGCGGAAGGGTGGAGGACGCAATGATTGCGCCATCGACGGAGTATTCGCGCATCATGCGGATGGAATAGATTGGGTCCACTTCATCGCTGAGATTGACCAGAAGCGGGCGCAATCCACGGTCCTGAAGGCCACGAGTGAAGCGGTCGAAAACCTCCAGGAACAGCGGGTTGTGAAAGTTGTTGGAGACCAGACCGATCAGTTTCGTGCGCCCGGTCGTCAGTGAAGACGCAAGCGCGTTTGGCGAATAGCCCAGATCGTTTGCCGCCCGTTCCACCTTGGCGCGGGTCTTGGATGAGACGGAGGCGCCCTTGGTAAAAGTGCGCGACACTGCCGATGCCGAGACACCTGCCCGTATCGCCACATCTTTCAACGTAACAGCCATTGCGTCTGTCCTCATTCCCCGCGGCTATATAAGGGTTGGAATTCAATCGCCATTCCACCGATTTTGCAACCGGTTGCAATAATTTTGATTCGGCGCTACGGTTTTGCGCAAGGCGGACAGGGCCATTGGTTTTCCGGAGGTCATTCGATCCGCCTGAGACCTTTTGGGAGGATACAATGAACGCATTTTTCAAAACCGTCGCAGTGACGGCTGTGGCGGCGACCGCGCTGATGGGCGGCACGGCGGCCTTTGCCGAGGGCCATGAGCGCCTGCGTTATGTGCTGGTCAGCCACGCCCCTGACAGCGACAGCTGGTGGAACACGATCCGCAACGCGCTGACCCTCGCGGGTGAGCAGATGGACGTGGACGTTGAATATCGCAACCCGCCCACTGGCGACATCGCCGATATGGCGCGCTTGATCGAACAGGCGGCGGCGTCCGGTCCCAACGGCATCATCACCACGCTCGCTGACCCGACGGTTCTGTCCGACAGCATCCGGGCGGCGGTTGACGCAGGCATCGACGTGATCATCATGAACTCCGGCACGCCTGCGCAGGCGCGCGACGTCGGCGCACTGATGTATGTGGGTCAGCCTGAGTATGACGCGGGCTTTGCCGCGGGTCAGCGCGCCGCTGGCGACGGTGTCACCAGCTTCCTGTGTGTGAACCACGTGATCTCCAACCCTGTCGTGGCCGAGCGTTGCGTTGGCTTCGCGGACGGTCTGGGCGTGGAACTGGGCGAGAGCATGATCGACGCGGGCCAGGACCCGCAGGAGATCCAGAACCGGGTCATGGCGTATCTGAACGCCAATCCTGACACGGACGGTATCCTGACCCTCGGGCCGACATCTGCCGATCCGACGATCCTGGCGCTGGAAGAGCTTGGCCTTGCCGGTGACATCTACTTCGGCACCTTCGATCTGGGCGAGAACATCGTGGCGGGCATCCGCGACGGCGTGATCGAGTGGGGCATCGACCAGCAACCGTTCCTGCAGGCGTATCTGCCGGTTGTTGTGATGAGCAACTACCACCGGTACGGCGTTCTGCCCGGCAACAACATCAACTCCGGTCCCGGTTTCATCACCGCAGATGGTCTAGAGTTGGTGGAAGCGCTGGCCGGCGAATACCGCTAAACCTCTGATCGGTTTGATCTTTGGGGCAGGCGGCGGAGACGTTGCCTGCCCTTTTCTGTAGACACGGGTAAACACGGGAAGAGGACAACATGGCTGAGGCACAAGCAACGCAGGACGAACGCATCAAGAAGACGGGCGGTTTGCGCCAATGGCTGATCCGGCCGGAACTGGGCGGGATCGTCGGCGTCATCGCCGTGTTTGCCTTCTTTGGCGTCCTTGCGGGCGACAGCGGCATGTTCAACGCCCAGGGCATCATGAACTGGAGCCAGATCAGCGCCCAATTCATGATCATTGCCGTGGGCGCGTGCATGCTGATGGTGGCGGGGGAATTCGACCTCTCCGTCGGCTCGATGATCGGGTTCGCGGGTATTTCCATCGCGATGTTCGGCGTGGTCTGGGGGCTGCCGATGTGGGTCGCGATCCTGATCACCTTTGCGATTTGCCTCAGCATCGGCGCGATCAACGGCTTCATCGTGGTGCGCACTGGATTGCCGAGTTTCATCGTGACGTTGGCGTTCCTGTTCATCCTGCGCGGCTTCACGATCTTCGTGCCGCAAACGGTCGAGTCCCGCACGATTATCGGAGGGATCGAGGAGGCGGCAGAGGGCGACTGGCTGGCGTCGATCTTCAACACCGACCTTGCGGGCTGGCTGTTCGTGTGGTTCGCCGATATCGGTCTGGTCGACACCTTTAGTCGCGGTACCCGAGAGGGTGAGCCTGTCATCTCGGGCATTCCGATGCTGCTGGTCTGGGCCGTGGTCATGGTGATCGTGGGCCACGTGGTCCTGACCCGCACCAAGTTCGGCAACTGGATTTTTGCCGCTGGCGGTGACGCCCAGGCGGCGCGCTACGTGGGCGTCCCGGTGAACCGGGTGAAGATCTCCATGTTCATGACCACGGCGTTCTGCTCCACCGTTTTCGCCTGCCTGCAGGTGTTCGAGTTCGGGTCCGCCGCGGCGGATCGGGGCATTCTGAAAGAATTCGAGGCGATCATTGCGGTCGTCATCGGGGGGGCATTGCTGACCGGCGGCTATGGATCCGTCATGGGCGCGGCTTTGGGCGCGCTGATCTTTGGCGTCGTGCAGCAGGGCCTGTTTTTCGCGGACGTCGAAAGCAGTCTGTTCCGGGTGTTCCTCGGCATCATCCTGCTCTTTGCGGTGGTCCTGAACACCTATATCCGCCGCATCATCACGGGAGAGCGCTGATGTCAGATGTATTGGTGCATATGGAGAATATCGAAAAGCATTTCGGCCCGGTGATCGCGTTGAGCGGCGTGTCGTTCGACGTCAGGGCGGGCGAATGCCATTGCCTGCTGGGCGACAATGGCGCGGGGAAATCGACCTTCATCAAGACGATGTCGGGCGTGCACAAGCCCACCGCGGGCAAGATCATGTTTGAGGGCAGGGAGATGAACTTCAACTCGCCGCGCGACAGCATGGAGGCGGGCATTGCCACGGTTTACCAGGATCTTGCGATGATCCCGCTGATGAGCGTCACCCGCAACTTCTGGATGGGCCGGGAGCCGGTGAAACGCTTCGGGATGATTGATTTCGACAAGGCGAATTCCACCACGATGTCGGAAATGAAGAAGATGGGCATCAACCTGCGCTCGCCCGATCAGGCGGTCGGGACGCTGTCCGGCGGCGAGCGTCAGACCGTTGCCATCGCGCGCGCGGTGTATTTTGGCGCGAAGGTCCTGATACTGGATGAGCCGACGTCTGCCCTGGGCGTGCGGCAAACCTCCAATGTGCTGGCGACGGTTGACCGGGTCCGCAAGGCGGGCATCGGGGTTGTGTTCATTACCCACAACGTGCGCCACGCGCTGGCGGTGGGTGACAGGTTCACGGTGCTGAACCGGGGCAAGACGCTTGGCACCGCGCAGAAGGGCGAGATCACGCCGGAAGAGTTGCAGGACCTGATGGCGGGCGGTCAGGAGTTGGCGCAGTTGGAGGGGTCCCTCGGGGGGACCGTGTGAGCGGCTATTATGACAGGGAAAGCGGAACGCTCGCGGCGCTGCGCGCGCTGACCGCGACGACGCTATTGGCGGAGGAGGTGCCCGGCGCGGCGGAGATCCGGCGCTCTGTGCCGGTCTACGATATGACCGCACGTCCCGGCGCTCTGTCTGGCGAGGTCCGCCGCGCGCTGATGGCGGAATGGGCCTGGGTCCTGGGCCAGGGACCGGGCGTCCTGATGATGACCGGCGGTTGCCCGGACTTGGAGGCCATCGACGCGGCCAGCGCGATCTTCCACCGGATCATCGATGCGGAGGCGGCGACGGCCAAGGCGGATCACTTCGCGCCTGCGGGGGCGAACTCAAGGATCTGGAATGCGTTGGAGAAGCTGTGCAAGGCCGATCCGGACGTGTTTGCGCGCTATCACGCAAACCCGGCGATGGATGCGGTGTGCGAGGCGTGGCTCGGGCCGGGGTATCAGATGACGGCGCAGGTCAATCTGGTTCATCCGGGCGGCGCAGCGCAGACGGCACATCGTGACTATCATCTGGGCTTCATGCCCCCGGAGCGCGCGGCGCTCTACCCCGCCCATGCCCATGACCTGACGGCGGCCCTGACGTTACAGGGCGCGATCGCCCACTGCGATATGCCGGTGGAGACGGGTCCGACAAAGCTGTTGCCGTATTCGCAAAAGCTGGAGGGCGGCTATCTTGCCTACCACCGTCCGGAGATTGCGGCGTTCTTCGAGGAGCACTGCGTGCAGCTTCCATTGCGAAAGGGCGATATGGTGTTCTTCAATCCGGCGCTGTTGAACGGGGCGGGGGCGAATGTCACGGCGGACGTCGGGCGGCTGGCGAATCTGGTGCAGGTCTCCTCGGCCTTCGGGCGCGCGATGGAAGTGGTGGATCGGGACGCGATGTGCCGGAGGTTATATCCTGTGGTGCAGCGGATGCCTGACCGGCGCGACGCAGTGATCGCGGCGGCCGCGGAGGGCTATGCGTTCCCGACGTCTCTGGACCGTGATCCGCCTGTGGGCGGGCTGGCCCCCGAGACAATGGCGCAATTGTTTCGGCGCGCATTGAACGCGGCGATGACGCCCGAGCAGTTTGATGCGGAATTGGACGCGCTTGCGGCGCGGCGGAGGGGATAATGGCAGATTTACTGTGGAAACCGGAAGCTGCGTCCGGACAGGTGCATGCGATCACGCCTGAGGCTGCGGGGTGGACCTATGTGGGCTTTGATCTGTGGCGCTTGGGCGCGGGAGAAACGGCCTCCGGCGGGGTGGCGGGGCGAGAAGTGATCCTGGTCGTCGTGGAAGGCCGCGTGCGGCTGTCGGCGGGAGGCACCGACTATGGTGTCATGGGCATGCGAATGAGCGTTTTCGAGAAGACACCGCCCGCGTGTCTCTACGTCCCTGCGGGCGTCATCTGGGAGGCCGTGGGCGACAGTGACTGCGTGTTGGCGGTGTGCTCTGCGCCCGGTGACGACGGGCGCGACGCGCAGGTATTGGGGCCGGACGGGATCGTGATGGAGGACCGGGGCGAGGGCACCAATCTGCGCCATATCCACAACATCGCGATGGAGGGCCGCGACGTGGCCGACAGTTTGCTGGTCACCGAGGTATTCACGCCCGCGGGCCATTGGTCCAGCTATCCCCCACACCGGCATGACGAGGATGATTACCCTCGGATAACGCATCTGGAAGAGACGTATTATCACCGGCTGAACCCTGCTGCGGGGTTCGGGGTACAGCGGGTGTTCACCGAGGATGGCGGCCTGGATGAGACGATGGCCGTGGGCGACGGGGACGTGGTGCTGGTTCCGCGCGGGCATCATCCGTGTGGCGCGCCGTACGGGGTTGAGATGTATTATCTGAACGTCATGGCCGGGCCGCTGCGAAAGTGGCGCTTTGCGGCGCATCCGGATTTTGCGCATCTGATGTAGCAATTTCCTGGATCTGGTGGTGTGAATTCTCAGCGGCAGCGCGTGACGGCCCCGGTCAGGCGCCGGCGGCTCGCAGGGCTTCGCGAAGGGTGTCGCGGTTTCCGATATGGTTGGCGAGGATCAGGATCAGGCGCGCGTTGAAGGCGTCGGATTGCGGTTTCGTGAGGTCGGCATGGGCGGCGAGGAGGTCGTCGTAGAAGCCATCGGGATCGGGGATATTTGGATCTGTATTGAGGGTCATGGGTAGCCTGTTGCGGTGAGGAGGGCGTCGAGAATCTGGGACGTTGTGGCAGTGTCCCAGCGGGCGGCCACGTGTTGATCCGGGCGGATCAGGTAGACGGCCTGTGGCGCGTCGCCGAGGTAGCGGTCGCGCAGGGTTTGCGAGACGCCGGGGCCGTAGAGGTGAATGGTGTTGAGGCGGAGGCCGGATGCTTTGGGCCGGGGTGGCACGGCGGTGTTGATGGCGAGGACGGTGAACTGGCCTTTCAGGTCGTCGAGCAGGTAGCCACCCAGCACCGGCGCATCGGGGCAAGGCGAGCCGGGGCGGGTTCCTTGCGGGGCATCCGGCAGAGTGTCGGGGGTACTGGTCGGGTAAGTGGACGGCGTGGAGAGGCGGCCTGAATTCACCAAGGCGCGCGCGAAGGGCTGGGTCTTGGCGAGGGTCAGAACGGCGTTGCGAAAGAGTTTGGAGATCTCGGATTTGGGCGTCAGGAAGTCGGTGGCGCGGGTTGAATTGAGAATATTCTCATCTGCCGCGTAGGCGCGTTCCGCGTGGTAGGTGTCCAGAAGGGTCTCGGGGGCGTGGCCTTTCAGGACGAGGTCGAGTTTCCACGCGAGGTTGTCGGCGTCCTGGAGGCCGGAGTTGGCGCCGCGCGCACCGAACGGCGAGACCTGGTGGGCGGCGTCTCCGGCAAAGAGGACGCGGTTGTGGCGGAAGTGCTTCATGCGGCGGCACTGGAAGGTGTAGATCGAGGTCCAGACGACATCGTAGTCAGTGCCCTGGGGCAAGAATTCATCAATGCGGTGACGGATCTTTTCGGGGGCGAGTTCAGCGTCGCGATCAATATCCCAGCCGAGCTGGAAATCAATGCGCCAGACGTCATCGGGCTGCTTGTGCAGCAGGGCGGATTGAGGTTTGGCGCTGAGGGGCGGCTCGAACCAGAACCAGCGCTCTGTCGGGAAGGGCGCGGTCATGTGCACATCTGCGATCAGGAAATTGTCTTCGAACACGCGGCCTTCGAAATCGAGGCCAAGCATGTCGCGGGTGGGCGAGCGTGCGCCGTCGCAGGCAATGACGTAGTCGGCGGTGGCCTGGTAGGGCCCATCGGGGGTGTCGATGGTCAGCGTGACGGCATTTTTGTCCTGCTCAACCTTGAGCACTTCATTTCTTCCTCGGATTTCAATGGGTTGCGATTTTGACTGCGCGATGCGCACGGCCTCGACCAGGAATTTTTCGACGTAGGGTTGTTGCAGGTTGATGAAGGCGGGATTGCGGTGGCCGTCTTCGGGCAGCAGGTTGAAGTCGTAGATTTCGGTTTCGCCGTGGAAGACGCGGCCGACATTCCAGACCACGCCCTTGTTGCGCATTGCCGCGCCCGCGCCGAGGCGGTCGGCGATCTCCAGCGTGCGTTTGGCGAAACAGATCGCGCGGGAGCCCTGGCCCACGCCATCATGATCATCGAGGATCAGCGCTGGAGTGCCTTTCAGCGCGAGGTCAAGGGCGGTGGCCAGGCCTATGGGACCGCCGCCGATGATGATGACGGGGTGATGCGCGACGCGTTGCTGGTCGGGCACAGGGGCGTAGGGATAGAGTTTGTGGGCGAGGGCGTAGGTGGCGCCGACCATGGGGCGTGTCCTTTTGCGGGTGTCCGGGCCAAGGCCCGGTCTACGGGTGAGGCGGGATAAATCCCGCCCTACGGATTAGCCTTGCAGTTGGTCCCACATTTCGATGTCGCGTTGGGCGGTCCAGATGCGGGGGTGGGTGATGCCGCGAGCCTCATCAAAGGCGCGGGCGACGTTGAAGGGCAGGCAGTGCTCGTAGATGGCGTAACCGGCGAACTTCGGATCGCAGACCTCGCGGACGGCGTCCCATGCGTCTTTGAGAGTGCCATTGCGCGCGGCCACGCGGGCGGCGGGTTGGTAAGTGCTGTCCACAAAGTCGCGGGTGGAGGCGATGGCGCGGGCGACGGCGTCCTCGCCGATGAGCGCGCCGCCTCGGCCCGGTGCGATGGCGCCGGGGTGGAAGGCGGCGATGCGGTCCAGTGTGTTGCCCCAGTCCGCGAAGTGGCCATCGCCACAGTAGCAGGCCGAGTGGTCTTCGACGATGTCCCCGGTGAACAGAACATTGGCATCCGGCACGTGAATGACGGCGTCGCCAGCGGTGTGGGCGCGGCCGATGTGGGAGATGTCGATGCGGCGGTGGCCGAGGTAGACGGTCATGGCGTTGGAGAATGTGGTGGTGGGATAGGTGAGGCCGGGGATCGACTCGTGTCCCTCAAACAGGCGCGGGAAGCGTTGGAATTCGCTGTCCCAATCCTCCTGGCCGCGCTCAACCACCATCGAGCGTGCCGTGTCGGACATGATGATCTGGTCGGCGTCATAGGCGGAGGCGCCGAGGACGCGGACGGCGTGGTAGTGGGTGAGCACTACGTGGGAGATAGGTTTGTCGGTGACGGAGCGGACTTTTTCAATGACTTTGCGGGCGAGGCGGGGCGTGGCCTGCGCCTCGACGATCATCACGCTGTCATCGCCAATGATGACGCCGGAATTCGGGTCGCCCTCGGCGGTGAAAGCGTACAGACCGGGTCCGACTTCATCGAAGGTGATGGTCTTCTCGGTCATGTCGCCCTGGGAGGCAAAGGGTTTGGGGGATGCGGGAGCTTTGGCCATGGTATTTTGTCCTTGAGGGCAGCGCCTGTGGCGGCGCATGCGGATGAGTTGTACTTGGCAAGATGAAGGGAAGCGAGGTGCGTGATCAGGGAGCGAACGGGTCCTTGTGGGCCGGGAGGACCTGGCCGACACAGGGGCCGAAGCCGATCTGGTAGCCATCGCCCTTGGATGCGCCGTGGAGTGCGAGGATGTCGCCGTCCTGAAGGAAGGTGCGTGTCTCGCCGGTTTGCAGGGCGAAGGGTTCTTTGCCGCCCCAGGAGAGTTCGAGCAGGGAGCCGCGGTTTTCTTTTGCGGGGCCTGAGATGGTGCCGGAGCCAAGCAGATCGCCGGTGCGCATCGGGCTGCCGGCGGTGGCGTGGTGGGCCAGTTGTTGGGCGGAGGAGTAATAGAGTTCATCCGCGTTGGTGCGAGCGATCTGTTCGCCGTTCAGAGTGACGGACAGCGAGATGTCGTGGTTCATCGGGGTCGTGTCCCGGAGGTGCGGCAGGAGCGCGTGGTCGCGCGGTGGCGTGGCTTTGCGGAACGGTTTGAGTGCCCGCGCCGAGACGATCCAGGGCGAGATCGTGGTTGCGGTGGCTTTGGCCTGGAACGGTCCGAGGGGCTGGTATTCCCAGGCCTGAATGTCGCGGGCGGACCAATCGTTGAGAAGGACGTAGCCGAAGATATTCTCGTGGGCCTGATCGACGGTGAGAGGGCCCTCGGAGGCGGTCCCGACGATGGCGCCGAGTTCCAGCTCCATGTCGAAACGACGGCTTGGCGCAAAGATCGGGGTGTCGTGGTCCGGAGACTTCAGTTGGCCCCAGGGGCGGCGGATAGCCGTGCCGGAAACGACGACGGAGGACGCGCGGCCGTTGTAGCCGATGGGCATGTGCAGCCAGTTCGGAGGCAGGGCGTTTTCCGCGCCCCGAAACATTGTGCCGACGTTGGTGGCGTGGTGGCGGCCGGCGTAGAAGTCAGTATACTCGGCCACTTTGAACGGCATGTGCAGGGCCGCTTTGGCCATGGGCACCGAGTAGGCCATCACCTTGTCCTGCACGTCTTCGTCCATGCCTTCCGTCAGCATCAGGGAGAAGACCTGACGATATGCGTACCAGGCGACGGGGCCCAATTCCATGAAATCATTCCAGTATGGCGCGTCCAGCACGTCTGCATCCGGATCGGCACGCAGGATGTTTGCGCGTTCCAGCCCCGTGGCGTCCACGATCCGGTCGCCGATGGCCACACCACATCGCAGATCGCCGTCGCCCACGGAAAACACACCGTAGGGCAGGTTGTTGAGCGGAAATTCGGTGTCGGCTGAGTTTGCGCTTTCGAGCCAAGAGCGTTTGAGGTCGGTCATCGGCGCGGGTTCCTTGGGGTCGGGCGGGGCGGGGCGTGTGAGGAGCGAAAGGTTTCAGGACGCAAACTGCTCCACCACGCGCAGATTGTTGACCAGGTGATTGACTGCCGCAACGAGTGTTGAAGCTGCAAGGATGCGGACAGGCCTGCGCGTGGGTTCCCGGCCTTGCCGTCGTCCGTCCGTAGCGCGCCCGCGATCAGTTCAGATGCTCGCGTCCGGTTGGCGATGCCGTTGAGATCCAGCGTTGCAGGCGCCCGAAAGGGTGTGGTGGCGCGCCAGCAGAAATAGGGGATCAGCGTCATACGCCTCCGACCCCTCCGCGCGCCCCGGCACGGAACGAGACGTAGTTCACTGCGGCGGGCGCGGCTGTTGTCACCACACTCACCAGGGCGATGAGAACTCCGGTCCGTTATCGTCATTTCCTGCCCGAAGTCCCGCCCGATGTCCCGCCCGGTGTTCCGTCGAATTTCTTCTCCAGTCCGGTCCAGCAGTCGATGTAATCATCCTGCAGCGGAGCCTCGTTCGCCGCAAATCTGGTGAGGTGCTGGGGAAACCGCGTCTCGAACATGAACGACATCGTGTTTTCCAGCTTGTGCGGGGCAAGCTTCATAGTCGAGGCCGCCTCGAACGCGGGGCCGTCCGGACCGTGGGGCAGCATCATGTTGTGCAGGCTCATGCCGCCGGGCACGAAGCCCTTGGGTTTGGCGTCATACTGGCCGTAAATGTTGCCCATCAACTCGGACATGATGTTCTTGTGGTACCACGGCGGGCGGAACGTATCCTCGGCCACCATCCAGCGGTCGCGGAACAGCACGAAATCGATGTTGGCGGTTCCGGGCTGCCCCGAGGGCGCGGTGAGGACCGTGAAAATCGACGGATCGGGGTGGTCGAACAGGACCGCACCCACCGGGCAGTAGGTGTTGAGGTTGTATTTGTAGGGCGCGTAGTTGCCGTGCCATGCCACAACGTCCAGCGGCGATTGCGCGATCTGTGTCTCGTGAAACTGGCCGCACCATTTGATCGTAACGGTGGACGGCACCTCGCGGTCCTCGAACGCGGCGACGGGGGCCTTGAAGTCGCGCGGGTTGGCCATGCAGTTCGCACCGATGGGGCCGCGGCCCGGAAGCTCAAACTTCTGGCCGTAGTTTTCGCACACAAAGCCGCGGGCGGGTCCGTCGAGAACCTCGACCCGGTAGACGAGACCACGGGGCAGGAGGGCAATTTCCTGAGGCGCGACGTCGATGATACCCAGTTCAGTGCAAAAGCGCAGGCGGCCTTCCTGGGGGACGACGAGGAGTTCGCTATCGGCGGAGTAGAAGTAGGCATCCTGCATGGATTGGGTGACAAGATAGATGTGTGACGCCATGCCGATCTGCGTGTTGACGTCGCCCGCCGTGGTCATGGTCCGCATGCCCGTGAGCCAGGTCAGGGCCGCGTCCGAAGACTTATCAAGCCCTATCGCTTCGCTACTTGAGGGCAGGGGCACCGGATCCCAGCGGTATTGGCCGAGAGACGTGACGTCCGGGTCCACGTTTGGTGCGGATTTCCAGTAGGGCAGAGTGATCTTCGTATAGCGATGCGAGTGTTTGACCGAGGGGCGGATGCGGTAACACCATGTCCGCTCGGGGCGTTCGTGGGTGAATGCGGTGCCGGAGAGCTGCTCGCCGTAGAGGCCGTAGCTGACCTTCTGGGGCGAGTTCATGCCCTGGGGCAGGGCACCGGGGAGCGCCTCCGTCTCGAAATCATTACTGAGCCCGGGCATGTAGCCCGCGTGCGGGCCGGGGAGGGAGGGGGCCTGGGTGAGGGGATGGGCAGTGTGCTGGACGTTCATGGGTGGCCTCCAGGTGACGTTGGGCGGAGGGTAGTGGTTGCTTTTGTAACTAACAAGGGATCATCATGAGCAATGCTCCGATCCGGGCGGGGCTTGCCGCGATCTGGCGAGGGGAGGGCCGGGCGGCTGATCAGGCGCGACATCTCGTGGCTGTGCGCCCGCTGGATTTCCGACCATGTCCATCCTATCCAATGTCGATATGGATGCGCAGTCATGAGAGGACCGAGGCGATGTGGCAGGACATCTGGCAGGCGATTGCCGTGGAATTCTCGGATATTCCCGACCTTTCCGTCATGACCATGGTTGCGCTGCGCATCATCGTAGCGGCAGCCCTCGGCGGTGTGCTGGGATATGAACGCGAGCGGAGATCGATCAGCGCCGGGGTACGGACCCACATGCTTGTGTCCGTCGGGGGGGCGATCTTCATGATCGGGCCGGTTCAGGCCGGAATGGAGATCGGGGATCTGTCCCGGGTGATCCAGGGCGGAATCCAGGGTATCGGATTTCTGGGGGCGGGTGCGATCATGTTCATCAGGTCCAGCCACACCGTTCAGGGGATGACGACGGCTGCGACCATCTGGGCCGCGGCCGGAATCGGGATCACGGTCGGTCTTGGCCTGCTGTCGACTGCCATTCTGGCGACGGGGCTGGTTCTGGCGATTCTGGCGGTAAAGCCGTTGTTTCGTAGCTTGACCGGTAAATTGGACCGGGAAGACACCGTCGCCGATGGAGATCGCGACGGCTAGCCGGTTGCGTGGTCGGGCCTGTTGGCGGCCTTGATAAGATGTGGCCAGGTTCGGGCGGGCACACTTTGGGGGCGTTTTTTGGGGGGCTAACGCTTCCCGTAGTACAGCCCCACCACATGCTCGGCCTCGGCGAAGAACAGCCAGCGGGCAACGGCGACCCCGGTGAGGTGGCTGAGCACGGCGACGAGCACGATCCAGTGGCTGAACGGCAGGAGCAGCAGGATCACCGGGAGGCCGAAGGCCAACGCGGCCGCGATGATGCGCAGTTTGAGGCTGTGTTTGCGGCCTACGACGTGGATGAATTCGCGCATCAGGTAATTGGTGCCGGTGTGGGGCGGCTCGAAGGCTTTGACGCGGCCGATGCCGCCAAGGCCCGTGGCGGTCTCCATATCCGTGCCGGATTTGGCGAACTGGCTGTCACCGATGATCCATGTGGCCACGGTAATGACGGCGGCGAGCGCCAGCAGCACAATGGCCATTGTGACCTGTCCTGCGAGGAGGGCTCCGCCCGCCAGTGACAGCGTCAGGAAATACGCGGGCGTCCAGGGAATGTGCCAGCGCGGGACGGTTTTCATCTGGGCGTAGATCATGGATGTCGTGAAGACGGTTGCCAGCGACAGGACCGCGCCGAGCCAGCCCAGGATCACCCATTGGGCGGAGAAGAAAACAAGGCCCGCGCCGTAGAGCGCCATGACCAGAAGGGCCGCGACGGCGCAGATGCCTTCTCGTGACAGCCATGACGTGCGCCATTGCGAGAAGGCTTTCCACGCGCGTTCCGGGTGGCCGAGGTGGAAGGTGGAGGCGGCGAGGCCCCCGACCGCCAGCACGTAGGCGATGGCGAAGAAGAGGAACGCTGTCATGCCGGTCACGGCGGGCATGCCGAGGCCGAGAAAGATCAGCAGGCCGAAGCCGAGACCGGAGAGCGTTGTGAAGATGATGACGGAGGGGGCGGGATGCATGGTCAGGCTCCCTTCGTCGGCAGTTTGTCGAGAGCTTTGTCGAGCCAGCCGATGAAGCCGCCGGGGTTCTCGGCCACGGGCTCCAGATAGGGGGCGAGGATGTCGACGTCCTGCATCTCGTCCTTGGGACGGGGGGGCAGGTACTGGTTGACGGGCTTTGTGCCTTGCTCGGGCATCAGGTCAATGCCGCCACGCTCTGCCACCAGCTGGCTGACGGCACTGTCCGGGTCGCCCAGATCTCCGAAGTGGCGCGCGCCGGCGGGGCAGGTGCGCACGCAGGTCGGGACGCGGTCCACTTCTTCCAGGTTTTCGTTGTAGATCCGGTCGACGCAAAGGGTGCATTTCTTCATCACGCCTGCCTCGGCGTCGAGTTCCCGTGCGCCGTAGGGACAGGCCCAGGCGCATAGCCCGCAGCCGATGCAGTCTGCCTCGTTGACCAGTACGATGCCGTCCTCGGCGCGTTTGTAGGAGGCTCCGGTGGGACAGACGGTGACGCAGGGAGCGTCTTCGCAGTGCAGGCAGGATTTCGGGAAGTGGATGGTTTGCGCCGCCGGATGTGGCTTGGTCGAGGTCGCCAGCGGCGTGACCTCATAGGAATGGACGCGGTTGAGGAACGTACCGGCGGGGGTGGCTCCATAGGCGTTCTGGTCTGACAGCGGCGCGCCGTAGTTTTCGGTATTCCAGCCTTTGCAGGAGATCACACAGGCGTGGCAGCCGACACAGGTGTCGAGGTCGATGACGAGGCCGAGTTTCTTTGGCGATGGCGGGGGGAGTTGGGTCATTGGGGTGCCTCGCTGTGATAGGTGTTTCGCTGCGTCTGCGGCGCATCGACCAATGCGAGGGACCAGCCCATCGCGCTCCCCGGAGTTGTCTGGGCAAGATGAAGGTTGGAGCTGCGCCTGCGGCGGTTCATTTGCCAACCTTCCACGCGAGGTTTTTAGGGCCTTGGGGGACGGGGGATTTGATCGGCGGCAGGGCGGGTTGGGATTCCGTTTGGGCGGGCGCTTTTTCGATCCGGACCTTGAGGTCGAACCACGCGGCCTGGCCAGTGACGGGGTCCGAGTTGGTCCATCTGAGGCCGTCGCCCCTGGGGGGCAGGAGCTCGTGGATCAGATGGTTGAGCAGGAAGCCCCTGGTGGCTTCGGGCGCGTCCTTGTCCAGGGCCCATGCGCCCTTGCGTTTGCCGATGGCGTTCCAGGTCCAGACGGTGTTTTCATTGAGCGCAGCCATTTCCATCACCGGCACGATGATCTCGCCGTGCGGTGAGGTGACCCGAGCCCAGTCGCCGTCTTTGAGGGCGTTGGATCGCATGAGCTGTGTGGGCAGGTAGAGCGGATTGTGGCCGTGAAGTTGCCGCAGCCACGCATTTTGCGTGCCCCAGGAGTGGTACATCGCCATCGGGCGCTGGGTCAGCGCGGTGATGGGGAAGTCGTTACCGTGACTGGCGGGGGCCGGGTCGGACCAGAACGGCAGCGGGTCCATGTTCTCGGCCACGCGCGCGCGCAGGTGGTCTGGAGGCTGGATATCGCCGTGACCTTCGGCGGCGCGGCGGAACTTCTGCATCGGTTCCACATAGAGGGAGAACAGGTAGGGCGTGGGTGCATCCATCAGGCCCATTTCGACGGCCCACTTCTGGTATGCCATGTTCCAGGGCTTCATGTAGGAGGCGGGCGTCGGGACCTCGGCGTGGAAGAAGCCGCCGTTTTCGATATATTGGTTCAGCTGATCGGGGTTGGGATCGCCGCGCCCATACTGATCTCCGTTCTCGCCACGCCAACCGGCCAGCGGGCCGAATTCCCGGTTTGCGCAGGTGGTTGACGATGTAGTCGGCGTAATCGGCGTATTTCTGAGTGCCGTCGTCGTTGGTGAAGGCGGGCAAACCGAGGCGCGCTCCAAGATCGCAGAGGGCCGACTGAAAACCCTTGACGTTCCGGTCTGGCTCGATCACCGGCCAGCGGATCGCGTCGGCCAGGCCGTCTGCCTCGCAGATCGGGCGATCCAGCAGCGAGATGCAATCGTGGCGCTCAAGATAGGTCGTGTCGGGCAGGATCAGGTCGGCATAGGCGACCATTTCCGAGGAGTAGGCATCGGAGTAGATGATGTGGGGAATGATGTATTCGCCTGTCGTATCGTCCTTGTCGGTCAGCATCTTGATCACGCCGCCGGTGTTCATCGACGAGTTCCACGACATGTTCGCCATGTACATGAACAACGTGTCGATCTTGTATGGATCGCCAGCATGGGCGTTGGAGATCACCATATGCATGAGGCCATGGGCGGACATCGGGTTTTCCCAGGTAAAGGCCTTGTCGATGCGAACGGCGGAACCGTCGTCCTTGAGGACCAGATCCTCCGGCCCGTGGACGAACCCCAGATGCGGGCCGTCAAGCGGTGTGTTCACGGTCACCTTGCGGTGCGGTTTGGGGTGCGCGGTGGCGGGCTTTGGGTAGGGCGGCTTGAAGCGGAAGCCGCCGGGAGCCTCGACCGTGCCGAGCATGATCTGGAGGACGTGCAACGCGCGGCAGGTCTGAAAGCCGTTGGCGTGGGCGGAAATCCCGCGCATGGCGTGCATGGAGACGGGGCGCGCGGTCATGCTTTTGTGCGTCTCGCCCCGGAAATCGGTCCACTCGATGGGAAGCTCGAACGAGTCCTCAAATGCCACGCGGGCGAGCTCAGCCGCGATGGCGCGGATGCGTTTCGCAGGGATACCACAGCGCTCGGCCACGGCCTCAGGCGAATAGTCATCCGACATGTAACGCTCGGCCATCAGGTGGAGGACCGGTTTGTGGCCGTCACTGTGGGTGGCGGAGAGGTCGGGTTGGACACCCTTTTTGTCGAACGCGGTCGGTTTGCCGGTGACGCGATCCATGACCAGTTCTTTACCGTCCTTGTCGCGGAGCAGGAGGCCGGTATCGGCGTCAACCAGAACGGGGGCATTGGTGAAACGGGCGAGGTAATCGAGGTCGATTTTCCCGGCCTTCATCAGGCAATGCACCATGGCGAGGATGAACAGGCCATCGGTACCGGGCGTGATTCCGACCCATTCATCCGCCACGGCATTGTAACCGGAACGAATAGGATTGACGCCGATAACCTTTGCACCACGCGCCTTGATCTTCCCCAGACCCATCTTGATCGGGTTGCTGTCGTGATCCTCGGCCACACCAAACAACATGAACAGCCTGGTGTGGTCCCAGTCGGGCTGCCCGAATTCCCAAAATGCGCCACCCATGGTGTAGATGCCGGCGGCGGCCATGTTGACGGAGCAGAACCCGCCGTGGGCTGCGTAATTCGGCGTCCCGAACGATTGGGCGAACATGGAGGTGAAGCTTTGTGACTGATCGCGACCGGTGAAAAATGCAAGTTTCTCGGGGGCTTTTTCCCGGATCGGTCGCAGCCAGCCTTCGGCGATCGTGTAGGCCTCTTCCCAGCTGATCTCCTCAAACTCACCCGACCCGCGCGGGCCCGTGCGTTTCAAAGGAGCCTTCAGACGCGACGGCGCGTTGACCTGCATGATGCCCGCGGACCCCTTGGCACACAGCACACCCTTGTTGACGGGGTGGTCGCGGTTGCCTTCGATATACGCGACCTTTCCCTCTTTCAGATGCACGTTTATCCCACATCGGCAGGCGCACATGTAACAGGTGGTTTTGCGGATCTCGTCAGAGACCTTTGGCGACAGATCTAATGTGGGTTGTGCCATCGTGTTGTCCCCTCCCGAGCCGCAGTACTGTGCGAGTTAGAGCAGCTCATGCCAGCACGGCCATAGGACCAAAGCGCGCGGATGGTAAGGCTCTTGTTTGGCTGAATTTGAGACTTTTGGTCTCAAATAGCAAGTGATCAAGTTGAGGTCACGTTCGGATGACCGACGGTTCACACAGGCCCGGGACATCGCGTAAGTCAGCGGCGGCCATTTGCAGGGCGGCAAGCGCTGTATCGAGACGCAACTCCAGTTCCGGCAGCGCAAGGGGCAGGGTGGCGCCAAGCGCGGCATTCGGTGCATCGGAGGGGCCGATGGGCACGGCGATGCCGCAAACACCCGGCTCATAGGCCCCGCGCACGACCTGAGCGGGCTTCGCACTGCCAAGGAGGACCTGGCCAATGGCCGTCGTCTCAAGCGGCAGGACAGAGCCAACGGTAAGACCCAGTGAGACGCGCGCACCGGGCCTTGCAGAGTGGGCGACATATACGGCGACGTCGGCATCGCGCAGGGCAAGGCTGATTTCTCCGCCGAGTGATTTGGCATGGCTGTTGAGGATTGGTTGGACCGCGCGCCCGAAGTTACCTGCCTGCAGGAAGGCCCCCGCTGGTCGGAGGACACGGGGGGCCAAAGCGAAGGACCGACCCGCCTGCGTGACCCACCCCGCAGCGACCAGCGTAAGTGTCAAACGCCGCGCGGTTGATCGATCCAGGCCCGCACGGTGTGCAATCTGCGCCAGGGTCAAGCTCGGGGTGCCTTCAAACGCGGCGATCACGCTGAGGCCTTTCAGGACTGTGGAGGATTGGGTTTTCGACATCTCGGACCACTAGTGTTTGACAGCAAGAAAACATCACAGCATGATCATTAAGTCAACTTTTGTGCGTATAACGCACTATTTGGGAGCGGCGCAGATGATGAGCCAGGAGATGAATGATCAAATCACCCGTGTTGGTCCAGATGCGCCGGCCGGTGCTGTGCTGCGCCGCTACTGGCAACCCGCAGCGCTGAGCGATGAACTGGTCGGCGCGCGTCCTGTGGTGCCGGTGCAACTGCTTGGCGAGGACTTGGTGCTGTTTCGCGATGAGGGTGGCACACTCGGGCTGATCGGGCGGCATTGCCCGCACCGTGGCGCGGATCTGGCATACGGGCGATTGGAGGATAGCGGCTTGCGCTGCCCGTTCCACGGCTGGCACTTCGACTGTGCGGGACAATGTGTTGAGCAACCGGGCGAGCCTGAGAACTCCCAAATGGCCAGCCAAATCAAGGCAGTGGCCTATCCGGTGCAGGAACGCAACGGCATTATCTGGGCCTATATGGGCGACGGCACGCCGCCGCCGTTCGCCGATTTTGACTGCTTTCGTGCGCCTGAAACTCACGTCTTCGCGTTCAAGGGGCTGTGGGAGTGTAACTGGTTGCAGGCGATGGAAGTGGGGATTGATCCGGCTCACGCGTCATTTCTGCACCGCTTTTTGCAGGACGAGGACCCGGCGGACAGCTACGGCAAGCAATTCCGCGACAAGGCGGGCGACACCGAAATTCCGATGACCAGGCTGCTCCGTGAGTATCCGCGCCCGGACATAACAGTGGCCGAGACGGACTACGGCCTCAAGCTCACCGCGCTGCGCCATATGGATGATGGCCGGACCCACGTACGGGTCACCAATCAGATTTTCCCGCAAGCGATCTGCATCCCCATGAGCCGGGAGATGACGATCACCCAATGGCATGTCCCCGTGGATGACGAGACGTGCTATTGGTATTCGATGTTCACGTCCTTCGCGGCCCCGGTCGACAAGACGAAGATGCGCGACCAACGGCTGGAGGAGCATCGTCTCGCCCGATTATGCGCCGCGTAAGAATGCGCGCAACAACTACGGCTATGACGCTGAAGAGCAGGGAAAAATGACCTACACAGGCATGGGTCTGGACATCAACGTCCACGACCAGTGGGCTGTGGAATCGATGGGCCGGATACAGGACCGGCGGGTCGAACATCTTGGCAGGACCGATGTGGGCATCATCACATATCGCCGACTGTTGCGGGCCGCGATTGCCAGGGTCGAGGCGGGCGATGCAGCGGCGTTGAAGATGCAGAACGGCGGGACAGAGGCGATCCAGGGCCCGCTCAGCAACGATGCGATCGCGCCGGATGATGACTGGGTCGCGGCCAGTGAGGCTGCGGACGCAGCCCGCCGCAGCGCCTGCCCATGGAACGCGACAGTCGGGGGCGCAAGCGTTTGACGGCGAAAGATATACTCGCGCGCGTCAAGGCGGAGGGCATCGAGACGATCCGCGTCGTCTTCACCGATCCGCACGGCATTCTGCGTGGCAAAGTCATCACCGCGCCTGCGCTGCCCGGCGCGCTGGAAAATGGTATTCGCGTCCCTTCGACCCTGCTTCTCAAGGACATCTCTCATCGCACGGCCTTCCCGGTTTGGGCAGGGAGCAGCGCCCCGATGCAGGGGGCTGCGGATGTTCTGCTGCGCCTCGACCGTACCAGTTTCAAAGTTCTGCCGTGGTCTGCCCATTCCGCGATGATCCACTGCGATGTGTACCGTCTTGACGGCGCGCCGATCCCGGTATCCTCCCGTGCGATCCTGAACCGCTCCGAGGTGGCCCTGGCCGACGAGGGGTCCGAGACGGGATTGACCGCCACTTTCGGGCTGGAAGTCGAATTCCAGATTTACCGCGTCCTGGACCCAATGCTCGATCCGGCGCATGCGACAATGCCCGGCACTCCTCCGCAGGTCGAGAACACCACCCAAGGCTACCAGTACCTGACCGAAACGCGTTACGCCGAGGTTGAGCGTATTCTGGACCGCATCCGCCGGGCGGCGCAGGACATGGCGATGGACGTCCGGTCTGTCGAGGTCGAGATGGGGCCGTCCCAGTTCGAGTTCACCTTCGCCCCGGGCACCCCCGGCGACGTGGCTGAAATGGCGGTCAATTTTCGCATGCTCGCCCGCGAAATCTGCGCGCAGGACGGGCTGTTGGCCAGCTTCATGCCCAAGCCCGCGCTGCCCAATGCGGCGGCAAACGGATGGCATATTCACCAAAGTCTCAGCGATGCAAAGGGCCGCAATCTGTTTATGCCCGAGGGCGAAACCCTGACGCAAACCGCCGCCTGTTGGACTGCCGGCCTGCTGGCCCATGCCCGCGCGGCCTGCGTGCTGACCAACCCGACCGTCAACAGTTACAAACGTTTCGTGCCGCATCAACTGGCCCCAAATCGCATCGGGTGGGGCGTTGACAATCGCGGTGCCATGGTGCGCGTCATCACCGCCGCAACTGACCACGCATCGCGGATTGAAAACCGCCTGCCGGACAGCGCCGCCAATCCGTACCTGGCCTTTGCCGCACAAATTCACTGTGGTCTCGCCGGGGTGCGTGCGGCACAGGATCCTCCGCCAGCGATGCGCGATCCTTATGGCGGTGAAGCGCCCGCGCTCCCGGTCTCACTCGGCGACGCGATCGATGCATTGGATACGTCCGACACCCTGCGTGCGGCGCTATCGGACGAGGTCACAGATTGGCTCCTGACCCTGAAGCGGGCGGAGTGGGCGCGCTATCTTGGCCATATCTCGGACTGGGAACAGGCGGAATATTTCGCGCATCTTTGAGGCGCATACCGGATTTTTTCTTGAGGTGCGGCGCGATCCAGCCAAACCTGACGGCATCATTGCGAGGAGGGGACCCATGGGACGTTTGAGCGCTTTCAACTTCAAGGCCTGGATTGACGAGCATCGCCACCTGCTGAAGCCACCGGTCGGCAACAAGATGATCTTCGAGGACAGTGACCTGATGGTGACGGTTGTGGGCGGCCCAAACAAGCGCACGGACTTCCATGACGATCCGGTGGAGGAGTTCTTCTATCAGATCGAAGGGGACATGGTCCTGAAGCTGATCGATGACGGCGAGGTCTACGATGTTCCGATCCGCCAGGGAGAGATCTTCCTGCTGCCGCCCCATGTCCGCCACTCGCCGCAACGTCCGCAAGTGGGCAGTGTCGGTCTGGTGATCGAGCCGAAGCGGCCTCAAGGCGCGGTGGATGCGATCGAATGGTACTGCTTTGGCTGCGGTGCGCTGGTGCATCGCGCGGAGATGCATCTGAAATCAATCGTCGACGATTTGCCGCCGGTGTATGCCGCGTTCTATGCCTCTGAGGTTGCCCGAACCTGCGGCGGTTGTGGCGAGGTGCATCCCGGCAAAGAGCCTCCGGAGGGGTGGGTATCTCTGTAGTGGCAAAAGTATTTTATACTTAAAATATGTTGCGCTCGTGATGGAGTTGCGGCAACTTGAACCGAGAAGATGGCCGCCGCGATCGGGTGCGTGTCGTCTGACAAAAGCCCGGACCAGTGAAGTTATGGGCATAGCAAGGAGAAGCAAATGAAGATGTTCAACACATTGATGGCCTCTGCCGCTGCCGCAGTGGCGGTCGCGGGTGTCGGAGCCACCGCCGCCCTGGCTGAAGAATTCCGCATCGGCCTGATCACACCGCCGTCCCACGTGTGGACCCTGGCGGCTGAAGACTTTGGTGAAGCGCTGGCTGAGGCGTCCGGCGGAGAGCATTCCGTCACCGTCTTTCCGGCCCGCCAGTTGGGCAACGAGGCAGAGATGTTGCAGCAGTTGCAAACCGGCGCTTTGGACATGGCGTTCATGACGGTCGCGGAAGTCTCCAACCGGGCCGAGGAATTCGGTGCATTCTATGCCCCATATCTGGCCAATGACATCGAACATGCGGCGGCCATTCTGCGCTCGGACACGGCGCGCGGGCTGCTGGAGACGTTGCCCGCAAGCGTTGGTGTTGTTGGCCTCGGGTTTGGGTCCGCTGGCATGCGTCAGATCCTGACCAACGGTGATATTACGGATGCGTCCGGCCTCAATGGACAGAAGATCCGCATCACGCCTTTCCAGGCAAACCTCGATTTCTACAACGCCCTCGGTGCGGCCCCCACGCCAATGCCTCTGCCTGCCGTGTTTGACGCGCTTGCAAACGGGCAGGTCGATGGCATCGACATGGATGCAGAGCTGATCTGGGCGCTGAATTACTATGAGCATGCGGATACGATGATTGAAACCAACCATATGATGTTCCCGATGGTTGCGCTTGTCTCGGGCCGTGTTTGGGCGGGCCTTTCGCCTGAGGATCAGGCGATGATCGCAGAACTGATGGCCGCCGCCGTCGACAGCACGCTGGACACCTACGTTGCCCGTGAGGCGGGATGGCTGGAGCAGATTGAGGGGACCGGGATCACTTACATCGAAGCGGGGCCGGACTTCTTCGGCGATGCGATTGCCCAGTGGAACGGCATCTGGGAAGAACGCGCGGGCGACACCCTGGCCGCGTTGCGCGCCACGGCGGCTGAGTTGGAATAATCGTTTGAATTGAAGTGATTGTCGGGCGCGCGGGCTGAACGCTTGCGCGCCCTGAACTTACGGGAAGCTGAGCCATGTTGAACAGGATCTCCGCGACGTGGGCGAGGGTGGAGCTTGCGGCCTCAGCCTGGCTGGCCGTGGGCGTGACCCTTTTGATCCTGCTCAACGTCGTCACCCGCAGCCTGAACAATGCATTGTTCTGGGTGGACGAGGCGGCGATCTACACGATGGTGTGGATGGCATTTCTGGGCGCGTCGGCGGCGGTGCATTACCGCAAGCAGGTGGCGATTACCGTTTTGACCGACGCCTTGCCTGTCGGCGCGAACCGGATCGCTGCAAAGCTGGTGGATGTCTTGATGTTCGTTTTCGCCCTCGCGATGCTCTACTTCTGCTGGCGTTGGTATTTGCCCGTCGACATGGCACGCGCTGGCTTCGACGCGATGGCGTTTCAGGGCGCGACCTTCAACTTCATCTATGCGGAACCCACCAGCACAATCGGCATCCCGAAGTGGATCATCTGGCTGGTCATGCCGCTTTTTTCATTGGGCGTTTTTCTTCACTGCCTTGCGCATCTGCTCGACTTCAGTGCGCCTGAGACCGCCAGCGTGGATGTCGCCACATGACGCCTGTTCTGTTCATCGTGAAGCTGCTGCTCGCCGTTCCGGTGGCTATTGTTCTTGCGCTGACTGCGATCTGGTACATCTGGGAGAGCGACAACACGGTCCTTTACGAGAGCCTCGCGCAACAGATGTTTGCAGGAATCGAGAACTACGGCCTTCTCGCGATCCCGCTGTTCATGTTGACCGGAGAACTGATGAACGAGGGCGGGATGACCCGACGCCTGATCAACGCCGCGCGGGTATTTGTCGGCGGATTTCGCGGTGGACTGGCCTATATCAACCTGCTCGCCAACATGTTCATGGCCGCGATCATCGGATCGGCAGCGGCCCAGATCGCGGTGATGTCGCGCGCCATGGTGCCCGCGATGGAAGAGGAGGGGTACGACCGCGGTTTTGCGGCCGCCACAACAGCGGCGGGCGGATTGCTCGCGCCGGTTATCCCGCCATCGATGCTGTTCGTGATCTACGGCGTGCTGGCGCAGATCCCGATCGGCAACATGTTCCTTGCGGGCATCATTCCGGGTCTGATCCTGTCCGTCTGTTTTGCCTGCGTGATCGCCTTGATCGGGATGTGGCGGCAGTTCCCGAACGGCGAGTGGCTGGCGAAAGGCGCGGCCTTCGAAGCGCTGCTCTACGCGTTGCCCGCAATGTTGATCCCGGCGGCGATCATCGGCGGGATCATTGGAGGGATCGCGACACCCACAGAATCCGCTGCCGTCGCCTCGGTTGTGGCATTTATCTTGGGCGTGGCGGTGTATCGGGAGCTGAAGCCCGAAAAACTGTTCGAAATGTTCAAGCGAACCGCGCTGAATGCCTCCCTTATCCTGTTCATGATCGCGGCGGCGAACGTCTTTGGCTGGGTGATCATCTATGAGGCACTGCCGCAACGCCTTGCCGAGTTCATCACCACGATCACCGAGAATCCCTTTGTGTTCTTGCTCATCGTGAATCTCGTTTTGCTGTTTGTCGGGATGGTGATCGACGGCATCGCGGCGGTGATCCTTGTGACGCCGATCCTGCTGCCTATCGCAATCCAGAGCTACGATATCAGCCCGTACCAGTTCGGTGTCGTGATCTCGCTCAATCTTGTCCTGGGCCTGCTCACCCCGCCCGTCGGCGTCGGCCTCTACATTGCCAGTGCGATGAGCGAGACTCCGACCTCCCGCATCCTTCGCGCACTCTGGCCGTTCCTGTTGGCGGTGACACTGGTGCTGGTGATGCTCAGCTATTTTCCGGCGCTGTCCACGGCACTGGTTGAGTAAGCGATGTGGCAATGTCAGGTAAACCAACCCCTCTGATCGGCGCGTCTCTGCCGGACCGCCGCGCCGCGCCTCGCCTGCGGGGGGAGGGGGTGTACACAGGCGATGTGGCTCTGACCGATCCGTTGTATCTGGCCTTTGTACGAAGCGAGATCCCAAGCGGGACGATCACCGCAATGGACCTGACCGACGCCCGCGCCGTCCGTGGCGTTATCGGCGTGCATGACGGGACTGACGTGGCGCACCTGGGGGCGATGTCGGTCAATCCGATCCTGCCGCTGTCGGTGACACCGCGATTTCACGCGCTTGCACAAGGTGTGGTGGATTGTCTTGGCCAGCCACTGGCGGCGGTGCTGGCAGAGACGACGCAGGTCGCATTGGATGCTGCAGAGGCGATAGCACCGAGGATCGAGGCCCGCGAGGAGCGGTTTTCGGAGGCGGTTGCAAGCAGGCGGTGGCGCACGGGCGATCCGGAGGACGCGTTCAGGACGGCGGCGCATGTGGTTGAGGCGTCCGTGCGCCATCCGCGCCTTGCACCGTCCCCGCTGGAGCCGCGCGCGATTGCGGTGGAGTGGGCCAAAGATATAATAACCATCTGGCATTCCACACAAACGCCGCACCGCTCGCGGTCCGAATTGTCGCGAATACTGGGGATCGATGAACAACGCCTCCGCGTGATCGCGCCCGATGTGGGCGGCGCGTTCGGGATGAAGGCGTCCCTCTATCCGGAGGAGGTTTTTGCGGTTTGGGCAGCACTTCACCATCAAAGATCGGTGCGTTGGTGCGCCACACGGGGCGAAGATTTCCTTTCGGCAACCCATGGGCGCGGCCTCACGAGCCGGGGCCGTCTGGCGGTTGCGGAAGACGGAAGGTTCCTGGCCCTTGAGGCACGGATCAGTGCGCCAGTGGGGCCGTGGCTGCCGCATTCCGCCCTGATCCCCGCGTGGAACGCGGCCCGGATTTTGCCCGGCGGTTACGATATCGACACCGTGGACATCGCGACGCAGGCCGTGCCCGACGGCAAGGGTCCGACAGGTATTTATCGCGGCGCGGGCAGACCGGAGGCGGCCAGTCTGATGGAGGCGCTGGTGGACCGCGCCGGCCGCGCCTGCGGTATGGATCCGGTGATGATCCGGGAGCGAAACCTGCACGGGTCGGGTGCATTGCCAGTGCGCACAGCCACCGGCAACCTTCTGGACTCGGGCGACTATCCGCGGGCCCTGTCAGATGCCTGCATCGCTGCGGATTACCCGACGCTGCGGGCCGGCCAAAAAACCGCGCGCGCCGATGGCGGTCTGTCCGGGATCGGCGTCGCCTTTTATCTGGAGCCCTCGGGTGAAGGGTTCGAGACGGCCCGCGTCAGTATCGCCGCGGACGGACGCGTCACAGTGGCCAGCGGATCGTCGAGCCAGGGGCAGGGGCGGGAGACCGGATACGCCCAGATCGCAGCTGAGGCTCTGGGCATTTCACCCGAACAGATTGACGTGTTCCAGGGTGACAGCAGCATCTGTCCTGCTGGTATCGGCGCTGTGGCATCTCGTGGGACAGCGATCGGCGGCAGCGCGGTGTTTGTCGCCTGCGAACGGCTGCGGGCGCGGCTGTTGCGTGGAGATACTGCGCCGATTGTCGAAGATGAGAGGTACGAGGCTGAGGGGCAGGCTTGGGGCTACGGCGTCTATATTGTCGCTGTGGAGGTGGAGATGGATACGGGCGCGATCTCCCTCACCCATGCGACCTGTCTGGACGATGCGGGCAGGGCGGTGAATCCGGCGTTCATTGAAGGACAGATCAGGGGCGGTTTTGCCCAGGGTTTGGGCGAGGCGCTGATGGAACAGGTTGTATTTTATGATAATGACCAATTGCTGACGGGAAGTTTGATGGACTACGCGTTGCCGCGTGCCACCGACATGCCTGACCTGACGATCATCGGTTCCGAACACCCCAGCCCACTGAATGCCTTGGGCGTCAAAGGCGTGGGGGAAGCCGGCACTATCGGCGCGCCCGCCGCGATCCTGAGCGCCGTTCTGGATGCGCTTGCGCCCTTGGGTGTTGACGATCTGGACATGCCGTTGACACCCTGCAAGATCTGGATGGCCATACGTGCCGCTGAGGAGAAAACGTGATGAATTACAGCCGACTGGACGCCAAGGACCACGCGCGCGAGAACTTCCGCGGCATCTGGGCCGCGTGCCTCAATCCATGGCACGACGATGGCTCATTCAACGAGGAAGGCTTCCGATCCAACATCCGCCATTGGACCCGCGACCTCGGCATCGCGGGCTTATTCATTGCGGGAAAGCAAGGCGAGTTCTTCTCGATGACGTTGGAGGAGCGCAAGCGCAACATCGAGATTGCGGTCGATGAATGCAACGGCGCGGCCGGCACGATCTTCTCGGCCTCGGACCAGTCCTTTGAGACCGTCGTTGACCTGGCGCAGCACGCGCAGGCCTGTGGCGCGGATTACGTGGTGGTCCATGCGCCGGTGCTGCATTTCGTGACGGACCAGGACGAGATCCTCTTCCAGTATTACAAGGCGATTTGTGAGCGCGTGGACATCGGCATCGCGATGTGGAGCCACCCCGACAGTGGCTATTTGATGTCGCCGCAACTCTGCGCGCGGATCGCGGAGTTGCCCAATATCGTGGCGATCAAATACTCCGTGCCTCGGCCGTTGTATTCGGAACTCACCCGGTTGGCAGGCGATAAAATCCAGGTCTCGACCGCGTCCGAGACGGAATGGCTCGATAATATTGAGGAGTTGGGTTGGAAGCTGTATCTCTGCTCCTCCCCGCCGTATCAGATCCAGTCGAGGGTCGATCAGCGAATGAACGATTATACCCGCTTGGCATTCGAGGGACGGTTTTCCGAGGCACGGGTGATCCGCGATAGTCTTGATCCGGTGCGCGAGGCATTCAAGCGCAGCAAGCCCGCAGATAAACCGCAGGCCCATGGCAAGTACTGGCAGGAGTTGCTGGGTCAGGTTGGCGGCCCCGTGCGCGAACCGATGCTCAACCTGACCGACGCGGAGAAGGCCGTCACGCGGGCGGCGTTCGAGGGTTGTGGGTTGCGCGTCTAGGCGTCCATGACGGCCTTGTTGCGGCAATAGTCGGGCGCGCCGGACAAGTGCGCGTGATCTGCTTGCAGTTTGGCGCAGCCGCCGGGATTGGAGCAGCCGCGGCAGGCCGTCACCATGGCGCGAAACCGGAACGCATGGGCGGGTTCGCTGAGGTCGGTTCCGGTACGATCAGACATGCCTCTGACCAGTTCGGCTGCGGTTGCGAAGGAATTGGGGCGCATGGGTTGGACTCCGATCTGCCGTGAGAGATGCCCCTTGATGGCAGAAGCCGCTGTCGTGTACTTTGACCTGCATCAAGGTCTGGGCGGAGCGCCTGGTAGGTTTTCGCTCAGGATCAGTTGCAGCCGTGGTGGCACCGGCGTGTAAGGCGTGACCCGCGAGGCGGCGGTCAGACAGGCCAGTGCCTCACGCGCTTCGGTCGCCGGGTCTTGGTCAATGACGGCGTCCAATGTCCCGTTTTGCAGCAAGGCGCAGTTGGCCTGCGTCGCCTCATGCGCGACGACGATGATGTCTTGGATGCGCCCTGCCGCCTTCAACGCACGGGCGATGCCAAGCGTCCCGCCACCCGCGTTATAAATAGCGGTCAGGTCGGGGTGGGCGTCGAGCAATGCATTTGTCGCGGTTTCAGTCTGCGCACGGTGATCTTGGCTTTCGATGGACGCAAGCACGCGCAGGGCCGGAGCGGCACCGTTGAGGTATTGCCTGAAACCAAACTCTCGCTCAACGTGACCGTGGTAGCTTCGCGAACCTGCGAATAGCGCTATCTTTCCAGTGGGTTGAGGTCCGCTGAAACGAGCGATGATCTGGCCCGCGAGCCGTCCGGCAGCGGTATTGTCGATGCCGATATATGCCAGCCGCTCGGACCCTGGCAAATCCGAAGCCAGTGTGACGATGCGGATGCCTTGCGCCGCCCGCCTGCGGACCGCGTTGCGTAGATCGGGATGATCCAGTGCCACCAAAGCCACGCCATCACAGGCGGGCATTGCGTTGAGCGATTGCGCCATTGCCGGCGCGTCGAGGCCTTGGATCCGGGTTATGGACAGCGTCACGGCGGGCAAGGCCTTGGCCTGCGCCTCCAGGTATTCGCCGAGGTCCGTGATGAAACGGTTGGTGCCGGCCGGCAGCAATGCGCGCAGGTGAACCGGGCGCGGGGCGGTGTCGTCCGTGGCCAGATATCCGATGGAGCGCGCCGCCGCGAAGACCAGGGCCCGTGTGCGCGGCGACACACCCGCGCGATTGTTCACGACACGGTCCGCTGTCGCCGAGGAGACGCCAGCGGATTGGGCGAGGTCTTGGATTGTTGGGCGCATGGGCGGCAGAATGATGGGTTATGATGGCTTTGAAAAGCAGATTCTACGAGGTTTCGGCGGACGACGGCGGCTGCAATTGACTAAACGCGCCGTAGACCACAACGCTTGATCTGGACTGAGAGGCCAGCACAGCATGTCGGACGTCGCATATCCTCGTGACTACACCCTCACCGGGCCGGAAAATGCGCGCGCGCGGGCTTTGGGTCTGGCTTCAGCCCAGTGGTATCACACCGATGTGCCGCGCAAGGTGATGAAGGCGTTGATGAAACGCACGGACGGGCCTGCGACACGGGACACGGCGCTGTGGCTTGGGTCAATGGCGTTGACTGCTGCGGGCGGGGTCGCCACCTGGGGTTCTTGGTGGGCCGTGGCCTTCTTCGCCATCTACGGCGTGCTTTACGGGTCGGCTTGTGACTCGCGCTGGCATGAGTGCGGGCACGGCACAGCTTTCAAGACGCAGTGGAAGAACGATTGGGTCTATGTCATCGCCAGCTTCATGGTCATGCGCAATCCGACTGCCTGGCGGTGGAGTCACGCGCGCCACCACACTGATACCATCATCGTCGGCCGCGATCCCGAGATCGCCGTCATGCGACCCGCCCGCATCGTGCGGACCGCATTCGCATTCGTTGGCCTCCCGGATGCATTCGTCCACTTCAACGTTCTGGTGCGCCAGGCAATCGGTGGCCCCGACGTGGCGGAGGCGCAGTATATTCCCGAAAGTGAGACCCCCAAGGTCATCTTCTGGGCGCGGCTGTTCGTGGGGCTGCATGTAGCGGCCATATTGGTCGCGGTGATCACCTGGTCATGGCTTCCGCTGGTGCTGATCGGCGGCCCGCGCATCTACGGCGCCTGGCACATGGTGATGGTCGGGTTGTTGCAACATGGTGGGCTGGCGGAAGATGTGCTCGATCACCGCCTGAACTCCCGCACCGTCCATATGAATCCCATAAGTCGCTGGCTCTATTGGAATATGAATTACCACGTTGAACATCACATGTTTCCGATGGTGCCCTACCATTCGCTGCCTGCGCTGCACGCGTTGATCAAACATGATTTGCCGCCAGCGAGCGCCTCGATCTTTGATGCCTATCGCGAGGTGATCGAGGCGGTTTTGCGTCAACGTGACGACCCGGGCTACTATCCACGCCGCGCCTTGCCGCCGGGCGCGAAACCGTACCGGGAAGAGTTTCATGGGCAGGATGCTTTGCCAGAGGGGGGATAAATGGCGGATTGGGTCGATGTGTGCGACGTAGATGAAGTTGAGGAAGAGGATGTGATCCGATTTGATCACGATGGCCGGACCTTCGCGATTTACCGCGACGAGGCGGGCGCGCCGTTTTGCACTGAAGGGCTTTGCTCACATGAGAAGGTTCATCTGGCCGATGGGCTGGTGCTGGAGGATGAAATCGAGTGCCCAAGACACAACGGGCGTTTTAACTACAAGACCGGCGCGGCCCTGCGCACGCCAGCCTGCGTGGACCTTTCGACATATCCGGCGCGGGTGGAGGCGGGGCGGATCCAGGTGCTGATATGATGAACCTGAGCGGCAAGACCATCATTGTCACGGGGGCCGCACGCGGCATCGGCGCGGCGGCAGCTGAAGCCTGTACACTGGCCGGCGCGCAGGTCGTGGGTGTGGACCGGGACGCGGTGCCGGGCGGGATCGTGGTGGATTTGTCCGATCAGGCGGCTCCGGGCCAGGTGCTGGCGGAAACGGTCGAGCGGTTTGGCAAGGCTGACGGCTTGGTGAATGCTGCGGGCGTGACGACAAGGGCCTCTTTCTTGAGCGGGAGTGCCAGCCAGTTCGATGCCATCATAGCAGTTAATCTGCGCGCTCCGTTTCTTTTGATGTCCGAGCTTATTCGGCATCTTGTCGGCCGTGGTGCTGCCGGTTCAGTGGTAAATATCCAGTCGATGAATGCGCATTGCGGTGCGGCCGATCTTGCCATCTATGCCGCCTCAAAAGGCGGCTTGCAGGTGCTGACAAAGAACGCGGCGGCGGCTCATATGGCTGATCGCATAAGAGTTAACGGCATCAACCTGGGTTGGGTGGACACACCCACGGAGCGTGCCTTTCAGGACGCGGAGCACGGCGCAGACTGGTTCGAGGAACAGGCGCTCGCGCAGCCTCTGCGGCGGTTCGTGTCATCGCAGGATTGCGCGCGGCAAGTGGTTTGGATGCTATCGGACGCGTCGGCGCCGATGACGGGCGTGAGCGTGGATCTGGAGCAAGCCGTTGTCGGGGCGCTATGAGCGGGCCGCGGTGGACGACCGGATCACCAATTCCACGGGCAGCAGATGATTGAGCTTTGTCTTGGGCGAACCGGTCACCTGTTGCAGCAATTGCGCCGCCGCAGTGCGCCCGAGGCGGACGCGGTCCTGACGTATCGTGGTCAGTGCAGGGACGTAATATTCAGACATATCAATGTCATCGAATCCGATGACCGAAATGTCCTCCGGCACGCGCAGGCCGCCCGCATGAAGCCCGGCAATCAAGCCAAACGCCACGGTATCGGCGGCGCAGAACACTGCGGTAGGGCGGTCGACCATCGCGATGAGTTTTGTGGCCGCGTCCCGGCCCGATTGCAGCGAAAAGTCGCCACGGATGATCCAGTCGTGGCAGATGGGCAGACCCAGACGGGCGCGCTCTTCCATCATCCCGCGCCTGCGCGCGGCGGTCAGAACATTGCCCTCCGGCCCCGTGATATGGGCGATCTTGCGATGACCAAGGTCGGCAAGATGGCGGATCGCAAGACGCGCGCCCTCTTCATTGTCGGATTGGATAGAAGGGAAATCGTACCCCTCAACCCATTCACACGCAAAGACAATTCTCTCATCCACGCCCTGCTCGCGGCAGGCATCAAGCGCGGCAGGGGCCAGCCCGCCATCAAGGCAGATAACGCCATCAATGCGCCCGCCCGTAAAGTTTCCGGCCAATTCGCCAGCAGGCAAGGGGCGTTCCTCTGTATCGGCGATCAATACGGCAAAATCGCTGCCGGAAAAGCCATCGGAGATGCCCTGCAAGATCTCAGAATAAAATGGTTTGCCGAGATTGGGAACGAGAACCAGAACGGCACCTGCACGCTGCATCCGCAGATTCCGGGCGGCTTGATTGACTTGGTATCCGGTGGTTTTGACGGCTGCCAATACCTGCTTTCGTGTCGCGTCCGACAGCAGTGCGGGATGCGACAGCGCCCGGCTTACCGTTGCGGTCGAGACTTTGGCCGCGTCGGCTACGTCCTGAATTGTTGCGCTTCGTTTGGCCATGCTGCCTCTGGAATTGATGAATTGCACCTTGACTCGAATCTGTCTGTGGTTGGAGTATGTAATCGATTTCATCACTTACAAAGCGGAAATATCCGCACGGTGAAGTCGGGGAACAAGGGGGGATACGGTGATTTACCGTTCCAGGATATGACCGCTGCGATGGGCCATGACTTTACCGACGCGCAGGTGCTTGTGGTCGGTGCCAGCCGTGGCGGTATTGGTGCCGCGGTAGCTCGCGGGTTTCGGGATGCGGGCGCGACAGTGTGGATTACCGGAGCAGAGCCCGGTCCCGATCCTGACGATGGGTTTGACTACACGCAACTTGACGTGACCGATACCAGTGCAGTTCGGGCCTTTGCAGATCGGTTCAGGTCGCTGGACGTGTTGGTGAATTGTGCTGCCATTACACGGCGTGGGGAGGAAATGGACCCGGAGTTTTTCGCCCATGTTCTGAATGTAAACCTCGTAGGCTCCCTGCGCTGCGCTGAGGCGCTGCGTGACGCGCTCAAGGGCGGCGCGGTGATCAATGTGGCATCGATGTACGCGCGCTTTGGCTCGCCGCTGAACCCGGCCTATGGCGCGTCCAAGGCCGGGGTGGAGCAGATGACGAAGTCGCTTGCAATTGCCTGGGCGGAGGACGGAATTCGCGTGAATGCGGTGGCCCCCGGCTTCATCGTGACCGAGCAATCGGCACGCGCGCGGCAGGACGCTGAATTTACCAAAAAAGTCGAAGACCGGACGCCATTGGGGCGGTGGGGAAAACCTGTGGATATTGTGGGGATAACACTGTTTCTCGCCAGTGATGACGCCGGGTTCGTCACCGGGGCCACGATCCCCGTGGATGGAGGATATTCCGTTGTGTGAGGGCGATCTATGACCCAGTTCGCTGGCCTAAATGCTGCAGTGATCGGAACGGGATTTATCGGCACCGTACACACGCAGGCATTGCGCCGATTGGGGGTGCAGGTGCGCGGGGTGTTGGGATCTTCAGCGCAGCGAGGGGCCAATCGTGCGACTGAGATGGGCGTTCCAAGGGCATACTCAGATCTGGACGACCTGCTGTCGGATGACGCCGTGGATGTGGTTCATGTGACCTCCCCGAACCACGCGCATTACGCGCAGGTCAAGGCCATTTTGCAGGCCGGAAAGCATGTGATCTGCGAGAAGCCACTTGCAATGACCTCGGCTCAGTCGGCTGAGATGGTGGAAATTGCGCGCGCCTCCGGCAAGATCGCGGCGGTTTGCTACAACATTCGTTTCTATCCTCTGAACCAGCAGGCTCATGGAATGGTGCGGGATGGCGGCTTGGGGCATATTCATTTTATTTCAGGCCATTACCATCAGGATTGGCTGGCGAAGGACACGGATTGGAACTGGCGGCTGAATGCTGAGGACGGCGGCAAGCTTCGTTCTGTCGGTGATATCGGGACGCATTGGGTGGACCTGACAAGCTTCATTACCGGGCTGAAGGCCGAAGCGGTAATGGCGGAGTTGATGACGTTTATTCCCGAGCGCCAGAAACCCGTCGGCCCGGTTGAGACATTCAGCGCGGCGGCGGGTCGGACCAAAACTGTCGTGGTCGACACCGATGACGCCGCAATGATCATGATCCGCTATCCAGGTGGCGCGCGCGGCGTTATGAGCACGTCGCAGATCAACATTGGATCCAAGAACTCTCTTCGATGGGACATTGCGGGCGCGAGCGCCAGCGCGGCCTGGGACAGCGAGACGCCGGATCATCTGTTCATCGGCCACCGTGATCGCGCCAATGAGGTACTGATGCGCGATTTCACCCTGATGAACGAAATCGGAACAGCAGCAGCCACGCTTCCGCCTGGTCATGTCGAAGGGTTTGCAGATAGTTTTTTCAATTTTTTCAGGTCAGTATATGCCGATATTAAAGTTGGAAACCGGCAAAAAACAAGTACCTGGGCGACGTTTGAAGATGGTCACTACGAGATGTGTTTTTGTGACGCGGTCGTGATGTCGGCCCGCGAAGAACGGTGGGTACCACTGGTTGAGGTTGGGGGATAAGCGATGCAACTTGGAATACTGACGGCACCGTTTGAGAATAGCGATCTGTTGGAAGTTGCGGACTGGGCAGGCGCCAATGGGTTCTCTGCCATGGAAGTGGCGTGTTGGCCCGCATCGGGCGGCGAGGCCCGGCGCTACGCGGGTACGTCGCACATCGACGTCGCTCGGCTTCGGGTCGGTCAAGGTGCTGATATAAAGGTAGAATTAAAGGAACGGGGGATCGGCATTTCGGGCCTTGGCTACTACCCGAACCCGCTCCATGCTGACAAAGACCACCGCGATGAGGTGATCAGCCATCTGATGAAGGTTATTACGGCGGCAGGCACCATGGGTGTCCCCGTTGTTAACACGTTCCTCGGCGGCAATCGTGCGCTGAGCGTCGATGAAAACTGGTCCCGCGCGATCGAGGTCTTCAATCCGATCGTGGCCCATGCGCAGGCCAGCGGCGTTCGCCTTTGTTTCGAGAATTGTCCCATGATTTTCAGCTATGATGAGTGGCCGGGCGGGCACAACATTGCCTACAGTCCAAAGATCTGGCGGCGGATTTTTGAACAATGGGGGGAGGTCGTCGGCATGAATTTCGACCCCTCGCACCTTATCTGGCAGTTCATTGACCAGACCCGGTTCATTAAGGAATTCGGCCCCCAGATGGCCCATGTCCATGCCAAGGACGTGATGATCGACCGTGACGGGTTGTATGAAAACGGCACCATGTCGACCGGAATGGGATGGCAAGTCCCGCGCCTGTGCGGGCTTGGCGATGTGAATTGGAGCGACTTCTTCTCGGGACTTTACCGGGTTGGCTACGACGGCCCGGTGATCATTGAACACGAGGACCGGGATTTCGAGGGCACGGAAGAGAAGGTGAAGCGCGGCTTCACGCTCGCCCGTGATGTGCTGATGCCGTACATTAAATAGGCGGCGCAAGTTACTGTAACTGATACCTTTCATGGGAGAGAAGAGAATGAAAAATCTACTTACGACAGCAGCAGTCCTGGCGATGATGGCGCCGGCGGCCTATGCAGACGGTCACGGCGGCTACACCATCGGCGTGTCGAATACCGTTCAGGGCAACGGTTGGCGCGAGCAGATGATCTGCGCCATGCGCGCGCAGGCGGCGGCGGAGGGTGCTGACCTGATCGTTGCGCACCGCAACACGGATGCGGCAGGCCAGCTCGAAGACCTCAACAATCTGATTGAAGCGGGCGTGGACGCCATCGTGCTCAACCCGGCCAACCCCGATGCGTTGAACTCGGCACTGGACGCGGCGATTGCGGCGGGGATTGTCGTCGTTGCAGTGGACGCGGGCGTGTCGGCGGAAGGGGCCTACATCTTGTCCAACAACCAGGAAGAATACGCATATCTGGGCGCGCGCTGGTTGTTTGAGCAGATCGGCGGCGAGGGTGAGGTCGTCTACATGCGCGGCATCGCGGGCGTCTCGGCCGACACGGATCGCGACAATGGCTTTCAGCGTGCGTTGGCCGAATATCCGAACGTCAGCGTCGTTCATGAGGTCTTCACCGGCTGGCAGCAGGACCAGGGAAAGCAACAGATGTTCGACTTCCTGGCCACCGGCATTCCGTTTGACGGCGTCTGGACGAGTGGCATCGACAACGTGATCGTTGATGCCTTTGTCGAATCCGGCGCGCCACTGGTACCGATCGTGGGCGCGGACAATGCTGGTTTCGTCCAGTATCTGGCCGAAACCGAAGGTCTGCAAGGCGCCGCCGTCACCAATCCCGGCTCTGTCGGCGGAGCGGGCATCGCACTTGCAGTGGACGTTTTGAACGGCGAAGGACCAGCGGAGTTGACCGTGCTGGTCGATCCGGTGCTGTGGGAAAACACGACACCAGAGGGCCAGCAGATCATCGCGGGTGCGTTGAATCCGGATTTGGATCCGGAGTGGCCCGTGTCCGTGTCGATCCCCGGCTGGACCGATTACACCATGGCCGAAATCATCGCTTGCGAAGGCTGATCTGATACGTTGGTCGCCGCGTGAGGGCATGCGGCGACCATCCAATGCACGACCAAGAATCAGAGGCGCAATGGGCACCACAGGCCAGACATCGTTGTTGAATGCCACAGGCGTTGTGAAAAGTTTCGGCGCCGTGCGGGCGCTGACGGACGCGAGTTTGCAGGTCGCGCCGGGCGAAGTCGTGGCGCTGATGGGCGCGAATGGCGCGGGGAAATCAACCTTTGTCAAGATCCTTACCGGGGCATTGAGGCCCGATGCTGGCAAGGTGCTGATCCGAGGAGAGGCCGCCCGCGTCGGATCGCCCGCACAGGCCCGCCGCTCGGGTCTCGTGCCGGTCTATCAGGAACCGTCACTGATCCCGGACCTCGACGTGGCCGACAACCTGCAACTCGGCGATACCCCGCGCGACGCGTGCCTGCATTGGGTGTCAGAGCTTGGGATCAAGGGCCTGAAGCTGACGGATATGATCGCGGATCTACCCCTGGCGACGCTGCGCATCCTTGATCTCGCGCGGGCTTTGGCGAGTGAGCCGGAAGTACTGTTGCTTGACGAGATGACTGCAGCTTTGCCCACTGACCTTGTGGATAACGTGCTGCGTGTGGTCCGTGCGCAGGCTGATGAGGGACGCGGCGTGATCTACATCAGCCATCGGTTTACGGAGATATCGACGCTTTGCGACAGTGCAACGGTGCTCCGTGACGGTCGCACGGTGGGGGATCTGAAGATCGAGCCGGGCGTGGAGGAGCGGGTGGTGGAGTTGATGCTTGGCGCCAAGCTGGACATGGCGGGCCGCGCCGCGAGCGCTGCGAAGTCCAATCATGGCACTCCCCGGTTAAGCGTCCACAACCTTGCCGTGGCCCCGAAAGTCACGGACGTGTCGTTTGATTTGTACGCGGGCGAGGTTTTGGGCGTTGTCGCGCTGGAGGGGCAGGGGCAGGACGAGGTCTTTGACGTTCTCGCAGGGTTCCGCAAGCCTTCCGCAGGGACCATGGACGTGGACGGGCAGGCCGCCAAATTCGCGCATCCCTCGGATGCCATCGCGTCAGGGCTGACGCTTGTACCGGGCGATCGCGCAGAGGCGTTGCTGCGAGAGCGGTCCGTGCGCGAGAATATCGCGCTGCCGTTCTCGGCTCGGATTCGCGATTGGGGTCCCCTGAAAGCTCGGCACGAAAAAGCGCGCGTCGATCATGCCATCAAAAGGCTTCAGATCGACACCCGGGCGCAGGGTGAAGTGCAGCGTCTTTCCGGAGGCAATCAGCAGAAGGTCACGATCGGGCGCTGGCTTGCGCATGGTGTCCGGACGTTGCTGCTGTTTGATCCGACGCGCGGCATCGACGTGCGCACAAAACGGCAGATTTATCCGCTGGTGCGAGAGTTGGCAGATCAGGGCGCGGCGATCCTGTATTACACCTCTGAACTGGCCGAAATCCAGCTTGCCTGCGACCGTGCGGTGGTGATCTTCAACGGCCGTGTCGTGGCCGTGATCGAAGCGGAGGACGCGACGGAAGAGGCTCTGATGCGTGCCGCCTACGGGTTGACCGAAGATCGCGCGGCTTCATGAAATCAACTGCTGCGGAAAAACGCCTGGTCTTTGGGATTGTTGATCCTTTTAGGACTGCTGTTGATCCTGACAAAGGTGATTCAACCCAATTTTGGCGCGACCGGGCTGGAAAGCCTCGCGCGGTCGGCGCTGCCGTTTGCCTTTGCCACTGCCGCGATGGCGATAGTGGTCATCGCAGGCGGGATTGATCTGTCCGTAGCTTCGATGATGGCGGTCTGCGGAGTGACGGCGGCGGTGTTGATGCAGACCATGGGGGCGGTGCCAGCCGTTGCGATCACGCTTGTCATTGGCGCCGCGATGGGGGCGATCAACGGGGCGTTGATCGTGGTGACGAGGGTTCCGGATATCGTCGTGACACTGGCGATGCTGTTTGTATGGGAAGGCGTCGCGCTGTTGATCCTGATCTCGCCCGGCGGCACGGTCAGCGGGCCGTTGCGCGGCCTCATCAGCGGTGCGCTGATCCCCGGCATACCGAACGCGTTGGTCTTCATGAGTGTTGCCATATCGGCCCTCTGGGTGCCTATCCGCCGCGCGAAACTGGGGCTGTCGATCTACGCTGTCGGGTCAGATGAATTGGCGGCATTCCGATCCGGTATTTCAGTGGGTTGGACTAAAGTCGCGGCCTACGGCTTGTGCGGCGTGTTGGCAGCAATGGGCGGTATCAGCCTGATTATGCTGACCGGTATCGGAGAGCCGGTGCCAGGTCCCTACCTTCTCGCCTCGGTCGCGGCGGTGGTCCTTGGCGGAGTGGTACTGGGTGGCGGCCGCGGCGGGCTTCTGGGCCCGATCATCGCCGTCTTCGTGCTACGCATCATCCGCACGATCCTGACCTTGGCTGCTGTTGATCCCAATGTGACGACAATCGTTGAAGGTGTCATCATGGTCGGCGTGGTGATGCTTGGCGCTGTCGTCACCTACCGGGGAGCCCGGACATGACCCTGTTCAAGATCGGCAGTCACCCATGATCGAGCCTCGGATCCACGCGGATGCCGCCGCCGTCTCTGGCCTTGTTCGGTTCGGCCGACTGCTGCGCGACAACCCCGTTATCCCGCTGATCGGGTTCCTTTTGGTGCTGATCGCGGTGCTGGAGATCATGCGCCCTGGCATCGTGATGCCCTTTCTGGCGGGACGTGAGGGGATCATTTCCACCTTCTGGGTTGGCAATCTGATCAAGTTCGCGATCCCGCTGGCGATGCTGGCGGCGTGTCAGGTCCTGACGATGTTAACTGCAGGCATTGACATGAGCGCCGGGATCATCGCGACGGTTGCGGCCTTCGTCTGCGCCACGCTCGCCCCGCTGATCGGAGTGCCGGGAGCCGTGTCCGTGGCGATTGGTGCGGGCGTCCTTGCGGGCCTCGTCAACGGCTTTGGCGTCGGCATCGTGCGGGTCCATCCGCTGATCATGACGCTAGGCACCGGGTTAATCGCCACAGGCTGCCTGCAAGTCTACCAACGCTTCGTGATCTCCACCGGCACTCTGATTCCCGAGACATTGGTATGGCTCGGCACTGGGCGAACGCTCGCGATGCCCAACGGGTTGTTTCTGTTCATCCCGTTTGCGCTTTTCATCCTTTGGATCATGCGGTTCACCGGGTTCGGACGGCTTTTGTTTGCGCTGGGGTCGAACGAGCATGCCGCGAAACTGTCTGGCGTGCGGTCCTGGCAAGTTTTCCTTGCGCTCTACGCCCTGTCAGGGTTGATCGCGTCGCTGGCAGGGCTGCTGTATCTGGGCATGATCCGAACACCATCGCTGTCACTTGCGAACCCGTTGCTGTTGCCGTCGGTTGCCGCTGCAGTGATCGGCGGGACGTCGATTTTCGGGGGCCGGGGTTCTTATGCGGGCGCAATAGTCGGCGCGCTGATCCTGCGGGTTATCGATACCATGTTGACCCTTCTGCAAATGCCGGAAGGTGCGCGCATCGCGTTGTTTGGACTGATAATTCTACTGGTGACGGCGCTTTATGTGCGGATCACCGGAAGCCGTTAGGGAGGTTGTTCATGGCAAAGTTCAGGGTTGTCGGCATTAGGTTCGACCACATGCATATGGGGGATCTGTTGCGTCAGGTTCACGATCATCCAGAGGCCGAGATTGCCGGTCTCTTCGATCCGGATCGCGCCAGGATGCAGGACGCGATTGACACGTTTGGCGTGCCAGAGTCCGCTGTTTTTACCGACTTTGATACCTGCATGGCCGCCGGTCCGTATGACCTTGCGATCCTGTGCAGCGCCACGGCGGATCATGCGGAGATGACAGAGCGTCTGGCCCCCCATGGCGTCAATATCCATGTCGAAAAACCCTTTGCCGACAGCGCAGATAACGCCCGGCGGATGATGGCGGCAATGGCGGGGACGGAGAAGTTCATGGCGATCAATTGGCCGCTGGCATGGGTGCCCTCGCACCTGACTGCCAAGCGACTGATCGACGAGGGCATGATCGGTGAGTTGCGCGAAGTCCACTTCTACGACGGCAACCGTGGCCCGCTGTTTCATCTGGCCGACAAGGTGGAGGTTTCACCTGAGGAAGTAGAGGCACAAAAGCCCGACAGTTGGTGGTACAAGGCCGCGTCGGGCGGCGGTAGCCTGCTCGATTATATGGGCTACGGTGCCACCTTGGGCACTTGGTACATGGGTGGGGAAGCTCCGCTGGAGGTCACGTGTACGGTGGACGAAACTCCTGGCATCGAGGTCGATCAGCACGCCATCGCCGTGGTGCGCTACGCGCGGGGCCTGTCGAAGATGGAGACGCGCTGGGGAACCTTCACCGACCCCTGGACGGAACAGCCACAACCGACCTGCGGGTTCGTGTTCGTGGGCAGTGACGGCTCCATCGCCTCGCCCGACTACGCGGAGACTGTCACGGTCCAGACCCGCTCGCGGCCCGAAAAACATCAGCTTCCGGTCGATGCTTTACCTGAGGGACGGACCAACGCTATCGAGTATTTATTGGGTCTGATCGAGCGCGGCGAGACTCCAGACGGCCCGCTTGATCCGGCGCTCTGCCTCATAGCGCAACGGATCGTTGATACGGCCGCGGCGTCCGCCCGCGCCAAGCGAACATTGGAGCTGAGCCGATGAGCGATAAAGACGCCGCAACAAGTGATACCTATGCCCTGAAGTCCGCCGATCTGCCCTTGATCGACGCGCCTGATGTGGCCTACCGCCCACCGATGCCCATCACCTACCGCCCGAAGATTGGCGTAATCGGAACCGGGGGGATCTCTGCCTCACACCTTGACGCCTACCGTGACGCAGGGTGGGAGGTGGCCGCCCTGTGGAACCGGACCGCTGCCAGGGCGGAAGAGAAGGCAGCGCAATATTGCCCTGCCGCGCGAGTGGAAATGGACTGGACAGCGGTCCTGAGCAACCCGGATATTGATGTCGTCGACATCACGCTTCACCCCGAGCACCGGACCGAGATTACCCGGGCCGCCCTGAAAGCGGGCAAGCATGTGCTCAGCCAGAAGCCCTTCGTGACCGATCTGGATGTCGGCATGGACCTGGTGAAACTGGCGCAGGATCAGGGTGTTAGATTGGCTGTCAATCAAAACGGCCGGTGGGCGCCGCATTTCGCCTTTATGCGGGAGGCCGCGGGTGCGGGCCATATCGGAGAGGTCCTGTCCGTCCATCTGGCTGTCCACTGGAGCCACGGCTGGACCGCAGGCACGCCCTTTGATGCCATCGAAGATCTGATCCTTTACGACTTCGGCGTTCATTGGTTCGATTTCATCTCGTCGGTCGCGGGTGATCGGGTGGAGGCTGTTTTCGCCAGTGCCGCGCGTGGGGCGGGGCAAGCCAACAAGGTGCCGCTGCTGGCGCAAGCCATGGTGCGGATTGATGGCGGGCAGGCCTCTGTCGTGTTCGATGGCGGCATACCGCACGGCCCCCGCGATACGACCTTCGTGGGGGGCACGGAAGGCTCGATGATGTCGGACGGGCCAGACCTCGGTCAACAACAGGTGACGCTGACAACGCCGCGCGGCATCGCGCAGCCGAAGCTGGAGGGTCAATGGTTCAATGACGGGTTCAAAGGCACGATGGGAGAGTTGCTAAGTGCGATCGAGCAGGACCGGGAACCGTCTAACGGCGCTGCGGCCAACCTGCGCAGCCTGGCGATGGCCTTTGCGGCGGTGAGGTCCCGGATGACTGGCAAAGAGGTGGAAATCGGGGCCGCGCGGCGTTTGGAAAGTTAGGTGGTTTCAGTGACTTTGCGCAGGTGGCGCGGTGCGTCCGGGTCGATCCCCTTGGCCCGCGCAACCCTCTCCACCATGGCATAGAACGACACGATCAAGGACAGGGGGTCGGTCAAGGGGTGCCCGGTGCGGACGGCTGGCAAAACATGAGCCTTGCGCGCGTCCGGCGAGGTCACGAAGACCGCAGCCCCCTTCTCAGCCAGCGCATCCGCGATCTCCACAACGCTGGCTTCCGCCTGATCGCCCGCCGCCAGCGCGAGAACCGGGAAACCCCGCCCCACAACCGATACCGGGCCGTGAAGGACCTCTGCCGAGGAATAACTTTCGGCGTGAATTTGGCAGGTTTCCTTGAACTTGAGCGCCGCCTCATTCGCCATTGCCCATGACGGACCGCGCCCCAAGGTGAATAGCGACGTCGTATCGGCGATGGCCTCGGCCATTGGAGACCAATCCGCGCGCGTGGCTTGGTCCAAGTGGTCCGGCAGGCTTTCGAGTGAGGCCATCAGTGCGGCATCCTGGGCCAGGTCGGCGATCAAGATCAGGGTCGTCAACGCGGAGGTGACGAAGGTTTTGGTCGCGGCCACGCTGACTTCCGGCCCGGCGCAGATATCCAGGGTCGTGTGCGCGGCGGCAGCAAGGCGCGAGGCGGGCGCGTTGGTGACGGCGACGGTGTAGGCCCCCCCCTCCCTCGCGGCTTGGGTCAAGGACACGATATCGGGGCTTTGACCGGATTGGCTGACCGCGATGACGGCGCCTTTTGTGACTTTCAGTTTCGCCCCGTAGATCGACGCGACAGAGGGACCGACAGACGCCACCGGCAGCCCGATTAGTAATTCCGTGACATATTTGAAATATGTGCAGGCATGGTCTGAAGAGCCGCGCGCCACAGTCAGGAAAAAGGCGGGGTCGCGGCTTGCGATGTCCCGCGCGGCCGCGCGAATGGCGGGCGAGCCTTCCTCCAACAGTCGGGCGCAGGCGGCTGGGATCTGAGCGATCTCGGCGCTCATGTTGCTTTGGTTCGTCATGGCGCAAGAATGCGGCAGATGCAATTTGCTTGCAATCGATTTCAGGTCAATGGATGTTGACGTATCGAAGGGAGACTTCATGCGGATTCTAATCATCGGATTAGGGAACATGGGCCAAAGTCATGCGCTGGCTTATCACGCTGATCCGCACTCCCAGGTCATCGGTCTGGTAAACAGATCGCCGCGCGATCTGCCCTGTGGCTTGCAGGATTACCCGACGATCCCCACCGTCTCTGAAGGGTTGGCGATGCGGCCCGATATTGTCGTGATTGCCACATATTCTGACAGCCACGCTGATCTCGCTATCCGGGCGATGAAATCCGGCGCGCATGTGTTTGTGGAAAAACCGCTCGCCACGACGGTAGAGGACGCCGCGCGGGTTGTGGATGTTGCCAGGCAAACAGGGCGCAAATTGGTCGTAGGCTACATCCTGCGCCATCACCCCAGCTGGCAACGCCTGATTGCAGAAGCGCGTGCCCTGGGCGGCCCTTATGTGTTTCGCATGAACCTGAACCAGCAATCCAAAGCGGCGGAGTGGGCGACGCATAAGGCGTTGATGGAAACCACGTCACCCTTGGTGGATTGCGGGGTGCATTATGTCGACGTCTGGTGCCAGATCACCGATGCCAGACCGGTTGCCGTCCATGCCATCGGCCTGCGGTTGAGCGACGAAATCGCGCCCGGAATGTACAATTACGGACAGATGCAGGTGATGTTCGAGGACGGGTCCGTCGGTTGGTATGAGGCCGGCTGGGGGCCGATGATCAGCGAAACGGCGTTTTTTGTGAAAGATGTGATCAGTCCCAATGGCTCCGTGTCGATCACAGATGCGGATAAGGCCGGGTCCAGCGATATCGGCGGGCACACCGCAGTGGGCGGCCTCCTGGTGCATCGTCTGGACGGCGATACGATGGTTGATCTGCCCGATGAGCCGGACCACCAGGCGCTGTGCGATGCAGAACAAGCCTTCGTGCGGCGCGCGATCGCCGAGGATCTGGACCTTACGCGGCATATGGAGGCGGCGGTGCAATCCCTGGCGATTTGCCTCGCGGCGGATCAGTCGATCCGCACGGGCGCGCGCGTCACACTTTAACTTTCCGGGAACGCGCCTCCGCGAGCGGTGCGCTTTGCGATGTCATCGCGCAACGCAGCTTCGCGGTCCGGGTCGATGGCAGGCGTATGCGGATCGGCCAAGATGCCCTGCCACACATCGCGCGCGCGGGTCGAGGCGTCTTTCGCGCCACGTTCCGTCCAGGTGCCGAAGTTGACGTACTCATGAACAATGGGTTCGTAAAATTCGGTCTGGTAGCGCGCCATGGTCTGGGCCGCTGCAAAGAAGTGTCCGCCTGGGCCGGTGTCCGTGATGGCCTCCAGGCCGATTTCAGCGTCGCCCGCCTGCGCGCCCGCACAAAGTTCTGCCACCATGTTGAGGACTTCCGCGTCGGTGATCAGCTTTTCGTAAGAGACACTCAAACCTCCCTCGATCCATCCGGCGGAGTGGATCACGACGGTCGCACCCGCCATCAAGCATCCCCAAAGGCCGAACTGGTTTTCATTGGCGGCCTGCACATCGTTGAGGTTGGACGCGGACCCCGCTGCTGACCGCCATGGCAAGCCGATGAAGCGGGCCAACTGGCCGGCGGCGAGAGAGGCTTGGACATGCGACGGCGTCCCGAACGCAGGCGCGCCGGATTTCATGTCAACGTTGGACGTGAAGGTGCCGTAGGTCACCGGCGCGCCGGGTTTGGCGAGTTGCGCAAGTGTTATGGCCGCCAATGCCTCCGCATGGCTGAGGGTGATCGCACCAGCGACCGTGATCGGGGCCATCGCGCCCATGAGCGTGAACGGGGTGATGATAGAGATTTGGCCTGCGCGCGCAAAATCTATCAGCCCCTGGGCCATCGGGATATCCAGCGTGCGCGGGGAATTGGTGTTGATGATGGTATAACACCGGGGGTTTGCGGCGAATTCATCGTCTGAGATGCCGCGAAAGTCGCGCAGCAGCTCGAAGCTCTCGGAGACCTGGGGGGTGCCACGTGAGAAGATGAACGGGAACTTGTCGCTGTTGGTCAATTGGCAGTCCAGGGTGAAGTAATGGCGCAGATTGGTGGCGATGTCTTGCGGCTCGATCAGCGGTGGAAGCATCTGGAAAACATCAAAGTGCTGGGTCAACTGGATCAACTCCCGGAAGTCACGGGCGCAGCCGGGTCTGCGGCCCCGGATCTCGTCGGTGGCATGGGGGGCCCCTGCGCCGGGTTGGAACACGAGGCTGCCCAATTCCAGCACAATGTCGCGATTTCGAGCGCCCGCGTACCCTTCAATCCGGCGAGGGGCACTGGCCAGAGCCGCCTCGACAATATCGCGCCCGATCTGAACCATATCTCCGTTGACGGCAGCACCGGCTGCTTTGAAGATCGTGACCGCCTCGGGCAATAGCACTCTGATGCCAAGCCGTTCGATCACGTCCAGCGCCGCCTCATGCATCGCCTCGATCCGATCCGCGGAGAAGACGTCCATCGTCGGAAAAGGGTTGCGCAGCTGGCTGTAGTTGGTCGCGCGCGCTGACGGGCGAGGGCTGTCGGCGTTGCGGGCGCGATTGCTGCGGCGCCCACGTGATCGGTCAGGATTGCTCATCCGCGCATCGCAGTGCCAGCGGGATCGTAGGGCGACGCCGCGATGACCGTCGCGTCGCGTTCCACACCCACAACATGGACCGACAAGGCGGTTCCATCGCCTGCCGCGTCCACGTCGACCATCGCCATTGCAAGCGATGTCCCGACCGTGTGGCCATACCCGCCGGATGTCACGAAGCCGACCATTTCACCGTCTTTCCAGACCGGCTCGTACCCGATCGGATCAGCGTCACCGTCACTGATCGCGAGGGTGACAATGCGCTGTGACGGCCCGTTGCCGTCCCTCTCGATCACTGCTCCGACCTTGCCGATGAAGTCCTTGTCCCAATCAATCCACCGGTCCATGCCGGTCTGCGCGGGCGTGTAGCCTTGGGTGAATTCCGCCGACCAGATGCCGAAGCTTTTCTCCAACCGGGTTGACAGAATCGCGTTAAAGCCGACCTCGCGGATGCCCGTGTCTGCGCCCGCGTCCAGCAGACTTTCGCGCAGGCTGACGTGGTCGCCATAGCGGCAGTTGATCTCATAGCCGCGCTCGCCGGTGACGCTCATCCGCGCCACTTTTGCGTTGATCAGGCCCACATGCATCTGAGCGCAGCCCATGAACGGCAGATCCACACCGCCCTCCACCAGCTTGTCGATGACGGTCTTGGCTTTTGGCCCGGCGAGGGCAAACCCGCAGACCTCTTCGCCCAGGTCGCGCACTGACACGCCACGGCTCAGGTGGTCGTTGAACCACCGCATGTGCCAGGCGCGCAGATAGTAACTGCCCATGATCCACCAGGTGCCATCGCCCCAGTTGAAGACCGTCAGATCGCCAAGCAATCGCCCCGACGCCGCCAGCATCGGCGCCAATCTCGCGCGGCCGGGATCAGGCAGTTTCGAGGCCATCATGCGGTTCAGCCATGCCTCTGCGTCAGCGCCCGATACTTCAAATCGGGAGAAGCCCGAGATGTCCAGCAGCGCCACACCTTCACGTATCGCGCGGCATTCCTCGGCCACGATTTCATGCGCGTTGGACCGCTTAAGTGTCAGATTTTCCACAAAATCCGGACTTGGGGCAAAGTAGAGAGGTACTTCCAGATCCCAGGATTGCCCCCACCGACAGCCTGCGGATGTCATGTCGGAATACGCGGGCGCGCGCTTCAGCGGCCGTCCTGCGGGGAGTTGTTCATTGGGGTATGACATCACGAAGCGGCGCGAGTAGAATTGCCCCGTGGTTTGCCGGATGTACTCTCGGTTCTCGGCGAATTTGCCGTAGCGCGCGACGTCCATGGCGTAGGTGTCGGCTTCGGTTTCGCCGTGGATCATCCATTCCGCCAGTGACTTGCCGACCCCGCCACCCTGCAGGAAGCCCGCCATCACAGCGCAGGCACACCAATACCCGCGCACGCCAGGGACCGGGCCGACGAGGGGGTTGCCATCGGGGGAGAAGGTGAACGCGCCGTTCACCCAGGTCTTTACGCCGGTGCGTTGGAGGGCGGGGTAGCGTTCAAAGCCCAAAATCAGTTCGTTTTCAATGCGATCGGTCTGCTCCTGGAACAACTCCATCCCGTAATCCCAAGGCGCGCCTTCCATCGCCCAATGCTCATGGTTAACCTCGTAAATGCCGAGCAGAAGACCCTTCTGGTCTTGGCGCATATAGGTGAACCCTTCGAGGTCCACGGTCATCGGCACCTCAAAATCCAGCGCCTCCAGTTCGGGGATCGTGTCGGAGATCAGATAATGGTGTTTGAGGGGTGAGACGGGCAGTTCGATCCCCGCCATGCGTCCCAGTTGCTTGGCCCAGAGACCGCCCGCGTTCACCACATGGTCGCAGGTGATTTTTCCTTTATCCGTAATGACTTCCCAGCCGTCGCGGGTCTGGACCAGTTCCTTGACGCAGGTGTGCTCATAGTACTCTGCTCCGCGCTTTCTGGCGGCTGTCGCGTAGGCGTGGACGGTGCCTGTGGTGTCCACATACCCCTCGCGGTCCGCCCAAAGCGCGCCGAGCACGCCGTCGGTGGACATGATCGGGCAGGCTTTGCCCGCCTCCTCCGGGGTCATCAGATGGCAGTCGGTGATGCCGATGGACTGGAACGTGCGGTAGGCTGACTGCAACCATTCCCAGCGCTCCGGCGTGCCTGCAAGCGTCAGCCCGCCGGTCATGTGAAGGCCGATGTTCTGGCCGCTTTCCGCCTCAATTTCCGACAGTAAATCAATGGTATAGGCTTGCAGTTGCGCCATATTGGGATCAGCGTTCAACGCGTGAATGCCGCCCGCTGCGTGCCAGCTGGAGCCTGCGGTCAACACCGAGCGTTCCAGCATCACCACGTCGGTCCAGCCTAGTTTCGCAAGGTGGTAAAGCACGGAGGAGCCGACGACGCCGCCGCCAATCACGACAACTCTGTAATGGGTTTTCATGGCGCTGCGTCTCCGTCGTGGCCGGGGCGTTTGAGTTCAGCGTAATGGGCACCGCGCACGCCCGTCCAATGGGTTTGCGACCTTTGACGGGGGCGTCTGCGACGCGGTGCGACCGGGCTGTGACATCCGTACACACTCTGTACACAGGCCGTACACCGACGGCGCGGTTCAGCGCGCGCAGGGGTCGGCGGGCGACGCCACGCCGGGAGAGACAAACAGGCGCAACCTGACGGGGCGGAAATTGCCGATCGAGATGCCATCGATCTGCGGCGCGTCCGTTGCGCCATCGGACGCGTTCGGGATCAGCGCCGGGTCAATCCAGGCGGCGCGGTTGTCACCACCGGCTAGGTAGTCCAGCGCGCCATCCGCGTCGGTCAGGATCGTATCGGTGCCAAGGCGGAACACGGCGGACGGCTCTGCATAACCGGCCAATGCGACCGGACCTGCCAGGCATGGGTACGCAGACATCGCGGCGGCAAGGCGGTCGGCGATCCAGAATTCGCGCGCGGCAGGCAGGCTGGCGGCAGTCAGCGTCCACCCCAGCGCGACACCGGACGCTGTCAGCGCCGCGATGGTGTACGGGATCTTCTGACGCCAGAGCATCACGACGCCCAGACTGCCCGCGATGGCGAAGACGGCCGCTCCGATGGCGGAAGGGACATGGATGGGGAGGCTGGTTTGCGGCCCGTAGAGGACGGGCAGAGCGGCGGCGATTGTCGCGAAGACCGCAGCGCCGAGCACCCAGCCCGCGCTGCCGATGCCCTTGGCCCAGCGGCCGAGGCGCAACCGGCCATCGTGGACCCGCACCAGACCTGCGCCCACCATCAACATCAGCGCGGGGTACAGTGGCAGGGTGTAGTGGATCAGCTTGACGGGCACCGCCTCGAACACCAGCCAGCCGGGGATCAGCCAGCCCAGAAGAAACACGGTTTTCGGATCATGTCGGGTGCGCCATGCGAAGAGTGCGCCGAGGGGCAGAAGCAGGGTCCACGGGAAGAAGGTGAGCCACACTGTCAGCAGATAAAGGCCGGGGGGCGAACCTGAATGTTCCCCCGCTGTCGTGATTTTGTCCGTGAAGTCGCCGCCCAGAGAGGCACCCCAGAACGCACCGTCGGTGGCGATTGTAATGGCGATGAACCATGGGCTGGTGAGGGCGACAAAGAGGATCAGGCCCGGCAGCGGCCGCAGGCGGGTGAGCCAGCGGACGGACCTGACCTGAATGGCTGTCCAGACAATCGCGCCAAGGACCGGCAGGGCGACGATGGGTCCTTTGAGAAGAAAGCCTGCAGCGAGCGCCGTCCAGAAGATGAACGGCGTTAACCATTTCCCCGCAACATCGAGCCACGCACGACCGAGCGCCCCCATCGCAAGGATCACCGACAGCAGCAGCGCGGCATCGGTCTTGGCCGTCCGGGCCTCTGCATGCAGCATATAGATGGTGGCACAGATGATGCCCGCGATGATTGCCGCGCGGCGGCCGACAACAGGTGTTCCGGCCCAGATCAGCGCCAGCGTGCTGAGGGCCCCCGCAAGGTAAGACGGCAGGCGGTGGACCCAGATCGGCGTTTCGCCGGTGACGCCGGTGATCGCGATCGCAGCGGTCTGGGCCCAGTAAATCAATGCCGGCTTGTTGTGCCGGGGCGCGTCTTGCAGCCGGATATCAATCAGGTCACCGGTCTCCGCCATCTGGCGCGAGGCCTGAGCAAACCGGGCTTCATCCCGGTCCTGTACCGGCAACCCGGTCAGTCCGATGCCAAAGCTGAGAAGCGCCAGAAGCAGCACACAAAGCGGAGCGAGGCGGGCTTTGAGGGCATTCATTTGTGGTCGGGCACCGCATCGGGATCCGCATCACGATTGCGGTGGATCAGCATCAGATTGCGGGCGTAGACGATGACGCCCGTGGATTGGCCCAGAATGAAGACCGGATCCTGGCGGTAGATCGCGTAGGCCAGCATCAGCAGCCCGCCCGAGATCGACAGATACCAGAACGCGACCGGGATGTAGGAGCGGCCCTGACGCTCACTCGCGATCCACTGCACGATGAATCGGGAGGCGAAAATGGCCTGCGCAAGAAAGCCCAGTCCGACCCACCAGAACTCAAGCCAGTTTTCGATATTGAGGACTTCAAACACCCAGGATTCCATGTCAACGCGCCTCCGGCCGGGAGATTTCGGTGTCGCGCGGCAGCACTTTGCGACGACGCCGGATCAACCACGCCACCCCCGCCAGATCGCTGAGGCCGACGAGTGCGCGGCCAAGGTTGGTGTATTTCGAGGCCCCCGCCACACGCGGCCTGTGGGCGACGTCCACATGCGCGATCTTCCACCCGTCGCGCTGAAACAGGGCAGGCAAATAGCGGTGCATGTGGTCGAAATACGGCAGGTCGAGGTAGGCATCGCGGCGGTAGGCCTTCAGCCCGCAGCCGGTATCACGGGTGCCATCCTTCAGCAAAACGCCGCGGATCGCATTGGCGGCTTTGGAGGCCAGCCGCTTGGGCAGAGGATCGTCGCGCTTGACCCGTTGACCAGCCACAAGACCAAGCGTTTCCGGGCCGTCAAACAGCACGGCAAGCAGTTTCGGCAGCTCCTCCGGCGGGTTTTGCCCATCCCCGTCCAGCGTCGCGATAATCGGCGCGCGCGCGGCGCGCACGGCGGCATGGACGGCGGCGGATTGACCGGCGGGGGTGGCATGGGTCAGGATCGTGAGGTTCGCCTGCGGATGGGCGGTGCGAAAGTCCAGCAACGCCTGGCCCGTGCCATCGGTGGAGCCGTCATTTGTCACGCAGATTTCATACGGGCCCAATGGCTCTGCCGCCGCCACACACGCGCCCAGCAGAACCGGCACCGTTTCGGCCTCGTTTAACATCGGGATCGCAATCGCGAAGCGGGGCATTGAAAGGGTCATGACGGCCCTCCTTGAGGCGAATGACCTGTCGTTTAGGCTGAATTGCGGCGGTTCGGAAGAGGCGTTTAATCGTGCAAGGCGGAAAGGCGCGCCTGCTGGCGGGCGATCAGGGTGTCGATCTCGGCAATTGCGGTGGCACTCAGGGACGGTCCGGGCTTGCGGATCGTGGGATGGGCGATGGCTCCGCGCCGTGCGAGGATATGCTTGCGAATGGCGAGGCCCGCGCCGGGCTGGCTCTCGTAGCGGATCAGCGGCAGATAGGCGTCGAAGATATCGCGGGCCTTTTGCGAAGCGGTCAGGGCAAGCGTGGTGACATCGCGCATCAGCTCCGGATAGGCGAACCCGGTCATTGCACCGTCCGCGCCGCGCTGCATTTCTTCCGGCAGGAACTGCCCGGCGTTTCCACACAGGATGGCGATCCTGCGCGCGCCCGCCGCCTCCTGATCGCGCAGAGTGGTGATCTTCTCCAACCCCGGCCAATCTTCGGCTTTCAGCATCTTGCAGGTGGGGCAGGTGTCGAAGATCGTGCGGAGAACTTTTGCGGTGATCTGCACGCCGGTGGCGAGGGGAAAATCCTGCAACACCCAGGGCGTGTCGGGAATCGCCTCCGTAACAGATTGAAAGTATGCGATTATCTGATCATCCGTGCGCAGATTGCCGGGCGGAGCGACCATAACGCCGGCCGCGCCAAGATCCATGGCAGATGTGCTGAGCGCTGCTATCGTGGCAAGGCCGGGGGCCGAGACGCCGACGATCACCGGCAGATCCGTGCGCGCAATGACGCGTGCAATCACCGCCTCCGACTCGGACGTCGACAGCTTTCCGGCTTCGCCCATCATCCCAAGGATCGTTAGGCCCGTGGCGCCGCGATCGGCATAGAAATCCACCATCGTATCTATGCTGGGCAGGTCCAGGGCACCGTCCGGCAGGAACGGTGTCGCGGCAATGGTGAACACTCCTGAGGTGGTTTCATCAATCATCGAGATCACCGGGTTTGTGTACTTTTGTCAGGGAGATACGGGTCAGTGCCATGGCTGCGGCGGCTTGGCAGGGATCCAGAACCGGCCGCCCGAGCGCCTGTTCGAGAGGTGCACGGTACTGCGCCATCCCCGCACAGCCGAGGATGAGGACGTCGGCGCCGTCGTCGATCAACTGTCGTCCGACAGAAATCATCCGATGCAGGGTTGTATCGGCGTCGCGTAGATCTGCCACGCCGAGGTTCAGGGCACGGTCTCCGGCGAGGCGGCTTTGCACCCCCATCGCGCCGATGGCACGCATGTGGCGGGGAATGGAAGCTGGAAGAATGGCAATGATCCCAAAGCGTTGACCAAGGGACATGGCCGTCAGGACAGCGCTTTCCTGAATGCCGAGCACGGGCTTTGAGGTCCGGTCGCGCAGGGCATGCAGGCCCGGATCGCCAAAACATGCGATGACAAATCCGTCGGCGTCTTCCTCAAGACCGGCGGCAAGGCGGAGCATATGCGGGATCGTCTCATCGGCCTGCGACTGGCTTTCGATCCCCGGCGGGCCTTCTTTCAGCGTGACGCAACGGATCTCTTGATTCAGCGCGCGCAAGGGCTGCATCGCGGCATCAATGCCCCGTGTCACGGTGTCGGAAGAGTTGGGGTTAATGACGTAAAGGATCCCCATGGGCGTCAGGCACCGGGCCGCGTAGCTGTCTGGATTTCCAGCTGATACCCTTCGGGATCATTGAACACGAAAGCGCGTATCCCGATGGCATCATTCACAAATATTTTCGACATATTATCAACTCCTTGGGTCCCGATATAGGCATGCCAGGCATCGACATCCGGGACTCTGATGCAGACCTGCACGGGCCGCGTCTCGGCCCATTTGTGCATGCCATGTGCCTCGTCCACGAGGCCGATGTGGGCGCCGGGACAAACGCGCATGATCTTGGCCAGGCCTGGCTGGTCTATCGCGAGGGGAAACCCCATGACGTCACGATAGAACGTCTCCGCCCGCGGGAGGTCCCGGTAGTAGAGAAAGGTGATGTCCAGTTCATTCGCGGCCTCGGGGCGTGTGGTCATGGCGCGTTACTCCGTCCGGTCAATCCATTGCCCAAAGCCGGGCTCGACAGTGAGTTCGCCGTCCGTGACGATCTGCTGGCCACGCAAGAAAACACTGACAGGCCAACCCGTTACGTGATGTCCTTCATACGGGTTATAGCCGACATTGTCATGCAGGTCATTGGCCCCGTAGGTGTGGGTTCTTGCGGGATCCCAGAGCGTGATATCCGCATCGTAGCCCGTTTGAAGAACGCCCTTGCGGGGCAGGCGGTAGATTTCGGCGGCGGCCGACGCGATCAGGCGATTGAAGGTGTCGGCCGCGATTGTTTTTCGGGCAAACGCCGCGTCGAACAGCAGCGGCGCGCGCGTCTCCAGCCCAGGAAGGCCATTGGCGATATCCGGGAAGGGCGGGTTCGGTCCGGCGCGCAATTTTCCCGTCTCATCAAAGCGGTACGGCGCATGATCGGAGGAAACAAGGTCCAAAGTCCCGTCTTGCAGCGCCTCCCAAAGCGCGGCCTGATCTGATACGGTTCGCTGCGGTGGAGAACACATCCACTTCGCGCCCTCGACACCCGGCTTGTTCAGGATATCGTCAGTCATGAGGAGGTAATGCGGGCAGGTCTCGGCCCGGACCGGAGCGCCCCGCGCGCGGGCGGCCCGGACCTCTGCGGCGGCTTGAGCGCAGGAGATGTGGAAGATCATCACCGGCGCATTCACCCGTTCACCCATGGAACAGATGCGGGCAACGGCGCGGCACTCAGCCTCTGGCGGACGGGCAGCAGCATGATATTCAGGACGAGTTTTACCGTCTTGTATCAGCGCATTGCGCGCCATTGTTAATGTGGCATCATCCTCGGCATGGACACAGGTCAGGGCGCCTGCCGGGCCGGTGATTTTCAGGATCCTCTCGATCCGGTCATCGCTCAGCGCGATATTGTAGGTTGTGAACACCTTAACGGATCGATGCCCGGCGGCGATAAGGGCCCGCAGGTCCTTCTCGAAAGATGGCACGTCGGGGTCGGACAGGCTCAGGTGGAAGGCATGGTCAATCATCGCACCACGCCGCGCGCGGTCCGAGTAGTCGGCCACAACGTCTTGGAGGCGCTCACCTTTTCCCTGTGCCGCGAAGGATATCACGCTTGTGGTTCCACCAAGCGCGGCAGAGCGCGTGGCGGTTTCAAAGGTGTCCGCGTTCATCAACCCCATGCCGGATCGCTGCTCGATATGGGCATGGGGATCCACACCGCCGGGCGTCGCTATCAGGCCCTGGACATCGACATCATGGCCGGTGCGCGGCAGATCAGGACCGAGATCGCTGATGCGCCCATTCGACACCGCGATGTCGGCGCTCACCAGGGCATCGCCCTTCACCATCCGCGCTCCGCGTAAGACATATGAGTTCTGCAAGCCGCCACCACCCTTCCGGAGATCATGAAGATGCCGAATTCGGCTGGCAAGTGGCCAGGGATTCCAGTCGCGGGACGATTTGGGGATAAGTTTGTGGATAAGTGGCAAAATACCGGCTGCAACCGGATTTCCTAGTTACACTTTTATGCCGAGGATGCGATATTCCAAAGGCCCCATAGGCAAATAATTGATATTTTGCGACCTAAGCGTGGTCTCGCGACCGTTGCTGATACGCGCCCGCGTGCCATGTCGCGGGATCAGGCTCACTTGGGACAGCGTGTGGGCGGAGGCGTTCTCGCGCCGCACCGCAGCCGCAGATCGCCGTTGGGCTGGGTATGTCACGCCCCTTTCGGGCTACGGTGCTGGATCTGTTTTGCGTGAAAACACAAGGCGTTAATCGCAATTTAGGCGCAGAGGTCCATGCGTTGGCGTTCGTCGAAACAGCAAATACCAACCGCCGCCGGGGACGTGATGATCGGTAAGTAAGCCTATTCGGCTGCCGCCGCCGTTGCGTGACCCTCCCGCTGGGTCGTCCGCCAATCGAAGGCGCTCCAGGGTTCCAGATTCTCAGCCGTCAAGCGCCGTCCAAGGATATGATCGGCCGCCTTTTCCCCGACCATAATCGACGGGGCGTTCAGATTGCCATTTGGAATCAAAGGAAAAATCGACGCATCCGCAAGGCGAAGGCCGTCGACCCCGATCACTCTGGTTTCGGCATCCACCACGGCCATCGGATCATCGCGCCGCCCCATCCGCGCTGTGCCGCACGGGTGATAGGCCAATTCCGCATGCTCCCGGATCACCGCATCAAGCGCCTCGTCAGTTTGCGCGTTGAAACCCGGTTGGATCTCATGATCGACATATTCTGCGATGGGCCTGGTGGCAAAAATCTCTCGCGTCAGGCGGATCACGCGGCGGAATTCGCGCCAATCGCGCTCCTGCGACATGTAGTTGAACTGGATCCTGGGCGCGTCCGACGGATCATTGCTGCGCAGGGTGATCTCGCCCCGAGAGGCAGAGCGCATGGGGCCGGTATGGGCCTGAAATCCGTGGCCTCCGGGCGGCGTTGTGCCGTCGTAGCGCACAGCGATGGGCAGGAAGTGGTACTGAATATCGGGGTAGGGGACGCCCGCGTCAGACCGGATAAATCCGCAAGCCTCAAAGTTATTGGTGGCGCCAAGGCCCGTCTTGGTGAACAGCCATTGCGCGCCCACCAGAGCCTTACCCCACAGCGACCAATACGGCGCGATGGAAACAGGCTTGGAGGCGGCATACTGGACATAGAGTTCAAGGTGATCTTGCAGGTTTTGGCCCACTCCGGCACGATCAGAAATGACGTAAATATTGTTGTCAGCCAAGTGTTTGCCGGGCCCAATTCCACTAAGCATTAAAATTTTAGGTGAATTGATCGCACCAGCGCAAAGGACCACTTCCGCCCGAGCCGAGATGAGGTCTCCGCCCACCAGCCGCACACCGGTCGCGCGACCATCGGTAATCTCGATCCGGTCCACCAACCCATTGATAAGGTTGCAATTCGGTCGTCGCAGGGCGGGCCTGAGGTAGGCGGATGCGGCTGACCAGCGCTTGCCTTTCCACACAGTCATCTCAAACGCACCGAAACCTTCCTGGCGATGTCCGTTGTAGTCGTCAGTCGCGCCATAGCCTGCATTGCGGCCGGCCTCGATAAAGGCTTGATAAAGCGGATTTTTCTGGCTGCCACGGGTGACATGAACGGGTCCGGCATGGCCACGGTACGCAGGATCACCGGCGCCTCCATGCCAGGTCTCTGCCCGTTTGAAATAGGGCAGTACGTCGGCGTAGGACCAGCCGTCGGCGCCCATTTCAGCCCAGGTGTCGAAGTCGCGCGCGTGGCCGCGCACGTAGATCATCCCGTTGATCGAGGATGAGCCGCCGATGACCTTACCGCGCGGACACGCCATGACGCGATTGTTCATGTGCGGCTCGGGTTCCGTGGAATAGCCCCAGTCGTAGCGGGACATGCCCATGGGATAGCTGAGGGCCGCCGGCATATTGATGAACGGCCCCCAGTCAGAGCCGCCGTGCTCAATCACCAGTACCGACCTTCCGGCCTCCGACAGGCGATAGGCCATGGCGCAACCCGCTGATCCTGCACCGATAATGACGTAATCTGCTTCCATCAGAACGCCGCCTCCACTGGGGACATGCCGACATAGACAGTCTTGAGCTGGCTGTAGTGCTCGATCGCGGCATGAGAGTTTTCACGCCCGACACCGGAGCCCTTCATGCCGCCAAAGGGGACCTCAACAGGGGTCAGATTGTATTGGTTGATCCAGAGCGATCCCGCTTCGATCGCCTGCACCACACGATGCGCCCGGGTCAGATCGGCGGTGAAGACCGCGCCAGAAAGGCCCAGATCGGTGGCATTTGCACGGGTGATGGCCTCGCCCTCGGTTTCGAAGTCGAGAACCGACATGACCGGGCCGAAAATTTCTTCGCGGGCAATGGTCATATCGTCGGTGACATCCGCGAAAATAGTGGGTTCGATGTACGCGCCGGCACGGTCGAGGCGTTTGCCGCCGTGAACCAGGCGCGCCCCTTCCGAGAGACCTTTTTCGATGTAGGAACAAGTAATTGAGAGCTGTTCTTCACTTGCCATCGGCCCGAAATTCGTGGCCTCATCGCGGGGATCGCCGATGACGGCCTTGGCCGTGCGCTCGACCAGGCGCGCGAGGAAAGCATCCTTGATGCCTGCTTGAACAAACACCCGCGTGCCGTTGGAACAGACCTGCCCGGAGGCATAGAAATTGGCATTGATCGCGCCGGAGACCGCACTTTCCAGATCCGCGTCATCAAAAATGATGAGGGGGGATTTGCCGCCCAGTTCCATGGTTGCGTGTTTCATCTGCGCGGCGGCGGAGGCGTAGACTTTCTTGCCGGTCGCGGCTGATCCGGTAAGCGAGACCTTTGCGGTCCGAGGATCCTCCACCAGGGCTTTGCCCACAGATCCTGCGCCCTGGATGACGTTGTAGACCCCCGGCGGCGCTCCGGCCTCGACCAGAATTTCAGCAATTTTCAAAGCGCTTAGCGGGGTTTGCTCGGACGGCTTGAAGACCATCGTATTGCCGCAGGCCAGCGCGGGCGCGCCCTTCCAGGCTGCGATCTGGGTCGGGTAATTCCACGCGCCGATCCCGACGCAAACGCCCAGCGGGACGCGCATGGAGTAGGCCCAATCGCCGCCCAATGCGATGTGTTCGCCGCCCAGACTGGCCGCGATGCCGCCGAAATACTCCAACGCATCCGCCGCCGATGTGGCGTCGGCCACCAGCGTTTCCTGGATCGGTTTGCCGGTGTCCAGGGTCTCCATCTCGCTGAGGTCGCGGTTGCGCTCACGGATGATGTCGGCGGCGCGGCGCAGGATGCGGCCCCGTTCTACGCCCATCAGCGCGGCCCAGGCAGGCAGAGCGGCCTTGGCCGATGCCAGGGCGGCCTCCACCACGGCGGGTGTGGCGGCATGGACCCGCGCGATTTCCTCGCCGGTGGCGGGGAAGATCACGGGCATCGGCGTACCGGCGGCGTCTTCAAGGTAGGCGCCATTGACGAAGTGGGAGGCGGTCGGTTGCATGTCGTTTCTCCGAGGTTCAGGAGCGATGGGGCTGGCTGCCCCGCGATTGATTTTCGGGCGTTTGGTTCCGAGGAAAGCGTTGATTTTCCTCAAGAACATTGAGGTCCATGTGGTTGCGCATGTAGCGCTCAGAGGCATCACGAAGCGGTTGGAAGTCCCACGGATAGTAAGAGCCGTTGCGGAGCGCTTCGTAGACAACCAAGCGGCGGGCCTGGCTTTGGCGAACATCCGCGTCGAAGGTCTCAAGGTCCCAACGCGCGGCGGCCATCACGCGAAAACGTTCCAGCGCAGCTTCGTGGGCGGGATTTTCTGCGAGGTTGGTCAGCTCCAGCGGATCGGAAGCGATGTCGAACAATTGCTCCGGGTCGATGGCGCAGTTGGTGTACTTCCACCGCCCCTCACGCAGGGCCACGAGCGGCGACTGAGAGCCTTCGGCCGCGTATTCCATCGCCACGGGCGACGTGCGGGCACGGCCATTTGCTAACGGCGTTAACAATTCGCCGTCGGTCCAGGGCATAACTTCGGACAGATCGACACGCGCAAGGTCGCACAATGTGGGAAGCAGATCGATCGTGGACACCGGATCCGTGATCAGCCCGGGCTCCATTCCCGGCGCGCAGATCATCAGCGGCACGCGGGCGGAGCCTTCGAGGAAGGACATCTTGAACCACATGCCACGCTCGCCAAGCATATCGCCGTGATCGGACACGAAGACGACAATCGCCTCTTGCTGGGTGCGTTCCAGCACATCCAGAATGCCGCCAACTTTCTGATCCAAATACGAAATATTGGCGAAATACGCGCGGCGGGACCGGCGGATATCTGCATCGGATATGTCGAAATTCTTGCGATCGTTGGCGTCCAGAATGCGCTGCGAGTGGGCGTCCTGATCGTCGTAGGGGATGGGGCCCACCTCGGGCATCAGGTGTTCGCAATCCTCATACAGGTCCCAGAATTCCCGGCGCGCGACATAGGGATCGTGCGGGTGCGTGAAGCTGACTGTCAGGGCCCATGGGCGCTGCTCCTTGCCACGCGACAGGTCATAGAGCTTCTGTTCCGCCTCGAACGCGACGGCATCGTCATATTCCATCTGGTTGGTGATCTCGGCCACGCCGGATCCGGTGACAGAGCCCAGGGTGTGATACCACCAATCGATCCGCTGACCGGGTTTGCGGTAGTCCGGCGTCCAGCCGAAATCGGCTGGGTAGATGTCCGTGGTCAGACGCTCCTCGAACCCGTGCAACTGATCCGGACCGACGAAATGCATCTTGCCCGACAACGCGGTGTAGTAGCCGGCGCGGCGCAGGTGGTGGGCGTATGTCGGAATCGAGGAGGCGAATTCCGCCGCGTTGTCATAGACTTCCGTGCGGGATGGCAATTGCCCGGACATGAGTGATGCCCGCGCCGGCGCGCATAGGGGAGACGCCGTGTAGGCGTTGGCAAACCGGGTGGAGATCGCGGCAAGGCGGTCGAGGTTGGGCGTGTGCAGCCAGTCTGCAGGACTGTCGGGAAACAATGTTCCGTTCAGTTGATCCACCATGAAAATCAGGATGTTGGGTTGCGTCATCGGACGGCCGCTTCCAGATAATCCATGACGCGCGACACGGCAGCGTCTCCATCCGGTGCCCCGACATCCGCCAGAGCGTGGCGGATATAGAGCCCGTCGATCAGGGCGGCGGCGGTTTGGGCAATGCGCATAGCGTCAGTGGTTAACGGTCTTAACGCATGGGTCAGGTTCGACACCAACCGTTGCTGGTAGACGCGCAAAAGCCGTGCGGCCTGAGCGTCTCGTTGCGCCATGACGTAGAAGGTCAGCCAGGCCGACACGACCTCGGGCGAGAAATTCCGCCCGCCAAAGGAGGCGCGCGTGATGGCCTGCAACCGCTCCATCGGCAGCCGCGCGTCCGCCAGTTGCAGCCGCGCCTCCGTGCCGAACTCGGTCAGAATCGCCCGCATCGCGGCCAGAAGCAGATCGTCCTTGGAGCCAAAGTAATGGTGCGCCAGCGCCGACGACACGCCCGCCGCCTTCGCGATCTGGCCCATGGTCACGTCCAATGAGCCTTTACGCCCGATTTCCGAGATGGTCGCGTTGACAAGCGCGTCCTTCCGTATAGCCATCATACCTGTGCGGGGCATCTCTGCGACCTCTACTGTTGCATTGCCCCATGAATATGGTTTTAATTGACTGGTCAATCAACAAAAAGATCAGCGATCCAAACGGGAGATGAAATTATGAACGTTGTTAAGACATCAGCCACTGGCGCCTTGGCGCTTGCCATGACGACTGGCGCGGCCATGGCCGACGCCCACGCTGCCTGCGGAACTGTCACATTCTCGGACGTGGGCTGGACCGACATCACCGCGACCACCGCCGCCACGACGGTTGTGCTTGAGGCGCTGGGCTACGAGACCGATATCCTCGTGCTGTCGGTGCCGGTGACCTACACATCGCTGGCGGAGGGCGATGTCGACATTTTCCTTGGCAACTGGATGCCGACCATGGAGGCCGACATCGCGCCCTACCGCGACGCGGGCACCGTCGACACCGTACGCGCCAATCTTGAGGGCGCGAAGTATACCTTGGCCACAAACGCCGCAGGAGCCGCGCTGGGCATCACTGATTTCACCAGCATTGCCGGTGCGTTAGACGAGCTGGACGGAGAGATCTACGGCATCGAGCCGGGCAACGACGGCAACCGCCTGATCATGGATATGATCGAGGCAGGTGCATTTGACCTGACCGATTTCGAGGTCATCGAATCGTCCGAGCAGGGCATGCTGGCCCAGGTTCAGCGAGCCTCTGACCGGGATGAGCCGGTGGTGTTCCTCGGCTGGGAACCGCACCCGATGAACGCCAATTTTGATCTCACCTACCTTGAGGGCGGCGATGACTGGTTCGGTCCTGATCTGGGCGGAGCGACCGTCTTCACCAACACCCGCGCGGGCTATGTGGACGAATGCGCCAACGTCGGCGCATTGCTGAACAACCTGGAATTCACGCTCGCCATGGAGAATGAGATCATGGGCGCGATCCTGAACGACGGGGAAGAGCCAGCGGATGCCGCAACCGCGTGGATGGCCGCCAATCCGGATGCTGTCATGGGCTGGCTTGAGGGCGTGACAACCTTCGACGGCGGCGATGGCGCTGCTGCTGTGGCGAGCGCGCTGGGTCTGTGATTCACTGAAAATCAAGAAAAACGGCGTCCTCGGGTGCCGTTTTTATGTCTGCTGCTTGGACTTCGAAATCAACGCATCGTCAATTTCAGCCGCTCGGATAGCCGCGGGACGGGTACTGAGCCGGTCCGCGTACTCCATGAAACCGGGCCGAGCCTCCATCATGTTGAACGCCATACCCCAGCCGATTTGCCCGCCCGTGTAGATATCAGCGGCCGTGAATGTTTCCCCCAACAGCCAATCCCGCCCGTCTGCCAGCAAAGCCTCCAACGCATCCATCACGTCCGCCAACGCGCCGTAGCCCAGGCGTTGTTTGGTTTGGGGGCTGTCGTCGATCATCCCCATAGCGACGTTGGTGACTGCCGCCTCAACCGGGCCGGCGCCGAAGAACAGCCAGCGATAATAAGCCCCCCGGGCCGCTGATCCGGGGGCGGGCGCCAGTCCGGCATCAGGAAACGCATCGGCCAGATAGGCGCAGATCGCGGCCCCTTCCGTTACCACCACATCGCCGTGGCGGATCGCCGGCACCTTTCCCATCGGATTAATCGCCAGGTAGTCGGGCGCTTTCATTGTTGTGCCGAAGTCCAGGACCTCGGTCCGGTAGGGGACGCCCAACTCCTCCATCAGGTGTCGAGCCATCCGCCCACGAGACATCGGGTTGGTATAAAGGGTCAGATCGGTCATGGTGCGGGTTCCGGTCAGGTTGCGGAGTAGAGACAGCCTGTCACGCGGACGCCGATACGGCAAGTTGAGGGAGTGAACGTGAACTGGTTCCTGGAATTTCGCCGCTGGTGGAGGGAGGACGGCATTGCCGAATGTACCTTCCCCAACGATCCCGACATCACCGGGCCGATCACCTTTCTGACGGAATGCAAGCTGCGCGTCGGTGACGGCGCGGAGGCGGTTTTTGGCTGGATGCAGGTCAACCTGGCCGGGTTTTTCGATGCCATTGCCTATGGGTTGGAGGCGATGATCGAAACGATCCTGGCGGTCCTGCAACAGCCGCCCAACACCTCGTGGACGCAGGATCTCCGCCTGCGTGACGCCGCGTTCCTGTACCCACCAGAGTACCATCCCTTTCTAATCATTGCGATTTTCGCTGCTCTGACGTGGTGGCTTCATCGCGGCTGGAAACTGCCATTGCTCGTGTTGGTCGGGTTCGCCTTCATCCTGAACCAGGACTACTGGGAGGAGACGACGGAAAGCCTGACGCTGGTGCTCTCGGCCTGCGTCGTGTGCATGGGCGTGGGCGTGCCGATCGGCATATTTGCCGCCCATAACCCGCGCCTATACGCGGTTTTGCGGCCGGTGCTGGACCTGATGCAAACGCTGCCCACGTTCGTCTACCTCATCCCCGCAATCGTGTTTTTCGGTATCGGTATGGTGCCGGGCCTGATCGCCACGGTGATTTTTGTGGTGCCTGCGCCGATCCGCCTGACGCATCTTGGCATCACCGCCACGCCGAAACCGCTGCTGGAGGCCGCCGATGCCTTCGGCGCCACACCCCGCCAAAGGCTGTGGAAGGTGGAGCTTCCCTACGCGCTGCCGCAGATCATGACGGGCCTGACCCAGACGATCATGCTGTCGCTGTCGATGGTGGTGATTGCGGCCCTGGTGGGGGCAAACGGGCTTGGCGTCCCGGTTGTGCGTGCCCTCAACTCGGTAAATACAGGGCTTGGGTTTGAAAGCGGTCTGATCATCGTCGTCGTGGCGATCATGCTGGACCGTGTTCTGAAGGTGAAGACATGAACATCAACGGGCAATGCCACTGCGGCGCGGTGACGTTCACCGCCACATTGACCGATGGTCTGGCGAGCGCGCGGCGCTGCGATTGCTCCCTGTGCCGGATGCGCGGTGCGGTCGCGGTCACTGCCGTGCTGGACGGATTTGAAATCACGCAAGGCGCTGATAACTTGTCGCTTTATCAATTCAATACCCGGGTAGCGGAACACTACTTTTGCAAGACCTGCGGCATCTATACGCATCATAGGCGCCGGTCTGATCCCAATGAGTACGGCGTGAACCTCGCCTGTCTTGATGGGCAGTCGCCGTTCGATCTGGCCGAAGTCACGGTCAACAACGGCAAGGATCATCCCAATGACGGCACGCGGCGCAATCCTGTCGCGGGAATCCTGCGCTATGAGGCCTGCACATGAGTACCGCAGTCTCCTTCAGGGACGTATGCATCATGTTCGGCCCTCGCCCGGTCGAAGCCCTCAAGCTGGCCGACACAGGCGGCACCCGCAGCGAGATCCAGGCCGCCACGAGCCATATCCTGGGTGTTCACGACTGCTCGCTGGATGTCGAGGAGGGAGAGATCCTGGTGCTGATGGGCCTGTCGGGCTCCGGCAAATCGACGCTTCTGCGGGCGGTTAACGGCCTTAACCCCGTCGCGCGCGGCCAGGTCGAGGTGCGCGACGGCGACTGGTCCTGCACCTTGCCCGGCGCATCGGGCACGGACCTGCGCTACCTGCGCCAAAACTGCGTCTCGATGGTGTTCCAGCAATTCGGCCTGCTGCCATGGCGGTCGGTGCGCGAAAACGTGGGGCTTGGGCTGGAACTGGCAGGTCAGAGTGCCACGGCGCGCGCAGAGGCAGTGGATCGCCAGTTGGCGCTTGTGGGCCTCAGCGAATGGGCGGACCGCAAAGTCGGCGAGTTGTCGGGCGGCATGCAGCAGCGCGTCGGCCTTGCACGCGCCTTTGTCACCGATGCGCCGATCCTTCTGATGGACGAGCCGTTTAGCGCGCTCGATCCGTTGATCCGTACCAAACTTCAGGACGAATTGCTGGAGTTGCAACGCGACCTCAAACGCACGATCATCTTCGTCAGCCATGACCTCGATGAAGCGTTCAAAATCGGCAACCGCATCGCGATTCTGGAAGGCGGTCGCATCGTGCAGGTCGGCACCCCGCGGCAGATTTTTTCTGAGCCTGCAACAGACTATGTCGCGGAATTTGTCTCGAACATGAACCCGCTGGGAGTTCTGACGGCCCGCGACGTCATGCAGACTGATCCCAGCGACGGACCGCGCATCTCGGCCGAGACCCCGGTCAAAGACATCCTCACCCGCTTCGCCCAAAGCCCCGAACCTCTCGCGGTAGAAGATGCGGGCAGGGTCGTAGGTTCAGTGACCACCGACAGTATCGCCGCGCGACTTGGCCAGTAGCGACACGCCAAAGCGCGCACAATTCGTCTAAAATTGTCGCCGCTCTCTTCATCTTGCCAAATACAACTCAATCCCACCATGGCCTCCCGCGATGTCCTCACAAGGAGGCACGCCTAAAGCCCCGCGATCAATCGCTCCAGATGCCAATCCGTGTCGCCCAACTGATGGTCGATCATCACCAACCGTTTGGCGTAATGGGAGACCGGGTGCTCCCATGTGATCCCAATCCCGCCGTGCATCTGAATTGCCTCCTCCGACACCTGCCGCGCGATCTTGCCGACCAGATGCTTGGCCTGCGATACGCGTTTGGCAAACGCCGCTGTCCCGTGGGCGGAGGCTGCAAGTATCGTGATGGAGCGCGCCTGCTCCACCTCGATGGCAAGGTCGATGGCGCGGTGTTGCAGGGCTTGAAAACTGCCGATCGGCCGCCCGAATTGTTTGCGGGTCTTGAGAAATTCGATCAGTATTTCCAGCATCACGTCCATCGCCCCCAATGCTTCGGCGCAGAGCGCCACTGTCCCCAGGTCAAGGGCGGCGGCTATCGCCTCAGAGGCCGTGTTGATGATGCAGATTGCGGGAGTGTTGTCGAAGAAGACCTCCGCCGCAGGCCCGCCGTCGATCATCGCGTACCCGGTGATCTCCGCGTCCGCCGCAGCAACGCGGTAGAGGCCCAGGGCGCCGCCCGGAGCCTGTGCAGCCACCAGCAGAACGTCAGCCGTGGGACCGCCGTAAACCACGGACTTTCGCCCGTTCAGCCGCCACCTGTCCCCGTCCGCTGTGGCCCGTGTCCGAATATCCGCGATGTCGTAAGGCGCGTCCGTTTCGCCCACCGCAAGCGCAAAGCGCGCCGCTCCGCTGATCAGCGCTTCCTCCTCGATCAAGACGCTCGAAAGTGTTTGACCAAGGATCGGTTCCGGACATAGCGCGCGGCCCAACTCTTCAAAAATGCATGTGATATCAAAAGCATGTCCGCCCATGCCGCCACGATCTTCCGGGGCCAGCGCATAGAACACGCCCAACTCCGCCAGTTGTGTCCACTGTGCCGGATCATGAAATGGCGCGGCGTACGCCACCGCGTTGCGATGCTCGATCGGACAGGCCTCCGCCAGATACCGGCGCAGGGTGTCCGAGAGCATCCTCCGGTCATCGCTTTGTTCGAAATTCATGACCCCAGCATCCCCTTGGCCAGAATGTTGCGCTGGATTTCATTCGAGCCGCCATAAATCGAGATCTTTCGATTGTTGAAATACGCGCTCGCAGTGTAGGCATGACCTGGCGGCGTCAGGCCCAGATTATCCAGGTCCTCGGATGGAAAGGGCGCCGCAGCAGGTCCAAGCGCGCGGCGCGCGAGATCGTTCAGCGCCTGCCGGATCACTGTCCCCTTGATCTTGAGCATCGACGGCTCCGCGCCCAACGTCCCGCCGGCAGCCGCCTTGGACAGCATGCGCAGATTGGTGATCTTCATTGCTTCCAGCTCCGCCTCGACTTCGGCCAGCCGTGCGGCAAACAGCGCGTTCTCGATGAGGGGTTTGCCGCCGCGCATGATCGTGCGCGCCAGCGCCTTCACCTGCTCCAGCGCCTGTACGGAGAACCCGGTGCCCGCGATATTGGTGCGCTCGTGCCCGAGCAGGTATTTGGCGATCGCCCAGCCTGCGTTCTCTGACCCCACAAGGTTTTGCGCAGGGACACGCACGTCGGTGAAGAAGACCTCATTCACTTCATATCCTCCCTCGATCAGGCGGATCGGGCGCATATCAATTCCGGGCGTGTCCAGATCAATCAGCAGGAATGAGATTCCGGCCTGAGGCTTGCCTTCAAACCCGGTTCGAACGAGGCAAAAAATCTTGTTGGCGTACTGGCCGTAGGTGGTCCAGGTCTTTTGTCCGTTGACGATGTAATCCTCGCCATCACGAACTGCCCGCGTCGTCAATGACGCCAGATCGCTCCCCGCTCCGGGCTCTGAATAGCCCTGACACCACCAGTCGCGTCCATCCAGAATGCGTGGCATAAGGTCCGCTTTCTGCGCGTCCGAGCCGAACTCCATCAGCACCGGCCCCAACATCCTCAGCCCGAACGGCACGATCCGCGGCGCATTGGCGAGCGCCGCTTCCTCCTCGAAAATGTGCAACTCGATCGGACCCCAGCCCGCGCCGCCATGCTCCACCGGCCAGGTGCCACCTAGCCAGCCCTTGTCGTTCAGGATCGCGTGCCATGCCTGCATGTCATCCCGCGACGCCCCCTTACCGGATCCGACGCGCGCGGCGATGTCCTTCGGCAGCGCTGTGGCAAGAAACTCCCGCACCTCTGACTGGAACGCCTGTTCCCGAGGTGAATATGACAAATCCATGCGCGACCTCCCAATAGCTTAACGGCAGGGTAGCATCGGCACACAAAAGCGCCAGTTGGAACGCCGGGTTACATGGAAAAAGACGTCCCGCATCCGCAGGATGACGTTGCGTTCGGGTTCTCGATCGTGAAACGCGCGCCGATCAACTCTTCGGTAAAGTCAATCACGGCGTCCGCAAGGAATGGCAGGGACACCGTGTCCACCACGACTTTCTGGCCCAGCCCCTCAAGGACCAGATCGTCGTCTGCGGGCGCGTCCAGCTTGATCTCGTACTGAAACCCGGAACAGCCGCCGCCTTCCACCGCCACCCTGAGGGCCTGCGGCGCGGGCGCGTCCTCATTGATTTCCGCCAGACGCGCAAAAGCGCGGTCCGTGACCTTGGGCGGGATCGAAAGCATGGGTTTTCACCTGTCGTCATTGCCGTATCCCTGCAATATATGAAGGGCAGGGGGCCGGGACAAGACAGCCCTCGTTACGGAGGCCAACATCATGCGCGCACCCTATGCCTGCGATCCGACAGATACGCGCGGCCGTCAGGTGCCGGAGGAGGAGAGCGCGCACCGCTCGCCGTTCCAACGTGATCGGGACCGGATCATCCACTCCAGCGCGTTTCGGCGTTTGAAGCATAAGACACAGGTGTTTGTGGAGCATGAGGGCGATTATTTCCGCACCCGTCTGACGCATTCGCTGGAAGTGGCGCAGGTTGCGCGGACGATGGCGCGGGCGTTGGGGCTGGAAGAGGATCTGACCGAAACCGTGGCACTGGCCCATGATCTGGGCCATCCGCCGTTCGGCCATACCGGGGAGGACGCGCTGCAGGCGCTGATGGAGCCCTACGGCGGTTATGACCACAACGCTCAGGCGCTGCGGATCGTGACCCATTTGGAACGGCATTATGCCGAGTTCGATGGCTTGAACCTTACGTGGGAAACCCTTGAAGGCATTGCAAAACACAACGGCCCCGTGCCCGAGCCACTGCCCTGGGCGCTTGAAGCCAGTTGTGATGGTTTGGATCTTGAATTGCACACTCATGCGAGCGCGGAAGCGCAGGTTGCGGCGCTGGCCGACGACATTGCGTATAACCACCACGACTTGCACGATGGACTGCGGGCCGAGCTGTTCTCCACGGATGAATTGGCCGAACTCCCGATTCTGCGCGATTGTTTCGAGGCTGTGGATAACCGCTATCCGGGCCTCAACTATTACCGTCGTCGTCACGAGGCGCTCCGGCGTTTTTTCGGGCTGTTGGTCGAGGATGTTCTGGGCAATGCCCGCGCGACTTTGGCGGAAGTCAATCCACAGACCCCTGTGGATATTCGCGCTGCCGGACGCCCAATCATTCGATTTTCCAAGGGCCTGTTCGATGATCTTCAGGTCATCCGTACATTTTTATTCAATCGTATGTACCGCGCGCCGTCGGTCGTGCTGATGCGGGCCGAAGTGACACATGTGGTGGAGGATCTGTTCCCCTTCTATCTGTCCAACCCGTCGCAATTGCCCAGACAATGGCGCAAGGACGTGGAGGATGTTGCAAGTGATCCCACCGCGCTGGCACGGATCGTTTCAGATTATATCTCGGGCATGACGGATCGGTTTGCCTTGCAGGCCCATGCCGATCAAAAGGCTCAAAATCCATCGTTTTCAGACGATTACATATAACTATCTGGACGTCTGTGACAGGGGTGCCGATTTTTGCGTCACTGCGCCCGCGATAGTCAAAGCAACAGTGCAGGGCGTTCGGGCGGCTGACCCGCACCGCCTATTTTTGCGCCCGATGCGGACCCTGATTGACCTAAGCGCGCGTCGTGCTACACCCGCCGTGACCGCCCAAAGGACACCGAAATGACCCTGTTTGCCGACATCCGTGAGACCGTTCTAGCCGCTATCGACGCATTGACGTCAGAGGGGACGTTGCCTGCGGGTCTTGGGACGCGATCCGTGACGGTGGAACCGCCGCGCGATGCCTCTCACGGCGATATGGCGACGAATGCGGCAATGGTTTTGGCCAAACCCGCGCAGATGAAACCTCGGGAGATCGCAGAGGCTTTGGCGGAAAAGCTGGCCCGCGATCCCCGTATAGACGCGGCCGAGGTTGCGGGGCCGGGCTTTTTGAACCTGCGTTTGTCGGCGGATGTCTGGCGTGAGGTTATTGCCAAAGCACTTCAGCACGGCGCGACCTATGGACGATCGGCAACAGGTGAAGGACGTCGTGTAAACGTCGAATATGTCAGCGCAAATCCTACGGGGCCGTTGCATGTAGGTCACACTCGGGGTGCTGTCTTTGGTGACGCTTTGGCGTCTCTTCTGGACGCGGCGGGCTTCGATGTGACGCGGGAATACTACATCAATGACGGTGGCGCGCAGGTCGATGTCCTGGCGCGGTCCGTGTACCTGCGCTATTTGGAGGCGCACGGCCAGAAGGTCGCGTTTGAAGACGGAACCTACCCTGGCGACTACCTGATTGCAGTGGGACAAGCGCTGAAGGACGCCGTGGGCGACAGGTTCGTGGACAGGGGTGAGCAGGTCTGGCTGGCAGAAATCCGGGACTTCGCGACGGCGCGGATGATGGACCTGATCCGGTCCGACCTCGCCCTGCTTGGCGTCGAAATGGACGTTTTCTACAGCGAAAAATCCCTCTACGGGACCGGTCGGATTGAAGCCGCGATTGATGATCTGCGCCACAAGGGGCTTATCTATGAGGGCTATCTTGACCCGCCAAAGGGAAAAAAGCCCGACGATTGGGAACCGCGCGAACAGACGCTGTTCAGGTCCACCGAACATGGCGACGACGTTGACCGCCCGGTGATGAAGTCGGATGGCTCATGGACCTATTTTGCGCCAGACATCGCGTATCATTTTGATAAGGTTTCCAGAGGCTTCGACGAGTTGATTGATGTCTTTGGCGCCGATCACGGCGGCTATGTGAAGCGAATGAAGGCGGCTGTTTCCGCGCTGTCGGATGGCCGTGTGCCGCTGGACGTGAAACTCACGCAGTTGGTAAAATTACGGCGCGGCGACGAAGAGTTGAAGATGTCCAAGCGGGCAGGCACCTTCGTGACCCTCGCGGACGTGGTGGAAATGGTGGGCGCCGATGTGACACGGTTCCACATGCTCACCCGCAAGAACGACGCGCCGCTTGATTTTGACGTCGACAAGGTGCGCGAGCAATCCAAGGAGAATCCGGTCTGGTACGTTCAATATGCCCACGCCCGGATCCGATCCGTCCTGCGTAAGGCGGGAGAGGCGGGCATGACGGCAGATCCGGGACATCTAAACGCCATTGACGATCCAGCAGAGCTGTCCTTGGCCGCGAAGCTGGCCGAATACCCACGTTTGATCGAGGCTGCGGCGGCGTCGCACGAGCCACATCGCGTTGCCTTCTACCTCTATGATCTGGCGTCAGATTTTCACGCGCTCTGGAACAAGGGCAACGCCGACCCGAACCTGCGCTTCTTCCAGGAGGATGACGCATCGGCAACATCTGGGAAATTGTGCCTCATTTCCGCTGTGGCGATTGTTATTTCCAACGGTCTTGGTATCTTGGGGGTCACGCCAGTCGATCAGATGTGAGGCGCAAAGACCTCACCCGGCTGCGATGAAACAGGCAAATGATCCGGAGATGCGCCAAGGGTGCTGTGGCCGGGCAATGAGGCGGGCATGGCAGATATCCAATATTCCGGGGATCATACCTCAGAATCCTACACGGCTGATGGCTATGATTATGGCTACGAGCAAACTGGACCGAGGCCCGATCCGGATGCGTCCCGCGTCACGCGGCTGATCAATTGGTCAGGCGCTTTGGTGTCCATGGGCCTTGTCATCGGAATGGGCATTTGGGCGTTTCAACTGTTGGTTCGCGACGTGGCCGATGTGCCGGTGATCCGTGCATTGGAAGGCCCGATGCGTGTGGCTCCCGACGACCCAGGTGGATCAATTGCTGAAAATCAAGGACTTGCGGTCAATCGCCTGGCCGAGGGTGCGGAGGCAGCCCCGGTGCCGGATCAGTTGACTTTGGCTCCTCCACCAATGGACTTGGCGGCAGCGGACCCGGTCATCGCGCAGGAGCAGGAGTTTGAGAATGCTTCCGCCGCGCCGCCGCTTCCGGGAATTGACGACGATCTGGAGCCGATGGATGAAACGACCGTTGAGGTCGAGGACACAGACGCCTTGATCGCCCGATTGCTGGAGGAAGCGGTGCCGTTAAGTGATATGGATGCGCCGGCACTGGGCGAGGATCCCGCCGAAGTGGGTGCGGGCGCTGATTTGATTTCGACCTCCGTTCCCGGTGTTCGCCGCTCTCCCCGGCCTGCCGTTCGGCCCGCTGGCTTGTCGGCGCTCGCGGTTGCGGCAGCGCCTGCAGCGGTCGCGCCGGTGATTGAAGATGCGATTGCAGAAACCGACGACGAATTCGAGATTGCGGCTGCGGAGTTGGAGACCGGCACCCGTCTGGTCCAACTGGGCGCCTATGACACGCCAGACCTAGCGCGGTCCGAGTGGCAGCGCCTGTCCGGAAACTTCCCGGATTTTTTCCTGGGCCGCGCGCGGGTCATTGAAGAAGCCGCCTCTGGAGGGCGAAACTTCTACCGTCTGAGGGCCCACGGATTCAGCGATCTGTCCGCCTCCCGCCGGTTCTGCGCCGCGTTGGTTGCACGAGGCGCGGCCTGTATTCCGGTGACTGTCCGCTAGAATGACGCACTCTGCGGTGATCCTGGGGTGTGAGGGCCTTTGGCTGTCACGCGATGAAAAGGCATTCTTCCGCGAGGCCCGTCCCTGGGCCTTCATCCTGTTCGCGCGCAACATAAACGACGCCGCGCAGGTCACTGCCTTGACCTCTGAATTACGTGACGCTGTGGGCTATGACGCGCCTATTCTGATTGACCAGGAAGGCGGTCGTGTACAGCGGATGCGCGGGCCGATTTGGCGGGAATGGATGCCGCCGCTGGATCAGATGAAGCGCGGCGGTCCGCGCGCGATGGAACTCCGGTATCGCCTGATCGCCCATGAATTGCGTGCGGTCGGAATTGATGTGAACTGCGCGCCCACGGCGGATGTGGCGCGTGCCGACACCCACCCGTTCCTGCGCAATCGGTTGTACGCAGAGACGCCCGGAGCCGTCGCAGAGGCAGCCCGCGCCGTGGCGAAAGGATTGATCGCTGGTGGGGTGCTGCCTGTTGTCAAACATATCCCCGGTCATGGGGCCGGGGTGACGGACAGCCACAAGGAACTGCCTCGGGTGACGTTGGACCGTGCCACTCTGGACGCCGTCGATTTCGCCGCATTCCGCGACCTGTCCGATCTGCCCCTCGGCATGACGGCGCATGTCGTCTATGAGGCGCTCGGCTCCAAATGCGACACTGACCCTTATTTTGAACGCGGCGTTCCCGCCACCATGGACGTCAATGTCATTAACCTCATCCGCGAGGATATCGGATTCAAGGGCGCGTTGATGACGGATGATCTGTCCATGGGGGCGCTTCCCGGCCCAATCGGAGAGCGTGCAGCGCGGGCCAAGCAGGCGGGTGTCGACCTGATCCTGCATTGCAACGGCGACTTGGCGGAGATGGCCGATGTCGTGGCCCGGTCCGGCGCGCTGGACGGTGCCGCGAAGGAGCGCACAGATGCCGCATTGGCTGTGCGCAAAGCCCCCGATCCGCTTGACATTGAGCAGGCAGAGTCCGACCTTGCCGACCTTCTGAACGGAGAGGTTTATGCCCACTCAAGACGCACCGGGGGCACCCGCCAACACCGATGATTGGGACGCTGTCACCGCCCGCCGCGCGGCGGAGGCGCTGATTATTGACGTCGATGGGTATGAAGGACCGCTGGACCTTCTGCTGACGCTCAGTCGCACTCAGAAGGTCGATTTGCGCAAGATTTCGATCCTCGCGCTGACCGAACAATATCTCGTTTTCATTGCCAGGGCCCAGGAACTGCGGATCGAGTTGGCGGCTGATTATCTGGTCATGGCAGCTTGGCTTGCGTTCCTGAAGTCCAAACTGTTGCTGCCGCCTGAACCCGGTGAAGAAGGGCCATCGGGTGAGGATCTGGCCGCGCATCTGGCGTTTCAGCTCGAACGGCTCGCCGCCATGCGCGACTGCGCGGCACGGCTGATGGCACGAGACAGGCTTGGTCGTGATCGCTTTCTCCGGGGCCAGCCGCAGAGCATGACGACGCAGCGGAAAATCACCTATACGGCCGGCCTTCTGGATCTGATGCAGGCCTATGCCCGCATCCGCACCAAGGACGATTTCCGCCCCTATGTGATGGATCGCGAGGCCGTGCTGACCATGGAAGAAGCGCTGGATCGTCTGCGTGGTATGGTCGGATACATGGGCGATTGGGCCGATCTGATGGTCTATCTTCCCGAAGGCTGGACGCGCGATCCTGCCCGCCGCCGCTCTGCGGCTGCCGCAAATTTCGCCGCCGTGCTGGAGCTTGCCAAAGCGGGCCGGATCGAGCTGCGCCAGACCGAGACGTTCTCTCCCATCCAACTTCGCCGGAAGAAACCATGAGCGACACGCCTGATACGTCGGAAGAAAGCCTGTTTCGTGCGCCGCCGGTGGCGGAGCAGGAGCGGATGGTCGAGGCGCTATTGTTTGCGTCCGCAGAGCCGGTGACCCTGACGGAAATGGCGGCGCGGATGCCGCACGGCTCCGACCCGGCAGAGGCGCTGGTGCTGCTGCGAAGGCGCTATACCGGGCGCGGGGTGCAGGTGACAAAAGTCGGCGACGCCTGGGCATTTCGGACCGCCGCTGATCTGGGATTCCTGATGGCGCGCGAACAGGTAGAGCAACGCAAACTGAGCCGCGCGGCGATCGAGACCTTGGCGATTGTCGCCTACCACCAGCCGGTAACCCGCGCGGAAATCGAGGAAATTCGGGGTGTCAGCGTCAGCCGTGGCACGATTGATCAGTTGATCGAATTGGAGTGGATCAGGTTTGGCCGCCGTCGCATGACACCGGGCCGTCCGGTGACATATGTGGGCACACAAACGTTCCTCGACCATTTCGGGTTGGAAAGTGCGCGGGACTTGCCCGGCCTCAAGGAACTGCGCGATGCGGGGCTGTTGGAGAGCCGTCCACCGGAGGGCGAGGACGACGAGACGCCGCGCGACGAAGACACCGGTGACATGTTCAATGATGATGCGGAAGCGGCGCTGAGTGATGATGACGAGATGTTCGAGGACTAGGTCTCATGGGCCTGTCTAAGGACGACGAGCCTGAATTGTGCCCGATTTGCCCTCTATGAAGTCACAGAGCAGCAAGGGAGTCCCGAAAATGGACCGCATTCTCAACATGATCCTGCGCCAGGTCATTGGTCGCCTCGTCAACAAGGGGATCGACGCAGGTGTCGATGTCGCAACCCGAGGACGCAACGCCGACGTTCCAACCGCCGGGCAGCGCGCCAGCGCCCGTAGCGCATCGCGTAACCTTAAGGGTGCGATGCGATCTTTCCGTCGCATCGGGCGCATGTAACCGGATCCCGGTCTGATCCGGGCAAACGGCCAGGTGCCACTGACCTTGCAGGCCACCCGCCATCTCGGAGATGTGGCATCGTGTTTTGCTGTCATCAAACTGTACCAGCATTGTGACGCTTGCATTGCATCATCCGGGTCAACCTTGGGTGTTACTTGCAGCATGGCCGAAATCTATGCGTCGCGACGCTTTCCCAAGCCAGCAGCCGCGCCTGCCAGGCCAAGGGGCACACGCCTATCGAATGGCGGAGATGTTGCGGGCGATGTCATTCAGGTTGACACACCCGGCATGCGGCCATCGGCTTGCCGCATGGACCGTGGGCGATGCTCACAAATGGCCGAACGCGGGGTGCAGGAAAGGCCTGACTGCTGATTTTGGTGGCGCGGAGGCCACAGTCCACGGCCCTTTTCGTCCGTTCCGTCAAGCTTGCCCAGATTTTGCCTTAATTGCCCGCCAACTCTTGCGGCCGAGGCATAAAAACAAAAAAAAAGGCATCACTATGGAACGGCTCATGACCAATTTTCTGCGGTTCGTCTCGGGGCGCGAAGGAGAGCGCTCTACGGACCTCCGCATCAACCGGATTGCGGCAGGCTGCAGTCACGACCGTGCGTTGACTGCGTTCAAGGCAGAGCAGGCAAAGGCAGCCAGTCGCCAGGACGAGGCGACATTCGCAAGCCAGAGGACGAGCAAGCCTTGACCGGACCGACCGGTGATCAGTGCCGTGGGGGCCCTTTGCGTCATGGCGTGACTGCAATGGGTCTTTTGGCGATGCGGAACAGGTGACGCTCGATTGGTTTCAACCTGTACGGTTCCGGGCGGCGGGGGCCGGTATCACCATAGACGTGGCCACAAAAAAGGGCGCCTTATGGGGTGCCCTTTTTGTGTCTCGGAACAGCCGCTCAGCAGCTGTAATACATCTGGAACTCGATCGGGTGAGGGGTGTGTTCGTAGGCATAAACCTCGTCCCATTTCAGCGCCATGTACCCCTCGATCTGGCTGCGGGTGAACACGTCCCCTTTCAGCAGATACTCGTGATCGGCCTCCAACTCATCCAGCGCTTCACGCAAACTCGCGCAGACCGTCGGGATCCCGGCCAGTTCTTCCGGCGGCAGGTCGTAGAGGTCCTTGTCGGACGGTTCGCCGGGATTGATCTTGTTCTGGATGCCGTCAAGGCCAGCCATCAACAGGGCTGAGAACGCGAGGTACGGGTTGGCTGCCGGATCGGGGAAGCGGGCCTCGACACGCTTGGCCTTTGGCGATTCAGTCCATGGGATGCGCACACAACCAGAGCGGTTGCGGGCCGAATACGCGCGCAGAACCGGTGCCTCAAACCCCGGGATCAGACGCTTGTAAGAGTTCGTGGACGGGTTGGTGAATGCGTTGAGCGACTTCGCGTGCTTCAGCACACCACCGATGAACCACAGCGCCTCGTCCGACAGATCGGCATATTTGTCGCCTGCGAACAGTGGCTTGCCGTCCTTCCAGATCGACATGTTCACGTGCATTCCGGTGCCGTTGTCACCCGCGATGGGCTTGGGCATGAATGTCGCCGATTTGCCGTAGGCATGGGCCACGTTGTGGATGATGTATTTGTACTTCTGCAACTCGTCGGCTTGCTTGGTCAGACTGTCGAAGATCAGACCCAACTCGTGCTGGCACGACGCGACTTCGTGGTGGTGCTTGTCGACCTTCATGCCGATGCTCTTCATCGTGGACAGCATCTCGCCGCGCAGATCGTGGGAGGCATCGATAGGGTTGACCGGAAAGTAGCCGCCCTTGACGCCGGGCCGGTGACCCATGTTGCCCATCTCGTACTCGGTGTCGGAGTTCCAGGACGCGTCCTGCGCGTCGACCTCGTAGGCCACCTTGTTGATGCCCACAGCGATGCGGACGTCGTCGAAAATGAAGAATTCGGCCTCCGGACCGCAGTAGAACGTGTCGCCGATGCCTGACGACTTCAGATACGCTTCGGCTTTTTCGGCGGTACCGCGCGGGTCACGCTCATAGGCTTCGCCCGTGTCTGGCTCCACCACGGTACAATGCACGCAAAGCGTTTTCTCGGCATAGAACGGGTCGACATAGCCCGACTCCGTATCCAGCATCAGTTTCATGTCAGAGGCTTCGATGCCCTTCCACCCAGCAATGGACGAGCCGTCGAACATGAAGCCTTCCTCAATGAAATCCTCATCGACCTGATCGGCCATCAGCGTGACGTGCTGCAACTTGCCGCGTGGATCGGTGAATCGAACGTCAACGTATTCTACGTCCTCGTCCTTCATCTGTTTCAAAAAGCCGGATGTGCTCATGGTGCTGTTCCTTAGGTCAGACTTGCCTCCGGATGTTCGGAGGGACGTGGATGGAAATCAATTCTTACAGGGCTTCGTCGCCCGCTTCGCCGGTGCGAATGCGGATGGCCTGGCTGATGTCGGAGACGAAGATCTTGCCGTCACCGATCTTGTCGGTCTTGGCGGCGGCGATGATGGTTTCAATCGCGGCGTCCGCCTGATCGTCGGCAAGGACGACCTCGATTTTCACTTTCGGCAGGAAATCCACGACGTATTCCGCGCCACGGTACAATTCCGTGTGGCCCTTCTGACGTCCGAACCCTTTGACTTCGGTGACGCTCAACCCCTGAATTCCGATATCCTGAAGGGCCTCTTTGACTTCGTCCAGTTTGAACGGTTTGATAATTGCCTCTATCTTCTTCATGTCTGCCAACTCCCCTCGCCAATATCCCGTAGCTCTGACATCATTTTGCCACTGGCGCGTCCATGCGAGATCAGCCCGCCTGCGGCGTCGCTCTCAGGATTCGCTTCGCCTTGATTGGTAATTAATCGAACCGCACAAAAAAAGTGCGAAATTGAATCTGCAAGGGGGACGAGGAATTGGTCGATCGTGTCACGAGTTCGAACCGCCCCGCAGATGGTGCGGGCGGCGCCATGTTGGCTGAGGCGCCGGATGCGGAGCAGCGCCAGCCGCGCGTGATCACGGGAGGACCTTCGGCAGGAGAGACACTGCGCAAAGCGGCCGACGCACACAAATATGACCACGGGCATGCGGTGGTCTTCAGTGGTGGGATGGGGCAGGGCGGTGCAGCACGGCTTGCAGCGCGCGGGGCGCTGCGCGTCGGCTCCGGCCTTGTGACCGTGGCTGTTCCCGGTGCGGCAATACCGGAGAGCGCGGCGCACCTTACAGCGATCATGGTGCGGCAGTGCGATGGGCCGGACGCAATCGCGGATCTGTTGGCCGACACTCGGATAAATGCCCTGTGCCTTGGACCGGGACTGGGCGTCTCAGACAGAACATGCGCCATGGTCAAGGCGGCTCTGGCGGCGCGACGGGCCACGGTATTGGATGCGGACGCCCTGACCAGTTTTGCCAATTGCCCGGATGCCTTGTTTGACGCGCTGCATCCGTCGGTTGTGCTGACGCCGCATATGGGGGAATTCGCCCGACTGTTTCCGGACTTGGCCGGGGCGGCGGATCAGGATGATGACGGTGGGAGGGTGTCCGCCCTGCGCGAAGCCTGCTCGCGGGCGCAGTGTGTCGTGCTGCTGAAAGGCCCCGCGACCCTGATCGCAGCGCCCTCTGGTGCAGTCTGGATCAATGATGCGATCGGTGAGCGGGCGACCCCCTGGTTGGCAACGGCGGGAAGCGGAGACGTTTTGGCCGGATTCATCACTGGTCTTCTGGCACGCGGATTGGGGGCTGAGCGCGCGGCCTGCTTGGGGACGTGGTTGCATGTGGAAGCCGCACGGGCGTTTGGTCCCGGATTGATCGCGGAGGACCTTCCAGAGATATTGCCCAGTGTGTTTCGCCATCTGGGCGTGTAGCCGAAACTGAAAACGGCGCCCGCAAAGGGGCACCGTTTTCAGGACGAGGGGACGTCATATGTGCAGGGGCACTCAAGCCTTGGCTGCCACCTTCGGCTTGTCGGCGGAGGCAAGTTCCAGCCCGTCTGCATAGACGATTTCCGGCGCGCCGAAGTAGAGCGACAGCATGATCTGGCGGCCACCCGTCACGGACCGGATGTGCTTGCCGTCCACCAGACGTGCGGCGCGAGGGGCGGCGATGTCCTTGCCCCAAAGGGCCTTGGCACGCCAGTCACGGACCAGGACACGCTGGCCGGGCATCAGGATCGTTTCCCTGGAGGGCTTGCCGCCGAGCGCATCGACGCCCACAACGATCCGTGGCGTGCCTTCCGGCAAGTTGTGGCGCATGATGGCCTTCAACCGGCGCACGCCGCGTCGCGTTATGATGCGGTCGCCGGGGGTCAGGAATTCAACCGGGATCTCTCCGTCCAAAGTCATGACGATCGTTCCGGGGGCAAATCCAGCCTCGCAGGCATTGGCTTTACCCCCCTTAACGGTCTTGCGCCGTGGGGTATTCTGGGTCATTGGTGCTACTGCTCGCTCGTTCGGGCTATTATCGCCTCTTGTTTGTATTTGCGAGTCTACGGCAACATCGCCTGTGGGGCGAGATTTTTCTTCAATGATGATGCTGTTGTCAGTCATTTGCTGTCCCCTCAGGTTCACGGGTGGCAGCCCGCATGATGACATGTTCTGGCGCTCAATTAAGGCATGATCTGGGCAAAACTGCGTTACATTAAGGTTATTGCTGTAGTCGTTTTTGGTCTCGATTTGATTGAAATGCCCTGCTACACGCTGCGCAGTGCGGGTGTGGCGGAACTGGTAGACGCACCAGATTTAGGTTCTGGCGCCTTTGGCGTGGGGGTTCAAGTCCCTTCACCCGCACCACAACAGACCTTAGGATCTGAAAGCCCACCTAACACTTTGAACGACAACGATATTGCCGGGGTTTCAGCCCCCCTGATTTCGGTCGTAGTGAATCCGCTCTGCAAAGGCCAGTTTCAGCAATTTCCGACGCAGGGCAACTCGACTCCCATAGTTTCCGGGCCTTGCGAGGAATGTGAGGACCGGTTCCGGTTTTCCTTCAAACTGCCTGCCGGCTCCGTTGATTTTTCCATCTACTCACGGCGTACTGCCCTCGCGGAGTCGGAGGCCAACTCATCAAGCATTTCAGGCTGAGATTGTCGCTGATGTGAACCTGCCGCTCGTACTGGTGTTTCTCGATCAAGGTGTGCAGATCTTGACGCGCAGAAACCACAGATTGCAGCGAAGCTCTTCGATGGGCGGAAGCGATCCCGGGAAACACCCGCGACCGACCCGTGGATTTCCTGAATTTAAGGGATCAGGATCTTGCAATAGTTCCTCGACCCATTTGCCGCCCGGAATTTAAGGGCACTGTGTCAACAGGTTCCACTTATTGGCTCTCACGGATGGCCCAAGGGGCAAGGAAACCTGCGGAAGGCGGGTCTCAGGCGTCGCTGCCGTCGCCGAGGTCCGAGGCAGGGCCAAAGGTCAATCGCAGACGCCGTGCCAGATCGTCCAACGATTTGCGCTGTGCCACTCTGACCAGCGAGGCGCCGTATTGCGCCAGCACCCGGTCTTCGCGCCAATGCCGGTCGAAGGCGGCAAGTGCTGCGCGCGACAGCGACTGGCGCCAAGGCACATCATCCTGGATCCTGGCCATCGCGGCCGCGAGCGTCGCCTCGGAGTCGAACAGACAGCCCGCTGCCGATGTGGTGACGATCTCGGGGAACGGTCCAAGATTACGGGCGATGACTGGGGTGCCCTGACGGAAGCTCTCGATCAGAACGGCACCGAAAGTTTCGTAGCACACGGACGGGACGATGCTGGCCAGCGCGGATTCGTAGTAGCGGGCCAGTTCTTCGGGCGGAACGCGGCCCAGGAACCGGATGCCGGGCGCGCCGCCCGCCAGCCTGCGCAACTCGGCAGCGAATTCGCCGTCGCCCGCGATGACGAGATCGGCCCGATCCTGTTGACGGAAAACGGGGAAAAGATCCTGCACGCCCTTGATCCGTTCCAGACGCCCGGCGAACAGGAAAAACGGTCTGGGGTGGACTGCGGCGCGCTCAGGAGGACTGTCGGGGGGGCGGGGCAGATCGGCAGGCCGGTCCTCTCGGTCGCGCGGCGGAAGAAACAGCGGCAGCACCTGCATGTCGTGTTTGAGGCCGAAGGCGCGGTGTTTGTCGCGGCTGAAACTGCTTTTGGCGACGATCAGGTCCATCTTGTCGAGTTGCCGGTCGAGAAACCCGGTATGGCGCCACAATTGCGGCGGGCGTCGGTAGGCCATGACGCAACGCAGGCATTGGCGGCCATCGCAGAGTTCGCGGCCGTGCCGCCAGAGGACATGGGTCGGACAGACCAGCCAATGCTCGTGCGCCTCATAAAGCCGGAGCGGCGCCACCAGATCAAGCACGCCCGGCGCGCCCATCAGCGACACATTGTTGTGCCAGATCACGTCGGGCTGAAACTCAGCCACAAGCGCGCGCAGCTTCCTTCCATGCACCAGCGCCCGGCCGGTCTGTTGCGCGATCAGCGGCGAGATCGGTCCCAGACGGCTCTTCAGGCCGACGATGCGGATATTGGGCGTATCCGGCTCCCGGGCGCCGTCCGGTTCAGCACCCGCAAGCGCCAGATAGGCATCCTTGTCGTGGACCACAGTGACCTCGGCGCCGCGGTCGGCGAGCGCCCGCACCATCCGGCGCACGCTGATCCCGTCGCCGCCAAAGGAATAGGGCGGGTAGAACGTGGTCAGAAAGAGAAAGCGTACCGGCGTCATCTTTGCCCGCCAGGATTGGGCCGGTCCCAACGGGGGCAGGGCGACCTGCGTCGGCGTTGCGCAACATCGGAACTGCGGAAAATGTTCAGGCTCGGCGCGGATCGCAACGTCTACGTTCCCCGCGGTGTCAGGCGCACAACGGACCAGGCCAGCCCAATCATCGCAAGGGCGTAGGCGGCGCGCCCCATCAGACCGGCTGCATCGGGCAGCACGACGGCCGGATCGAACAGGACAGGGGCCATACTGATAGCGATCGTCACGCCCAGAAACTGGAACAGGGTTTTCCAGGGGAAAGCCATGTCCTCGCGCACAACGAGCAGCGCGACACTCAGCCCGAGGCGCACCAGGGTGCTCAGGATCAGGGCAATGGGCGCAGCGAGGAGCCCCCAGGACTCGATCAGCAAACTCACGGCGAGGACACCCGGAATGACCGAGACCAGAGTGGCGATCGTGGCCGAAACTGGCCGGTCGATGCCGATCAGCACATGCGAATAGGTCGTCGCGAGCAGCAAGAGCATCTGCCAGATCAGGCACAGGACCAGCGCAGTCGCTGCGGGCGCGAATTCGCCGGTGAACAGGATCGTCAGCACAAGACCGGGGACCAAGGCCACGGGCACCGCACCCAGAACGATATAGAACGCCGACAGGCTATTGAAATTCGCAGCCTTCTTGAATTTCTCGGCAGGGGATCCGGCCCTGTTCATCGACGGTGCAAGGTAGAGCGAACCCAGCGTCGCCAGGATCGAGCCCACGCTCAGCGCGACGCCGAATGCCGATTGCAGGAGACCGACCTGAAACGTGCCTTCGCTTTGCACGACCTCGTAGCGCGTGAACAGCAACAGCGCCGAAGCGGAGACGAAGGTCACATAGGCTGCCATCGAGGTGCGCAGGATCAGCGAGAGCTGGCCGAACTCGCGCCGCATCGAAACGCCCCGGCGCAACACGCTCAGTCCCAGCGCGCGGTGCAGATATATCAGCGCTCCGGCAAGCGCGAGGCTACCACCGGCAATGCTGCCGACGTAGAACCCGGTGATCCCGGCCACCGCCGTGCCTGCCAATGCCGCCCCGGCCCCCAGCGCGGCGAATATCAGATTGTAGGTTGCAGCCACCTGCGGCTTCTGCGCGGCAGCCATGGTATGGGCAATCATGATCGTCAGCATGATCAGCGGCACGACGAAAATCGACGCGATGAGCGCGCTACGATAGTCCGCCAACTCGCCGCCGCTGGTTGGCATGATCACCGCCGCGACAACACCGACGCCGGCGACCGCCCCGGCCAGCGCCACCAGGATACGGGCAAACGCGGCAAAGCTGTCGCGATAGGCGTCGTCGCTGCGTGAATGGGCCGCCGACATGAATTTCATCGCCGCAAATGGCAGACCCAGCGCACTGAACTGCGCCAACGTCACCACGATCTGATCGATAATGCCGATCACGCCCACCCCTTCGGGTCCCAGCATCAAGGCGAGCGCCTTGCCACGCACGAGGGCGACAAGCAGGATCAGGAACTGAAGAACACCGACTGCGATCATTGGCATTTGGAAACGCGATCAGCCGTCGTGTCGGCCCCTTCCGTGGTGATGTCACCTTCAGTGGGCTTGCGACCGGTGACGCGGTAATAGGTGCCGCCGATGGGCGCCAGCACACGAAAGAGCCAGGTGCGGGCCATCCGGTTGTAGAGTCGGGCCATGCGGGCTTTTCTTGGTGGAAACAGCTCGATTTCGGCATCGGCGATCGGCGGGAAGTCGATCTTCGGAATCAGTCCGCCATTGTCGCGGAACAGCCGCCGCAACTCCCATACGCTGAGCAGCCGGTTGTAATCGTAAGACACTCCGGCGCGGTACCGGACCCATCTGCCCTGCAACGCTCGCGGCAGGTATCCTACCCCCCAGACGCCCACATGCGGCTCAGGCGACAGGCTGTAGCGGTTCGGAGTGACTAGCGCAAAATGTCCGCCGGGCTTCAGGGCCCGCGTCATTTCAGACAGGTAGCGGCTCTGACTTCCCACATGTTCGATCACGTCGAGCGACACAACCGACAGGACCGATGCATCGGCGACAGGCAGATGTTCAGCCAAAGCCCCGGCAAAGACCGGCTCGATCCCCTGCGCGCGGACCGCATGCTTGGCCACGGCAAGCCACTCCATCGAGACATCGATGCCATGCGGTACATGACCGCGCCGGGCCAGTGCCACGGCAAGCTGGCCGGGCCCGATCCCGATCTCGATTATCGGCTCGGCAAGGATGATCGATAGCCAATCATCGAGCTGGCGGTCATATTTGTCGGCTCCAGCGCGCACCTGCGCGGCGCGAAACCGGCTCTTGCGCTCGGAAAACCCGCGCGACGTGCGGAACACGTCGAGGATCGCCGCCTCAAGGCCTTCGGTGCGGACGATCTCATCGATCTGGCTTGCCCGGTCCCGGTCGCGTTCGAAATCGATCCAGGCCGCTTCCGCCAAGCGAAAATCGGGCATCTCGGCCACCAGCGGATAGGCGCGGTCACACGACCCGCAATGGACCATGTCCGGGTTCGAGGTCAGGGCACCGTGGCATTGTGGGCAGATCCACCGAAAGGACATATTATTTTTTCCAGAAATTTCTTGTCTACGTAATTGCGCCGCCCGCCCGCGCCACAATGGCACGTCGGATTCCACCCCGGACGACGCTTGTCTTTACGATGCATTTTCCGCGATTGCCAGCAATGCATGGCCCGGATTGCAATTGCGAGCGGTCCGTCGGTTTGGCGCACAGGCGGTGTTTCCCGGTCATCGCGGTGACAATCACCTGTGTATCATACCGTACCCGGTTCGCTTCGGCCTGTGGCGGCAGCTATTTTGCCTGATCTGGCATAAGACTGTTCACGGCAATGCGGCTTGACCCGAGGAATAACCCCGCATATTCGTTGTGAAAGTCACTGGCGGAGTGTATATTTGCGCCTGGGCCACTTGTCTGGCGAAAGCGGCCGATTGTTCAATGGTTGATGCAAAGCGTATTCTTGTCACTGGCGGTGCCGGATTTCTGGGCTCGCACCTCTGTGAACGCCTTTTGGGCGAAGGGCACGAGGTGCTGTGCGTCGACAATTTCTTTACAGGTCGCAGGCTCAACGTGGCGCGGTTCCTCGATAATCCGCGGTTTGAACTGTTCCGACACGACGTGACCTTTCCGCTCTATGTTGAGGTTGACCAGATCTATAACCTCGCCTGTCCGGCCTCGCCTGTGCATTACAAGCACGATCCCGTGCAGACGACGAAGACCTCTGTCATCGGCGCGATCAACATGCTGGGACTGGCCAAACGGCTTGGCTGCAAGATCCTCCAGGCCTCGACCAGTGAGGTTTATGGCGATCCCCAGGTGCACCCCCAAAACGAAGAATACTGGGGCCATACCAACCCGATCGGGCCGCGATCATGCTATGATGAAGGCAAACGCTGCGCCGAAACGCTGTTCTTTGACTACCACCGGCAGCATCGGTTGAAGATCAAGGTTGCGCGCATCTTCAATACCTACGGCCCCAGAATGTTGCCGGATGACGGCCGGGTGGTGTCGAACTTCATCGTACAGGCTTTGCAGAAACGGCCGATCACGATCTACGGCGACGGACAACAGACGCGGTCTTTCTGTTTCGTGTCCGATCTGATCGACGGCCTGGTCAGGCTGATGGCCACCTCGGACGAGGTGACGGGGCCGGTCAACATCGGCAATCCGCATGAGATGACGATCCGCGAACTGGCCGAGATGGTTCTGGCCATGACCGGCAGCGCTTCGCCAATGATCGTCGAGCCACTCTCGCAGGACGATCCGGTCCAGCGCTGTCCCGACATCTCCCGTGCCCACGCCTCCATGGGCTGGCGACCGACCGTCGGGATCGAGGAAGGGCTGAACGCGACGATCGCATATTTCAGGGAGGCCCTGCCGGAGCGCCAGACGGGCGATGCGCAGGGCGCCTCCGCGTCCGACGCGGCGAAATGACCGGACCGGGGCGGGACCGGCTCCCGGACCTGATGCCAGGCCCGGCCGGTCCGCTGCGATCAGCGGTCTATCTGTTTGCCGCCGTCGTCGTGAGCCTCTGGGTCGTCTTCGCGAATGGCGGCCCGACATTCTATTTCGACAGCGGTGCGTTTCTCGAACGCGGTGGCCAACTGGTCTCGATGCTGGGCCTCGACCCGCCGGATGTGCCGGACAGCGCTGTCATCCTGACGCAACCGGAGGCGGCCCTGTCGGCGCCCGGACCAGAGGCCGTCGAAGGGTCACGGGCGATGAGCTATTCGCTGCTTTTCGGGCTGTTTCTGGTCGTCGGATTCGTCGAGGGCATCACGGTTCTGAACGCGCTTCTGTCAGTGGGGACGCTGTGGCTGGTCTGTTCGGTCATGCTGCGCGACCTGCCTCGGCGCTATGGCGCTGCGGCCGTCACCCTTGGCGCTACGGTGCTGGCATCACTGGGCGCGCAGGCGTTTTATGTCGCGTTCCTGATGCCCGATATTTTCATGCCGGTGCTGATCCTGCTGCTTGCGCTGTTACTGGCCTACGGGTCTCGGATGCGCCTTTGGGAACTTGCGGTGGCCTTCGGTCTGGGCGCCTTTGCCGTGTCCGTGCATCTGTCGCATCTGGCCGTGGCGTCGATGGCGGTTCCGATCGCCATCGCGGTGGCGCTGAGCTCGTTTCGGTCCGGGTCCGGGTTCAGGCGCTGGCGGGCGACTGTCCTGATCGGCCTGATCGCAGTCGCGGGCATTTCCGAGCAGGCGGCGCTGCGAATGGCAGCGAAACAGACCTTCGATGCCGAAGTGATCTATCGTCCCTTCCTGACGGCCCGTCTGATCCAGGACGGTCCGGGCCTCAGCTATCTCGAGGATCAATGCCCGGACGCAGCAGAACCGTCCTGTGCGCTGCTCGACGCACTCTCGGCCTCCGACGACCCGGACCGCCTCTCGGCCACGAATATCTCGTTCTCCTCGGACCCGGAGACCGGATCGTATCGGCTGTTGCCTGTCGCCCAGCAGATTGCCGTCGCGCAGGACCAGTTCGACTTCTTCTTCCGGGTGATCGCGGACAGGCCGGTCGAAAGCCTGCTGGCCTTGTCGCGCAATGCGGCGCGGCAACTGGTGCTGGTCGACGTGGACATGACCCTGCAGACGGATGCCATCGTTGCGGTGATGTCGGATCTTCCGGGTCTGGCCTACGCCCGGTTCGACCATGGTCGCCTGACCGCAAGCCTCAACTGGCTTGATCCGGTGCGTCCCGCGCAATGGGCACTTTACCTCGTATCGGCGGCGTTCGTCGTCTGGCTCATCGTGACACGGCGCGTGCCGGGCGCCGTGGCGATGTTCCTGTCGATGGTCCTGCTCGGGATCCTCGGCAATGCCATCGTGACCGGGGGGCTGTCGCAACCTGCGCTGCGGTATGGCGCGCGGGTTGTCTGGCTGTTGCCTGCCATCGCGGCAGTGGGCGGGGCCGCATGGCTCTCGGGGCGCAGCTCTCCTTCTGGATCTGGTGGGGCGACGTGATGCAGGACCGGTCCTCCCCCTCTGCCGCCCCTGCCACCCCTGCCGATACTGAGCGGGAACGGTCCATTTCGGTGATCGTCCCGGCCTACCGCGCGGCGCATCTGCTGCCGGAGGTGCTGGCCCCGCTCCTTGAGATGCAGGACCGCGGCGACGTGACCGAGGTCGTCGTGATCGACGACTGCTCGCCCGACGACACCGCCGATGTGGCAAGGCGTCTGGGCGCGCGCGTGCTGACAACACCGGGCAACGGCGGGCCGGGCGCTGCCCGCAACCTCGCCGCGTCCGAGGTCCGGGGCGACATCCTCTGGATGGTCGACAGCGACGTGATCGCCGACCCGTCCGGAGCAGGCATTATCCGCGCGGCCTTCCGCGATCCGTCGGTCAAGGCGGTGTTCGGCTCCTACGATACCGCACCGGCCGGCACGCCCTGGTTTTCGCGCTACAAGAACCTTGTGCACCGGTTCTACCACCAGCGCGGCCGCCGCGAGGCGCGGACCTTCTGGGCCGGATGCGGTGCGATCGACCGCGAGTTCTACCTGCACATCGGCGGTTTCGACGTCGATACTTACAGGGTTCCCTCGATCGAGGACATTGAACTGGGCTACCGGATCTCGGCGGGCGGCGGGCGCATCCTGCTGCTGCCGGACCTGGAGGCAAAGCACCTCAAGGTCTGGACGATCCGCAATTCACTTTTCACCGACATTTTCCGTCGCGCACTGCCATGGAGCCGTCTGATGATCGCGCGTGAGGGTCTGACGGACGATCTCAACACCGGCAAGATCGAGCGGATCAAGGCGGCGGTCGCGATTGCCTTGGTCGGGGCGCTCGCCGCGCTGCTGCTGCGCCCCGGCCTCTGGCCTCTTCCGCTGGCCTTGCTTGTGCTGGCGCTGGTGCTGAACTGGCCGCTGACGCGGTTCCTTTGGCGCCATGGTGGCGCACGGGTGGCGATCGCGGGATCGCTCTACCATCAGGTCTATTACGTCTATTCGGCGGGTGCCTTTGCCTGGTGCCTGTTCGAGTATCACATCCTGCGACGACGGAACCGGTTGCATGTCCCCTGAGGCAGCCGCAGCGCATCCCGACCGGGCGCAGCCGATGACGGCGCCGACAGTCGATATCCTGATGTATCATTCGATCTCGCTGTCGGGCGGTCCGACCTCGATCCCTCCCGACGTCTTCGCAGAGCAGATTGCCCGGCTCGCCGCTTCGGGTCTTCCGGTTCTGCGAATGGACGAAGTGGCGGCGCATCTGGCGCAGGGCCGGGGGCGCGCGGTTGCGATCACCTTCGACGATGGCTTCGAGGATTTTCGGCAGAATGCCTGGCCGGTTCTGCGGCCGCACGGGTTCCGTCCGATGGTCTACCTGCCGACCGATCGCATTGGCGGCACCGAAGACTGGGCCGGTGCCCACGTCCCGCCCCGTCCTCTGATGGATTGGGATGCGGTGCGCGCGCTGGCGTCACAGGGCGTCGATTTCGGCAACCACAGCGCCCGCCACGACGATCTGTCCCGTCTTGGGGAGGCTGCCGCCGAGGACATCGCGCAGGCCTGTGCCAGGTTCGCCGCCGAACTCGGCGCGCCGCCAGACCACTTCGCGCCGCCCTATGGCCGATCGACCCGTGCCGTTCGGCGCATCATTGGCCAACAGCACAAGACGTCGGTCGGAACGGGTCTGGCGACTGCCGATGCACGGTCGGACCCGTTCGATCTGCCGAGGATCGAGATGCACTATTTCCGGGCACCCGACAGGTGGGAGAGGCATCTGTCAGGGAAAGGAGGCCCTTATTTGGCACTGCGTCGGACGCTGCGGGCAGCACGCCGGGCGCTTGTTGAGAAAAACTTCAAACAATTATGGTCCCATATGTTGCTGACTCGCCGAATTGGGCTAAAGTTAATATTAGGTTAATTTGTTGCGAAAGTGATAAGGATGTTGAAATACGGTAGTCGGGCAAGCTGGGCCGCCCGTCTTTAGACAAAAAGTAGTCAGATTTGTGTGGGATCGGTGATTCTCGCAGGTTTGGATTTTTATTTGGAATATAGGTTGTGAGTGACGTGACAGAAAACGAAAATACAGTAGCTATTATCGGTGCCGGGCCCGCAGGCCTCACGGCTGCCTACGAATTGCAGCGCCGGAGCGGTTCGCACAAACCGATCCTGTTCGAGGCGGGCCGGATCGTGGGCGGTATCTCCCGGACTGAATCGCACAACGGTTATCGGTTCGACATCGGTGGCCACCGCTTCTTTACCAAGGTCCAGGAAGTCGAATCCATGTGGCATGAAATCCTTGAGGACGATTTCATCACCGTACCGCGGCTGAGCCGGATCTTCTATCGCGGAAAATTCTACGATTATCCGCTGAAGTTGACGAACGCCCTGCGCAACATCGGTCTCTACGAGACGTTCCGGATCATCATCAGCTTTCTGAAGTGGCAGGCCCGGCCTCATCCGACAGAGGAAACGTTCGAGCAGTGGGTGATAAACCGCTTCGGCGGACGCCTCTACATGCATTTCTTCCGCAGCTATACCGAAAAGGTCTGGGGTATCGATCCCAAGAACATCCGCGCCGACTGGGCTGCCCAACGGATCAAGAACCTGTCGCTGAGCAAAGCGGTCTGGAACGCGCTGACCGGGTACAACGACACCGCCAGCCTGATCGAGGAATTTCAGTATCCGCGCCTTGGCCCCGGCATGATGTGGGAGCGCTGCGCCGAGATCGTGGAAGAGCAGGGCGGCGAAGTGACGATGAACACCCGTGTTGTCCAGGTGAACCGTGAGGGCAACCGCGTCCTGTCCATCGACGTCGAATCATGGGATCCCGATGCCGCCGATCCGGAATCGACAAAGGCGACGCGGCGGGTTGAGGCGGATTCCTTCATCAATTCGATGGCCGTGCGGGATCTGATCGAATGCATCGTTCCTCCACCCCCTCCCGATGTGGTCGCGGCGGCACAGCGTCTCAAATATCGCGATTTCCTGATCGTGACTCTGGTGCTGGACGTCAAGGATCCGTTTCCCGACAACTGGATCTATATCCACTCCGACGATATCCGCTGCGGCAGGATCCAGAATTTCAGGGCCTGGTCTCCGGAGATGATTCCCAACGACACAACCTCTTCGATCGGCATGGAATACTTTTGTCAGATCGACGACGACCTGTGGGGAAGTTCCGACGAGGAATTGACCGAACTGGCCGGACATGAGATCGAAAAGTTGGGCCTTGCCAAGGCGTCGGACGTCATCGGCTCTGCGATCATTCGTCAACCCAAGGCCTATCCGGTCTATGATGGTGAGTATCAGGATGCGCTGGTGTTGGTGCGTGACTGGGTTGTCAAACTCGAAAACTTCGAGACTGCCGGGCGCAACGGGCTGCACCGCTATAACAACCAGGACCATTCGATGCTGAGCGCCATGCTGGCCGCGCGCAATATCCTTGGAGAAGATCACGATGTCTGGGGTGTCAATGTCGAGCGGTCCTATCACGAAGAACTCGAAATCCGTAAGAAGGAAGAGACCCGGACTGACCTGGCGCCCAGAGAAGCCTAGAGGCGGGGTGCCACGTGACGTCGGGGGTTTGGCACGCTGCGCCGCCGCCATGGCTGACCGGAGTGGATGATGTCAGCCCGAATTGTGCACAGCTATGTCGGTCTGTTTTTCTGCGCCGTCCTGATATTTATTTCGGCAACCGGCGCGCTTTCCGTGTTCTCGGTCGAACTTGACTGGCTGATGCGGTCCGAGATGCGGGTTGCGGCAGAAGCCGAAAAGGCGCCGGTCGGCCAGTCGCTTGACGCGGCGCTGGCGGCTGTCGCGGGTGCGCGACCGGTTGCCCTGATGCGCTTTCCCGGTGCGCGGTTCGCCGACCGGGTTACGGTGGAAACCGACGACGACGGGCGCCTGTTCGTCTGGGTCAATCCCTATTCCGGGCAGGTGCGCGGAACCACGTCGACCGTGACGCTGAAAGAGACCTTGCGCGAATTGCATCGTGGATTTTCGACAAAGAGGTGGTTCGTTCAGGTGGCCATTGCCGCGATGAGCCTGCCGCTGGCGCTGTTGGTTGTTGCCGGTCTGATGCTGTATCGGCGGTTCTGGACCGGGTTCCTCCGCGTGCCGCGCTGGCGCGGCAGCCGACGAGCGGTATTGAGCGACCTGCACCGGCTGATTGCGGTCTGGTCGTTGCCGTTTCTGGTCGTCGTCGTTGTCACCGGAATCATTTTTCTGAGCGAAATGATCGGCCTTGGCCCCACGTTGCGTTCGGCACCCCGGCCCGACACAGTCCGGGCCGAGGCGCTGCCGCCCGGATTTGGCGGCGCGGATCTGGACCGGGCCGTGGCGCTGACGGCGGCGCGGATCCCGGACTTTGACCTCACGGACGTACTGTTTCCGACCAACGGCAACGCACTGCTGAGCGTCCGGGGCACCGACGGCACCCTCCTGGTGCGCAGCGATTCCAGTATTCTATACGTCGATCCTGCCCGAACAATGGCACAGGGACCGGGCATGGATGCCGATATCGCCACGCAGCCCGCCGCCGCGATGGGGCCGCGCCTGCGGGTGTTCGAGGCCGTCAGGGTCATTCATTACGGGACACTTGCGGGGCTGCCGACACGGATTTTGTGGACCGTCTTTGGTCTGGGCCTGATGGCCCTTGCGGTGCTGGGTGCACTGGTCAGTGCGGAGCGTCTGCGCAAGGAGTTTCTCGTCCGCGGCCGGGACGCCCGCAGCGGCCTGCGCCACGTTCTGTCGGGGCCGGGCATCGGTAACTGGCCCGGTGTCCTGGTCATCGCTATCGGTCTCGCGTTGGCTGTCCGGTCCCTGGTATGAGATGGCTTCGCCTGACCATCGTCGCTATCCGGCCACAATGTCGTGACACGACCGGGTTGAAACCATTTGGAATGACTCCATCATGACGCAGCAGCTGACGGTCGGCATCATCGGATTGGGAGCTGCGGCGCGCGCAATCCATCTACCGGCCATCCGCAAGGTTGCGGCGCTGCGGGTTGTCGGCGGCGTTGATCCCGTTGCCGACGCCGCCGCGTTCGACTTTCCGGTCCACCGCGGCATGGCCGATCTCTGGGCCGCGGAAGTTCCCGACATCATCGTCGTCGTAACGCCGCCCGATAGCCACTACGCGCTGATCCGCGAGGCTCTCGATCACGGCTCCCATGTGTTCTGCGAAAAACCGTTTGTCCTGAGCCTTGCCGAAGGTCGCGCCGTGATCGAGGCCGAGGCACGGGCCGACCGCCATGTCGTCGTGAACAATGAGTTCAGGTTCATGAACGTGCACGAAGCGGCGCGCCGCTCGATCGGAACCGCGAGCTTCGGGGATCTGTTGTTCGTCTCGATCCATCAGACATTCCTGGTAACCGAGGACACCGAAAAAGGCTGGCGTGGCGCCAGCAATCAGCGCACCTGTTTTGAGTTCGGGACCCATGCGCTGGATCTGTGCCGGTATTTCTTCGACGAGGATCCCTGGGCGATTTCGGCCCGAATGCCGAAGCCGGGCCGCCCGGACGGGCCGGATTATCTCAATCTGATCCAGTTGGAATTCTCGGGCGACCGGGTGGCGCATATCACGCTCGACCGCTTGTCGCGCGGACCGCACCGCTACCTCGACACCCGGCTCGACGGCACTGAGGCCTGCATCGAGACCCGGCTTGGCGGTCAGGCCGAGATCGCCTTCGGGATCAGGGGGGAAGCAAACGGCCCTACGCGCGCCTCGATCTGGCGCCCAGTGCGTCGGCCCATCTGTTGCACGGCGATCATCGCGAGAAGCTGGCGAACGATCCTTTCGATCTGTTCGCCCATTCGACCGGAAAGCTGCTTGGACAGATGGTCGATGCGATTGCGGCGGGCAGGGCCCCCCCATGTGCCGCCGCCGACAATATCCATACCCTGGCCCTGATGCTCGCGGCCTATGATTCCAGCGCGGCCGGCGGGGCCCAGGTCGCGCTTGCACCCTATTACACGGAAGGATTGCCCGAAAAGTGACTGAGCCAGGTCACGGTTCTGGCCGGACGTCTATTTTTTAAGCAAATGTATTGGAGACAAAGATGTATGACATTACCTACAAATTGGAAGATTCCGGGAGCTATGACACCGTCGCCGACGATCCGATGATCCGGCGCACTGGTAAACCGCCTCCGTCTCCCGGGCGCTCGACCGGCTCAAACGCGCGTGCGAGGATGATTGCCGTGACGTGCACGACAAGGGCGGGCGGCTGATGTACCGGGTCGGCGCATGCATCGTGTCGGCGCGCAGGCCCTGACACTCCGCAGGCCGCTACCTCACCAGGCTCATGGCGCGGCCCGGACCGAACCAGTATCCCGCCGCCTCTCCCGCGCCCCAGGACAGGCAGAACGGGACCAGCAGCGGAAGGGCCTCGATGAGCTGGCGTTTGTGGTGACCCTTGCTCCAGACCTGGCGGAAGATGCGCAGGACCAGGACCGGCGGCAGGGCGACAAGGGCCGCAGCGCCCATGAGCGCGCGTTTGCCCGGCCCCATGGCCTCGCGACGGGCACCGGCGAAGCTGCGCGAGTAGAGAAAACGCTGCGACATGTAGAGGCGGAACGTGTAATGCATCTTGTGACCGACGACGATATCGGGCCGCATTGTCAGCCTGCCCCCGCCTGCGCGTATCGCATCGTGCAGCCGGTTCTCCCATTTGCCCTCATCAAGCACCTTGTCGTGTCGGCGCAGCACCTCGGCGTCATAGATGACGTTGTTGCCGGGCAGCCAGTCGCTGGGTCCGGCGGGCAGCGGCGGCAGGGTCGAGCTGTATTCGCACAGGAAGGCCGACCAGTCGATCCAGCTCTCGGTCGCGGCGTTCTCGATCGGTCCTCCGACCACGTGACCGACGACGTCCCGATCCCCGTCGGCCTCGTTCGCGGCCAAGTCCGGCCCGGATCGCCGATCCGGCGGCACCCGACCATCGTCGAGCGCACCGAGCATCCGGCGCGACCAGTCGGGCGGGACGATCACATGATCCTCGATGACGGCGACGGCCCGCGTCCGCGCCCGTCGGATCCCGATGGCGCGCATCTGCGGTATGGTCGTGTCGCCCGGAACCGGCACGATTGTCACGCCGGGATGTTCACGGCGCAGGAAATGCCGCACATAGGGGCCGAGCCGGTCAACGACAAGCACCTCGGGCCTGACACCGTCCTGCCGTTCCAGAGCCGTCAGGCAATCGTGAAGGTCATCATAGCTGTTGACGGAGGGTACGATGACCGAAAGATCAGCGGTGGAACCGGATTGTGTTTGCAAAGGATCGGGTTGCGTCATCCTGCGCCCTTTGGCAACTATGCGATACCGCACTTTTGTCGCTGAAAGTGCAGTGATTGACAAGATCGTCGCCCGAAAAGAGAAGGCTGAAGGAATAATGGCGTTCATGGTGCACTTCACGCGGCGTCCGGCACCGCTCGGTGGCTGGAACGGGCATGGCGGGACCAGCGCCTTGTCCCGGCGGAGTTGGCGACCCTGTTCCCGGCCGTCCTGTGCCCGGTAGCCCTGTGCCCGGTAGCCCTGTCTCCAGCGATACCGTATCGAGACATCCGGCCCCGGACCCTTCCGTATCCCCACCGCGCGCGGGTCAGGCAGGATCACCCCGTATCGCGATTCTGGGGGCCGGGCTGATGGGACGCTGGCACGCCCATGCCGCCCGCGCGGTCGGCGGGCAGGTCATTGCCGTTGCCGATCCTGATCTGTCGGCCGCGCGCCGGGTGGCCGGCCACGCCGCTACGGTCCATTCCGGGCTGGACGCGATGCTGGATAGCCACCGCCCCGATGCCCTGCATATCTGCTCCCCAAGCGGAACCCATGTGCAGGCGCTGTCGCTGGCCGTGTCGCAGCGCGTGCCGGTTCTGGTCGAAAAGCCGCTCGCCACGACTGCATCCGAGACGCGTCATCTGTTCGATCTGGCGCGACGGGCAGGGGTGGCGCTGTGCCCTGTCCACCAATATGCGTTTCAGGACTGTCTGACGCAGATCGCCGCCGATCCCGGTCGCGGCGGCACGCCTGAGCGGATCGACCTGGTGTTTCATTCGGCTGGTGCGGTCGCAGCAGCGCCAGCAGACTGGCCCATGATCGTTGCCGATATCCTGCCCCATCCAGGCGCGATCCTGCAACGCCTCCTGCCTGACGCAGCGCTTGATCGGGCCGATTGGACCGTCACGGCTCTGGGGCCGGGCAGTTGGCGGCTCTCGGCGATGCTCGGATCCGTGCATGCAACGATCACGATCAGCCTGGCCGCGCGTCCGACGCAGGCGTCGCTGTCGGTCTGGGGTACGGCGGGTGCCTGGGATGTGGATCTGTTCCACGGATTTGCCCGGTTCCGGGACGGGACCGCGACACAGCGCAGCAAGGCGCTGCGCCCGCTGGTTGACGCCGTCGGATTGTTCGGCCACGCGGCGACCAACCTCGTTGGCCGTGCGGTCCGTCGCGAAACCGCCTATCCCGGACTTCGCTCGCTGATTGCGCAGTTCTACGGCGCAATCGGTGGCCGGAATGCGCTGCCAATCCGCCCGGAAGAGGCCATCGCGGTGGCCGAGCTGCGTGACCTGTTTCTGGCGCGGGTCACAAGCGGGGAACAGCAATGACAGGATCCGGTCATCAGGCTGAGCATCTGCAATTGTCGGCTGTTGCCGTCGAACTGATTGGGCCGGCTGAACTGGCTGATCTTGCGGCCCGGCTCAGCGCGGACACGGTCATGCCCGGGACCGATGTCACTCGTGCCCACCGCGCCGACCCCGACGAGACACTGCCGCTCCGTCGGCGGCGCGCCATCGAGGCAGCGAAGGGCGCCATCGTGTGCCTGGTTGAGGATACGACGCGCCTGGCGCCTGGGTGGGATAGCGTGCTCGGCGATGCCTTTCGCGATCCGGCGGTCGCGATGGTCTCGGGACCGGTGACTGTCGACACTGGCCTCCCGGCGCGGTTCCGGGCACTGGGGCGACTGGAATACGGCCGCTTTGATGGCGCACAACCGGGGCATGATCCGGCCGGAAACGCCTTCGCGCTGCGCAGGGACGCTGTGCTGGACTGTCTTGGCGACGGCGAAGGGGTCATCGAACATGAGGTGGCGCGGCGCCTGTCGAGACGCGGGGCGCGGCTGTTGCGGGTGGCGGGGTTGCAGGCCCGGTACTGGCGCGCTGACAGCCACGGGGCCGCGCTGACCACACGGTTCGGTCATGGTCGCATTTACGGAGCCGGTCGCGCCGGGAACCGGCTTGTCGGAGCGGGGCGCGCGATCCTGGCGCTGCCGTTGCTTAGCATGCGGGCGCTGCGGGCGGCACGCGCTGCAGGCCCCGCGCGGCTCTGGCTGCCGGAGCTGCCGTGGATCCTCGCGATGTCGGCTGCGTGGTGCGCCGGGGAATTCACCGGGCAGGTCTTTGGCCCGGGCAATGCGGAACGGAGTTGGCGCTGATGAAGATTGCTGTGGATGCGTCCTGTTGGGACAATAACCGCGGCTTTGGCCGCTTTACCCGCGAACTCGTCGGCGCGATGTGCCGCGAAGATCCGCGGAACGATTATGTCCTGCTTGCCGACGGCCCCATCGCCGACGCGGACCTTGGCTCTCGGACCGAGATCATGCAGGTCGCCACTGCCCGGCAAGTGATCGCGTCGGCCACCGCCGACAGCCGTCGCGGGATCGGCGACGTGCTGGCCTTTCGGCGCGCCGCTGCCCGGAGCGGCGCCGATATCCTTTACTATCCGGCGGTCTATTCGTGGTTTCCGCCGCCGCGCGGCATGCCCAATATCGTAACCTTCCACGACGCCATCGCCGAGCATTTCCCCGAACTGGTGTTTCCGGGGCGGCGCGCGCGGGCCGCCTGGACCCTCAAGACCTGGCTCGCCCGGAAGTCGGCGGACCGCATCGTGACGGTGTCGCAGGCCGCCAAGGCCGAGATCGAGCGCTTCCTTCGGATCCCCGGCGACAGTATCGACGTCATCTGCGAAGGATCCGCACCCGTCTTTGCGCCGGTAACCGATGCCACGTCCCTCGCGGCGGCGCGCACCCGCGCGGGTCTGGGTCCCGAAGCGCGGTTTCTGGTCTATGTCGGCGGCTTCGCTCCGCACAAGAACCTGACCCGCCTGTTCACCGCCCTCGATACCGTGCTGGCACAGCCCGCGACCGACGATCTCTTCCTCGTGATGTCGGGCGACCCCGGTGGCGGCGGCTTCCATTCGATCTACGACGAGCTTCAGGATCGGATGAAAGCCTCGCCCCGGCTCTCGGCGCGGGTGCTGTTTCCGGGCTATCTGTCCGATGCGGACCTGGCCGCACTCTACTCGCAAGCGGTGGCGCTGGTTCTGCCGTCGCTGTCCGAGGGCTTCGGCCTGCCCGCGCTGGAAGCGATGTCCTGCGGCACGCCGGTCCTTGGGGCGGAGGGCGGCGCGGTGATGGAGGTTGCCGGGTCGGCGGGCCTGGGCTTCGATCCGCTGGACCCCGCCAGCATCGCCGCTTCCATCGCGCGGATCGCCGGGGAGCCGATGCTGCGGGACCGTCTCGCCGCGCAGGCGATCCCCGAAACGGCGCGCAATACCTGGAGCGAGGCCGCCGCGCTGACGATCCGCTCGCTTGAAGCCTGCCTGACGCGCCGCCGTGGCGGACCGGGTGCATGACCGATCACGGGGCCCCCTTGCCGCCCGGCGCCAGGTCCGGCACCGGGCCCTTGCTGAGCCTCGTCATCGCGGTTCAGGGCGCGCAGGCAAACCTCGCCGACACCCTCGCCGCGCTGCCGCCCGATCCGGACGGCGCGGTCGAGGTGCTGATCTGCCATGCTGCCGACGATCCGGTGCCCATGGACGGCACCCCAAGGTCCGATCTGCGCCGGATCGCAGGTGACAACGGTGCCCTGATCCCGGAGCTTTGGCGCGATGGCATCCTCGCGGCCCGCGGTGACTGGGTGGCGACGCTGACCCTGCACTGTCCGCCGCGTGGCGACTGGCTGGCCCGTGCGCTGCACCTGATCCGCACCGAAGCGGGCCCGCAGCACGCCGGTTTCGGCGGCGCGATCCTGCGTGGTCCAGACCCCGACCGCACGACCCGTGCGATCCACCTGCTTCGGTATGCCGATGCAGACGTCGGTCCGGGGGCCGGTCGCCGTGCCGTGACCGATGTCTCGGCAGACAATGCCCTCTACCGGCGCGCACCGGTTCTGGCCTGTGCCGATCTCCTGCCCGACGGTTTCTGGGAGCCAGCCTACCATCAGCGCTTTGCCGAGGCGGGTCTGATCCTCGAACTGGTCCCCGATCTCGTGGCTGTGCATCGCAACCGCTACAGCGTCCGCGGCTTCGCCCGTCAGCGGCGTCGGCACGGACGCGTCTTCGGCCGCCATCGCGTGGCGGCGGCCACTCTGGGATGGCGCGCCCTGATGGTTGCGGCCTCGCCGGCGACAGTGCTGGTCTTTGCGGCGAAACAGACCCGCAAGATCCTGGCGCGCCCAACGCTGCGCACTGATTTTCCCTCAGCGGCACTGCTGTTGTACCTGTTCATGCTGAACTGGTGCCTCGGCGAGGCGGCGGGCTATACCGACGCCCTTCTCGGTCGATCCGGCAACCGGCCAGGGGCGGAGGGTTGAGCGTCGCGGGTCCGGCGACGCCGCGCTTTCGGTGCCCTGCCTGCCATGCGCCGGTGATCCGGGAAAGTGCGGCCTATCGCTGCGACGCCTGTGGCCGCTCCTACCCGATCCTCTGCGGCATCGCCGATTTTCGGCTCGCGCCGGACCGCTATCTCAGCCTTGAAGCCGAGCGGGCCAAGGCAGCGCATCTGCACGGGTATTCCAGGGGTCGCAGCTTTGCGCAGACAGTTGCGGAATATTACCGCATCACCGACGATGTTCCGCCCGGAATGGCGCGGCGCTACGCCGATTATGTCCTGTCCGGAGAGGCGCGCGGCGCGGCGTTCCTGCATCGTCTGGTGCCCGATGCCGGGGCAGACGGGGGGGCGTTGCCTCTGCTTGACGCCGGGTGCGGCGCGGGCGGATTGGTGGCCGCTGCTGCGCGCGCCGGGCGCCCGGTCTGTGGCCTCGACATCGCGCTGCGCTGGTTGGTGATCGCTGCCAAACGTCTGGAGGAAGAGGGGCTTGTCGCCGATCTGGTCTGTGCCGACATCGCTCATCCGCCCTTTGCGGATGCCGCCTTCGATGCGGTCGCCGCAGTCGATCTGTTCGAACATCTGCCCGACGGGCCTGCCGCTGCGGGGTCGATCCTGCACCTGCTGCGCCCCGGCGGTCGTCTGCTGGCGACAGCGGCCAACCGCCATACGCTTGCGCCCCATCCGGTCGCGGGTCTCTGGGGGGTGGGGTTTCTGCCCGCCGGCCTGCGGCGGCGCTATGTGACCGCGCGCCGTGGCCTTGATACGACGCGGTACCTGACGCTGGTATCGCCACGCGCGCTGCGGCGCCTTCTTGCCCGCGCCGGGTTCGACCGGATCCGGGTTGACGCGATGGCCGTTGCGCCACTGGCGACCGGGACCGTCCTGCGGCGATTTGCCGTGACGGGCTATCTCGCCGTGCGCAGGGTCCCGGTCCTGAACCGGCTCTTGCTGCGGATCGGACCGGTGTTCGAACTGGTGGCGCGCAGGCCCGAAGATAACACCCCGAAACGAAGGAATGCGACATGAACTTTGCCATTATCGGAGCGGGCGCCATCGCCCAGTTACGCAAGGCGGCGATTGACGCCATGGCCGGATCAGAGGTGACCGGCGTCTTTGATCTCGATCCGGAGCGCGCCCGGAACCTGGCCGCCCCGGCGCGGGCCTATGGCTCGACGGAGGAAGTCCTGGCCGACGACCGCGTCGAGACGGTGGTGATCTGCACCCCGCCCGACACCCATGAAGATATTGCCGTCTCCGCGTTGCAGGCGGGACGCAATGTGATCGTCGAAAAGCCGATGGCGCCCTCGGCAGAGGCCTGCAGGCGGATGATCGCGGCCGCACAGGCTGCGGGCAGGGTGCTGACGGTGGGGTTCAACCACCGCTATTTTCCGGCAATCAAGGATCTGCGCGCCAGTCTCGCCTCGGGGCGGCTGGGAGAGCTGTCGCACGTCCGTGGTTATGCCGGCCACGGTGGTCTGGCCGAGTTCAAGGCCGAGTGGATGTACTCCAAGGATGTGATGGGCGGCGGTGCCCTGCTCGACAATGGCATTCACATGATTGATCTGGTGCATCACCTCATGGGGCCGGTCGAGGACGTCTATGGCCTGACCCAGGACAAGACCTGGCAACTCGACCGGGTCGAGGACAACGGCATGGCCCTGCTGCGCGGACGCAACGGATCGGTCGGCAGCATTGGTGCCAGCTGGACCGAGTGGAAGGGCTATCATTTCTTTGTCGAGGTCTATGGCACCAAAGGCATGGCGCGGGCCTATTATGCGCCGATGTACTTCATGGAAGTGACGATGGACCGTCCCGGCGGCGCGCGGCGCAAACGGCGCAATTTCTACCTGCCCCAGATTTTCGCCGAGAAGTTCAAGGGCTGGCAATCCACCGCAGTGCAGACCCTGATCGAGGAGATGACGGATTTCGTGGCCCTCTGCTCCGGGGCGGCGGCCTCGGGTCCCATCGCGTCCGCCGCCGACGGATGTCGCGCGATCGAGATTGCGCAGGCGATCTATACCTCTGCCGACAGCGGTGGCCGCGTCACGCTGGACCCCGACACTTGACCCAGGCCCCAGGCCCCGGTCAGAGCGGTCCGCCGGATGGCGGCGAGGCGTTCGATCTGAGCATCATCGTGATCGTGCGCCACCCGCAGGAAACGCCCGATGCGGTTCTCGCGGCGCTGGCAGCGGAGCCGGGGATCGGGGCGGCGGTCGAGGTGCTCCTGGTTGATGGCCGCCCGGGGGCCACTGCCGCCACCCCGGCGGGAAAGCTCCGGGTGCGTACCCTGCTGCGCCCGGCCGGGAACATGCCGCGCCTGAAAGCGGAAGGGATCGCTGCGGCGCGGGGGGCTGGTCTGGCGTTTCTCGAACCCAAGGCGATCCCCGTCGGCGGCTGGCTTGCCGCAGCGCGTGCGGCGCACGCCCGGCATCCCGGTGCGGCTCTGGGCGGTTCCGTCGGTCTGGCGGGGGGCGGGGCGGCGGACCGGGCTGCCTATCTGTTCGAATATGGCGCCTTTCCGCCCGAGATCGTCGCGCAGGGCACCACAACCGATCTGCCGGGTAACAACATGATCCTGCCCGCCGACGCCCTGCGCCAAGAATGCGCCGATATCCTTCACGAGCAGGGACTGAACAAGCCGTTCTGCCAGCAACGACTGCGCGCCAGCGGAATCGCCGTGGTCATGGTTCCGGACATGCAGGTCCGGATGGAGACGCGTCATCGTCTGCGCTCTTCTTGCCAGCCGATGTCGCTATGCCCGCTGCTTTGGCGGGACCCGTGCGGCGCTGGCTGACCGTGGTCAGCGCTGGCGCTATCGGCTTGGCGCTCCGGTGGTTCCGGCGCTCCTGCTGGTGCGCCACGTCGGGCGCGCCGCGCGGGGCCGGTGGCCGGGACTGGCGACCCTGTCGGCGCTGTCGGCGCTTTGCCTTGCCTGGTCGGCGGGCGAAGCGGTGGGGTCCTGGGTTGGCCCCGGCCGCAGCTGCGACAGGCTTTACTAAGGCGGGCCACCGCGACGTCGCCCGCGACACCCGGACACGGACGCAGGCTTCAACCCGCCCGCCGCCGCGAAAACGCGCCGCGTCCGGTTCAGGAGTGTGGCGCTGCGCGTGACCCGAGGCCGATCATCGCATCTGCGCTAGTTCGACCCGGTCGCATCCCGATACCAGGCCACGAGAATCGCGCGGTTCTCGGGGGTCATGGTCGAGACCGCATTGGGCGGCGGCATCGCTGCGCTGAAGCCCGAATGTTCCACGATCTGCTGAGCATGCCGCGCGACGTCGGTTTCCGTCTCCAGCACCACACCACGGGGCGGCCACATCATGCCGGGCCAAACCGGCTCGCGCGCGTGGCACATCGAGCAGTTGCCGCGCACGATGTTATAGGCCTGATCGAAATTCTCGGCCGACGCGAATTGCTCCTCATAGGGGGTGAACGCGCGCGCTTCGGCCTCTTCATAGGTGTCGCCCATCGGCGCGGTGGTCAGCCACGCGATCACGATGAACAGCACAGCCGTCACGCCCCAGGTCCAGTGCGGGCCCTTGCCGGTCTTGTGCATGGTGTTGAAGTAATGCCGGATCGTGACGCCCGTGAGGAAGATAAGTGAGGCGATGATCCACGAGTACTCGGTCGCCGAACGACAGCGGGTAATGATTGGACAGCATCAGAAACACCACCGGCAGCGTCAGGTAGTTGTTGTGGGTCGACCGCACCTTGGCGATCTTGCCGTATTTCGCGTCCGGCGTGCGGCCCGCCATCAGGTCGGCCACAACGATGCGCTGGTTCGGCATGATCTGGAAGAACACGTTGGCGGTCATGATCGTGGCGGTGAACGCGCCCAGATGCAGCAGCGCGGCGCGGCCCGTGAAGATCTGGTTATAGCCCCATGACATGATCACCAGGATCACGAACAGCAACAGCATCAGAACCGTCGGATAATCGGCCAGCCTGGATTTGCACATGAAATCATAGGCGATCCAGCCGATGGTCAACGATCCGGCGGAAATCACGATGCCCTGCCACAGCGACAGGTCGGCGCGGGTCGGGTCGAGCAAATACAGCTCGCCCCCGACCCAGTACATGATCATCATCAGCGCCACACCCGACAGCCATGTGGAATAGCTCTGCCACTTGTGCCAGGTCAGATGTTCGGGCATCGCGGCTGGGGCGACGTTGTATTTCACGGTGCGGTAGAAGCCTCCGCCGTGAACCTCCCATTCCTCGCCGGATGCGCCGTCCGGCAGGTCTGGCGGTGACTTCAGCATCAGGTCGAGGGCGATGAAATAGAACGACGCGCCGATCCACGCCATCGCCGTGATCACATGCAGCCAGCGGACCGCGAACGCGATCCAGTCCCACATTACCAGCCAGTCGTACATGCGCTGTCACTCCTTGGTCGAATATGGGTCCAGACTAGGCGAAGCCACCTTTCTGGTATATGGCGTGATAGTCAATCAGTATCAAAAAAAGCCGAATAATGTCGTATCTCGATAACATCCGAACATTCGTGCGCGTCTACGAGTTGGGCAGCATGTCCGCCGCCGGCCGCGATCTGCGGATCTCTCCGGCGGTCACGTCCTCTCGGATTTCGCAGCTGGAGGCGCATCTGAGCGTGCGCCTGTTCCAGCGCACCACCCGAAGCCTGTCGCCGACAGAGCATGGGCACGAGTTTTATACAGGCGCCTGCAAGATCCTCGAATCCGTCGATATGCGCGGAAGCAAAAGTCGCCTATATCACCGACAACCCGAAGGGCGATCTCTACGTCGCGGCTCCGCTTGGGGTCGGCAGGCGGCTGATCGCGCCGCAGGTGCCGGGATTTCTGGACCGGTATCCCGAGGTCAACCTGCGCCTCCGGCTGACTGACCGCAAGGTGGACCTCACGACCGAAGGCCTTGATCTGGCGTTCTTTTTGGGCCAGCCCGAAGACAGCAACCTGCGCATTCGCAAGATCGCGGATGTGGACCGTGTCCTGTGCGCCTCTCCTGACTATGTCGCGGCCCGTGGCTGCCCCGCCTCCGGCGATGCGATCATGTCCGAGGGCCACGAATGCCTGAACCTGCGCTTTCCCGGCGCCACGGAGTTTCGCTGGCAGTTGCAAACAGACGACGGGCCCAGACGGTTTACCGTGCCGGGGCGCTACGAATGTGACGACGGCGATGTGCTGACGGAATGGGCGCTGGCAGGCCATGGCATCGCGCTCAAGCCGATCTTCGAAGTGGCAGAGCATCTGAAAGCCGGGCGACTGATGGTGGTGGCCAGGGATACGCCGCCGACGCCGATCCAGATGGCGTGCCTGTACACCCACAGGCGCAGGCAGGATCCCAAGACCCGATTGTTCATGGATTTCGTGATCGAACGGGTCACGGCGGACATTCGAAGCGCTAGGCGGCGCGGCTCAGCTTCCGCGGTAGGTCGAATATCCGAACGGCGACAGAAGCAGCGGCACATGGTAATGGGACGCCTCCGACATCCCGAAGCGCAGGGGCACGAGGTCCAGAAAACGCGGGGTTTCACGCGGCGTTGCCGATGGCATCGAAGTAGTCGCCGGCGTGGAAGATCAACTCGTAAGTGCCGATGGCGAACTCAGCCTCGGGCAGGATCTGCGCGTCCGTGCGGCCATCGTCGTTTGTAGTCAGCGTCCTGAGCAGTGTGCGGCGTTCACCGTCGAGTTTCAGCAGGTCGATCTTCAACCCCTGCGCAGGGACAGCCGCGCGCCGTATCGAGGACGTGGGTGGTCAGATATCCGGACATGATGTTACCTCCAATGGTGGCTCTGTTATAGAGGCGGCAGGGGGGCAGTCGCAAACGCCTCTGTCGGAAGACTCTTTCAAGAATTTTTTGAAAACAAGTTTCATTATATTGCTGTATGTATGCTCAAGCTTGAGAGGAACCCATCCCGTGACACGCTACCCCAGAGATATGTCCGGATACGGGGCGCGCCCTCCTGCGGCGAACTGGCCGGGCGGGGCCAGGATCGCGGTGCAGATCGTGCTGAATTACGAGGAGGGCGGGGAGAATAACGTGCTTCACGGGGATGCCGCCTCAGAAGCGTTCCTGTCCGAGATCACCGGCGCCTCCGCGTGGGAAGGTCAGCGGCACTGGAACATGGAATCGCTCTACGAATACGGCTCCCGTGCTGGATTCTGGCGCGTTCACCGGATGCTGAAAGACATCCCCGTCACGGTCTACGGGGTCGCGACCGCTCTGGCCCGCGCGCCGGAACAGGTCGCGGCCATGCAGGCATCGGGGTGGGAGATCGCAAGCCATGGCCTCAAATGGGTCGAGCACAGGGACATGCCCGCCGAAGAAGAGCGCGCCCAGATCGCGCGAGGCCATCCGCCTGCATACCGACGTCACGGGTCAGGCGCCGCGCGGCTGGTACACCGGGCGGTGCTCGATGAACACGGTCGATCTCGCAGCGCAAGAGGGTGATTTCGCCTACATCGCCGACAGCTACGCCGATGATCTGCCCTATTGGACGCGCGCGGGCGGCAAGGATCAGCTGATCGCGCCCTATACGATGGATTGCAACGACATGCGGTTCTCGATCCAGGCCGGGTTTACCACCGGCTCGGATTTCGAGGTGATGCTGAAAGACGCCTTTGACGTGCTCTACGCCGAGGGCGCAGCGGGCGCGCCGAAGATGCTGTCGATTGGCCTGCATTGCCGTCTGATCGGCCGCCCCAGCCGTGCTGCGGCATTGAAGCGTGCGTTGGACCATTTCCAAAGCCATGACGGCGTCTGGTTCGCCACGCGCGAACAAATCGCCGATCATTGGGCGGCGGAGCATCCTCCGGTGACGGCCCTGCAGCCATCGCAGATGAATCGCGAGACTTTCGTGGCCGAATTCGGCGGCATCTTCGAGCATTCTCCCTGGATCGCGGAAGGCGCGCATGCATTGGAACTCGGTCCCATGCACAATTCCGCCACGGGGGTCCATTCCGCTCTCTCGCGCATCTTCCGCTCGGCCACATCCGAGCAGCGCCTTGGCGTCCTGACGGCGCACCCCGATCTGGCCGGCAAACTGGCCGCAGCGGGCCAGTTGACTGCAAAGTCCACATCCGAGCAGGCGGGCGCGGGTCTTGATCTGCTGACGGACGCGGAGCGCACCGAGTTTCAGGACTTGAACGCGCAATACGTGGCCCGCCACGGTTTCCCGTTCATCATAGCGGTGAAAGACAACACCAAAGCGTCCATTTTGGAGGCATTTCACCTCCGCATCGGCAATGATCGGGAGACAGAGTTCGCAACAGCTTGTCGTCAGGTAGAGCGGATCGCAGAATTGCGCCTGCAGGAGAAGCTTCCAAGATGAGCAGCGTGATCACGGCACAGCCACTGACGCCAAAGGCATTTGCTCCTTTCGGCGACGTCCTGAACGCCGTCGGTGCACCCGACAAGGTGATCAATCAGGGCAGGTGCGGACGCTTCCATGACCGCGCGACACTCGATTTCGGCCCCGACGGCCAGGCCGGCATCAGCATCTTCCAAAGCGAAACGGTCGCGTGGCCGATGGAAGTCACACTGGTGGAACGACACCCCGATGGCAGCCAGGCCTTCATCCCGATGAGCGCTCATCCGTTTCTTGTGATCGTCGCTCCGGACAAGAACGGCACGCCCGGAACACCGCAGGCCTTCGTCGCGGCACCGGGCCAAGGCATCAACTTTCATCGCAACATCTGGCACGGCGTCCTGACGCCGCTTCACGCGCCGGGCCTGTTTGCAGTCGTGGATCGGATTGGAGACACTCCGAACCTTGAGGAACACTGGTTCGATACCCCGTATTTGGTCGAGCCGGGCCAAAAATGCATCAGCGCGGGGCTGGTTTAAGGGACAGAATAGGAGGGACCAAATTCATGTCTGATACTTCAATCGGGACGCCGGAACAGCTCCGCGATCCAAATTATACACCGGCATTGCACCGCGCTATTCCATTGGGGATCCAGCACGTACTTGCGATGTTTGTGTCCAACGTCACGCCCGCGATCATCATCGCGGGGGCTGCGGGCTTCGGTTTCGGGTCTGATGCGGGCGCCAACGGCTTTCCGGACATGACCTATCTTATCCAGATGTCGATGCTGTTTGCCGGCATCGCCACGCTGTTCCAGACCATTGGATTTGGCCCCGTCGGCGCGCGTTTGCCGATCGTGCAGGGTACGTCATTTGCGTTCATACCGATCATGATTCCGCTGGTCGCGGGCCAGGGCGTGGACGCGCTTCCGGCGTTGTTCGGCGGTATCATCGTAGGCGGCATCTTCCACACGTTTCTGGCCACGTTCATCGGCAAGATCCGCTTCGCCCTGCCGCCTCTGGTCACGGGTCTCGTGGTGACGATGATTGGTCTGGCGCTGGTCAAGGTCGGGATCCAATACGCTGCAGGAGGCGTTCCCGCGATTGGCACGCCCGAATACGGCAGCCTGCTGAACTGGTCCGCCGCGCTTGTGGTGGTCTTCGTCACACTGGGCCTGAAGTTCTACGCCAAGGGAATGCTGTCGGTCTCCGCCGTCGTCATCGGTATCCTCGTCGGCTACGTCTATGCGCTGATGATGGGCATGGTGACGTTTGAGGGCATCGGCACAAGCTGGGGTCGCGCCGCGTCGTTCGCACTGCCGGAGCCATTGAAGTACGGCATCAGCTTCAGCCTTGCGGCCATCGTGGGCTTCAGCCTGATGGCGTTTGTGTCCGCTGTTGAAACCGTGGGCGACGTATCCGGTATCACCAAAGGCGGTGCGGGTCGTGAGGCGACCGACAAGGAGATCTCGGGCGCCACATACGCCGACGGTTTCGGATCGGCGGTTGCAGGCATCTTCGGCGGTTTCCCGAACACATCGTTCAGCCAGAACGTGGGCCTGATCGCGATGACCGGCGTGATGTCGCGTCACGTCGTGACAATCGGCGCGATCTTCCTGATCATCTGTGGTCTGATCCCCAAGGTTGGCGCGGTGATCCGCACCATCCCGATCGAGGTTCTGGGTGGCGGCGTGATCGTGATGTTCGGCATGGTTGTGGCGGCAGGTATCTCGATGTTGTCGGACGTGAACTGGAACCGCCGCAACATGGTGATCTTCGCGATTTCCCTGTCGGTGGGTCTGGGCCTGCAGCTGGAGCCAGGGGCGGTTCAATACCTGCCCGACACGATCCGCATCCTGATGACCTCCGGCCTGCTTCCCGCAGCCCTGATTGCCATCGTGCTGAATTTGGTCCTGCCCGAAGAGCTGGCCGCAGAGGCGACGGAAGAGGTCTCTGGCGGGTGGTCGGGTCATGGTGATGGCAGCCTGTCCAAAGACTGATCGGATCCCAAACGACAAAGTGCGGCGCCTTCGGGCGCCGCATTTGTTTGTGGCAACGTCAAGCGAAATCAGACACGTACGAACGGATTACGTGCGTCAGGCTGGCAAATTGCCAACCAATCCGGCGGCCTCAGAAATCGACCTCGATCGCGACGCCTTTTGCAACCGCCAGATCGACGACTGCGGCCGCCACGGCAAGGTCCTGCAAGCCGACGCCCGTGCCATCGAACAGCGTGATGTCCCCAGACGAGGTTCGGCCCGCGTGCGTGCCGTTGATCACTGCACCGATCTGGTTGATATCGGTCTCTTCAATCAGGCCTTCCGCCACGGCGTGTTGCGCTTCGCCGATGGAAATCGACTGCGCCACCTCGTCGGTGAACACGGTCGCGCGGGCCAGCAGGGCGGCCTCAACCTCTTGTTTTCCCTTGGTGTCGGTGCCCATGCAGGCGATGTGGGTGCCGGGGCTGACATGATCGGCCATTAGGGACGGCGCGAAGGCGGAGGTGATGGAAATGATGACGTCGGCCTCTGCCATGCCTGGCAGATCGACGGCCTCGAACGGCAAGCCCGCCTCAGTCGCGATCTTCTCGATGTTGGGCAGCATGTCGGGGTGATAGTTCCAGCCGATGACCTTTTCGAACGGGCGCTGCGCCAGCGCCGCGCGCAGTTGGAAGGTGGCCTGATGACCTGCCCCGATCATGCCGATGACCTTCGCGTCGCGGCGCGCCAGATACTTGATCGACACCGAGGACGCCGCTGCGGTGCGCAGCGCCGTCAGAAGGTTGCCGCCGACCATCGCCTTGGCTTTGCCGGTGTCGGGATCGAACAGGAACACGGTTGACTGATGGTTGATCAACTCGCGCTTTTCAAGGTTGTGGGGCCAGTAGCCGCCGGCCTTGAGGCCAAGTGTCAGCCCCGCGCGGTCAAAGCCGCCCTTGAAGCCATACAGCGCATCTTCATGGCCAATCGCTTCACGCACGACCGGGAAGTTATAGGCATCGCCTGCCGCCATCGCGGCGAAGACCTTTTCCACGGCGTCGAACGAGGCGTCGAGGGAGATGAGATCGGCGATGAAGCGCTCTGGTACGATTAGCATGGGTCAGGTCCTCGCAATACTGTGTGAAGGCGTGCGCCCCGACCGTGGGGCGCACAATTTTCGTGCGCTCGCGTGCATATCCGAGGGAGGCCGCCGCGCGCGAGCGTTCCGGCCCGGCCTTCCGCCGGAGCCCGCTCAATGTGGATCAGTAGGCTTTGCCTCGCGCCGATACGGGCCAGAGCGTCTCAACCTTGCCGCCGCGTACGCCGACATACCAATCGTGCACGTTGCAGGTCGGATCGCAGTGTCCGGGCACCAGACGCAACTTGTCGTTGACCTTCAGCACGCCATCAGGGTCTGACACCACGCCGTGCTCGTCCGAGCATTTGACGTACTCCACGTCCGTCCGGCCGTAGATCGTCGGCAACCCGCTATCGACCGACTGCGCTTTCAGGCCCGCGTCCACAATCGCCTTGTCGGCCTTCGCGTGTGACATCACGGTGGTCAGAATAAACAGCGCATTCTCCCACTCGCCATCGTCGATCCGCTTGCCGTCCTTGTCGAGGATGCGGCCATAATCCGCATCCATGAAGGCGTAGGATCCACACTGCAATTCATTGAAAACGTTCGAGTTACTCTCGAAGTAATACGATCCTGTACCGCCGCCGCCAACGATGTCACTCTCCAATCCGTTGGCTTTCAGACCCGCGACGGCGTCTTCGACCATCGCAATGGCGATATCGGTCTTTTCCTGGCGGTCGGCGTAGCTGTCGAGGTGCTGCATCGCGCCCTGATAGGCCTGGATGCCTGCAAACTTCAGGCCCTCGGCGGCGTCTATCATCTTGGCGATATTCACCACGTCCTGGGTCGTGGTCACGCCGCAGCGACCCGCGCCGCAGTCGATTTCCACCAGCGCTTCGATCTGGGTGCCGTGCCTGACGGCCGCTGCCGACAGGTCAGCCACATTCGCGGGATCATCGACACAGACCAACACGCGCGCGCCAAGTTTGGGCATCCGCGCCAGACGGTCGATCTTGGCGGGGTCGGTTACCTGATTGGACACCATGACGTCCTTGATGCCGCCGCGCGCGAACACCTCTGCCTCCGACACCTTCTGACAGCAGACGCCACAAGCACCGCCAAGCGCTTCCTGCAGCTTCGCCACATCGACGGATTTGTGCATCTTGCCATGCACGCGGTGGCGCATACCGTGAGACGCCGCATAATCCCCCATCTTCTTGATGTTGCGCTCCAGCGCGTCGAGGTCCAGCACGAGGCAAGGGGTCTGGATATCGGCCTCATCCATGCCGGGCAGGGCAGGGACGTCATAGCCGACTTCCAGATCGTCGAGATTTACCGGTTTGTTCATGGGAGGTCTCCGTTTGAAAGGGTCCAGGGCAGGCGGTCGAGGTCGACATTGCCGCCTGTGATGATGATGCCGACGCGTTTGCCTTTGAAGGCGTCGGGGTTCTTGAGAATGCAAGCCAGCGGCACGGCGCTGGACGGCTCCATGACGATGCGCAGGTGCTTCCACGTCAGCTTCATCGCGTCGATGATCTCCTGCTCGGAGGCGGTGTAGATCTCCGACACATAGTTGGAGACGAAATGCCACGTCCGTTCTTTCAGCGGCACCAACAGGCCATCCGCGATCGTCCTGGGCGCATCGTCGGCGATGATATGCCCGGCCTTGAAGCTGCGATAGGCGTCGTCGGCCTGCTCCGGCTCGGCGGCGATCACCCTGGTCTCCGGTGCAAGTGTCGCCAGCGTCAGACATGTACCAGAAATCATGCCGCCGCCGCCGATTGGGGCCACAACCATATCCAGACCGTCCGTTTGTTCGACGAACTCCTTCGAGCACGTTCCCTGGCCCGCAATCACACGCGCATCGTTGTAGGGGTGCACGAAATCGCCGCCACATTCGGCCTGCACCTTTGCGAACGTTTCTTCGCGCGAGGTTGTGGACGGCTCGCATTCGGTGATGACGCCGCCGTAGCGGCGAACCGTATCCTTCTTCGCCTGTGGGGCCGTCTTGGGCATCACCACGTTGCACGGAATGCCGCGCAGCATGGCAGCATAGCTGAGGCACGACGCGTGGTTGCCCGACGAATGGGTCGCCACACCCTTTGCGGCCTGCTCCTCGGTCAGCCCGAAGACGGCGTTGGACGCGCCACGCACCTTGAAGGCCCCCGGTTCCTGAAAGTTCTCGCATTTGAAGAACAGATCCGCGCCCGTCAGCTCATTCAGGTACTGCGAAACCCGAACCGGCGTGCGGCGGATATGCGGTTTGATCCGTTCGTGCGCTTCAAGCATGTCCTCGTAGGTGGGGATATCCATCTGTTCTCCCATATCATGCGCCCCGAATTGCGGATTGCGCCGGGTTGGTCCGGTAATAGTCCTGTGCCGCCGCAACGCCGGAGCCAAGTTGGATGTCCATGCCGAGATCGGCCATGCACATCTCTGCCGTGGCAAGCCCGGAGAGGGTCATCACATCCGTCAGGCTGCCAAGATGGCCGATGCGAAAGACTTTGCCCGCAACTTCACCCAGGCCGACGCCGAAGGCCACGCTGTATTTCTCAGCCGCCAGCGTCACGACTTCAGTGGCGTTGAATCCGTCCGGCGTGCGGATCGCACTCACGGTGTCTGAATAGAGGTCGGGCGAGGTTGCGCAGAGCTCCAGCCCCCAGGCCCCCACGGCGGCACGTACACCTTCGGCGATGCGGTGGTGACGGGCGAAGACATTCTCCAGACCCTCTTCCAGCAACAGGTCCGTGGCCAGTTTCAAGCCGTTCATCAGGCCGACAGGCGGCGTGTAGGGGAAGGCATTGGCGGCATACCCTTTGGCCATGTCCCTGATATCGAAGAATGTGCGCGGCAGTGTAGCTGTCTCTGTTGCCTGCACCGCTTTGTCCGAGAACCCCAGAACCGCGAGGCCCGCAGGCAGCATGAAGCCCTTTTGGGAGCCTGCAACGGCCACGTCCACGCCCCATTCGTCAAAGCGGAAGTCCATTGATGCGATGGAGCTGACACCGTCCACGAACAGCAGGGCAGGGTGGTTCGCCTCGTCGAGCGCCCTGCGCACGGCGGCGATGTCGGAGCGCACGCCTGTGGCGGTCTCGTTGTGGGTGGCAAGCACGGCTTTGATCTCGTGCGATGTGTCCGCCTTGAGGATCTCCGCATAGCGATCTGCGGGCAGACCTGCGCCCCATGGCGCCTCGACCACGTCGACGTTCAAGCCATGGCGTTGGCACATGTCGATCCAACGATGGCTGAACATGCCATTTCTTGCCGCGAGGATTTTGTCACTTGCCGACAGGGTGTTGGTCAGCGTGGTTTCCCAGCCGCCAGTGCCGGTGGACGGAAAAATGTAGATATGCGCGGAGTCCGATTTCAGGATCTTGCGGACGTTCTCAAGACAAGGGTTCAGGATTTTGCCGAACGTAGGAGACCGATGGTCGATCGTCGCCATGTCGCAGGCCTTGCGGATCACTTCTGGCATATTGGTGGGGCCTGGAATAAAGACCGGGTTCTGGAAGCTCATGGCTGTCTCCTAACTGATTTCACCCTGTTCTAGCCCATGGAGTGCAGCGAGGAAATTTTTGCATTTCGGTCTCGGCGAGGCGCGCAATCATGATATTTTCGTTTATAAATAGCCGCCTGTATTTTTTCATGTGGCGGATCAGTTTTTCATTATTATAGAAAGTGCGGTCTTCGCCGCGCCGATGGACTGTGCCGCAGCCAAGCGGCAGGTCTTGCGTGGCGCGGCTGCAGTTCACCGATTTAACGATGCGCAGGCCCGCTGCCGAACGCAGGGCGAAGCGCCATGTGGCGATTGACGTCCTTATACAGAAGATAGCGGAACCGGCCCGGCCCACCTGCATAGCACGCCTGCGGGCAGAACGCGCGCAGCCACATGTAATCGCCAGCCTCGACCTCCACCCAATCCTGGTTCAAGCGGTAAACCGCCTTGCCTTCCAACACGTACAGGCCGTGTTCCATGACGTGCGTTTCCAGAAAGGGAATAACCGCGCCTGGCTCGAACGTGACGATGGTGACATGCATGTCGTGGCGCAGGTCGGACGGATCGACAAAGCGCGTTGTGGCCCATTTGCCATCGGTGCCGGGCATCACGGTTGGGGCGACGTCCGCCTCATTCGTGATGACGACCTCGGGGTGGTCCAAACCATCCACAGCCTCATAGGCCTTGCGGATCCAGTGAAACCGGACGGGAGCGTCACTCGTATTGCGGAAGGTCCAATCGGTCGCGGGCGGCAGGAACACATAGCTGCCCGACCGCAGGGTGTGCGAGGTGCCATTTATGGAAATCTCACCTGTCCCATCGACCACGAACAACACGCCTTCCGCGCCTGCGTCCGTTTCGGGCCGGTCAGAGCCGCCACCGGGAGAGACCTCCATGATATATTGCGAAAACGTCTCGGCAAATCCACTGAGGGGGCGGGACAGAACCCAAAGCCGTGTGCCCGTCCAAAATGGAAGAAAGCTGGTGACAATGTCTCGCATCGTGCCCTTCGGGATGACCGCGTAGGCATCGGTAAACATTGCACGGTCGGTGAGCAGTTGGTCCTGCGGCGGATGTCCCCCGGTCGGGGCGTAATAGCGTGCGGTCATGACGTGTCCAATGGTGGCAGTGTTTGGGTATGGTAGGCTGTATGGCGTCGTCGCGACCACTATGATCTTTGCGACAGGACCTTTCGGAAAATCAGGTAAATCAGTGGGTTCTGCAACAATAACAATAGAGTGCAGTGATCCCTGAGGTCGGAGACCCCGGTCGGCGTTGGCGTCTCTTCAGCCAGGGCCTTCGGGCACACCACACGGGTCCATCGTGTCGCCGTCGAGCGTGTCTTGACCAATCTCATCCCGAGATGCGACGGGCGCCGTATCAATGGTGCAGCCACCACAGGTGGGGGCCGGACGGGACCAGGAATTGCTGCGACATGCTCGCCTCGAATATAGACGGACAGGCAGGAGTCCGTTGAATCCGGCACGTGGCGACCGGTATCGGAACCACATAGAGACCAATCCCGGACACCGCCGTTCAGGTCCGCGACGCCCCAAGAGGTCGTGGAGAATTATCCTTGGCGTCGAATGGTCCGGGGGGCGAAGCACGCAGGAAGGTCGACGTCAAGGTCAGATTGGGGCCAGCGAAGATAGAACCGGCTTCCTCCGACGCTGACCCTGACTGCCATGACGGCGGCGGCAGGGACGTTTCCGCCAGATGGGTCACCTGCTGAGCAAGCCAAGACCGCCACCCGTGCTGTACTGTCAGGATACATGCGGACAAGGCGCTCAGGTCACGCGGTTGCTGACCTTGTATTTGTCCTGGTCCCAAAGCCGGTTGATCAGGCAGTCTTCCATCACGTCCACCGCGCGGATTATGTCGGCGTCGTCCAGGTATAGCGGCGTGAACCCGAACCGCATGACATCGGGCGCGCGGAAATCACCGATGACACCGCGGTCGATCAGCGCCTGCATCGCGGCATAGCCATGCTCGAACCTGAACGACACCTGACTGCCGCGTGCCACGGCGTCCCTTGGGCTGGCGAGGGTGAGATCAGGGCAACGGTTCTCGACTTCAGCGATAAACAGCTCCGACAAATGGAGGGAGGCGGCGCGAATGTCGGCCATATCGATGCCGTCCCATACACTCAACGCTACCTCAAGCGCGGTCATCTGGAGGACGGGTGGTGTCCCGACGCGCATCCTTTCGATGGATTGGGCCGGAGTGTAATCCAGATCGAAGGCAAACGGCGCGCTGTGACCAAGCCAGCCGGACAGCGCGGGTTCTGTCTTGTCTTGAAGGTCCGGTCGGACATAGATGAACGCAGGCGCGCCGGGGCCTCCGTTGAGGTATTTATAGGTACAGCCGATCGCAAATTCACAGTTCGACGCGGCAAGATTGACCTCCAGAGCGCCGGCACTATGGGCCAGATCCCAGATCATCACCGCACCCGCAGCATGGGCCAGTTTCGTGATCGTGGCCATGTCATGTCTGCGCCCGGTTCGGTAGTCCACCTCGGTCAGCATGACCACGGCGACGCTGTCGTTGATGGCGGAGGCAACGTCCTCGGGGGCTGGGGTCTGCAACCTGTATCCCGCATCCTTCAACGCTATAAGCCCTTCTGCCATATACAGGTCCGTGGGGAAGTTGCCGTTGTCCGACAGGATCACCTTACGGTCAGGTCGCATGGACAGCGCCGCCGCCAGCGCCTGGAATACCTTGATCGACAGGGTGTCACCAAGCACGACAGAGCCCTCTGGCGCGCCGATCAACTCTCCGACTTTATTGCCGACACGTCCGGGCTGCTCCATCCAGCCACAGGTGTTCCAGCCCTTAATCAGCTCCCCTCCCCACTGCCGCGTCACGGCGTCCTGTACCGCCTGCGCCACGGCTTTAGGCAGCGGGCCGAGGGAGTTGCCGTCCAGATAGATGACACCGTCAGGGATATCGAACAGGTCTTTTCTGGGTAGCGTCGCCATCAAAGCGCTCCTCTCATGTGCCAAAGCTCCGGGAACAGTTCGACCTCCAGCATGCGGCGAAGGTATTTGACGCCGCTGGTGCCGCCGGTGCCGCGCTTGAAGCCGATGATCCGTTCCACCGTGGTGACGTGGTTGAAGCGCCAGCGGCGGAAGTAATCTTCCAGATCGACCAGCTTTTCGGCCATCTGATAGAGCATCCAATGCGCCTGCGGATCGCGGTAGATGATGGTCCAGGCCGCGATGATGTCGTCGTTGGACTGGTGCGGGCTGTCCATACGAAACACTGCCGGATCAAACCGCATATCCAGCGTGGTTTCCAGGGTTCTGAGGGCGACATGGTAAAGCGACGGCTGCGTCAACTCATACGTCAGCATCTTGTGAAGATCGGGCCGGTGCTCGTGGACTTTCATCATCGCCGTGTTGCGATTGCCCAACATGAATTCGATCAACCGGTATTGGTGTGACTGGAACCCGGACGAGGCCCCCAGATCATCCCGAAACGTGGTGTAATCACTGGGCGTCATGGTGCGCAGAACATCCCATGCGTTGTTGAGTTGCTCGAAAATACGCGCCACGCGGCTGAGCATCTTGAAGACTTCGTCGGCCCGGCCCGCGATCATTAGCTCGCGCGCCGCGTTCAACTCGTGCAGGATCAGCCGCATCCACAACTCGGACGTTTGGTGCTGGACGATGAACAGCATCTCGTCATGGGCGCTCGACATTGTGCGTTGGCCCGACAGCAAGCCGTCGATATTCAGGTAATCGCCATAGCTCATGTCACTCGCGAAAGACATTTTGGCCCCGTCGTGTTCGGGATTGTAGGCGTCGGTCATGACAGCACCTTCTGTATTATTGACCAATGGGATATGGCCTTGATCGCCGTCATATGAAAGCCTGAACTCCGGTCTGCGCCGGTCACAGGATCAGCGCGTGGATGTCATGAGTGCCTTCGTGGGTATCGACCGTCTCCAGGATCATGACATGACGGATCGTAGCCGCTGTCGACACGCTCCAATTCGCGCGCCACCGGGCCGTAGCTGACGAACCGCGCGGCCGCGCCGCCAGAGTCCCTCGGGCATGGTCGCGTCCCAAAGGCCAAAGTCGCCCATCTCGGACATGATTTCGCGGATCACTGCCGACAACCTTGCACGTGCCGTCTCGTGGGTGCTTGAGCGGTTCGTCATCGTTATGCAGCACGCGATCATCCTCCGAGGTTCGTGAGAGCCATAAAGGGGGGCAACAGATACTTCAAGCATAAATTATTCAGACTTGAAGTATTTGATCGGCCGATTTAAAGTGCCATGGATCGGGAAGGACGGAGGGGCGAAATGCGTGTTGCGTGCCTGGGCGGTGGTCCATCAGGACTATACTTTGCAATCTCTCTCAAGTTGCGCCAGCCGGACGCCGAGGTTGTGGTGTTTGAGCGGAACAAAGCCGACGACACCTTTGGGTGGGGCGTGGTTCTGTCCGATGAGACGCTCGACAATCTGGCCGCAAACGATCCCGTCAGCGCCAGGTCGATTCGCAGCCATTTTGCCTATTGGGATGATATTGCGGTGCATTATCGCGGCGAGAAAATGGTCTCCACCGGGCACGGGTTCTGCGGGATCGGGCGGAAGACGCTGCTGATGCTGTTGCAGGATCGGGCGCGCGAACTGGGCGTCGATCTGCGGTTCGAGACCGAAGTGAAAAGCGCAGCGGACCATGCAGATGATTTCGACGTGGTGGTGGCCTCAGACGGATTGAATTCCCGCACGCGGACAGAATTTGCGGAGCATTTCAGGCCGAACATCGATATGCGCGCCTGTAAATTCGTCTGGCTCGGCACACGTCAGAAATTCGACGACGCGTTCACCTTTATCTTCGAGGAAACCGACAAGGGCTGGCTTTGGGTCCATGCTTACCAATTCGATGATGAGACGGCGACGTTCATCGTGGAGACGGACGAGGACACGTGGAACGCTTACGGTTTTGGCGAGATGAGCCAGCAGGAAAGCATCGCGATCTGCGAGGAAATCTTCAAGGAGCATCTCGGAGGTCATCCCCTGATGACCAACGCCAACCACATTCGCGGATCGGCATGGATCAACTTCCCTCGTGTGCTGTGCGAAAACTGGAGCCACGGGAATATCGTGTTGATGGGCGACGCCTCGGCCTCGGCGCATTTCTCAATCGGGTCGGGCACGAAGCTGGCGATGGAAAGTGCCATTGCCCTGGCTGAGTTGATCGACACCAAGCCATTGGACGAGGCGTTCTCGCGCTATCAGTCCGAGCGTCGGCTGGAGGTGTTGCGTCTTCAGTCGGCGGCGCGCAACTCCTTGGAATGGTTTGAGGATGTGGGTCGCTATCTGGATCTCGACCCGGTGCAGTTCAACTATTCCCTGCTGACGCGGTCGCAGCGGATCAGCCACGAAAACCTGCGCCTGCGCGATCCGGCGTGGCTGGAATCCGCAGAGAGGTGGTTTCAGGACCGTGCGGATGCGCCGGATGGCCCCGTTCGCGCGCCGATGTTCGCACCTTATCGATTGCGCGATATGGCGCTGAAAAACCGCGTCGTCGTCTCGCCCATGGCGCAATACAAGGCTGTCGATGGCTGCCCGACGGATTGGCACTTCGTCCACTATGCCGAACGCGCCAAGGGCGGCGCGGGGCTGGTCTATACCGAGATGACCTGCGTGTCGCCCGAGGGACGGATCACCCCCGGTTGCCCCGGTCTTTACGCGCCGGAGCATGAGGCGGCATGGGCGCGGCTGACCGGCTTTGTCCACACCGAAACACCCGCCAAGATCTGCTGTCAAATAGGCCATTCCGGACGCAAGGGATCAACTCAGCTTGGCTGGGACGTGATGGACGCGCCTTTGAAGGCGGACAACTGGGAGGTCGTTTCAGCCTCGGCGATCGCTTGGTCTGACGGCAACGCGACCCCGAAGGAAATCACCCGCACGCAGATGGACGAGGTCCGCGATCAGTTTGTTGCCGCTGCGCAAATGGCGGATCGCGCGGGCTTTGACATGATCGAATTGCACGCCGCCCACGGCTACCTGATCTCGTCATTCCTGTCGCCGCTTTCCAATACGCGGGTCGATGACCACGGGGGCAGCCTGGAAAACCGCCTCCGCTATCCGCTGGAGGTCTTCACCGCCATGCGCGAGGTCTGGCCAGACGCCAAGCCGATGTCGGTACGGATCTCGGCCAATGACTGGGTCGGGGAGGAGGGCGTCACCCCGGAAGACGCCGTGGAGATTGCCAGGGCATTCTCGGGCGCGGGCGCCGATATCATCGACGTCTCGGCGGGCCAAACCTCCACGCAAGGCAAACCCGTCTATGGCCGGATGTTCCAGACTCCGTTCTCGGACCGGATCCGCAACGAGGCGGGCATCGCCACCATGGCGGTCGGAAATATCTACGAGGCCGACCATGTCAATTCGATCCTGATGGCAGGCCGCGCCGATCTGGTCTGCCTTGCCCGTCCGCATCTGGCCGATCCGTACTGGACACTGCACGCCGCAACCCAAATCGGCGACCGCCACGCGGACTGGCCGCTGCCGTACTTGCCCGGACGCGATCAGGCCTGGCGCAATGCGGATCGGGACGCAGAGGTGGATCGCGCATGAGCATGGTATCACAACACGTTGTTATCTCCGGCGGCGGATCCGGCGTCGGGGCCGAGATCGCGCGGGTCTTTGCAACCGCCGGAGCCAAGGTGTCAGTCATGGGCCGTAGACCGGAGCCGTTGCAGGGCATCGCCCGCGAGACGGGCGCGTTTGCCATCACGGCGGACGTGACGGACGCGGTCTCGGTGCAGGGCGCCTTGGAAGCTGCTCGCACGCGAAATGGCCCGATCAGCGTGGCCATCGCCAATGCCGGTGCCGCCCCCTCTGCGCCGTTCCACAAGATCACGGCGGCGGATTTCGCATCCACGCTGGATGTCAATCTTGGCGGCGTGTTCAACCTCTGGCAGGCGGCATTGCCGGACCTTAAAGCTGCGAAAGCGGGCCGATTGATCGCAATCGCCTCGACCGCCGGCCTGAAGGGCTATGGCTATGTCAGCCATTATTGTGCGGCCAAACACGGCGTTGTCGGTCTGACCCGGGCGTTGGCGGTTGAACTTGGGCCCATCGGTATCACTGCCAACGCGATCTGTCCCGGTTTCATCGAGACGCCTTTGTTGGAACGCGCAATCGCGGCTATCGTTGAGAAAACCGGCATGACGGAGGCGGCGGCGGCGAAGGCAATGATCTCTGGCAACCCGCAAAAGCGCTTCGTCAGCACGCGCGAAGTGGCGGAAACTGCGCTTTGGCTTTGCTCGGACGCCGCCGCATCGGTCAACGGTCACGCATTGGCGCTATCTGGAGGCGAGATATGAGTCCAGGCGAAACACCAAATGAGCCAGCGTCGAAGGAGCGCCTGCGTCTCTGGCTGCGCATCCTCAAGGCCAACCGCATCGTGGAGGCAGAATTGCGCGAGAGGTTGCGGGTTCACTTCGATACAACCCTGCCCAGGTTCGACGTGTTGTCAGCGCTCTACCGCAATGATCACGGCCTGAAGATGAGTGAATTGTCGCGGATGCTGATGGTATCAAACGGCAACGTAACCGGCATTGTGGACAGGCTTTCGGGTGACGGCCTGATGCTGCGTGAAACAGTGGATGGCGACAGGCGCGCCCACCGTGTGCGCCTGACAAGGAAGGGCCGGGATGTGTTTTTGGAGCAGGCCAAAGCGCATGAGGCTTGGGTGAATGAGTTATTGAGCGGTCTGGATGGGGAAGGCGCCAGCGCCACAGCTGCACTGCTCGCGACTGCGGTAAGCGGGGAGCCAGAAGATGACTGACACGCCAGAGCATTTCTTGATGAGGCTGGAGGATCGGATAGCCACGATCACGCTGAACCGGCCAGACCGAAAGAACCCCCTGACCTTTGACAGCTACGCAGAGTTGCGCGACTGGTTCCGCGATATTGTCTATCGGGATGATATTGACGTGGTGGTGTTCGGATCGAACGGCGGCAATTTCAGCTCTGGCGGTGATGTGCATGACATCATCGGGCCTTTGACCCGTATGTCCATGAAGGAGCTTCTGAATTTCACCCGCATGACCGGTGATCTGGTCAAGGCGATTGTGAACTGCGGCAAGCCCGTCATTGCCGCCATCGACGGGGTCTGCGTCGGGGCAGGGGCCATCATTGCGATGGCATCCGACCTGCGCATCGCCTCGTTCGGGGCGAAGACCGCATTCCTGTTTACGCGCGTGGGCTTGGCCGGATGCGATATGGGGGCCTGTGCGATCCTGCCCCGGATCATCGGACAGGGCCGCGCGGCGGAGCTGCTTTTCACCGGCCGATCCATGTCCGCAGACGAAGGCCTGGCGTGGGGATTTTTCAGCAGCGTCGTTGCCGCCAGTGATCTTGACGACGCCGCCATGGACATGGCCAGGCGCATCGCCGCTGGTCCGAACTTTGCGCATATGATGACCAAAACGATGCTGGTGCAGGAATGGTCGATGTCGATCGAGCAGGCGATTGAGGCCGAGGCGCAGGCGCAGGCGATTTGCATGCAGACCGGCGACTTCAAACGCGCCTTTGATGCATTCGTGGCCAAAGAAAAACCAGCGTTCGAGGGGAACTGATGGCGGATAAATCCTTCCTGAACTGGCCATTTTTCGAGGCCTCGCACCGCGATCACGCCGAAGCGCTGGAGGTGTGGGCGGCGCAGGCATTGGGCCGCGTGGATCGCTCCGATACGGATGCCACCTGTCGGTTGCTGGTCCGCTCGCTTGGGGATGCGGGTTGGCTGATGCCCACTGCGTCGCGGCGGGGTGAGGGGCTGGATGTCCGAACATTGTGTCTGAGTCGTGAAATACTGGCGCGCCACGACGGGTTGGCGGATTTCGCCTTTGCAATGCAGGGGCTAGGCACCGGCGCGCTGTCGCTCTTTGGCTCGCAGGCACAGCGCGACAAGTGGTTGCCATTGACCCGAAGCGGCCAGGCCATCGCGGCGTTCGCCTTGACCGAACCGCAGTCTGGATCGGACGTGGCCAATTTGCAGATGACTGCGGTCGAGAACGGTGCAGATTATGTACTGAACGGCGAGAAGACCTGGATTTCCAACGGCGGCATCGCCGATGTCTACACCCTGTTCGCGCGGACCGGTGAAGCGCCGGGTGCGCGTGGCCTCAGCGCGTTTGCCGTCACTCCGGATCTGGCCGGATTTGACGTGGTGGAGCGCTTGCAAACCATCGCACCTCATCCGCTTGCGACCCTGCGTTTCACGGACGTCCGCGTCCCGAAGTCAGCGATGATCGGCAAACCGGGGCAGGGGTTCAAGATCGCCATGTCGGTGCTCGATGTGTTCCGGTCCACCGTCGCCGCCGCCGCGCTTGGCTTTGCCCGACGTGCTTTGGATGAGGCGTTGAAGCGCACTGTCGAACGCAAGGTACAAGGCGCGCCGATGTTTGATTTGCAGATGGTGCAGGGCCATATCGCTGATATGGCGGTGGAAGTCGACGCCAGCGCCCTGCTCATCTACCGTGCGGCCTGGGCCAAGGATGCGGGCGCTGCGCGCATCACGCGGGAGGCGGCGATGGCCAAGCTGTTCTCCACCGATCAGGCGCAGAAAGTCATCGACCGCGCCGTGCAACTGCATGGTGGCGATGGGGTGAAGCATGGCGTCAAGGTAGAGGAACTGTACCGTGATATCAGGGCGCTGCGCATCTACGAGGGTGCGTCGGACGTGCAGCGCATCGTCATTGCGCGCCAAACGCTCGCCGCGTTTCAGGGGGATCGGCCATGAGCCACTACACCGGACATCTGGACACTTTCGCTCGTGACAACCTGCCGGATGCGGCAAGTCAGCCGGACTTTTTGCTTGACGCATTCCCCTATCCTGACCTGCTGAACGTGGGTGTGGAGCTAACCGATGCGATGACCGCCAAGGGCTTTGGGGACCGCACGGCGCTGATCGGGAACGGGCGGCAAAGAACTTACAAGGAATTGACCGATTGGACCAATCGTCTGGCCCATGTTCTGATAGAAGATTTGGGCGTGGAACCCGGCAACCGTGTCCTGATCCGCTCCGCCAACAATCCTGCGATGGTTGCCTGTTGGCTCGCGGCAACCAAGGCCGGGGCTGTGGTCGTCAACACCATGCCGATGCTGCGCGCTGGCGAGTTGACGCAGATCGTCGACAAGGCTGAGATTTCCCACGCGCTGTGCGATACCCGCCTGATGGAAGACCTCGTGACCTGCGCCAAGACCTCCGCCTTCCTGACATCGGTCGTGGGTTTTGACGGCACTTCCAATCATGATGCGGAACTGGATCGGCTGGCGCTTCAGAAGCCAGTGACATTCGTGGCTGTGGAGACCGCACAGGATGATGTGGCGCTACTTGGCTTTACTTCCGGGACCACGGGCAGTCCCAAAGCCACGATGCATTTCCATCGCGATCTGCTGATCATTGCGGACGGCTACGCAAAGGAAGTTCTCGGCGTCACGCCCGACGACATTTTCGTCGGCTCGCCGCCCCTCGCGTTCACCTTCGGCCTGGGTGGCCTGGCAATTTTTCCACTGCGGTTCGGGGCAGCGGCGACATTGCTGGAGGCGGCTTCGCCCCCTAACATGATCGAAATAATCGAGACCTATAGGGCCACTGTCTGCTTCACCGCGCCCACGGCCTACCGCGTAATGATGCGCGCGATGGAAGACGGCGCGGACCTGAGCAGCCTGCGTGCGGCCGTGTCTGCCGGGGAAACCTTGCCCGCGCCCGTCTATGACGAGTGGATCAGGAAGACGGGCAAACCGATGCTTGACGGGATCGGCGCGACCGAGATGTTGCATATCTTTGTGACCAACCGATTTGACGACCACAAACCGGCGTGCACCGGAAAGCCGGTATCCGGGTATGAAGTCCGGATCCTTGATGCGGACGGCCATGATGCACCCCTTGGGGAGCCCGGCCGCCTGGCTGTTCGCGGTCCCACCGGCTGTCGCTATCTGGGCGGGGACAGACAAGACATCTACGTGCAGGACGGTTGGAATATCACCGGCGATACCTTCGTGATGGACGCGGACGGCTATCTGCATTTCGCCGCGCGCAACGATGACATGATCATCTCGTCCGGCTACAATATCGCTGGCCCCGAGGTGGAGGCGGCGCTGCTGTCCCACGACGCCGTCGCTGAATGCGCAGTGATCGGTGCCCCTGATGATACACGCGGCGCGATCGTGGAGGCCCATGTCGTGCTCAGCCCCGGATTCGAGCCGGATGCCGCGATGGTCCAGACGCTCCAGGATCACGTCAAGGCCATGATTGCACCGTTCAAATACCCGCGCCGGGTCAGGTTCATCGATCACCTGCCCAAGACCGCGACGGGCAAGATCCAGCGATTCAGATTGCAGCGTGGCGACTAGCAGTTTGCCCCTGACATCCGCACAGGGTGCACTCAGAACAATGAAGGTGAGGACGAATGGCACATCACGTGATTGCACCCGACGGGTGGGCGCAGGCCAAAGGCTACGCAAACGGGATCCTGACCGATGATGGACGCCTTTTCATCGGCGGCCAGATTGGATGGAATTCCCAGCAGGTCTTCGAAACCCACGACTTTGTCGCACAGATGGCTCAGGCGTTGCGAAACATCGTCGATGTGGTCAAAAAAGCCGGGGGCAAAATCGAGGATATCACGCGGCTCACATGGTATGTGACAGACAAGAGAGACTATCTGGCCCGACAGAGCGAAGTCGGCAAAGCCTATCGCAGCGTGTTGGGCAGGCACTTTCCGGCCATGACCATGGTGGTTGTCGCAGATCTGATCGAGGACGCGGCTTTGATTGAGATTGAGGCAACGGCGGTACTCCGCAGAGACTGAGAACGGTTGCACGGATACGCCTCAATTGCGTGCCGACCGTGGGAGTCCTTGTCGCTGCGATAGGCCTGAGAGATGAAAAGACAGGCACACCGGCCCTGACGTCGACGGCAGCACCGCCTCAGCCGGACCGAATAGAGGCCGCACCCCGGGGAACGGTGCGCGACCTTTGCTGATGATATTGATCAGATTTTGGCGAGGATCTTGTCCACTGTGTCGCGGACATCCTCTTTCGACTTGCCAAGTTTCTGTTGGATCACGCCCTCCATCTGTTCCCGATCGCCTTTGGCGGCTTCCAGGTCATCGTCTGTCAGTTCGCTATAGCTCTCGCGGAGCTTGCCTTTGATTTCTGTCCACTTTCCTTCGATCTGATCGCGGTTCATAGCTGATCTCCTTTGTAATCTGGTCCAAGTCGGCGTCAATTCGACGCCATGTCGCCGTTCTCTGGCGGATTCACTTCCATTCTGGGGACGGAGAGTCTGTCCCGCCTCACCTCGATGATGCCCACGTCTGCGTCGAATTCCGACGCAGCGCCGCCTTCGACTATGAAATAGGGCGGTGCTCTCTCGTCCGATTGCTCGAAATCGACAATAAAGACGCCGACAACAGCGACGATGGCTGTCAAAGCGATGGCAAGAATTGCTCCTGTCTTCATGTCATAACCTCCTTTTCTTATGGCTCGACAACGGACGCGGATCACACCTTGTTCCAAGAAATTTCGGAAAAGTTTTACGGAGTGTGCGGTTGCAACAAGAAACGGCAGGACAGTCGGGAGTCAGGCGCGAGCGGTGAGAGCGCGGGCGATCACGTAGGGACCGAAACCGGCGATGCCGATCTCAACGACATCGGTCTGTCTTAGATGACGGGAAAATTTGCAGCCTGCGCAGAAGCGCCGTGATGTCTTCGGTCCGAAAGGGCTCGTTCATCACGTGATATCCTGCCTCACGGCTTACAGATGACCGCTGCAGCCCGCCGAGCAATACCACAGGCGTGCCCTGCCCGGCCCAGAATGTCGTATGCGGCGAAGCCAGGACCGCGTTTGCGGAGGCCGACACGAAGGCGATGCGCGCAGGCGAGAGGGGGGCCTCCGCCAGAGTCTTCACGACTATCACCTCATCCGCGCCTTCGGCGATGAGAATATCGCGCAGATCTTCTGCCACCAGCACATTGGCATGGATGACGAGGCAAGGCGCACGGATCGCCGAGGGCGGCATCGGGGGGGGCGAGGCGGGAATGTTTACCGGTAACGTCATGGTGTTGTTTGGAACAATTGCCGGACTCACGCATTAAAGTAGGACATAGCAACGACAGAAAGAGCCATGACCACAGATTGCGCGAACTGCCCGCTGAGAAAACTGGACGCTTATGAAACGCTGTCTGCCGACGAGTTGACCTATATGCGTCGATTCAAGGTTGGCGAATTGAAGGTCGATCCGGGAACGCCGCTGTTGATGGAGGGGTCCAACAGCCCGCAGCTCTTTACCGCCCTGAAAGGAATGGGTTTGCGCTACAAACTGCTGTCAGATGGACAGCGTCAGGTGGTCAACTTCATATTACCGGGCGATTTCATCGGCTTACAGGCCGGCATCATGGGAGAAATGAAACATTCGGTTGAGGCGACGACACCCATGGTGCTTTGTGTCTTCGATCGGTCTGAAGTGTGGAACCTGTTCAAGTCCGAGCCTGAACGCGCGTTCGATATGACGTGGCTCGCCGCGATGGAAGAGCACTTTCTGGGCGAGGCGCTCACGTCAATCGGGCGTATGTCAGCTGTTCAACGAATGTGCTGGGGCCTCTTGCGGTTTTTCACGCGCTGCGATGACCTTGCGTTAACCGATGGCGACAGTTGTCCGTTTCCGTTCCGCCAACAGGATCTGGCCGATATGCTTGGCCTGTCACTGGTGCATACAAACAAGACGCTTATGAAGTTGCGCGAAAGTCAAATGTTATCACTTGGAGATGGACTACTGCGATTGCGCGATCAGGATCGGATGGAAGAGGTGGCGGCGATGCCTATTTCCCGGCCCAGATTTCGACCGTTGATCTGACGTTTTTCGCAAGAAAGGTGGATGAACACAGGGGGCGAGGGCGCGACTATCATGAATCGCGCCCTTCATTTCATGGATGGATGCGTGGCTTTATTCCGAGACAGCGGCCTCAGGCGGAACACCTGCTGCTTGGTCGTCAGCGGGCACACCCTCCGACGTAAAGGCTACGAAAGCAAAGATGACCGCCGCAGCTACGGCGAGACCGATACCGATCAGGGCAGGGCGGTGGCGACGGGTTTGGCGTTCGACGTTGGTTTCAGGTGCGGACATTTGAATTTTCCTCTTCTGCTGTTGTAATAACGACGCGGCCATGGATTGGGTTCCATGATCGCGCAAATCATTCCTCCACCTCATCCTTGACCTGTCCCCACGCAAGCAGTGCGAACACCAACGTTCCGCCAGCGATGTTGCCTGCAAGTACCGGCAGGAAAAACGTGAAGATGGCCGCACCAATGCCGAGTTGGTCTTGCATGACCAGCACCCACATCTCTACGGAACCCGCGATAATGTGGGTAAAATCGCCTGCGGCGATCAGCCAAGTGAAGATAACAATCAAAAGAACCTCACCGCCGTTCTGACTGGGCATCATCCAGACAATCGAGGCCACGAGGATGCCAGCGGGAATCGCGCGCATGAAGCCTTCCAAGGCGGAAAATCCGGTCGCATGGAGAGACAATTGGTTGATGGTCTCCAGAAGGTCGGGGGCGATAGCTGAGGTTTGCGTCATGAACGCCGCCGCCCCGGCTGCGCCTATGATGTTGGCGACAATGACGATACTCCACAGTCGGATAACCCGTGTAGCGCATGCGAAAGACCGTTCCGCTACCAGGGGCAGAATAGTGGTAATCGTGTTTTCCGTGAACAGTTGCATGCGGCCCAGAATGACCAGCAGAAACCCAAAGCTGTAGCCAAGGTTTTCGACCAGAAATCGCCAGGGCGCGTCGGGCAGGTAGGTTCTGAAGATCGCCTCACCCAAGACTGAGAAAGAGATCAGAACACCTGCGGCCACACCGGACCACACGAGCGAGCGTGTGGGACGCTCCAACTCCTCGTCTCCATCGCGTCGGATGACCTCGTAAATCAATTTCGAGCTGAGGCGCGTTGCCTCTCGAATAGCCGTCTCTTCGCCCATGTACGATCCCTTGCGTGTTCGGCCCCTAACGCGCCGTGTTTGGATTATGTTCCGCAATTCCCAACAGACGCGATTGATATTTTTGAATGGAACTAAGATTTGCCCGGGAGGTTGTCTGATTGAAGGAAAAGGAGAACTCAGATGACAGATACATTGAAAATCGTGCCTGCTCCAAACGAGGTTACGACGGGTGTGCGCGACGCATCTGCGATTGCGGAAGGTTTGGCAGATGTGCTGGCCGACACATACCGCCTCACATTCAAGACCCATGCCTATCATTGGAATGTGACGGGTCCGGCGTTCTTTTCAATCCACCAGTTGACGGAGGAGCACTACGAGAACCTGTTCGCCGCCGCCGATGAACTGGCGGAGCGGATACGCGCCTTGGGTCAATTGGCACCGATGCAGATGAGCGAGATCATCAAACGGTCTCGGGTAGAAGATCTGGACAAGATTCCTTCCGCCGGCGAGATGCTGCAAGATTTGGCTGGCGATCATGAGAAGCTTGCGCATCGCATGCATGCTTTGATCACATTGTCAGGCGACCACGCCGATCCGGTGACAGAAGATATGGCGACTGAGCGAAGCGCCTTTCACGAAAAGGCTGCCTGGATGCTGCGGGCCATCAGCGCCAACTGAACGTAGGACTTGAAATCCCCGACCATCTGGCCGGGGATTTTGCATGGAGTGGCAAAGCGTCAGGCAGGCTTTGCCATTTGCTCCGTTGAGGCAAAGAACATCGCCTGGCTGACAGCCGCGCGCACTTCATCCTCGGAGTAAGGCTTGGTGATGAGGAACGCAGGCTCTGGTTTTTCGCCTGTCAGCAAACGCTCCGGGAAAGCAGTGATAAAGATGACCGGACGCTCTCCAAGCTCTGCCAACAGCGCATTAACCGCGTCGATGCCAGAGGACTTGTCCGCCAGCTGAATATCGGCAAGAATCAGATCAGGTACGTTGGCGCGGCCCTTCGCGATCGCGTCATCGCGCGTGCGGGCCACATCGGTGACCGTATGGCCCATATCGGTCACGATGGACTTGAGGTCCATGGCGATGATGCCTTCGTCTTCGATGACCAGGATATTGCCTGTGACCAAATCCCCCATGTCAGACAAGGCGCGGGCGACCAACGCTTCGGCCTCATCCTGCGCCACGTTCATGATGCGCCCGATGGAATCGGTGCCGAACCCCTCCACCGAATGCAGCAACAGCGCCTCGCGCGTGTTGACAGCCAGATGCGCCAAACGCCATTGGGCGCGAACTTCCAGCAGATCGGTGAGTTCTCCGTCATCTGCCACCGGCGCGCCGGAGCTGGACCAGATGGTGTGGAATATGCGGAACAAGCCTACCCGTGTCGACGGATCCGGGGACAAAACGCTCGGGTCTGCGACGATGGCTTCCAGCGCGGCCATGGCGTAGCGATCACCGGAATCCTGCGCGCCAGTCAGTGCACGTGCATAGCGTCTTAGAAATGGCAGATCAGACACCAATTCAGAGCTTAGGTCTGCGGTCTCTTGGGTAGATGCCATGCTTGATACTCCTCATGCAGATTTTATTGGGAACCATTTGGACGTTCATTGGTTCCCATGTAGACTGATAATTTTTTACGATACTGGTGTAACATGTCCCCGAACAGCAAGAAGCAAAGCGTAGACCAACAGATCGACGAAAATCTGAAACGGGTGTACGACGATGCGATGAACGATGCGCTGCCGGATCGGTTCCTGGATCTGATCGCGCAACTGAAGGCAAAAGAGGGGACGGACGAAGATGGCCAATGATCCACGTGACGAGATCGTTGAACATCTGTCGTCGCTCCGAGCCTTTGCAAGGTCCCTGACCCGCAACGCAGCCTCTGCCGATGATCTGGTGCAGGACACCGTGGTCAAGGCCTGGTCCAACATGGACAAGTTTCAGGCCGGTACGAACATGCGGGCGTGGTTGTTCACGATCCTGCGCAACACGTTTTATTCAGGGCGGCGCAAGCAAAAACGCGAAGTTGCGGACGTTGACGGCAAGATGGCCGCGCAGTTGTCAGAGAAGCCCGCCCACGATGGGCGTCTGGCAATGAAGGATTTCGCCGTCGCATTCGCAGAGTTGCCGGACGAGCAGCGTGAAGCGCTGCTTTTGGTCGGGGCATCCGGCTTTTCGTATGAGGAAGCCGCCGATATGTGCGGCTGCGCGCTCGGCACCATCAAAAGTCGGGTGAACCGCGCGCGGAAACGTCTGTCCGAGATGCTGGACCTGGAGGATGACAAAGCCTTGGAATTGACCGACGCCGCCACTGTATCCGTCGTGTCCGGACGTCCCGCCGCATGATGAAAATGGCCCGTCGCGCACTGGGTCGTTTCACGTCGCTCCGTGTGCGGCTGGCGTTGTTCTTGAGCCTCGCCATCCTGCCGATCGGCATCATTGCCGTGGTGCAGACCTCGTCCGTTTTGCGCGATGCGAGAGAACTGGAACAACAGGCCATTCTGTCACGCACCGCACAGACGGCCAGCATCGAGAGCAATCTGTTCAGACGGTCCCACGGAGCGGCGACCGCGTTGGGATATACCGCGCTACGTCTAGGGCCGGACACGGAAGCGTGCCGCGCGGTCATGACCGATTTCGTCGATGCCGAGCCGATGTTTGTGTTCGCCGGTTTCACGTCCATCGATGGCGTGATGCGATGTTCTTCCACCGGCGAAACACTGGAAATGAGCGATCAACAGGATTGGCGGCGATTCCTTGATCAGCCGCGTGAAAACATAACGGTCAACTTGGATGGGGCCGCCTCGGGACAATCGGTCATTATCGCCACGGTGCCGATTTTTGACAGTGAAACCAACGCGCTTCTGGGCGCGGCCTCAGTCTCCCTGCCCCACAGCCTGACCGATACGGTCTTGGCAGCGCAGGTGGAGCAGGTGGATCTGGCGCTGATGGACGAAAACGGAGCCATCCTGTCTGCCGGCACCGGCATCGGCGACATTGCGGCGTTTGAAGCCCTTGGCGTGTTGCCCGCCGCGATGGAATTGACCCGCAGCGGTACCACGTTTGATGTGGAATTGCCCGATGGCACCACGCAACTGGCCGCTTTGGTCCCATTGGTGGACAATCAGGTCTTCGTGCTGGGTTTGTGGAACGCATCGGTGCAGGACTACGATGGTTCGGTGCTTGGCATTTTTGCTCCGGCGTTTCCGATCCTCATCTGGTGCATAGCTCTTGTGGTTGCGATTTTGTCTCTCGACCGGCTGGTGCTCCGCCACCTCCGCAGGCTGCGCCACCGGATGGCGACATTTTCCATCGAAGATCCGGGCCTGAGCTTTGCCAAGCTGGAAGACCCGCCCGACGAACTTCGCGACATTTCGGATACCTACAATCGAATGATAGAGCGCATGCTGGCCGACCGCGCTGAGTTGTCCGAAACCTTGGCGGAAAAAGAGGTCCTGCTGCGCGAGGTACACCATCGCGTGAAAAACAACCTGCAACTGATCGCCTCAATCCTGAACATGCAAATGCGCAGCGTGCCAGACGGGGATGCCAGGCGCGTTCTGCGCCGGGTGCAAGACCGGGTGATGAGCCTCTCGACGATCTACAAGACCCTCTATACCGGAACTACGATGGCGTCGGTGCGCGCCGACAAGGTGTTGGCAGAAGTGGTCGAAAGCGCGTTTTCCGTCGGCATTCCGCAAGGCAGAGGGATCAAAACCTCGATGCAGATTGACGCCGTGGAACTGGACCCGGATCAAGCGGTGCCGTTGGCATTGCTGGCCAACGAGACGGTGACAAACGCGATCAAGTACCTTGGGCGACCGGCTGACGGTCCGGCACGGATTGAGGTTCGGTTGACGGAAGGGGCGAACCGGGAGGTTACACTTGAGATTGAAAATACCCTCGGAGTCTCCGTTCAGGATGATCTGGCGGCAGACGGCACTGGCCTGGGGTCGCGTTTGGTGGAGGCGTTTGTGTCCCAACTTGGCGGTACGTCGGATGTTGTGAAGGATGAGGCAAGCTTCCTCTTCCGCATCATTTTCACAGCCTTCGTACCTGACGCCGAGCCAGAGGACGATGACGCTTCTGACCCGGCGCTGCCGACCCGTATGTCTGCGTAGCAAAGGGAATAGACCAGTGTCAGATGCATCCGAATCCGTCAGGCCCGCGATCACGGACCTGGAGGTGTTCTTCACCGCAGGCGAGGCCTACCCGGCGTTTGAACGCCTTTGCCTGTCGGCGCAGAGTCAGATCACCGGGTGCTTTCGCGTCTTTGACATGACGACCTGCCTGCACAGTGATGCGGCGCGGGCGATCGGGGATACCTGGTTTGACCTCATCCTCCACCTCCTAAACCGGGGCATCTCCTTCCACATGGTTGTGGCGGATTTCGATCCGATCATCGCGACCGAAGACCATCGCAGATCGTGGACGTCAGCCCGGCACTTTGCCGCTTTGAATGAGCTGTCGACCGGCGCGCGGATGACGTTCTCCATCTCGATGCATCCGGCCCGCGTCGGTTACTTGCCGCGGCGCGCGCTGCGGGGGAAAATCAGCGACGAACTGAAGAAAAGGGAAGCGGACCCGCTGACACCAGGTCTGAAGGGGCTGGAGCCCGGTGATGACCTGCCGCTGTTCCCCGCGACGCACCATCAAAAGTTGGCCGTTGTGGACGGTGAAACGCTTTACATCGGCGGGCTTGACCTCAATGACCGACGCTACGACACCGAGCAGCACGACCAGCGCACTGACCAGACGTGGCAGGACATTCAGGCCATCGCCCGCGGTCCTGTGGTGGAAGCGGCCTACGCGCATCTGGCCACTTTTCAGGATGTGACCAATGGCGAAGCAGACCCCACGCCGCAGGCGCCGGGCTTTTTGCGGACGTTGTCGTCCAAGCGCGCGCAAGATCTGATACATATCGCACCCAAGCCGCTGGTCGCGGAAATCGAGGCGGCTCATTTGAACGCCGTCGAGCGCGCAACCGGCCTGATTTATCTGGAGACACAGTTCTTCCGTCATATCCCCCTGGCCAAGGCCCTGGCGAAGGCGGCCGCGCGCGATACCGATTTGGCCTGTATTCTGATCCTGCCCGCCGCTCCCGAGGATGTTGCATTTTATGGCAACAGGTCCGAGGACGCGCAGCTTGGTGCACAAAAACAGATGGAGGCGATGGAAATCTTGATGGACGGCTTCGGGCAACGATTGGCGCTGGCCGCGCCGGCCCAGAAGAAACCAGCAGGCGATACCCCGAAGGCGGCACAGCTTTATGGCGCCCCCTTGATCTATGTCCATTCCAAACTGTCGCTGTTTGGCCGGGACGAGGCGATCTTGTCCTCGGCCAACCTGAACGGGCGCTCGATGAAGTGGGATACGGAGGCGGGCCTCCACCTGACGAACCGCGCGCAGGTGGAGCCGCTCTGGTCGCGCACGTTGCACCACTGGTTGGGCGAGCGTGCCCCGGATCCGTTCGCAGAGCCGCGCGCCGTGGTCGAGCAGATCAATGACGCTTTGTCTGAGAACGCTGACACGCCCCCGTCCGAGCGCCGCCACTTCCTGCTTCCCTTTGATCACGAGGGGCAAGAGGAACTTGCCCGTCCCTTGCCGCTGGTTCCTGACGAGTTGGTGTAGTCGCACGTCCCTCGGACCCTTGATCATCCAGTATTTGCGCAAAAAAGACCCGCCGAATTTGGCGGGCCTTGAGTTGGGACATAGGGTCAAAGCACCACACAAGGGACAGGTGGTAGTGACACTGACATCTCAGCCACGGCAGGCGCGCTGGACGTGAACATAACGCACAATCGGTTGTTTGGTTCCCTCGAACTTGCAGGAACTTCGCGCCGCGACGCTGCGTTTCCCCTCCATGCTGAACAGGAGGATCACCATGACCGTCGATGCCGGGCCACACATTACAAGGCCGTCAAAGGATGCTGTATCGCAAGTAGTGACGGACGTCTCGGACGTCATTCGCGGGTACGAGACGATGCTTGCGCGCGCCGAAGACGATTTGAAACCGTTCATCGAGCGTTTGCACGCGATGCACTGTGCGCATCTGGAAAAACTGACCCCGCATCTTCGGCTTATGGGGGGCGAAACCGATGACGCGGGCTCTGCGATGGGGTTATTGCATTCGGCAATCGCCACCGTTCGCGATTGGGCCGGGGCGTTGGACAACTCAGCGCTGCCGCAGATCGTGGATGGCGAGCAAATGATCGCGGACAGCTATGGCGAAGCGATCAAGACCAGTCAGGTCGGAACTGAACTGAACCATGAGCTGGAAGACCAGCGCGCGGCGTTGATGGCCCAGATCGCGGCGTTGAAATCCTAGTGGAACAAACCCAGCGCTACGCGGTTGTTCAGACACAAACATTAATTTGATCATGTGGCGCACGTAGGGGCCAGAGGGGCCAGTTGGTGGACCTGAACGCAAGACGCTTGGCCGACGAGCACGTGACCATCTGACGACGTCATCAAAGGAGACTGTCCATGACCAGTTCGACCAAGGAAAAACTGTCCGACACTGCAAAAGATGCAGCCGGCCAAGTTGCGACAGCGGCGAAATCGCAGGCGACTGAGGCGAAATCAGCCTTTGCTGACCGCGTCGAAGAACAATCCGCTGATCTCCGCAAAGCGAGTGAGGCGTTTGACGGCATGCCGATGGCGTCCGACGCGGTGAAGTACCTCAGCGATAATCTGGCGCAGGCAGCCACCGCCGTGCGAGACCTTGATCTGTCCAATGTCCATCATGACCTGACGCAGTTTGCCCGCCGCAACCCGCTGGTGTTCTTCGGCGGAGCCGCCGCGCTGGGCTTTCTTGCTGCTCGTGCATTGAAGGCGTCCGAGCGCTCGTCCGTGTACGTCGCCACGTCGGACGACGATCATGAGTACCCAAGTTTGCCCGAAGTCCGCTCAGCGGATGCGGATCAGGCCGGCCGTTGGGGGTATTCCTGATGTCCCGCGCGCGTCCCGACGTCGGCGGCTCGGCCACGCTTTTGGCTGATGTGGTCAGCCAGATTGGCCGAATCCTCCGCAAGGAAGCGGCGTTGGCCAAGGCCGAGATAGGCGAAAACCTGTCCCGCGCCGGGGTCGCCATCGGTTTGCTCGTCGGAGCTGTTGTTCTTGCTCTCGTGGCGCTCATTGCGCTCGCGGGGGCAGGGGTGGCAGCGCTGGTGAGCGTCGGGTGGGCGACACACTGGGCGGCTTTGGCTGTTGGCGGAGTGATTGCGCTTGTGGCCTCTGTACTGGCCGCGAAGGGCATCCATGACCTCAAGCCGGAACGTCTTGCGCCGACCCGCAGCATCGAAAGCGTGAAACGCGACGTTGCCGTGGTGAAGGAGCAGATCAATGCGTAAAGCAGAGCGGATAGAAGCAGAGCTTGCCGAAGACCGCGACGTGCTGCGCGGCCAGTTGACTGCTCTGGAGGCTCAGTTGGCCCCATCGGCCCTGGTGGGGCAGGCCAAAGCTTTGCTGGGGCACGCTGGTCGTGATCTTGGCCATCGCGCGTTGGAAACCGCGCGGGACAACCCCGGCCCGACAGCCGTTACGGGTCTGGGTCTCGCATGGTTGGCCGTCAGTGCCATGACGCGCACGAGCCGACCCGCCGTTACATATGATGACACGGAGCAGGCAACTGCAAAGGGCCTGCGCGCGCCCGCGTCCGGCATGGCCGGGTTTGATGCCCGCGTGGCCGCCGCAGACCGCGAAATAAAGTCCAATCAAGCACATTACTCACAGGAAGGAGACGTTTCCATGACCGACTCTACTCACCCTCAAAGTCGCCTGAGCCACGCAAAGGAGCGGGTTTACGAATCCGCAGAACATCTGCGCGCCCGTGTGGAAGATGGGCTCGACGGACTGCCAGATGGCGCAAGGGACCGCATCCGTCAGGCCCGTGAGGCCGCAATCTCGGTCCACGCCCGCGCCGAGGCTGAGGCCCGCCGCGCGGCGGCGGCAGCCCGCGCGACAGCCCATGACAACCCGCTTCTGGTCGGCGCGCTGGCCCTGGCAGCAGGGGCGGCGCTGGCCGCGATGCTGCCACGCACGCAGGTAGAGGATCGCACGATCGGCGGCCATCGCGACCGATTGTTCGACGAGGCCGATCGAGTGTTCCGCGAAGAAAAGGCCAAACTGACCTCAGCGGCGGAAGCCGTCGCCGAGACGGTCGTTGCGGACGGTCAAGCCCGCGTACGAGAAGTGCTATCGGGCGAAAAAGGGGACGACACAACACCCGACACAACACCCGACGCGTCAGGGGCTGCTGCTGGCAAACCGGGCAAGGCCTCTCGCACTGCCGGTCGCACGACAAACTGACCCCCCGACCGTGCCGGGAATTTGAAGACGATACGGCCCCTATCCGATGCGGATAGGGGCCGCTTGTTGTGAGTGGCTGTTTCCGTGTGAACATGAGCGGCGCGCTTCAGGTTTCGGGGATGGGGGCTGGAGGCTCATTTCCGCGCGCCAGAACAAAGCGCGTCCAGACCAAAATTGGAATAGCCACGAGCCCTCCGATCGGACCCCATAACCACAGCCAGAATATCAACGACAAGAATATCATCAACGGGTTTACCGCCATTTGGCGGCCCACGATGGACGGCGTCACGAATTGCGCTTCAACCATATTGCACAGAACAAATACGGCCATTGGCGCGAATGACATCGCTCCGTCAAAGACCATGACGCCAACCAGAAGCAGCGTCCCGGCCAACAGTGCAGGCCCCAGATAGAGCAGGAAATTGAGGAGGAATGTTGCAATACCCCACATCACGGGTTGCGGCATTCCCAGCGCCGACATCGCCGCCATGATTACCAGACCGAACCCCGCATTCACGACCGTAATGGAAAGAAAGTATTTCGACACCCGCGCCTCCGCCCGCCGCAACAGATCCTCGGACAACGCCGGCACGAACCTTGCGAGACGAGCGTAGATGTCATGGCGCGTTGAGAGGAAGAAGTAGAGAGTTCCCGCAAAGATCAGCGCTCCGCTCAGCAAGGAGGGGCCATATGACAGAGCGTCCATGACGTTGGGGATTTGGACGGCGGGCGTTTCATCCGTGGTCTGTTCGCCGTCGGTCAGGACCTCGGTCACGGTGTCCTGTATCTCCTGTACACCGGCGATGGCGTCTCTGAAGGTTTCGAACAAGCTTCGCAGTTCCAGCCAGATGAGAGGGGCGTTGTCGATGGCTTCATTGACCGTCGGCCCCATCGCGACGAACAGGACGGACGCCAGGCCAAGGACTGTCAGCATGATTAAAAGCGCCGAAGCAGTACTCGGGATCCGCATTTTCTCAAGTCCATCGGCAAATGGCGCGAGGACGACCCCGAGGACAATAGCAGACAGCACCGGCGCAACAAGCCCCTGCGCCATCTCGAGGGCCACTGAAACAAGGATGAGGGCGATGACAGAGAGCGCAAATGCTCCGAGACTTGGCGCGGATTTATTTGATTCCATTCTTCGCAAACGCCCCGCGTCCCATATTGTTCCTGACGAGGGCAATGAAGTGCGCAATGACGTGTCGCACAGACGAAGGGGATTTACAGGCTAGGCCTGAACAGGCTCTAAATGCTGTCCATGAAACACCAGCCATCGAAACCGGGAGCGTTCGACGTCGTGATCATTGGCGGTGGTCCCGCCGGATCGACCATGGCCACGCGGTTGGCGGATAAAGGACTGGACGTGATCGTCTTCGACAAGGACGTTCACCCGCGTTTTCACATTGGCGAGAGCCTTCTGCCACGCAACCTGCCCATTCTTGAGCAGTTGGGCGTGTTGGAAGATGTGGAGAGGATCGCCGTCAAAAAGTATGGCGCAGACCTGGCTCTGCCGGACCGTGAGGATTATCGCAAATTCGAGTTTGCCGAAGCCAACAAACAGCATCCCCATGCGTTTCAGGTCAAACGGGCAGAGTTTGACCTCTTGCTGCTGAGAAACGCACAGTCCCGTGGCGCGGAGGTGATTGAAGGTGCGAAAGTCACCGGCGTCTCCTTTGATGATCCCGACTTTATCAGCGTCACCACCCGGGATGGGGAAGGTGCCGAAACCCATTGGCGGACACTGTTTGTCGTGGATGCCAGCGGTCGCGATACCTTTCTGGCGAGCCGGATGAAAACCAGGGAACGCGATCCAAATCACAACAGCGCCGCCGTGTTCGCGCATTTCGAAGGGGTTCAGCGCAGGCCCGGCAGCGACGCGGGAAATACCAGCGTCACGTGGTTTGACAACGGCTGGTTCTGGACGATCCCTCTGTCCGACAATGTCGACAGCGTCGGTATCGTGTGTGACCCGACGTTTCTGCGCAAACGCACGTGCCCGCTGGATCAGTTTCTGGCCGAGGCAATCGCATCGTGCCCGCAGATGAAAAGCCGCATGGCGGATGCGCGTCCGATCTCCGAGACCCAGGCAGCGGGCAATTTCTCCTACAAATCCAACACGATGCACGGGGACCGCTTCCTGCTGGTCGGCGACGCATATGCGTTTCTGGATCCGATGTTCTCGACGGGCGTTTACCTTGCCATGGAAAGCGCGATGCAAGGGGCCGATGCGGTTCACGCTTTCCTAACAGAGGCCCAGACAGGCCGCCTGCACCTCGATGCGCATGTCGAGACCATGGAGTTGGGCCTTGGGCGGTTGTCATGGTTCATCTACAAGTTCAACACACCTGCGACGCGGAAACTGTTCATGTCGCGGCTGAACCCGCTGAACACGCGAAAGCAGGTCATATCCCTGCTGGCCGGCGATGTATTTGGACGCAGATCGGGCGGGATCGGCGTTCCGGCCTTCAAGGTTGCACACCGAGTGTTGAGTGTTGTCTTGCGATAGACGCCGCCACATTTACTGTGATGTTCACCGGGAATTGTTGCCCCGTACCGTAGCCGAGCCTAGGGCCTGTTGACGTTTGGGGATTCCCAAATCAGGCGCTGAATGATTCAAGGTTGCAAACACAGGAGGCAACCTTGATCCGCACCGTTCTTACCGACACCCAATGGGAGATCATCGCACCGCACTGCCTTGGTCGGGAATGTGATCCCGGCCGCACCGGCCCCGAGCCGCGTCTGTTTGTTGAAGCGGTTCTCTGGGTCGTGCGCACTGGGTGTCCTTGGCGCGACCTGCCCGACGAGTTCGGCAAATGGAACAGCGTGTTCAAACGGTTTCGCCGATGGGTGAAGGCAGATGCATTCTACCGCATGTTCAAGATGTTGGCCGAAGACGCAGACTTTGAATACACGATGTTAGACGGCAGCATCGTCAAGGTCCACCGCCACGGGCAGGGCGCAAAAGGGGGACTCTGCGCCAGGCCGTCGGGCGTTCTCGCGGCGGCATAACGACCAAGATCATGGCGCTGACCGATGCGCTCGGCAATCTGATCGACTTCCGGCTGCTGCCCGGTCAGGCCCATGACCTGCGCGGCACTGCTGCACTCATCGAAGGTCTGTCCTGTGGCCAACTCCTCGCCGACCGTGCCTTTGACGCCGACTGGCTTCGCGGAGCCCTCAACGAGGCCGGGATTGAGCCGGTCATACCGCCGAAATCCAACCGCCGCTTCCCGGCGGAGTTCGACCGCCACACCTACAAATGGCGCCACCTGATCGAGAACTTCTTCGGAAAGCTAAAGGAATACAGGGGGATCGCAATGCGCTGCTGCAAAACAGACGGAAGCTTCAGCGCCTTCATCGCTGTCGCAGCGATCGTGATTCAGACCCGGTGAACGTCAACAGGCCCTAGCTAAATATCCATATGCTGTTAACGCTTGCCTGTGGTCGGGTTTCTGCCAGCACATTTGATTTGAACGTTTCAAAGGCCTCTTATGACGACTTACCTTCATGGCATTTCCACGGCTCTTCCTCCCCATTGCCTGTCCCAATCAGACGTCCGAGCGCGCGCGTCGCTTATTTTCTCCGACAGGTATTCTCAGTTTGACCGCCTCTCGCGGACGTTCGAGACAGCCGGGATCGACCAAAGATACTCTGTCGTTCCGATCGAGTGGTTTTCCGAGGATCACGGGTGGGCGGACCGCAATGCCGCGTTCATGGTCGGGGCCAAGGCGATGTTCATCGACGCAGCGCAGCGCGCGCTGGACGCCGCCGGCTGGTCCGGCGCAGAGGTCGATTGTGTCGTCTCTGTCTCATCCACCGGGATTGCGACGCCCACTTTGGACGCCCAGGTCTTCTCCGAAATGGGATTTCGCCAGGATATCATGCGGGTGCCGCTGTTCGGGCTTGGATGTGCGGGCGGTGTGTCCGGCCTGTCGGTGGCGCAGGCGATTGCGGCGGGCAAACCCGACGCCAAAGTGCTGCTTGTGGTGGTGGAGGCCTGTTCGCTGGCGTTCCGCTCGGATCGGTTGCAAAAGGCCGATATCATTGCCGCAGTCCTGTTTGGAGACGGGTCTGCGGCGGCCTGTATCAGCTCCGCTGTTCCCGCTGCGGGAATGATCGTGGCATTGGGCGAAGGTCATCAAACCATGTGGCCCGATACGCTTGGCATTATGGGCTGGGACGTGGACGAGGCCGGATTCGGCGTCGTGTTCGACCGCTCCATCCCCGCATTTGTGTCCGATCAATTCGCAACAGCGACCGACGGAGCCTTGCAGGCCTCCAACCTTACCCACGCTCAAATAGACCGCTACGTCTGCCACCCCGGCGGCGCCAGAGTTCTGGACGCCATCGAGGGCGCGCTGCACCTTGAACAAGGCTCGTTGGTTATTGAGCGAGAGACCTTGCGCGCAGCGGGCAACATGTCCGCACCGACGGTAATGTTCGTGATGAAATCGGTGTTGGAGGCGGGGACAACCGGCCAGATGATGGCCTGCGCCCTGGGACCGGGGTTCACGGCTTCTTTCCTGCCGTTCCACGTGCAGGCAGAGGCGGCGTGATGGCCCCCACGACGGCTGTCTTTCTGGGCTTCATCATCATCCAGCGCCTCAGCGAATTGGTCATTACAAAACGCAATACCGCACGTCTGCTGGCTGAAGGTGCTTACGAGGTCGGGGCAGGGCATTATCCCGTGATGGTGGCGATGCACTCTGCATGGATCGCGTGCCTGGCGATATTTGGGTATGACAACAGCGTGGCTTACGGATGGTTGGCGATCTTCGTCGTCCTGCAGGTGTGCAGGGTCTGGATCCTGGGCAGTTTGGGTCGCCGATGGACCACGCGGATTATCATTCTGGAAGAGCCGCTGGTCGTGCGCGGGCCATTCAGATACGTCGCCCACCCCAATTACATGCTGGTGGTCGCAGAGATTTTCGTGGCCCCCATGGTCCTGGGGCTGACGGGGGTGGCGCTGGTGTTCACGGTCCTGAATGCCGCGATGTTGTGGGTCCGCATCGGGGTGGAGCACAAAGCGCTGGCACCCCTGCGCGCGGCTTGAATGGTGGCGTTCGAATCCAGGGCGTTGGGCAAACCCGGACGGTATCGGAAGCGCCCCGTCGCAGGGCGACAGCGCGACGGGATCATTGCGTTCAACTCCAATGCGACAGACCCCGCCACAGGCCGCGATCTTGCCCAGAATGTGGAATGGCGAATATCCACCGGCACGTTGCACCTGCGCTCCACAGATCGCGAAGATCCCAGCGTTATGATGTTCGATATGTCGTTGGGCAGATAATCAGTCGTCCTGTCGTTGTTCCATTTTGACCGCGGGACGAAACTGGCGTTTCAGCCGATTTTGACCCCGTCAGTCCGGGTCGGCTTTTCGCAAATCTGCCAGCCACCCGGCCACCCAGCGCACCCTCAAACGCAAGAAGAGGAGATTTCGGCTTAGGCGATCCTGCTCGGCGCGATGGCCTGACGGACCACGTCGGCCATGCCGCCCAATTGATCCGCCAACGGGCTGGATCGTCGCCACACCATGCCGACTGTTCGTTTCGGGATGCTCTCTGTGAACCGCGCCACGGACACGGGCGCGGAGCGGGTCTCCACTGCCAGCGCCATTTCCGGGATCAGCGTGACACCGATGCCTGCTCCGACCATCTGAACCAGGGTCGACAGATTTGACCCATCCAAACCGTCGCGCGCGATAGGCGAGCGGACGTTGCAGAAGCTGAGCGCCTGATCGCGGAAGCAATGTCCTTCTTCCAACAGCAACAGGCGCATACGGGCCAGGGCCTCTGCGTCCGGGACGGGTTTGTCTGCATCCGATTGCGGGCGGACCAGAACAAAATCCTCATCATGCAACGGCACTTCTGTGAGCGACGGCTCTGACACCGGCAGCGCAAGGATTGCGGTGTCGAGCCGCCCGGCGCTGAGATCTTCCAGCAGCCTCGGCGTCAGTGTTTCGCGGATATGCAGGTCAATCTGCGGGTAATGTTGCCCCAGCGCCGCGATGATACGGGGCAAAAGGTAGGGCGCGATCGTCGGGATAATGCCGAGGCGCAGGCGGCCCACAAAGCCACCCTGCGCGGCACGGGCCAGATCATCCAACTCATCGAGCGCGCGCAGGATACCCTTGATGCGCGTCAGCACCGTCTCCCCGAAGCCCGTCAGACGGACATGGCGCGGGGTGCGGTCAAACAGCGGCAGGCCGAAGCTGTCTTCCAACTCCTTGATCTGCATGGACAAGGCAGGTTGCGACACATTGCAGGCGCTGGCGGCATGGCCGAAATGGCCGTGGTGGGCCAGCGCCTCCATATATCTAAGCTGCTTGATCGTTAGGTTTTTCATAAGTACAACTTATCACGAAAATCAGAATATCCAACTGTAGCTAATGGCCTTGGACTGTTAGCTTGGCCGCAAATGGCGACTCGCGCCGGACAATAACAGTGGAGAAAGATTATGATGGACGGAAACCCGGTATCTGATGGTTGCCCGGTGATGCACGGTGCCGGAAAGCGGCCGACGGGCACAACGGCCAACCAGCATTGGTGGCCCAATCAGCTGAACCTCAAACCGTTGAGTGCCAATTCCACGAAGCTTGATCCTATGGGTCAGGGCTTTGACTACGCCCAGGAATTCGAGAAACTGGACATGGAGGCTGTGAAGGCCGACCTGGCCGTGTGCCTCAAGGACAGCCAGGATTGGTGGCCTGCGGACTATGGCCATTATGGCCCTTTGATGATCCGCATGGCGTGGCACTCTGCCGGGACGTACCGCACGTATGACGGTCGCGGCGGGGCGGGAAACGGGACGCAGCGGTTCGCGCCGCTGAACTCCTGGCCCGACAACGGCAATCTTGACAAGGCGCGCCGCATCTTGTGGCCGATCAAGGAAAAGTACGGTCGCGCGCTGTCCTGGGCCGATCTGATGATCCTCGCAGGCAACGTGGCACTTGACGACATGGGGTTCAAAACCTTCGGGTTTGCCGGTGGCCGCGCCGATGTGTGGGAGCCCGAGGAGGATATCTATTGGGGTCCCGAGACGGAGTGGCTCGCCACATCCGATATGGAAAACACCCGCTACGGCGCAAAGCGCGACCTGCATAACCCGCTGGCCGCCGTGCAGATGGGCCTGATCTACGTCAACCCGGAGGGGCCGGACGGCAATCCCGATCCGCTGGCCTCCGCGTTCGATATCCGCGACACCTTCGCGCGCATGGCGATGAACGATGAGGAAACCGTGGCACTGGTCGCGGGTGGCCACACCTTCGGAAAGGCCCACGGCGCGGGCGATCCTGAACTGGTCGGCGCTGAACCTGAAGCTGCAGACGTGGCCGACATGGGTCTTGGCTGGAAGAACGGCTTCGAAAGCGGGAAGGGCGTGCATTCCACCACATCCGGCGTGGAAGGTCCGTGGACGCCAACGCCGACGACATGGGATATGACCTACTTCGATGTGCTGTTCGGCCATGAGTGGGAGCTGACGAAATCCCCCGCTGGCGCAAACCAGTGGCGCCCCGTGGATTCTGAGAACGACCAGGCGCCGCAGGTGGACGGCAACGGCACCGTACCGATCATGATGACCACCGCAGACATGGCGATGCGTATGGATCCGGCCTACGAGAAGATCTCTCGCGCGTTCCACGCCGATCCCGACCTGTTCGCCGATGCCTTCGCGCGGGCCTGGTACAAGCTGACCCACCGCGATATGGGCCCGATCGACCGGTACCTGGGCGATGACGTTCCGACCGAGGAACTGCTGTGGCAAGATCCGGTTCCTGCGCCAGAGGGCGTCGTGATTGACATGGCCGATGTGGAAACGCTGAAGGCGGCGGTCCTGTCCTCCGGTCTGTCAACGCAAGAACTGGTCCGCGTCGCCTGGGGGGCGGCCGCCAGCTACCGCGACAGCGACAAGCGGGGTGGCGCCAACGGTGCGCGCATCCGGTTGCAACCAGCACGGGGCTGGGCGGTGAACAACCCGACGGAGCTGGACAAAGTACTGGGTGTGCTTGACGGCATTCAGGCCGATTTCAATGCACGCGGCGGGGCGCAGGTCTCCATGGCGGATCTGATCGTGCTGGCGGGTGGCGCAGGTGTCGAGGCGGCGGCGAAAGCTGGCGGGCACGATGTGTGGGTGCCGTTCACGCCCGGTCGCGGTGACGCGTCGCAGGAGCAGACGGATGTTGAGGCTTACGATGTCCTCGAGCCGAAATCTGACGGTTTCCGCAATTACCACAGCGCAGATTCCTTGCGTGAGCCGTCAGAAATGTTGGTCGACAAGGCCGCGTTGCTGGGTCTGACAGCGCCAGAGATGACGGTGCTTGTGGGCGGAATGCGCGCCATGGGGGCAACGTTTGACGACAGCAGACACGGTGTTCTGACCGACACGCCCGGCACGCTCGACAACGCGTTCTTTCGCAATGTATTGAGCATGGACACGGTGTGGCAGCAAAACGGCGATGTGCTGCAAGGTTCAGACCGCGCGACCGGTGCAGCCAAGTGGACGGCGACGGTGGTGGATCTGGTGTTCGGCTCCAACAGCCAGTTGCGGGCATACTCCGAAGTCTACGCAAGCGCCGATGCGCAAGCCAAGATGATCAATGACTTTGTCGCGGCCTGGGTCAAAGTAATGGAGAACGACCGCTTCGACCTGCACCGCTGATTGAGTTTGATTTAGTGTCATTGGGCGCGCCGGAGCAATCTGGCGCGCCTTTTCCTGGTTTGAGTTTCGCGACGTCGCCGATGAAAAATTGGGGACGGCGACGCCCGAGTTATGTCTCCCAAGTAGAACGAACGCCGAATCCGCGGTACTTTTTGCCAATGCAAGGTGGTGGCTCAGCGGCGTTTGTCGCGGTGGTAGGTCAGGGCCATGGCGGCGAGCTGCTGAAACGCGCCTTCGTTGAACGGGCCGCTTTCGGGAACATGGACGGCGCGGTCGCCGGAGTAGGTGAACTCGGTCGGGAAGGCGTCACGGAAGCGGTCCAGCAGGGTCGTCGAGCAGGGCACGAACAAGGTTGGTTGGCCCGAGTCCTCGCCAAGGCGCAGCGTTGTGCCGGCACGTTTGTGAGGCAAATAGGCCGGTTGGCCCCACTTGAGCGTCTCTGTCAGAGGCAATGTGTCGGTCGCTCCTGCGGCTGCGAAGATCAGTGCGCGCAGATCCATCAGGCGGGGCCGGCACGACAGGGCGGCGAAGGCCTGCGCGACGTCCGGGGGTAAATTCGGTGTCATGACGCGAGCTTAGCCTGAAACAGGCCCGGTGCGCAGAAGTTTTTGGAGTGCGGGCCTCAGGCCAGGTCGGCCCCACGAGCAACGCGCCGGACGCATGGAGCCGGGCGGGCTGATTTTCATCATCGTTGCGCAAGGTCAGGGCGATGGGGACATCCACAGACCGGCATGCATCCAGTGCAGTGAACGGGAACGGGACGATAGCGGCGCGGGTTGCTCCAGCCAAACGCATGACGATGTCATGTGCTGCGATCGAGCCAATCGCGACATTGGGCATGGCAGCGAAGAGGCGTTCAATAATCGTGGATATGCTCCAGACGCAGCCCCCGTGCATCCAGGTTGCGCAGGGCGTCGGCCAACTCGGACACGGGCAGCAAAAACAGGTGCCGCGTGTCGCCATAGCCCTGGCGCGCAAGGCTCGCCAACGCTCCGTCTTGTTCCGGCGCATCCGAGATCGCAGTGAACATGATCTGGTCGTTGCCTGCCATGTCCACGAATTCCGCGCCCTGATCCGCCCAGTCCGCAAGGATGCCAGTCAATTCACGGTAGCGCGGTGTTTCGACCTCGATGCCGCCTGCAACCTCGCCGAGGATGGTGACGCCTTCGACCCCCTCAATCTGCTGCGGGGAAAGGTCCGTGACGACCATCTGCAACGTCAGGTCATCGAAGCCTGTGGCCGCGACGGCCTGCGCGATCACGCCTGCGTAGGCAGCGCGCGCAAGGTGCTCCAGCCCAAGGGCCGCCGCCCGTTCGCGGTCGCGGAAGGCATCGGTGGCGGCTGCGTCCAGGGCGGCCGCGTCGCCTCGGAAGTCATAGCGATACCACGGAACCTGTTGCAGGAAGGCGGCGTAGTCGGCGGCTTGTCGGGCGGACAGGTTATCAAGGCGCGCGCGGTTTGGGCCACGGATGAGTGTGGCCAGCCGACCAACGGTTTCCTCATAGGCGGCTTTCATCAACATCTCGAAGGTGAAGGACACGCCGATGACGTGGACCAACTGGCGGGTTTCGTTGTCGATGTCGCCCAGATTGGCGGCTTCCTGGGTCAGGGTGCAGAGCGAACCCCAGTACCCGAAGATGGCGCGGAGATAGCTGAACTCGTGCGGGTCGCCGTCCCGGATCACTTGTGCATAGTCGTCATAAGCGTGGACAATGTGCCATTCGGGGTAGGTCAGAAGCGTGCGGATTTCGGGGCGGATTTCGCCCGAAAGGGCGGTGGAGGGTGCAGGCACACCATCGCCCCGGCACATTGTTTCCACGTAGACCACCGGTGAGGCAAGCACGATGATGAGGATCAGCAACGCCTGAAGAATACGCTTCAGGACACCTCCCAGGGCCTTCATGTGCGGCGGCCCGCAACACCTGCCGCCAGCGCCACAAAGCCCAGGCCGACATGGGGCAGGTTGGCCATGATGCGCTGGTAGGACCAGTCCATGCCAAGGGCCTCATTGGTGAAGATACCGAAATCCAGATAACCCCAGCCGGTGAAGATGCCGAAGACGCCATCGCCCAGATAGGCCGCGCCGAACAGGATCAGGAAGGTGCGCGCGGAGCGGTTGGAGATCAGGCCAGACAGAAACGCCCAGATGGCGGAGACCAGATGCAGCGCATCGTCGAATGGGTCGAGCGCGAAGATGCCGAACGCCAGCCCCGCCTCATCGGTCAGGCCGGGGATGTAGTTGATCGCGGCGGCCCCCAGAAGGATGACGGAATAGATCAGGCAAAGGCGACGGATCAGGCTCATGTCAGGGGCTCCAGATAGCTGTCCCAAAGATTATTGCGCAACGTCAGTTGTGGGTCGAGGGCGCGTTTTGCGTCCGCAAATTCCGGTGCGCGGGGATAGGCGCGGGCGAATTGGTCCAGCGTGGCGTGGGGGCGATAGGGCAGGTAATACGTCCCGCCGATGGCGATGATGCGCTCAATGAGGGCTTGCGTCATGCGGGAATGATCCGCCTCCGCCCGCTGCGTCATCTCTTGGGTGAAGGACATGACAGTGGCGATCCGAGAAGTCGGCGAATGGGGCAGAAGGCTGTCGATATCCCTATCGACAAAGCGCAGGGTCACGTTGAGGAATTCCACGAAGGCATCCGGGATCACGTCGCGGCAAGCCTCAAGAAACCCGTCGAAGGCGGCAAACGGAACGAAGTATTCGTGCAGGATGTCGACGCGGGTCGGATCGCGGTCATCAAGGGTGATGACGGGTTCGTTCATCAGGGAGTTGCGGGTGGACTCGGCGGCGAGGCGTGGCGCGAGAGAGGATTCCATCCACCAGCGCCAGTCTTTCATGCCCTCGCGGCCCACCTGGCCCCGGTAAAGATAGGACGCGGCATAGGCGAGCCAGCCGGATTCCGTGGCGGGCGGAATGGAGGATTGGTCCGGCGTCGGCGAATAGGTGACGAGCAACGCTTCCTCAAACAGGCTCTCGCGGGTCACGTTCAAGCGACCGTAGGCCATGGGCACAGTTGGATCGTCCACCGCGGTACGGAACGCAGCGGGAAAATCTGCGGCGGGCAGCGGCGCGAAGGACGGCGCGAGGCGCTGGTTCGGGACCATATCGACCTCCATATCCACGATCAGGCCCGCAAGACCGTAGCCACCCACGGCGAGGTTGAAGAGGTCGGCGTTCTGGGTGCGCGACGCAGTCACGAGGTCGCCGCCTGGCAGGACCATTCGGATTTCGCGGACCGTCGCGCCCATTGGTCCGTAGGGGACAGGCCATCCGTGGGCGTTGACGGAAAATGTCGCGGCCACCCCGAAGTCGTGATTGGACTGCATCACGGCTGGCGAAAATCCGATGGGATCAAGCGCCGCGATCACGTCGCGCCAGCGCGCACCGCCGTTGACGCGGTAGGTTTGCCGCTCGGTGTCGGTTTCAATGGTGGCATCGTCGACAGTGATCGCGTGGCCATCGCGCGGGAGGCTCTGTCCACCCATGGAATGACGCGCGGCGCTGACGCAGACGGGGCGGTTTTCAGAGCGAGCCGCGGACAACTCGGCGCGGAATGCCTCGACCAACGCGTCACCCTGGGCGGCGGGGCGGGTGTGGATGTGGATCGGTGTGGCCGACAACTCGGACGCATCGTTGAGCATCAGGGGCGCTGACGGCGTGCCACCGAAGCGCGCGACGCCTTCGATCTGCGACAGGCCCGGTGCCCAGGACCGGCCAAGCCCGTAACCGACAGCCGCGCCCGCGCCGAGCAACAGCCCCCTGCGGGAGAGTTTTCCGAGACCATCCATGCTTCCAGCCCATCGTTTATTTCAGTATCTTGATATTGAACGGCGTTCATTTATTTGTAAACGGGAAACTTCGGCTTCGAGCACCTGTTGTGGGATCGTGACGTAGGGTTACGTTGCACCGTTAGTCGCTCAAACCAAAACGGGCCACACAAAGGTGCAGCCCGTCTCAGATCAAAGTGAGATGTTTACTCCGCCGGGGTGGTCGCGATTTCATCGTGTGTGGTGGCAACGCCCTGTTTCTCGCGGCGGGCATCGTTGATGATCGCCTTGATCAGCGACAGGCCCATAATGACCATGACCAAGCTGAACGGCAGGGCGCCGATCACCATCGCGGCCTGAATGGCACCCAGGCCGCCCGCGACAATCAAACCGCCCACGACCAGCGCCAGGGCCGCGCCCCAGAAGATGATGTGCGGCCGTGCTTTTGGCCCTTCGTCACCAGCGGCGTTGATCGTGTTGATGATCAACACGGCCGAGTCCGCAGAAGTTACCAGGTAGGTCAGCAGCAAGATCACGACGACGACGGACATGATCCAGGCCAGGTAGTCGTTGAGCATCACGGCCAACATTGCGAAGAGTTGGTCAGATTGACCCGCGCCAGCGATACGCCCTGCGGCATCCCCATTCAGTTCCAGATCGATGGCTGTGCCGCCAACGATCGCAAACCACGTGAAGCACATGATCGCAGGCACGATCATTGCACCCAACACATATTCACGCACTGTTCGCCCCTTGGATATCCGCGCCAGGAACACGCCCACAAAAGGTGCAAACGCGATCCACCAGGCCCAGTAGAAGATGGTCCAGCCACCTTGCCACCCAGCCAGACTTGCGGCCTCGGATCCATCCACGCCGTCAGACACCCAGACCGTGAAGATATTGCCGGGAATCGAGACGAGATAATCGAACACGCCCACGACCAGCGCCTGAAGTCCAAAGAAAGTAGACCCGAACGCAAGGAAGAACAGCAGAAGGAAGAAGCTGAGGCCCATGTTGATGTTGGACAACCATTTGATACCTTTGCCCACGCCCGACAACGCCGACAGGGTCGAGGCCCCCATGATGACGAGGAGCGCCACGATGATACCGGCAGTGGAAGAAGACACAGACCCATCGTCTGCCGTTTGTTGCAGCCAGTCGCCCACGCCGATCCGGGTCAGGCCCGAGATGAACTGCTCCACCCCGAAGCCCAGGGTTTGCGACACACCAAGAACCGTGGCCACGACGGCCACGATGTCCACGGCGTGGCCGAGGCCGCCTTCCATGGATTTGCCGAAGATCGGCACCAGCGCCGAGCGGATTGTAAGCGGAAGGTTGCGGCGATAGGCAAAATATCCAAGCGCCAGGCCAACAATGGCGTAGGATGCCCAAGCCGCCAGACCCCAGTGGGTGAAGGACCAGATGTACGCGCTGCGCACGTTCTGTGCTGTGGAGCCTTCGGTGATCCCCTGAATCGTGGAGGGGTTGGAGGCCCAGTGATACATGGGCTCCGCCGTGGCGAAGGTCAGCATCCCGATGCCGATCCCGGCACCGAACATCATCGAGAACCAGGAGAAATTGGAAAATTCAGGCGTGTCGCCGTCAAGGCCCATTTTCAGGCGTCCCGACGCGGGCCAAAGCGCCAGTACAAGGCAGAGGATGACGAAGAACGCCATCACATAGACATACCAGTAGTTGAACGTTGCCAGAATGACGGAGTTGATGCCGCCGAGCACCACACCTGCCGCCGCCGAGACGTTGCCGTCGGCATCGATGAACAATGAAGTGGAGCCCTCGGCCGCTGGTCCGAATGTCAGGCTGGCAACAGGCAACAAGGCCCAGACAATGAGAATCGCGACGAGGGCCTTGGCTGTCAGCGCGACGGTTTTCGTGAATCCCTTGTAGAAGCCTGCATCGGCTGTGGGGATATCCAGTTCTGTAATCGGTGGCTCTAGCGCCATTGTGAGGTCCCTCCCGGTCGTTTTGATTTATTTGTTTGCTTCGAATGGCTCCGGCGAATTGCGTCCGTTTGGACCACAATTGCGCGTGCCGCGAATTCTCCCGCGTCGCAACCATACCAGTCTCGTGCCATTGTGCACCTCGTTATAGGGGAAATTTCAATCCTTGATGTTTCGACACATACGCTTTGTGATCCGTAAGCGACCTGATCCCGCCGGATGAATGCCGCCAATTCGTTCGTGTCGGTCGCCCAAAAAAAGGAGATCGACGTGAGGCAGCCAGATGCGATCCCGACGACTATGCGTGCCATGGTCCTGACCGGCCACGGCGATCTGGACGCCTACACCTGGCACCAGGATTGGCCGGTGCCCGCGCCGGCGATCGGCGAGGTGCTGGTGCAGGTCGGGGCCACGGGAATGAACAATACCGATGTGAATACCCGTACCGGCTGGTATTCAAAGGCGGTGACAGGGGCCACGACGGGCAGTGCCGATGATCGAATTCATCCAGAAGATCCAGCCTGGGGTGGCGCGCCGATCCGGTTTCCGCGCATCCAGGGCGCGGACGTCTGTGGCCGGATTGTGGCCGTGGGCGACGGCGTGGACACGGCCCGCATGGGCCAGCGCATCATCACCGACAACTGGCTGCGGGATCCGGAGGATTTGGGCAACCCCAACAAAACCGGCTACTATGGGTCAGAGCGCGACGGCGGCTATGCGCAATATGCCACCATGCCCGCGCGCAACGCGCTGACCGTGAACAGCACTTTGAGCGATGCGGAGCTTGCGACATTCTCCTGCTCCTACTCCACGGCCGAGGGCATGCTCGACCGTGCTCAGGTGACGGCGGCAGATACGGTGCTGGTCCCCGGTGCTTCGGGTGGCGTTGGCGGCGCATTGGTGCAACTGGCCAAACTGCGCGGCGCGCGGGTGATTGCGATGGCGTCCGAGGCCAAGCAAATGGCAGTGGCTGCGCTTGGGCCGGACCGTATCCTGCCGCGCACTCCCGATGATCTTCGGGGAGCGCTCGGCCAAGAGGAGCACGTCACCGTGGTTGCCGATATCACCGGAGGCCCGATGTTCCCGGCACTGATTGACGTGCTGGAACGCGGCGGGCGTTATACCTGTTCGGGCGCGATTGCAGGCCCGATAGTGGCACTGGACCTGCGGACGTTCTACCTCAATGATCTGACCTTCACCGGATCGACCATCATCGGGCCACAGGTCATGGCGAACCTGATCCGATACATCGAGGAGGGCTCGATCATGCCCGTCGTGGCAGCGATATACCCCCTGGACCAGTTGCGAGAGGCGCAAACCGCTTTCATCGCCAAGACCCACACGGGCAATATCGTCGTGGTGCCATGAGCGCAGATGCCTCAACGATCTGGAGCTATCCGAAGGGCGGGGCCGTTCCCGACCTTACGCAGCAGCTTGAGGCGCTGGATCTTGCGGAACTGTTCAGGGTTTCTGCCCCGCTGCAATCCCGTGCCACAGGGGCTGTTGAGGTGGGCCGCGACAGAGCGGCGGCGGGAGCGCGCGACGATGCGGCCCGCACAAACTGCCGAGCGAACCGCTTGGTAGTGAAGCGCATGATCCGCGGCTCGTTCCTGGAGCGGGCACTGAAGTGGTGGAGCGGCTTTGCAACAGATTGGCGCAACCGCAGTGCGGCGGAGACGGATGCTGTGCCAGAGGAACTCGTTGCTGGCCTTCACTCTGCCTCTCGCGCTGACCGATCCCACTACCATGCAGTCTGAGGATTATGACGTGATAGATGCCGAGATTGCACGAATGGTGGAAGGGCTGTCGCGCCAGATCACCGTCTCACGCGGTTGCAGTCCGATGACACTCAGCCTCTCCGAGGCCATCGTGGGTGAGGCTGACGATTGGACGGATGCGGAGACTACAGTGATCGCGTCCGCAGACATCAAAGCCTATTGGCCACCGGTCGCGGGCGCCCCCGCAATGGCGCTGTCGGTCGTACAGGAAGACGGCCACCATGCGGTCGAAGTGAAGCTGCTGGCACACAGCGCAGGCGCGCATCGCCGGTTTATTGGTCTGCTGGCGGATCAAGGCGGGCAATTGGAATGAGCAGGGAAATGGCGGATATGAAAGTTGGATTTATCGGGCTTGGGTCCGTCGGTGCCAAGCTTGCAGGATCGCTTCTGCGCAACGGGGTGAACCTGACGGTTTTTGACCTGAACGAGAAAGCCGTCGAGGAGTTTGCCGCACGCGGGGCCAAGCCGGGCGACGGACCTGCCGCAATGATGGCGGACTGCGATGTGGTGATCACCTGCTTGCCGTCACCCGCGGCCTCCGCCGCCGTGGTCGACACTATGTTGCCGGCGGTCGGGCCGGGAAAAATCTGGATGGAGATGTCCACGACGGATGCAGCCGAGATCCTGCGCATTGCTCCGATGATAGCGGAACGCGGTGGCACCGTGGCGGAATGTCCGGTTTCGGGGGGATGCCACCGGGCGGATACGGGAAATATCTCGATCTACATGAGCGGCGCGCGGGAGACCTTCGATAAGGTCTTTCCTTTGCTCACAAAAATGGGCCGCAGGGTATTGCACACAGGTCCGTTTGGCGCAGCGTCGACCCTGAAGGTGATGACGAACTATCTGGCGACAACGCATCTGTTGGCGCTGTGCGAGAGTTCTGGCGGTGATGAAGGCCGCGGGCGTTGATCTGGGTGTAGCCTATGAGGCAATTGCCGTGAGTTCCGGCAACTCCTTTGTGCATGAAACCGAGAGCCAGTTGATCCTGAGCGGATCTCGGGACGTGAATTTCACGCTCGATCTGATCCAGAAGGATGTGGGCCTGTTCCAGGCCATCGCGGATCGCAACGGGGTGCCGCTGGAGCTGTCGCCCAAGGTGATCGCGATGCTGACGGAAGGGCAGAGGGTGCTGGGGCACACCGCGCAATCGGATCGGATGATCGAACTGCTGGAAGTGGCAACAGGTCTCGATGTCCGCGCAGACGGGTTCCCGATGGAACTGGTGGATGATGAGCCGGAGGAGCCAGGGTACGAGGTGGTGATCCGGCGGGGTGCTCAAGGTTGGGCAGTGTTGTAAGAGACTGATTTAAAGCTATAAAATTTTTTGGTAATACTTTGGTAAGCACGTTCTGGCAAAATGAGGCAGGATCAGACGGGATTTAGCTGCGGCGCAGCCAAGGACTGAATTCGAGCCAATTCTGTGGAAAAACCACGTGTTTCTGTCGCAGAAAGTGGCGATCCAAATGGAGCGCGAGCGCCTTTTCTATCAGGCTTTGCGCGTTTGCTGCGGTGCAGGAAAGATCTTGGCTAGGACACCGACTCATAAGCGCGCAACCAGATGCGAGTTGCGGCGAGTTTGATGAGAGCGAGGTAGTTTGCGTCATGCTTTTCATAGCGTGTCGCTATCGCCCTGTAATGTTTGATTTTTGAGAAGAAGCGCTCGATGCGGTTGCGCTTTCGGTAGGTGTTTTTGTCAAAGGCAGGCTTGGGGTTTCGACGGGCAACGGGCTTGATTACGGCGATGGCCCGGCGGTCCGCCAGCGTTTGGCGCAGCTCATTGCTGTCGTAGGCGGCGTCTGCCAGCAGCGCCTGCCCCGCGCCGACCGTGTCCAGCAGATTTGCCGCCGAGCGCCCATCATGGGCCTGGCCGGGCGTGAGTTTGAGAGCGATCGGCAGGCCCTGTGCGTCCGTGACTGCGTGAATTTTGGTGGTCAAACCGCCGCGCGAGCGCCCCATGCAGAGGGCTCAAAGGTCAGCCACATCGGGGGCTTGGGCGGCGTCCGCGCCCCCCTTTTTGCGTTCGCCCCGTGCTGGTGAACCCGGATGGAAGATGAGTCCACCGATTGCTCACAGCCATCATAAGCTTTTGACACTGCTGTAAATATCCTATCCCATACCCCGAGCCGCCGCCACCGCACGAACCGATTGTAGCAGGTGGTATAGGGTCCATACCGCTCCGGGATATCAGCCCAGGGCGAGCCTGTCCGCAATCGCCAGTATATGCCGTTCAGGACCTTCCGGTCATCCACCCGCGCAACGCCTCGCGGCTTGTTCGGTAGAAGCGGTTCCATGATCGACCATTCAAAATCGCTCAGCTCGTAACGCCGTTGGCTCATGCTGCTCTCCTCTTTCCAAACAGTGAATCAGCAATCGCACAATCCCGCTAGAGGTTTATGAGTGCGTGACCTAGCTTACGAAGGTTTTGGGCGGTGGCTGCGAGCAGGAATTCGTCGTTTGCGCCACATGCCAGCGTAGTCGGAGCCTTCCGAGGCCGAGGATGCGCTTGAGGTGGGCAAAGAGCATCTCGACCTTCTTTCGGAGCTTCATCGAGATGTCATATTGGCGGGTTTTGGCGATGTCGCGCGCGACCTGGCGGGCGTCTTCGTGTTCCTGACGGGTGATCGACCGGAACTCCATGTTCGGGCAGCAGCGCGGCTTTGAGGGGCAGGCTTGGCAGACCTCCTTCAAGGCGCGATATCGCGCCGTGCCTTTGCCGGACGGTCCCCTGTTCGGGTCTGAGTAGTTCCGGCGGAACTGCTTCAGCTCATGACCCTCAGGGCAGATGTATTGGTCGTTGCCAGCGTCCCACCCGAAGTCGGCACGGGACCATGTGCCGTCAGTGCGCCCGGACTTGTCGAAGACCGGAATGTGCGGCGAGATATTGCGGTCGACCAGCCAGCCAAGCATCGGCCCGGTGCCGTAGGCGGTGTCTGCGATCAGGCGTTCTGGGTGCAGATCGAACTTCGCTTTCACACGCTGCAGCATGGTCTTGGTCGAACCAACCTCAGCCTGCCGGATGGATTTGGTCGCTTCCACATCAACGATCACGCCGTGATCCGTGTCGATCAGGTAGTTGTCGGAATAGCTGAAGAATGCCGGTCCCTTGCGTGCCGCCGTCCACTGGCTGGCGGGATCGGAATGGGATGTGAACTTGGGCGTGACCTCGCTGGCTGCGCCGAAGGCCGCCTCATCCAGCGTGTCGAGATACTCGCGAACCGCGCGGGGCGCATCGGCTGGATCAATCTTTGAGATGTCCCAGTCCTCCTTCGGCGTCGAGTTTTGCTTGTTCGCGTCCGCCTCGATCAGGCTGGCATCTACCGCCATGCGCTGGCCGCTGACCAAGCCCTCTTCGATGCACCGCGCCACCGTCATCTCGAACAGATGCCGCAGCAGCTCGCTGTCGCGAAACCGGCCGTGGCGGTTCTTTGAGAAGGTTGAGTGATCCGGGACCCGGTCGGAGAGATCGACGCGGCAGTTCAATCGGGGGTTCGGAGTGGCCTGTGACTTTGCGGAGATCAAGAAGCAGGTGTCGCCCCATACCTAGCGGCACAGCTTTGCCACCCATCTGCTGGAAGGCGGGACCGACATTCGGGTAATCTATTACCCGGCAGTCGCTGTTTACAGCGATGAGAGGGCAGGTGCTGCTGGGCCACGCCAAGCTGGAGTCGGCGACAGTCTACACGAAAGTGGCGACCAAGACGATCCAGGACGTGACCAGCCCGCTTGATCTGCTGGTGCGACGGGAGGCTGGGTCCGGCTGACCCCGGTTCAATGCCTCGCCCAAAACTGGAGGTTGCGGATATCTTCCGCGTCCATGGGCCTGCGTATCGCCGCAAACATGTCGGTCATCTGAACCTGCCGCAGTTGAAGGTGATGTCCATTGCCCGGCCGTGCATTGCGCAGCAATGTCACGATAGGGAGCCATCGAGAACTGCCGCACCGCCGCACTCGGCGGGCATGTAGCCGCCTCTACCAAATGCGATCACCAGCACATTGCCTATAACTCGTGCCGCAATCGACACTGCCCGAAGTGCCAGGGCGCAACCGCGCGCGCGTGGATGCAGGCGCGCATGGAAGACCTGCTGCCGGTCGAATACTTCCACGTAGTGTTCACACTGCCAGCCCAGATCGCCGACATTGCCTATCAGAACAAGGCAGCGATCTATGGCCTGTTGTTCAAGGCGTCGGCCCAAACGCTCCTGACCATAGCAGCCGATCCAAAACACCTTGGTGCGAAGGTCGGCATGACTTCGGTGCTGCACACATGGGGGTCTGCGGTGACCCATCACCCGCACGTGCATGTTATCGTGCCGGGAGGCGGGCTGTCACCGGATGGCACCCGCTGGATCGCCTGCCGCCCAGGGTTCTTCCTGCCGGTGAAGGTGTTGTCGAGGCTGTTTCGGCGCTTGTTCCTCGAAAGTCTGACCAGTCTGCACAAGGCAGGCGAGCTCAAGTTCTTCGGCGATCTGGTGGGACTGGCAGACCCGGATACCTTCACCGCCTATCTCGCCCCGCTGCGCAAAACCAACTGGGTCGCCTGATCGCCACTGACCTGCCCTTGGGAGAGAGTGTAACGCCCGTCTCGGTCGCGACAATGAAACTGGCCACTTCATTGGGTCAGAGTTTTGAGGTCGGCGCATTGACGTTGGCCCTTCCAATCCCGCCCGACCGCCTGACATTTTCGGGACTTGGGGCATGAGCCATGAAATCAAAATTCTATCGGGGTATCGACTGATGTGGATTCTTGTGATGTTCGACCTCCCGACCGACACCAAACCGCAGCGCAAGGCGGCGGGTGTATTCCGGAACTTCTTGCTCGATGAGGGGTTCGAGCGGAGTCAGTTTTCCGTCTACGCACGATTCGTGAACGGCAAGGAGGCTTTTCAGACCCGAGTGACCCGAATCTCGCGCCACTTGCCGGATCAGGGCGACGTGCAGATACTGAATTTTACCGACCGCCAATATCGTGATATCGTGCATTTCTCGGATCAGGGTCGCCGAAAGGCCCGTGAGAACCCGGGACAATTGGTGATGTTTTGATGCGATTCGCTTGGGTTTTCCACTATAGACGCCGGCTAACTTCTTTTCTTTTCAAGAAGATAACGAGCGATCTATTGTAGCTGTTCAAAATTCGCGCGTGCATCGTAACCGCGCGATTGGCACCGCCTGCCTGAGCTTGGGTCTGTGAACTAAGGCACGTGTTTAACGACGTCGTTGGCGACGTGTCTTGTGCGGGGTCTGCGATGCGCGGCGAAATTCTTGGGTTGGAGCGGCGGCGCTTCTGGCGCGACGAGGACAAGCTCGAGATTGTCATGTCGGTTGGGGTCGGCGGGGCGACGGTGACCCAGGTGGCGCGGCGCCACGAGATTACGCGACAGCAGATTTACGCCTGGCGGCATGAGCTGAAAAAGAAAGGCCTGTGGTCGCCCGATGCCGGGGCGCTTTTCTTCTCGTTGGATATGCCAGTGGCGGCCGGGGTTCCGGTGCCGCCGCCCCCGGTCGCTGAGGTGTCGCCACCGAGCGCGGTCGAATTGCGCTTGCGGGGTGGTCGCTGTTTGCAGTTTGACAGTGCAATGGACCCGGCCGCGCTGACGTCCCTGATCCGTGCGGTGGAAGCCGCATGATCGGTCCCGGCACTGGCGTTCGCGTGTATCTGGCCTGCGGGGTGACGGATATGAGGAAAGGGATCGCGGGGTTGGCCGCGTTGGCGCAGGATGTGCTGCGGCAAAAGCCCACCAGTGGGGCGGTGTTTGCATTCCGGGGTCGGCGTGGTGACCGGCTGAAGTTGCTTTACTGGGACGGGCAAGGCTTTTGCCTCTATTACAAGGTTTTGGAGCGTGGCCGCTTCCCTTGGCCGAGCGCCGGGGATGGGGCGGTGCGAATGACCTCCGCGCAGCTTGCAATGTTCTGGGAGGGTATCGATTGGCGGCGTCCGGATTGGGGCGCTCCGCCTGCGCGCGTGGGATGAATTAGCTCGCTGATTTGCGTTATTTATATGGTGCTTAGGTCTGCTTTTTGGTAGTCAGGCGCATGTCAGGTCCTGCCGAAACAGTCACCGCACTGACCGACGCAAAGATCAAAATCAGCATGGACGGGAAAGGCGCATGGCGCGACAACCGCATGATCGAACGGCTGTGGAGGTCGCTGAAATATGAATGCGTGTATCTGAATGCCTTTGAGACGGGATCAGAAATGCGCGCCGGGATCGGCAAGTGGCTGAGTTACTATAACTCCGAACGCCCTCACTCAACGCACGGATTATTGACCCCCGATGAGGCCTATGCCAGCAAAAACCAACCAATGAGAATAGCAGCCTAAATGAACCCCTGATCCATCTTAAGTTGGCTGCAAAATGGTCTAAAATCTAGGACCACCTCTGTGCTTAGCGGAATTGCCCACTTGATAAAGGACTTAGAGAGGCCCAATCTACACGCATCAGGAAGGAGTTTTCATGCTGCGTCATATTGTACTCGTCTCATTCAAACCCGAGGCGACGGAGTCGCAGCTTGCGGCGTGGCGCGACGCCGTGGAAAATTTGTGTGAGACCAGTAGCGACGTCCTCTCCTTCAGCCTCGGCACCAATGTGGGCAGCGGCCCGAACCACCACGATGCCGCGCTAGTTGCTGATTTCGGGGATATGGAAGCGTTCCGGCGATACGTTTCCAGCGATAGTCACAAGGCCTATGTCGAAGACCATGCGCGGCATGTGACGGCAAAGCTCGCGGCGATCCAGCATGAGATGTAGGCAAACTCGGGAACGACTGGCTGCATGACACAGGCATTCCAACGACGACGGCCAAAGGCAGCGCTCTTGATCGGACGCGCGAGGTAGATGGCCGAGCCGAACTGGAGCGATTTCCGGATCATTCTTGCTCTGGCCAAGGGCGGGTCGGTCACGGGTGCCGCGAAACTGCTTGGGGTTGATGCGTCGACCGTCAGCCGTCGCCTTGCGACAGCCGAAGAGGGCTTTGGCGCAACGCTGATTATCCGCGGTGGCGGAAAGTTTTGTTTCACTGCCGAAGGACGCGCTGTCCTGGACGCTGCGGAAGACATGGACGCCAAGATCAGCGCCACAACGAACTCCGTACGCTCGATGCGGGAAGTGCCTGTCGGTACGGTGCGGATAGCCTGTGTCCAGACTGCGGTGCATCTTCTGCGTCCGCTTGTAAGCGAAGTGACCAATGATTTTCCGGGCCTGCATATCGAGGTGATGAGCTCTCTTGCCAGTGTTGATCTTGCAAAGGGTGAAGCGGATATCGCGGTCAGGACCATTGCTCCGACCGACCCAAGCCTCGTAATCGCCCATTCCTTTACCTGGGGAAGCTGTCTCTATGCGTCGAAAGACTATCTTTCGAAATACGGACGTCCCAAAACGCCTGAAGAGCTCAGCACACATCAACTCGTGCAGTACGGTAGGCCACTACTTCCTCTACGAGCCTTTGGGTGGGTCGAACAGTTCGCCGACCCGGACCAGCCCGCAACACGCGTGGAAAACACGGATTCAGCGCGGATCATCATCGAGCAAGGCGGCGGGATCGGGGCGCTCTTTTGCTTCGTTGGCGACGCCTGCGCGACCATCGAGCGTGTCTTTCCCGAGCCGTTCGACCAGATGGACAGCTGGGTGCTGTATCACGAGTCCGCACGAGGTTCGGCCAAGGTGCGGACCGTTCTTGATGCACTGCTCCCTTACTTGCGCGAACGGAGTGCAGTTCTTCCCGGAACATGACACGGGCTTCATGCGCAACTTGGAAGTCAGTCTTTCGATGTTGGCTCCACAGACGACGTGCCCGAAGTTTCGGACGTTATCCAGTAGCGGGGATCGCTGTCGTATAGATGAATGACAGGTTCGGAAATGACCCCAGGCGATCGCATAGCGGCCCGAACGGACGGGTCGTTGACAAAGGCCAGGGCGGCGTCTTCGCCGTTCCATTCAAAGATCGCCAAAACCGTTGTCGAAGACGTCTTGCCAAGCCTGATAGTCGGCGGCATCGTGCTGGACCATCATCCAGACCGTTTCGGATTTGTTCTGCGCGGCAGCGGGCAGAACGGCGGTCAAAGCCAGAGCGATTGCGAGGTATGAACGCGTCATTTGGACGTCCTCCTGTGAAAGAAAAGAAGCCTTCGACAATGACCGCAGGCTTGATAAGCGATAAAGCTCAATCCGCGGGCTCTTCCTCGAAATTGTCCCAGAATTCGTCGCGGCCGTTGCTACGCGGGAACGGTGCCTCTGGGACAGGTACCTTCAGAAATTTGCACAAGGGCCCCCAGCCATCGGATGGTGTGAAAACCAGCAGGCGGTCGGCGGGCACCAATTCGCGGACCAGACGGTTGTTGCGCCGGTAGGCGGTCAGCGCCATCTCCTTGTCGGGCATGCCACCGAACGTATCGTCGATGTAGAAGGGCGTTAGCTTTGCGAAGATGTCCTTGATATGCTGTGGCATGTTGTGGGTCAGCCTTTCGTGATTGGCCCAGACCTTCAGCACCGTCTTGCTGAAGCTTGCCCACCACTCCTCCTCGGGGCGTTCAGTGTGCAGCACCTTGGCATCGGGAAAGGCGTGGATGGTCTGTTGCCAAACGCGGCCACCGGGAAAATCGACCTGCGACGCATAGCCTTTGAAGACGACGCTCCACTCGGTGGTTCCGCAGCGCGCGACCTCGGCCCATGTCTCCAACTGGGTGGGGTTCGCGAAAAGCTCCATCATGTGATGGCACGGACCAAACCCAAGCGCCTCAAGGGCTGTCTTGGTGGACAAGGTGCCGGTGCGGCTCATGCCGGTTCCGATGATCTTCAGGGACATATCGGTTTCCTTTCTTGGTTCGGTGTCCAGTTGCTGTTGGAAGGCCGCAGGCAGTCGGTCGGTGACGGGCCGATGGACCGTCGCCGTTTCCTTGCCGCCCGATGCTTTCCATTTCAGCGATGATGCGAACCTAACGAACCCCGCGCTCCGATGCGCCGCAGAAGATTGCAAAGACCGATTGCAAAAATGCCCGCAACCGCGCGACATCGCTGCAAGCGGCACCTGCCATCATCATATCCATCTCCCTTCGATGCATGTGGTGCCGCCCGTTAGACCGCAGCCGGTTCTCCACCGAACAGGTCCCAGAACTCGGATCGGGCATTGCTGCGCGGAAAGTCGGTTTTTGGGATGTCGACGCCCAGAAAGCGGCAGAGTGGGCCCCAGCCTTCAGCGGGGTTGAACACCAGCAGCCTGCTGGCAGGGATGACATCACGAACTTTCGCGTTGTTGGCGCGGTATGCAGCGATTGCAGCCTCACGATCGAGGCCCGCATCACCCCCTTGCCGCAGGATTTTGTCCATATCGTCGAACACGGCTTGGACAGGCGGCGGCAAGGCGATGCCTTTGCGGTTCTGCCAGAAGCGGTTGATCGTGTGGTCATAGCTGGCCCACCAATCGTCCTCGGGGCGCTCGGTGTGAATGACCTTGGCGTTTGGGAAGGCGATGGAAAGAGCATGCCAATAGACGGCACCGGGATTGTCGACCTGTGAGGTGTAGCCCGCGAACACCTCGGCCCAGTCGACCTCTTCTCCACGGGCGAGTTTGGCCCAATGCGCGGGTTGCGCTGGATTTTGCATCACTTCCACCATGTGGTGGCAGGGGCCAAAGCCCAACTCTTCGAGGGCGAGCTTTGTGGACATGGTGCCGGTCCGGCCAAATCCAGAACCTATGACTTTCAGTGACATTTGCGGGTCTCCTCTGCTTGTCTCAGTGCGTTGCGTCTGGCAAATGTTGTTGAACAGAATTCAGCAGAGACATAACGAAACGATTTCATGCATCATGAATGATATTCAGCTCAACCGGCTCGATCTCAATTTACTTGTGACTTTCGAGGCCCTTATGACCGAAGGTAGCGTCGCCAAAGCGGCTGAACGCCTCAACAAAACGCCTTCGGCGGTTAGCCATGCGCTGGCCCGATTGCGCGAACAAGTTGGCGATCCACTTCTGGTGAAGGTCGGTGGCAAGATGCAGCCATCGCCGTTTGCCGAAAGCTTGATTGAGGACGTTCGGCCCATCTTGCGGAGCATCCAACGTGTCGTGACCCCGCCCAAACCCTTCGATCCGGCGACCAGCACACGCACCTTTCGCATCGCTGTGCCCGCCATCACGGCGCTGATTGCCGAGGTTTTTGCCCGGATCAATGAAGCGGCGCCGGGTGTATCGCTGGAGTGGGTTAACCTCGGACCGCACCTCCATACAGCCGTCGCGGACGAGCAGATCGATCTTGCTTTGCTCGGTTCCGACAAACCGCTGCCTGAAGGGCTGATGGAACAAAAAATGCCGACCTTGCAGCGTTACACCTACATGCGCCATGGGCATCCGGCGGCGGCGAACTGGAATAAACAAGCCTGGCTCGATTGGCCACATGTCATGGTGGGGATGTCAAACGCGGCGCGCCAAACCGTCGAAGATCGCGTTGCCCGCGATGGTATGGAACGCCGCATCGGGGCGCATCTGCCCGAGTTTTCCGGCGTCGCCCCCTTACTTGCGCGGACGAACATGCTCGGTACGACAGTTCAGCTATTCATGGTCGATGACAGTCGAACCTATGGGCTGCTTGCCAAACGCCCACCGGTCGATCTGCCAGACATCACTTTCAGCTTCTTCTGGAGCACGCGCCTGTCACAAGACCCGGGCAGCAAATGGCTTCGGTCGGTGGTCATCAACGCCTATGAAGCCATCCATGACAAGGCCTTAAGTCTAGACCCGTCCTCTGACTGATTGTCACAGCGCCCAAAGAAACTCATCCAAGCACATCGTCACGCCGCTCAAGTAAATTGATGTCATCTTCGTTAATATGAATATAAATTCGTGTGAGTGTGATTCACATGAAATCAGACACGCGCAAATATGACAGCTCGAAACGCAAGGCCCAAGCCGAAGAGCGCCGCAGGCACATTCTGAAATGTGCGGCACAGATCATCGCCGACGCGACCGACGATGAGTTCCGGTTGGAGGATGTCGCACAGGCCGCCAGTGTCAGCGTGCAAACGATCCTGCGCGCGTTCGGCAGCAAGGATGCCCTCATGGTGGCAACGCTCGAGACCGAAGCCCCCGATGCCGTCGATTTTTCGGCCTTCGCCAACATAGAGCCCCACGACATCGAACGTTTCATGCTCGCGATTTTCACAATTTACGACAAGATCGGGGATCTGGTGATCCGCCTTTTGTCTGATGAGAACCGCTCATCTGAGTTCCACCATGCCCTCGAAGTTGGTCGGCAATTCCACAAGGGCTGGGTCAACGACCTCTTTGCCCCCTACCTTGACAAGGAGCCGCCCAAGGAACGTCAGGTTCTCTTTCACGCGCTAATGAATGCAACCGATATCTACGTTTGGAAGATTTTACGGCGGGATGAGGCGCTCAGCCTTGAGGACTCCGTTGCCACTGTCGCCTTTACCCTTCGATCCCTCATTCAGGAGAATTGATTATGGCAAAGTATCTTTGGCTCAGCCACTCCAGCGGTGGAAACCTTCCCCCAAGCCTGGGTGTCGGGCATGCGCTGCGCAAACGCGGACACGAGGTGGTGTTCGCGACCAAACCAGACACGATCGCCCGCATCGAGGGCGAAGGGTTTCGCGCCACTGGCTTTAAGAACGCCTACACACAGGTCGACAAATACCCCGACATGGGGCCGATGACCCGTGTGGCCTGTTCGCTGACGTCACCGGATGTCGCAGAGGATATCAAAGAGATTGTTGCCGCAGAACAGCCGGACGCGATCATGGTCGACGCCATGTTTCCGGCGGCGCTGGACGTGGCGCCCTCGTTAGGGGTGCCGACAACGGTGGTCTGCCACACCTTTATCTGGCGTCAGTTGGATGCCTGGCAGGGTATCATGGGCAAGCTGGCCCATTTGCGGGCTGCCGCAGGCTTCGCGCCGCTGCCCGACATGCGGTCGCTGTGGAAAGCGCAAACCCGCATGATTGTCACGTCCGTTGCAGCCTTTGATGACGCACCACTGCCCGGCTGGGACCATGTCAAGCACGTCGGGCCGGTGCCGGACAACGAAACGACTGCGCAGCCCATCGATCTGCCTTGGTCAGAGGACGACACCACGCCGCTGGTGCTGGTCAGCTATACCACCACCGAATTGGGCGCACCGGATAAGGTGCAGACCGCACTTGATGGTCTGGCTGATCTTGATGCGCATGTGGTTATGACCACAAGCATCGCGATTGATCCGGCTGATCTCACGATCCCGGCCAACGCCCATGTCGTGCGCTATGCCGACCACAACGCGATCCTTGCACGGGCCGATTTGTGCATCACTCATGGCGGGCACGGCACCATGATGCGCGCCTTCAAATTTGGCGTACCGATGGTGGTGATCCCCGGTTTCCCGCACGATCAGGCCCCCAATGCCGCGATGGTCGAAAAGATGGGGCTGGCCTTGCCCTGCCCGGCGATGCCGATGCGGTGGCGCTGAAAAAGGCAGCAAGCGTGATACTGAAAGACCCATCCTTCAAGGGCCGGGCGAAAGAGCATGCCAAAGCCGTCCGACATCTTGACGGCGCGTCAGCTGCGGCGGACGCACTGGAAGCTGTCGTGCCTGACAACGTGACCGCGCCAGTATCCTGAGCCAATTTTTTCCAAGATTTTTTAAGTTAAGAGCCATCGATGACCCAGATTTTGCAAATCGCAGCAATTGACGCTGCCACCTTTGGCACAGGTGCAGCAACGCTCACAGTGATGAATGAAGACATCCCCGACCGTGCTATTCCAGACGGCGGATGGGCGGATACAGGTGCGCCCGATGGAATGACGTTCCGAGTATCCGGAGCGGATCTGTCGAGTGGTGCAGAATTGGAAGACGAGATTATTTTTCGCGATGGCACGTTCCAATCGACCGATTGCGAAGAATACTGCAATTTCGGCTGGTCCGACTATCAGACCATGGAAATCGACGGGGTGGTCCACTTTACCGCTACGGCGATCTGCCCCGATGCGCCGCACTCCGTGGTCTGGTACGGAACGCTTACAGGTGACGAGATGGCGATTGACCTTACCTGGACGACCCGGCGCTGGTACTGGACCAACCAAATCCAGGTCCGAGGTGTTGGCGTGGTAATTCCGCCAGAGGCGGTCACCGGCTGAGCCCCCGCATGACGCCTCACGGGTTAAGTCCGCGCAGCCTGCTTCTTAGAATTGGGGTCCTGATTGTTTTTATCGTGCTGGCCACATGGGGCGTTCACATGATCCGCGACGCGCTGGAACCTCAGATCAGGCCCGACAACGAACAGCAGGTTCACAAAGCGATCATGATCAGCGCCGTGGCCTATATCGGGCTTCTTGCGATGCCGTTTGTGCCGGGCGCTGAGATTGGAATCGCGCTGCTTGCCGGGTTCGGCGCGGCCATCACGCCCTTGATCTATGTCTGTACGGTTGCCGCCATGATGCTGGCCTTTACGACCGGACGGTTCCTGCCCATCACCGCGCTTGAGCAGATTTTGCGGGTCTTGCGGCTCTGGCGTGCCGCCGATCTTGTGGCCCGTGCCGCCCCGTTGTCGAAGGACGAGCGTGTCGCGATGCTCATCGAAGGCCAATCGAAACGCGTTTTGCCTTTGGCCCTGCGCTATCGCTATGTAGCGATGGCGCTGGCCGTGAACATGCCAGGCTATTCCATCATCGGCGGCGGTGGAGGTATTGTGATCATCGCGGGGCTAAGCGGGATATTCACACCGCCGTCGACCTTTGTGACGATTGTAATTGCTGTGTCGCCCGTGCCGTTGGCCGTGATGTTTCTCGGCCTGCGGTTCTGAGCTTCCTCCGCGCATGCCGGCTATCGCTAACTATGCGACATACCCCACAGCAGACATTTGCCTCTTGGGAGATAACGTCAGGAACTTCACTCTAATTGACGGTTAATCCTGTTTGCTGAGCTAAGGCAGCTTGAGGTCAAGGCTTCGTCATCCACACTTTCTAAACACATGGATTCACGATGTGAATCCTCTCCGGTCAGAGTTGTGCAACAACGCCCTGCCACGGGTGCGACGGAAACGGTTTACGCTTTTGATGCCGCACTTTCGGCTGCGATGAGCGCCCTATACGCCGTCTGAATACGCGCCGTGACGGCGCGTGTACCTTCCCCGATGGGTTTGCCGTCGATCTCTGCCACCGGGGTTTGTGCGCCGAAAGTTCCGGTCAGGAATGCCTCCTGCGCACCATAGGCGTCGTATAATGAGAAATTTCTCTCAAACACCGGAATCCCTTCCAACCTACAGATATCAATCACTTTTCGTCGCGTGACCCCGTTCATGCAATAGTCCCCGGTGGAGGTCCAGACCTCGCCCTTGCGGACAATGAAGAAGTTGCAGGCGTTGGTGGTGTTCACAAAGCCGTGAGGGTCCAGCATCAGGCCCTCATCCGCGCCGGCCTGTTCGGCCTGGAGACAGGCAATCACGCAATTGAGTTTGGAGTGGGAGTTGTATTTCGCGTCCTGGCTCATCGGCAGCCCGCGGACCTGCGGCACGGTGGCAAGCCGGATACCGGCGCTTTGCAGGCGGTCGGCGGGCTTGGAATGCTCGCAAATGATCACCATCGTGGGACCGGATCGGCTGAGCGACGGATGCTGGAACGGCTTCACCTTCACGCCACGCGTCACCATCAACCTGCAATGCACATCCGTGTGCATCCCATTGGCTTTGCGCGTCGCCTCAAGTGCCCCGAACACACCGGCACGGTCCATTCCGATATCCAGAGACACCGCTTTGCAGCTGTCAAAGAAACGATCCATGTGATCGTCAAAGAAGCTCCAAACACCGTCGTAAAGGCGCAGACCCTCCCACATGCCATCGCCCAACATGAAACCGCTGTCGTAGACTGAAACCCTGGCTTCGTCGCGGTGCTTCAGAGCGCCGTCCACATATATCAGGATGTCGGCATTGCGTGGATCTTCAAGGGCGTCGTGGGTTGTTGCAGGCGTCATGGTCCGGGCCTCATCATGGGATACGGCAGCTTTGCCGGAAGCGGGCAGGGTTGTCACCTGTGAGCTTTTGCGCCAAGTCTCGCGCAGCCAATTCACCCGGTGGAGGCCCCATGGATTTCGGAACACTTGTGCAGACGCTGACCGACTGGATCGTGGGTGTTGGCGGCACCGTCAATGACCTGCCCGGCACGGCCGCATTTGCGCTTGGCTTGTTTACGTGGTTCGCGGTGGAGCGGGTGCTGACACGCATGATGACCGGTTTGAAATGGGCCATTCTGGCCGGCGTGGTCGTGGCGCTTGGTCTGACAGTGCCTTATCTGGCCGGCCTTTTGCTGGACAGTGGAAGCGAAGTGGCACGGCCCTAAGCCAGCGCGCTGAAGGCCCTTAACACTGCGTCGAAGGCGGTGTCGTCGATATCGCGGTGCAAGACCATCCGCATCCTTGGCTCGACCGCTGACAGGGGCAGGCCTTGCGTCGCCAGGGGCGAAAGGTTCAGGCCGGGTCGGGGCGTAAGAAACACCATGTTGGTGGCTTGACTGACCTCGCCGAGCTGCAAAGCAGTCAAATGGGCCGCCAGCGCCTCTGCCCGTGCGTGATCCTCTGTCAGGCGTGCTACGTTGTGCTCCAGCGCATAGAGCCCCGCTGCCGCAAGAATACCCGCCTGTCGCATTCCGCCGCCAAGCATTTTCCGCATGCGCCGCGCTCGGGCCATAAGGTCACTGGGTCCCAGAAGCACCGATCCGACAGGCGCGCCGAGCCCTTTGGACAGGCAGACCGACACGGTATCAAACGGCCTGGCCAGGTCACGTTCGCTACAGCCAAGCGCCGCGATCGCATTGAAAAACCGTGCCCCATCCAGATGCAGCGCCAGCCCGCCCGCCCGGCCTGCATCCACTGCGGCCTGTATGCGGTGCAGGGCGATCGCCTGTCCGTAGTTCGTATTTTCCAACGCCAGCAAGCGACTAACCGGGCGGTGGCTATCATCTTCCTTGATCGCCGCTGTCACGTCTGCCGGCTCCACCGATCCGTCGTCTGCCACAGCCAAAGCGTGCAGCGGCACGCCGCCCAAGACCGACGCGCCCGCGGCCTCATACCGGATCACATGGTAGCTTTCGCCTGCAATCACCTCTTCCCCACGGGCACAATGGGCGAGCATGGCCAGCAGGTTCGACATCGTGCCAGACGGGACAAAAAGCCCGGCGTCCTTACCCAAACGCTCTGCCAATGTGGCTTCCAGCCGGGTTACGCTTGGGTCATCGCCGTAAACATCATCGCCCACCTCGGCCGTCGCCATGGCAGCGCGCATCGCCTGGCAGGGCTTGGTGACAGTATCCGAGCGGAGATCTGCAATGACCGGACCGGTCGCGGCAGCTTGGGCGGTGTATTGGGACATTGCGTTGCGTGCTCCTGTCGTTCAGTCGCAAAGCATCACGGGTGCGCCATGAGGGCAAGAGACCGCATCTGTTGGCCTTGTCGAATGCATGTTTTTCGCGGAAACTGGCCTTATCGAAACGCGAGTCTTCCCACCCATGGCCATAATCTCGGAACACCACATCTTTTTGCCGGAAGACGCGGGCGTCGGTCTGCAGACCCGCCTGAAGGATGCGATCACCCGTGCGATCTGGGACGGCAGGTTTGCCCCCGGCGACCGTTTGCCCGCGACGCGCGCACTGGCGACGCATCTGAGCATCAGCCGGATCACGGTCAGCCTTGCCTACGACAGCCTGCTGGCCACGGGCTATATCGCCTCGGTGGCGCGATCGGGATACTTCGTGGCGGCAGATGCGCCCAACAGGCAGGAGGCCGTCGGCAAAACCAGGGCGCAGGCGGGCGACCGGATTGATTGGGCCGGGAGGCTTGGCGCGCCGCCTGCGGCCTTGGGCGCTCAGGCCACACCGGCCGATTGGCGCCAGTTCCGCTATCCGTTTGTTTTTGGTGAGCCTGATGTCGTCCGTTTCCCCGTCGATGACTGGCGCGATTGCGTGCGCCGGGCCCTGGGCAAGCGCCATTTTGAGCAGATCGCCGATGACGCCAGTGACCGCGATGACCCGTTCCTGGTGGAGCAGATCGTGCAACGCTCGATTTCGGGCCGAGGTATCGCCGCGACGACGGATGAGGTTCTGGTAACGGCGGGCGCGCAGAACGCGTTGTGGTTGATGGTGCAGGTCCTGTTCAACGGCCAGGGCGGCACTGTGGCGATGGAGGATCCGGGCTATCCGGAGTTGCGCAACCTGTTGCGGCAGCAGGGACTGACGATTCATCCGATCCCGGTGGACCGGGAGGGGATGCGGGTTGAGCGAATTCCAAAGGGGGTCGGGGCGGTTTTCGTGACGCCAAGCCACCAGGCCCCCACGGGAGCCACGATGTCGATGGCGCGCCGCCGCGCGCTTCTGGACCGGGCGGAGGCCGAGGATTTCGTCGTGATCGAAGACGATTATGACTATGAGATGAGCTACACGTCGCCATCTTTGCCTGCGCTCAAATCGCTCGATCAGCGAGGGCGCGTCATTTACATCGGCAGCTTTTCCAAATCCATCTTTCCGGGCCTGAGGTTGGGCTACCTGACGGCAGACGCCGCCGTTGTCCGCCATGCCCGCGCGATCAGGACCCTGTCGGAGCGGCATCCACCGGGCCTCGCACAGCGCACGGTCGCCTATTTCCTGTCAGAGGGGCACTACAACAGCCACTCGCGGCGGATGCGGATGCGCATGGCGCGCCGAAATGAAGTGCTGCGTGACGCCTTGGGCAAGCACAACCTCCTGCCCGCGTTGCGGCGCGCGACGGGCGGCACGACCCTGTGGTTGATCGGGCCGGAGGGGTTGGACGCCGATGCACTGGCCGCGAATTTACGTGATGAAAGCGTGCTGATCGAGGCGGGGTCGGCGTTTTACGCCCGCGACGACGGTCCGCGCAACCGCATCCGGTTGGGCTTTGCGACCATCGAGACGGCGCGGATCGAGCAGGGCGTAGACCTGATCGCAGCGGCAATTCGCGCCCGGATCTAGGCGCGCGCTTTCTCGGACTTGGGGTCATACATCGGCCGGGTGCTGACCACTGCGCTGACCCGTGTGCCTGCAACCTCGACCTCGTAGCTTGACGCCAGCATCTCGGTCGGAGTCTCGCCCGGGCAGGGGACGTAACCCATGCCAATGGCGCCGCCGAGCGTGTGCCCGTAATTGCCGGAGGTGATGTAGCTGACGACCTCGCCATTGCGGATAATCGGCTCTGCATGGAACAGCATCGCTTCCGGATCAGTCAGTTTGAACTGCACCATCCGCATATCCAGCCCCTCGTCGCGCTTGCGCGCTACGGCGTCATATCCGATGAAATCGGTCTTCGTCTTGCTGACCGCGAAACCAAGGCCTGCTTCGATAACATGATCCTCGCCGGTGATATCATGGCCGAAGTGCCGGAACGCTTTCTCGATGCGGGCGCTGTCCATCATGTGCAGGCCGCACAGACGCAGCGCATGATCCGCGCCAGCGGCGTGCAGTGTCTCGAATACATGGGCGGCTTGGTCGGCGGAGACGTAAAGCTCCCACCCCAACTCACCCACATAGGTCACGCGGTGCGCGCGTGCGATGCCAAGGCCGATCTCGACAGGTTGCGCCGTCCCGAACGGGAACGCAGCATTGGACCAGTCGTGTGGGCTGACCGATTGCATCAGCGCGCGCGCGTTGGGGCCCATGACGCAGATCACTGCCTCGGACGCGGTGACATCCTGGATCACGATCATTTCGTCCCGGCGATGCGTCTTCAGCCAGGCCATATCCCGTATCAGCGTCGCGGCGGGGGTGACGATGAAATAGCTGTCGTGGGCCAGTCGCGTGATGGTGACATCAGCCTCAATTCCGGCCCGCTCGTTCAGCAGTTGCGTATACACGATCTTGCCGACGCGGACGTCCATATCACCGCCTGCCATGCGGTCCAGAAAGGCTTGCGCATCGGGGCCGTCGACCCGGATTTTACCAAAAGACGACATGTCATAGAGACCCACGTGATTGCGCACCGCGTCATGTTCCCGGGCCTGATTGGAAAACCAGTTCTGGCCTTTCCAGTCATATTTGTAAGTCCGGTCCTGGCCCTCATCCGCGAACCAGTTGGCGCGCTCCCATCCGGCGAGTTCGCCAAATACGGCCCCATGTGTCCTGAGATGTTCATGCAGCGGTGATCGGCGCACCCCGCGTGCCGTGGCCTTCTGGCGGTACGGGTAATGGTCGGCGTAGAGCAATCCCAGCGTTTCGGAAGCGCGCTCCTTCAGATAGCGCTGATTGCGCTGGAACGGTTGCATCCGTCGGATGTCGACGTCGCCCACATCGAAGGGTGGAATGCCGTTTTGCATCCATTCGGCCAGCGCCCAACCGGCGCCGCCTGCGGACTGGATCCCGATGGAGTTGAAGCCCGCGCAGACCCAATAGCCTTGCACCTCCGGGGCAGGGCCCAAGTGGTAGGCATCATCTGGCGTGAAGCTTTCGGGCCCGTTGAAGAACGTGTGAATCCCCGCCTCAGCCAGCATCGGCATGCGTTCGCAGGCCCTCTCGAGGATCGGCTCGAAATGGTCAAAATCTTCAGGCAGCTGATCGAATTCGAAATCTTCAGGGATTGGACCCCATGGTTTTGAAATCGGCTCAAACGCGCCAAGCAGCATTTTGCCTGCGTCTTCCTTGTAATACGCACATTCGTCCGGGACCCGCAGAACCGGAAGCTGTGTCAGCTCAGGAATGTTTTCCGTGACGATGTAAAAGTGTTCACACGCCTGCAGCGGCACGTTCACACCGGCCATGCGGCCAAAGTCGCGCGCCCACATCCCGGCGCAGTTGACAACGATGTCGGTCTTGATCGTGCCGCTTTCGCCATCCGCATCCCAGTGCACACCCGATACTTTTCCGTTGGTCTGACTGACACCGGTAACCTTCACGTTCTCAAGTACTTGCGCGCCACCCATGCGTGCACCCTTGGCCATGGACAGCGCAATATTGGCCGGGTCACCTTGTCCGTCCAGGGGCAACCAGACGGCAGCAGTCATGCCGTTTGTGTTCACATGAGGGTAGTGGCGCAGGACTTCGGCCGCGTCGATTTCCTCCACTTCAACTCCGAAGGCGCGCGCCATGGAGGCCTGCCTGCGGATTTCCTCGGCGCGATGTTCGGTCAGCGCCATGGTGATGGACCCACAGCGGCGAAAGCCTGTTGCCACGCCAGTCTCGGCTTCAAGATTTCCGTACAACTCCTGGCTATACTTGGCCAACCGCGTCATGTTCTTGGTCGCGCGCAACTGAGCGATCAGCCCTGCGGCGTGCCAGGTGGTGCCGGACGTCAGGCGCTTTCGCTCCAGCAAAACCACGTCCGTCCAGCCCAGTTTCGTCAGGTGGTAGGCAACGGAGCATCCGGCAACGCCGCCGCCGACAACGACGACGCGCGCGTGAGAGGGAACATTCGACATGATGCGACTTCCGGTCAGGGGAGAAACGGGGCCTCGGACGGCCCCGCATAAGTTAGCCGTTGGCCTGCATATGATCGAGTGTCTTGCGAAAACGCTCGACAATCTCGTCCACATTGTCACGCGTGGCAATGAATTGCGGCGCGAGGATCGCGGTATCGCCGGTAAATTTCACCGACAGACCGTCCCAGAACATGCGTTTTTGCAGCTCCGTCCCGCGCATGCCGGGGCCACCATCGGCATGGACCTCCACCCCTGCCATCAGACCTGCAACACGGATGTCCCTGACCATCTCGTGATCCTTGAGGCGATCCATCAGGGCGGTCTCAAAGTATGGAATCAACTCGGCGGACCGGGTGATCAGGTCTTCCTCGGCAATGATATCCATCATCGCGTTGCCCGCCGCACAGGCCGCCGGGTGGCCGGAGTATGTGTAGCCGTGGAAGAATTCGGTCAATCCACGCTTGGACGAGCCGACGACGGTCTCGTAGATGTCATCGCGGCAGGCGACGGCGCCCATCGGGATGGAGCCGTTGGTCAACGCCTTCGCCATCGTGATGATGTCAGGCTCGACGCCATAATGATCCGCCGCGAATGCCGTGCCCATACGGCCAAAACCGGTGATAACTTCATCAAAAACCAGCAAAATTCCGTATTGGTCGCAAATCTTTCGAAGCTGTTCCAGATAGCCTTTCGGTGGCGGCAGCGCGCCGGTGGACCCTGCCACAGGCTCTACGAACACGGCGGCAATATTGCCGCCGCCATAGGTCTGCGCCATCCGCTCCAGATCATTGGCCAACTCGACGCCACGATGTTCGGACCGGCCGCCGGGGATGAACCTTTCGGACGGGTCATAGGTGTGGCGAAGCATCATCACGCCAGGGACCGTTGCGTGGAAGATATCGCGGTTCTTGACCATTCCGGACAGCGACACGCCGCCGATGTTCACGCCGTGATAGGCGCGCTCGCGGCTCACGAAGCGGGGGCGGGACTCGCCCCGCGCGTTCCAATAGGCCATCACGATCTTCATCGCAGTATCAACAGACTCGGAGCCGGAGTTGGTGAAGAACACATGGTTCATCTTCTCGGGCAGCATGCGGGAGATCTTTTCCGCCAGCGCGAAGGAGCCTGGATGCCCGGACTGGAATGGCATGACGTAGGTATATTCCGTCATCTGCCTGGCGACGGCTTCGGCGATCCTGGGGTGGCAATGGCCTGCGGGTGAGCAGAACAACCCTGACGAGCCGTCGATCAACTGCCCGCCGCGGTGGTCGTAAAGGTGCACGCCTTCGGCCCGGACAACCAAACGCGGGTCCTCCTTGAAGCCCCGGTTGTCGGTGAACGGCATCCAGTGGGCTTCCAGTGAATTCGTTGCATCATAAGCCATAGCGGACCCTCCCCAATAGGCGGCTCATCATGTCGATGGAACGGCCTGAATACGATGAGAGACGGTCGCCGTTTGCGCAGAGTCGAAGTAGGGCCAGCGCCGACGATGGTTAAGGCCACAAATTTCGTCGTGGCCCTAACCGTTCATTTGTGCCTGAACTGCCGTTACCGCGATAATATTGAGGATATCGTCGGCCGTGCAGCCCCGGCTCAGGTCGTTGGCGGGCTTGGCCAAACCTTGCAACACTGGCCCGATCGCCGTGGCCCCGCCAATGCGCTGCGCAATTTTATAGCCGATATTTCCGGCATCAAGGTTTGGAAAAATGAAGACGTTCGCACGGCCCTCCAGCGGTGATCCTTTCGCTTTGGAGGCCGCGACCGAGGGCACAAAAGCCGCGTCGAATTGCAGGTCTCCATCAATGATCAACTCTGGGGCTGCGGCTTTGGCAATCGCTGTCGCCTCTGCCACCTTGGTCACGGAGGCGTGCCTGGCACTGCCGTAGGTGGAGAAAGAGAGCATCGCGACGCGGGGTGGCTCGTCCAGCAGCGAACGGGCAGAGGCGGCAGCTTGGCGTGCAATCGCCGCCAGGTCTTCTGCCGGTGGATCAATGACCAATCCACAGTCCGAGAAGATCAATCCGCGAGGGCCCGCCGGGTGATTTTCGGGCAAGACCATGAGAAAGAAACTGGACACGAGCGCCGCGTCCCCGGCCTTGCCGATAACCTGTAATGCGGCGCGCACGGTGTCGGAGGTGGTGTGAACGGCGCCGCCCGCAGTTCCATCCGCCAACCCCTCGCGGACCATCATTGCGGCAAAGACCAGCGGATTGCGCACGGCCAGGATGGCCTTGTGTGGCGTCACGCCTTTGTGGGCGCGATGAGCGTGGAAAGCATCCGCGAACTGCGGGAGCAAAGGCGAAGTCTCGGGATCCTCAACTGCAACGTCCGGCCCGACACTCTCTGAGATCGACCCGGGGCCGACCACCGTGATCCGGGCCAAGCCACGGGTCACAGCGATCCGCGCGGCCTCTTGTACACGCGGGTCACTGCCTTCGCTGAGGACGATATGGCGCACGTCCGCGCAAGCACGCGCAGCGATGGCGGCAAGGGGATCAGTCGATTCATCCTTTGCCGCCACGCCTGACATTACGCGACCTTCTGCGGAACCATATCCGACTTGGAGATACCGGCCACAGAAACCGGCTTCTTCATCGCGTCGCGGCGGAAGGGATCCCCAAGTTCCTGGTTGATCATCGCCTCGATCAGTGTGGTGATGCCGTTCTCCATCTGATCCTTGATGGCTTGGGCCAGCGCTTCGGTCAACTCGTCCTGCGTGCGCGCGACAACGCCTTTCAGCCCACAGGCGTTGGCGATGCCGGCGTAAGAGACATCCTCGTCCAACTCGGTGCCGACGAAGTTGTCGTCAAACCACAGCGTGGAGTTCCGCTTCTCGGCCCCCCACTGGTAGTTACGGAACACGATCTGGGTGATCGCGGGCCAGTCACCCCGGCCGATGGCCGTCAGTTCGTTGACCGAAATGCCGAACGCACCGTCCCCTGCGAAACCCACAACCGGCACGTCCGGCCGCCCGATCTTTGCGCCAACAATGGATGGCAAGCCATAACCACAGGGGCCAAACAAACCAGGAGCCAGATACTTGCGGCTGTCGTTGAAGGACGGATAAGCGTTGCCGATGGCGCAGTTGTTGCCGATGTCGCTGGAGATAATCGCCTCAACAGGCAACGCCTTCTGGATCGCACGCCAGGCCATACGCGGCGCCATCCAATCGGGCTTGGCGGCACGGGCCCGCACGTTCCAGTCAGTGCCGGGATCGTCCTGCTCTTCCGTCATCGAGGTCAGTTCCTGCGCCCAGGCGGATTTGGTCTGAGCGATCGTGTCCCTGCGTGCCTTGCGGTTGGTGTCCCCTGCGGTGTCGGACAGCTGCTCCGATATCGACCGCGCCACTTTGGCCGCGTCGCCGACGATGCCGACCGTGACTTTCTTGGTCAGGCCGATGCGGTCAGGATTCAGGTCAACCTGGATGATCTTGGCGTCTGTGGGCCAGTAATCAATGCCGTAGCCGGGCAGGGTCGAGAACGGATTGAGGCGGGTCCCAAGGCACAGGACCACGTCCGCCTTGGAGATCAGCTCCATGCCGGCTTTCGATCCGTTGTAGCCAAGCGGGCCTGCGAACAGAGGGTGGTTGCCGGGGAACGCGTCGTTGTGCTGATAGCCTACGCACACAGGTGCATCGAGGGTTTCAGCCAGGATGCGGGAGGCGTCAATGCCGCCCACGGACAGGATCGCGCCCGCCCCGTTGAGGATGACGGGGAATTCGGCGTTCGACAGCAGATCGGCGGCTTCCTTCACCGCAGCAGAGCCACCTTGAGGCAGTTCGAAGTCGACAATGACCGGCAGGTCGATGTCGATGACTTGCGTCCAGAAGTCACGCGGGATGTTGATTTGCGCGGGGGCCGACGCGCGCTTGGCTTGCATGATCACGCGGTTCAGCGTCTCGGCGATACGGGACGGGTCGCGGACCTCTTCCTGGTATGCCACGCAGTCCTTGAACAGGTTCATCTGCTCCATTTCCTGAAAGCCACCCTGACCAATTGTCTTGTTGGCCGCCTGAGGCGTGACCAACAAAACCGGCGTGTGGTTCCAGTAGGCGGTCTTCACGGCGGTTACGAAGTTGGTGATGCCGGGGCCGTTTTGCGCGATCATCATCGACATCTTGCCGGTTGCGCGGGTGAAGCCGTCGGCCATCATGCCGCCGGACGTCTCGTGGGCGCAGTCCCAGAACTTTATGCCTGCATCGGGGAATATGTCAGAGATCGGCATCATGGCAGAACCGATGATCCCGAAAGCGTTGTCGATGCCATGCATCTGCAATGTTTTGACGAAGGCTTCTTCGGTGGTCATTTTCATGGCGAATCTCCCGAGAGTGGACTCCCCCATGGGTCCACGGCTGACTCATTAATGATACCAGAAGTCTCGAAATCGGTAGGGCCAATTGTCTCAACGGATAGGACCAAAAATGGAACGGCAGTCGGTTGCCAACGCAGTCTGGGGATGGTCGCGTTGCCGCGATCTATCGTAAATCGCAGTCGATGACATAGCGCGCCTCAGCACGAGGTTCAAAGCATTCCTTAGCGCAACTCAATTTCAGTGTTGCCCGGCTTGGACGACGCATTTGCCGCATCGGGTGCAGTTTGCATCAGTGACAGCTCATTTTCTGCGGAAAAGGGATGAAAGCGCAGGCGACGTCCCTGGGTGCCACCAAGATCATGGCCACGAAGCGCCAGTCCGTTTGCCCCGACATAGTCCATGGCGAAGTTGGAATTGGCCGTTCCGATGCTGGTTTTCCCACCCAGAACATCTGCACCACCGAACAACCAAACCTCTAGACGACGCTTGTCTGCACCCTTGCACAACAGGCTTTTGATCAGCTGTTCCATAGCGTGTGCGCCATAGCGGGGGTTGCTGTTGTCTCGCGCATCCGCGCCAGGCAACAGAAAATGGTTCATGCCTCCGATACGAAGCAGAGGGTCGCGGATACAGGCCGCAACACACGATCCCAGGATGCTCGTCAACACATCGTCGGGGCCATCGGCAACTCTGACCTTGCCTTGCATCACGTGAAGTGTATTCGGCGATGTGACAAGGATCATTGCGTAACCTCTCGGTAAGGTTTCGCAGCGGCGGTCAGAATCGCTTTTCCAATTCGTGGCAGCGGTAAAACCTCGCAGACTGCTTGGCTCTCTTGAGCAACACGCGGCATGCCAAACACGGTTGAGGTTGCGGCATCCTGTCCGATTGTCCACGCACCGGCACGGCGCATCGCTTCAAGCCCAATCGCCCCGTCACGTCCCATACCCGTCAAGATTACGCCGACGGCCTTCGTACCGAGTGCGGCGACGCTGTGAAACAGCACATCAATAGAAGGCCGGTGACCGGAGACTGGCGCGCCCGCGCGCACACGACATCGCAGACCGTGCGGGTCCAGCTCCAGGTGACACGGCTCACCGGCGGCGAACACCACTTGACCCGATTTAAGCTTCTGTCCGTCGCGCACGGTCCGAACATCGGCCGCGCAGCCGCGGTCAAGTCGCGCTACGACGCTGTCCAAGAACTCCGGCTTGATGTGTTGGACAATCATCGTCGGCGGGCAGTTCGCTGGAAATTCGGACAGGATCTGAGACAAAGCCAAAATCCCGCCGGTGGATGCGCCGATTGCGACAAGCCTTTCGGGACCTGCCGGGGCGAAGGGACGCGGTGGCGTTTGATTGCGCAGGTCCGGGAGCCCAAGTGCATGCATCACCGACGCGGCCCCACTACTGGACGATACGGAAATTACCTTACCGCCGACACCGCCGATGAGTGCGTTAAACATCGGGAATTCTTCTTGTAGTGCGATGTCTTTGCTACACACCACGATGTCCGGCGGCGTCGCCTCGGACGGGGCGTAGGCGTCAGACAATGTCCCAAATTGCGCGATCAGACGAAGCCGCGAATCATTGCAAAGCTCCGCCACCAGCGCGTCGCGCGCACGAACGTCCGACATGATCACGGTGGTGCGCAGAGCAGGTTTTTGTGCGTGAAACACTCGGAAATCCGATCATGGGTTTGGTCCGCGCTCGCACTGCGGTTTTTTGGAGTTCGGACGTTCGGTCCACGGCATCAGGTTAGATGCCAAAGATTAACGAATCCTGATTACGCCTTGGATCGGCCCAATGCCCGGTCTTCGGAAGCTCGTTCTTGCCGCGGCTGGATTTCCTTCACCGCGTTAACGCCGCCTTCATTTTGGCTTTGTAACTCTGGATGCGAACAGGTCTGTCGTCGGGCTTTCACGCGCATAGCTCCTTGTTAATACAGGATTGTGCGCGACCGGGTCGTTTTGTGATGGCCCGCTTTAGGAGTGTGAGCGTGAAACAAGGGTATCGTCTCGGCAGACATCTCGACAGTGCGGCTGCTCCGCAGATTGCAGCGGACTTGACTGCGTTGCAGGGGCAGGCCTTGCAAGTGGATGCCACCGATGTGGAATTTTCCGGTGCTCTGAGTTTGCAAGTTCTCGTCGCAGCGCGGCTGCAGTGGGCAGAGGATGAATATCCGTTCGAGGTCGCCCCTGTGAGCGCTGCGTTGGCAAAGGCTGCCGAAGGCCTCGGTCTGGATTTATCGAAGATTGGAGCGGTTCAGGCCGACATAGTTGAATCGGAGCCTGCAACATGAGCCTTTCGATCCTCGCCATCGATGACTCCCGCACCATGCGCACACTGCTGAAGGCTGCACTGGGGCGTGTGGGGTACCAAGTGGATCTCGCCGAAGATGGTGAAGCGGGTCTGCAACGGTTTGCTGAAACGGATCCTGATGTCGTGATTACGGACATAAACATGCCCAACCTGGACGGTTTCGGTTTCATTGAACGTGCCCGCAAACTTAGCCGAGGGCGCGTTGTTCCTATCCTGGTCTTAACCACTGAGTCCGCGCCCGAAATGCGCGCACGCGCACGCTCGGTCGGCGCGACGGGGTGGATTGTGAAGCCATTTGACGATGAAAAGTTGGTTTGGGCAATTGAGCGTGTCGCAAATACGGGCGAACAAATATGACGGTTGGCGGCAGCGACGAATTCCGAGCGTCCTTCTTTGAGGAATGCGAAGAGCTATTGGAATCCATGCATGATGGTTTCGGCCAGATGCTCGACGGCTCTGACGATGACGAGACAATCCATGTTGTGTTCCGTGCCGTCCACTCGATCAAAGGCAGCGCAGGCGCTTTTGGCCTGGATGCCTTGGTCGCGTTTGCCCACCATTTCGAGACCGTTCTTGATCGAATTCGAGCCGGAAAAACATCGCCGACTGACGACCTTCTGAGCCTGTTCCAGCACTGCGGCGATCACTTGTCAGATCTCGTCACTGCGGCGCGCGACGAAAAGGAGGTCGACAATGCCCATGCGGGAGAACTGAGAGAGCGCTTGAATCTCATCATCGGAACAGGTGCGCAGAAAAGTGAAGATGAGGATGTCGAAGCTCAGGCTTTCGTGCCGTTGACCCTCGATTTCGGATCTCTTGGCATGGAACTGGAAAAGCCTTCAGGGCCAACGGGGTTCCAGATTTCCTTCACCGCAGAGCCAGAGTTATTCACCAGTGGCAATGAGCCGTTGCTGTTGTTCCGATCCCTCAATCGGCTTGGTACCACTTCCATCTCCGCCAACCTGGACGACGTACCGGTGCTGTCGCGACTTGATCCAGGCATGTCGACGATAGCTTGGCTGATTGAGCTGGAAACGGATGCAACACAGGATGTTGTGTTGGACGTCTTTGATTTCGTGTCTGATTGTTCAGTTATCGAGATAGTGCCGCTGTCGTCTAGATCGCCGCATGATACGCAGATCGAGGCGCCAATCATACTATCAGAACCAGATCCGTCTTCCATCGAGGATCCAGCCGACGCTCCCCCAATCGGGTCAGCATCCACAAAAGGCCCGACAGATACAGCACAGGCTGACGTGCCCCCAGCGGCCCCGAAAACGTCCACCAGGGCGGCACCGACGCCGCAAACAATTCGTGTGGATTTCGAACGAGTTGATAAACTGATCAATCTTGTGGGTGAGTTAGTCATCAAGGAAGCCATGCTGTCACAAGCTGTTGGCAAGCTTGCGCTGACCACTGGCGACGATGTTTTGCAGGAGATCGACGGTCTCAAGCACCTTGCCGGAGAAATTCAGGAAGGTGTCATGGCCATCCGGGCACAACCCGTGAAACCCTTGTTTCAACGCATGGCGCGCACGATCCGCGACGCCAGCACGATGACCGGGAAACGCGTACGGTTAGTGATGAAGGGCGAGGGGGCGGAGGTCGACAAAACCGTGTTGGAGCGTTTGGTGGACCCTCTCAATCACATGGTCCGCAACGCGGTTGACCATGGTCTGGAAACAAATGAGGAGCGGATCGCGGCCGGAAAGCCTCTGGAAGGCACAGTAACCTTGTCTGCCGCGCATAGATCCGGGCGAGTGGTCATAGAGATTTCGGACGATGGCGGCGGTATTGATCGCCCAAAAGTGCGAAAACTGGCCGAGGAGAAGGGGCTGATTTCGCCCGATGCCACGCTGACCCACGCGGAAATCGACGCGCTGTTGTTCCTGCCCGGATTCTCCTCCAAGGAGAATGTGTCGGAACTATCCGGCAGGGGTGTCGGCCTCGATGTGGTTCGCAGCGAAATTTCGTCTCTGGGCGGGCGGATGTCGATCTCGTCTGAGTTAGGCAAAGGAACCGTTTTCTCGATCAGCCTGCCCCTGACCCTAGCTGTTCTGGAGGGCATGGTGGTCGAAGTTGCCGGTCAAACGATGGTGGTTCCAATCACCGCGATCCAGGAAACGATGCAACCCAGCACGGCACAGATCCACACCATCGGTTCGGACGAAAGAGTGCTGTCAGTACGCGATACTCTGATACCAATCGCCGACCTTGGCGCATTGTTTGGGTTCCGTGACGCACCAGCCGATCTCACCGATCACGTGTTGTTGGTTGTAGAGACTGATACGGAGCGGAAATGCGCCTTGATCGTGGATGGCCTGCAAGACCAACGCCAGGTAGTGATCAAGAGCTTGGAGACGAATTATAGCCAAATCAAAGGGATAGCTGCCGCAACCATTCTCGGAGATGGTCGCATTGCCCTGATAGTTGATCCCGAAGGCATTGCGGGAGCAATGGCTCTCAAATCGGTTATCCCCAGCCGAGTGTCGCAATTTGCCATCACAGACGGAGAAGCCAATGTCACAGCCTGATTCTCATCTGCCATCGGCGGCCTTAGAAGTTGTATCCTTCCGTGTAGCGGATCAAGACTTCTGTTTCGACATCATGTCGGTTCGCGAAATCCGCGGCTGGACGGAAACAACGACGCTTCCTCATGCGCAGAGTTACGTGAAGGGGGTCATCAATCTGCGCGGATCCGTTGTGCCGGTCGTGGATCTGGCAGATCGCCTCGGGTTCGGTCCCACGGATCCCTGCGCGCGCCATGTTATCATTATCACAGTTGTGGACGGGCAGACGATTGGCCTGTTGGCTGATGTCGTATCTGATATTCTGGCTGTTCCAGAAGCGGCACTGCACCCTGTGCCCGAGATGGTCGCAGATCAAGTGAAAACATTCATCTCAGGCGTCGTCTTGGTAGAAGACCGGATGATACGTCGCCTAGATCTTTCGCGGGTGGTTCCGTCGAAGGGAATGGAGGCCGCATGAGCTTTCCGCACCCTGAAATGGTAGAGTTGACCTCGCAAAAACATGCGATGAGCGACCGGGCTTTTGAGAGGCTCGCACGTCGGATGAATGACGAGACGGGAATCGTCTTGTCTGAGGCGAAAAAGGGCTTGGCGATCTCGCGCCTGTCATGTCGCTTGCGCGCTTTGGGTGTTCCTGATTTTGAAGGTTATTGTGCCATCCTCGATGGAGCGGACGGGGCTTCGGAAATGCAGGAAATGATCCTGCTCTTGACCACAAACGTTACTCGCTTCTTTCGGGAAGAGCACCATTTCGATGCTCTTCGCAACGACATTCTGCCGGGCCTTGTGACCAAGGCAAAATCTGGCGGTCGTGTGCGCATTTGGTCGGCGGGGTGCTCATCCGGAGAAGAACCTTACTCCCTTGCCATGACAGTCTTGGATGTATTCCCGCAGGCGCCGTCGAGTGACGTGCGTGTGTTGGCGACCGATATTGATCGCAATGTCTTGGCGACAGGTGGAACAGGGCAATACCGAGTGACGGCGCAGGACCGGGCAGAACATCCATTGCTCGGCAAGTATCTTCACGCATCTAGCAGTGATCCAACCGTCTTCGAGGTGTCGAAACAGGCCAAATCCCTGGTTCAGTTTGGAGAATTGAACCTGCAGCAGCCCTGGCCGATGAAGGGCAAGTTTGACATCATTTTCTGCCGCAATGTCGTAATCTACTTCTCGAATGCGACGCAACAACAGCTATGGCCGCGTTTCGCAGACGCTCTCAACCCTGGCGGCCATCTGATCATCGGCCATTCTGAACGCGTGTCGGGCCCGACTCTCAGCACACTCATATCCTGCGGTGCCACCCAATATAAACGCCAGTCCTGAAAGGGCATTGTGATGAGTACGAAAGATATGCTTCGAATTTTGGTCGTCGACGATATGTCTACCAGTCGTGGACTTATAATCCAGGCCTTGGAATGGATGGGGATTGGGTCGATCGACCATTGCGCGAACGGCAGCGTGGCTTTGCAAAAACTAACAGCGGCTCCGGTTCATTTGGTGATTTCTGACTATAACATGCCCGGCATGGATGGGTTACAACTCCTCCAAACCCTGCGATCCGACCAATCCACAGCGCGCACGGGATTTGTGCTAATCACCGGCACGACGGACGGCGCGGTCATCGATCACGGTAAGCGATTGGGGATGAACAATTTTCTGAAGAAGCCATTTTCACCCACAGCTCTGAAAGCGTGCATCGAGCAGGTCGTGGGGCCGCTAGGATAATGGGCGCGCTTGATGGAGAGATCTTGGTTGCCACGTTGTTCGAGAATTTGTCGTGTGAAGCGCGGCGGCTGGCCTCGATCGCGTCAAATCTGGATGGACTTATGGCCGCCATTGCCGCCTCAGCAGGGAGAATGACGTCCGATCAGGTGCTTGGTTTGCAGAATATTGATGCCCTGCGACAGTCTCTGGAAGCGATCGCGCAAATCACGACCTTGGCAGCCAAAAGTGTTCCGAGCGACGCCGATTTTACATTTATTCGCAATGACTTAGCCAATACTGTCACAGTCCGCAAAGTGCGTGATGGCTGCCTGGGGCCACCGAGTGACATAGCCGAGCCGCATCAAACACCCAAATCGGATACCGACGACACGATGATATTTGACTCGACATGAGCGACAGAAGAATCGGACGACCCAATCACCCCAAGGAGTCCTTCTTCTCCTCACCCGCAGGTAGCGCAGCAATCCGAGGGTCAACTGTTCGGCCAAGATGCGTCAATACCGGTCTCACATCCTTCGCCCTGCCAGAGGCCAACATCACCTCGGTCATCATGGCACGCAACAGTGTGACATCTGGCCACCGCTCGATCGCCTGGACAAGAATAGCGCGGGCGGCAACGTAATCTCCAGCAGACATGGCAATACGCGCCCTAGCGCCCGCCAGATGTGATCTCGACAGAGCTGTCCGGAGCGCCTCGGTCTCGGCAGAGAGGTCATGCGCGGCCAACACTGCCTCCGCGTCTGCGACCATGCAACGCGCGGTGGAAAGTTCGTTGTTGCGTAGGGCCTCCAGCAGATCCGCATCGAATTCAGTGGTGGACTTCATCGGCTTCGATTCCTTTGCGTCATAGGGCGTACCTGCGGATGCCCGCGGAGGGTTTGGTGTGCGTAACGTGTGATTGCCCATAGTGATTTTCCTGTCTTTCCATGTTCCGCGCAGTTGTTGCGACATCTCCTTCGGCGCAGACCGAATCTGCTACCCAAGACCTACGATAGTGCAAATATCGGTTAATACTCGGTTAATGCAGTCGTAACTACGGTGTGAGCCTTTAATGGGGATGCGGCGCGAAAGACTGAAATAGGCCGCTTGCTGCGATCAACTCTGGTCGCCGTACCGTTGCGTCATCGAATGCTTTAATGCAATCGTAAGGCACCACATTATCCGCCGCCGTGCACGCCTCCTTTGCGGCCCTATTTGACTGATGGAGCTTTTCCGATTGGCCCGATTTTCTCAGCTTTCATGCTACGTTTCTGCCTCAGCCGCATTAATTCTCGGTACACCCGCCTTTTCGCAAGGCATTGGTCTTCCAGAACAATCTGTTATAGAGGCGCAACTTTCCCAGTTCGGAGCAGACGTTCCCGGCTCGATCTTTGCCCTCCAACCGTTTCGCAACGCGCAGACGCTGACGGCGGATAATGGAACGGCGTACTCGCTGACCTCGCTTAACCCTTATGTAAACTCCTGGTTTTTGCTGAGAATTACGCCGGAGGGCGGTCGCCCAAGAATTGTTCACTTTGAGAATGCGGACCCACTGACATGGGACATCTCACTTGTCGATGAAGGCGGCCCGGCGCTGCTGATTGAGGGGGAGGGCGACAGTTTCGCCTGTGCTCCCTGGGATGACGGTGAGTTGGAGGAAGCGCAAGGCAGCCCGCTTCCCTATGCGCCGGTCTGCGACTGGACTTCTGTTTGTCCGTAACCCTGTAACCGGTAACCGCACAACACGCGAAGCGGTGGCGGAATTCTTGCGCGATAACGTGATTTTTGGCGAATCTATCGTGAACCTGATCAAAGGGGCCTTTTTTGAAGATGCCTTTATGGTTTCGTCCGAAGGTGAGGAAGAGCTGGAAGACATTGACGGCGTTGAACTTCTCGGCAACGCGCTGCTCGGAAACGCGCCTAACATGCGCCCCTATATGGGTTTTGAGCTGGCGGGCACCGACGCGGGCGCGATGACGGCCGGCGCGTGGTACGAGGTGGATGAAAGTCCCGGCATTTATGCCTCTGTCATGCAACCCGGCATGATCGCGAATGAGGTGTTCCAGACCTCCGGCGCGAACCGTTTGGACGGTGTCGAAAGCCGCGCAGATGTATATCTGGTCGCGTTCGATATGGCGCGGTTCGACATTGGTTACGAATTGGGGACCACGCACCCGGCGCTTGGCTGGTCCCCTCGCCCCTCCAATCGGCACGGGCAGGGGAACGGCCCGGATGGGTTCAATGTGTCCGATCCGCTGGTGCGCACGGGCATGCTCAATCCCGCATTTGTAGACCGCGTTGCTGCAACCTTCACTGGTGGCTTCAAGCGCGATCATGGCGCGTGGCGCTTCGGCGACTATTCGACCTTCAACTACGGCCATCACTACGGCTTCATGCAAAACGGCGTGCTGTTGTCCCGACTTTGGCCAAATCTCGCGACGATGTATCTGACGCAGGACGGCGAACTGGACATGCGGACGTGGTCTGAGGAGGACGTGGCACTGATGCCCGATCTGATATTCGCGCGTCAAAACGGTGTCCCGATTATCGAAGACGGCTTGCCGGGGTCGCGTGTCACATCCTGGGGTGGTGGCAATTGGTCCGGCGATGCAAACGCGGTCCTGCGAACCTTGCGCGGCGGGGCGTGCGTACGCAACGTCGAAGGCCGACAATTCCTGATATATGCATATTTTTCCACTGCAACACCCTCTGCAATGGCGCGTACATTCCAGGCGTATCAGTGCGACTACGCGATGCTTTTGGACATGAATAGCCAGGAACATACTTACATGGCACTCTATGTGCACGACGAAGATGGGGAAGAGGACATGGATGTTCAGCACCTCGTTTCCGGAATGGCGGAGGTGGACCCGCGCGGCCCGAATGGTCCGGTGCCACGCTTTATCTCGGCACCGGACAATCGCGATTTCTTCTATCTCTTGCGGAGGCAGTGATGCGGATTAGAATATTTCTGAGGGTCGCCATAGCAGCGATTGCAGTGGCGGGAAGCGCCCAAGCGCAGACTTTGGCGGAACGCAATGAGCTGCTGTTTCAGCAGCTCCAGGACGTGCGCGGATTGTCCAACGCCGAGATCAATCGCGTCCGTCAGATTTTTGCCAACTCGCCCAACGGATGGATGGGGCAGGGCAATCCGGCTGTGACCCGGCACCCCTTTACACCGGAGGAGGCTGCGGCCCGCATCGGCGGCACTGTGGCCGAGGTCCAGGAGAGCTACCGCAACCGGGAGTTTGAGCGGATCTGCGGCGGCCCCTATATGGTCCCGCTCTACGATCCCGAAACTCAGAGCCCGCGCGACGCAACGGTCTGCGCAGATATGTTTGAGTATCCCAATATCCCAATGGCTTATCCCGTCGTTTGGGTCCGCGCCAATGAGGCCGCGCAACTTTGTGCCGCAGAGGGCGGGCGCATCGGCGACGCCCATGAATGGGAGGGGGCCGCCGCGGGACAGCTGCTGCCACCCGATTACCCGTTCGATCAGGTTCGCGGCATGGGGATGGCGCAGGCGGCGGCCGTTCTTCGAAGGTTCAACAACACTCGCTACGCCAGCACGTCCGGCACTTATTCCATCGGCGCCTGGCAATCGGGCGTCTGCGCCACCGGCTCGTTCAAGACGGCGTCATGTAATGGTGGCAGTTTTCAGGGCTGCGGGTCCAATACTTACCCGGCCGGTAGCTTTCCGTCGTGCCAATCACCTTTGGGTGTCTACGATATCGACGGCAACGCGGCGGAGCATATGAACCTGCCATTGTCCGAGGATCAGATGGCGTCTCGCGGCTCTACAATTCTGGGCGTGACCGAGATGAAAGGCTCCTGGTTCATCTGGGATACGATCCGGGCGCATGAGCATTGGGCACGGTGGCGCGCGCCGTTCTGGCATGGAACGCGGGTGATGTCGGAAGGCAGCCACAGGAATTACCATCTGGGCTTCCGCTGCTTTAGAGACGTCGGGTGAGTCGCTGACCTAAAAGAGGGTGCACCAGATCCGGGGCACTCTGTTCAAGGCCCATGATCTACAACGAGGCGAGACGGACAGTTGCGCCACTCAACGCGCCATCGCCGTTGAGGAACGTGGCGTAGCGCTCATCCGTGAGCAGTTCGCTTAGATCCACGGCATTGCCGTTCACGTAGGCCGTCCGACTGACCAACCTCACACCGTGGGAATAATCGGCGTAATACGCCCCGTGAACAGTCGAAAGCGGCTGAATCGCGCGCCCGTTGGTGCGATGCCAGCCATAAATCGCAACCCGACCCGGATTGCGTGAGAGCCGGTTTGCCAGCACGAGATCCTTCTTGTGACCCGCGACGAGCATCCCATCGCGGGCACCCGCACGGGCGAATTGGCCATTTACCGTTGCATTGTGTTGCACGAAATAATTGGTCGAAGACATAGCAGAACCGGGCGTCATCGGCGACGGCGCAACGCGCACGTCGGCTTGTTGGTATATCGCATCGACCATGGTGGTCGTGGGCAGCATCATGTCGAATGCATCCGCGACGCGAAGCGCAGCCGGGCAGGCCTAGCGGGACGCGAACGTAATCACTGTCAGAGCCGACAGCCAGATAATCGGGCGTCACGCAAATCGTGACCTCGACAGTGCGACCGCCGACATTGCCGTTGAATGTCACAGGTTGCAGGTCGCGAATGTAACCGGGCAGGTTGCCCGCCAGCGCCTGGCGCACCAGTCGATCATCCCGATCAGAGCCGGATCCGTTGCCGACACTGGCCATTACCGCAGCGCCACCAGAGGCGTTGCCGGGGCGACGCGGGATCGCGCGGGCCAACCGTGCCGAGCACGCGCCGTTGCCAGAGCCGCTAAAAATATTGGGCTGCACAGACGCACCGAAACCACCGACAGAACCAGCGTTTGCGCGCGCCAACACGATATCATCGGGCCGCGCCGAAACCCGGGCTACGATGGTTTCGGGTCGAAGGCTTGGGCGCGGGCTGGATGCGGCCAGAAGGTCGGATGTTTGCGGCCCGGTTACCGGATTTGGCCAGGCGGGGGTGGTGGTGTCGGTTGGACGCGCAACGGGACGTGGCAAAGCAACGGCCTGTTCAGGCGTTAACCCACGGGCGATAATGACAATTTCTGTGACCGGAGCCCCAACAGGGCGCTGCAACGGCATAACCGAAGGGCGGCCTGCGATCACACTGACCGGTGCTGTCACAGGTGCGGGCTCTGGCCTGATCACAGGGGCTTCCGCGACATCCGCAATTTCCGGCGCCGTGCGGTTCAATGGCGCACGGTCAATAACGACGGATACGGTCGTGTCGAACTCTTCTGCATTGGGATAGACACGCTGAGGCGTCGGTTCAGCCGGAGCAATGGTGGCCACTTCGAGAGGCGCGGTTCGCGCCGCGATCGCGTTGCTTGCAACCACAAAGACGGAGGCCGATGTCAGGACCGTCGACGCCAATACAATGGCCAGAACGCTGTTGGGACGCTCCAGCGCGCCCACGCCTTTCGCTGCCATAGCTGGAATACTGCGCGCCAAGTCGCGCGCCATTGCGGTCCCGTTCATCGTCTTTACTGCCCGTCTGATTTGCATCCGCAGCGTCCGCCGCAGTTTGCTTGTCCCTAACTTCGGTCAGGCCTATGACGGAGGTGTTAAATTAGCAACAAGCCCAATTCATTTTAGCTTAAACGCTTGAATGTTGCGCGGATTCTTGCCGTGCGCGCGGTGCTAGAGCGAGATTTTCTTGAAGATTGGCTCCGGGATATTGCGGATCACGGCCATGACAACACGCCAGATCGGCCGGGTGTAGAGGATATTCGTCTGCTTGTGCACGGCCTTGAGAATCGCATCACCGACCTCCCTGGGTTCGGCAGTCAGTAAGCCGGGAGTATCCATTCCATCCAGCATCGCGGTCTTTACGAACCCTGGCAGCACGGTCACGACATGCACGCCTTTCCTGGCCAGTCGATTGCGCAGGCCCGACAGAAACGCGCTGAAGCCTGCCTTGGCGGAGCCATACACATAGTTGGACGCCCGACCCCGGTCGCCTGCCACCGATGAAATGCCCACAAGCGTGCCCGACCTGCGCGCCTCCATCGCGTTGGCCAGATGCGCCATGATCGACGCAGGGCCTTCAAAGTTCGAGCGCATGATGTGTGCGGCGGCCAGCGGATCCGCCTCACTGCCAGCCTGTGTGCCCATCGCGCCGACGGCGCAGATCGCGACCTCGGGCAATTCCGGCAGTCCGCTCACAAAAGATGCGTGACTGTCCAGCGCCAGCGCGTCGAATTCATGCAGGCTGACCTCTGCCCCAAATCGGGTGCGCAGATTGGCGGCATCATCCTCCAGCCGGGTGACGTCGCGCGCTGCCAGTTGAATCGGATGCCCCGCCTCCGCGAAGGATTGCGCAATGGCGCGTGCGATGCCCGAGGCCGCGCCAAGGATCAGGACGGCGCCGGTCACAGCCCCAGCCTTTTCGATTGACTGGACGAAAACCGCTCCGCCAATCGGGTCTGTTGGCGCATGGCGGCAAAAGCCCGCACGCGCGGATCGGCCATGGCCACAACCTCTGGCATGCGCGCATCCTTGGCGAGGTAGAAGCGCCCGCCATGGGCGAGCGTGATTGCGTCAAGTTGGTCCATCAAAGCGAGGCTCCGTTCATTGGCCGGGAAGTCGAGGGCCAACGTGTAGCCGGGCATTGGGAAGGAAACAGGGCCAGATTGCGGCCCAAATCGTTTCAAAACAGATAAGACAGACCCGGTTTGCGAGGCGGCAATGACCTCCATCAGCGTTCTCAGGCCATCGGGGGCGGTGTCCATCGGAAGGGCGCACTGGAATTGCAGAAAGCCACGGCGACCATAGAGGCGGTTCCAGTGCCTGAGCCTGTCGAGGGGGTAGAAATAACTGTCCCAATCCACCAGGGCATGACCCGCGCGTTTCGCCCCGCGTCGCCAGTAGATCCCGTTGATCGCCCGCAACCAGAGGCCCCGGAACAGGAACGGCAGGCCGAATGGAACGGTCAGTTTGCGCTTTTTCTTGATCTCCAGCGGTTTGCGATCTGGCGGCAAATCCTGCGCGCCTGCGTGGCGGCCCAGAAGAAGCAGAGAATGCCCGTGATGTGGCCCGTCCGAGCAGTCGATCCACGCGACGGAATAGGGGGCATCCAAGGTATTCTCAAACGCCGCCAAAGTCTCGTCTAGTGACGTCAGCGCGCGGCTTTCCTGCGTGATATAAGCCGTTTCAACCGCGCGCAAACGGATCTGGGCCCGGATAATGACGCCTGTCAGACCCATGCCGCCAAGGGTCCACTGAAACAGATCGTCGTCAGGTGTGGCGCGGGATACGACGCCGTCCGCACCCATAACTTCGACCCAATCCACGCACCCGCGGAAGGAGCCATCAAGATGGTGGTTCTTGCCATGGATGTCCGCCGCAATAGCGCCGCCCAGGGTGACGAATTTGGTGCCGGGTGTAACCATCGGAAACCAGCCGCGCGGCAGAAAAGTGTAGATAATATCGCTCAGAAGCACGCCGGCCTCTGCCACGAGCACCCCATCATCAAATGACAACATCCGGTCCATTCCGGTCATGTCCAGAGTGCAATCTGTGTTCACGGCGCTGTCCCCGTAGGACCGGCCGTTGCCCCTCGCAATCAAAGGCGTGGTGGCGATTGCGTCGCGCACATCGGCCACTGACCGCGCTGAGATCACGCGCGCCTCAACGGCACGGAACCGGCCCCAACCGCAAAGCCGCGTCATCGCGCCAGATCCCGAAACACGAAGCGGCGGTCAAGTTGGTATTTGGTGACATAGCCTATCGTAAGCCCGATCACTGCCCCCAATTCGCGCGCGAAATCGGTGCCCCAGACGACCCAGAACAGCGTTTCCGTTACCCAGAAAACGACGGTCGTGACGATCCCCATCAATGTATAAAGTCCAAACTGCCTGCCCTGCGCCGCCGCTCCGCGTGTCTGATCAAAGAAGATCCACCGCTTATCCAGTGCGTATTTCACCACCAATCCGGCCAGCGTTCCCGCACCCAAAGCGAGAGTGAACCAAACCGCGCCGTCGCCGCCCGACAAGACCGCGCGCTGCACGGCCAGATTGACGATAACCGCCACCACGGCGAAGCCCGCATAACGGGTCACCAGTGCCAGACCGCTCATAAAAAGGTGGCCCCAAGCACGAGCATCAAGCAAAATATAACCACCAGTCGGGATGTTGGATTGGTGAGTGCGAACACCATCGGATCGTCGTGCATCTCGCCTCTTTCGGCGACTAAGACCATCCGGCTGACCCAGAAGATGAGCAGAGGGCAGACGCCCAGCAACAGCCACGGCGTGCCGAATTTCGCCTGCGTGTCCGGCTCATCGACGTAGAGCGCCAAGACCAGCACGGCGAGGTAGCCGGATGTTATTGCCATCTGGCTGAGGATCCGACGATCCTCTGCGATATAGCCGCGCCGCGATGTCTCGCGCGACGCGGTGGTCAAGTCAGTCAGTTCCGCCAGGCGCTTCACGGCGGCGAGTGCGAAGAAGATGAACATTGAAAACGCCAGGATCCAGACCGACAAGGGAGAGGAAATCGCCACAGCGCCCGCGATGATCCGCAGCGTGAACAGAAACGCGAGCAGGCTGATGTCGAGCAACGTATGCTGTTTTAGCTTTACAGAATAGGCCACCGACGAAACAAAATAGAGCACAATGACACCGAGCAGCGCAGGCGAGACAAGCAGCGCCACAATGCCGGAGATCGCCAGTAGAAACGGGATAAGCTGCGTGCCAAGGGCGGTGGATAGCGTGCCAGACGCGAACGGGCGCGTGCGTTTTCGCGGATGGTTGCGGTCATCGTTCAGGTCCAGCAGGTCGTTGATCAGATATCCTGCGGACGCGGCCAGGCTAAGAGCCACAAACGCCGCCAACATGGCGGGGAGAGCGCCTATGCCGTAGCTGGGATCCGCGATCAATGGCACCAGGACCAGCAGGTTCTTGAGCCATTGCTGCGGCCTGATGGCCCGTGCGATGGCCCGCGGCGGAGCTTCTCGGATCAGATGCTCGGACGGGGTGTCCAGCGCGTCCAGGGCACGTCGGGTTTTTGCCGACGCCCCGACGCTGACCGCGCTTTGTGCATATTTCCAAATACTTAAATCGGCGGTGCTGTCGCCCACATAGTCGAATCCGCCCGGAAACCGCTCCTTCAGAAAAGCGGCCTTCTCGGCGCCCTTCAGGTTGTGACACCCGTCAGAGCCATGAACGTCATCGAAGACGCCAAGGTGCCCTGCCACTGCGTTTGCCAGGGACTGATCGCTGGCCGTGACCAATGCCGTGCGCCCTCCGTTTGCGCGCCAGGCCTTCACTCGGGACAGAATTTCCTCATCGTAGGGCAGGGTGGTGACATCCACATCAGACAATTCCGCCAAGGATGATTTCAGCTGCGCGCGTCCATCTCCCAGACGAGCCAAAGCGCGCAAAGTACTCCAGCCATTGCATGACATGGCCGACCACAGGCACTCGTACAACATGTCCGAGCGCAGCAAAGTGCCATCCAGATCGACCACCAAGACGGGCCTTTGCGATGCATCTGTTGCTATGTCGGTCAGCGCTCTGATCCCCTTAAAAACGTGGCGTGAGGGTGCCTTAGCCAACCCATATTGGCCAGTGCTTTTTACGCTGCGGTATCGACAGCGCCCGCGTCGCTGGTTATCCTCGGTGAGGTTCATTTACCTAAGGATCCTCACGCCATGACGCTGCCCGTCGCTGCCCGTTCCCTCTGCATTATCTCAGGTCTCGCGCTTTGCGCCGGCAGTGCGGTTGCGCAAACCGATGGCGCCGCGGATCGCGCAGCGGCTGTGGACGACGCTTTGGCTGCGTTTGCGGCCTTGGGCGCTGAAAGAGCCGCCGCCGGGGAAGCCGCAGCGGCAGAGACACGCGCCGCAGCGGTCGCGGAGGCGCTCGACGCATTTGACGGGTTGGCCGCAGAGACGGCAGCGCGGGCAGAGGAGGCCGCAGCGCAGGATCGGTCCGCCGCCGTAGGAGATGCGCTGGGAGCCTTTGAAGCACTGGCCTTGGAGAGCGCTGCCCGGGCCGAAGAAGCGGCAGAACAAGAACGGTCGGACGCTGTGGATGCCGCGCTGGACGAATTTGAGGCTCTGGCTCTGGAAAGCGCTGCGCGGGCTGCTGAAGAAGAAGCCATAAGGATCGCCGAAGCGGAAGCTGCTGCCGTCCGCGCCGCCGCAGTCGTGGAGGCCAGCACCGCCTTTGATGCGCTGGCGCTGGAGAGTGCTGCGCGGGCTGAGGCGGCGGCAGTTGCCCAGGCCGCACTGACACAATGCATTGATATTGCGGGAGAACCTTCTGCTGAAAATTATCCGAGCGAGGAAGCTCAGGCGGCTGCCCTGACCGCTCTTCGCGACGCTCTGCCGTTTTGCCGCGATGCAGCGCAGGCGTTGCCCGAGGAGGGCGCGCCGTTCTACCATCTGGCCACAGCCGCTCAGGCTTCCGGACGCCACCGGCAGGCCGTGCCCCTTTATCAGCAGGCGGCTGACAACGGGATCGCTGCCGCCTTGACGCGGCTAGGGGATTACCACAACTTTGGTCTGCGTCCCGTCCGCGAGGATGCCGCGCAAGCTGTTGATTTTTATAGACGAGCAGCCGATGCCGGGGATCCGGCGGGTGCTGCGACACTGGCATTCATGTATCGCCTCGGGCGGGGTGTGGAGCAAAATGCGGGCGAAATGGTGCGGTTGATGCAGGTCGCGGCCGATGCGGGCTATCCCTTCGCGCAGTTCAACCTTGGACAGACGTTCTTGCGTGGTGAAGGCGTTCCGCGCGGGCAGGCGGAGCCCTTGGGCATTCCCGATCCTCGCCGTGCTGTACCGCTACTCGTTGCGGCCGCAAACTCCGGAAATATTGAAGCTGTTCAAGATCTTATCGGCCTGTACTCAGACGGGGCCGAGGGGATTCCGCCCAGTGATTTCTTGCGCGGAGGCTGGGTTGATGTCTGGGCTGAGACCGGGAGTGCGACAGGGATCGCTGCCCGCGGGTTCCTTTATGAGCAAGGCATTGGCCGTCCCGCCAACCCCGAGCGTGCCGCCGCGGATTATGTGGCTGCATTGGAGACGGGTAACATAAGTATCAATGACTTACGTGGCACAGTTGATGGGGCCACACCGCCATGGGCGCGCGAAACAGCGCTCGCGTTTCAGACGATCCTGGCGGAGCGGGGGCTGTATCAGCTTCGGATCGACGGCGATGTCGGGCCCGGAACCCGCGCCGCTGCACAACGATTGAGTGAGTGAGCTTTTCCACATATCGCTTTGATATTATTGATATTTATTTGCGATCCATCTCGTGATATTCAGGATTTGGCATCATGTCGGATGCGATCGCGAATCGGTTGGACATGTTGAAAAACGCGATAACATCCGAGAGGTCGAAAATTTCGTCCTGGCTCAGTCCAGCGTCGGTCAACCGCGTCCGGTCGGGGGCATCAACCTCCCACGGGGATGTGGTTAATTTCCAGGCGAAATCCAGCATCGCACGGTGGCGCTCCGACAGGTCCGCGACGCGGTAATTCATCACCAACATCTCCCCCAGCTGGGGATCGCCCGACAGGTTGCGAACGGCCTGGCCATGGGCCACAAGGCAATAAAAACAACGATTTGCGGAAGACACCACGACGGCGATCATCTCTCTTTCCAGCTTGGACAGGCCCGACGCCCCCAACATCAACGTATTGTAGTAGGCCCCGAAGGCGCGCAGCTTTTCCTGGTTAACAGAGAAGGTGCGAAGCACGTTCGGCACCATTCCCAACTTTTCCTGACAGACCTCAAAATAGCGCCGGGTATCGTCGTCCAGCGCATCAATGTCGGGCAGGTCGTAGATGGAGACGTGATCGGGTTGCGGCATGGAGTCCTCCGGGTTGGGGTATATCAATGGTAGATCAATTGGGGCATCCGGCGCTGTTCAAGATCGCCGGGTAGATCAATCACTATATCAATTCCGGCGCCGTCAGACCAAGGTCAGGCCTTCGTCCGACAGCCCGTCCAGACGCGGCATCAGCGAGAGGAGCTCTTGAGTATAGGCATGGCTCGGTGCACTGAACAGGGTCTCGGTATCGGCCACTTCAACCAGTTGTCCATTTTTCAACACTCCGACCCGGTCGCACATCTGGCGCACCACGGGCAGGTCGTGAGAGATGAATAACATTGTTAATCCCAGATGCTCCTGAAGGTCCTTGAGGATGTTGAGGATTTGCGCCTGAATCGACACATCCAGCGCGCTGGTCGGCTCATCACAGATCAGGAACCGGGGCTGGGTGGCAAGCGCGCGCGCGATGGAAATGCGCTGCCGCTGACCGCCTGAAAACTCATGTGGATACTTCAGCCGCGCCGCCGCGCCGAGGCCGACACGGTCCAGCAACTCCGACACCCGATCTTTCAGGGCCTGACCCCGCAGCAAGCCGTGATGCCGCGCGGGTTCGGCAATAATTTCATCTACGCGCATGCGCGGGTTGAGCGACGAAAACGGGTCCTGGAAAATCATCTGGATCTGCTTGCGATAGCTGTCGGGAACGCCGCCGGGTTGGTTGGAGACAGGCGCGCCATCGAAACTGACCTCGCCGCCATCCAAATCGTAAAGCCCGGCGATCATCCGTGCGATCGTGGATTTTCCGGAGCCGGATTCCCCGACAAGGCCAAAGACTTCGCCCTGTTTGACATCGAAGGTGACGCTGTCCACGGCCGTTAACATCTGCCTGTTGCGGGGCAACAGGGCGCGCTTCTGGACGAAGCGTTTGGTGATTGCGTCCGCCTCAATGAGAGGCTTGGAGCGATCGGTTGTGACTTCCGGCCAGTTTCGCTTGAGATCTTCAATCGCAAATTCCGTGACGCGCCCGCCGTAAGAAATCAACGGAAACCGACGCAGTTTAACCGTGGGCCGGGGGACTGCGGCGATCAGGGATCTGGTGTAGGGATGCGAGGGCTGGCCGAGGACCTGGGCCGTGGCGCCGAACTCGACCACCTCGCCCATATACATGACCGTGACCTTGTCCGTGGTGTCCGCGATTACGCCCATATCATGGGTGATCAAGATCACGCCGACCTGTCGCTCTGTCGCGAGTTCTTTAATGAGATCAAGAATTTGAGCCTGGATGGAGACGTCAAGCGCCGTGGTCGGTTCATCCGCGATGATCACGTCCGGCTCCGAACACAAGGCAAGCGCGATCACGACACGCTGCCGCATTCCGCCTGAGAACTGGTGCGGATATTGGTCAAGACGGGCCTCCGGGTCGGGGATGCCGACACGGTCGATCAGCGCCCGTGCCCGGGTGCTGGCTTCATCATTTGAGACGTCGAGATGTTGCACGATGGTTTCAACCAACTGCTGACGAACTGTGAACAGCGGGTTCAGCGAGGTTAACGGATCCTGGAAAATCATCGAGATTTTCTTGCCCCGCAGTGCACGCATGGCCCCCGCGTCGAGACCGGAGATCGCCTCACCCTTATAGCGGATAATGCCGCCCGCGATACGTCCGGGACGCTCCAGCAGGCCCATCACGGCGGCTCCGATGGTGGATTTGCCTGCGCCGGATTCTCCGACCAGACCATGGATTTCACCGGGCTCGACGGAAAGGTGCGCGTCTTTTACCGCCGTAAACAGCGCACGGCGGGTGGGGAATTCGACGGTGAGGTTTTCGATCTCCAGCAGGGCCATCACCGCAACCTCGGGTTGATCGCGTCGCGCAGCCAATCGCCAAGAAGGTTCACGGCCAGTGCGAGGATAAGAAGGGTTAACGCCGGGAACACCAGGATCCACCAGTTGCCGGAGAACATGAACCTTTGCCCGACGCTGATCAGCGTGCCAAGCGATGGCTCCGTCGGCGGCGCGCCCACGCCCAGAAACGACAGTGTCGCCTCGGCGATGATCGCCAGTGCCAGCGAGATGGTGGCAATCACCAGAACCGGCGACAGCACGTTGGGCAGGATATGGCGGGCCATAATGACGTAGGGCGAGCGTCCGATCAGGCGCGCGGCCTGCACGTATTCCTTGTTCTTCTCCACCAGCGTGGCGCCCCGAACCACGCGGGCAAACTGCACCCAATCCGATAGTCCGATGGCCAGGATCAGAACAAACAGCGCCATCTCGTCCTGGTACTGGATCGGGGTGACCCCTTTGGCAATGCCGGAGATCAGCAGGGCCACGAGTATGGAGGGGAAGGTCAGCTGCACGTCTGCCACACGCATGATGATGGTTTCGGTCCAGCCACCCACATAGCCCGCAATCAGGCCGAGAGTGACGCCGAGGATCAGCGCGAAGGACACCGCCGCGAAGCCAACAAACAGCGATATCCGCAAGCCAAACAGGATGGTGGAGAAAACGTCGCGGCCCTGATCATCGGTGCCAAGCGCAAATGTATCCCCGGTAAACTGGTTCGGAACACCGGGGGCGGACAGCCCGTTCATCAGGTTCAGCGTTGCGGGATTGAACGGATCATGGGGTGCGATCAGCGGCGCGAAGATTGCGGCGAGCACCATGATCACCGTCACCGACGCCGATATGATCGCAATCGGCGAGCGGGTAAAGGCGTAGCCCACATCACTGTCCAGCGCGCGCGCCAGGCGAGATTGTGCCCGGGCTTTGGGAACCAGCGGCGGCTCTGGCAGGTCGCTCATGTCGTTTTCCCGTCCACCCGCAATCGCGGGTCAATCGCCACATAGAGAAGGTCCACAAGGAGGTTGATCGCCACGAACATGACCGAGATCAGCATCAGGTACGCGGCCATGACGGGGATATCGACAGATTGGACCGCGTTGATGAACAGCAATCCAACGCCCGGCCATTGAAAGACCGTTTCGGTGATGATCGCAAACGCGATGATGGAGCCCAGCTGCAAGCCCGTCACAGTAATCACCGGCACCATCGTGTTTTTCAGCGCGTGGCGAAAGTTGATCGCCCGGTCCGACAGCCCGCGCGCACGGGCAAAGCGGATGTAGTCGGCGCGCAGCACTTCCAGCATCTCGGCCCGCACAAGGCGCATGATCAGCGTCATCTGGTAGAGGCCAAGAGTGATGGCAGGCAGGATGATGCTCTGCAATCCGTCCCAATTCGTCAGGCCCGACGTCCACCAGCCATAATCCACCGTATCGCCTCGTCCGAAGGTGGGCATGCCGCCGGTGTTGAACGTCACGTCCGTGAACGGAATGCGGATATCGAAGCCGACCCCGAAGGCGTAGATCAGAAGTACCCCGATCAGGAACGTCGGAAGCGATACTCCGATCAGGCTGGTGGCCATGATCACATTGGCCAGGATGCCGTCGCGACGGATGGCAGTGAAGATGCCCAGAACGATGCCCAATGTCAGTGCGATGCCGCCGGAGACCAGCGCCAATTCAAGCGTGGCGGGAAGGCGCTCCAGGATGATCTCCGCCACCGGACGGCCCTGGCGATACGAAATCCCGAAATCGCCCTGAATGGCGCGCACGAGGAAATCCCGGTATTGCAGGAAGAACGGCTTATTGAGGCCCAATGCCTCTCGCAGGTTTTCGATATCCTGCACCGTCCGCTCCTGTCCCAGCATCGAGTCCACCGGGTCGCCCACGAACCGAAACATCGCAAAAGCGATGAGCCCCACAACCAGTAAGACCAGAACCGACTGCAATACACGTCTGACGATGAAACCAAGCATGAATCGGTTGTGGGCATTGTCGTGGGAAGGGTCAAGGGAGGGGCACAGCGGTTGTGGCCCGCACGCCTCAGGTGCGCGGGGATCAAGACAAAAGCAGCTTAGGCCGCGCGCCTTCAAGATAAGACCTTTTCCGGGTGCGATCCGACGCTATATAACGGTTCGAGTTATCACGGGCTGCGACTCGCAGTGAAGCGGACCGCCGGGTGATGCGGGGTGGAGAGACATGATGATCAAATCAACGCACGTCGCGGCAATCCTTGCGATGACCTTTGGTGCAGGCCTAAGTGCGCCCGCCGCGGTACAGGCGCAGGAGTTTGGCCTTTCGGGCGAAATCGGTCTTGGCGCGCGGGTCCGGCCGGGCTATTTCGGATCCGACGATTACACCGTCGGTCCTATCGGCCGCTTCGGGCTTGAGGCGCTGACCTATGGCCCGATCTCCTCGGGGACGCCGGGCGTGGCCCGCGATACCACAGGGTTCCGCGTGCGCGGAGCGTTCCGCATCGTGCCCGGCCGGTCGGCTGACGATTTCCCTGAGCTTGCCGGGCTGGAAGACGTTGATCTGTCCGTCGAAATGGGCCTTGGCGCACAATACGAGGGCCGATCCTACCGCGTCTTTGCGGATGCTCGGTATGGCGTGATCGGCCATGGTGCTTTGGTCAGCGAAGTGGGCGCGGATTACATCATGCGTCCAGGCGATGACTGGGAAATTTCGGTCGGGCCGCGTCTGTTCTTCGGATCCGATGACTATGCCAACACCTACTTTGGCGTGACGGCGGCAGAGGCCGGGGCCAGCGCCAGCGCTTTCAGTGCCTATCAGGCAGACGGCGGCCTGGTGTCCATGGGTCTCGATATGCGGGTGGAACGGCAGTTGAACGACGACTGGTCCCTGCGCGGCGATCTGGAGATCAGCGAATTTGTAAATTCCGCCGCTGACAGCCCGATTGTCCAGCAGGGCAATGCGCGTCACGCAATTGTGGGGATCACCCTGGCGCGGCGGTTCAGTTTCGGGTTCTAGAAACTCAACAAAGGTCACACGTGAAAGGCCGGGCAAATGCGCCCGGCCTTTTTTGATCCCGGAGCGCTCCCGATGGGGAACACCCTCTGTACATCTTGCCGACACAACTCGGGGGGGCTAGCTCCCGCTCGGTCGGACCGGCGCAAGCCGGTTCGAGGCCGTTAATTCTCCGCCCCCACCGTCACCCACCGCAGGATGAAAAAGTTGTCGGGGCGTTGCGTCAGCTCGATTCCATCGGCCACACCCCAGAGCAGGGGCTGGACATACATGGTGTTGTAGACCGCATCATCCTGAACGATCGCCGCCGCTTCATCAAGCAAACCCTGGCGCACATCGTCATCGATCTCGGACTGGATCAACGGCAGCATTTCGTCGATGCGGGGATTGGAATAGCCGCCAAAGTTCCAAGTCCCGAGATTTTCATCACTGGTATGCACAAGGAAGCGCAGGGGATGTTCGGCATCGAACGTGCCGGGCGACCAGCCCAGCAGATACATATCGAAGTTATCGGCACGCAGCTCGGGCCAGTAGTTGGCCACAGGCATGGTGTCGAGCGTCGCGGTCAGGCCCACCTGCGCCAACATGCCGACGATCGCCTGGCACACCGCCTCGTCGTTCAGGTACCGGTCATTGGGGCACGACAGCGAGAACACCGCGCCTTCTGCTCCGGCCTCGGCAATCAGGGACCGCGCGAGGTCCTGGTCGAACTCGGGTCGAGCCGCGCGCGCCTCGGAATAACCGCGCATCGCGGGACTGACCAACTGGCTTGCCTCTTCCGCCGTGCCACCCATGATTGCCTGCAAGATCGCCGGCACATTGACCGCATGAGCCACGGCCTGACGGACGCGGACATCGGCAAAGATGTTCGGCTCGCCATTGCGCAGCGTCTCACGGTCATGGGCATAACCCAACATGATCACGCGGGCCTCGATCCCGTCGAGAACATAAACACCATCGGCCTCGTTCACGCGCGGGGCGTCCTGTACCGGGACCGGGTCGATCAGGTCGATATCGCCCGAAAGCAGCGCCGCGACGGCGGTGGCGGAGTTCTGGATCGGCGTGAAGATCGCTTCGGTGATGTTGTGCTCCACTTCGCCCCACCAGCCGTCGAAGGGCACAAGGACCGTCTCCAGATCGGGCTGGCGCGATTGCAACATGAAAGCGGCGGTGCCGTTGACATTGCGGGTGGCGAAATTCTCGGTATCGCGGGAGGGTTCCTGCGCGCCGTTGGCTTCGGCCCAATCGCTGTCCATGATCATCCAGTTGGCGATGGAGTCGGGAAAGATCGGTTGCGGGGTGGAGGTCAGGATATCGACGGTAAACTCATCGACAATCTGCACATCCGAGACGACGGCGAACCAGCTGGCCACGTCTGATTGCTCGGAGCTTGCGCGCTGGTAGCTGAACAGAACGTCATCGGCGTTGAACGCCGCGCCGTCATGGAATGTTACGCCCTGGCGCAGAAAGAAGCGCCAGCCCGCGCCATCGGGCAGCGGCTCCCACGATTCCGCCAGGGACGGTTCAATCGACATATCACGGCCCCGACGCACAAGGCCCTCGTAGACGTTATTGAGGAACCCCAGGACGGGCGCAGAGGACACCGCATGCGGGTCCATGGTTTGCGGATCCGTGGTTGCGGCCCACCGGAAAATCTCGGCCGCGGATGGACCTGCGATCAGTAAGGCCAGAGCGGTTGTGGTCAGAAAACGGGTCATCGGTGCGGGGTCTCCTCAAGTGATTTCGTCGGTCCGCGAAGTGTGTCAGCGTCCGGATGCGCAGCTTGGCCCGCGCGCGCGCGCGACGCCAGCAAAAAAGGAGGGCTACGGTGCTGCGGGACGTCAGGCGCTCAACGCCGCTTCCATCCGGGCCCGCCACGCGCGCGTCTCCGGGGCAGCAAGGGCCGTGGCCTCCGCGCGCAGGGCGATCACATCCGCAGGCGTCATCCGCTCTGGACCTGCGCCGCCGTGGATCACGTCGTCCAGCGCCGCTGCATCCGCCAGCCATTGGCGTTGCGGGAAGCGGTCGAACCGGAACCGGGGATCATCGTCCATCAGCATGTCGATCCGGGGGTACTGCAGGGGATGAAACATGCCGATGACGGGCTGAAAGATCTGGCCCTGCGCACCGAGCCAGGCGGCGAGCCAGGAGAATGTACTGATCCCCACGGCGACGTTATGGGCGTGACGGATGGTCTGGAAGTCGTGCAGAACGGAGCCGCCCTCCAGGATCACGGCATCGGGGAAGGCCACCTTCAGGGCGTCGGAATAGGTGTCGGTCCCGAACTGGCCCACGAACACGGGCCGAAACCCGGTATCCGCAAGCAACGTGCGATACCACGACAGGGGCAGGGGGCCGTAGCCGACATTTCGGCCCGGCTCCATCACATCTTCAAGCCGCACATGGATCACCATATCGTTCGGACCCGTTTCATAATGCGCCTGACCGGCCGCGTCGAAGATCGAATTTGCGGCGGCCCGGTCCGGCAGCAGCGCCACATTGCACAGCGACTCCGTCATGCGCAGACGGGTGATCGTGCCGTCCTCGATACGCGCCAGCAGCCAATCGACGTCCAGCGGCGCACCGTCCAGTCGCGGCCAGCCGCGATGTCCGCGGCCGGACCGCCCGCCGGTCAGCCCCCACTCCGGGATATCATGGCCGGTGATCGCACAGTCCCCGTTTCCGGGGGCATGGGTGGCCAGACCGCAAGCCGACAACACTTGTAGCATCCGGTTGGCCATTCGCGCGCCGTGCCGTATGGAGATTTCCTGCATTCTGTCCTCAACACACGGTTGGGAGACCCTCTGAGACGGCCCTCTCTTGTTGGGGCAGATTTGAACGGCAAACGTCGGTGGCGTCCAGCCCAACATCGGCGAATGGCCGGGTTAATGCGCGGTCACCGGATCAATGTGCTACTGTCAGGCAGGAACACTCAGCCCCGCGGCTGACAGTTTGCGACACACTGCCCAGAAACAGGCTTGCCACGGCCCCAAGCCCCCTGCGGCCCATGACGATCAGATCCGCGTCGTTCAACTTGGCGGCGTTGAGGATGTCATCGGCAGGCTCATCCAGCCCGATGGTCTGGCTCGCCGGTGCGGCACCAAGCTCTGTCGCGCGCACGGCGGCGGCATCCATCACGCTGGCCCCGGCGTCTCTGATCTGCTCGGGCGTGACGGATGATTCAACCACGGTAAAACCTACGGCGATGGCGGTCGTTTCCACTTGTGGTGAGTGAACGAGGTGCAACTCGGCCCCGAATGCTTTCGCAAGTCCACACGCGGTGTCGAGCGCCTTGTGCGAGGCGTCTGATCCGTCAATGGCGACGATGATGGAAGTAAACATTGGGCAGTCCTTTCAAGAGTGTCCGCACGGGTTTTGCGCCTTCGAGATTGCCCGAGCGATCGCGGCCGCACATTGACGCAGGTCAACATCGCAGCGCCACCGGACAGGAGTAAAGTCATAACGCGCGCTCACGCGGGCGGCATCGCGGGGCAGGGGTGTTAGAACGCGCGTCTTGGTTATCTCTTGATTTACCACAATATTCATAGATCATGAAATATTTCATGACGCGAATGTAAAGGCGGCGTGCATATACAGGCGGAAGCGTGGGGACTAAGCGGGATGCAGGACACATCACGGACGCCGTCAGAGCAACGACCGGCGGATCGTATATGCCGAAAGGGACCAACACCATGACCGCAACTGACACCACACACGCTGACTCCGCTTCTGGAGCGCTTCCGAAACTCAACGTAGCGACGCTCGGGTTGATGTTTGTGGCGGGATTTTTTGCCACTATCGCGTTTGATCTGTGGGGGCAGGTGATCAGCCCTGCACTGGGCTTTGCGAACCTGTCACCGCATGGGTTGGCGCGCAGCCTGTTGGGGGCGCTGGGATTACCCAACAGCACCTTCGCGGGATACGTCGTTCACTTCTATCTGGTCGGCCTCGTGGGCTATCCCATTGGCTGGCTGTTCATCTTCAAGCCCGTCTGGGTGCGGGTTGTGGGCGACAAGCTGGGTTGGTTCTTTCCCTCGGCTGTTTACGGGTTCGGCCTGTGGATATTCGCCATTGGCGGGATCACGACAGTGGCAGGCTTGCCGTTCTTCCTTGGCTTCACGGGCATCACCTGGGTCGCGCTGGTCGGCCACGTCCTGTATGCCATCGTCATGGTCGCGGTGTTTCGTGCTGCGGCACCAGTGTCAGAGCGCGCAGCGTTTGTTTGACAGGTCTGTATCAAGAGAGCCGGTCGGGGGGAGGCCCTCGGGTCATTCTTTTGAGAACAGGCTGTCACGCCCGAGAATGGGCGATATGGTCAGAGTGGAGAAGCGCATCCACTCTTGAACCAGCAGACAAGGTGGTGCACCTCTATAAGATGTCTCTATCTGCTGCGGCGTTTCTTCGTTTTGTTGATTTCTCTGTTCAACGTGGCGTTGCACTTGCTTGGATACATGCGCGCTTGGAACGTCTTGCAACTGATCAACCCGCTTAGATTGATCCACTTCCTGTGGCGAGTTATGGTGAGGGAGATTATGATTGACCCCCGAGATTGCGGCATTCCTGTAGCGATTTATTCAGCGCACATTGCCACCATGTTCGCCGGAATTCGGCTTCAGATCCTCTGATTTTTTCTTTGTAAAACTGTCCTACAATGTGTAGCAAGACCAGTCCGGGCCTGGGCGATCCGAGATCTCTGCAGGAAAGCCCGAAGAACTGCTCCTCCGGGCCTCCTGGTTTCAGACGCTCAAGTGGCTCAGTTCAACTCGAAATACTTGAACTTCACCTGATCGTCTGCGTCCACCAGCGTGGTCCAAGCATCCGAGATCCCCCAGTTCAGAACCTGATTGTGGATCGGCAGATAGATCAGATCCTCCTCCGCCATCGCGAAGAGATCGGCGATCACGCCGTTGCGCGCATCAAGATCTGTCTCGGAGGACAGCGACACGATCATCTCGTCCATCTGCGGGTCGGAGAAGCCGGTGCCGTTCCAGGATCCGCGCCCCTCGTTGCGGGTGTGGTAGAGGAAGTTGAAAATGTATTCCGCGTCATACGTCGGCACCCCCCATCCCAGCATATAGAGGTCTGTCTCGCCATTTGCGATCAGCGGGAAGTGCTGTGCGCGGGGCAGAGCCGAAAGGGTCACGTCGATGCCGATCTGGGCGAACATGCCCACGGCGGCCTGGCAAATCGCCTCGTCGTTGACGTAGCGATCATTGGGGCAATCCAGCTGGATGCCGAAGCCATCGGCGTAACCTGCCTCGGCCATCAGCGCCCGCGCGGCGGCGACGTCATTGGCGGGGTAGCCGTCCAGTTCGGCCGTCCAGCCGTTGACCGGTGGCGGGGAGATGACACCCGCAGGTGCGGATTGACCGCGCATCACGACGGTCTGGATCGCTTCGCGGTTGATCGCGATATCCATGGCCTGACGCACCAACGGGTTGGCGAGCGGGTTGGCCCCCTCGACGGTGTCACGCTCCAGAATCCTCGGCACCGACGTTGAGGCCGAAGAAAATCACCCGGTTCTGCGGGCCGGAGCCGAGGCCGATGCCGTCGGCGGCTTCCACCCGTTCAAGATCCTGCGTCGGAACGTCCTGGATGAAATCCACCTCGCCCGAGAGAAACGCAGCAAGGCGCGTGGCGGGGTTCTGGATCGGAGTAAAGATGATCTCGGTTACATCCAGTGGAAACTCTCCGATGCCCCAATAGTCCGGATTGGCCTGCAGCACCGTCTGGACGTCCGCCTCGCGGGATTCCAACACGAAAGCGCCGGTGCCGTTAACGTTGCGCGCGGCGAAGGTGTCTTCGCCGGCGGCATAGTCCTGCACATTTTCGGCGCCGTTTTCCACCGACCAGCCCTCATCCATCATCATGATGTTGGTGAGGTTGTTGGGAAGCAGCGGATTGGGGCCATCGGTTTCGATCTCGATGGTGAAATCACCGGTGGCGCGGACTTCGGTGACGCCGGACAGCAGCTCTTTGTAATTGGATGTTTCGGACATCGCGCGGTTGAGCGAGAACACGACGTCGGAGGCATCGAATGCCTCACCGCCATGGAATGTCACGCCTTCGCGGATCTGGAAGACCCAGATGTTGGGGTTCTCGGACGATGGTTCCCACGAGGTGGCCAGCGCAGGCTCCATCTCTCCGGCCATGTTGCGGATGATCAGCGGCTCGTAGATTTGGTGCATGAGGGTCGTGGTCGGTCCCTCGTTTTGGCTGTGTGGATCGAGCGTTAACGCTTCGGACGCGCGGGCCCATCGCAGGGTTTCGGCGTTGAGCGCGGTGACGCTGAGGGCCGTGGTGGCCAAGAGGGCGGCGGTGGTCGCGATCAGGCGATTGGTCATGGTGAGAGCTCCCGTGTTGCTGCCCCGCTTTGTGCGGGGGCTTAGTAAGCGTGAGCCTAGGTGCGGCGGGCGACAAGAGTTCAGCGCGGGACGCGACGGGAGGGGCAAGGGCGATTGACTCGATGGGAGATATGGTTCTTCCGGGGGGCGTTGGGTGACGCTGGCCTGCGGCCTCGCCCCACCCACCGTCCCGTGGCGTGCCTCAATTCCTGCGGAGATGGGCGGGGACAGGGCTGGATTGATGTGTCTTTGGGAAGATGAACAGGCGAGCGCCTCCTAGGCCGCGAGGTCGATCCAGACCGGCACGTGATCGGAGGGTTTTTCACGGCCGCGCACGTCTTTTTCGATCCAGCAGTCCGTGAGCAGGTCTGCGGCCTCAGGGCTGAGCAAATGGTGGTCGATGCGGATACCGTCGTTACGGTCCCAGGCGCCGGCCTGGTAGTCCCAGAACGAGTACATTCCCGGAGCCTGGTTGCAGGCCCGGAAGGCTTCCGTGAACCCGAGACTGACGATTTGACGGAAAGCCGACCGGCTTTGCGGGAGGGCCAATGCATCGTCCTGCCAGGCTTTGGGGTTTGCCGCGTCGGCGTCCTGGGGGATGATGTTGTAGTCGCCGGCCATCACAAGCGGCATCTCGGAGTGCAGAAGGGATGAGGCATGGGCATGAAAGCGCGCCATCCACGCCAACTTGTAATCATACTTCGGACCGGGAGCCGGGTTGCCGTTGGGCAGGTAGAGCCCACAGACCCGTACGGGATGGACGTCGCCGATCACTGTCGCCTCGATCCAGCGGGCCTGTTCGTCATCCGTGTCGCCCGGCAAGCCACGGATGATGTCCTCCAGTGGTAGTTTGGAGAGGATCGCCACACCGTTAAAGCCTTTTTGCCCGTGTGTTTCGACAGTGTACCCACGATCTTCGATCATCTCCCTCGGGAAGCCTTCGTCGACGGATTTGATTTCTTGCAGGAGCGCGACCTCGGGCTTCTGGTCATCGAGCCAATGTCCCAGCGCATCGATGCGGGCCTTGACCCCGTTGATGTTGAACGTCGCGATCCGCATGGCTTGATCCCCTTTGCCCCGTTTTGACTTTTCTGCGCGGGCTTGCCAAGGCCGGTTGCGAGAGGGGGTGTCGCAGCGATGTGGTGTGGGGTAGGAAGGTGCCTTAGTCATTCAACGCGCGGAGCGTGCTCATGTTCAAGTTTCTTTTTGGCGGCAAGTCCAACAGTCCTGAGGTCACGATCGAGACCGACCGCACGCGGTTTGTGCGGCTGGTGGCGGAGTTGAACGAGGTGATCGACGGGTTGGGCGTGAAGCCACGGGTCACGATTGATCCGGAAACCGGTCACATTCTGCCCGAGACGCCGGAGCAGTTTGCCGATGAAGCGTTGGCGCTGCCTGCGCCATCGGTTGCGCCCGTTGAAGTCGCGCCGGTGGCGGAGCCCGAAACAGGTCCGGATGCTGAGCCCGATCCGGGTGAGAGCCCCAGCGCAACCGCCAATGAGGGCTCGGACGCGCGCTAATCCGTTGCGGCGGCCTCCGTCAGCCACCTGGTCGCGGCCGATTCATCGTCAAAGCTTCGGATCTCATAACCCGGTATAAGGGCAGATTCGATGGTTGCAGCAGTGCGGAACAACGAGTTGCGAGTGACAAGCGCCACCCGGTCGAGCTGTTTCATCATGACCAAAAGTTGCGGCCAGTGCCGCAGTTCCACGCCGATCGCGCCGATGGACGGCCATTCCGCTCCCTCATCGATCAACAACATATCGCCGTGCTCCATCCCCTCCATCTCCAGGGTGAGGGCTTGCAGGGCGGCCTCCATCGCGACCGCGTCCAGTGCGCCGGACACCGTGACACGCAATGCGTTTTCGCCCGTGCGTTTGACGCAAAAGTGAACCTCAGTCATCCTCGTCCCTTCCGATTTGTGCGTGATATCGGGTGTGTGCACCGAAACTTCACGCGGCGCCTTGATTGGCGTCAACCTACGTCAGAAAAATGCCTGCAACCCGGTCTGTGCCCGACCCAGGATCAGGGCGTGTACGTCATGGGTGCCCTCATAGGTATTGACCGTCTCAAGGTTCTGGGAATGGCGCATGACGTGATAGTCTGCCATGATTTCGTTGCCGCCATGCATGTCGCGTGCATGACGTGCGATATCCAGCGCTTTGCCGCAATTGTTGCGTTTTATCAAAGAGATGATCTCTGGCGCACAGGTGCCATCCTCAAGCATCCTGCCCGCGCGAAGGGCGCCTTGCAGCCCCAGGGCAATCTCGGTCTGCATATCCGCCAGCTTCTTTTGAAACAGCTGCGTCTGGGCCAGCGGCTTGCCAAACTGCACCCGGTTGAGCCCGTAGTCACGGGCGCGGTGCCAGCAGTCCTCTGCCGCGCCCATCACCCCCCACGCGATCCCGAACCGCGCCCGGTTCAGGCAGCCGAACGGTCCTTCGAGACCTTCGACATCGGGCAGAAGCGCGTCATCGCCAACCTCGACATCAGACATCACGATCTCTCCGGTGACAGAGGCGCGCAGGCTGAGTTTGCCGCCGATTTTCGGGGCGCTGAGACCTTTCATCCCCCTCTCCAGAATGAAACCACGGATTTTTCCGCCGTGCGCCTCGGACTTGGCCCAAATCACGAAGACATCCGCGATGGGGGAGTTCGATATCCACATTTTCGCGCCAGTGATGACGTAACCACCGTCGGTCTTTTTCGCGACGGTTTTCATGCCGGAGGGGTCGGAGCCGGCGTCCGGTTCCGTCAGGCCGAAGCATCCGATCAACGTGCCTGCGGCAAGGCCGGGAAGGTACTTTTGCCGCTGGTCTTCGGTGCCATAGGCGTGGATCGGATACATCACCAGCGATGATTGCACCGACATCATGGATCGGTATCCGCTGTCCACCCGTTCCACCTCGCGGGCGACAAGACCATAGGTCACATAGCCTGCGCCAAGGCCGCCGTATTCTTCGGGTATTGTAACACCCAGCAGGCCCATTTCGCCCATTTCCGCAAAAATCTCGGGCGTCACATGCTCATTGAGATACGCATCGTTGGCGCGCGGCAGCAACTTGTCCTGGGCATAGGCGCGCGCGCTGTCGGCGATCATACGCTCCTCCTCGCTCAACTGATCGTCGAGATGGAACGGATCGGCCCAGTCAAATGGGGCGAGCGAAGGACCGGTGTGGCGCGTTTGACCGTCAGGCATGGGGATCTCCTTATGACGTAACGTACAATTCGCTTACGCACGCGATTTGGCAAGGGTGGTGTCTTGCCGCGTGCCCGTGCGCAGGTTAGCGTCGCGTGGAGGGAGACATTTATGCCGCAACCCAAAGAATTACCAAGCGTTTTTAGAGGTTTGCGCCTGCCAGTCGTGGGAAGCCCGCTGTTCATCGTCTCCAACCCTGCCTTGGTGATCGCGCAGTGTTGCGCGGGCATTGTAGGATCATTCCCGGCGCTGAACGCACGCGAGAAGGACGGCGATCCGATTGCGCTTGAGGCGTGGCTGAAGACGATCACCGAGAGTCTCGACGCGTGGAACCAGGCCAATCCCGACACGCCGGCAGCACCCTATGCGGTGAACCAGATCGTGCACCGGTCAAACACACGGCTGGAGCGCGATCTTGAGATCTGCGCCAAGTGGAACGTGCCGATCTGGATCACGTCCCTCGGCGCGCGGGTTGAGGTGAACGAGGCCGCGCATTCCTGCGGCGGTTTGGCTTTGCATGACATCATAAACAATACATTTGCCAGGAAGGCGATTTCCAAGGGCGCGGACGGCTTGATCGCAGTGGCGGCCGGGGCGGGTGGTCACGCGGGACCGCAATCGCCCTTCGCGCTGGTCCAGGAGATCCGCGAATGGTTCGACGGGCCATTGTTGCTGGCAGGATCGATTGCGACCGGCGGCGCAGTTCTGGCGGCCCAGGCGATGGGGGCAGACTTGGCCTACATCGGCTCACCGTTCATCGCCACGGACGAAGCGAACGCTGTGCCCCAGTACAAGCAGATGATCGCGGACTCCTCAGCAGAAGACATCGTAACATCTTCTTTGTTTACAGGAGTTTCCGGGAACTACTTAAAGCCGTCAATCGCGGCGGCCGGCATGGACCCCGATGCGCTGGACAGCGCGGATGTGAAATCAATGAGCTTTGCGGACGGATCCTCAAAGCCCAAAGCATGGAGCCAGGTCTGGGGCTCCGGCCAGGGCATCGGCGCGGTAAAGTCAGTGGGGCCGGTGTCCGCGCTGGTGGACCGCTTGGCGGCAGAGTATGCTGCGGTGCGAGAAAGGTTGCTGTAGTGGATCTGGGTGTCTCTGACCGCGTGAAGCCACTGGTGGAGGCCGTGCGCCGCATGGTGCGCGACGACATCGCGCCGCTGGATTTGGAGTATCACGCCGAAGTTGGAAAGCACGCTTCGGGTGATCGGTTTGCCATGACGGACCGGCAGGTGGAAATCCTAAAATCATTGAAAGAAAGATCGAAGGCGGCAGGACTGTGGAATTTTTGGCTGACCGATTCCGATGAGGGTTATGGGTTATCCACAGTCGAGTATGCTCATCTGGCAGAGGAGATGGGCGCCGTGTCCATCGCGCCAGAAATCTTCAATTGTAATGCTCCGGACACCGGCAATATGGAAGTGTTGGAGCGCTATGGCTCCGACGCGCAACGCACGCGCTGGTTGCCGGATCTGATGGATGGCGTGACACGGTCCGCCTATCTGATGACGGAGCCTGACGTTGCGTCCTCCGATGCCGTTCAAATTTCGCTAAAATGCGAACGGCAGGGTGAAGAATGGGTCCTAAACGGCGAGAAGTATTGGGCAACAGGCGCAGGCGATCCGCGCTGTGCGCTCTATATCGTCATGGCCTGCACCGATCCTGACGGGCCCAAGCACGCCCGCCATACGATGCTTCTGGCGCCCTCTGACACGCCGGGGATCGAAAAGATACGCCCGATGGAGGTCTTTGGCCACGACGATGCGCCGCATGGCCATATGCATATCCGGTTCACGGACGTTCGCGTGCCTCTGGAGGCAGTGGTGCTTGGCGCGGCACGCGGATTTGAGGTCGCGCAGGGTCGCCTTGGGCCTGGCCGTATTCACCACTGTATGCGCGCCATAGGGCGGGCGGAGTACGCCCTTGAGTTGATGGTGAAACGAGGGCTTTCGCGCGAGGCTTTCGGGAAGCGCCTGGTGGATCTGGGTGCGAATTATGACATCATCGCAAATGCCCGGATTGATATCGAGATGACGCGATTGCTTTGCTTGAAAGCGGCGTGGATGATGGACAATGCGGGCGTTCGTGCGGCGCAACCATGGATCTCCAAGGTGAAGGTGCAGGCACCGTTGATGGCGCTGCGTGTGGTTGATGAAGCAATGCAGATGCACGGCGCTACTGGTCTGAGCCAGGACACGCCCCTGGCTCGGATCTGGACGGATCTTCGGACGTTGCGGTTGGCCGATGGGCCAGACGCTGTCCACCGTCGTCAGGTTGCGCGGGCAGAATTGCGCAAATACTCCAACGATGCTCCATGACCGAAGCAGAGTTTGCAGCCGCAGTCGCCTGGATCGACATGAATGTCGGCTTACAAGGCACTGTTTCTGCAAGTAAGTTTGCGGACGGTCAATCTAACCCGACATATTTGATCGAGGGTGCGGACCGATCCGTGGTGCTGCGCTGCAAGCCGCCCGGTGTGCTGCTGAAATCTGCTCATGCGGTGGACAGAGAGTTCCGGGTGCAGCGGGCTTTGCTGGCAAGCGAGGTGCCGGTCGCAGAGATGCTGGCGTTCTGTGACGACGAGACGGTCATCGGATCTGTGTTTTATATCATGGAGCATGTGCCGGGGCGCAGTCTTGACGATCCGCGTTTGCCGGGCATCGATAAGGCGGAAAGGCACAAGTATTTCAATGAGATGGGTCGCATCCTTGCGGCGATTCACCGGGTTGATCTTGATGCCACTGGCTTGGCAGATTACGGCCCGCACGGGAACTATTTTCGCCGCCAGATTGATCGATGGACATTACAATATGGCGCAAGCGAGACCGGCTCGGTTGCAGCTATGGACACACTCATGCGCGCGTTGGGCGCCGCTTGTCCACCCGACGACGGGCGGGTAACTTTGGTGCACGGTGACTACCGGATCGACAACCTTCTGTTCGCTCAGGACAGTGCCGATATACGCGCCGTTTTGGACTGGGAGTTATCAACTCTTGGCCATCCTTTCGCCGATGTCGCCAGTGTTATCATGCAATGGCAAATGCCGCCGGGCGACCAAGGGCGTGGCCTGCGCGGAGTGGACCGAGGTACACAGGGATTGCCGAGTGACGAAACTTTTGTGGCCGATTACTGCGACCGTATGGGATTGGACAAAATTGACAATTTTGGATTCTACGTCGCGTTCTGCTTCTTTCGCATGGCCGCAATCTTGCAAGGCGTGAAGAAGCGCGCACTGGATGGAAACGCGTCGGATCCCGACCGCGGTCTCAAGCTCGGGGCGCTTGTGCCACTCTATGCCGAGGCCGGATTGGAGGCGCTGGGATGAGCGATCTGCGGCCCGATCTTCGCGAAGCACCGTACCCGCTTGAAGCCCATCTTGGCTATACCCTGACCCTGTGGGAGGAGGATCGCGCCGTGGTTGAAATACCGCTCCGGCCACATTTGTCGAACCGGCAAGGGCTGCCGCACGGGGGCATTCACGCGACGCTTATGGACACTGCCATGGGCTATGCCGGGTGTTACACCGGTGACGCAACGGCGCCGAAGATGGCTCTCACGCTGTCGTTGACCGTCAACTTTCTGTCTCGGCCCAAAGGCACGCGCCTGGTCGCAGAGGCACGGCGGGTTGGTGGGGGAAAATCGACGTTCTATGCAGAGGCGGAGGTCAGGGATGATCTGGATGAGTTGATCGCCACCGGAACGGGTGTATTTCGGTATCGGAGAGGCTGAATTATCCAAAGGGCTGCCTAAGGATAAGTTCAATAAATTTACAGAAAATAGCCAAATTGCGCCAAGCGTTGCCCAAATAATATCATTTATCGAACTTTTCTCCCCAATCGCTTGGAACATTCCGTCAGCATGGCAATATTTACCCGGAATCGAATCAAATCCGTGCTTCGCGTTGGACCAGGCGACGCTGTCCCAATCCTGCCTGACCCGGACCAATTCAACGCTTTGATTGTTCGGCGCATTTCGAACTGTGCGCAGGATCGAGTCGGTTGAGTCACCCAGCACTTGGGGTGGGTACTTGTTCTTACGCGTCCGCTCGCGCCCGGGCGATGATATCTTTCAAGTTGTGCGTCAACGTCCCGGTGGCTCCACCCCGTGCACCCTGATGACCTCGGGCGTAAAAGGCAGAATCCGCGGCAAAATCCATGACCTTCGGACTATTGCTGGCGCTCGCGTGGCAACCGAAATGCCGGGTCATGCCGTCGCACTCAACCGTCGCACACGTCGATATCCCTTTGGAGCGGTTGCGCGGCCTCAAGACCGTCCACACGACTCATCGCATCCAGTTCCCGTCCATAATTTGCCCAGGCGTGTGGCCGCATCTCCATCCAACCATTACAGTAGGTCCGCCAGCAGACCTACTGGTCAACTTTCTCTGCCCCGACAGGTGAATGGCGACCAAGAACAGTGCGCAAAACCTCCCCCTCGGTCATCACTCGGTGGCGCAGGTAGTGGGGGGAATTGAGACACAAGTGGGTGATCCTGCTCGGGCAACTCGCAGGTGCGGCGCGTGGCTTAATCCCGGCCTGCTTTGGGGCGAAGCAGACCAAGCGACCAAGGAACTGCGGAGCGGGTGGGCGGAAACGATTTGGTCATAGATTGGCGGCTATTGTGGCCGGAGGATTGGTCGGCCAGGGCGAATTCAACCCATGGTGCCCTTGCGGCCCTCCATGGGCGCACATAAACTCAGACGTAACGAAGACATCCAAAGGCAGGCCCGATGCACGATCCCGTAGAGTACTTCCAGAACAACCTTGTCCCGATGGTGGTTGAGCAGACCAGCCGGGGTGAGCGCGCCTATGATATTTTTTCGCGCCTTCTGAAGGAGCGGATCGTGTTCATCAACGGCCCGATCCATTCGGGCATGAGCCACCTTGTGGTGGCACAATTGCTGCATCTAGAGTCGGAAAATCCGTCCAAGGAAATCAGCATGTATATCAATTCCCCCGGTGGAGAGGTGTCCGCCGGCATGTCAATCTACGACACGATGCAATACATTCGTCCCAAGGTATCGACGCTGATCTGCGGCATGGCGGCCTCGATGGGCTCTGCGATTGCGATTGGTGGTGAGAAAGGCATGCGTTTTGCCTTGCCGAATGCCGAGGTCATGGTGCACCAGCCCTCTGGCGGATCGCGCGGTATGGCATCCGACATCCTGATTTCCGCCCGCCAGATCGAGAAGACGCGAGAGCGCCTGTATCAACTCTATGTTAACCATTCTGGGCAAGACTATGATTCAGTCCAGCGTGCGCTGGATCGTGATCTATGGATGACGCCGGAAGAGGCCAAGGAATGGGGTCACCTGGACGAGATCGTTGATAAGCGCGGCGAAGATCCTGCTGCATGATCCGACACGAGCCCAGAGATGGGGCCGTCGTTTTGTGCGCGGGTTTCAAGCGGTCGGGGAATTTACGATTGTGACCGGAGCGGGCGTGTTCTAGGCTACTTGAAACTCGTAAGTAAGGACTGGATTGCAGTGGCTCAAACCCGCAAGGCAATCTGCGTGAGGTGGATGAAATGGCAAGCAATTCTGGCGGAGACAGCAAGAATACCCTGTATTGTTCGTTCTGCGGCAAGAGTCAGCATGAGGTACGCAAACTGATTGCGGGGCCCACTGTTTTCATCTGTGATGAATGCGTTGAACTTTGTATGGATATTATCCGGGAAGAGACGAAGTCAGCCGGGTTGAAAAGCGACGATGGCGTGCCGACCCCACTGGAAATCTGCGGCGTGCTGGACGATTACGTGATCGGCCAGGCCCACGCCAAACGCGTGTTGTCGGTTGCCGTCCACAATCACTACAAGCGTCTGAATAACGCCGGAAAATCCGAGATCGAGCTGGCGAAATCGAACATCCTTCTGATCGGGCCCACGGGCTGCGGAAAGACGTTGCTGGCGCAGACGCTGGCGCGGATTCTTGATGTTCCGTTTACGATGGCTGACGCGACGACGCTGACTGAAGCTGGATATGTCGGAGAAGATGTCGAGAATATCATTCTCAAACTGCTGCAGGCGTCGGAATATAACGTCGATCGCGCACAGCGCGGTATCGTTTACATTGACGAGGTCGACAAGATCACTCGCAAGTCCGACAACCCTTCGATCACCCGCGACGTGTCGGGTGAGGGCGTGCAGCAAGCGCTGCTGAAGATCATGGAAGGCACGGTGGCCTCTGTGCCGCCTCAAGGTGGGCGCAAGCATCCGCAGCAGGAATTCTTGCAGGTGGACACGACGAATATCCTGTTTGTCTGCGGCGGCGCGTTTGCGGGTCTGGATAAGATTATCGCTCAGCGTGGCAAGGGGTCCAGCATGGGCTTCGGTGCCGATGTGCGGGACCCGGAAAGCAAATCCGTCGGGGAGTACTTCAAGGATCTGGAGCCTGAAGACCTGCTGAAGTTCGGCTTGATCCCTGAGTTCGTGGGTCGTCTGCCCGTGATCGCCACGCTGGAAGATCTGGATGAGGACGCTTTGGTTACGATCTTGACGCAGCCCAAGAACGCCTTGGTCAAACAATACCAGCGGTTGTTCGAGTTGGAAGACGTGAAGCTGACCTTCACCGACGACGCGATGAATGCCATCGCCAAGCGTGCGATCCAGCGCAAGACCGGCGCACGGGGATTACGGTCCATCATGGAGGACATCTTGCTGGATACGATGTTTGACATGCCCGGCGCCGAAGGTGTGGAAGAGGTCGTGGTCAACGAGGAAGCAGTGAATTCCGATGCGCAGCCATTGACGATCTACTCCGAACGCAAGAAGGAAGAGCCGGCCTCCGCAGGGTGATCTCGCTACTGTCCAAAAATGGGCCACGCCCAGGGGGGTGTGGATTATAGTCCGGTGCCCGGTGCGACCGGAGCCTGCGCGCGCCGGCGGCAGCGACTGTTGGCAAGGTAGGGTTGAGTTGTAATTGGCAGGATGAAGATGCGGGCTGCTTATCGGAGCCAGAGTTTCTCGCGTTTTAAAGTGTTGCGGATCTGTTGCTCTTTGCGGGGAAGCCTAGCTTGATCGAACAAGGCGCGCGCCTTTTCGCCTTTGCGCTGAAAAATCATCCGGCGCATCGGCTCATAGGCCTTTAGGACCTTCTTGATTTTGTTTGGAGCTGCAACAGCCTCTAGCGTGTCCACAACAGCTTGGCTTTCGCGCGCGTAGAGCAGCGGTAGAACCCTGTAATGACAAGAGGTTTTGCCGTCGAGCCAGCCTTGTTCCAGCGCGTTGCGCCCTCCGCCAAACGAATGGATGACGAGTGGCAGGGCCACTTGATCGAGCCATGGGTCGAGCACTTGGCAGATCAATTCGGGCGGACCGTTGTGTCGGATCGTAACGGCGTAGTCGGTGAAGCGCTGGCCGAATTCATGCGGGCATCTGAAGTAGAAAAAGCCAGCATTGAAATAGAGGTAGCGACGCCAGTATTCATCGGGCTGCGCCATGTCGAGGGAGGATTGAAAATCGAGGCCGAACTGATCGTAAAGTGATTTCCAAGTGGCGGAATAGCCGGGACCGTAGAGTTCCAACTGCGGCCATGTGCCTTCGACGCGCAGGGACGCGGATGGCGCATCGAAGTCGAATGGGACTTTGGTGAGATCTCCCAGGATCAAGGTATCGGTGTCGAAGAAGACGAACGGCTCACCGCGCGGAAGAGCCTTGAGCGCTTCGATCTTGTTGCCGTAAGGATACTCTTCTCCAAAGTGAGTATTCTGGAACGGAATGATGGTTGCGCCAAGTTCTTCCAACAAGGCGCGGGCCGCAGTGTCGTTCATGCGCGGGTCCTTCGACCAGCGCGGACCAGGCTGCGGTTCCGCCACGAAAAGCTGGCCCGGGAAGTCGGGGTTGGCCTTTCGGAACGAGGCCGCAAACAGCACAGCCTCATAGGTCAGGCGGCCACTTTGGCCGACGATCATCACGTTAAACTTTGGCGTTTGCGCCATATCGGAGGGTTCCGCTGCTCGGGGTTCGTTTTCCCTGGACTATAGCGGCAAACGACCGGGCGCGTCACGGGGTTACTGCGTGTCCCTCAGCCGGTGTCCCTCTGGGTCGAACGGCGGCTGGTGCAGCACACGCGCGGTATGCGGTCGACCAAGGATTGCGATCTGGACGATGTCGCCGGGTTTGGCGCTGCCGGCTTTGAGGTAGGCCAGGGCAAGCGATTGAGTGACGCTGTATCCGTAGGATCCGGAGGTGACCTGGCCGATGGGCGTGCCGTCGGTTGCGAAGATCGGTTCGGATCCGGTCGCATCTGCCGTGTCTGCATCAATGGAGAGCAGCACCATTTCTTCCCGCGGAGGCTTATCTGCAATAGTCAACCAGCTGGTTTTATTCAGAAAATCTTTGTCGGTTTTGATGAGACCCGCGAGGCCGGATTCCTGCGGCCAGTATTCCGGTGAATAATCGCGGCCCCAGGACCCGTATCCTTTCTCAAGCCGCAATGACATCAGCGCACGAGAGCCTACGGGGCCCGCGTTAACCGCCCTTCCTGCATCCAGAAGGGCCGTATAAAGGGTGATCTGGTCGGCTTCCGCGCAGTGCAATTCCCAGCCCAGGTCGCCAGTGAACGACACGCGGATCGCCACGCAATCGACCCCCGCAACGGAGATGCGGCGCGAGCGGAAGAACGGAAAAGCCTCGTTCGAGAGGTCTGCATTGGTGAGGCGAAACAACAGGTTACGCGCTTCGGGCCCTGCGACGTTGAAGCCACAGGTTGCGTCCGTCAGGCTCTCGAACGTGGTTTCATCGGGCAGGGGGATCATGCGGAAGTAGCGCAGGTGGTACCGTTCTGCCGCACCGCCGCCGAAGATCCAGAACTCATTCTCAGCCAGCTTGGTCACGGTGAAATCGCCCGCAACGCCGCCGCGTTTGCCGATCAATGGAGTAAGGCAGGAGCGGCCAACGGCCCGAGGCATGCGATTTGCGAACAGCGCGTTGAGCCAAGCCTCCGCACCGGGGCCAGCGACGCGGTATTTGGCGAAGTTGGAGATGTCGATAATCCCCGCCTGCTCGCGCACCATGCGTGCCTCTCGGCCCACGACATCCCACCAGGGCTGGCGCTCGTAGCCCGCGCTGTCAGCAACGGTTTCATCATAGAATACAGGCTGTTCCCAGCCGTAGTTCAACCCGAATTTCGCACCCAGCTTCTGTTGCATGCCATAGGCAGGGCGCGTGCGGACGGGACGGCCAGCTTCGCGTTCCTCGCCGGGGAAGTGGATCTTGAAACGATGCGCGTATTGGTCCTCCACGCGGGCTTTCGTGAAGGCTTTGCCTGCCCAGGCCCCGTAGCGGGCCATGTCCCAGCCGAAGAGGTCCAGCGTCGGTTCGCCCTCGACCATCCATTCAGCCGCCAGGCGACCGAGGCCACCGTTTTGCGAAAAGCCGGGGATGATACCGCAGCAGCAGAAGTAGCCGTTAAGCTCCGGGACAGGGCCGAAAAGGGCAGAGCTGTCGGGCGACCAGATCATCGGACCGTTGATCACCCGTTTGATGCCAGCCTCGCCCACGACCGGGACCCGGTCGATCGCGCGCATCATGTTGGGCTCGATCCGTTCGAGATCGTCGGCGAACAGCTCATGCCCGAAACCTTGCGGCGTGCCGTCCTCCGCCCAGAATCGCATGTCCCTCTCGTAGGCTCCAACAAGAAGTCCATGGCCTTCCTGGCGCAGGTAATACTCACCATCGCGGTCAGCGACGGAGGGCAGGCGGCGGTCCATCTTTGCAATCTGAGCGATGGATTCGGTGACGAAATACTGGTGTTCGGTCGGTATCAGCGGCAGCAACACCCCCGCCATCGCAGCGACTTCACGGGCCCAAAGACCCGCCGCGTTCACAACCCAAGGGGTGCGGATATCGCCCTTCTCCGTCCGGACAATCCATGTGCCGTCAGGTTGCTGTTCGGTGCCAGTGACGGGGCAAAATCGGATGATCTCAGCGCCCCGTTGCCGCGCGCCGATGGCATAGGCGTTGGTGACGCCCGAGGGGTCGACGTTGCCGCCATCGGGTTCATACATGATACAGCGAATGCCATCGAAGTCCACCAGCGGGTGCAATCGCTCTGCCTCGTCGCGGCTGACTTCGTGGAAATTCATGCCATAGCGGCGCGCTTTGGCTTCCTGCAGGCGCAGCTGGTGTTCTCTGTCCTCGGTCTGAGCGAGGTACAATGATCCGGGTTGAAACACGCCACAGCTTTGCCCCGTCTCCTCCTCCAACTCTTTGTAGAGCGTCATGGTGTAGTGCTGGAGGCGCGAGATATTGGTACTGTCGTGCAACCCGTGGATGTTGGCCGCCGCATGCCAGGTGGAGCCGCTCGTCAACTCATCGCGCTCCAACAGGACCACGTCGGTCCACCCCGCCTTGGCAAGGTGATACAGGATGGAGCATCCGACGACGCCGCCGCCGATGACGACGGCTTCTGCATGGGTTCTCAAAAGCTCTCTCCCGCGTTGGTCCATGGTCAATGTGGCGGGGCAGGCCCATCGATTCTAGTCTTGCTGCGACCTTTGGGGCGGTCAAAGTGGCGCTGTCGTCAGACAACCTTCGCCTCACTTCTGCGTCCCTCAGGATGCCAGCTTCATGGTATGGGCCAGCGGAAGTAGAATATGACCTGCCGGGAGGGGGCACAGATTTGCTGCAAGTTGCATGATGTTTCCGACCTTCGTGGCCTGCCGATGCTCAGTCCGGTCTAAGTCATTGGCTTTTTGGAAGAAATGGTGGGCGACCCTGGAATCGAACCAGGCGTGAGTCTCCTCGAGGGAGTTACAGTCCCCTGCCACACCTTGCGGCCTGTCGCCCATCCGGCCCCGGATGCCAGTGGCTGCCGAGACGCTGGACGCGGAATATCGGCGACGGGCAGGGGGGTCAAGCGGGAATGCGGACTTGCGCTTGGAGCCCGTGCTGCGCAGTAAGGGTGGCGGAGGGTGTCATGGCAAAAAAACCAACATGGGTGATCGATAAGGAGCGTGGCAAGCGCGCAGCGGCGGCGGAAACGTTGTGGCTTTTCGGCCTCCATGCTGTGCGCGACGCGTTGTCCAATCCGGACCGCGAGGTGCTGCGGCTTGTCGTGTCGCTCAATGCGCAAGCCAAATTGGCCGACGCGATTTCCGCACGCGGAATCGAGGTCGAGATAGCCGATCCGCGCAAGTTTCCGGTGCCGCTGGACGCGGGCTCTGTCCACCAGGGCGCTGCGGTGGAGGTCAAGCCGCTCGACTGGGGCGATTGGCGCGCCTTGGCGAGGGGCGGTGAAGGCCGGTCCGTTGTTGTCTTGCTCGACCGGGTGAGTGATCCGCACAACGTGGGCGCGATCCTGCGCTCGGCCGAGGTTTTTGGGGCGCGGGCGGTGATTGCTCCGGCCCGACACTCCGCGCCTGAAACGGGCGCTTTGGCCAAGACCGCTTCGGGCGCGTTGGAGCGGATGCCTTACGCGCGCATCGGCAATCTTGGCGACGCGATGGAGGCGTTGAAGGCCGATGGTTTCTGGATGGTGGGCCTCGCGGAAGAGGGGGCGGAGGATATTTCTGCCGTGGCCACCCGTCACGCGGAGTCGCACATTGCGCTGGTCCTCGGCGCCGAAGGGCCTGGGTTGCGCGAGCGCACGCGCGGGCTTTGCGATGAATTGGCCCAAATCCCGTTTGCGCGCGATTTCGGATCGCTCAACGTCTCGAACGCTGCCGCGGTGGCACTATATGCCCTGACAAAAGGGTAAACCCATGTACCAAACCAAGATCGCCACCTGCTGCTATTGTGGTCGCAGGCAGACATTGAGGCTGACGGCCCGCGATGGGCATGAACTGGCCTGCGGCGCCTGCGGCGCGCCTTTGCACGAGATGAAGTGGCTCAGACCGCCCGAGCAGCGGCGCGACACGGTCAAGCGCAGTCCCGAGCGGCGTGCGCCCCATGGCTTTGCCCCGCCAGCACGACCCGTTAAGGCAATGAAGAAGACGCGGCGTAAAACGGTGTGGAAAAAGGTTTTTGAAGAGATAATCGACGAGATCGAGGATATTTTCGACTGACGGGCGTTGAGCGGGTGGCGCCGGTATCACATCTTCGTGCCACCCCTTTATCTGAGCAATCCGATCCCCATTTATCGTTAAGGCGCTGCGGAATTGGAACACCGCAGACCCTTTACTGTCCCTCGTTCCAGACTTGCGCCCGCCGGTGAAAAATCCGCTGCGGGCGCCTTTTTTGTCTGCTATATCGGGGCAATGACGACGTCGCCCTCAGATGATCTGCTCCGCCGTATTCTGCGCGAGATGCGCAGCTTTGCCTGCGTGGGCGTCTCCCCCAATCCGGTCCGGCCGAGCCATTATGTCGCCCGGTACCTGATGCTGAAAGGCTTTCGCGTGGTGCCCGTAAACCCGGTGCACGTGGGCATGCACTTGTTCGGGGCCGAGGTTGTGGCCGATTTGGCTGCTATCACGGACCCTGTGGATGTTATTGATATCTTTCGACGGTCCGAATTCGTGCCAGGCATTGTGGAGGCCGCTCTCGCGATGCCGGTTCCGCCCAAGGTGATATGGATGCAAATCGGCGTCAGCCACGCGGAGGCCGCCAGAAGGGCAGAAGACGCGGGCCTGATCGTGATCGAGGATCGCTGCCCGAAGATCGAATATCAACGCCTGTTCGGAGAGTTGCGGATGGGCGGTTTCAACACCGGGATCATCAGTTCAAAACTCTAGCGGCTGGCCTTCTCGGTTATGCCGGACGTGCCATGGCGGCGATCCAGCTCGGCCTCGATGTCGTCCAGCGTCACGTCGCGCGCCGCGCACATGACCAGCAGGTGATAGAGAACGTCCGCGGCCTCGGCCGTCAGCGCCGCAGTGTCGCCCTTCACGGCTTCGATGATCGCTTCTACGGCCTCTTCGCCAAACTTCTCAGCGCATTTTTCGGGCCCCTTTGACAGAAGTTTCGCGGTCCAGGAGGTGTCAGGATCCGCGGTTTTGCGCGAAGCGATCGTGCCGGCCAATCGGTGCAGCGGCGTGTCGGGGGGAAGGCTCATGTCAACCTCACGGGGATGCCGGCGGCAGCCATGTGGGCCTTGGCCTGCCCTATGGTGAAGGTGCCGAAGTGAAAGATGGAGGCGGCCAGCACAGCGGACGCGCCGCCCTCGGTCACGCCTTCGACAAGGTGGTCAAGCGTGCCGACACCGCCGCTTGCGATGACAGGCACCGAAACGGCGTCCGAAACGGCTTTTGTCAGCGGCAGATTGAAACCCGCTTTCGTGCCGTCGCGGTCCATGGAGGTCAACAGGATCTCTCCCGCGCCCCTGGCCACAACGGTCCTGGCGAATTCCACCGCGTCGATGCCGGTGGATTTGCGACCGCCGTGGGTGAAAATCTCCCACTTTCCCGGACTTACTGTCTTGGCGTCAATGGCCACAACAATGCACTGGGAGCCGAATTTGTCGGCAGCGCGGGCGACGCAATCGGGATCGGCCACGGCGGCGGAATTGAAGCTGACCTTGTCGGCCCCAGCCAGAAGCAGCGCGCGCACGTCCTCCACAGTGCGCACGCCGCCGCCGATGGTCAGTGGCATAAAGCATTGCTCGGCCGTGCGAGTGGCGAGATCATACATGGTGCCGCGATTTTCGTGGGTGGCTTTGATGTCCAGAAAACACAGTTCATCCGCGCCGGCGGCGTCATAGGCGCGCGCCTGTTCCACGGGATCGCCCGCGTCGATCAGATCGACAAAGTTGACACCTTTGACGGTTCGCCCTTCGGCGACATCAAGGCAGGGGATGATGCGGGTTTTCAACATGGGGGTGTTCTAGGGGAATGTGGGCGCGGGGGGAAGACGGGGACGACGCTGGTGCGTTGCACCTCGCCCCGCCCGCCGTCCCGTATCTGTTCGGGCCGCCACCGATGCAGCCAGCAAAACTGCGACGACGCGAAACTCGCGCAGGAGGGGTCTGACAGGAGCAGAACGTTTGATCCGCGACGACGTCATGGTCCCTGAATCAGGGCCTTTAGAGCCTCCCGAAGATCCAGCGCACCGTCATAGAGCGCCCGGCCCGAGATCGCGCCTGCGATGACGCCGGTGGCCTTCAGTGCGTTCAGATCACCGAGCGACGACACGCCGCCACTGGCGATCACGGGAATGGATGTGGCGCGGGCGAGGGCTGCAGTCGCCTCCACATTCGGGCCGCCCATGGCGCCGTCGCGGTCGATATCAGTGTAGATGATCGCCGCGACGCCTGCGTCTTCAAACATCTGCGCCAGGTCTGTGACCATCACGTCCGTCTCCTCTGCCCATCCCTTGGTGGCGACACGGCCGCTACGGGCGTCAATTCCCACGGCAATTTTGCCGGGGAAGACGCGGGCCGCCTCGCGCACCAGATCGGGATTTTCGACCGACACGGTGCCCAGAATCACGCGAGCGATGCCGCGGCCCAACCAATGCTCAATCGTCGCCATATCGCGGATCCCGCCGCCCAGTTGCGTCGGCACTGATGTAGCCGCAAGGATCGCTTCAACCGCCGCCCCATTTATCGGCTCGCCCGCGAATGCGCCGTTCAGATCAACCAGATGCAGCCACTCGCAGCCGGCATCCTGGAACGCCCGCGCCTGCGCAGCGGGGTCGGTGTTGAACACCGTGGCCTCCGACATCTCTCCACGTAACAGCCGCACGGCATCGCCGTCTTTAAGGTCGATGGCAGGATAGAGGATCATGGGTCGCGGTCCTTTTGGCAGATGACGCGCCGCTTTTCGCGCAACCGGCACGCTCCGGCAAGCGGATTGCATCGCATTTGATCGCAACGTCACGCTTGCCAATGCGCGGCTGTTGGCCTCACGTCCGCAGTATCGAGACTTGGGAGGTCACAATGAACAAATTTCTAGCCAGCGCATGTGCGCTTTTCGTGATGGCGAGCGCGGCCATGGCGCAGGATATCACCGGCGACTGGCGCACGGCAGCCGATGACAATGGCAACACCGGTCTGATCCGGGTGGCGGCCTGCGGGAACGCATATTGCGGTGTGTTGGTGCAGGCCTATGACGGCGCCGGCAATGTGATGCAATCGCCCAACGTGGGGCGTCAGATCATCTGGGACACGCGCCTGCACAGCGGCTCGGAGTTTCGCGGGCGGCTGTATTCGCCGGATCGCGACAGCACGTATAACTCCCGCTTGCAGATGAGCGGGAACACTCTGGTGGTCTCGGGCTGTCGCATTGGAATCTGCCGGGAAGGCGGGCGCTGGAGCCGCGTAAATTAGGACGCTGCCCTCAGTGAACAGGGGCCGGGCTTCGCGGCCCGCCCTTGCGCGTTTGGGGTTCTGCGACTGACGGCTGAGCGTCTGTGACTGCGACAGGCGAACAGCCGTCTCGTCCAAGCCCGTCAGTGCGGTCAAGGTGCGGCCACCGGATCACGGGAGCCTCCTCATCAGATGTCGCAGCCATGGAAGCGTGATGTGCGGTTAGGCGCCGGAAAGGCATCAGCAGACAATGATCCGTCAGAGGCCAGATTTGAAGGACTTGTTGCCCCGGCTCGCACCTGAAAGTGCGGGTTGCACAGGCGGTTAAGGCCGCCAGCTCAGGAAATTTGCAATCAGGCGCAAGCCAGCGGCCTGGCTCTTTTCGGGGTGGAACTGCGTGCCAACCATCACGTCGCGCCCCACGATCGCGGTGACATCGCCGCCATAATCTGCGTGGGCCAAAAGATGCGCAGGATCAGCGACTTGCATAGCGTAGGAGTGGACAAAGTAGGCGTGGTCGCCCGTGGCGATTCCCTCCAGAACCGGGTGCGGCGTGTCGATCACCAGGTCGTTCCAACCCATATGTGGGATCTTCAAAGCTGGGTCTGAAGGGACAATCGGTGTCACCTCTCCCGGGATCCAGTCAAAGCCCGCGACGTCCTCGTATTCGCGGCCCCAAGTGGTCATCATCTGCATGCCGACGCAGATCCCGAGGAACGGGACGGCGCGGATCTCTGCCGCCTCCAACAGCGCCTCTTCCAGCCCGTCGATGCCCTGCAGCCCCCTGCGGCACGCGGGAAACGCACCGTCTCCCGGCAGGACGATCCGATCCGCTTTGGCGACGACATCGGGATCGGAGGTCACGACAAGCGCGCCCGATCCGACCTCCCGCGCCATGCGCTGAAACGCCTTCTCAGCAGAGTGCAGGTTGCCCGCGTCATAATCGATCAAAACTGTTCCCATTTGGGGCAACTCCGGGGTGTTTGGGACGATCAGGCTGTTGGGATCGTGCCACATGGGACGGGAAGGAAGAAGGGTCAGGCCACTCCGGGACCAACCCGACCGGCGGATAGACCGCTCAGAGGCTACCCTTTGTGGACGGGATCGCATCGGCCTTGCGCGGATCCACCTCCAACGCATCGCGCAGCGCGCGGGCAACGGCCTTGAACGCGGCCTCCGCGATGTGGTGCGAGTTGAAACCCGCAAGCCGCGTGACGTGCAACGTGATACCGCCATGGGTGGCGAGAGCTTGAAAGAATTCGCGGACCAATTCTGTGTCGAAGGTGCCGATCTTGGCGGTTGGCATATCGACGTCCCACGCAAGGAACGGGCGGCCAGACAGATCCAGCGCCGCGCGCACCAGTGCATCGTCCATGGGCAGGTGGCATTCGCCATAGCGCCGTATGCCGCGTTTGTCGGCCATCGCCTGGCTCAACGCCTGACCAAGCGCGATGCCCACATCTTCAACCGAGTGGTGATCGTCGATATGCAGATCGCCCGTGCAGCGCACTTTCATGTCGATCAGCGCATGGCGCGCCAGTTGATCCAGCATGTGATCAAAGAACCCCACGCCGGTCAGGTTGTCGTAGCTGCCAGTGCCGTCAAGGGCGATCTCGACCGAGATGTCCGTCTCGGCCGTTTTGCGGGTGATCTGGGCGGCGCGCATGGGTGGCTCCTGCTGATAGCACCCGTTACGGGCGCGGGGTCCTCATATTCGCGAGGGTTATAGGCGCGGGGTGCGGCGCTGGGAAGGCCGCAATCGGCGAAGGGCAGCGCACCCCTTGCCGGAAATCCACAGTCAGTGAAACGCGCACATCCCGTCAGAGCGCTTGGCGCCGGAGGCCGACCCTCGGCCGGTCACCGTGTCGAGCGTGATAGCCGAGAGCTGCTCGCAGGCGATCGAGACTGCACCGGAGGGCGGCATCACAGAGTATTGTGGCACTCTCCCACCCCTCAAAACGACGAAAGGCCGCCCGCAAAGGCGACCCTGTCGAAAACCACCGGGGCAGGAGTGGTTGAAACTGGAGCGGGTGAGGCAATTCGAACGCCCGACCCTAACCTTGGCAAGGTTATGCTCTACCCCTGAGCTACACCCGCTCACTTCAGTGTGCGCGTTTCCTATAAAGAGAACGGAGGCCGCGCAAGAGGTAAATGCGCGGATGTCCCGGTTGGGCGATTTTGAGCGCTCTCAGGCGCGTCGCGGGCCAACGGGAGAAGAGAGCGAAATCCTCGCTATGGACGACGATGGTGTGTTCGAGGGCCAGGAGAATGCCATAGGCGCCCGGTTCATCGACCGGCTCCGGGAATGTGCTCTGACCAAGATGCAGGGGCAGCTGGTGGCAGGGGCTTTTGAGGATCGTGACGGGAAGACCGCCCGCGCTGGCATGGATGGTGCGATGAATATGGCCGCAAATCAGGTGCCGGACCTGTGGTGCCGCGTGGAGGCGGTCGAGCAGATCATCGGCATTGGCCAGCCCGATGGCATCCATCGCCCAGAAGCCCGTGGGGCAGGGCGGGTGATGGGTGAAGACGACGACGTCCCTGCCGTCTTGCCCGGCGCGCGCCAGCTCGCGGTCGAGCCATGCCAGACGGGTGGCGCAGAGCCAGCCGTCCTGTTCCAGGGGGGCGTTGTCATCATAGTCGTGGGTGTCGAGGATCAGCAGTCTCAGCGGCCCCAGAATCCAGCGCAGTCTGGACGAAGCCGTCGGTGTCGAGCGCCGTCGGAAAGGCGTCGTGCAGGTGAGGGCGCAGGTCGTGGTTGCCCATGGTGACGGTGATCGGGATCGGACAATCGGCCAGAAGCGGCAACAGCCGCTCGTATTCGGCTTGCGTCCCGCTGTTCACCAGATCCCCGAGGAGGATGAGGTGCCGGGCATCGGGATGGCGGAGCAGGGCGTGGGCGAGGCCTTCGGAAAACCGCGCGGCGGGGTCGAGGCCGATGATCGTCTCACCCGCGGCGGTGATATGGAGATCGGTGAAGATCAGCGCTTTGTGGAAGGTCGGGTCCATGGCTGCGAGCGTGGCGGATACCGGGTAGACAGGCAAGTCACGCGTGCTTGTGGAGGGCCTTGATCCGCGGCTTCGGACAGGTTGCTCAAGGTTGACAGAATTGCCTACCCATTAAATCCAAAAGGAAATTTATTTTTGTTAAGGATCTGTTAGGGATATGGTAGAGGTTGAAGCGAGACGTTCTGGCTGCGGCCGGGGCGAAAACCGCAGGCCCGGATCGCCGTGGGATCAATGCGCGCTGACGCGATCCGGCTCCAGATCCTGACCCGCTGATGCCCGTCGACACCCTGCGTGGCCAGATGCCCACGCGCGGGCGCGACACAAAGACCGGGGAGCTTCATTTGGGACTTTCAGTCATTGGTGCGGGGTTCGGCCGCACAGGTACAAAGTCGCTCAAACGGGCGCTTGAGATACTGGGGTTTGGCCCATGCTACCACATGTTCGAGGTGCTGCCTCACGAAGATCGGGTCGCGATCTGGCGCGCCGCAGCGGCAGGCGACATCCCGGACTGGGATCAGGTCTTTTCCGAATACAGGTCAACCGTAGACTGGCCCGGCGCGTTTTTCTGGCGGGACCTGAGCGAGCATTTCCCGAAGGCCAGGATCATACTTTCGGTGCGGGATGCGGATGACTGGTATCGCAGCATGGACAAGACAATTCTGCCGATACTGCGGACCAGCGATGATCCGGATTCCATCGGGCTCAAGCTGATCGGCGACGGCGTGTTTGGCGGCCGGATCGACGATCGGGATCACATGATTTCCGTTTACAAAAAGAACATCTCGGAGGTTCAGGCCGCGTTCGGACCCGACCGGCTTCTGACCTATCAGCTTGGGAGCGGATGGGAGCCGTTGTGCCGGTTTCTGGCCTGCCCGGTGCCCGACCAGCCCTATCCGCACGCAAACGCCACTGACAAATTTCAGACCAACATCGACGCGGTCACCGACGCGCCCTCAGGCTGATCCCTCCGGCAGAGGCCCGGCGAGAGGCGGCACCTGCTGGAGATCTGTGATCCGCTGTTGCGACGGGGCGTTTGCGTTCACTCCAATTCCACCAGCAGGTCCTTTGCGTCGATCTGGCCGCCGGGCGACACATGCACTGCCGTCACCGCCGCGTCGCGGTCGGCGTGGATGCCGGTTTCCATCTTCATCGCTTCGATGGTGAGCAGCAGCGTGCCTTCCTTGATCTTCTGGCCCGCTGTAACACCGACACTCGCCACAACACCGGGCATCGGCGCGCCGATGTGGTTGGCATTCCCAAGCTCGGCCTTCGGGCGTTTGACCGTGTTCGCGGCCACCAGACGGTTGGGGATCCGGACGGTGCGGGGCTGGCCGTTCAGTTCGAAGAAGACCTTCACTTCGCCTTCCTCATTGGTCTCACCCACGGCTTGCAGGCGGATGACGAGGGTCTTGCCGGGGTCGATCTCGGCCTCGATCTCTTCGCCCGGCTCCATCCCATAGAAGAAGGTGCGCGTCGGAAGCGTGCGGACCGGGCCGTATTCGGCGTGGCGGGTGGCGTATTCGGTGAAAACCTTCGGATACATCAGGTAGCCGTTGAGGTCTTCGTCGTCGATCTGAGTGTCGAGTTGCGCCGCGAGGTCCTTGCGGGTGAACTCAAAATCGACGGGGTCGAGATGTTTGCCGGGACGTTCGAGATTGGGCTTTTCGCCTTTGAGCGCCTTCTTGACGATGGCTTTGGGGAAGCCGTTGGGGGGCTGGCCCAGATCGCCCTTGAGCATGCCGATGACACTGTCGGGAAACGAGACATCGGTGGCGGGATCTTCGACCTGCGCCCGCGTTAGGCCCTGGCTGACCATCATCAGCGCCAGGTCGCCCACGACCTTGGACGACGGTGTGACCTTCACGATATCGCCGAACATCTGGTTCACGTCGGCGTACATCTGCGCCACCTCGTGCCAGCGGTCTTCCAGCCCCATGGAGCGCGCCTGCGCCTTGAGGTTGGTGAACTGGCCGCCGGGCATCTCGTGCAGGTAAACCTCGGACGCGGGGGCCTGCATGCCCGACTCAAACGCAGCGTAATGGGCGCGCACGGCCTCCCAGTAGTCGGAGATCTGGCGGATCGCGCCGATATCGAGGCCGGTATCGCGCTTGGTGAAGCGCAGGGATTCCACGACCGTGCCAAGAGTGGCCTGGGAGGTGTTGCCCGAGAGCGCATCCATGGCGCAGTCGACCGCATCCACGCCCTGTTCCGACGCGACCAGGATGGTGCCGCAGGCCGCGCCGGCGGTGTCGTGGGTGTGGAAATGGATCGGCAGATCGACGGCGTCCTTCAGCGCCGGGATCAGGACCTCGGCGGCGGCGGGGCGCAAGAGGCCCGCCATGTCCTTGAGGCCGAGGACGTGGGCGCCTGCGGCCTCAAGCTCTTTCGCCATGGCGACGTAGTATTTCACGTCGTACTTGGCGCGGGCAGGGTCGAGGATGTTGCCGGTATAGCAGATCGTGCCCTCGACGATCTTGCCGGTCTCGCCCACGGCGTCCATCGCGACGCGCATGTTTTCGACCCAGTTGAGGCTGTCGAAGACGCGGAAGATGTCGACGCCGGATTCTGCCGCCCGTTTGACGAACCCCTGCACCACGTTATCGGGGTAATTGGTGTAGCCGACGCCGTTCGAGGCCCGCAGCAGCATCTGGGTCATGATGTTGGGCATGGCTTTGCGGATGTCGCGCAGGCGCTGCCACGGGCATTCCTGCAGGAAGCGGTAGGCCACATCGAAGGTCGCGCCGCCCCAGCATTCGACGGACAGAAGGCCCGGCAGATTGTGCGCATAGGCGGGTGCGGCCTTGATCATGTCGAGGGAGCGCATCCGGGTGGCAAGCAGGCTCTGGTGCCCGTCGCGCATGGTGGTGTCGGTGATCAGCAGGTGTTTCTGGTCTGTCATCCAGCGCGCCACCGCCTCTGGGCCCCTGGCGTCCAGCAGCGTGCGGGTGCCATCGGGCGGCGCGGTCACCGGGGTGACGGGCGGGCGCGGCGGCTTGAGGTCGGCGGCGGGCAGGGGCCGTCCCTGGGTTTCGGGGTGGCCGTTGACGGTGATGTCGGCCACGTAGCGCAGGATCTTGGTGGCGCGGTCGCGGCGGGGGGTGAAATCGAACAGCTCCGGCGTCTGGTCGATGAACTTGGTGTGATACTGGTAGGTGAGGAAGGTGGGGTGCTTGAGCAGGTTCTCGACGAAGGCGATGTTGGTGGAGACGCCGCGAATGCGGAACTCGCGCAGGGCCCGGTCCATGCGGGCGATGGCGGCTTCGGGCGTGGGGGCCCAGGCGGTGACTTTCTCCAGCAGAGAATCGTAGTAGCGCGTGATGACCGCGCCGCTGTATGCGGTGCCGCCGTCAAGCCGGATGCCCATGCCCGTGGCCCCCCGGTAGGCGGTGATCCGGCCATAGTCGGGGATGAAATTGTTGGTCGGATCCTCGGTGGTGATCCGGCACTGGATCGCGTGGCCGTCGATCTTGACGTCATACTGCGACGCCACCCCCGTGGCCTCCATCAGCGATTTGCCCTCCGCGATCAGGATCTGCGCGCGGACGATGTCGATGCCGGTAATTTCTTCGGTGACGGTGTGTTCCACCTGCACACGGGGGTTCACCTCGATGAAGTAGAACCTGCCCGAGTCCATATCCATCAGGAACTCGACCGTACCGGCGCATTCGTAGTTCACGTGCTCGCAGATCTTCTTGCCAAGCTGGCAGATTTCCTCGCGCTGGGAGGAGGACAGGTAGGGCGCGGGCGCACGCTCCACCACCTTCTGGTTGCGCCGCTGGACCGAGCAGTCGCGCTCATAGAGGTGGTACATCGCGCCATGGCTGTCGCCGAGGATCTGCACCTCGACGTGGCGGGCGCGGATGATCATCTTCTCCAGATAGCCTTCGCCATTGCCAAAAGCGGCTTCGGCCTCCCTGCGGCCCTCGCGCACCTTTTCTTCCAGCTCATCGGGCCCCTCGATCGGCCGCATCCCGCGCCCGCCGCCGCCCCAGCTTGCCTTCAGCATCAACGGATAGCCGACCTCCGTCGCCTCTTTGGCGATGGCTTTCATGTCGTCACCCAGCACCTCAGTCGCCGGAATTACGGGAACGCCCGCCTCCACAGCCACCCGCCGCGCCGAGGCCTTGTCGCCCAACTGCCGCATGGTGTCCGCGCGCGGGCCGATGAACTTGATGCCCGCCTCGGAGCAGGCATCCACGAATTCGGGATTTTCCGACAGCAGGCCATAGCCGGGATGGATCGCATCCGCGCCGCAGGCCTTGGCCACGCGAATGATCTCCTCGATGCTCAGGTATGCCGCGACCGGCCCCATGCCTTCGCCGATCTTGTAGGCCTCATCCGCCTTGAAGCGGTGCAGGCTCAGCTTGTCCTCTTCCGCATAGACAGCCACCGTGCGCTTGCCCAATTCGTTGGCGGCACGCATCACCCGGATGGCGATCTCGCCCCGGTTGGCGATGAGGATCTTCTGGAAGTCGGCCATGGTCGGATGTCCCCAAGTAACGAAGCGGAAGGACACACAGACGCGCCCCTATGATGCAGTTGCAGCATTCTTGGACGCAAGCGGACGTGAGGGCAAGCAGAAGCAGGAAAGGTTAACAGTCTTAACTATCCGGCACAGGTCCCTGCGACAGGCGCGCGCGGAACGGCGCCGTCATCTGCCAGCGGATCAGGCGATCCTCGTCCCAGACCGCGTAATCAACGCCAGACTGGCGCGCGACCGTTTCGACCTGAAACTCGTACTGGTTCTCGATCCCGTCGGTGTCGATCAGGATCACCATCGGCAGCCGGTCAGTCAGATACGCGTTGAACGTGGCCTGATGCAGGCTGTCATAGACCCCGCGAGAGCGATCCAGTCCGACCTCGATGGCGTGGGTATCGGTGATGCAATCTACGCGCACATAGGACGAGATGGCGTCGAGCGTGTAGTCGGCCCGATACTCCGGCTCGCCGCCCAGCATGGCGCACAGGATCAGAATGGCATCGGCTTCGGTCATCGCCCTGAGATAAGAGCGGCGAAGGGCTTTGCACAGGGCATTTCTTAACAAAGGTTAACAAAACCTTAATCGCGCCAGAGCCGTCCGGGAAGGTCGGCCAGCGTCCGCGCCCCGATCTGCGCCATGTTCGACACGATATCCCGGACCAGAATGTCATGCCAATGCGCCGGACCATCCGCCCCCAATGCCCCCAGGGCATAATGCCAGGCCCGACCCATCATCACGAAATCCGCCCCCAGTGCCAGCGCGCGGATCACATCCAGTCCGCTCTCGACACCGCTGTCGAAGATCACCGGCAGATCGCTTGCCGCCCGGATCCCCGGCAACAGCGCCGCAGCCCCCGGCGCCCCATCGAACTGACGCCCCGCATGGGTCGAAACCCAGATCGCGTCGACACCCTCGGCCCTGGCACGCGATGCCACCTCCGGCTCACACACACCCTTCAGGACCAGCGGCCCGTCCCAGGCGGCGCGCAGGGCGGCCACATAACCCCAGTCCGGCGCAGCCCGCAGCAGGTAGCCCACATGGGCAGTGGAGGGCAGAGGGCCGGTCGACAGCCCGTCCGCATAGCTGTCCATCAATCGCATCCGGGGCATGCCGGTGGCGCCGATCCCCAGCGCCCATGCGGGGCAGGTCGCAACCTGCGCCAGGAGCCTGGGCGTCAGGCGCGGCGGCTGCACCAAGCCACCCCGCGTCTGCCGTTCGCGCCGTGAGGCCGCCGGCACGTCCACCGTCAGCACCAGCGTATGAAACCCGGCGCCGCGGGCCCGCGCCAGCATATCGTCGCGCACCTGGCTGCTCCTGGGGGGATACATCTGGAACCAGCCCTGATCGCCGATATCGTCTTTCAGCGCCTCCGGCACCTGCGTGGCCACGGTCGACAATCCGTAGGGGATGCCCGCGCGCGCGCCATGGCGGGCCAGAATCGCCTCTGCGCCCGGCCAGATCAGCCCCGACATGCCCAGAGGCGCGATTCCGAACGGCACCTGATACTCGCGCCCCAGAAACCTGCACGACAGATCCGGCGCGACCTCTCCGCGCAGCGCGGCAGGCCGGAACAGCACCGCATCCAGCGCCCTGCGATTGCGCCGCGCGCCCTGCTCCTGCCCGGTTGCGGAATCCAGATACTCCCAGACAAAATGCGGGATCCTGCGCCGCGCACGCGCCTTCAGATCGCTCAGCGCCGGATAGTGAGTGTGCAAATCCATGGCCCACCAGACCCCGCAACCGTCTCGGATTCAATCGAAATTGTCTAAAATTGTCGGCTCCGCTTTCATCTTGCCGGTACAACTCCGGGGTCTGGGGCTGGCCCCAGTGTGACCTCTGCAAAATTAACCCAGGAACATTATAAGAACAAACCTTCCCCTCCCGCGTTTCCCGCACTATCGTTGCACCCATGAGCCAGTTTGACGATTCCGACGCTTTCGAGGCCGCCGCCAGCACCTCCCTGTCCGCCCGTGCAATGGCTGTGCGGCCAGGCGCGGGCCATCAGTCATACCTGGAAGGCCTGAACCCCGCTCAACTTGAAGCGGTTGAAAAACTCGATGGCCCGGTGCTGATGCTGGCGGGCGCTGGCACCGGGAAGACTCGGGCACTGATGGCCCGGTTGGCCACTCTGGTTGATGTCAGAAAGGTGACTCCACGAGAAATCCTTGCCGTGACCTTTACGAATAAGGCCGCAAAGGAAATGCGGGATCGACTAAGAAAATCGCCCTACAATGTAAACGACGAGGTCCGGTGGCTCGGCACCTTCCACTCCATCTGCGCAAAACTGCTGCGCAAGCATGCGGAACTGGCCGGGCTAAAATCGAACTTCACCATCCTCGACAGCGACGATCAGACGCGGCTTATGAAGCAGTTGATCCAGGCCGAGGGCATTGACGACAAACGCTGGCCCGCCCGTATGCTGGGCGGTATCATCGACGGCTGGAAGAACCGCGCGCTGACGCCTGACAAAGTGCCTGCCGCCGATCATGGGGCCTTCAACGGCAAGGGCGTGCAGCTTTATACGCTGTACCAGACCCGCCTGAAGGAGCTGAACTGCTGCGATTTCGGCGATCTGCTGCTGCATGTCATTCAGATCTTTCAGGACAACGACGATCTGCTGGTCCAGTACCAGCGCTGGTTCCGCTATATTCTGGTGGACGAATATCAGGACACCAATGTCGCGCAATATCTCTGGCTGCGGCTGCTGGCGGCGGGGCACAGGAACATCTGCTGCGTGGGCGATGACGACCAGTCGATCTACGGCTGGCGCGGCGCGGAAGTGGGCAACATCCTGCGGTTCGAAAAGGATTTTCCGGGTGCCCATGTCGTGCGGCTGGAGCAGAATTACCGCTCCACCGGGCATATCCTCGCGGCGGCCTCCGGCGTGATCGAGGGCAACAGCGGGCGGCTGGGCAAGACGCTCTGGACCGATGGCGAGGACGGAGAAAAGCTGCGTCTGATCGGCCATTGGGACGGCGATGAGGAAGCGCGCTGGGTCGGTGAGGAAATTGAGGCGATGGGCCGTGGCACACGCCATATGGACCCGATCAGTCCCGATAGCATCGCCATCCTCGTGCGCGCCTCGCACCAGATGCGCGCCTTCGAGGACCGGTTCCTGACCATCGGTCTGCCCTACCGCGTCATCGGCGGCCCCCGGTTCTATGAACGGATGGAGATCCGCGACGCGATGGCCTATTTCCGCGTCGTGGTCTCGCCCGATGATGATCTGGCGTTCGAGCGCATCGTCAACACCCCCAAGCGCGGCCTTGGCGACAAGGCGCAGCAGACGATCCAGAAAATGGCGCGGTCCAATGGGGTGAGTCTTCTGGAGGGCGCACGGCTGTGCGTGGAGACGCAGGCGATTGGCGGGAAGGGTGGCAAGGAACTGCGCATCCTGGTTGACGGTCTGGCACGGTGGCGCGGGCAGATCGGCGGCCTGCGAACGGTTGCGGCCACCGATGGGCTGATCGAGGAGGATGGACCAGCCAGGGGCATCAGCCATGTGGAACTGGCTGAAATCATCCTCGACGAATCCGGTTACACCGCCCATTGGCAGACCGACAAAACGCCAGAAGGTCCGGGGCGGCTGGAGAACCTGAAGGAACTGGTGAAGGCGTTGGAAAATTTCGAGAACCTGCAAGGGTTCCTGGAGCATGTCAGCCTGATCATGGACAACGAAACCGATGATCAGGAGCCGAAAGTCACCCTGATGACGCTGCACGCGGCCAAGGGCCTCGAATTTCCCGCCGTGTTCCTGCCGGGCTGGGAAGACGGCTTGTTCCCCTCGCAACGCTCCATGGACGAATCGGGACAGACCGGTCTGGAGGAAGAACGGCGCCTCGCCTACGTCGGGATCACCCGTGCAGAGAGGGTCTGCACGATCTCGTTTGCCGGAAACAGGCGCGTGTACGGGCAGTGGAACAGCCAGGCGCCCTCAAGGTTCATTGATGAATTGCCCGAGGCGCACGTCGAGGTGCTGACGCCCCCCGGCCTCTATGGACATCAGGGGGGTGCCGGCAGCCGGGCCAACCCGGTGGAGCGGGAAATGGCGGGCTCCAACCTGCACGAAAAAGCCGCCAGCGCGGATGTCTACAACTCTCCGGGTTGGAGGCGATTGCAAGCGCGTCAGGGCCAGTACGGCACGCGCCAGCCGGCGGAAGCCAAGGCCATGACCATAGATGCCGAAGCGATCAGCGCCTTCACCGTCGGTCAGCGCGTATTCCACCAGAAATTCGGCTACGGCGAGGTCGTCTCGGTCGAAGGCGACAAGCTGGGGATCGAGTTCGACAAGGCGGGCAGCAAGCATGTGGTGGGTCGGTTCCTCGTCGCCGCAGGCCAAGAGGACGACGACGTGCCGTTCTGATCGCCTGCGATCGCGTCCCCCTCGACCACATCCCGCGCGCGGCCTATGGTTCCGCAGACCCGAACCCTTTTGACGCGGAGAGACCTGTGATGCTGCAATTCCTGACTGCCCTGGCCCTGTTTGTCCTGGCGCTTTTGCCCGTTTTGGCCGCAGCACCGGCGCAGGCACAAGCCGCACTGTTCCTGACCCGCGCGCAGTTGCAGGCGCATATGGAGGCATCGGTTTTCTGCTATTATCCCGACGGTCGCTCGGCCTGTGGTTGGGCGGAGCTGTACACCGAGCAGAACGAGGATCATGCGATCCTTCTGACCGCCAGCGCGGTCTGGGACGAACCGATGAGCGTGGAGCGTTACCGGATAGACTGGCGGGGCGATGCCCTGTGCGTCCCCGAGGAAAATCAGGGCCTTGAAGCGATGCTGGAGGCGGAGGGCTATCGGTTTCCCTTTGATCTGGACGGTCTGACCGATGTGGACCCGGCAGGGCTTCCGGCGCGCATCGCGGAACTGCAGGACGGCGCGCCGCGCGAGTTCTGCTTTCAGTACACCGATGATCCGGACGCGCCGGGGCAGTTGCTGCAACACGTTTACCGCGACGGTGTGCCGGATGAGGAATTGGACCCGATCACCCTTATTCCACGATTTGCGTCCGGGGCAGCGATCCGGGCCCGGTAGTGTCGCCCGACGGGACAACCATCGGGTAAAGCGACAGCACCAGCAGCCCCGCCATCGTCCAGTTGAACGCCCGCAGGCGGCCCGGTCCGTTGAGCCAGCGCCGGATCTGCGTTCCGCCCCAGGCCCAGGTCGCGACCGAGGGCAGGTTGATCAGCGCAAAGACCACGGCAACCGCGACCGCGCCGACCCAGCCCGCATCGTCCGGGGCGAAGGTGGTCTGGGCATAAATCGACATATAGACGGCCTTGGGGTTCACCCACTGGAAGGCCGCCGCCTGCAGAAAGGTCAATGGGCGCGAGCCGTCGCGCGCGTCCGCCGGTGGGGCGGCATTGGCGACTTTCCACGCCAGCCACAGCAGATAGACGACGGAGATCACGGTCAGTGCCGGGCGCAGCCATGGGATTACGCCGAAGACCTGCACAAGGCCGAGGCCCAGGATCAGCGTCATCGCGCCATGGCCCAGGGACACCCCCAGCATATGCGGCACTGTCCGGGCGAGGCCGAAGTTCACCCCGGAGGCCATCAGCATGATGTTGTTGGGACCCGGCGTGATGGACGATGCGAAAGCGAACAGCATCAGGGCGGTCAGAAGCTCATATGTCATGGCGCAACATTAGCAGCGCGCGGGGGCAATGAAATTGCGTAATGCATGGCGATCTGGTAAATCTGACAACTAATGACGAAAATTGATGAAAAAGACCGCCAGATATTGCGTGAGATGTCACGCGACGGTCGGGTGTCGAACCTTGATCTTGCCGACCGCGTCGCGCTGTCGCCCTCTGCCACCCTGCGCCGGGTGCAGGCGCTGGAGACGGGCGGCGTTATCGCAGGCTACCGCGCGGTGCTTGATCCCGGCGCCTTGGGCATCGGGTTCATTGCCTACATCACAGTGGGTCTGGGTTTGCACACAAAGGCCGCGCAGGAGGCTTTCGAGGCCTCGATCCAGGGCGCGGACGAGGTTCGCGAATGCCATAACATCACCGGTTCGGTTGAATATCTTTTGCGCGTGGAGGTGGCGGATCTGACCGCCTACAAGCGGTTCCACACCGATATCCTGGGTGCGCTGCCGCAGGTGGCCATGATCACGACCTTTGTGGTGATGGGCTCGCCCAAGGATACGCGCGCATAGGGCCACACGAAAAAGCGGTGATGATCCAAAGGGAGGAGAGGATCATCACCGCCTGAAAGTCTGGCCCGGCCCGTGACCCATCAAAAGATGAACAGGACCGGGGCCACTTTTCGCGTGGCGCGGGTCCGATGGGAGGAAAGGACCGTTGCCGTAGTCTGAGCCCACCGATGGGAGGAAAGGCGCGCTCAGAGGGTCGTATGGATCAGGCTCGATGGGAGGAAAGAGCCGTCGCCGCAGGTCATCAGACAGCCTCGATGGGAGGAAAGAGCCTGTCCGGTCGTATGGCGCGCCCTCAAGGGAGGAAGAGAAGCGTCGCCGTCGTCACGGTTCCGATGGGAGGAAAGGAACCGGATGGATGGTCAACGGCCGTTCGGCCGAAAACCGGTGTAGCTTGCGGCCGCACCCGAGGGAGGATCGGGTGCGGTCCGCTGGCCCGGATGCCCTGTGGGAGGACAGGGATCCGGTATCAGGTGGTCCGCTCAGGCGGTCTTGCCGTAAGCCGCTTCCAGCGCGATGCGCTTGATCATCGACGGGTTGATGCCCAGGTCGGCCAGTTCACGCATCGACAGGCCTTGCAGCTCGTTCAGTGTGACGCGGTAGACGCGCCAGTTTGCGTAGGCCTCGGCTGCCTTCGACCGCAGATCCGCAAAGCGCTGAGCGAGTGTTTGGTGTTGTGTACGGTTACCAGTGTAGTAAGCCATGTTCGTCCTCAATTCTGTTTTATGAGCCTCTCCGGTCTTGTTCACTCCGGTCTGGCTGGCGGCGGGGCTTGCTGCCCTGTCCCTGATGAAGATAGGCAAATGCTGCAGTTGCACAATGGACCATTTCGAAATGCTGCTATGCAGCATGTGCATGACACATTTTCGTTACATTCCGTAGGGTTAACGCGATGAAATTGGCAGGTGGAGCCTTCGGGGACCGGCAGTTCAGGCTATTTTTTGTTGGTATTTTCTTCGCCGTACAGGCGATTTGGATCCAGCGTGTCACGCTGTCCTGGCTGGCCTGGGAGCGGACCGGATCGGCGGCGGCAGTGGGTGTCGTGGCCGCGTTGAGCCTGTTGCCGACGCTCGTGGTCGGGCCGTTTTTCGGCGTGTTGGCGGACCGGGTGGACATTCGCCGGGCGGCGCTGGTGACCAATGGCGCGATGGCGCTGGTCCTGTCGGTTCTGGCGATGCTGGCCTCTGACGTGGGCGCGTTCGGGTTGTCGCTGGCGGCGCTGGCCATTGGCGTTATCTCAGCCGCGCATCACCCGGTGCGGATGTCATTGGGTCCACGGTTGGTGGCGGCCGGGATGGTACAGCATGTGGTTGCGGCCACGGCGCTGAATTTCAACCTGGCGCGGCTGGTGGCGCCGGTCCTTGCGGGGTGGGTGGTGGCGGTGGCGGGCGGCGGCACTGCGTTATGGCTATCGGCGATCTGCTATATCCCGATGCTGGCGGTTCTGCCGGCGCTGCACCCGCGCGACCTGGTCGCCCGCCCGCGCGCTGCGTTTCTGGCCGATCTGGTTGAGGGGTTTCGCCACGCCGCCGCCACGCCGCTGATCCGCCATGCGCTGCTGATCACACTGGTCTTCGCAACCTCGACCCGTGGGGCGCTGGAAGTGTTGCCGGTTCTGGCCGATGGCGGATTTGAGCGCGGCGCGGCGGGCCTTGGCTTTCTGACGGCGGCGGCGGGCGGCGGGGCGTTGATCTCGGCGCTGCTGAAAGCCGCTGGCGTCGCGGCGGTGGGCGCGCGCATTCCTCCGGCGGTCTGGATCGCAGCCTTCGCGGGGCAGGGCGCGGTGATCGCCATGGGGCTTGCCCCGTCCTGGCCACTGGCGCTGGTTGCCGTCGGCCTGGCCGGGCTGACCTCCACCTGGTGCGGGGTCAGCCTGCAATCGGCGATTCAGTCGGGCTTGCCGGATGCGCTCCGGGGACGGGTGATGAGCCTTTGGATCGTCGTCGGGTTCGGCACCGTGGCCTTGGGCGCGCTTGCGCTGGGGGCGGCTGCCGAGATCTTCGGGATCGGCGCGGCATTGACCGGCGCGGGCATCCTCGGCGCGATTGCCATGGCCGTGGTCGGGTTAGGGGTGCGGACGCGGGCAAATCACCCTATGTGAAGGACAGACACTGCCGAACGGAGCCTTCTATGACCCAAACACCTGAGACGATTCTGGACGCTCTGCGCAAGATCGGCCTGCCCGATGGCGGTGACCTCGTGAGCCGGGACATGATCCGCGCCGTGCAGGTGCAGGGCGGCAAGGTCAGCTTCATCATCGAGGCCCCCTCGCCGGAGATCGCGCAACAGATGACCGGCCTGCGCGCCGGTGTCGAGGAGTTCGTCGCCGGACTTGACGGCGTGACGTCGGCATCGGTCATGCTGACCGCCCATGGCCCCGCCAAAGCCCCCAAAGCGCCGCCGCCGAATTTACAGGTGGGCGGCCATATGAAGCCGCAGGAAGGCTCGATGAAACCCAAGGGCGTGGCGCGGATCATCGGCATCGGTTCGGGCAAGGGGGGCGTCGGCAAATCCACCGTGGCGACGAACCTTGCCGTGGCACTGGCGCGGCAGGGCCGGCGGGTGGGCCTGCTGGATGCGGATATCTACGGGCCAAGCGTGCCGCGGATGATGGGTGTGAACAAGCGCCCCGCGTCACCGGACGGCAAGCGGATCATCCCGCTTCAGGGCCACGGCGTCACGCTGATGTCGATCGGCTTCATGCTGCCGGAGGAAAAGGCCGTGGTCTGGCGCGGCCCGATGCTGATGGGCGCGCTGCAACAGATGCTGACGCAGGTGGAATGGGGAGACCTGGACGTGCTGCTTGTCGATCTGCCGCCCGGCACCGGCGATGTGGCGATGACGCTGTGCCAGAAATCCGAGGTGACCGGCGCGATTGTGGTGAGCACGCCGCAGGACGTGGCGCTGCTGGATGCCCGCAAGGCGCTCAATATGTTCGAGATGCTGAAGACGCCGGTTCTGGGCCTGATCGAGAATATGGCATCGTATCATTGCCCCAACTGCGGCCACGAGGCGCATATCTTTGGCGAAGGCGGGGTGCGGGCCGAGGCAGAGAAGCTGGACCTGCCGTTCCTTGGCGCGCTGCCGATTGATCTGGACACGAGGATCGCGGGCGACGACGGCACACCGATCGCAGCGGGCAATTCCCCGATGGCACAGGCCTACGCCTCGCTTGCCAGGCGCTTTATCGACGGTGGCATGGCCTGAACCGGCCTTGGGCGGGGGGCCGAGCCCCCCGCCAGATGTGATTCGAATCATTAAAGTAAGAACAAACCGGGATCACGCGGCCGTGATGCTGTGGTTCTGGGAAAAAACTTCCACCAGCCCCCACTTTCTTCCCCCGGGTTCGGCAAGCCCCATATCGTGGGGCTTGGGTAAATCCTGGCACAATATGAGCCGCTTTTTGCCCCGGCTGACGCCCTACATGCTGTGTTCGAATGGGGTCAAAATCAACAAATTGGGATGAAGTGGGATAGAAAGGTGTTGATTGGGAGCATTTCCCGTGGGACAACAGGTCATCGGCAAGACGAGACACGACAAACGGACCGGAAAGGTCTGAACCAACGATAAAAAAACCAAGGCAGGTTCATACAGGCATCTCGAATTGCCGGTTCAAGAGATCCGGCGCGCAAACGAGCAGACATCCCCCCAGGTAGTTTGCGTAGCTGGACACCCCAGAGATGGGACGGTGGCGGCGGTTGAGGAGTGGCAGCTTCCTCAACCGCCGTTTCCATTTCCGGGCCTGAATATGGCTCGAAAGTGGCGAAAAGAAGGCAAAGGCCCCGCCCGGACGGGCGCACCAAGAGGCAAAGGCGTAAGGGCAGATGGAAACGCGGTTTCAGGGCACCAACGTGTGCAAGGTGGACGGAAAGGGCCGGGTCTCGCTCCCGGCTAAATTCCGTCGCGCCCTGGTCGCGGCGGATGCGGCCTGCGGACCCGGCAAAGCGCCGCGCCTATACGTCGCCTACGGCAACCCCTCCGAGACGTTTGTTGAATGCCTCTCGGGTGATGCCTATGACGCGCTCGATGCGCGTATCCAGGCATTGCCGGACGGTGAGGCCGAGCGCGAGCTGCTTGTAATTCTTTATTATTCCCGCTGTGAGGAAGTTCAGGTCGACGACAATGGTCGCTTCGTTCTGCCCACGTCCGCCCGCGACAAGCTCGATCTTGATGGAGAGGCCGTGTTCGAGGGCAAAGGCACCAAGTTCCACATCCTCAAGCCAGCGGACAGCGCCGCCGTCGATGACAAACTTGCCGCGCTCATGGCGAAACTCGGCGAGGGAAAAGAGTTCTTCAACCCCGTGTCGCTTGCGAACACGGCCAAAGCACCTCCGGTTACAGACAATGCAGAATGACATCCGATACCGCAGAGCCACACATCCCCGTCCTACTTGGAGCGATCTTGCGCGAGGTGGCCCCCCTGTCTGGCGTGTGGCTGGACGGAACCTTCGGCGCTGGTGGGTACGCCCGTGGTTTGCTTGATGGCGGAGCGGATACGGTGATCGGCGTGGATCGCGATCCGCTGGCCTTTGAGACGGCCGCAGCGATGGCCGGGACCTACGGGGACCGGCTCAGGCTCGTGGAGGGGACGTTTTCCGATCTGGACGTGTTGGCCGGGGAACCCCTGGACGGCGTGACGCTGGATCTGGGGGTGTCGTCCATGCAGCTTGACCGGTCCGAGCGCGGGTTTTCGTTCATGCGGGACGGACCGCTGGATATGCGGATGGGGCAGGCGGGTGTTTCGGCCGAGGACCTGGTGAATGACGCGCCCGAAACGCTGCTGGCCAACATCCTGTTTCACTACGGCGAAGAGCGGGCCTCGCGCCGGATCGCAAAGGCGATCGTGGTGGAGCGCGCGAAGAGTCGCATTAACTCCACGCTGCAACTGGCTGGATTAATTGAGAAATGCCTGCCCCGCAAAAAGCCGGGTCAAAGCCATCCCGCCACCCGCAGCTTTCAGGCGATCCGCATCGCGGTCAATGACGAATTCGGCCAACTGGCCCACGGCCTGATGGCCGCAGAGCGTGCCTTGAAGCCCGGTGGCAAGCTGGCAGTTGTGACGTTTCACTCCAGCGAAGACCGGATCGCCAAGAAATTCATGGCCGACCGCGCCAGCACCGGCGGCGGCGGATCGCGCTATGAACCGGAGTCAGAGGCGCGCGTGCCCGCTTTCACGCTGACACCACGCAAGGCCATTGCGCCGAACGTGGATGAGGTCGCCCGCAACACCCGCGCACGGTCCGCGAAGTTGCGGATCGCCACGCGCACCGACGCGCCTGCGGCGGACATCGACCTCAGGACCCTGGGACTGCCGACCTTGGAGGGCCTCTGACATGCGCTTCACCACTTTGATCGCTGCCGTTTTGGTCGTGGGACTGGGCTATTGGGCCTATCACCAGACGATCCAGACCCAGATGGCGGACCGGGACGTCAGCCGACTGGTTCATCAGATCGCCAGTGAGCGGGAGCGTCTGGGCATCCTGCGCGCGGAATGGGCGTATCTCAACCGGCCCGACCGCCTGCGCGAGCTTGCGCGGATCAATTTCGAGCGGCTGCGCCTGCTGCCGCTGGCCCCGGATCAATTCGGCAACGTGGCGCAGATCCCGTTTCCTGCCCCCCTCGACGCGGCGGAGGCGTTCCTGCTGGAAAATTCCTCGTCCCGCCCGGACTTCATCATTCAGGGAGAGCCGCTATGAGTCTCCGCATTCCCCTCCGTCCCCTGACCCGCATCCTTGATGCGCGCGCGCGTGGCGAAAACCCTGACAATGTCGAGAAAGAGAACAAACGCCTGCGCCATGAAGGCCTGCGCGACAAGATGCGTCTGCGCGCCGAGCAGCGGCTGTTGCTGGTTGCGCTATGCTTTATTGCTTCATTCGGGGCCGTGGGGACGCGGATGGCAGCGCTTGCCACGTCGCAGCCGAGCGAGCCGCGCATCACCCTCGCGGGGCCGACGATCCTGAACACGCGCGCAGATATCACCGATCGGTACGGACGGCTTCTGGCGACCAATTTCGCCACCAACGCGCTTTATGCCCATCCACAGGACATCATCTTTCCGCGCCGGGTGGCCGATGGTCTGGTGGAGATTTTCCCGGATATGGACGCCGACGCCCTGTATCGCCGCTTCACCAGCGGCGCGCGGTTCATCTGGTTGCAGCGCTATATCTCTCCCGAACAGGAGCAGCAGGTGCATGACATCGGCAGCCCCGGCCTGCTGTTTGGCCCGCGCGAGATGCGGCTGTATCCCAACGGCTCCATCGCGGCGCATATCCTGGGTGGGGCGAGCTTTGGGGAAGAGGCGGTGAATGCCGCCGAAGTTATTGGCATCGCTGGCGTCGAAGCGCGCTTCGATGAAGAGCTGCGCGACCCGGCGCGCGTCGATCCGCTGATGCTGTCCCTGGACCTGACGGTGCAGGCGACGGTGGAAGAGGTGCTGGCCGGCGGCATGTCCTTGATGAACGCGAGCGGTGCCGCGGCGGTGTTGATGGATGTCAATACCGGCGAGGTCATCTCGATGGCGAGCCTGCCGGATTTTGACCCCAACGCACGGCCTCGACCGCTACTGGTGGGCGATCAGGCCGACAGTCCGCTGTTCAACCGCGCGGTTCAGGGTGTCTACGAATTGGGCAGTGTCTTCAAGACCTTCACCATTGCGCAGGCGCTGGAGCTGGAGCTCTACAGCCCCTACGACATGATCGACACCACCGGACCGTTGCGCATGGCCGGATTCGCGATCCGCGACTTCACCAGTTACGGGCCCGAGCAGTCGGTGGCGGATGTGCTGATCCGATCATCCAACATCGGCACCGCGCGGATTGCGCGCGAGATCGGCGGCGAACGGCAGCGCGATTTCCTCGGCTCGCTCGGCCTTCTGGAAGCCACTCAGGTCGAGTTGACCGAGGCGCGGTCCGGTCGCCCGCTATTGCCAGAGCGTTGGGGAGAACTGTCAACGTTGACAATCTCTTATGGCCACGGGCTGTCCACGTCGCCGCTGCATCTGGCCGCAGCCTACTCCACGATCGTGAACGGCGGCACATTGATCGAGCCGACCCTGCTGCGTCGCGACACCCCGCAAGACGGACCGCGCGTCATATCCGAGGCGACAAGCGCCATAATGCGGTCGCTGTTGCGCTCCGTCGTGACCGACGGCACCGCGAGTTTCGGTGAGGTCGAGGGGTATAATGTGGGTGGCAAGACCGGCACCGCCGACCTGCCGCGCCCCACGGGCGGCTATTACGAGGACCGGAACCTCAACACCTTCGCCAGCGCCTTCCCGATGACCGACCCGCAGTATGTGTTGATCGTGACGTTGCAGGATGCCTCCGATCCCTCAGGCAACGACCCGCGGCGCACCGCAGGCTGGACATCGGTTCCCGTCGCGTCCGAGATCATCCGCCGCATCGCCCCGCTTCTGGGCCTGCGGCCGGATATTGAATCCCTTGCCAGTTTGCCGCTATCCAGTTCCTCGAACTAGAGGGGTGCGGCCATGGCCGAGAAACGACTTTCCGATCTGGGTCTGACCCCGCAATCGGGCGGTGATGTGGTGGTGTCCGGGCTGGCACTGGACAGCCGCAAGGTGGCGCGCGGGACATTGTTCGCGGCTCTGCCCGGCACACAGGTTCATGGCGGAGAGTTCATTCACTACGCGGTGCGCATGGGCGCATCGGCCGTTCTGACGGATCGCGCCGGGGCGGCTCTGGCTGCGGACGTCCTGTCCGACGCCGGCGTGGCGTTGGTGGTTGTGGAAGACGCCGCCGACGCGCTGGCGCATGCAGCGGCGCTGTTTTCCGGCGCGCAGCCAGAGACGATGGTAGCGGTGACGGGCACCAATGGCAAAACCTCGGTGGCCAGTTTCACCCGCCAGATCTGGGAGGCGATGGGCCGCGTGGCGGTCAACATCGGCACAACCGGCGTGGAGGGCGCATTTGCCGCCCCCGGCCTCCACACCACACCGGAGCCGGTCACGCTGCACGGCGTATTGGCCGAGATGGCGGCGGCTGGCGTGACCCATGCCGCGATGGAGGCGTCGTCCCACGGGCTCGATCAGAAGCGGATGGACGGCGTGCGGCTTGCGGCGGCGGCGTTCACCAACCTGACGCAGGATCATCTGGATTACCACGGCGACATGGAGACCTATTTCGCCGCCAAACTGCGGCTGTTCACCGGGCTTTTGTCTGACGAGGCCGTGGCCGTGGTGAACATGGATGACGCTTACGGGCGCCGCGTGGCGGAGGCCTGTGCCGGGCGTGGCATCGAGGTATTGGGCGTCGCGCACTACGCCGATGTGGCGCTGAAGATCACCGGGCGACGCATTGATGAAACCGGTCAGGATGTGCTGTTCAAGTGGCAGGGCGGGGCGCGTCAGGTGCGGCTGGATCTGATCGGCGCGTTCCAGGCGATGAACGTGCTGACCGCCGCCGGGTTGGTGATTGCGGGCGGCGAGGAACCGGATGCGGTCTTTGCGGTTCTGCCGAAAATGGCGGGCGTTCGGGGCCGGATGCAGCTGGCCGCGCGCCGCAGCCATGGCGCGCCGATCTATGTGGATTATTCGCACACTCCTGATAGTCTTGAAGTGGCGCTCAAGGCGCTGCGTCCCCACGTTCTTGGCCGTCTTATCGTTGTTTTCGGGGCGGGAGGCGACAGAGATCGCGGAAAGCGCCCGCTGATGGGTGAGGCCGCTGCCCTGTGGAGCGATGTTGCATTTGTGACAGATGATAACCCGCGCACCGAGGACCCGGCAGAGATCAGGAGCGCGATTATGGCCGGATGTCCCGAGGCCACAGAGGTCGCGGACCGCGCCGAGGCGATTTTGCGCGGCGTCGACATGCTGGAGCCCGGCGACGCATTGCTGATCGCGGGCAAGGGCCACGAGACCGGGCAGCAGGTGGGCGATGTGGTCTATCCGTTTGACGATGTCGAACAGGCCTCTGTCGCGGTGGCGGCATTGGAGGGCGCGATATGACCTTGTGGACATCGCAGGCCGCGGCAGAGGCCACCGGCGGCACCACGCAGGGAACATGGCAGGCCGGTGGCGTGTCCATCGACACCCGCACGCTTCAACCCGGCGACCTGTTCGTGGCGCTGGCCGCAGAGCGCGATGGCCACGCCTTCGTGGCGCAGGCCCTGGACAAGGGCGCGTGCGCGGCGATGGTCAGCCATATCCCCGAGGGCGTGGATCCGGCCAGGTGCCTGCTGGTGGATGACGTGCTGCGCGCATTGGAGGCGTTGGGCAGGGCGGCCCGCGCCCGCACGCAGGCCAAAGTCATCGCGATCACCGGATCGGTGGGCAAGACCACCGCCAAGGACATGCTGCGCAAAGCGTTGCAGGGGCAGGGGACTATCCATGCCGCCGTGGCGTCATACAACAACCATTGGGGCGTACCGCTGACCCTGGCGCGGATGTCGGCCGACACCGACTTCGCGGTGATCGAGATCGGCATGAGCCACCCCGGCGAGATTGCCCCGCTCGCGAAACTCGCGCGGCCCCATGTGGCCCTGATCACCACCATCGCCCCCGCGCATCTGGAAGCCTTCGGAGCAATCGACGGTATCGCGGAGGAAAAGGCCGCGATCTTTGAGGGGCTGGAACCAGGGGGCGTCGCGATCATTCCCCTGGACGTGGAAACCGCGCCGATCCTGCTGGCCAAAGCCCACGACCATGCGGCAGAGGTTGTGACCTTCGGAGAGGCAGACGGCGCGGACCTGCGCCTGACGGATGTGATCCTGAGCGACGAGAGCACCGTGATGCGGATCGCCACCGCCGACGGCGCGCGGTTGGCGAAGCTTTCGGTGGCGGGACGGCATTATGCCAGCAACGCGGTCGCCGTTCTGTGTGCCGTGGCAGGCGCGGGCGCGGACCCGACGCAGGCGGCCATGGTCCTGTCGCAGTGGCAACCGGTGGAAGGGCGCGGGCAGCGGCAGCGCATCGCACTGAGCCGCACCGACGACATCGCGATCGAGTTGATCGACGACGCATTTAACGCCAACCCGGCCTCGCTTGCGGCTGGACTGGAGGTTCTGGCCTCGATCACGCCGGAGCGGGGCGGACGGCGGGTGGCGGTGTTGGGAGACATGCTGGAACTGGGCAAACAGGCCGCCGAAATGCACGCCGAAGTCGCCGATCTGGACGCGATCGCGGCGGTCGATGTCGTGCACACCTGCGGCGGATTGATGGAGCATCTGCACGATGCGTTGCCGGGTGCGAAGCGCGGGCTGCACGAGGGAACGGCGCAGGCGCTGTGTCGTTCCGTGCCGCGCACGCTGAGACCCGGCGATGTTGTGCTGGTCAAGGGGTCCAAAGGCTCTCGTGTCTCGGTCGTGGTTGACGCCCTTCGGAAACTGGGGCAATCGCCAGAGGACAAAGGGTGAGGGAACCGCTATATGTTGTATTGGCTCAGTGATCTGTCGGACGGTGGCGACTTCTTCAACCTGTTTCGATACATCACGTTTCGCGCCGGTGGCGCCTTCTTCACCGCACTGGTTTTTGGGTTCATTTTCGGACAGCCGCTGATCAATGCGCTGCGCCGCAAATACAAGGACGGCCAGCCGATCCGCGAGGATGGCCCGGCCCATCATATCGAGACCAAGGCCGGAACGCCCACCATGGGCGGTTTGCTGATCCTTGCGGCGCTTAGCCTGTCGACACTGTTGTGGGCGCGGCTCGACAATCCTTATGTGTGGCTGGTTCTGGGTGTTACGGTGTCTTTCGGGTTGATCGGATTTGCCGATGACTGGGCCAAGGTGAGCCGAAACACCAGCGCCGGCATCTCTGGCAAAATGCGGCTGGCCATCGGCTTTGCGATTGCGATGGTGGCGGCCCTGATCGCGGCGCAGATCCACCCGGCGGAGTTGGCGAACAGTCTGGCACTGCCGTTTTTCAAGGACACGCTGCTGAACCTCGGCTGGGTCTATATCCCGTTTGCGATGATCGTGATCGTCGGATCGGCCAACGCCGTTAACCTGACGGACGGACTCGACGGGTTGGCGGTGATGCCGGTCATGATCGCGGCGGGCACTCTGGGCGCGATCGCCTATGCGGTGGGGCGCGTGGACTTTACCGAATATCTGGACGTTCACTATGTGCCTGGAACCGGCGAGTTGTTGATCTTCTGCGCGGGTCTGATCGGTGGCGGTCTGGGGTTCCTCTGGTATAACGCACCACCCGCCGCGGTCTTCATGGGTGACACCGGATCTCTTGCGCTTGGCGGCGCGTTGGGCGCGATTGCGGTCAGCACGAAGCACGAGATCGTCCTGGCCATTGTCGGTGGCCTGTTCGTGGCGGAGGCGGTGTCTGTCATTGTTCAGGTGCTGTATTTCAAGGCCACCGGCAAGCGTGTGTTCCTGATGGCGCCGATCCATCATCACTTCGAGAAGAAGGGGTGGGCGGAGCCGCAGATCGTGATCCGGTTCTGGATCATCTCGCTGATCCTGGCGCTGATCGGCCTGGCGACGCTGAAGCTGCGGTAGGCGGGGCCGGGATCAGGTATAAGGTGACGCGATGCGTCATTCGATTGTTTGTCCGGCGCGTGGGACGGGCGGGTGATGCCGTATCTGATGTCTGTACCTGCGTCGGGTGGCGGATTGAGTTGTATTTGGCAAGATGAACGAGGGAGGCGGTGCGATGATCCCTGTGGCGGGTTTTGAAGGTCTTAAGGTCTGCGTTTTGGGTCTTGGACGCTCTGGACTGGCGGCGGCACGTGCGCTGGAGGCCGGCGGCGCGCTGGCGTTGTGCTGGGACGACAGTGACGCGAGCCGGGCGCGGGCGTCTGGCGAGGGGTTTGCGCTGCACGATCCGATCCGTGAGGGGTTTGAGGGCGTCGCCTGCATGGTTGTCTCCCCCGGTATCCCGCATCTCTACCCCGCGCCGCACCGGGCGATTGCGGCGGCTTATGCGGCGGGGGTCCCGGTCGATAACGACATCGGTTTGTTCTTTCGCTCGTTAGGGCAGGGGGATTGGGCGTTTCACGACACGCCGCCGCGGGTTGTGGCGGTCACCGGGTCGAACGGAAAGTCCACGACCTCTGCGTTGATCGCGCATGTTCTGGACCGCGCCGGTGTGCCGGTACAACTGGCGGGGAACATCGGACGCGGGGTGCTGGACATCGAGCCGCCGGTGGATGGAGAGGTCGTGGTGCTGGAATTGTCCTCTTACCAGACCGAGTTGGCACGGTCCCTGACGCCGGATATTGCCGTGTTTACCAATCTCAGCCCGGATCATCTGGACCGTCACGGCGGCATGGGCGGTTACTTTGCGGCCAAGCGGCGGCTCTTTGCGGAGGGCGGGCCGGAGCGCGCCATCATCGGGGTGGATGAGGTTGAGGGTCAGTATCTGGCCGGGCAAATGGTAGAGAGTCTGGCCGATGGTCGGCTGATCCGCGTGTCCTCGGGGAAGATGTCAGGTCCCGGTTGGGATCTGAGTACACGCAAGGGCTGGCTGAGCGAGGTCCGCAAGGGCCGCCAGGTGGCGTCTCTGGATTTGCGCGACGTTCCCGGATTGCCGGGGGCGCATAACCATCAAAATGCCGCCTGCGCATACGGCGTGTGCCGGGCGTTGGGTCTTGCACCGCGTGTGGTGGAGGCCGGGTTCGCCTCTTTCGAGGGGTTGCCGCACCGGTCCCAACGTGTCGCGGAGATTGGCGGCGTCTCGTTCGTGAACGACAGCAAGGCCACGAATGTCGATGCGGCGGTGAAGGCACTGGGGGCGTTCAAGCGGATCCGGTGGATATGTGGTGGCCTGGAGAAGGACGGCGGAGTGGAGGCGCTGGCCAAGGCCACGGGTGATGTCGTCAAGGCCTATGTGATCGGGCGCGAGGCAGAAGCGTTTGCGCTGCATCTGGGCGATGTGCAGAGCGAGATCTGCGGCGACATGGACACCGCAGTGGCCCGTGCGGCGTCCGATGCGGAGGCGGGCGATACCGTGCTGCTGGCTCCTGCCGCGGCCAGTTTCGACCAATACGACAGCTTTGAGGCGCGCGGAGCGGATTTCATCGCGCAGGTCGACAAACTGCGCCGCTGAGCGAAGTGTGCTATGATGCGCCCCAGCAACGGAGGGCGCTATGGGCAAGGTGATTGGCGTGGGCGGGGTCTTTCTGGCCTGCGAGGACAGTGAGGCGACGAAGGCCTGGTACATGCGGGTTCTCGGCATGGAGCCCGAGGATTTCGGCGGGTTTGCTTTTCTGCACAGGGACAGCACCGGGGCATTTCCCGAGGGCGCACGGACGATTTTTGCCCCGTTCGACGGTGACAGCGACTACTTCGCGCCCTCCACCCTGCCATTCATGGTGAACCTGATCGTGGACGATCTGGACGCGGTCCTTGAGCGTTGTGAGGCGGAGGGTGTGGCGCAGGTCCAGCCGGTGGAGGCTCATGAGTACGGGCGCTTTGCGTGGATCATGGATCCCGATGGTCGCAAGCTGGAGCTGTGGCAGCCGCCAGACTGACGGGTGCGTGAGTTGTGTCGACGGGATCCGGGCTGCGGACACACTAACTCTAGCCACACCTGCGCTTTCAGGCTATCGTGCGAATACAGACCCGGGATAACCCGGGCAGAGCAGTATCGCGGTGCCAGCACCGCACGAAGGCAAGGCAGGCACTCCATGACGGAAATGGCGCATGGCACAGTTGTTGTGCACACGGGCGACGCGGTTATTCCGCGATGGTGGAGCACGATTGATCGTGTAACTCTCGGGTGCGTTTTCGCGCTGTTCGCTATCGGAATTCTGCTGGGGTTCGCGGCCTCGCCGCCCCTGGCAGAGCGCAACGGGCTGGCGCCGTTTTACTACGTGATCCGGCAGGCGTTCTTTGGCGGGCTGGCGTTGAGCGTGATAATTCTGGTGTCGATGATGACGCCATCATCCGTGCGTCGCTGGGGCGTTGCCGCTTTATCGTGGGGCTTGTGGCTGTCGCGATGTTGCCATTTTTCGGTACGGACTACGGAATGGGGGCGACGCGCTGGTATTCTCTCGGTTTGCGTCG
>CAWHTO010000002.1:0-306904 GCA_963832295.1 uncultured Alphaproteobacteria bacterium | reverse complement strand
CAGCTCGGTGCGCCATCGGCGGACGCATAGAAGTGAATGCAGAAGGCTTCAAGAATGATTGGAGGAGGTCTCCTACGCCATACTTGGCATATGTTCGTGAAATGGCAGCCAGATCAAGAAGATCAAGTTCTTCGAGCAAAGTCCGCGGCACTCTCTCGCGAAGGATCGCGAGCGGCCATGTCGGCGCGCAGAGTGGTAAGAAAGGCTGTTAGATCCGCTTCGACCTTAACAGCGCGGGCGTCATCGTTTTGAGGAGTAGAACGCAGTGCCATAACCGATGATGAAACCAGTTGCCAAGCTGCTCTGGTGCGTCCAGCCAAGGCAAGCATCGCAACCGCGAGCCTATTCTAGGTCATCAGATAGCAGATTCCTAAGTGAGCTTTTTCCAAGGGCGTGGGTCTCTGGAGTTTTGGACGCGCAGGCCATGAATTGCAAAAGTTCCTGCAAGTTCGCGCTCATAATTGTCGGATTTCTGTTTGACGAGGAGTGCGTAGTCGCGCGGCAAACGGCCCCGTGTTGCCATGTCATTGGCGAGCCATTGCGCTAGATGGGAAGCTTCCGCCGCTTTGGTCTGGCTGCGCCAAACTTGGGCTACGTCACCATTAGAACTTGGCGCGCCACTTGAGCAACCGGGTCCGAACCGCACCTGGATCGAGTGCACGCGCGACAACTTGCTGGATGGCAACGAGATCAGGTGACGAACGGAAGTTGAAAACCAGAGGAAAGCGGACTGCTCCGAAAATCAACCTGAAGTCTTTGAAATGCATCTCTTCGGTGCGCCCGCAAAGGCCATGATCCCTGGCTGTTTATCGTCGCCAACGCCAGTGATGATAGTCTGCCCACCGACGAATGCAGAGAGCAAGAAGTCGTAATGCGCATAAGTCGTGTCCTGAAATTCGTCGACGAAGACGAACGGGTATGTGGCGACCAATGCGCGGCGGATATGCGGATTGGCTCTGAGCAGGAGCTCGGCGAGCCGGAGTCGATCAAAACAAAGGTCAGAGAGGATGACTGTCCCGGTCGCAACTGCGTGGCCCACCAGCGGTAGATGGCGGCGAACTGCAGCACTTCGTGGTGGGAGAAACTCAATAACAAGGGGACAGCCGCCGACCACCGAGGCTCGAAATCTGATGCGCTGAAACCCGCAAATCTCCGTCTGCCAGTCCTGTAATGCACCAAGCCGTGCCTGAGTAAGGAAGCCTTCGACTTGTTTATATTTAGTAAAGGCTATTTCGTAATCCGCACGTGGGCGCCAATCGTCCGGTATCCGCATTGAGAAAGCGATCGACGAGGCTCTGGTGAAAGAATCGAAAGTGAGCGATACGAAGCGGGAAGCCAGCTCCGGAGGGCAGCGCTGCCTAACGCGCGCCGCAAGATTGCTGGCCGCATCTGTTTTGAAGGAAATCGCCAAAATACGATGCGGCGGGCGACAGGTTCCGGCCTCAAGAAGAAAGACGGCGCGCTGTGCTAAAAACTCGGTTTTGCCGGACCAGGCCCCGCGACCACACATGCCGATCCGTCGTGCCGGAGTGCGTTCCAGGCCGCCGGTTCGAGATCGTCGATCCCACGCGGGTGCCAGTCGTCTGGCCGTACTAGTCGCATAGTCAGACAACTTCCGGAGCGACCGGCGCGAGGCGGGCAACGATTGAGGTCAAGAGCGCGCGTAGTTCTTCAGGAGCGCCAGCTGCGAGAACTACTGGGTCCTGCGCACTAAGCACCCGGACGTGGGTGCTTGGCTTGCCGCGCCCCCAGAAACAGATAGCGATACCAGCGCATCAAAGCGTCTTGATCGGCGAGGTACAGTTGAGGCAGGCCGTCGTCGCCGAGAACCGCCGTACGCGGCTCCCCTAAAGGCGACGGACCTTGCCGACCAGGATCGACTATTTGATATGCAGGCGGAAAGGCCCTCAACATCGAATAGTCGAGGTCAAGAGGGGTGCAAAGAAGACATTGAACTGGCGCAGCCACTGCACCCACTGCGTGATATTGGCAAAGTCCTCGATCGGCAGAGCATCGAAGGCCGCCAGGTTGGCATCTGGCCCTTGAGGGTTGAGTTGCTGTCCGAAAATGGCTTGTGGCGTGATGTTGTTGGCGAGCAATTGTGTGCAGGTTGTTTTGATGCGCCCCCATCCGCCACCGGCTCGACCCCAGTCGAAATCCAGCAGAGTGGCGTAGGGAATATCGAGATCGGTCAAAAGTCGCCAGAGGTGGTTCACATGCCGACCGCCCAAGGGGACGACCGCAACGAAGGACCGATCGATATCGAGGTTCATCGCCTCAGCGAGACGGGGAAGAACAACCTCTTCGGACGCACCTTCACCCAGCACGACGAAGCGCGCGAAATAAAGTTCGGGATAGGTGCGCACTGCTTCGCGAATGAATTTCGACGCTTCCTCCTCGCCGGCCGGAAGGTTGATCGGGCGGATACGGGCAGTGCGATTATGAGGATCAAGCCGGAAATGCCTGACCTGCGTCGGATCGATCCTGGCGAGGATGCTTGGGGAGTGGCTGGAGACCACAGCCTGCGCGCTTGGCTCCTTCGTCAGATCCTGGATCTGGCGAATGATACGGGAAAGATAAAAGGGGGCGAGGTTATTCTCCGGCTCCTCGACAGCGATGAGCGTGAGAGCTGGTAGGGGCACGCCGCCAGCCTGAAAACCAGCCGCAGCAGGATCGGCGACGATCCCGGCTTCGACATCCAGCGTTGCTGCCGTCATCGCCAGGTGGAAGAGTGACCGCTGGCCGTCGCTCAGATCATCGAGGGCGCGCTCTCGGCCGGCCTCGTCGGGGCGAAAGACCACCTCTACCTTGCGGATGAACTGCTGGAAACGCAGGTCGATCGGGCGAAAGATCGGCGTGGTGTCGGTCCCGGCAGTGTGTACCTCCTGCCAACGGCGCGTCACCGCCGCGGCTATGACGTCGACGGCTGGTTCACCGGCGAAAGCGCCGTTCAGGGTAGTTCCGGCATCGGTGAATGTGTCGCGGACACCCTGCGACCAATTGATCGCGCGCCAGAGCCTACCTCGCAGAAAGGCAGTCACTTGGGAGGCGCCGTCCCGCGTCGCTGGCACATAGATCATTTGGATGCGGCCGCGGTCGGCTGCTTTGAGCTCGGTACAATCAGCGTCGGTAAACGGCCCGAAAGTTCTGACCGCCCAGTATTTTTGCTCAATAGTACCGTCGAGCGATCCGTCGTCGCTCCAAGTGGCGTCGAGACGCAACCGGCACTTCAGCTTGCCCGCCTCATCGGCGGCCATCTGGTGGAAGAACTCCGGAATTGCTGCCCCACCCATGCCGTCGGCGTCGAGTTCTGGAAATGCGATGATGGCCTCCAGCACGAAGTTTCGCTGCAGTGGCGGATCAAGCTCGTTGGAAGGGACATGAAAATCCTGACGCCGTAGTCGTCGTTGCTCACCGGTCACGCCGAAGAGACGCTGCATGGCCTGCATCAGCGCGGTCTTCCCCGCGCCGTTGACGCCGACAAAGGTGGTCAGGCCGCTGGTCAAGTTGATCGTAGTCGGGGCGGGCCCGAAACAACGGAAATTAGTCAAGACAAGTCGTTCAATGAACATCGACGCTGGGCCTCATCTGGATTATCTTTGGTTTGCATTCGGGGCGTCATGTGCGCAGCGGTAGACTGAGGCCATTATAAACGTCACGCACGCCGCAAAATGCGCTTGATGCGCACGCGCTGATAGCCGTGGGCATGCACCTCCTGACGGAGCTGCTTTAAGTCGTGGATACCGAAAGCGACGGTCGCCTTGAGCGGGCTGGCAAAGGTTGCGTAGTAGCTCCAGCGCACACCCGAGGGCAACTTCGCGTTTTGCCGCCGGTCCGTTATGGCGACGTCCCGAGGGTCACTTGCGTTTCGAAATGCGTGGAAAGTAAGCCAGTCCGGCCGTCGATAACGCGTGGCCTTCATGAAGGGAACCGACTGCACCTTGACGTCGCCCTGATCTAGGACCCAATCGCGCTGCTCAAGGATTTGCCGCACCATATGACCAATCATCTGCTTAACGCGATCGGCCAGCATATCTTCGCGAAATTCGTCGAGAAGTTGCTCTTCAATGCCCTCGACAGCCGGTTTTCCCAAATCAGATGCAGTCTCGAGCCGGGCGATAATTTCGGGCCGGGTCAGGCACGCCCAGATACGTTGGCCTATTTCGGATCGATAGAGCGAAGCGAACTTGTCGGGATTATAGGCAAACATGACAGGCCCTCCTTTACCGGGCAAATAAGACCGGTTATAAGAAAATGTCAATGGCGACGCAGTCGGCTTACGCCAAGGTATTCCTATCGACGGGAGTTGAATTGTGGAATTCGACGATCTGATCATGGCCTTACCGCCGCCGCCAAACCGCATCGGGAAATCCGACGGCGAGCAAGAGCATCATCTCTACGAAGGTGCGGTGATGGTGGCCTATGCTATGCACCTGCTCCGAACTCAGGACGCACAGCATATTCGCATCCATCCCGACGGGGAGCATGGCAAGCAATTCGACTTTGCCGGTTGGCTGCTGCGGCGGGGCTTCGTCAAGATTACCAGCACCGGCAGCACATCCTATGGTGGGGAATACCGGAACGAAACGGACCAGACGGTCACAGTCAATCCGAAGTCAGGTTTGGGAGATGTCGTCGCGGAGGCCGGTGATCAGATCATCTCCGCTGAATGCAAGGGAGGGATAATCAACACAAGACATTCTGGTCAGGTGTCTCGACTATATAAGGGGTTGTGCGAGACCGTCGGGCTATTGATGGCGACTCCAACGCATGGGCGTCAGGTGGCGGTAGTGCCTTTCACGAAAAGCACCTTGCGTCTGGCAGACAGGTTGGCACCGCGTTGCGCGCTTGCGGGCATAGAGATCGCTCTTGTCGGCAGCCAGGGTGCAATCAGGGAAGTGCGACCGGAACTCGCTGCCGGTCGAAACAAAAGTTCCAATGACGGCGCTTCGTCTATGAATGGGAGCAAGTGTTGATGAGGAGGGTACTGACAGTAGGGGTGACTTACACACGTGAGGCAATCGACGGCGTGGAGATCGAGAACCTGGGGCTATGCCAGCCCCGAGTAAACCAGGAGCGGTCCGCGTTTCCGCTCTACGAATACGACACAATCGTCATCAATCCGCAGAGCTATAGCCATTTCCTGTTCGGCGCGCCGGGAGAATTCTCGAACGAACCCCATGAACTCAGTAAACTCAAGCAGCAAAATGACAGCTACGACATCAACTCCGCCTTTGACTCAGCGGACCGGGAAAAGGAAATGGAGGCTGCGATCGCAGATGGCGCTACTGTTATCTGGTGTCTGTCTGAACCGAAGCGGATGAATTTCTTCGGCTATCGCGAGACCCATCTGGGCTATGTAGCGCCGAAGATCGCCAAATTTGTGAAGCGCTCGGATTTGCTGGTGAAGAAGGGGCGTCGGGTGGGCGAGGTCGATCCAGATAGTCATTTCACACGATATTTTGACGTGTTGTCGCGGACGGGTTGGACAGTGTGCCTATCCGATCCGGCTGAAGGATACGTCTCAATAGCTTCGACGCCAGAGGGTTACAGCCTAGGCGGTCAGGTGACGCTCGGGACGACAACCGGATGGCTGCTGGCACCGCCAACCTCACCGGAAGCCGAGAAATCAGCTTGTGCGCGATAGCCTGGCATTGGAGAAAACCGATCCGTCACATGAGAAGTATCACGGGATATTTCTAAGCCACACGGGTGTCGACAAACCGTTTGTCCGGCGCTTGCGGAAAGATTTGCTCGCGCATGGTGTGCCGCAGGTCTGGTTGGACGAGGCCGAAATCAACATTGGCGACTCGCTTATCGCCAAGATTGAAGAAGGCATTAAGCTCAGCCGATACATCGCCGTTGTTCTGTCTATGAAGTCGATCGATGCACCGTGGGTGAAGAAAGAGCTCGATGTGGCAATGAATCGAGAAATCGCTAGCGGTGAAGTCGTGGTGCTACCGCTGCTTTATGAGCCATGCGAACTTCCAGAATTCCTGAAGGGGAAGCTCTACGCCGACTTCTCAAAGCCTGAGGATTATGAAGAGGTGCTGGCTAAGCTCTTGCGCCGATTGCGGATCGCCTCGACTCCAGCGGCGCTGGTAAACTCAGGCTAGGCGGCTGCGAAGAAAAGCAAGTTGAGATGGCCGCCTGCCCCCGCAACCATCTCAACTTGCGATGCAAGTTCACGAAGATCGGCCGCCCCCACCGGGTGGCCGTCTTTCGTTTGCAAGTTGAGATTTGAGCGCCCTCCCGCAACCAACTCAAATTGCGATTGACCCGCCCTTGTGGTGGGTTTTTTGCGTTTTAGGGAAATGCCAAGGATTCCAGCAAGATCGCCCCTCACATCGATGAGCACTTCATCGTCGGTCGGCGTCAAAATTATCTCATCGACGAGTGAGCGCAAAATCTCCGTGGCCTCCAGTCGTTTGGCCTCGATTTCGTCCTGCAGGGAGGAATGCAGTTTCTCGACCTGCAGGCGGTAGAATCCCGCCATTTCGGGATGTAGAAGCGGGGGCGGCTCATCGGCGTTGGCGAGCAAATTTTCGAGTTCCAGCTTCCTGCTTTCCAGCAGCTTGCTCTTTTCCTTCACCATTTCCACCGGCAGAGCATCGTTGAGAAAGAGTTGAAGTATCTTGTCTAACTCTCGATCAATTTTTGCCAGCTCAGTTCGCCCAGCCTCGATCGTTGATCGCTCTTCAATCCGGAGGCGGTTCATTTTGGACCTGTCGCGCTCTAGTGCCGCTCCAAGTGCTCGTTTAAGCCACCTTTCGTTCGAATGCGACCGGGCTTTTCCAACCCAGCGCTGAGTGGCGTCGTCGCGGATTGTAGAAGCCGTTGATGTATTCGAAGATGGCCATCTCAGCCTTGCGCCGTGTCTCCCAAGGATGTCGCCAGACCAGTTCAGCTTTGATCACTGCCCGGCAGGGTATTGCGCAGCAATGTCCCGAGAGAGGGTTTTGAAGAATGTCTCGACGGCGGCACTATCATAGCAATTGCCTTTGCCAGACATCGATACCTTGAAGCCGTGCTGGCGCAGGATCTTCTGATAATCATGCGAGCAATATTGCGACCCACGGTCCGTGTGATGGATGCAGCCTTTTGGCGGCGACCTGAAGGCGATGGCCATCTTCAATGCACGGATCGCCAGATCGCGCTTCATACGATTGCTGACCGCCCAGCCGATCACGCGCCGGGAATGCAGGTCCAGGATCACCGCAGGATAAAGCCAGCCCTCGCGGGTCCAGGCATAGCTGATATCGCCCGCCCATTTCTGGTTCGGTTGGTCAGCCACAAAATTCCGATCCAGCAGGTTTGGCGCAATATTGAACTTATGATTGCTGTCTGTGGTGACCTTGTGTTTGCGGGTTCTAACCACGGATATGCCATTCTGGCGCATCAATCTGCCCACACGGCGGTGCCCGACATCCAAGCCAATCTCTTTCAGATCTTCGGTCATGCGTGGCCTGCCGTAGCTGCCCAGGCTGAGGCGCGACTGTTCTTTGATGTGCGCCAGTGCGACGAGATCAGACCGTTGCCTGCGGCTGGCGGGACGACTGCGGAATGCCCGCAACCCACGCGCACTGACGCCGACAATCTCACATAACCGATTGGTGGCAAAACTGGATTTGTGTTCCTCGATAAACCTAAATCTCATTGCTTTAGGCCCGCGAAGAACTGGGTGGCCTTTTTTAAGATCTCCCTCTCCTCCTTGAGAATACGGTTTTCCCGCCGAAGCCGGTCATTCTCCTGGGCGAGGTCCAAATCCTCTTTCGACACCACATCCGTATCTCGATGCGTCGTGATCCATTTGTTCAGCGTCGACATTCCGACACCAAGATCATCAGCCACCTGCTTACGTGTTAGCCCACTGGTCAGCGATACGCACCGCATCTTGGCGGAATTCGTCTGTCCGTTTCAGTCCCATCATTCATCTCCTTTGGTGCAGTAAATGCTGTCAAAGGAGCGGCATCAAACCGCGACAGGTCCACCAGCGCCAGAACCTGCCCGCGCGGCCGACTAAGACTAGGCGGGCGAGCGGTATGCCGCATTTATTGCGTCACCCTGTCGGCGACTGGCGAAAGGGCGCGCGCTGCGTCAGGAAGTTTCGGAAGACGGACCGGCACAGTAACAAGCTGATGACAGTCGCGCGGACCACAGACAATGAACTTCAAAACGCACCAATTGGCGTCGCTCAGAACGCGTTGTCGGCTTGAATATTGCCACGAACAACGCAGAAACCTGACCTGACATTTCTCAAGACATTCTACGCGCATCCGTTCCCGAATTGGTCGCACTATCACTCACCGATTATTTGGCGGCATTCCTTCGATCCGGCCAGCCCCCTTCGCGATCTGGTCGGAAACCTGAGCAGTACGCGAGTTTGCCAGAGCGATTCCAGCCAATGTCAAGCCGATGCCCGCGAACTCGATCCAGCCGAAGCGTTCGCCGAAGAACGCCGCCCCCATTGCCAGGCCGAAGACCGGCACCAGAAAGCTGAAAGCGTTGGCGCGGTTCAATTTGGAGTTCGCTAGGATCATGCTCCAGAGCCAGTAGGCCAGCGATGATCCGAACAGGCTGATCGCGACCAGGATCGCCACAAATTCTGCCGACCAGTCAACACTTGAAGGTTCCTCGAAGATGACCGCCCCCGTCAGCAGCGGAACACCACCGATCAGCAGTTGCGTGCCCATGGCCATGATCGGGTCGGCCTTGCCTGCTATGGCCCGGATCAGCACATTGCTGACCGTAATGCCCAGCGCGGCCAGCAGGATATAAGCCAGACCCAGCCCGAAACTTCCGGCCTGTGTGGTGAGCATCTGCGGCAGTGCGATCAGAACGATGCCACCCATGCTCAACCCCATGCCGATCCAGCCGACGCGCCCGAGCCTTTCGTTCAGGAACAGACCCGCGAGGATGGCCGCCAGAAGCGGCTGGGTGTTGGCAATCACAGTCGCCATACCGGGAAGGATGAACTCGGAGGCCATGAACATGCCCAGATAGCCAAGACTGGTGGCCCCCAGGCCGACGAATACCAAAGTGATCCAGACTCGGCCTCCACGCGGCCAGGGGCGTCCGAGCATCAATCCAAGACCGAGCAGCGCCGCTCCCGCCAGAAATGCACGCAGTGCCGCGAAGGTGAGATGCGGCGCATAGGCAAAGCCCGCAGTGATGAGCGGGAAGCAGACCGCCCAGAGGAACATCACCAGGACAATTCGGGAGAGGGATATCATTCGGCGGCGATACTCTCGGACGTCTCTTCCTGGCGCGCGGCGGGATCTTGTGCCGCGCCATGTTCCAGTGCGGATTCGGCCGCCGCAAGGTAATCGCGGGTCAGCGGCAGAGCATCGACGCGATGCGTCAGCTGAAGCTGGAACACCACCAGACCGTTATGGCGGAACCCGGCCTCGCAGGCAGCCAGGTAGAATTCCCACATCCGGCAAAACCGCTCGTCATAAAGTGCGGCAACCTTTTCGCGGCTTGCCAAGAACCGGTCGCGCCAGACTTTCAGCGTCTCGGCATAGTGCAGTCGCAAAACCTCCAGATCGCTCACCACCAGCCCGCTACCTTCGATCGCCGGAGCAATTTCGGAGAGCGACGGGATATAGCCGCCGGGGAAGATGTATTTGCGGATCCAGGGATGCGGTGCAGAAGGTGCGCCAACAGTTCCAATGGTGTGTATCATCGCCACTCCGTCCTCTTTCAGCAACGCCGCAACCTTGGTGAAATATTCATCATAGTGCCCGGCGCCGACATGCTCGAACATGCCGACCGACACGATCCGGTCGTACTGCCCCGGTTCCTGCCGATAGTCGCGCAGAACGAAACGCGCCTGATCGCCCAGCCCCTCACGCGTCGCGCGTGCCTGAGCATATTTCTGCTGCTCGACCGACAGCGTGACCCCGGTGACATCGACGCCAGCCATTCGCGCCATGAACAGGCCCAGCCCGCCCCAGCCCGAGCCGATATCAAGCAGCTTTTGCCCCGGCACCAGCCGCAGCTTGGCCGCGATGTGGCGCATCTTGCGCGCCTGCGCCTCTTCGAGGCTGTCGTCGGGCGTCGCGAAATAGGCGCAGGAATACTGCCGTTCGGCGTCGAGAAAGAGGTCGTACAGATCGTCGCTGAGGTCATAGTGATGCGCGACGTTTTTCTGGGCCTTGCCGATCGGGTTGTGCATCAGCAGCGGACGCATCAGGCGGCGCAGCCGTTGCTGCATCCGGCGCAGGCCATAGCCTGCCCCGTTACCGGTGTTGGACAGGCAGAGATCGAGAAAGCCGTAGATATCGCCGCGCTCGACCGTCAGGGTGCCGTCCATCCAGGCCTCGCCGACGGCCAGATCGGCATTGAGCGCGATGCGGCGCAGCGTCCGCCAGTCGCGGATCGCGATCGCGATCTCGGGCGCGCCGTGCCCGAAACGACGGGTAGAGCCGTCCGGCAGGCGCAGCCGCAAGGTGCCGACGCGGATGAACCCGCTCAACGCCCGTTCCAGTAGCCATTGAAACAGGATCGGTCTGCGAAAACGCGGTACCGGAGCAGGATCAATGTTGAAGTATTCGGTCATCTCAATCTCCTGTCGCAAAAGTCAAAATGGCACACGGCAAGGCGTCAAATGCCGTATCCATAGTTCCAAACCGGAAGCTGCCCCAAACGCAGGTCGGCCCTGCCCTCGCCAACGACGGATTCGACGGCGAGCCGCACGGCTTCCTCTCGCGCACTACCACGCAGGCCAGACCCGAGGGGTCGGTGCCGACGATCATGATGTCATTCAGCGTGGGCATGAGGTTTTACCAGTCGTCGCTCACTCAAAAATAGCAGGAGGTCATCTGACCCGGATTGCGCAACGATGCGGAGAATTTCGCAGCAGACTTACATCCGGGCGGACAAAGTCCTTGTCAGCGCTCTATCATATGGGTTTCTTCATCGGAGTTTTTCGAAGTGTCCGCCACAAGCTCACCAGTCAGAGCCACGCCTTCGGAACTGTTCTTGACTCGTGGGATTTGACTGCCGTCAATGTGATGATGATCACCATTATCGCCGCGGGTCTTGGCCCCGTGTCCACCGCCATGCCCGCCGCGTCCATGCATGAAAAAGTGGACGCCGATGAATCCACCGATCAGCAAGATCGTCACCCAATTGTCCAATATCCATTGCATACTCATTTACCCCTTTCAGAAGTGTGGGCTTATCGCAGCCTGTAAGGAAAAGACGCCGCCCAACATTAAACATTACAGTCATGAGATCAGATTGGCATCGCGGGTCATCCGAACGCGGCGATTGCGAACCGGATCCAGATGGCGAGACCACAACAGACATCCCGGGCACTTGAATAGTGTATTGCCTGCCTGCATTTGAAATGAACATTCAAAGGCGGAGCAGACCATGGTCGTGGAAACGGAAACCAGCGAATTGAACGTACTTGTGCTTCAGGGCGGCGGGGCGCTGGGGGCTTATCAGGCGGGCGCGTACGAGGCGCTCTTTGCCTTCGGAAGGCGCACCGATTGGGTTGCCGGTGTGTCGATCGGGGCGATCAATGCGGCCCTGATCGCGGGAAACCAGCCGGAACAGCGCACCGAACGCCTGCACGCATTCTGGGATCGCGTTTCCTCGACCACCGCCGCGCTTCAGCTTCCGCAGGACATCGCCTCTCGCGGCATTTTCAACCAGATCAGTGCCAACACGGTCATGGCCCTCGGCGTGCCCGGGTTCTTCAAACCCCGCTTTCCGCCGGCAGCAATGATGCCGCGTGGCAGCGCCGGTGCGACAAGCTTTTACGAAACTGCCCCGTTACGCGAAACGCTGCTTGAACTGGTCGATTTCGACTACCTCAACACCGGCCCGGTCCGTTTCAGCACCGGCGCGGTCAATGTCGAGACCGGAAACATGACCTGGTTTGACAGTAACCATGACACGATCGGCCCCGAGCATGTCATGGCCAGCGGCGCTTTGCCGCCGGGCTTTCCGGCGACCGAGATCGACGGACAATTCTACTGGGACGGTGGGCTCGTGTCGAATACGCCGCTGCAATACGTCTATGACGAACGTGGCGACGAGGATCTGTGCGTCTTTCAGGTCGATCTGTTCAATGCGCGCGGCGCGATGCCGATCTCTGTCTGGGATATCGAGACACGCACCAAGGACATTCGCTTTTCCAGCCGCACCCGCCTGAACACCGACCTGCTGTGCGACATGCATATCTCGCGCAGCGCCGGTCGTCGGCTTTACGACAAGCTGCCGCCAGAGTTGCGCGACGATCCCGACGCACGGGCGCTGCTGTCCAACAAACACGATCCGAAAATCACCATTGCGCATTTGATCTATCGGCAAACTCAGTACGAAACCCAATCGAAAGACTACGAATTTTCGCGCAGTTCGATGCTGGATCACTGGGTCGCCGGGGCACAGGACGCGGCAACCACATTGGCCGATCCCGAGTGGAAGGCGCGGCATGACGATCCGGCGCTGGTTCAGGTCTTCGATCTGAGCAAGGCAAGACCGGACCGGACAAAAGGAAGAGGAAAGTCCGAATGAAAATCGACGATGTTTGTAAAGCCGCCTTCGCGATGCCGCTGACCAATCCGAGCTATCCGCCGGGGCCGTATAAATTCGTCAATCGCGAATACATGGTCATCAGCTATCGCACCGATATGGACGCCCTGCGCGCCGTGGTGCCCGAACCGCTGGAAGTGACCGATCCTGTGGTGAAATACGAATTCATCCGGATGCCGGATTCGACCGGTTTCGGCGATTATACCGAAAGCGGTCAGGTCATTCCGGTCAGCTATCAGGGCCGCAAGGGGGGATATGTCCATGCGATGTATCTGAACGACGACAGCCCGATTTCCGGCGGGCGCGAGATCTGGGGCTTTCCCAAGAAGCTGGCCGAGCCCTGCCTGCACGTCGAAAAGGACACGCTGGTCGGCACGCTCAACGTCGGCTCGATCCAGGTTGCCAGCGGCACCATGGGCTACAAGCACCGCGAAGTGGATCGGGACACGGTGCGCGAAAGCCTGCTTACGCCAAGCTACCTGTTGAAAATCATCCCCCATGTCGATTGCACGCCGCGCATCTGCGAACTGGTCGAGTATTATCTGGAGGATGTGACGGTCAAAGGCGCCTGGAGCGGTCCGGCGGGCCTGGAACTGCATAGCCACGCATTGGCACCAGTGGCGCAGCTGCCGGTTCTGCAAGTGCTGTCGGCCACGCATATCCTGGCCGACCTGACGCTGGGTCTTGGCCGTGTCGTACACGACTACATGGATTGAACCTTTGCGCGGCCGACCCCGAAATGCCCGCAAAGCCGCTGCGTCAGGCGATGACGGTATTGAAAAGGTCGCGCCGGGCGAACCGGCGCGACCTTCGCAAGCGCTAGTCCATTGAAGGCAGTATGCCGAACTCGATAGCCGCGGCCAGTTCATCGGCGTCAACGGCCTCGTCCTGGTTGGTGTCAAGCGCGGCATAGTCGGCCTCGGTCAGGTCTGCGTATTCGGTGCGCATTTCGGCCAGCGAATAGAGCCCGTCCTGATCGACATCCATTTCATGCGCCAGAGCGGCACCGGCAAATCCGGTGGCGGCAATGGCGGCGGCGCCAGCGAGCATCTTGAATTTCATGGTGAGTCGTCCTTCTTTCAATTGTTGGCGGCCGATTTCCGGCCCTTGGTGAAGACACGCTGCCCGGGCAGCCATGGGGGCCCCGGCGGTCTGGTTTGGTTACTCGGCAGGCTTCAGGGGCCCGTCGACCCTTGCCGCGGCCACTTCATCGGCGTCGACCTGGCCGTCCTGATTGGTGTCAATCAAGGCATAGTCGGCCTCGGTCAGATCGGCAAAGTCGGACCTGATTTCTTCGAGGGTGTAGTTTCCATCTCCATCAGTATCCATCTCGTGCGCCATGGCGGCACCGGCAAACCCGGCAGCGCCAATGGCGGCTGCGGTAATCAACACGACGGGTCTCATGACATTTCTCCTTGCCAATCCTGGTTGCGGGGCGGTCTTGCCGCCCTGTAGAATAAAGACGCCGCTCCGTGCCGGGCATTACAAAGTTCTGAAACCCGGGTATCGCCGCTCGGCGGGTTCTTGCAGGGCGTTGCCTTCTGGGCTTGCGGCAGGCCGCTTTTCAGCTCCGCCGCTCGGCGACAATCACTTGGTAGAGACCCGCAAAATACGAAGCATGGGACCAGACGAAACCTTTCGGCTGTGATGCCAGCGCGGGTATCGGCGTGCGCCAGAGAGCGGCGGCAAAAGGTTCCAGAAGGGCAAACACTGCCGCCATCACCGGTCGCAGGGGGTGCCAGCGTGACGGGCGGGCATAATCGACGAACACCGCCCGCCCCCCCGGTGCCACTGCTGCCAGGGCCGCGTCGATGACTTCGCGTTTCAGTTGATCGGGCAGTTCGTGCAGCAGAAAGAAGCTGAGCACGCAATCGAACCGATCGGCCCGGAGGGTTGCAGCGTCGGCGACGGTTGCACGCACATGGTCATGTGCGGCCAGCTTGGCCCGCACGTTGGCGATCTGGATCGGCGCGACATCGACGATGTCAAGCGCGCCCGCCGGCCCGACGCGCCGGGCGATACGCTCTGACAGATCGCCATAGACGCAGGCCAGTTGCAGCACCCGCTCGCCGGGCGCTATCCGCGCCAATACCCTGTCTGACAGGCGCCGGTACTGGCCCCAGAGGATCGCCTGCACCATTGCGGGGTGGTCGAAGAAGCGGATGCTGGCGGGCCTGAGATAGGCCCACCAGTAATACCGCTCCAGATAGTCCGGGATCGTGGCCGGCATATCCTCTGGTTGCAGCGTACTGCCGCGACTGCCGTCAGGCACGCCGGCGACGTCCGGCGATACCGATCGCGACCAGCAGCACCGCGCCGACACCAAAGACGGCCAGCATCCAGGTCGGAAGATAGAACGTCATGTAGACGTTCCACCCGATCCAGCCGAGGCTTTCGGTCACCAGCGAAGGCGTGCCTGTCAGCGATCCGCCGAGCGTGCCGGTGATCGTGATGACCAGCACCCCGATCGTCGCCAGCGAAAGGGTAATCCAGCGCTGCGCCCCTTCAAACAAGTGCCTGCGGAAACGGTAGCCAAGCACGCTCATCACGGTCCAGTAGCTCAGCGTCCAGGTCGCAAGCAGGATGTGGTTGCGGCCAAGAGGCGATGCGGTGATCGCCGACCACGGATAGATGGTCAGCCCCAGCCCGTAAGTCACGAAAGCGGCGAGCGTTCCCAGCGCAGCTACCGGCCAGATCGCCTTTTGCAGCCCCACGGCAAAGACCGAATCCGAGAATGTGCGGATCAGGATGAACAGATAGGCCGTCACCCACAAGCCAACTGGAAAGTGTGCGACGAGGATATGGTACACCGGGCTGAGTGACCACGAAGGGGCGCCCTCGACTTCCACGACGACGCCGCCGCCTTCGCTGTGGGCCAGCGCCGCGCCGGCAGCCACAAGCGTCAGCGCCAGAGCCGTCAGGCCGATCCGGCGGCCGGGCCGCATCCAACTGGTGTGTTTCATCTCGCCTTCCTTTCTGTCGTTCGTGGATGGGTTTAGCGTTTCGGCAAGGCGGCTCATATCGCGTCTTCCCGGCGGCGCATCAGCAAATTGATGTTGATGCCGAGCCCGGCGATCAGGCCGAGGCTGGCGATCAGCGTCCAGATCCACTGTCTGCGGATCTCTTCGGCAAACTCGACCTGAACGCCGTAAAGCGCCAGTTGGTCCTCGCTGTGACGGTAGGCGACCGGCACGCGCGCCGCGATGCGGTCGGCGCCCGGGTGCTCGCGAGCGTCCGTCAACATGTCCCAGGAAACCTGGCCCGGATAAAAGACCTCGATCTCGGTCCAGGGCTGGGTCCAGTCCGGTTCGGTGCCGGGGTCGATGCGCTCGGCGACCATCTGCGCGGGCTGTTCAAGCCCCAGAGAAACCGGCAGAGAGATGTAGTGCCAACGCATGGTCGACGAGTTGCGGAACACCGCGAAGGCCAGATCATAACTGCCACCATCGCGGAATATCTTGTCGTCAAGCGGGTTGCCGGTATCCATATCGCGTACCAGCGTTACATCCCAGAAGCCGTTGCGCCATCGCGCGACAGACGGTTCGGCTACATCGCCCCGCGACCCATCGGTTGGACGCAAAAAGCGGCGCGGGATAGTGTCCCCGTTCTGCCAATCCAGTGTCGGGTCAAATGGCAAGGCGGTTTCAGCACTGAGGTAATAGACGTCATTGAATCCGACTTCGCCGCCGATCACCGCATCAATTGACAAGGCCGGGCCGCCGGCGACGTCAGGATTGAACATATATCGCGGCTGGCCGGTATCGCTGTCGAAATTGGTGACATAGGGGCCGGTTCCGGCATCACCGCCACGTTCTTCGGCGACAAACCCGTCATCACCCAGTCCGAGCGGGTTGGAACGGCTTGACCGCCATTGCCACAGGTCGATGAATTGCCCTGCGGCGCGCAGCGTCTCGAGTTCGCTTTCAGGGCGGATCGAGTCAAAATCAGCCGGATCAGTGCGGGTCGAAGGCAAGTATTTGGTGCGTTCCTCGTCGGTTTCGGGCACACCGGTAAAGGTGGTCAGCCCGTCGCCGATCGTGATGTAGCCGCCATAGCGAGAAAACAGCGGCACCGATCCATCGTCGATCATCATCGAAACCCGGTCCTCGGTCAGATAGTCCGGGTTCGGACCCAGAGATTCACCGCCGCGCGTCACCCATTCGCCGTCCTGATAGACCAGTACATCGTTGAAGATCGCCGGACGTTCTGTCGGCCACCGATAGCGGAACCAGATGCGTTCCCCATCATAAGCGGCCCGGACCTGAAGCGTGCTGGTCAGTTCATCGGGGATGACAATGTTGCGTTCCGGATCATCGCGCACGATGCCGGTGCCGTGCGTCACCCATCCAAGGACAAGCAGCCCCGAGAAAAGTACCGTCGAAGCGGCAAGATATTTGATTCTTCTGTCCATGTTCTCTCCAATTCTTGTCGGGCCTACGGACCCTGTTCAGGCCGCGTCACTGATGTCGGCAGTCAAAGCTCCTTTCGATCTCGCGCCCGCCATCCGGCAGCGCCGCGCGCACCTGGATTTCGTAAAGATCGCGCGTGTCGAACTTGAAATGGCCGCTGAAAGTCACGGCATCTCCAACCGGAAACAACTCAAGGATCTTGGTCACGCCACCTAGACCAAGTTCCGCAACCGTCACGGGTATGCAGGCGTCGTCGATGCGCGCACCGGTCTTGACGTCAAAAAGCGCGGTCAGTCCATGCCGCAGGATTTGCATCGTTCCGAAAGACCGAGACTGTACGATGACCATCTCCGTGCCTCCTTTGAGATTGAGGCCAAGGCCCCGCTACATGTCATTGACGCGCGCCGGAGCAGGGGATTACAGGATGTCGAGAATTGGCTGAAAAAATCCTGTAGCGCACCCAGACATGTTGGCCGTTCGCCGCCGCGCTCTACGACCCGAAGGCGCAGTCAATCTTTACGGCAGTTGCAGGCACTTGGCCTCGGCGCATCCGCAGAGCCGGCGCCAGAGGTCTTGCAAAGCCCAAGAACCATCAGCACGGCCACCTCGCGTCGGGTTTGGGTCAGCATGAGTTCGGCGTCTCGAACACCGATGCCCAACGCTTCGGCGGCGGCGGGCAGCGTCTGGTGATTGATCTCGGTCAGGTTGAACAGGTCTCGACGCTGCAGGGTATCGCCCGACTGCATTTCGTCGAGGCAAGCGCAGAACATGGCACTCAGAATTTCGCGGAGTTCATGGTCAAATGCTTCGTCACCCAGACCGTGGACCGGACAGGATCGTTTCAAATGCGTCATTGAATTCTGCCTCCCGCAATGATCACCCTCCTTCGCCAAGGAGGGCCTCATCGGGTAGACGCTCATTAAACGGGATCGTTACAGCGACGGCGCGTCACGAATGGGTATTTTCGTCGGCACAATGGGTCGCATCATCGGGATGTTCGCAGCCGACGGGCGGGCAGGAACAATCGTCAAAGCCATGTTGGCAGCAGTAGCCGCAATGGCCGAGCAGCGCATCGCCAAGGGCGGCGCGGGCGCGGTGCAGGCGCACGGCCAGGGTTCCCGGCTTCAGCCCCAGATCGGCGGCAACGGCGGCGCGGTCTTCCTCGTTCAGGTCAATCCGGCGGATCAGGTCGCCGTCGGCGGCGCGCAATTCCGGCACGAGGCCCTTCACGCAACCGCATATCTGCGCCATCGTTTCAGACGCCTCCACCGTTTCCTCGGCCGATTGCATCTCGATCGCGAAAGCGTCGCCCAGGCGCTTGCGCCGCCCGGTTTTGCGGTAGTGATCGTTCAGGGCCGAGCGCAGCACCGAATAGAGCCAGGCGTCCATGCGATCCACCTCGCGCAGTTGATCCTTGCGGGCCAGCACTCGGATGCAGAATTCCTGCAGCACGTCTTCGGCGTCGGCCTTGCTGCCAAGCCGTTTCATCAAAAACCCGAGAAACATCCTGCGGTTGGTCGCAAGTGCCTTGACGAGCGACAAGTCGGACGCGGGTCCTTGTTCGGGCTTTATGAATCGTTCGGTCATTTGTCTGCTTTCAACCTGTTCTTGCGGTTTCCGGGCTGGCCCTGTCTGTAACCCTGCTACCGCGCCGGATTCTAGCCACCGGGCGGTAGCCATGACCTTGGAATGACCAAGTGGAAGGACAGGTCCATTGTCTGGTCTCTGGCCGTAAATTGCAATATGGCTTTAATTTGCGCCATGTCATCCGGTCAACGGCACCGCTGCACAGGGGGCAGGCGCAGCTTCTAGTTGCCAATCGGAGGGGTTTCATGTCACCCGTGAAGATCGAGTATTACTCTGACGTTCTGTGCATCTGGGCCTATGTCGCGCAACGGCGGATTGAACAGCTGATCGGGACCTTCGGCGACCGGGTGGAACTGACATCCTGTGCTTGTCCGGTTTTCCCGGATGCCCGCGAAAAGATCAGCAGGCAGTGGCAAAGCCGGGGCGGATTCGACGGCTACAGCGCGCATGTCAGAAGCGTCGCCGAGAAATTTCCCCATATCGAGGTTCACAGCGACGTCTGGAGCAGGACGATTCCCCGGACATCGTTTGCCGCGCATCTCTTCATCAAGGCGGTAGAGATCGTCGAGGCGCAGGGCGACCGCAGCGGTTCACCCCAAAAACCCTATCTTGAAAAGCTCTCGAGCCGCGCGGCATGGGCGCTGCGCAAGGCGTTCTTCATCGAGGCCCGGGACATATCGGACTGGGACACGCACCGCGACGTCGCTGCCGAGTTGGGCGTCGACTACGATCGGATTGATCGCGCTATCCGGTCGTCTGAAGCACTGGCGCGGCTTGAAGCGGACTATAACCAAGGACTCGCTAAGGATGTTAAGGGCAGCCCGACCTTCCTGATGAACGAAGGCCGCCAAAAACTGTTTGGGAACGTCGGCTACAAGCTGATCGAGGCAAATGTTCACGAAGTGCTCGATGGCCGGAACGAGGGGGAGGCGAGCTGGTGCTGAACCGGATCGGATGCCCGAAACGACGGTCAACGTTCCTGGTATTCACTGGCCACGGACGGGCAACGCAATCGGTTCGAACTTTCCGGTGCTGGTTCAGGCAAACAGCATCGGGCACTCTCGGGCGCATTTGTTGCGCACGATAATATAGATCAGATGCAGTGTACCCAGCCCCGCAAGCAGGCAGAAAAACGAGATGTAGGCATAGCGCAGGAACAGGATGTCCACAACGACGACGGCCACGATTGTCAGCGCAAACCAGCGCATATGCAGGTAGGTGGAAATCGCTGGCGGCGCAATGATCAGGAACAGATAGATCGAGTAGGTCATCTCTCGTGGCATCAGGTAGTCGAGGATCATCGTGCCCTCATAGGCCAGCGAATCGCGGTTGACCGAAACCTCGACCCAATCCGGGTTGAGCAGGTGCGGCACGTAAAGTGCGAGGCCAAATGCCAACCCGCCCAGAGCCATGGCCGCCATCCAGGGCTTTCTGGTGCTTTCGGGCGGCTCCAGCACATAGCTGGCCAACGGAATCCAGAACGGCCACATGAACCAGGTGAAGAAGATGAAGCCCATCGCGCCCAGCAGAGTAGTGCCGGGATCGCCGGTGTTGACGCCCCACCAGACATTGCCTTCCATGAACTGCTGCAAGCCCGCGAACAGCGGCATCAGGGCAACCGGCAGGTAGCGTTTGTTGATCTGCCAGGCCTTGGTGATGGCAAAGCCGCCGCCGGTGACGAGAAGGGCGCTGGCAGCGAAGCTGACGGTTTGGGAAAGGCACATGGGCAGGACACTCCGGGGCGTGAGGCGCCAGTGCGCCCGTTGCGTTGGCAGGTTTGTACTGGCGTTTCAGGGGGCCGACAAGCCGTCGGCCGCAGGAAGGAGCGTAAGGGGGAGGCTGGGCGCGGCTACCCTGCGGGCACCGCGAAGATCAGTACGAAGGCCAGCACGACGCCGATACCGATGAAGCGGGCACGCTCGGCATTGCTGCGGCACACGGAAAAGGCCACCACGCATTGCATCAGATAGTAGAAAGCAAAAGCGCGCGAGGCGAGTGCGATGATGGTGAAGGTCGAACCTGTCCAGGCCAGCGCAATCGCCGCCAGCCCAACCGCCAGATAGCCCCAGCGCGTGGCCACGCGGCCATGGCTGGCCTCTTTCAGGTTCGCCGCCGCCGCCAGCGTATCGGCCACCGCCGCCGAAAACTGCGACAGCCCCGCCGCAACGATCAGCGGCAGCGGCAGCAGAAACGACGCCGCCGCGGCCAGCCTGATCAGGCTGTTGTCGCCGTATTCGCCGTTCAGCACCGTCACCAGCGGCTGCGCCAGCGCCACGAACACCACATAGACCGTCAGCGAGAAATACTGAGACCAGCGCGCGGCGCGGATACGCGTGGGGCCGTCGAAATGCTCGCCAAGGTAGCGGGTTGTCTCAAACCCCTGCACGATGATCAGCGTGCCCGCCACAATAGTGGCGATCTCCCAGGCGCTGCGCACGGGCAGGGCTGGCAGCGGCAGGGCACCGGTGCGCAGGATCAGCGCGCCATCATAAAGCGCAAAGCCCAACAGCAGCGCAGCGAGGATCACGATGGTCAGGTATAGCGCCCAGCGTTCCATCTTTTCCAACGGGGCCAGTCCGCCCGCAATGCCGATCAATGTGACGGCGGCGATGACGATACTGGTCATCAGGCTTTTGTTGAAGGCCGTATCAAGGCCCAGCCCGCCGAGCACGAAAGACGACAGGATGTGCACATAGAGGCAGATCGACACGACATAGGCGGCGACCAGCGCGAAATCGGAAACCCGCTCGGCCAATTCGGTAATGGCATTGCTGCTTGCCGCCAACACCGGCTCGGCGCACAAGATGTTGTGGCGCACGATGGCGCCGACCTGATGCGCCACCAGCGCCACAACCACCATGGCGACAATCGCGTATGGCCCCACGGCACTGGCCAACACCGGCACCACCACCAGGAAGCCGCTGCCGAAGATCGAGGCCAGCGGCGTGCTCATGGCCCAAACCACGTCGCGGGTTCGCGGGTCGCGGCCCCTGTTTGGTGAAAGACGTTGTTTCATGGGTCTGGCCTGCGTCAGGCTCGGTCGGACGACCAGTTCAATCCGCAAAGCACCGGGCTGTCAATTCGCGAACTTTCGGGTGAGGCAAAAGAAATATGTATTGCAGTAATGTATTTTCCTGGGGAGCGTCTTAATGTCTACTGGAGCAATCACACGGCCTGACGGGCGTTCGCCGGTTTCCCGGCGCCGTTCGCTGGGCGAGGCCAGGACATCTTGCAAGGACCGATCACGGAATGAGTGCACTTGCCCAATACGCGATATTGCTCGGCCTGACGCTGGGGGCCGTCGGCTTTGTGCTAAGCCTTTATGCGCTCGCCCGCGCCATTGGCCGCAACCGGTCGGAGCCGGGCAAGGACGTGCCCGCGACCGCAGGCACGCTGTCGCGCGATCCTGTCTGGGTGCGCTATCATGCCAAGTACTACGGCTATGCGCTGCTGTTTCTGGCCTTCGATATGGAAATGGCCTTCATGTATCCCTGGGCGGTGGTGTACCGCGAAGAGGGGCTGGTGGCGCTGCTGGATATGGGCGTGTTCCTTGCCATCCTGTTTCTCGGCCTGCTCTATGGCTGGAGCCAGGGCGCTTTGAGGCGGCAGGAATGATCGGCGCGCGGCAGGGGGCAATGGCAGGTATCCGGCGGCTGGTCGCCGCCGCGCTGGCGCGCGATCTGCGCGGTTTCGTGATACCGGGTTCCGATGTGGCGCGGGCGCAGGGGCTGGATTTCGGCGCTGCCGGGCTACGCCTTGCCGCCACGCCACGCCACGCAAGCGTGCTTGTCATCGTCGGCCCACTGCACGCCGGTCTGATAAATGCCGCCAGCGTCGCCTATGCCCAGATGCCGCGCCCGCGCGCCGTTCTGGCCCTGGGGTCCGGCAATCTGGCACCCTTGCCCGCTGCCGATGCGGCCAGGCCGCTGACGCAGGCCGGTCTTGTCGCGGCATTGGCGGAGTTGCGCCGGGTGATCGCGGCTGGGGCCTTCCGGCCCGAGGTGCAGGATTACGACGCCCCGGCCCTGCAGACCCGCACCGAATATACCTGCCCCATGCACCCCGAAGTGGTCAGCGACGGCCCCGGAAACTGCCCGAAATGCGGCATGACTCTGGTGCCGCGCGAAGCAGCCACCTCGCCGCATGTTGGCCACGCCATGTCTGAGAAGGAACACAAGATGCCCGCTGAAAACCCCGCCCAGACAATGGCCGCAAGCCACGACCATTCCAAACACACCGCCGCCGAGGCGCCCGCGCAATACACCTGCCCGATGCACCCCGAGGTCGTCAGCGACAAGCCCGGCTCCTGCCCGAAATGCGGCATGTTCCTGGTGCCCGTGGAGGCCAAGCATGATCACGCCGGGCATGACCATGGCGGCAGTCACAGTGGGCATGGCGGGGGCCATGGTGCGCATGGCGGCGGCGAAGCGGTTGAGGGGATCGAGGCGCATTTCATGTCGATGGTCGACATGACCCGCGACATGCCGGCCAGCCCCGACGGGCTGAAGATGGAATGGATTGCGGCGCCGTTCGGGCCGTTCTTTCCCGGCTTGCCGGGCGGGCTGCAACTGGATCTGACGCTGGACGGCGACGCCGTAGCGGCGGCGAAAGCAGAAAGTGCGCTGGGTGGCGATCTGCTGCCCGAGGCCGCAACCGCGCCCGCGGCTTTTGTCGACCACATCGCGGCGCGGTCGCCGCTGAGCCCGGTGGCTTATCGCGAACTGGCCTGCCGGGCGCTGGAGCAGGCGGCGGGCCAAAGCGTTGCACCCGACACCGCAAGCGCCCGCGCCGCAGCGGTAGAGCGCGAGCGGATCGTCAGCCACCTTGGCTGGCTGGCCGGGTTCGGGGCGCAATCGGGGTTCGGCTGGCTGGAGGCGCGCGCGACGGCGCTGCAACATAAACTGCGCGAAGCGACCGTGGCAGAGATTGCGGCGCAAGCGCCGAAGATCGCAACACTTCTGCGGCGGCTGCACCATGCGCCGCTGCTGCACGCACGGCTCATGGGGATCGGCCGATTGGCAGGCGACGACACCCCGCCCGGCCCGGCGGCTCGGGCCTCGGGGCGGGCCACCGACGCGCGCAGCGACGATCCGGCCTATACAGCGCTTGGCTTTGCCATGCTGACCGGGACCGGCGGCGATGCGCTGGCGCGGCTGACGCAGCGCACGGGCGAGATTGCCCAAAGCCTCGATCTGATCGCGCGGGCGGGCGCGATCGAAATGCCCATGCCGCCAGCCAACGGCACAACATCCGGTGAAGGCGCGGCGGTGGTGGAAACCCCGCGCGGCCCGGCGCGGCTGCGCCTGACCCTGACCGGCGGCAAGGTCACCCACGCCGAGATCGGCACGCCAACGGCGGCGCATGTGGCACTGGTTGCAGCGGTCGCCGACGGGCAGGAATTAGGCGACGCACTGACGGGCGTCGCATCCCTCGACATCAGTCCCTGGGAGGCAACGGTTTGACGATACTCCTTGTGGTGCTGTCGCTTGCGGCGGGCGCCTATTTGGTTGCCGTGCTCGAAGGCTGGGCGATGCACGGGAGGTTGCAACTTGCCCGCCCGGCGATCTCTGCGATAGCGCTGCTGGGGCGCGAGTTGCTGCTGGCACGCACGCCCGACCGGCTGTTCTTCGAGGCTGGACCGATCCTGTTGCTTGTGGCGGGCCTGCTGGCGGTGGCGGTGATACCGTTGGCACCGGGGCTGATCGTCACCGATCTGGCCACCGGCGCACTGTTTCTGAACGCGGCACTCGCTTACGTTCTGGTGGCGCTGATCATGGCCGGATGGGGCCCGAACGGCGCTTACGGAATGATCGGCGGTTGGCGGTTTCTGGGGCAATTCGTGGCCTATGCGATGCTGATCGTCATGCCGATCACCGCGGTGGCCCTGCGGGCGGAATCGCTCTCGACCGTAGATATCGTTCAGTCGCAGACCGCGCTATGGAACATCGCCTATCAACCGCTCGGGTTCGTGCTCTTCGTCGTGGCGGCCATGGGTCTGTGCTGGTTGCCGCCCCTGGATTTGCCCACCGCCCCCGGCGATCTGGCTGGCGGGATCGAGGCGGAATACACCGGCGTGCGTCTTGCCGTGCTGCGACTGGCGCGGATGGTGATCATCCTTGCGCTGGCGGGCGCGACGGTCACGTTTTATCTGGGCGGCTGGCTGGGGCCGTGGCTGCCCGCGCCGTTCTGGAGCGGGCTGAAGATCCTGATCGTCGCGGGCCTGATGGTCAGCGCCGGTCGGCTGGTGCCACGGGTGCGCGAGGCACGCTATCTGGAACTCAGCTGGAAGCTTGGCATTCCGCTGGCGCTGACCAACATTTTCCTTGTCGGCGTCATAACACTGGTGGTGCCGATATGACCGGCATGACCTTGCAGATGATATTCCTTGTTTTCTTCGGTGCGGCGGCGGTTTGGTTCGGCATCGTCGTCTTTCGTACCAAGTCCATGGTGCGTTCGGCGCTGGCGCTCTTGTTTTCGCAAACGGCCGTTGGGGTAATGTTTCTGGTCATGCAGGCCGAATTTCTGGGCGTGCTACAGATAATGATGATGGCGACCGAGATGAGCGTGATGGCGATTTTCATGGTGATGTTCATGATGGATCCAGGCGGCATGGGCGCGATGGAGATGACCCATCAGAAACGCCTGTCGCTCTGGGCCGGTGGCATCGGCCTGGTCGCGGCGCTGGCGGTGGTCTGGCTGGCCGACTGGGGCCCTGCGGTGGCCGAAATTCCCGGTGCGGCTGAGCAGGCCGCCGATCTGGGGCGCGAGTTGCTGGGCCGGTCGATGTTCATCTTCCAGTCGGCCGGGTTGACGATCCTGACGGCAATGGTGGCGGCCACGATGGTGGCCATCGCGCCGCAGAAGGAGCCGCCGAAATGATCTTGGAATTGATGATCGCGCTGAGCGTCGGCGCGGCGATGTTCGGCACCGGACTTTACGGTGCGCTGAGCCAGACCAACCTGGTGATGATCATCATGGGGGTCGAACTGATCTTGGCCGCCGCCCTGGTCAATCTGGTGGCCTTCTGGCGCTATCTGCACCCCGAGGAACCGGCGGCGCAGATGTTCGTGCTGATCATCATGGCGGTAATGGCGGTCGAAATGACAGTGGGCTTCGGCATCGCTATTGCCCGGTTCCGCTCACGTGGATCGGTCGAGATGGAAGAAGCGCGCGAGTTGAAGGGATGATGTTTCTGGCGCTCACGCTGCTGTCGCCGCTGCTGGCGGGTCTGGCGATCTTCGCCCTGCGCCGCGCGCCGGAGGCGTTGGCTTTGGCGGGTGCCGCGCTGGGGCTCGCAGGCGCATTGGGATTGCTGGCGACGGGCGGTGCGCAGGCGGTGCTGCCGGGCCTGCCGGACATGCCACTGCGGTTAAACGCCACGCCGTTGACGGCGGTGCTGGCGCTGCTGGTCGCCACAGTCGCCGGTTTCGTGCTGGTCTATGCCAAGGGATACATGGCAAAAGACCCCGAAAAGCCGCGCTTTTTCGGCACGATGCTGCTGTTTGTCACCGCGATGCAGGGGTTGGTACTGGCAGGTGACTGGATGATGCTGCTGGCGGCGTGGGAGATGATCGGTTTCGCCAGCTATCTCTTGATCGGTTTCTGGCATTCCCGCGAGGGCGTGGCCAGCGCCGCGACGCGGGCGTTTATTTATACCCGCAGCGCCGATCTGGGGCTTTATCTCGGGGCGTTCCTGCTGATCGGTGTGGCGGGCACGTCAGAAATTTCCGCGACACTCGCCACCACCGGCACGTCGGCGCTGATCGCCGGGTTGCTGCTGCTGGTGGCCGCCATGGGCAAATCGGCGCAGGTGCCGCTGCAAGACTGGCTGCAGCGCGCCATGGCCGGGCCGACGCCAGTTTCGGCGCTGCTGCATTCGGCAACGCTGGTGGCGGCAGGCGCGATCCTGCTGATCCGGGTAGCGCCGATGCTGCCGGGCGGCGCGCTGCTGGCCGTCGGGATTGTCGGCGGGGTGACGGCGGTCGTCACCGGGCTGATCGCGCTGGCGGAGCGTGATCTCAAGCGCCTGCTGGCGGCTTCGACCTCAAGCCAGTACGGGCTGATGCTGGTGGCTGTCGGAGCCGGTGCGCCTATCGCCGCGCTGCTGCACCTGATTGCTCATGCAGCAATAAAAAGCTCTCTATTCCTGGGCGCGGGCGTGTTTCAGCATGACCGCGCCAGTACAGCGATGGAGGCTGTAGCGGGTGCGGGCCGCGCCCGGCCCGGCATCTTCGCGGGTTTCGCCCTGGCGGCGCTGGCGCTGGCGGGTATTCCGCCATTGGCCGGGTTTTTTTCCAAAGATGCCATCATCGCGGCGGCACTGGCCTCGCCCTCGGCGCCGTGGCTGGTGCCGCTGACGCTGGCGGGCAGCGTGCTGACAGGCGCCTACATGGGGCGCGCGCTCAGGGTGCTGTGGCAGGGCGATCCCGGACCGGCGCCAAAACCGATCCCGCTGATGGCGGCGGGCATGGCGGCGCTGGTGGCGCTGGCGGTGGTGTTGGGCGCGACGTTCGGTCCGCTGGAACGGATGCTGGGCGCCGAGATGGCCAAAGCCGGACTGACCGCCGCCGCGCTTGGACTGGCGGCGGCGCTGAGCGGGCTGGCACTGGGCTGGCTGGTGCCGGCGGCACATCTCTTGCGCGGAATGTTGCCGTGGGTTGAACGCGGCTTCGTGACCGCCGGAGGAATGGACGGGCTGGTGCTGCACCCTGCCCTCGCCTGCGCTGCCGCCTGCGAGCGGCTGGAACAGGCGCTGCTTTCATTTGTGCGTGGCATCGGAAAAACCGCCCTTGGGCTGACCACATTCATCGCTGTAGTTGAACGATGGCTCTACAATGCGGTGCTTGCCATCGGCCGTGTGAATTTGTCGCTTGGACAGTTTGCACAGCGCACAGACGGCGACGGGATCGATGCTGCGATTTTCGGTCTTGTGCGGCGCACCGTTGAAACCGGTTCCCGCGCCCGTCGGCTGCAAAGTGGTTTCATTCATCGCGAACTGGCTATCACCACCGTCGGCATCGCCATCGTCATCGTCGCGCTTTTCGCGGCCCCCTATCTGATTTGAGGAGAGCGCCGCAATGCTGCCACTTCTGAGTGTCGCCACCTTTCTGCCCATTGCCGGTGGCCTCGCGCTTATGGCCATGCCCGACCGATCCGCGCGGGTGGCGCATGGCCTGTCCATCACAGTCACTGGACTCAGCTTCCTGATCACGCTGGCAATCTGGGCACGCGGCGTCGTATCGGGCGGTTTTGCCCAAGTGGAAGAAATCGACTGGATTCCCTCCATTGGTGCGGCGTACCGGCTGGGTGTGGACGGGTTGAGCTTGCCGCTGGTGCTGCTGACTTCACTCTTGTTCCTGCTGTCGGCGATCTATTCGGCGCGGGTGAGTGAACGCGCAGCAAGCTATGTCGTGTTGATGTTGATGCTGGAAACCGCGGCCCTTGGCACATTCATGGCGCTCGACGGGCTGTTGTTCTATGTCTTCTTCGAGGTTTCTCTGGTGGGCATGTACTTCATGATCGCGGGCTGGGGTTACGAAGACCGGCAGCGCGCGGCGTTGATGTTTTTCCTCTACACGCTGCTCGGCTCGCTGCCGCTTCTGCTTGCCATTCTGGGTCTGTACCTCAGCAGCGGCACCTTCGACATGCGGATCTGGATCGACACGCAGCCGCTGACCGGGCTGGCCGCGATGCTGGCTCTGATCGCGATGCTCTTCACCTTCGCGGTGAAAATTCCCGCCTTTCCGGTGCACACCTGGCTTCCGGCGGCGCATGTGCAGGCGCCCACGGCGGGCAGTGTGATCCTGGCGGGCGTGATGCTGAAATTCGGCACTTACGGCCTGGTGCGCTTTGCCCTGCAGATGACGCCGGAGGCGTTCACCAAGGCGGGCGTGGTAATCCTTGTCTTTGGCGTTGTCGGCGCGATCTATGGCGCGTTCGCGGCGCTGGCGCAAAGCGATCTGAAGAAGATGGTTGCCTACACGTCCGTAAATCACATGGGCTATGTTGTGATGGGCGTGGCGGTGGCGGCGCTGGCCAGCGATCCCCGTATCCGCGTGGTTGCGCTGGATGGCGCGACCTTGCAGATGATCAGCCACGGCGTCGTTACCGGGGCGCTGTTTTTCCTCGTCGGCATGTTGCAAGATCGCGCCCACGTGCGCGGTATGAATGATTTCGGCGGGCTGCTGGGTCGTGTGCCATGGCTGGGCTGGGCGTTCATCCTGTCGGCTTTCGCCTCGCTCGGCCTGCCGGGGCTGGCGCATTTCCCGGCGGAATTTCAGATATTCCTCGCCACCCTCAACGCGCAACCCTGGGCTGTAGTGGCGATCATTGCCATCGTGGTAACGGCGGGGCTGTATTTGCGGACAATTGCCGCCGTGTTCCTTGGCAAAATGAATGAGAAGTGGGCCGACATGCCAGATCTTGACCGCCGCGAAAAACTGGTGATCATCCCGCTTCTGATCCTGACCATCCTGATCGGAGTTGCGCCTTCCTGGCTGCTGGACATGATCCACACCACCATGGCGAACCTGAGTTTCTGATGGCGCGCGATCTGTCGTTCCTGATCCCGGAGATCCTGCTGTCACTGGCGGTGGTGGCCATGCTGCTTGCTGAAATGGCACGCATGGCGCGGCTGGCGCTGGCATTGGGGCTGGCTGGACTGGCCGCTGCCACGCTGGCCACGCTGCCGCTGCTGGGCGCCGATACGACCGTCTTCGGCGGCACTTACCGGATCGATCTGCTGAACGGCTGGGCCAAACTGATCCTGCTGCCGGGCACGGTGGCCTCGTTGCTTCTGGCGCGAGCCGAGATCGGCGGGCAAGACCGTGAGGGCAGCGTTTATTCGCTGCTTTGCCTGGTTACGTTGGGCGCTCTGATGCTAGCGGGTGCTGGTGATATGATGCTACTGGTGCTGGGGGTGGTACTGACCGGCCTTGGTTCGTTTGCGCTGGTGGCCTTTCCACGCGACGATGCGGCGACCGAGGCGGGGATGAAATATCTGGTGTTCGGCGCTGTCACCGGATCGTTAATGATCTACGGGCTGACCTTCTGGTTCGGCGGCGCGGGATCGACGCTGTTTTCCGGCCTCGGCGCACTTGAAGGCAAGCCGCTGATCGCTATCGCCGGGCTGGTCGCGGTGATCGTGGGTCTTGGCTACAAAGCCTCGCTGGTGCCGTTCCACTTCTGGGCGCCGGACGCCTATACCGGCGCACCGGTTGCCGTGGCAGCCTATCTGTCGGTGATCACCAAGCTTGCCGCCATCTTCGCCTTCGCACAGGTGCTGCGGGATCTGCCTGCGGGCAGCGGCTGGCCGCAAGTCATCGCGCTGATCTCGGCCGCGACGATGACCTATGGTTACCTGACCGCGCTGGTGCAAACCAATCTGGTGCGCCTGATCGCCTACTCCTCGATCGCACAATCTGGCTATTTCCTGCTTGGCATCGTGGCGCTGGCGGCAAGCCCGCTGGCCATCCCCGGCATCATCGTGCTGGGCGCGGCCTATGTGGCGATGAACCTCGGTGCCTTCGCCATAATTCTGCTGGCCGGGAAGAACCTTGACGATATCCGCGGCTTCGGGCGGCGGCGCGCGATGGCGGGGGTTGCGATGGTTATCTTCCTTTTTTCTCTCACCGGTATCCCACCACTGTTCGGGTTCGTCGGCAAAGTCTACCTGTTTGGTGCGGCCATCGAGGCCGGTTATCTGTGGCTTGCGGTGATCGGCATCCTGAATTCGGTGCTCGCACTCGGAGTGTATCTTCGGATCGTGGTGCCGATGTATCAAGCTGCACCGGAGGGTTGCGAGCCCCAGGCGCAAACTCCGCATCCCGCACTCAATGCCGTCTTGATCGTGACCGCAGGCGTGACCCTGGGCATGGGGCTCTTTGTCGGCATTCTGCCGGGTTGAGTGGCAACGCGCTGTCTGGGAGTTCAATCCCGGCATCTGGTGGATCGGATTTGGGATGAATCGATCTGGCTCTGAAGTCCAGATTCCAAAGAGGTATTGGTGAGGCGTCGGACCGTTGAGCGTCTTTAGCCTGCGGGCAAAATTGTAGTCTGCCATGAAGTCTGCGAGATGCGTGTGCAACTGAACATGTCGAAGCGCATTGGTCTGGAATGGGCGTTATCCCTTCGCGGCGGCACAGCTCAAAACTGCCAGCTTCAGCCGCCGACAGTGTGCCGATGCTTTTGGTTCGAAATCATCTAGGCCGACCCTCGGCAAAACGGATGAGGGCGCAGGGCAATCGCCACGCGCGTCTTTCGCGAAAACTCGATTGATTGCCGCTTCATTTCGACTTTGGTCAGTCAAGTGGACGACCGAACTGCGTCCCACAAAGAGGTTCCCCTAAGCCGGATATAGGTACGCGGTCGATCCCAAATCGACGTTGGGGAACAGAGTGTTGATATGCGGCATGACCATGCGGACGCATCCGGAACTTGCCCGACTCCCGATCGACCATGGCTGCGGCGTGCCGTGAATTCTCAGATACGTGTCACGCGATCCCACGTACAGATACAGGGCCCTGGAACCGAGTGCATTTGTAGGACCGGGTGCCTGCCCGTTGGCATAACGCGCGTACACTCCAGGCTCCCGCGCAATCATGTTCGGAGTAGGAGTCCAATGCGGCCACTCAACCTTGCGCCTAATCGTATACGTTCCCGGTTCATATAGTCCGTCCCGACCGATGGCTACGCCGTACCGTATGGCCGTCCCGCCGGGTTCGATATGGTACAGGTAACGCGCCACTGCATCGACGTGAATGTCGCCTGGGACGAGCCTATCATTTGCTGAAACTCTCTGCGGCAGCAATCGTGGGTTCAGACCCCATGGATTGGTCGTCTCCAGATCGAACCCGACAGGAGTAACCTGCGCATCCCATGCCGCCATTTCAGACTCCGACGGCCAACTACTTGCAAGTGAAGGGACAGCCAACGCGGTCGAAAAGAGCATCGTAGTCGACTGAATGAAGTGTCGCCTTGTTAACATCAGTTTATCCTTCACTTAGTTTCATTTTCGGCTTCATGGACCATCGAAATTGCTCTGACCGCGGTCATATACTTTTATATACTTTGGCTAGAGTTCACTAGAAAAATAGTCAGGCCAACACTGAATTCAACAATCTATCGAAAAAGTGAACACTCAGGACGCTTAAGGTCTCGTTCGAGACGCCCTTGAACTGCCTTTGTTTGCCGGAGAACGAACCGTCGTCACGGGCTTGCTTGGAACTTCCGACAACGGCGAAACGGCCGTTTCCCAAAAGAGTGACTGGCAGGTCAGCCGTGAACTGCATGTGATCTTTGCCAAACTGGCAGTTTGGAGTTGGCAACTACTGAAGCGACCAGTTACGACTGCGATGCGCCAGAAGCGGCTCATTGATGAGGACGGTGTAGAATATCGTTCGATGCAGTGTGCGATGTTGTTCACATGAACAAGGTACACAATGAAGACACCCAGTTCGTCATGGATTTTTCTGAAGATTACGAAGATTACCTTGATCGGAAGGCTGCTGAAACGCTGAAAGACGACGATGAAGACGTGGCCTAGTCGCGCTTTTTTCACCTTTCAGATGCAGCGATACTTGCAATTTCTGACCTTTGCTCAGGGTTCAGAGATTTAGCCCTTGCTTTGCCGCTCTTTGCTTTCGATGAGGCGTCTATCTTATCGCTGATAATCTCTGGGTCCGGATCATCCGTCGCCGCGTCTACGATGAACTTGGCATGCTGGTTGGCATCACGGGGTCTTTTGGGCTTGTCTGTCATGCGTGCAAGATAGGGACTGACACGATCCGGCGCAAATCAAAGCTGCGAGGGGTCAGATTTCAAAGTGACCCACTACCCAATGCTGCCGTTCGTTGCAGTCAGCACTACGGGCTGCTATGGGGCCGGAAGCTCGACTCCTTACAAAAATTTAAAACCATGGTCTACCCTCCCAAAACTCCCCAACAAACTTCCAAAAAAAATTTTCTTTATTAAGTTTCAACACCTTAAACGTATTTTTAACTTTGGGCAGCCCCTTGCAAGCCTCAAATCATGCCACCAGAGTCTCGGCCTTTTTCAGGTCCACAGAGACCAGTTGAGACACCCCCTGCTCGCCCATCGTGACCCCGAAAAGCCGGTCCATCCGGGACATCGTGACGGCATGGTGAGTGATCGTCAGAAAGCGCGTATTCGTGGAGCGGGTCATCTCATCGAGCATGTCGCAGAACCGGGTCACGTTCGCATCATCCAGCGGCGCGTCGACCTCATCGAGCACACAGATCGGGGCCGGATTGGCGAGGAAAACTCCGAAGATCAGAGCCAGCGCCGTGAGGGTCTGCTCCCCGCCCGACAGCAACGAAAGCGTGGACAGCTTCTTGCCCGGAGGCTGGCAGAGGATCTCCAGGCCGGCCTCAAGCGGATCATCGGATTCCACCAGAACCAGACGCGCTTCTCCGCCGCCGAACAGGTGCGTGAAGAGGCGGGCGAAGTTCTCGTTCACCTCATCAAACGCCTTCAGGAGCCGCTCCCGCCCTTCCTTGTTGAGGCTGTTGATCCCGGTGCGCAGCTTGGCAATCGCGGCTTCCAGATCGTGTTTCTCAGCGGCCAGGGTGTCATGTTCGTCCGCGACCTCTTTCGAGTTTTCCTCGGCCCGCAGGTTGACCGCGCCCAAAGCGTCGCGTTGACGGCGCAGGCGCATCACATCGGCTTCGATCCGGTCGGCGGACGGGATCGGTTCAGGCAAGTCCCCGAGCGTTTCTCGAAGGGCTTCCGGCGTCAGTTCCTGTTCCTCCGCGATGCGGGTCACGGCGGCCTCTACTGCCTCCATCGCGGCGTCCCGGCGCGCCTCCGCAGCGGCGCGCAACTCGCGCGCCTCGGACGCAGCACGCTCCGCATCCCGCTCGGCCCCCGTGGCGTGGCGCAGGTTCGATTCACCGACCGACAGTGCGTCTGCAGAGGACGCCTTGCGGGCCTCGGCCTCAGCAATCTGCATGGCAAGGGCGTCCCGGCGATGGGTGATTTCGTCAGGCTTTTGCAACGCCTCTGACAGCGAAATCTCTGCCTCGCCCCTGCGCTTTGTCAACTCAGCCAGGCGTGATGCGGCGTTGGTCAGGCGAGACTGCCAGTTCGTGACCTCCTGCCCGATCCTGGCAATGCGTGACACGCGGTCTTCTCCGTCCCGTTTGACCTCATCGAACGTCGCGCGCTTGGACAGCATGGTCATCCGTGCGGCTTCGACCGTCGTTTTTACGTCTTCCAGTCGGGCACGTACTGCGTCCAGATCGTCCAGTTCCGCCAGCGAATCCTGTGCTCGGACCAACTCTGCGCGGGCTGTATCGGCCTCCTCCGCATGGCGGGAGGCGGTCAGGCGCAGGGTTTCCAACTTGCCGTCGAGTACCGAGTGATCGGCCTCAGCGCGCGCCGCCGCGCGGCTGGCCTGGCTCAGTTGAGTCTCCGCGTCGCGCCGGGCGGTCCGGGCTGATTTATCGGCCTCGGTCAGTTGGACAAGCCGGTCATTGATCGTTTCATGGGCGGCAATGGCTTCATTGGCCACCGTCCGTGCGCGGGCCTGCTCGGCTTGCAATTCGATCAGCCGGTTCGCCTGCTCCAGCCGTCGCGCTGCAGTGGAGACGGCATCGGCGGCGGCCACGGCAAATCCGTCCCAACGCCACAGATCGCCCTCGCGGCTGACGAGGCGCTGACCCGGCTGCAAAAGCGGCTGCAAGGCCGGGCCGCGGTCCGCGTCGACAATTCCGATCTGCGACAGGCGGCGGGACAAGACATCGGGTGCATGCGCCACGTCGGAGGCCGACTGAACACCGGCGGGCAGAGGCGTGACCGCGTCGTATCCGGGCAGATCGGTCCAGCCCGTCGCCCCGGCAGATCCCGCGCGGGAGGCCTTCAGATCATCGGACAAAGCCGCGCCGATCGCGGCTTCATAACCTTTGGACACGGTAACTTCATCAAGGACTTGGTTGCCGTCTCCGCGTTCGCGATCCAGCATTTTCGACAGGGCCGTGACCTCTGCTTCCAACGTACCTGCGTGTCCCTCGGCATCCGCGCGGGAGGCGCGGGCGTCCGCCTCGGTGGTTTGAACATCGGCGCGAGCGGCTTCGGTTTCCAGGAGCGCGACCTCGGCGCGCGCGGCAAGGTCGGTGGCACGGGTGAGGGCATCGGTCGCTTCCGCCGCTTCCCGCTTCAGTGTGGCAAGCTTGTCGGAGGCCTGGGTCGCGGCGATCTGCGCATTCTGCGCGTCGGTCTCATTTCGGGCGACGGCCTTTTCGGCCTCTCCCATACGACGTTCAATAGCCTGGTAGCGCGCTGACAACGCGGCGGATTGCTCTGTCAAATCAGATAGTTCCGCTTCCTGACCGGCAAGAACGCTGCGGGCGTCCGTGACCGCATCGCGGGCATCGCCAAGGCGTTCGTCCTGGCCATTCTGCGCTGTCTGCAACTCGGTCCGTTCGCTGCGCAACCGCTCCACCGTTTCGCCCGCGTCGGCATTGAGCGCCTCTTCCCGGTCGCGGTCGAGATCCAGATGTGCGATGCGATTGGTCAGCGTCTCGACAGCGGCTTTCGCGCGGTCGGCTTCCGCCTGCAGGCTATCGCGTTCGACCAAGACCCGTTGGAGAATTGCCGCAGCGACGGCATTTTCCTCGCGCAGGGGCGGCAAGGCTTCTTCAGCGGCCTCACGGGCTTTCACCGCCTCGCGCGCTGCCGCCTCTGACTGCGCGGCAGAGGTGAGGCCTGCGCGCAGGGCATCTTCGGCACGGAGGCGTGCAGCGTCGGCGTCGTTCCAGCGGACGAACAGCAAAAGACCTTCGGCGAGGCGCAGGTCCGTGCCGATTTCGCGATAGCGCGCAGCTTGTTTTGCCTGCCTTTCCAAGGTGTTGAGTTGCGAGGCGAGGGCGTCGAGGACATCGTCGATGCGGGCCAGGTTTGCCTCTACGCCCTTCAGTTTCAACTCTGCCTCATGACGCCTTTGATACAGGCCGGAGATACCAGCGGCTTCTTCCAACACCCGACGACGCGCCTTGGGCCTGGCGTTGATCAGCTCCGAAATCTGGCCCTGACGGACCAGTGCGGGGCTGTGCGCACCTGTGGAAGCATCGGCGAACAACATCGAAACATCCCGGGCGCGGACGTCTTTTCCGTTTAGTTTATAAGCGCTTCCGGCATCGCGGGTGATGCGGCGGATGATATCAATCTGATCTTCATCGTTGAAGCCTGCAGGCGCCAGACGGTCTTCGTTGTCGATCTGCAGCGATACTTCGGCAAAGTTGCGGGCGGGCCTTGTGGCAGCACCGCCGAAGATCACGTCCTCCATCCCTGCGCCGCGCATTGCGGTGGGACGGTTTTCGCCCATCACCCAGCGTAAGGCCTCAAGAAGATTGGATTTCCCGCACCCGTTCGGGCCTACGACTTCGGTCAGACCATCGGCGATCACGAGGTCCGTAGGGTCGACGAAGGACTTGAATCCATTGAGTTCTCAGCTTGGTAAAGCGCACGAGTTTTGGCCCATTTCCGGCGATTTCGTTGAAGGGCCAGTGTCCCGAACAGCCCCGCGTGAGTCAACATTCTTGGGCCGTATGTCGTGGGTTTCGGCGGCTTATCCCCAAGATATATGGCTCACAGGCGGAATATATGACGACTGCCTATCCACAGACACAAAGCGGAGGCGACGCGTCCACCAGCGTGACACCCGCGACGACGCTTTCGGCGGATCACGCCGGAACGGAGGAGTGGCCTAGGAGCAGATCAGGTCGGCACGCATCACGGTCTGGTCGCCGCGCAGCGAGTCCGGATCCACATCGCAGCCGGTGGCTTGTTCCATAGCCTCCCCCGCGCGGATCACGATGGCACCGATGGAGGGGAAGGGCATGGCGTTGGTGCGGATCGCCTCGGCCCGCAATCGGTTGCGACGCACTGAGAAGTCGGCCTCGTCAACAGTGACATATGTCGGGGTCTGTCCCATCATCGCGGGCGACGGGCTATCACAAGCCGCGAGCAGTAAAACAATAGTAGTCACAGCAAGAATACGCATGCCCGGACTTTCGCGGGTCGTGGTTAACAAATGGTTACTGCAACTCAACCGAAAGACCGCGTGGGCGTGGTTGAGAATGCACCCCTGCGGTGCTATATCTGATGCGTGCCCGGCGTCGGGGTGGATCAGGCGTATTATATGGAGGACAGGGTCCTGACAGGACTTACCGACGCAGTGGCCGCGACCACTGCTGCACAGCCGGCCCGCAGGTCGACAAACGCCGCCTACACCAGCGAAGAGCTGCTAGAGCGGATCATGAAATCTCTTGATGACGACAAGGCCGAGGATGTCGTGCAGATTGATCTGCGCGGGAAATCCTCGATTGGCGACTATATGGTCGTGGCTTCCGGCCGCTCCACCCGCCAAGTCTCTGCTATGGCTGAGAAAATGGTCGAGAAACTGAAGGCTGAATATGGCCTGATCTCGAAGATCGAGGGCAAGGATGCGGGCGATTGGGTGCTGATTGATACAGCCGATGTGATCGTCCACATCTTCCGGCCCGAAGTGCGCGAGTTCTACCAGCTGGAGAAGATGTGGCAGCCAGAGGCTGTGGCGTCGACGTAACCGGGTGAGGGTTCACCTCTGCGTGGTCGGGCGCCTAAAAGGCGGGCCGGAGAAGGCGCTGATCGACGATTACCTGCGGCGATTCGATAAAACCGGCCGTGGTCTGGGTTTGACGCTTGGGCAGGTCCTTGAAGTCGATGACCGCAAAGGCGGAGGCAAGTCGGCGGAAGCTGGCCTGCTGCGTCGGGTGCTGCCGGGGGCGGTGTACTGGGTGATGGACGAGCGGGGGGAGGTTATGACCTCTCCTGCGTTTGCCTCCAGGCTGAGCGATCAGCGTGACAGGGGCGCAGGTGATCTGGCGATTGTGATCGGCGGCGCGGACGGGATCGACCCTGAGCTGCGCGCCGAGGCTGATTTCGCGCTGTCGTTCGGCAAGATGGTCTGGCCGCATATGTTGGCCCGGGTGATGCTGTCAGAGCAGCTATACCGGGCCGCATCGATTCTGGCGGGCGCGCCCTATCACCGTAGTTGACCCTGACGGTCGCGTACCGCGATCGAAAAACCTGCGCATTGGTCACGGCCCCATCAGTATTCGTTGCCGATGTTTGCGCAGCAGCATCAGGCCGAATGCCAGCGGTATCAGCGCCCAGAGCAGCACCACGGGGATGGAGATGAAATCCGGCGCATAGTTCGGGTAGACGCCCTGCCTGAACATCGCGGTGAAGTGGATCCAAGGGGTCCAGTCGACCAGCGATTGGATCGAAGGCGAAAGATCCTCATAGAGGAAAAACACGCCTGCGGCGATCAATAGCGGGCGTTGCGCGATGCCCCAGACCGAGCCGTAGACCGGAAACAGGCCCAGAAGCGCGCAGTTGAGCGTGCCATGACCCAGGCCCAGAAGTGCGGCGAGGGCGAGGGCCGCGATCATGTAGCGAAATTCGAGGATTGCGGTGGCGTCGGTGAACTCCAGCACGCCGAACAATACGATGCAGATCACGGTGAGGGACGTGAGCGCGTTGAGAACAAACCGCGCGACGATCGCATCGAGCCAATTGACCGCCGGATACATCAGCAAAGGTCTAGAGAATTGCAGCGAGTGCATCACTGTTTGCAGGGTGAGTGTATAGAGCAGGAATGGAAGGTAGCCTGTGGCGTAGAACAGCAGGAAAGAATTGCCGAGCGACGGGCTGCGCAACAGAAGCGAGAAGACGAACGCCATGACGATCAGCGCGCCGACAGGTTCGAGAACCGCCCAGATGTAACCACCGGGATAGCGGCCAAAGCGCGTCGACATCTCGCGCAGCATCAGCGCGATGATTGATCGTCCGCTGGCGAAGCTGCGACTGCGACGCTTTGCGCGGCCCGCGGGTGGGCGCACATAGGCCGCAGGCAAGGGCGGCGGATCGGACGGATTGGCGGTCAGCAAACGTTCCATCACGCTTTCTTAAAACACTCTGATTATGTATGACGCATTGGACGCATACAACGCGGCCCCTTTTAGCAGGGCAAGGATTGCCAAACAATTGACTGAGCCCGCAAAACAACCAGTCTCGCCGCACGATCTTGCGAACCCGGCGGGGAAACCCACCCCACATCGGCGGATTCGCGTCAACACGGTGCCTGCAGGGCCGGCACGGATGCGAAAACGGCACTGGGGGATCGGGGTCTCGTTCCTGCTGCTGGTGATCGCGCCGCTTCTTGTGGTTGCCTACTACCTTTATGAACAGGCGGTGGATCAATACGCGTCCACAACCGGATTTACCGTGCGCCAGAATGAAGCGGGGGCTGCGACGGACGTTCTGGGAGGGCTCGCCGCGTTCACGGGCGGCGGTGGAGGGCAGGGAGACGCGGATATCCTGTTTGAATTCATCGTCAGCCAGGAACTCGTCAGCCGGATCAATGCCCGCGTCGATCTGGTGGCGCATTATAGCGCGCCTTATGACGTGGACCCGATATTCGCCATGCCACCCGATGTGACGATTGAGGGGATCGTGGACCACTGGCAGCGCATTGTGCGGGTCAATTACACGCAGTCGTCGGGCCTGATTGAACTGCGCGTGCTGGCATTCGAACCTGAGATGGCACCGATGATCGCCCGCGCGATCATCGAGGAAAGTCAGGTGCTGGTGAATGAGTTGAACAGCACCGCGCGCAACGACGCCATGCGGTTTGCAGAGCAGGATCTTGAGGCCGCCAGCGGTCGGCTGCGCATGTCACGAGAAGCGTTGACGGAGTTCCGGACACGCAGTCAGATCGTCGACCCTGAATCCGACCTGCAGGGGCGTATGGGTGTTCTGAACAACCTGCAACAGCAACTGGCCGAAGCGCTGATCGATAACGATCTGTTGGGCGAGAACACCGGCAACCCGGATGATCCGCGTCTGCGGCAGTCAGCACAACGCATCGACGTTATCCGCGCGCGCATCGCGCAGGAGCGGCAGAACTTCACGCTCGCCGATGCGGAAGTCGGCGGTGAAGATTATCCGACGCTGATTGCGGAGTTCGAAGGGTTGGTCGTGGATCGGGAGTTTGCCGAGGGAAGCTACCGCGCGGCGCTGACGGCGCTGGATCTGGCGCGCACCAATGCGGTGCGGCAAAGCCGCTACCTTGCGGTGTTCATCCAGCCGACCTCACCCGAGCGGGCGGATTTCCCGCGCCGTGAAGTGATCCTTGGGCTTGCGGCTATGTTCCTGGCACTGGGTTGGGCGGTCATGGCTCTGATCTATTATTCGATCCGCGACCGGAGATAGGTGCGCGATGATCCAGTTCGAGCATCTGACCAAGTCGTTTCGGGTGGGCCGGGAGCGTCGGGTTGTCATTGATGACCTCTGCCTGACCCTGCCCACCGGCCGGTCGCTTGCGCTTCTGGGGCGCAATGGCGCCGGGAAATCGACGCTGATGCAGATGATCGCCGGCAATATGAAGCCTGACAGCGGGGGGATCGTGTCGGATGGCACAATATCGTGGCCCGTGGGATTCGCCGGATCTTTCCATCCGGAGCTGACCGGCGCGCAGAACACGCGCTTTATTGCGCGGGTCTACGGGGTGGATACGGCGGAGTTATCGGCGTTCGTGGCAGACTTCGCGGAGTTGGGAGCGCATTTCCATATGCCGGTGCGCACGTATTCTTCCGGCATGCGGTCGCGCCTGACGTTCGGACTTTCGATGGGAATCGAGTTCGATACCTACCTGGTGGATGAGGTCACATCCGCAGGCGACGCCGCATTCCGGACAAAATCCAAACATCTTTTCGCAGCCCGGATGGAGCGGTCCGGAGCCATCATGGTAAATCACAATCTGAGCGAATTGCGCGAGTATTGCGACGCGGCGCTGGTCCTCGAACGCGGTCGATTGACCTATTTTGACGACCTCGACGAGGCGATAGAGGCCCACAAGCAGAATATGGCCGCCTAGGCGAAACAGCCCGATCACGGTAAAGATTTCCGCGGAGAATTCGTGCGATTGGTCGCCGCTCAGCCATAAAACCGCAAAAAATACGCACCAGCGCACCCTCCATACAAGTCCCATAACAACGGGAATTGGTGGTGCGGCATGCCTAGCATGGTAATTCAAGGTCAGGTTCAGACGGGTCAAGCGGCGCTTGATTTCGGCATCACGGACCTGATGGTGATGCAGCAGAATGGTCAGACCGTACTTTATGCGTCGTCCGGTCAGACGGGGGGGTTGAGCGCGTTCAACCTGTCAGGCACGGGCTCGGCGAGCATCCTTGATACCCAGTTGTATGACACCTCCTGGTCGGGTGGCGCGTTGCGGGATCTGGCCTTGGTGGAAGTCAACGGCGCGGTCGGGATCGCGGTTGCAGGATCCGGTGCGGATCAGTTGCGCTATTATACCGTCGATACCAACGGTTCTATCGGCACCGAGGCGATGATGTCGGGCATGTCGTCGTCGCTGAACCGCCTGCTGGATGTGGATCAATCCAGTCCTCAGATGTTGCTTACCGCTGACACTGGCGCGGCGATGATCCGGGGTTACTACGTGGGGGTCGATGGCGCCATGTCCGAAGCGATGACCGTTGCGGACACCACCACGACCTACGCGGCGGAAGTGATGTCGATCCGCTCCACCAGCGTCGGCAACAGCACCTACACGGTTGCCGCGAGCCAGATGGAAAAAGGCGTGTCGGTGTACCGGATGGACGGCAATTCGCTGATCAACACCGGCAATGCTGGCGTGAACGAGGGGCTTGGCATCATGACGCCCACAGCTATGGAAGTGGTTGTCATGGGCGGGCGCAGTTTTGTCATCCTTGCCTCGGCTCCCAATGATGGCGAGGGCCAATCGGGCGCGATCACGGTGATGGAACTGGCGCAGGACGGCAGCCTTGTCGACACCGACCATGTGATTGACACGGCCCTGACCCGGTTCGGCCAAGTGCAATCGCTGGAAGTGCTGGACGTCGATGGCCGCACCTACGTCATGGCGGGCGGCGGCGACGATGGCATGACCATGTTCGTCCTGCTGCCCAACGGGCGCTTGCAGATACTCGGCACGATCAGCGGCGACGCAGGGCTGAACAACATTTCGTCAATTGCGGCCCGCTATGAGGGTGGAAACCTGCAAATGTATGTCGCCTCCGAAACATCGGGCGGCGTTTTGCAGATCAGTGCGGACGTGTCGAACCAGGGTATGGTCATTCAGGGCGGCCACGGCGGCGGTACGATCACGGGTGGCGCTCAAGACGATATTCTGATCGGCGGCGCACAAAACGACAGCATCATCGGCGGCGCGGGTGATGACATCATCGAGGACGGTCTGGGCGTCGATACGATGTCCGGAGGCAGCGGCGCGGATATCTTCGTGCTCCGCTCGGACTTCACCTACGACGTGATCCAGGATTTTGAGGCGGGCATCGACCGGTTGGACCTATCGAGCTGGCCATTCCTCTATGACGCGGCGCAGATCGGTTACACGGCTACGTCGACTGGCGCGATCCTGAACTGGCGCGGTGAGACATTGGAACTCTTCTCGCTCAACGGCCAAACGCTCAGCTTTGCGCAGGTGCAAGCCGCGGTGACGGACGCGCCGAACCGGGCGCCCGATTTCTCTGCCTATGGTGGGAATGACGGCGCGCAGACACTGGAAGGGAGCGCGATTGACGATGCGATCAATGCAGGCGGCGGCAATGACACGATCACCACCTTTGCCGGAGATGATTATATTGATGCGGGCATCGGTGACGACATCGTCGACGGCGGTGCCGGTCGGGACACAATCGAGGGCGGCGCAGGCGATGACACCATCGACGGCTGGTACGACAGCGATCTGATCAACGGCGGCGCAGGCAATGACTATATCCAAGCGGGTCTCGGCAGCGATACCGTGTATGGCGGCGACGGCGATGACCTGATCCGCGGCAACCGGGGACTGGATTTGATCTACGGCGGCGAAGGCAGTGATCTGATCCTTGGCGACAACAACGATGACACGATCTACGGCGAGGGTGGGAACGATTACCTCCGCGGCGGCAATGGCAATGACCTGGTGGACGGCGGTATCGGCAACGATCACATCTTTGGCGCCAACCAGGAAGACGTTCTGTACGGCGGCGAGGGCAACGATATCGTTCGCGGCGGCTACCAGTCGGATACGATCTTTGGCGGTGGAGGCGACGATTACATCGTAGGCGGCGGCGGCTTTGATGTGCTTACCGGCGGCGAAGGCAATGACACCCTGACAGGAGCATTCAATGCGGATCGTTTTGTGTTCGAGGACAACCACGGCCATGATGTCGTGCTGGATTTCGAGGCCGACTCTCGGCCCGAGAAGCTGGTATTCAACGATCTGTCGACGATGAACTCCGTCTCTGACGTACTGGGTGCATCGGTTCAGCAGGGCGCGAATGTCGTGATCACGACGAGCGCAAACAGCTCCATCACGCTGATCGACGTGCAGCTGAGCTCGCTGGACGAGTTTGATTTCATCTTCTAACCGGTGCGGTCCAGGATCTTTTGATACAGCACGGCGAGGGCGTCACCCTGCGCGGCAGCGGTATGAAGCACAGGTTGCACAGAGGGCGGGGCGCAGTAGCGCGATGGGTCAGCATCAATGCGCGACAGGACCTGCGCCAAAGCCCGGTGATCATCGACAGAGACGATGTGGCCGTTCACATCTTCGGTTATATCCGCAGCCATGGCGCCGCGATCAGAGGCCACGACCCAGAGGCCAAGCGCCAGGGCTTCGCGCGCGACAAGTCCGTAGCTTTCCGGCCAGACAGAGGGCGCCAGGAGCACGTCGAAGGCGCCGTATAACGCGCCGATGCAAGTCTGCGGTTGGCGTGGGATACGGCGAACGGGAGTGGTGTTCCACGTCTCCGCCGCCTCCATTCCCGGCAAAAGCGCATGATCCACGATCAGCAGATCAATGTTGCTCAGCGGCTGCGCCATGACCGCCGCGCGCAAAATATCGTAGCCCTTGTGCCGAGACGCGCCGCCAATCAGACCCAGTCGCACGCGGCCATCGGGCGCAGGGGTCTTCTGGCGTGCGGGCAGGTTTGAGATGCCGTTGGGCAGAGCGGTGACACTGGTGAGGCCGATGTCGCGGTTGAGGGCGGCGAAGGGCTCCGACACCGCCAGAACAGCGCTGGCGTTGTCGATGCAGCGCTTGGCGATGCGGGCGCGGTACGGCAACCTGTCGGGCGACGTAAAATCGTAAAGGTGAGGCGTGGCGTCGTGGTCGAGGATGAACTGGTTCGGCGAAGACCAGAAGCCATCGTGCAGGGTCAGAACATAGGGAATGCCGCGACGGCGGCAGAGGTCGATCATGCCGGTGCCGAGCCGCTGGATGCAGTGGATATGGACGATTTCGGGGTCGATGCGGTCGAACAATTCCTCCATCCGCGTGTCCATGCGGGGGTCTGCGATCGCATCCTCCGGCCGCGTTCGATCCGCGGCCAGGGACCAGATCCGCGTGCCGGAATGGCTGACGGGGTGCAGTTCGTGGGGCGTGACAGCGCCCTCCAGCGTGGTGACGATGTCGATGCTGTAATCGTCGCCGTAATGCTCCGTAAGATGGCGGACATTATCGGCCACCACCCGCGTCGCGCCGCCGATGGCCTGAGGCGGGTAGAAGACGTTCACGACCATAAGGCGGGTTTTGCGCGGCGAGAGCGTCTTTCCCATCTGACGCAGCAGAGACGCCCCCATCCTGGGCAGCGCGCAGGTATTGAGAACATGCTCCTGCGCGGCCTGGCCGATCGTGGCGCGCAGGTCCGGAGTATCAACCAGCTTCAGGATTTGGGTGACGAAGGCGTCCGTATTGGCGGCGAGAAGGCCGGTGACGCCGTCATTGATCGCCTGCGCCATCACGGGGGTCGGGCTGGCAACAGTGGGAATTGCAAAAATCGCAGGCTCCATCCATTTCAGCGCGGATTTTGCGTCGTTGACGGGGGAGGGCGAGAGGACCGACAGCGCGATGTCCGCTTTGGACAACTCATGCGCATACACCTCAAAATCCCAGATCGGGGGGGAGAGGGTGACGTCCGGGTGCGATGGATCAAGGTGGACGAGATCGGGGAATGACCCCATCAGGCGAACTTCGACGGTGCCGGGGCGGGCGGCGATGACCCGGGCCAGCGCGGGTTCCAGAATGTCACGGAAGTCGGCCTTGTGGGCCTTGGTGCCGGATCCGTAGAACAGCACGATCTTGTCTGACCTGGGCGCGGGCGGTGCGGCGGTTGCTGCCATATGCGCCTGTCCCAAAGCGTTCTGGTGGGTAAATGCGGTGCCGGAAAGTGTCAGCTTGGCCAGCGCTTCGCGCAAGGGATCGGTGGAGGCGATGCCGGTGTCGCAGAGCCGCGCGGCAGCGGCGAACAGCGGCACGCCGCAGGCAGCGCGTGCATGGTGATCAGCGTCGATCTGGCCCGCATAGGCCGAAAGCGGTGGGGGAAACAGGCTGGTGTCAAAGACCTGATCGTCGATGTCGAAGAACGTGGCCAGACCCAGCCGGTTGGCCGCGATCATCACGTCAGCCGTGGTCGGAAACGCCGGCGTACGTTGAAAGATCACGGCATCGTAGTGAGACAGATTTTGGTGGAGGCGTTCGACATCACGGCTTTGCAGGTAGAGGCGGACATGGATGCCCTGGGCGCGGAGTTGATCGGCCTTCTGCTCCGCCCGGTAAAGTTTGCATTGGTAGATGTCGTCATTGGTCAGGATCGCGACACGGGTAATCGGGCCTTCTCGGCGCAGAACGTCAGGACACGGGGCATAGATCGCAGCGGCGCGGGTCAGGAACGACTGGATAGTGGCGACGTGATAGAGCGTGAGTTGCGTGGGCAGATCGGTCCAGACCGCGTCAAACACTGACCGGCCCAAGGCGCGCACGCGGTGGCGCAATTGGACGTCGGATCGAGCGGCATCGGGCAGGGCGGCGGCGAGCGTCAGCGCTTGATCAATGTCGCCCATCGCCAGCGCCAGTTCTGCCATGGCAATGCGATTGCGACCCGTGTCGAAGTCTGCGGGCGCGATGGATCGCAGGCCGAATTCCCGCCCATGATCTTCGCGGATGGCGATGGTATCGGCCAGGTCCACGGCGGTCCGGGCATCGTCGGAGTTGGCGTCGAGCACGCGGTTCAGCAGCGCCTCCGCCATGGTCATAATGCCGTCGCGGCGTTTCACGCGCGCCAAGTCTATGAGAAAAGTGCGAAGCGCGCGATCGCTGACATCAAGGCGCGCGATCGCAGGTAGCGGCGCGGCGATGATCTTTTGAAGCTGTCCGGCGGATTCTGATGGGCAAGCCATCGATCCCCGAAAGTGGCACGCGCAGGCCAAGTGCTCCGGCGGTTGCAGAAGCATTGGCCTGCAATCCGATGCGCAGCCCGATGCGCGCCCAATGCAGGGGCAGGTTGTCGGGGACCGGCATCGCCTGTTCGACCATGGTGGCGCGATAGAAGTCCGCATCAAAGGCGTGATCTGGATGGGCGGGCAGGCCCGCGTTCAACCCGTGAGCGGCGAAGTGGCGGATGCAGGACAGGCGGTCGGGAGTAGGGCGGTTATCGAGGTCGCAGGCGGCGCTGAAATAGACCTCATGATGAAAGAGTTTGGTGAGCATGGGTCCGTGCAGGCCCAGGCTGAGCCAGAGATCCCGTTCACACAGGAGGAGGTCTTCGGGTGGGATTCCAAGGGCAATCAATTGCCTTGCGGCGTGAACCGGAGACAGATCCGCAGGCAGCTTGTGGCCATGGACGCGGGCGGTGAAACGGGCGTTCCACTCAGTGGCCATGCCGCTGCGGGGGCTGTCATTGCGCGCGCCGAACTCAAGAAAATGAAACACCGCCTCCGCCGTATCATTGACAGAGGTTGCGACGTCCGCGTTGGCAGCAAGGTAGGAGCCGACAGAGAAGCCTTGCGACAGGGCAGCGGCACGGGGGTGACTGGCAAAAACAGTGGCGGCGCCGGACGCAGCGCGGGCCTGTGCGAACCATGCTTTCCAGCCAGCCCGTTCAGCCGGGGTTGTCAGCAGCCTCATGGGACTGTCGGAATTCGAGAGGTGCGTCATGGTATCCAGCATTATCGGGCTTCTGCCCTCTCCCTCTTATCGCGCAGGTATCGGTGTGTCACTGTCGTGCGCTTGCGGCGCGACTCCTCGGTGAATAGAACGTTGGGGTAAAGGAGCCCTTACTTATGACAGCCTCTAAGCATCCCGTCGTTTTGTGCATCCTGGATGGGTGGGGTATCGGCCTGACCCACGATGACAATGCGCCTGTTCTGGCGGACACTCCGGTGATCGATCGGCTGATGGCCACGTGCCCGAATGCGACGCTTCTGACCCATGGACGCGATGTCGGGCTGCCAGAGGGTCAGATGGGCAATTCCGAGGTCGGGCACACCAATATCGGCGCGGGCCGGGTGGTGAAGATGGACCTGGTGGAGATCAACGACGCCATCGATTCTGGCGAATTCGCGGCACGAGATGCGCTACAGGCGTTCGCGGCAACGCTGAAGGACAGCGGCGGAACAGCCCATGTGATGGGTCTCGCCTCGGACGGCGGAGTGCATTCGCAACTGGCGCATCTGGAGGAAGCGGTTGCGGTGCTGGTGGGCGCAGGCGTGCCGGTGGCGGTGCATGCGATTACCGACGGGCGCGATGTGGCTCCGAAATCGGCAGGGGAGTTTCTGAGCGGCTTGAAGCTGCCAGAAGGTGCGCGGATCGCAACGGTCTGCGGGCGATACTTTGCGCTGGATCGCGACAATCGCTGGGACCGGGTGGAGCGGGCTTATGCCGCGATGGTACGCGGGCAGGGGGACGCGGCTGGCACTGCTTTGGACGCAGTGAGCGCCGCCTATCAGGCTGACAAGACAGACGAATTCATTCCGCCCTCGGTGATCGGCGACTACACGGGCATGCGCGACGGTGACGGAATTTTCATGCTGAACTATCGCGCCGACCGTGCGCGGGAAATCCTGGCCGCAATGGGCGATCCGGAGTTTGACGCGTTCGATGTGAGCGGGCGACCGGACTTTGTGGCCAAGCTGGGGATGGTCGATTATTCGACCGCGCATGACGAATATATGACGACGGTTTTTCCGAAGCAGAAGATCAGGAACACCCTGGGGGGATGGGTCTCGAAGGCCGGATTGCGGCAGTTTCGCGTAGCGGAAACGGAGAAGTACCCGCATGTGACGTTCTTTCTGAATGGCGGGGTCGAGGTGCCGGAAACGGGCGAGGATCGACAGATGCCAAGATCACCCGATGTGGCGACCTATGATTTGCAGCCGGAGATGAGCAGCGTCGAGGTGACGGAGTTACTCGTGGGGGCGATCCGGGATCGTTACGATCTGATCGTCGTGAACTACGCGAACCCGGACATGGTCGGGCATACCGGCGATCTGGCGGCGGCGATGAGGGCATGCGAGGCGGTGGACAAAGGATTGGGCCGCGCACTGGAGGCATTGGACGAGGTCGGAGGGGCGATGCTTGTCTGCGCGGATCATGGAAATTGCGAAATGATGGCGGATCCGGTGACGGGCGGGCCTCATACGGCGCATACGACGAACCTCGTCCCGGTGATCATGGTGGGAGGGCCAGAGGGGAAAGGATTACGCGACGGGCGGTTGGCGGATTTGGCGCCGTCGGTGTTGGAGTTGATGGGCTTGGAGAAGCCGGTTGAGATGACGGGAGAGACGTTGCTGGTATGAAGCTCCTCAGTTCACTCCTCGGCTTGAGCCTCGTCGCGGTCTGGCCGGTGTTTGCGCAGGTAGATCCGGCCATGACGGCACGCGACGCCAGCCGGTTGCTGGAAGACGCGGCCAGCTCCTTACGCGACGCCGACGGTGCGCGGGACCGGGTGGAGGCGTTGACCGAAACCCTGCGTGCCTATGAACATGGGCTGGACGCATTGCGCGCTGGCATCCGGGACGCGGCCCTGCGCGAGCGGACGATCCTGTTGGTGTTTGATGCTGAACAAGAGCGGTTGTCGCGCCTTTTGGCGGTACTCCAGCGCATTGAAGATGCGCCTGCACCTGCCACGTTGCTGCACCCTGAGGGGCCCTTGGGGACAGCGCGGTTGGGGATGATCGTAGCGGATGTGACCCCAGCAGTGGCGCGCGAAGCGCGGGTGCTGCGCGAACAGTTGGAAGAACTGGCCGTGTTGCGCGCCTTGCAGGACGGCGCCGTGGGGCAATTGGAAACGGCTTTGCAGGGCGTCCAGGTGGCGCGCACGGAACTGAGCCAGGCGATTGCCGATCGCGTGGATCTGCCGCAGCGGTTTGACCTGAATGGCCCGGCCATGGCGCAGCTTTTGGCCAACGTGGACAACCTCAGCACTTTTGCGGAAATCCTCGGGGAAACCTCGGCGCCGACCACCGACGGTCTGCCCAACTTTGAAGCGGCGCAGGGATCTTTGACCTTGCCCGTCCTGGGCGTGCTGTTGCGCCGCTACTACGAGACCGACGCAGCGGGGATCAGCCGACCCGGTGTTCTGTTCGCGGTGCAGCCAAGCGCACTGATCACCGCCCCTTGGCCCGCCTCCGTCCGCTACGCCGGACCGCTGCTGGATTACGGCAATGTCATTATTCTGGAGCCGCAAGCGGACTATCTCTTGATCCTCGCAGGTGCGGGCGATGTGTTTGTGACCGCGGGTGAATTGGTGCCGCCTGACGCGCCTTTGGGCCTGATGCCCGACGCTGAGGGTGAAAATGGCGAGAATTTGATCGTTTCGGGAGCACAAGACGGTGGTGTCGGGCTAACGGAAACGCTCTATATGGAACTTAGACAGGGCGGTAGCCCGGTGGACCCGCTGGAGTGGTTTGCCGAGCAATAACTGCGATGGATTGAAATTGAAGGACGACGCGCAATGAAGAAACTGATGATGGCTGCCATAGGCGGCATTGTGGGCGGAGTGCTGGTGAGCACGCAGGTCGCAGGCCCCTTGCTGGCGCAGGAGGCAGAGCGGAACTCTTCGGTCTATGAGCAGCTGGATCTGTTCGGCGATATCTTCGAGCGCATCCGCCAGAACTACGTCGAGGATGTCGATGAGGCGGAGCTGATCGAAGCGGCGATCAACGGCATGCTGATGTCTCTGGATCCACACTCATCATATATCTCAGCCACCGATTTCGAAGACATGCAGGTGCAGACCCGTGGCGAATTCGGCGGGCTGGGCATCGAGGTGACACAGGAAGACGGCTTCGTGCGTGTCATCACGCCGATGGACGACACGCCTGCGATGGAAGCGGGTGTCGAGGCCGGTGATTTCATTACCCATGTCGACAATGAGGCGCTGTTGGGTTTGACGCTGGAAGAGGCGGTTGATCTGATGCGTGGGCCTGTCGGGTCTGACATCATCATCACTGTTGTGCGGGAGGGTGAGCCTGAGCCATTCGACATCACCATCACGCGTGACCGTATTCAGCTGACCGCCGTGCGCGCGCGTCTGGAGGGAAATACAGCGATTTTGCGCGTGTCCACGTTCAGCGACCAGACCTTTCCAAACCTGCGCGACGGCTTGCTGGAACTGATCGAAGAAGTCGGTGGGATTGAGAATTTGAACGGTGTCGTGCTGGACCTGCGCAACAACCCCGGCGGTTTGCTCTCTCAGGCGATCCGCGTGACCGATGCGTTCCTTGAGCAGGGCGAGATCGTCTCCACCCGTGGCCGGGAGCCGCAGGATGGGGAGCGGTATAACGCAACCCCAGGTGATCTGATTGAAGGCTTGCCGATGGTGGTGCTGATCAACGGCGGCTCAGCTTCGGCGTCCGAAATCGTGGCCGGCGCTCTGCAAGATCACCGTCGTGCAGTGATTGTGGGCACCAACAGCTTCGGAAAAGGATCGGTACAGTCGGTGATGCCGCTGGCAGGTGACGGCGCGATGCGGTTGACCACATCGCTGTATTACACGCCGTCGGGCCGATCCATTCAGGCACTTGGCGTGGCACCTGACATCATCGTGGAACAGCGCGACCCGATTGAGGTGGAGGAGGACGAAGATGGTCGTCCCGCACGCTCGGAAGCGGGACTGCGTGGGTCGATCGAGAATTCAAGCCTGACCGAGGATCAACTGGAGCAGTTGAGGCTGGAACGTGAAGAAGCCGAAGCGACCGCGGCGTTGCGCAACGACGATTATCAACTGGCCTATGCCATTGATATTCTGACGGGCCTGAATGCTTTGGGTCCAAATTGACGCCTGAAGAAGCGGCAAAGCTACCGTATCGCCCGTGCGTGGGGGTCGTTCTGACCAATGCGGACGGGCGTATCTTTGCGGGCCAGCGCGCCGACATGGACACGCCGGCGTGGCAGATGCCCCAGGGCGGTGTGGATGAGGGCGAGCAGCCCCTGGAAGCCGCCTACCGGGAGCTGGAGGAGGAGACGGGAGTTGCGCGCGGCCATGTGTCCTTTGTGCAGATGACAGCGGAGCCTGTGACCTATGATTTGCCGCTGGATGTGATCGCGACGCGGTGGGATGGGCAGTACCGGGGACAGGCGCAGATGTGGGTGGAATTCCGGCTGGATGCGCCGGACGATGTGATTGATCTGACCCATAAGGACCTAGAGTTCAGCGCGTGGAAGTGGATGAGCAAGCGGGATATCCTTACGGCCATCGTGCCGTTCAAACGTCCTATCTATAAGGCTGTCTTCAGGGAGTTCAGCCTGTAACGCCCCGATCCTTTCGCGCCGCGTCATTCGACATTCGTCTTGTGCCCGCCGGGCCCGCATCGGCGCTTTGATGCGCTCCCGCCCTCCGTGCGACTTGAGCGCTACAGCACCTGCATCAGCCCTTCCCGGACCATGCGGCGGGCCAGTACCAACTTGCCGTCATCGTCCAACTCTCCACCCATGTCGCCGACGCGGAAATCCGGTGTGGTCAGGCAGAACTGCATTGCGGACTTGGCGAAGCTGGGCAGCACGATCTCGGCGCCTTGGGCTGCAAGTCGGACCTGCGCTCCGTCTTCATCATGGAGCGCGTAGACGATATGCGGGCGGCCTCCGACGCGGCTATTCACGGTCAGGCCATCCAAACTTGCCAGTTGTGCCATTTGTCCCTCGACCCGCGGAACGCGCCCGATCAGAAACTCATCCCGAAAACTGCTGAGCAGCTTGTCGACGGGCGCGTCGCCCACAAGCGCGACCAGCTCTGCGAATGTGTCGTTGTAGGCGTCGAGATCCGCACCGTGGCTGGCGTATCCGGGTGGCAGGGCGCGGCGCATCGCGGGTTCACGATGGGCGCGGCCCACGACGGCCTCGGCCAGCACATCGGCCCAGGTGCGGAACATCAGTCCCGTCGTGATATGCAGGGAGGTCTCATCTGTGGCGACGGCATCGTGTGCCATGCCGCGAGGCAGGTAGAGGGTATCGCCTGGCTCCAATATGAAGCGCCGGGACTCTTCGCCCACATCCATTCCGCGCTCGAACCGCTGATCGGTCAGGGGCAATTCCACCGGGGTCCCGTAGATGCGCCATTCCTTGGTGCCCCGGACCTGCAGGACCAACACATCGTGGCTGTCGTAGTGCGGGTTGAAGCCCTGGTTGCCGGGAGGGGTCATATAGATGTTGGTCTGAACACGGGCCGACATCGCCGCCTCCATCGCGCGGCAAAAGCGCGCGAGTTGCGGCAGGCGTTCGTGCAGGCCCGAGAGGATCACGGTGGCCCCGTCAGCAAACAATTGGTTCACGCGGACGGGGTCGATCTGCCCCGTCTCGTAGGCGAAATCGGCAGGGGTGATGTTGCCATCGGATTTGGTGACGTTGATTTCCGGATGGCTCAAACCCATGGTTGAGACGACGCGGTCAATCTCGGTGAAGCTGAGCAGATCGGTGAAGTAGCCCGCTTCCCCGCGCTTGATGACCATCGGCTTCTTCTCGAAATACTCCGCAAAGAAGGTGTCAGGCGTCTGGGGCGCGATGGCCCAATCGAAGCTGAAAGGGTTGGTCATGAAGTGCTCATTCCGCTAATAATCTACCTGTGGCAGTCTGACCACGAGGGCGAAAACTATTCAACGGCTGTCGGGTCTTCGAAGGCCCTCCCTCATTGACTTGTTAAGGAATTGCGTCGAGGTATATCGCATGGATTGACGATTTATTTCGTATAGGGGGTGCTCTAATGTCTGAGAACAAAACGAAAATGACTCTGACCGACGCCGAGATCTTCACTGATCGGACCAAAACTGCGACGGGTCGTCGTGGTTTTATGGGCTTGATGGGTGCAGCAGGTGTCGGCGCGGCCTTTGTGCCAACGAGCGCAAACGCACAGGTAACTGATAGCGACAACGGATCGTGGACGGATGCCGCCCGCTGTGGTCGTGGGTCCGGTGGCTACGCCACGGGCTTCACGGATGCCGACAATGGCAGCGGCGGTACGGATGCAGCGGGCTACGGTCGCGGCGCGCCCTACTGCTGATCGCAGTGACTGAACGTAGTGAAGCCGTCGCTGCAAAATGCGGCGGCTTTTTCATTGCAAAATGTCGGCTTGAAGCCACTCTGATCCGCCAGATGTCATCTGATAACAAGGCGCTGACATTGACCAACATGGCGGCACCTCCTACTTCAGACGTCAAATGCCCAATTGTGACTTCAGGAGATTCTCAATGTCCGATAACCAGATGAAAAAGACGCTCACCGATGCAGAGATCACCACAGAACGCAACGGGGATCATCCGACTAGTCGCCGTGGGTTCATGGGCCTGCTGGCTGCTGGTGGTGTTGCCGGAGCCACCGCCACCTTAGCGGGACGTCCCGCCAGCGCGCAGGGAACAGATGCAGATAATGGCGCACTGGTTGATTCCGGCGGCTGTGGTCGCGGCGGCGGCGGAATTGCCACCGGTGTGACCGACGCGGACAGTGGCAATATCACGGATTCCCCCGGTTGGGGACGCGGCGCACCTTACTGTTGAAGACGGCGCCATTTGCCAGGGTCGGATCCCAGTTTTATTTGGCAAGATGAATGAAGGAGCGGGTCGCGCGGTGTGCAGCGGCCCGTTTTTCTGTAGGCGCAAGACGGCGGCTCACATCATCTTGATGACATCCTTGTCGATCGCCAGAATGTAGCCACGCCGGGCAATGTTCTTGATCAAAAGCTCTGACACCAATTGATTTCCGAGGGTGTCACGCAGACGCTTGATGCGGGTGGCGCCCGCGGCCTCATCCACATCGGATTCCAGCTTGCCGGAAACCATGGCTTCGATCTGCGCACCCGACAGCACGTCATCGTCCAGCCGCGCCTCGGCAAGGACGGAGAGGGTTTCCATCGCCGCATCGGTCAGCTTGAATTCGAGGTTGTTGATCAGTACCACGCGCTCCTCCCGAGACAGGATCAGCGAAGAGACCTGGATGCCCTGACGCTCGATCTGGCCGATGCGGCGGTTCAGCGTGATGATCGTCACAAGGAACACGAGGCACGCGATCAGCAGGGCCGTGGCAAATATCATCAGCACAAAAATTACCGCACGATAGCTGGCCAGCACTTTGGAGAATGTGGTGCCGGACTGGGCCAATACTTCCAGCATCCGAATGTCGTCCGGATTGCGGATCTCGTTCGTCTCGAAGATCTGGATGACGCTATCGTTGAAGGCATCCGCATCGGGCAGGTTCACGAACAGCAATACGGCGGAGGTCACGAGAACAGCGACGACCGCCAGAATGCCAAGTTGTACGACGCGTGTGGACGCGATGCGGGTGTCAGAAACTGAGGTAGTATTGTCCGGCATCTGCTCTCCTCGAGGCGAGGCCGGCGTCATCGAACACGGACCGCACACTCACCAACGTCCAACCTTGAGCGGCAATGCGGTCTGCGACGACGCTGGATGCGGCACCGACCGAACATGCGCTTTCTGGCACTTCGATCACACCGTAGTGCAGACGCAAAGGGTTATCCATCCTTGCGGAATAGTCGGCATAACAGGCGGCCTGCAGCGGAGTTGATGCGAGGAGGCCAAGCGCAAGCGCGCCGAGGAGGGGTTTGAGGCGGTTTCTAAGGAATCGGGTCATGTAAATGGCTCATTTGGTTCGCTGAAAGGGGGCAGCTTCAAGGATCTAGATGCCCCATTAGTGTCCTGTCATACAATATCGGGCGCTGTGGGCGGGCGATGTTATTGGATAGCAGACCTAAGGTTTCCCCGCAGTTTTCCTGGGATATCCCCGTTATCTGATAGCGCGCGAGCGATATTGCATGGCCGGACGCACCAAAGCGAGGGTGAAGGCACAGGCGCCGAATGAGCGCGCCAACCCTTTACGAACTCAGGACTTTAACCGCGAAGCTAAGCAAGGGATTTCGATTATGCTCCGGACTTCAATGACCAAACTCTCCAGGACCCTGACGGCCAGCGTTTTGACACTCGCAATCGCATTCTCGGGACTATCGGCCACTGCCACACCTGCCTCCGCGAACGGCCATCGCACCAGCCAGGGCGCGCAGGTCGCGGCCGTATTGGGAGGGTTGCTGTTGCTTTACGGCGTCAGCCAGGCGGGCCGCAACAACGGCAACCGCCGAAACGATCCGGCCATTCAGCAACCGCAGGTCCGGCCGCAGCATCCGCCGCGTCCACGATACAACACCCGCGTCGCCCCGGCGCAATGTTTTGTTCAAGGTGGCCAGGGCAACCGACGCTACCGCGGGTACGATTATAACTGCATGCTCGACAGCGTCCGAAACGCGCGTGCGTTGCCGCAGAACTGCCTTCGCAACGTCTGGACCAACCGTGGACAGCGCACGATCTATGGCGGTCGGTGCCTCGCCAATAATGGATGGTCACGCGGGTAATCACATTCCCCCCAATCCATTTTCAGTAGTTTCCAAGGCGGCGTGACCAAATGGTTGCGCCGCCTTTTTGTTTGCCGCACACGGGCTGCATGGGACCTGACTATCAGATGGAATGTGCCATTGGCGGTATCGTCGCGGGCGTGGACGAAGTGGGGCGCGGGCCATGGGCGGGGCCTGTCACAGCGTGCGCAGTGGTGTTTGATCCGTCCCGGATCCCGAACGGCCTGAACGATTCCAAGAAGCTGACCGAGGCGCGGCGCGATGCACTGGCGCTTCAGATCGTGCAGGTCGCAGACGTGTCTTTGGGGTGGGCCAGCGTGGAGGAGATCGACGCGATCAATATTCGCCAGGCAACGTTCCTCGCCATGATCCGCGCCCTTGCGGGGCTTTTGACGCCGCCGACCCACGCCTTGATCGACGGCAACGCGATCCCCCCGGACCTTGGCTGTTCGGCGACAAGTGTCGTGAAGGGCGATGGCAGGTCCGTTTCGATCGCAGCGGCTTCAATTGTGGCCAAAGTGCGGCGCGACGCCCTGATGAAGGCGCTTGCAGTGGTGCATCCGGGTTACGGTTGGGAGACCAATATGGGCTATGGCACTGCCAAACACACGGCTGGACTACAGCATCTAGGGGTCACTCAACATCATCGGCGCAGCTTTGCCCCGATCCACAAGATATTGTGCCGGTAAAATCGTAATCGACTGAATCAAAAGAAAATTGACCGGGAATCCGTATTGGAGGACTCTGCTCTCAAAAGACATCGAGCGCCCATAGAAGGCGCCAGTCAGAGGCAAAACATGACAAAATCCAAAACCGACACGAGGGCAGCGCGCACGTTGCCGTTGAACACTATTCTGGAGGGCGATTGCATCGAGGCAATGAGCGCTCTGCCTGAAGCATCCATAGATCTGATTTTTGCAGATCCCCCCTACAATCTTCAGCTGAAGGGCGATCTGCATCGTCCGAACAACAGCCTCGTCGATGCCGTCGACGATGCCTGGGACCAGTTCGACAGTTTCGCGGCCTATGATGCGTTCACACGGGCATGGCTGGCGGCGGCAAAACGACTGCTCAAACCCGGCGGCGCGATCTGGGTGATCGGCAGCTACCACAACATTTTCCGCGTTGGCGCAGAGTTGCAGACCCAGGGCTATTGGATCCTCAACGATGTGATCTGGCGCAAGTCCAACCCGATGCCCAACTTCCGTGGCAAGCGCTTCACCAATGCCCATGAAACGATGATCTGGGCCTCCAAGGATGAAGGCGCGAAATACACTTTCAACTACGAGGCGTTGAAGGAGTTGAACGAGGGCCTTCAGATGCGTTCGGACTGGGTTCTGCCGATTTGCAACGGTGGTGAGCGATTGAAGGACGACAACGGCGACAAGGCGCATCCGACGCAGAAGCCCGAATCGCTGTTGCACCGCGTGATTGTAGGGTCCACCAACCCCGGCGATGTCATCCTTGATCCGTTCTTCGGCACAGGCACCACGGGTGCGGTCGCAAAGGCACTGGGACGTGAGTATGTCGGGATCGAGCGGGAAGCGGCCTACCGGGAGGTCGCCAAGACGCGCATCTCCCGTGTGCGGAAGTTCGACAAATCCGCAATCGCCGTGACGCAAAGCAAACGCGCCGAGCCGCGCGTGCCATTTGGCCAGTTGGTCGAACGTGGCATGTTACGTCCTGGTGAGATGTTGACCTCCCCGCGTGGTCAGCAGGCCAAGGTTCGCGCCGACGGCACGTTGATCGCCGATGACGTCAAAGGTTCCATCCACCAGGTGGGCGCCGAGCTTGAAGGCGCGCCCTCGTGCAACGGCTGGACCTACTGGAACTTCAAGCGCGACGGGAAAACGGTCTCGATTGATGTCCTTCGCCAACAAATCCGGGCTGAAATGTCCGCGTAGGGGATACCCCGGCCTGCGCCTTCAAAGAAACGCGCGCCCGGGGACCATAACCTTGCCGCCCCCACGCATGACCAACGTCGCGTGAGGGCCAACTTTGCCCGTCAGCAAGTGCTGGCGGGTTTTTTCGTGGCCCGCCCGCGACAGTTCCCCCCTTTGGAAGCCCGTATGCCGCCCCTATTTATAGGCGCAGGAGGGCTGACTTATGAAACTCACCATCATCGGAGCAAGTCGCGGCATCGGCCGCAAAGTCGTGGATGAAGCGTTGGACCGCGGCCATACGGTCCGCGCGATGTCCCGCAACATGACTGCTGCCGGGATCGAAGGGATCGCCGCGCTGGACGGCGATGCAACCAACCCTGCCGATGTGGCAAACGCGATCCAGGACGCAGACGCCGTTGTCCTGACCCTGGGCGTGCCCAGGGATATGCGGGTTCTGAAAGCCACCACGCTGTTTTCTGACGCAACACGTGTGCTGATCGCCGCGATGAATGACGCAGGCATCAGGCGCTTGCTTACGGTCACGGGGTTTGGCGCGGGTGACAGCAAAGACAAGCTCTCCACCCTGGAACGCCTGACCCAAAAGGCCTTCCTCGGGCGTGCCTATGCGGACAAGGACATCCAGGAACAACTGATCCGCGAGTCGGACCTTGACTGGACCATCGCCCGCCCCGGCATTCTCTCGGATAACCGCAAATCCAACGCCTATAAGGTGCTGGTTGAAAAGGAAACCTGGCGCAATGGTCTCATCAACCGCGCCGATGTCGCCGATTTCCTCGTCACATCAGCCGAGCAATCCAGCCATATCCACCAGACCCCCGCTCTCCAACGCTGACGCCCTTGTTCATCTTGCCGGCACAACTCCGGGGAGCGCGAGGGGCAGCGCCCCTCGCATTCGGTGATCGCGAAGCGAGCGCAAACCCGATCCGACTACCACTCCCTTAACGCGGCGAGGGATGGGCCAACTTGTTATATGTCTGCCAATCCGTGATCTCCGGATAATACATCGCCCGCCACCGCTTCACGCGGGGGTTCATCACGCGCTTCCACAGCGGCGGCATCATCGCAACGGTGGTCATTACCGGGTAGCCGTAGGGTAGCTGCGGGGCCTCGGACTCTGTATAAGTCTGCAACAGAGGAAACCTGCGATCCGGCTTGTAGTGATGATCTGAATGTCTCTGCAAATTGATCAGCAGCCAGTTTGACGCCTTGTGGGCAGCATTCCACGAATGGCGCGGCTGGACATGCTCATACTTGCCGCTGCCCAGATGCTTTCGGGTCAGCCCGTAGTGCTCCACGTAGTTGGTCAGCTCCAACTGCCAGATCGCCGTGATCGCTTGCCCCACAAACATCGCAAGGCCGACCCATCCGCCCACCAGAAACGCCAGCGCCACGAACCCCGCCTGCAATGCCAGGTAGGTCCAGAACGGATTTGAACCGTTCCAGACAGTCAGCCCCCTGCGCGCCAGCATCGCCGTCTCGGCGGCCCAGGACGATCTGTACTGTTCCCGCAGCACACGAGGGAAAAAGCGATTGAATCCCTCATTGTAGCGCGCCGTGACCGGATCGCGCCCCGTGCCGACGTAGCGGTGATGAACCAGCAAATGCTCGGACCGGAAGTGCGAATACAGCACGCTTGCCAAAAGGATATCGCCCAACCACCGCTCCGACCTGGAGCGTTGGTGCATCAACTCGTGGCTGTAATTGATTCCGATGGTCCCGGTCAGAATCCCCAGTCCAAACGTCAGACCTGCCAGCTCAATCCCGCTCAGGTGATCTGAGTGAGTCGCATAGTAGATACCGCCAAAGATCGTCAACAATTGCAGCGGCGGCCAGATCAACGTGATGGCACGATACCAACGCAATTGATCGTCGCTCGTGTCCGGATCCGCATTGCCGTGCTCCAGGCCCGAGATCTGATCGAGGAAGGAAGACAAATACCATGTGCTCAAGGGGATCGCCAACAACCACCACGATCCTGTCCAGGCGATGAACGCGAATAGCGGGATCAGCGCCAGGCTTGCCCAGAATGGCAGCGCACGGTGGAAAGTGGACATGGTCGCGGCCGGGATGATCACTTGGTCTCGCTCAGATTATAGACTTTGCGCATGAGAGTAGGCAGCGACGACGGTTTGAATAGGGCGCGCGGCATAAATTCACCCCTCTGCGGCGACGTGTCCTGCGGGGCATCGACGGTGCGAAGGGCCAGATGCAAATGGAAATGCGTGAACGTGTGGCGGACGTCGACGCCGGGATCGTGCCAATCGGCCGCGAACGGAGGGGCCTGCTCGGGCGCATCGCTCCAGTCGGAGGTCGGGAATGCCAGCATCCCGCCCAGAAGGCCCTTTTCGGGCCGCGTTTCCAGCAAGACCGCCCCATCTGCGCGCCGTGCGACATAGGCGTAACCGCGCCGCGTCGGCTTTGTTTTCTTCGGTGCCTTGCGCGGCAAATCATCCGCGATGCCTTGGGCGCGGGCGGCGCAGCCCTTGATCAGCGGGCAAATTCCGCAGGCCGGTGATTTTGGGGTGCAGATCGTGGCGCCCAGGTCCATCAGCGCCTGCGCATGGTCGCCGGGGCGCTCTTGTGGGGTCAGCCGCGCCGCGTGGGCCTTCAACGCGGGTTTGCAGCCCGGCAGGGCGGCCTCTACTGCGAACAGCCGCGCCATGACGCGTTCGATATTTCCGTCCATCACGGCGGCGGGTTGGTCAAACGCAATGGATGCCACGGCGGCGGCGGTATAAGGCCCGATTCCGGGAAGGGCGAGCAATCCGGCCTCCGTCGCCGGAAATCGCCCGCCATGATCGGCCACGACGGTGCGCGCGCATTTCAACAGGTTTCGCGCTCGGGCGTAGTACCCAAGGCCCGCCCATTCGCCCATGACCTCGGCATCCTCCGCAGCGGCCAGATCGCGCACCGAGGGCCAGCGCGCCGTGAAACGTTCAAAGTACGCCTTTACCGCTGCCACAGTGGTCTGCTGCAACATGATCTCGCTCAACCAGACACGATAGGGATCTGCTCTTTGGCCGCTCATCGGGGGCACACGCCATGGCAAAACCCGCGCATGCGCGTCATACCAATCCAGCAATGCTTCACCTATCCGTTCCTCACGCACCCTTTAATCATCCCTTGCCGCTTGGTATTGGTTAGCACTCCACGAACGCATAGAGTGTGGATAACGAAAGGATCAACCCATGGTCTCACGCCGGTCCACCGTCCCGCTGGGAAATCCGCGCCGCAGGCGTGGGTTTGAACGTGCCGTGACGCTTGTGGGACGCGAGTTGAAGACACCGGCCGAGAAGCGCGGATTCGCAGAGACCAAGTTGCTGACCCATTGGACAGAGATCGTAGGTCCGGAGATTGCCGAAATGGCGGTGCCGGTAAAGGTGAAATTCGGGCGTGGATTTGGCGGGACGCTGGTCTTGCTGACCACGGGATCGAAAGCACCGATGCTGGAGATGAGCCGCGAGGCGATCATCACGCGGGTCAATGCCTGTTATGGGTACTCCGCCATCAAGGATGTGCAGGTGACGCAAACCGCAGCCACCGGGTTTGCCGAAGGGCAGGTCGCTTTCGCCGCTCCGAAGGCTAGGACCAAATCGGCCCCGGATCCGGAAAGGCTGGCCAGGGCCACTGCCGGACTGACCGAAATCGAAGATCCCGCCCTGCGAGATGCCTTGCGCAAATTGGCGGGGCACATAGTTACAAATAAGTCGAATTAAGGAGAATATGATGGATCGCAGAGCCATGATCATGGGCGGCGCTACAGGCGTCTTGGGCGCAGGCGCGTATCTGACATGGGGCGCGGGTGGCAGCACCGCACCGTCGTCGGATATCCCGCTGACGCCATTTTCGGCTGCCAACGCGCAGGAGGTTTCGGAGCTGCCGAATGTTACTGAAATGTCGATGGGCAACCCCGACAGCGGCGTGACGCTTATCGAATATGCCAGTTTTACGTGCCCGCACTGCCGTACATTCCACGCAAACAGCTATCCGCAACTGAATGCCAATTACATCGAGCCTGGGGTGATCAACTTCATCTACCGCGAGGTCTATTTCGACCGCTACGGATTGTGGGCTGGTTTGGTCGCGCGCTGCGCAGGGCCGCTGCGGTATTTCGGTGTCGTGGATCTGATCTATGAACAACAGGGCGAGTGGACGCAGGGGTCTCCTGCCGAAATCGCTGAAAACCTGAAGCGTATCGGCCGTACGGCGGGTCTCAGCAATGATGATCTCGACGCCTGCATGACCGACGCTGCCATGGCCGAGGCGATGATTGCCACCTATGAGGCGAACATGGAAGTCCATGAGATTGGGGGCACGCCCTCATTCGTGATCAATGACACGATGTACAGCAACATGAACTACGCGGACATGTCGGCCCTTCTGGATGCGGCAGTCACGGAAGCTGCGGGCTAAGTCGAATATCACCCACGCCTGTGGGTGCGGGCGCTTGGCGCAAAAGTCGCGTCAGACCGGCTGTGTGGCGTCGGGCAGGATGCGGTTCAGTGCTGCGTCCAGCGGTCCCCAGTCGTTCAGATCCAGCCGCACCGGCACGGTCATCACCTGTGACCGAAGGGCTGGCGGCAGGCGCACCGCGTCCTTTTCCGTCGTCACGACCTGAGCGCCGCGCATCGCGGCATCGCGCAACAGCCGCGCCATCAGACTATCGCTGAGAGGTTGGTGATCGGCCAATGCATGGGTGGCCAGCAGATTCGCGCCCATGGCACTGAGGGTTTGGAAGAATTTCTCTGGATGGCCGATACCGGCGAAAGCCACAACGCGAAGGTCTTGAAAGGGCAGCCCCGTGGCCAGAGGCTGCAATGATCCGGTCAGATGCGGAATCTTGATGTGCTTTCCCCAAGCCATCGTGAACCGGGTCTGCGCGGGCTCCGGACCGATACTCAGGACCATGTCGGCCCGCGCCAACCCCACGCCTACAGGTTCACGCAGCGGGCCAGCCGGGATCACCTTGCCGTTCCCGAACCCACGCCAGGCGTCCACGACGACCAAAGACAAATCGTAGGCCAGCGCAGGGTTCTGGAACCCGTCGTCAAGGAGGATGCAGTCAGCCCCCGCTTCCACTGCCGCTTTTGCGCCATCGAGGCGATCCTTGGCGACCCATGTCGGCACAAAGGCGGCGAGCAGCAGCGCCTCGTCCCCGACTTGTCTTGCAGTGTGCGTTCGTTCCAAGACTCGAACAGGCCCGTCCGATGATCCGCCGTAGCCGCGCGTTACCGCTTGCACTGCTACACCCCGCGCCGACAATCGTTGCGCCAAGGCAATTGCCGTAGGGGTCTTGCCTGTGCCGCCAGCGTTGATGTTGCCGACACAAATTACCGGTGCGCCGACGCGCGCTCGGGTGCCGCCGGCCAACCTCCGTGCAGTGCCAGCCGCGTACAAGGTGCCAAGCGGGGAGAGCAGCCCCGACAGTACCCCCGGTCGTTCGTGCCAGAACCCCGGTGCGCGCATCAGGGGATCTTTGCCATCAGCGCTCTCGGCGAGGCCTCCGCCTCATCCAGCGTGTCTACAATCAGTGCCAATGCGCGATCCGTGACATCCGCCCCATCCGAGATCACTTGCCACGCGGCCGCTGCCATGGTGGCCGCTTGTTCCGGGCTTAACAGCAATGAGACACGTCCGGCCAACTTCTCCGGGGATGAGGCCAACTGCGCCGCGCCGCCTTCGCGCAGGCGATCGTAGATATCGACGAAGTTGGTCACGTAAGGGCCATGCAGAATGGCCGACCCCAATGCGGCAGGCTCGAACGGGTTATGTCCGCCGATAGCCACCAGGGAGCCGCCGACAAAACTGATCGGGGACAGGCGGTACCACAGGCCCAACTCGCCCATTGTATCAGCCAGGTAGACGCTCGCCTCATCCACCGGCACCTCATCGGCGGCGCGGCGGGTGAAACGCCAGTTTTCGGCCTGCAAAAGGCTTGCGATCTCATCCCCACGCTCGGGGTGGCGCGGCACGAGGATCAGCAAAAGGCGCGGAGAGAAGCGCATCGCCAGCTTGTGGGCCTGCAACACCATGCGTTCTTCGCCCTCGTGGGTGGAGGCAGCCAGCCAAACCGGGCGGCCTGCCAGAATACCTGCCATCTCAACCCGATCATCTTCCCGGCACGGCAACGCGGCGGCACCTTCTTTCAACGTGCCCATCACTTTCATGCGGTCCGGGGGCATCCCTAGACGGCGCAGGTATACCATCGTCAGATCATCTTGCACCAAGGCCATCCGGAATCGTCCCAGCAGACTGCGCGCCATGCCACGGGCAAAACGCCACTTATCATGGCTGGCTTTGGACATCCGCGCATTCAGCAGCAGCATCGGTATGGCGCGGCTATGGGTTTCGACCACCAGCGTGGGCCACAACTCGCTCTCTGTCCAGATCGCAACATCCGGCTTCCAGTGGTCAAGGAAGGCGGTCACGAACGGTTTAACGTCCAGCGGCACGTAGTGGTGAATGGCACGGTCCGGCAGGCGGTCAGCCATGACGGAGGCCGAGGTGACGGATCCGGTCGTGACCAGCACATGCAGATCGTCGCGGTCTTCCAACAGGCGGCGGACAAGTTCCAACACCGCCAGCAATTCCCCGACAGAGGCCGCATGGAACCAGATCAGCGGACCATCGGGACGCGGCCGGGCTGGCCATTCCACGCCGTTCATTCAAACGCGCGCCATCCTCTTTACCCTCTGCCAACCGCTCTCGCAGCTTGCGCTCCGCAAAGGCGCGGGCACCGCGGGCTGACCATGCAAGGTAGAGGCTCAGAAAAACAGAGCGCGCCATCGGGGCCTAGTTGCCCAATTCTTCGGTCGGCGAGCCTTCCAGGCCCTCTTCACGCAGGCGGTGAATGTGGGCGATGAAATAGCGCATATGTGCGTTGTCTACGGTGCGCTGCGCCTCGGACTTCCACGCGTCATAGGCGGATTGATAATCGGGGAACATGCCGACGACATGAATGTCTTCGGGGTTCTCGAATTCGGTCTTCGAGGGGTCTTTCAGCTCTCCGCCGAAAACGAGGTGCAGGCGTTGGGGCATGGGAATCTCCGACAGGATTGGGTGCGAGCGAACCCTTAATGGGCCGGGCGGGGGCGTCAAGCGGCGACGCGGCGTGCGGGACCGCATGCCATGCCGATCGGGTCAGGAATCCTTCCATAGCGAGGCGCAGGGCCAACGGGCATAGTCTGCTTGTCGGAACGGAGAACTTTCCAATGACCAAAGATTTTTCCACTCTCGTCACAGCCCTGGCAATTTCCGCCTCACTTATGGCTGTGACGGCTCCTGTTTCGGCGTTCACCGCGACCAGCGATGTCTCCCGCATTGCCAATGGCGATCTTGGTTCTGGCCGCTTTTCCAGTGGCGACGTGAGTTCTGGCCGGATCAATAGAGCGTCGGGTCTGGAACAGGGGTCTCGTCGATAGCCATAAACGGCCTCTCTGATCGCTGTCTTTGTTCTGAACATTCGCTTCCTCTCCTACTGCCCCCGTCGCATCCTCCCTGCGTCGGGGAATTTTTTGTTGATTGCGTCACTCAGGTCCGAGCGATTTTCTGGCTGGTTCAGGGTAAGGATCCCCTTACTCGCGCGAGCAGAAACAGACGGGTAATGTCAAAGGGCAAGCACCAGACGACGGGCAAATTCGCCACCCGCGTTCAGAGACAGTTCCTAGTAACCATGACCATTCGTATCTCTCTTTGCGTATTGGCCACGCTCTTGTTCATCTGTGTGTTTGCAGCCCTCTCCTCCTCCGTAAATGCGCGTACGGTGTTGCCGTCCGATGAGGATCTATCCTCCGTTCGGATCATGGTCACGGGGTCATTGAATGTCGTGGTGTTCAGGGTCGGTGGCCGTTAGCCCGTGGAAGGTCACCGCGCCGCATGCGCCCGCCGCTCCACCAAGGCGCCATGGACAGCAGGACCGCCCGCCAGAATCCCGTCAACCTGCCCGGGCGAACTGTTGAACCGCAGAGCCTGCCCGCGTCCGTCGGTGGCCAAGCCTCCCGCTTCCGTCACGATCAGCGCGCCCGCCGCAACGTCCCATTCCCATGTCGGGCGGAACGCCATCATCGCGTCAAAGCGACCCTGGCCGATCAACGCCAACCGGTAAGCAAGAGAAGGACGGTAGGCTTTCGCGACCTCCGGCACCGGACCATCCCAATGGTGGGGTTGCAGGTTGCCCTTTGTCGTCAGCACCGTTGCTTCCGACAGGGCAGAAGTTCGGGCGACGCCAATCTCTGCCCCGTTCAACGTTGCCCCTCCGCCCAGATGCGCAACGTAAAGCAGGTCTTTCATCGGCACGAACACCGCTGCCGCCGTCACGACGCCGGCCCTGGCTACGGCCAGAGAATGCGAGAAACTTTTGCCTCCCTCGATGAACGCCCGCGTGCCGTCGATCGGGTCGCAGATGAACACGTGCTCTGCGCTGAGGCGGGCGCCCGTGTCTTCGGTTTCCTCCGATAACCAACCGTAGCCCGAACGCGCCTCCAGAAGGGTATCGTGGAGCATCGCGTCAATCTCGAGATCGGCAACCGTGACGGGCCCCTCAGCACCCTTGTCGTAGATCTTCAGGTCTTGGCCGAAATGCGATTTTGCGATCGCGCCTGCGCGCAGTGCAGCCTCTGACAAGAGCCGGGCGTCTTCTTCAGGCCCCGGCAATGGTAAGCCCCTCTACCAGCAGCGACGGCACCACACGGCTCAGATGCGCGCGGGCGTCGTTGGCGGGAACAAGCCCGCGCAGCATATCGCGCAGGTTGCCCGCAACCGTGCATTCGTTGACAGCATAGGTGATCTCACCATCCTCGACCCAGAACCCCGATGCACCGCGCGAATAATCACCCGTGGTGGCATTGATCGATGATCCGATCATTGAGGTGATCAGAAGGCCGGTGCCCATCTGCTTGAGCAGATCCTCACGGCTGTGTTCGGGCCCCGTCAGCCGCGCGTTGCCCACGGACGGAGACGGAGGCGCGCCCGTTCCCCGAGAGGCCGACGCGGTGGAACTCAGACCCAGTTTCCGAGCCGTCGCCAGATCCAGCGTCCAGCCCGCCAATATCCCGTCCGAGACGATCAATCGGTCCGCTGTGGGCAGGCCCTCGGCATCGAACGGACGGCTGGCGGACGTGCGGGGACGAAGCGGTTCCTCGATCAGGGACACCCTTTTGGGCAGCACCTGTTCACCCAGCAGGTCGCGAGCCCAGGACGCGCCGCGCGCGATGGAAGTCCCGTTGGTGGCGGCCAGCAGATGGCCGATCAGGCTTGACGAGATGCGTTCATCATACATCACCGGAAAGGCGCCGGTCGGCGGCTTGCGCGCGCCGGCCCGTGCCACTGTCCGCTCGGCGGCTATGCGTCCGACCTCGGCCGGAGACATCAGATCGCGCGCGTGGTTGCGCCCATCGCCAAAGTAATCGCGCTCCATCCCGGATCCGTCGCCGCTGATCGCGACGCAGTGCACACTGTGATCCGTGCGCGCGTACCCGCCTGAAAAGCCGTTCGACGCGGCAAGATGGATCCGGCGGCGCGAAAACCCCGCGCCTGCGTCCGATACCTGCGCGATTCCGTCCACTGTCAGCGCGGCGGCCTCCGCCTCCAGCGCCATCCGCTCCAGCGCGGCGGGCGTCGGATCTTCGCCGGGATCGTTCATGTCCAGATCACCGCCATCGCGCACGGCGCTGAGTTGATCGGCATCCGCGAGGCCGGCGTAGGGGTCTTCCGGGGCCAGCCGCGCCATGGCGACGGCACGCTCGGCCATCTCGATCAGGGTACTGCCCGCCGTATCTGAGGCCGACACGCAGGCCTGTCGTTTCCCGACGAGAACCCGCAGGCCAAGATCGATCCCCTCGGACCGCTCCGCCTGTTCCAGGGCGCCGTTCAGCACGCCAATGCTGACCGAAGTGCCATCCACGACAATCGCATCAGCGCCATCCGCGCCCGCGCGTTTGGCGGCGTCAAGAAGGGCGTCAGCGAAGGAGGCAAGGGGAGCGTCGGTCATGGGGCAGCCTTTGAGGGATCAGTGGTAGGAGGGAGGTAGGGCGGCATTCGGGGGCTTGCAAGCAAAACGGCCCGCGCAACCAAGCCGGGCCGTTTTAATCCAGTGACCCTCACTTATTGCAGGGGGATACCGTTTGCGGTGATCGACCCGCCTGCACCAAACTCGACCGTTGTCTCCAGCGTGTCTGGCGAGGCACCGGGGCGCGCGAAGACGTTGGTCATGCCACGCGCCATTTCCCCCTGCGCCTGCGGTACCAAGCCGCCCGCGATCAGGGCATCCAGCAGTGCATTTCCCCCTGAAAGTTGCAGATCGGCGCGGCCCACGGGCATCGGGATCATCTGATCGGGGGCGAAGGTGAAGTCTGCCGTACCCGACAACTCTGCACCACCTACGGACAGGCGCATCTCATTCACGGTCAGCGCGCGGATCTCTCCGGGGGCGCTTTGCATCTGCCCCGGGTCCATGGCCAAAAGGTCCACGAACAGCTGCAACTGGCCTGTCGCGTCCAGAATGAAGCTGGCCGGATCGCGCGGGAAGGCTTGGCCGGGATCAACCATGCCAAGCAATTGCTCGCCCGCCATCAATTCGTTGATACCAAGACGCAGGCGAATGTCCTGCACAGCGTCGCTTGCCGCCAGAGGGATTTCGAACGACAACTCGGTGGACCGTGCCGAGATCTCAATCGGCACCGGGATTTCGCTGCCCGAAATTTGGGTTTGCATACCATTGGCGGCAATGTCGTATGTGATCCGTTCCGGCGTAAAGCCCACGCCGATAGAGCCGCCAGTGTTGGTGTAGGATCCCTGTGCCGTATCCCCTTCAAAGTCGAACAGGAACTCCATCCCGATTGAGGCATAAGTAGCCTGCCCTGTGGCCTCAAACCCTTCGGGGATACCCTGGTTGACGGGATCGAAGTTGGTCAGTGCCATGATGGATCCGCTTGAGGATGACGTGACCGCGCCAAGGACCATCCCGATCTTGAACAAGCCCTGCTCACCTGCGGGAGGGGTCACTTCAGCAATCAAACTCATCCCCCCCAAGGACCCTTCCGAGGTGAAGCGCTGCGTCGAGGGATCGGTTCCGATTATATTATAGGTCGCAGCAACATCGGTCATGACAATGTCGAGTTCGATGTCCGGCGGCTCACTGCCGCCACCCCAGATCGCACCCTCGGAAAACGTCAGGCTGTCTGCGGAATAGGTATAGACCCGCGCGCCCGCATCGCCCGAAACCTGCATCTCAAGGCCGTCATGGCGTATCTGTATTTCAATGTTTCCCGGAGGTGCACCCACGGATTCTTCAAAGGTGAAGGTCATCGAATATAACTCAGAAAAGGCGATGCTGACCGTGCCGTCGGCATTTTCGGTCAGCACGATCTCATCGATCTCGCCACGGGTCTGGACTACACCGTCATCGTAGTCGGCCGTGACATCGGTCAGCGTCAGGCCCGTCGCCGTCGGCGTGGCGGTTGCGGCAATGGTCTGCTCGCCAGTGGCGGCCTGGACTTGCCATTCCTCCCACAACTCAAGTGCGGAAGTTTGGGACAGGGCGGGGCTTGCCACGCAAAGGGCAAGGGCGGAAAGGGTATAGGTTAAATGGTTCATCTTTGGGATTGCTCCGAAACACAGATGGGAAAGACGGCAATGATCAGCGGTGCCGTGCCGTGCGTCAAGTCAGGATTGGCGTAAATTGACTGGTCGGCAGGGAATACGGGCGTTACTTGTTGATAGCATTGAATTGAGGCGGAAGAGGACGGCCATGACCCATATCTTGAACGGAAGAGTGGTGGCGATTACCGGGGCCAGCCGTGGCATCGGGGCGGCGACAGCACGCGAATTCGCGCGCCTGGGGGCGAAAGTTGTGCTGATGGCACGCTCCCGCGATGCGATTGCGGAACTGGCCGGAGAGATCGGCCAAGCTGCCCTCGCCGTACCCTGCGATGTTGCCCGATATTGGGAGGTGGAGGCGGCGTTCAACGCGAGCGTTCAGACCTTCGGAGCGCTCGATGTGGTGATCAACAACGCCGGCGTGATCGAACCAGTGGCGCGGATTGAGGATACCGATCCCGAGGCCTGGGGGCAGGTGATCGATATCAACCTGAAAGGCACCTTCAACGGCATCCGCGCGGCGTTGCCTCATATGGCGAAAAACGGTGGCACAATTCTGAACATTTCCTCAGGTGCGGCCACGAATCCCTTGGAGGGCTGGTCGCATTACTGCGCCTCCAAGGCGGCGGCCCTGATGCTGACCCGCTCGGTTCACAAGGAAATGGGAGAAAAAGGCATCCGCGCGCTGGGTCTGTCGCCAGGCACCGTGGCGACCCGGATGCAGGTGGAGATCAAAGCCTCGGCCATGAACCCCGTCGCGGCTCTGGAATGGTCCGATCACATTCCGCCCGAGTGGCCCGCCAAGACGCTGGCCTGGATGTGCACCGAAGCTGCTGATCCGTACCTGGGTGGCGATATATCGCTCCGGGACGAGGCGATCCGCATGGCGGTCGGCCTGACATGATCGACGTCCACGACGCAGACGGTCTGCGCATTGTCACGATCAACCGCCCCGACAAGGCGAACTCGCTGACGGCTGCGATGCTGGAGGACCTGGCAGGCGTGTTCGAGTTCGAGCCACATGGCCCGTGCCCTAATTTTGACCGGCGCGGGCGAAAAGGTGTTCTCTGCCGGCGCTGATCTGGAGGAAGCACCACTGGGCCTCGCGACCTCCCCGCTCTGGGAACGTACATCCGCTGCCCTAAAGGCGCTTCCGTGCCTGACCATAGCCGCGCTCAACGGGACGCTGGCAGGTGGTGCGTTCGGCATGGCGCTGGCCTGCGACATCCGCCTCGCCACTCCGCAGGCCAGGTTCTTCTATCCGGTCGCCAAACTGGGGTTTCGCCCACAACCCTCGGACCCGGCCCGCCTCACCGCTCTGATCGGTCCGGCGCAGGCGAAACTGCTGCTTCTGGCAGGCGAGACGCTGGACAGTGAAGAGGCTCTCCGCTTCGGACTGATCGACCGGATCCATAGGTCGGAAACGCTGCTCCAATCCGCGCGCGCGGTGTGTGCGACTGTCCTTTCCGCCGATCAACCCAACCTTCACAGGATCAAATCCATGATCCCCTGACACCCAATTCCGGCCTCCTGATTTGACCAGGCCTTCTGCGAAGACAGGGCCAAACACGTCGCCCGTCATGGTACCTCGCCCAGAGGGCATCGGTGCCGGGGCCGCGGCACAGAATGGAAATCCAACACCTCGCGCTCGCCCTTGTTCATCTTGCCAGTACAACTCCGGGAGGAGCGATCTTTTCAAGGAAAAGTCGCGAAGGGGGCTGGCCCCCATGACTTGCCGCCAATTCCAGCCTCCTTCTCAACCGAAAGCCTCCCAATGACTGATACCATCGACGCCCTCGTTATAGGCTCCGGCCCCGCTGGCCTGATGGCTGCCGAAACTCTGGCCAAAGCGGGCCGCGCCGTCACGATCGTTGAAGGGAAGCCCTCGGCAGGCCGCAAGTTCCTGATGGCGGGAAAATCCGGTCTCAATCTAACCAAGGACGAACCGCTGGAGGCGTTTGTGCGCGCCTACGGAGACGCTGCCGATTGGCTCTACCCCATGATCGCGCAACTGGACCCAGTAGAGATCATGGCGTTTGCGGAGGACCTGGGGCAGCCGATTTTCACCGGCACTACGGGGCGGGTATTTCCCAGGGCGATGAAAGCCTCGCCGTTGCTGCGAGCCTGGCTGAAACGGATTGACGCCACGATGCACCTGCGTTGGCGCTGGACGGGGTTTAAGGGTGATGCGCTGACGTTCGACACGCCGGATGGGCCGACAAGCATCGCCCCGAATGTCACAGTACTGGCACTTGGCGGGGCCAGTTGGTCGCGGCTCGGATCGGATGGCGCCTGGGCGGAACGGCTTACCGAAAAGGGCGTGGATGTTGCGCCGTTCAAGCCTTCGAACATGGGGCTTGCGGTGGAGTGGTCGGAGCATATGGAGCAACATCTAGGCACGCCCCTGAAGAATATCGCCCTGATCGCGGGCGACGCGCGCCATCGGGGGGAGGCTGTGATATCTCGTCGAGGTTTGGAGGGCGGCGGCATCTATGCCGTCTCCGCCGCTGTGAGGGATGGCGCAACGCTGGCGTTGGACCTGCTCCCGGATCGCCTGGTGGATGGATTGATCTCCCGGCTCGAAAAACGTCCGCGCAAGCAGACCATGACGAAGGCGCTCACAGGTCTCGGCCTCGACCCCCTCAAGCGCTCTCTTCTACAAGAATTCGCACGACCGTTGCCGGAGGAGCCGGCGGCGCTGGCCGCGTTGATCAAAGCGCTGCCCGTTGCCCATGACGGCCCTCGTCCGATGGATGAAGCGATTTCTACCGCAGGAGGTGTGGCGCGAACTGCCGTGGATAACGGCCTGATGCTGCACGCCGTGCCGGGCATGTTCGTTGCCGGAGAGATGCTGGATTGGGAAGCACCAACGGGCGGCTATCTGATCAGCGGATGTTTCGCGACAGGCCGGTGGGCGGGCTTGCACGCTGCACTTTATTGACGCGCCACCACGCTGCGCGCTGCTTCACCAAATTACCATTCCCGCTGCCCTGCGGTGCTGCGCGTGACAGGAGGCCTAACCCGCCTCCAATGCCCGTTTGAACGCGGGCCGCGCCCGCATCATGGCGTTGTGATCTAACAGCCGGTCGTTGGTGACATCGAACTTGGCGCTGCCGGCCCACCCGATGCAGTGGCTCAGGAGAATATCCGCAATGGTCATCTCTGAGCCCATCGCAAAAGGTCCATCTTGATGCATCCGCGCGGCAATCGCGTCCTGGTTGCGGGCGAACTCCCATCGCAGAGAATCCTTCACGCCCGCCACGCGCCGCTCTTCCGGCAGGATGAAAGAATGTCGTGCGGCGGCCCATAAAACGGCATCGATCTCGTCATTGACGGAGCAGAGAAACGCGTCGTGCAACGCGCGGTCTATGGTGCCTGCCGGTGGAATGAAGGCCGCGTGTTTGTCGGCCAGATAAGTCAGGATCGCGACCGAGTCGCAGATGGATACGCCGTCCACGACAAGGACCGGGATTTTGCCCGAAGGATTGCGCATACGAACCTCGTCAGACCGCGGGTTGGCGCCGACCAACTGATAGTCCAGCCCGAGTTCCTCCAACATCCACAACACACGCATCGTGCGGGATCGCACGTTGCCGAACAGAACGTATTCGTTCATCCCCGTCTCCCTCGGTTCTGTAACATGGCGAGGCGAATGAGCGTCCGCTCCATCACCGCCATTTGTGGTGCCGTGCTGGCCGACCGCAGCGTTAGATCGGTCTCCACCAGCAATGAAAGCGCGGTCTCTAGCGCGTCGCGGCTCCAACGGTTGGCTTGTCGTGCCATGCGATCGCGGCGGGGGCCAAATACGGGAGGTCGCATGGCTTGCAAACCCGCCGACGTGCCGCCGGGATGGGCGGCGGCGAAATGCAGCGCGCGAAAGTGGCGAAGTGCGGAGATGCAAAGCGTGACGGGCAGCACGCCTTGTTGATGAAGGCGCATGAGGATCGGGCCAATGGCACCCGTCTCGGCTTCAGCCGTCGCGTGCAGGATGTCGTCCAACTCCGCTTCTCGGGTCAGCGGAGCCACGGCTTCGATATCGGCGGAACTCACGGCGGAGGTATCGCCAAGTTTGTACAGGCCCAGTTTCTCCACCGTTTGTCGGAAATCACCGGGTCCAAGGGATCGCGACAACGCCTCCAGATCGGCCATCGCGTTGCTATCCGGCGGGCTCAGGCCTGCCTCCTTCAGCCAATCCTCGATCTCGGCACGGCCCGGCGGTTCGTCGTAAATCGCGGCGGCATAGGCGAGTTTATTGCCCTCAAACACCTTGCGCAGAGCCGATTTAGCGGTGAGGCGCCCGGCCGTCGCGATGATTTGCGCGTCGCCCTGCTGCCAATCGGCGAAGGCCGCCGCGAAAGTTTTCGAGAGGCCGTCGGTCGATCCTTCTACAAGAACAGCGCGCGGGCCAGGGAAAAAACCGACCGCTTTGACCGCGTCCAGCAACGCCGCGCCGTCGGAGCGCAATTCCGCGCCCGTCATCCGGGTGAGGCGCATTTCTTCTTCGGCATTGGGACCCAGAAGGGCGGCCAAAAGGTCCTGACGCTTTAGCGCCACCCGCATGGCGTCATCGCCAAAAATCAGGCATCCGGCGGCGGACGTGTCGGGGCGTCTGAAATAGACGTTGGCGTCACGCGTTGAGAGTTTCATCGGGAGTGGTCCGGCCGTTCCATGGCATTTTTTACCAAGACCGGGCACCCGCGATCAGGCGCGTGACCAATTGGTCGGCCAGGATCACCGCCAAACGATCCCGCGCGTCGCGGCGGGCGGATTCGGTGGCAACGGGCGAGGCCGTGGTCGCGTAAGCCGTAAAGCTGGAGACGTCGCCGCGTTGAACCTCGCGCCCCGTGGCGGCCTCGCTCACCGTGAACGCCAGATCGCCCACCACGTTCACGCGGTCGATGTTCTCGGCGCCGTCGATGACGACGTTCCTGCTTGAAGTTTCCAGAGTGTAATCCAGCGTGTAGGCCGACCCGCTGCCGATCCGATCCTCCATCCGCGCAACGAACCCGAACTCGATCCGGTTACCGGGTTCCGCCACGCGGATCTGGTTGCGGATGACCTCTCCCGATCCGCCGGGTCCGTAAACGGGCGAGAACTGGCAGGCTGCCAGTGGGATGACTGCCAGAAGTACGAGAGATCTGCGATTAAACAACGACATTGACGATCCGTCCGGGAACAACGATCAGCTTTTTCGGCGCCCCCCCAGAAAGCGCCTTGATCACAGCGTCGTCTTCTAGCGCGATCTTTTCAACCTCTTGTTTGCTGGCGTCGCGGGCGACCGTGATTTCAGAGCGGCGTTTGCCGTTGATCTGGATCGGCAACGTCACCGTACTTTCCACCAGCATTGCTTCGTCGGCCACGGGCCACGGGGCGTTGGCAATCAGGCCGACACCGCCCTGCATGGCCCAGATGTCCTCGGCGAGGTGCGGCGTCATCGGGGACATGAGTTGGGCAAGCGTCATCACCGCTTCGCGCTGTGCCGCATATGGGGCTGTGGATTTTTGCAATGTATTGGCAAATGCATAGATCTTGGCGATTGCGGCGTTGAAGCCGAAGCTTTCGACACCACTGGTGACGTCCTGAATGGTCTTGTGCATGGCGCGGAGGAGATCCTCTGCCCCCTCCTCGCTATCGCTCCTCGCAGCGTCGCTGATTTTCGTGGAGAGCGTGTGGACACGGCCCAGGAATTTGTAGGCGGCCTCCGCTCCCGACGCCGTCCATTCCACGTCCCGCTCCGGAGGCGAATCGGACAGCACGAACCAGCGCGCGGTGTCTGCGCCGTATTGCTCGATGATGGCGATGGGATCGACGACGTTGTTCTTGGATTTGGACATTTTGGCCGATGGGATAATCTCGACCTGTGTACCGTCGGCAAGGAAACCGCCACCGTCGCGCAACTCCACCGCCTCGGGATAGTGGTAGACAGACCGCCCGTCCGCTCCTGCGGTCTTGTATATAGCGTGCGTAACCATGCCTTGGGTGAACAGCGCCTCGAACGGCTCAATCGCCTTGGCGGGCAGGTGGCCGGTCAGATGCATCGCGCGGGCGAAGAAGCGGGAATACAGCAGGTGCAGGATCGCATGTTCCACACCGCCGATGTACTGGTCGACGTTCATCCAGTATTCGGCCTCGGCGGCGCTGGTGGGGGTGGAGGCATGGGGCGCTGTGAAGCGGGCGAAGTACCAGCTTGAATTCGACGAAGGTATCCATCGTGTCGGTTTCGCGCAGGGCAGGGTTGCCGCAGGACGGGCAGGGCGTGTTGCGCCATGTCGGGTGGCGGTCCAGAGGGTTTCCGGGGATGTCAAAGGTGACATCGTAGGGCAGCTCGATCGGCAGGTTTTCCTTGCGTTCCAGCACCACCCCGCAGCCCTCGCAATGGACAACAGGGATCGGTGTGCCCCAGTAGCGCTGGCGCGACAGGCCCCAGTCGCGCAGGCGAAACTTGGTGACGCCCTGGCCCACGCCTTCGGCCTCGCAAAACGCCACCGCCGCGTCGATGGCAGCCTGTCCGGTCTGCAAGTCTTCCCCTGCAAAGCCGCGCACGTAGAAGACCTTTTCCGTCTTCGGCGGGACGTAGGCGTCGCCGCCATCTTCGGGCAGGTGATGTTCCGTCTCGAAGGGAATGAAGGTCGAGACCACGGGCAATTCGTACTTGCGCGCAAACTCCAGGTCGCGCTCATCATGGGCAGGGCAGCCAAAGATCGCACCGGTGCCGTAGTCCATCAGGATGAAGTTGGCGATGTAGACAGGCAGTTGTGCAGCCGTGTCGAAGGGGTGGCGCACTTTCAGGCCGGTATCGAACCCGCGCTTCTCGGCTGTCTCCAATTCTGCCTCAGTGGTGCCGTCCTTGCGACACTCCGCCAGGAACGCGGCGAGGTCGGCGTTGTCTTTTTCCAACTCTTTCGCAATGGGGTGATCCGGCGAGATGCCCACGAAACTCGCGCCCAACAGCGTATCGGGACGGGTCGTATAGACTTCTACCCGGTCATGGCCGCCCACAGGCTCCGTCAGACCAAACGCGAACTGCAACCCGCGAGAGCGGCCGATCCAGTTGGCCTGCATCAACTTCACCTTGGCGGGCCAGTTGTCGAGGCCATCCAACGCGTCCAGCAGTTCGTCCGAATAGTCAGAGATCTTGAAGAACCACTGCGTCAGCTCTTTGCGCACAACTTCCGCGCCCGAGCGCCAACCCTTGCCGTCCTCCACCTGTTCGTTGGCCAGAACGGTCATATCCACCGGATCCCAGTTCACCACGGCGTTCTTGCGGTCGATCAGACCGGCTTCCATCATGTCGATGAACAGCGCCTGCTGCTGGCCGTAGTATTCCGGGTCACAGGTGGCGAGATCGCGGGACCAGTCGATGCTGAACCCAAGCGGACGCATCTGGCCGCGCATGTCGTCCATGTTTCTGTAGGTCCAGTCCTTTGGGTGAATGCCCCGGTCCATCGCGGCGTTTTCTGCGGCCAAGCCGAACGCATCAAAGCCCATCGGGTGCAGCACGTTATGGCCTGTCGCCAACTTGTAGCGCGCGATCACGTCGCCCATCGTGTAGTTGCGCACGTGGCCGATGTGGATGCGACCCGACGGATAAGGGAACATCTCCAGCACGTAATACTTGGGCTTGTCGCCCTCCATCGATGCAAGGAACGTCCCGGCCTCATTCCAGGCCTGTTGCCACTTCGGCTCGATCTTGGAGGGGTCGTAACGGGACATCGGGTTATTCCTTGGGATACGTAGACATGAAAACGCCGGGCATCAGGCCCGGCGTTGTATTAGAAAGCTCTGACGCTCAGGTCCAGAGTGCCAACCGAAATGTAGAAGCCGGGCTTCGGATCACCCCGCGTGGACTTCGAATCACAGATTACCGTCGGCGACCCGCAGCTGACGCGCCCGGGTCAGGATCGCGTCCTCAACCTGCCGTGCCGTCTCGCGGCTGACGGCAGAACCGCCGCGCCCCTGCAACGCGACGCGCAGGGATCGTGCTTCAAGCGCGGGATCGCTGACATAGACGGACGCGCGGTAGGCTTGGCGGCCACCGGGCGGGGTCGCATAGCCGAACACGAGGATACCCGTGAATGGATCAGCGGCTTCCAGCGGCATGAAGTCGAGGATCTCCAGCGACGCGCGCCAGAGGTAGCGGTTCACCTCCACAGTAACGGAGGGGTCATCGTTGTTGGCGAACAGATCGAAGATTGTCTCGCGCTCGGGATCGGCGACCAGGCCCTGGTTGATCAGGTCCTGTTCTTGCGCCTCGCGGTTGTTGCCGAGACTGCTGCACCCTGCCAGGGCCGCAATCGCTGCAATCATCACGATGTAGTTTGTTCGTTGTTTCAACATCTTCGCCGGCCCCGCCCATTTTGTTGCCCGAGTTTTATAGAATCGCCCCCAAAGCAGCAAGGCCCGGTATTGCATGGGTGTTTCGTAGCGGATGGCATAGGCCACCGCGCTGTTCGATCCGTCCTGATGCCCCTAAGAATGTAGTGTCAATTCTGGGCGGCTTTTCCGGCCCAAGCATCAACGCAATGGCCAATTTCGAATCGATCCGCGTGTTTTGCTTGCCGTGCACAATCGAACCGCAGCGCTACAGGCAGGTGCAATCTGTTACTTTTGCTGGACCGATTGCATACCAAAAAGGGAGTGCACGCGGGGTAACCCTCTAGAGTGTATGAAGGATTGTTGAATTCGGTCCGATGTCGAAAAACGCACTGTGACATGTCTGCACCACGCGTTTCTTAACCTTTCCCATGCCTTTCCGGGTTTCTTGCAATCGAAGGTCTGACGGGCGAAACAGCATGCATACTCAATTCGGGCGTTCCGCTTTGGGGTTATGTTTTTCAAGTGAACACAAGGGAAAAACCATGAAAAAGGTTCTCTTCGCAACCACAGCGCTGATCGCGACTGCTGGTATTGCCTCCGCAGAAGGCCACACTGGCGTCGCACTCTCCGGCATGGCCGAAATGGGCGTGTTTGGCCGCAGCCTGAATGCTGGCGAATTCGAAACTCAGTTCTTCACCGACATCGACGTGACGTTCACGATGTCCGGCGAATCTGACAACGGCATCACCTTCGGTGCATCCGTTGACCTCGACGAGTCGGTCACCGGCGCAGCGTTCGGCCAGCCCGACGACGGCGGCGTAACGATCTTCATCTCCGGCGACTTCGGTACGCTGACTTTGGGTGACGTCGATGGCGCACTCGACTTCGCAATGCAGGAAGTTGCAGTCGGCAACGCCGGTTCCATCGCAGACGACGAAACTGTCCACGGCGGTTACCTCGGCTCCTACGGAGACGGCGCGTACGACGGTGAGATCCTGCAGTACAACTACTCCTTCTCCGACTTCGCCTTCGCAGTGTCCGTCGAGATGGACGACACCGCCGGCGGCACACGTGCAGACGGTTACGCTGTTGGTGCAACCTACAACCTCGGCTTCGGCGGCGGTTCGGTTACTCTTGGTGGTGGTATCCAGTCCATCGACGCGGTCAACTTCAACCCAGGCGAAACCGCAGCATACACCGGCCAGGACCTCGACGGCGAGTACCTGATCTTCGGTGTGTCCGCAGCAGTTGCTCTGGACAGCGGTCTGTCGGTTGGCATCGCTTACACCGACTTCTCCTCGGAAGAGACAGTGGCTGACGATGAGTACACGCACATCGGTGTTGGCGTAGGTTACACCTTCGACCAGTTCACCGTGTCCGCGAACTACGGCATGTGGGACATCAATCCTGACTCCGCAGTTGACGAAGAGATCACCGGTTTCGGCCTCTCCGCTGCCTATGACCTCGGCGGTGGCCTTCGTGCCCGTGTCGGTTACGGTTCGACCGAGACAGACGCAGCTGGTGCAGACGCCGGCCGGACGGACAACTCGTTCTCCCTGGGCGTTGCAATGTCCTTCTAATCCACCCGGATTGGTTTGAATTGGAAAGAGCGGGCCTTGTGCCCGCTCTTTTCGTTTGTGACCCCTCCATATCTTCTGTTCTAAAGAGCGCCATGGCACTGTCCGATATCACAACCCGCATCGCGGCGTCCGCGCAGGCCCATGGCCGCGACGCAGGGGACATCACCCTCATCGCCGTTTCAAAGGTTCAGCCACCCGAGCGGGTCGAGACTGTTCTGGCTGAGGGCCACCGTATCTTCGGTGAAAACCGGGTGCAGGAGGCGCAGGGGCGCTGGCCTGACTTCCAGGCCCGGTTTGATGGGATCGACCTTCACCTTATCGGTCCGTTGCAGACCAACAAGGTCCGGCAGGCTGCCCGGATGTTTGGCACCATCCACACCCTTGATCGGCCCAAACTGGCCAGGAGCCTGGCCAATCTGGCGCAGGAGCGCGGCGCATGTCCTGACCTGTTCATTCAGATCAACACCGGCGCAGAACCGCAGAAGGCGGGTTGTTTGACCGCCGAGGCCGACGCCTTTGTCGCTGAGGCCCGCGCCATGGACCTGCCCGTGATCGGCCTGATGTGCATTCCCCCGGTGGAGGAGGAACCATCCCTGCACTTCGCGCTGCTGGCGAAAATCGCGGCCCGGAACGGGCTGAAGGGCCTGTCGATGGGAATGTCGTCGGATTTCGAAAGCGCGATTGCCCAGGGTGCCACCCATGTCCGCGTCGGCTCTGCCATCTTTGGAGAACGGAGCGCGCCATGATTCGTATTCTTTTGATCTGCTTGGCCTTTGCCTTGCCCGCGAACGCCCAATCGCTTGATTCCGGTCCCGTTACCGCGACCCCTTGGGCGGATTACGAGCTGTCGGTGACATTGTTCAACGCAGGCGACCGGGTCACGGCCGGCTGCGTCATGTATCGCGGCCAATTCCGGGCGCGTCTGCTGCTGACCGCGCGTCCCAACCAGCCCGGAGACGGTGCGCCCGCGCTCTTCGGATCGTTGCAGGAAACCGTGGCGCGGCCGATCAATGAATGGCTGGCGGGGGACCGGGATGACTGGATAAACGCCATGACCTGCGCGCGCGATTGGGCGGCGCGCAACGATGACCCGGACTTGCCCCGGGCCCAGTTCGCCGCCGCCTATGAGGATGTTCTGGCAGGCTTTGACGGGTTGATCGCCAGCGTCCCCGCGGCGGCGGAATTGCGGGCAATGCGGACAGCAAACGGCTTGCCGAACCGTTAAGCGGCCAGCATCTCGGGCACCATCAACCGCGTTCCCGTGCCGATTCGCGGCACGATCCAGCGCAGATGTGCCCGGCTCACCGCCACGCAGCCCTCGGTTGCGCGACCCGGCCCCCGCCATTGGTGCATGAAGATCGCGGACCCGCGCCCGTGTTCTGCATCGGGCCAGTTCCAATCGGTGATCAGCACGATATCATACAGGGGATCGCCGCGAGCCAGCCGCTCCGCCGATCCGGCATAGGGCGCGCGGACCATAAGATTGTAATCCTCATCCTCCGCGTCGTCGGACCAAAGGTCTCGCGGACCAATTGGCACCGCCCAATCGCAGGGCCTGGCCATTCGGTCTGCGCGGTACAGACAGCCCACGATGGTGTGCACGCCGACCGGCGTGCCACCGTCGCCTTCGCGCTTGTCACGCACCACGCCGCCCCGTCCCACGACAAAGGGAATCCGTGCGCCCCAGAAGCGAATGCCGGAGGGGGTGAGGACGATGTCTTCGGGGCTCACAGCAGATGACCGGATTTGTCGCGTTTCACATCCAGATAGGCGGCATTGTGGCGGTTCGCGTCGATCATCAGCGGCACACGCTCAGACACGTCGATGCCTTCCGCCTGCAGCATCTCCACCTTGCGGGGGTTGTTGGTCATCAATCGGACTGCGCCGAATCCCATGCGACGCAGCAGGTCCGCGCCGATGCGAAAATCGCGCTCATCGTCTTCGAATCCCAGACGGTGATTGGCCTCGACCGTATCAAAGCCCTGATCCTGCAAGGCATAGGCGCGCATCTTGTTGGCCAGCCCGATACCGCGACCCTCCTGATTGAGGTACAAGAGCACACCTTCCGATGCACCGAGGGCGGCCATGGCAGCATGCAGTTGAGGGCCGCAGTCGCACTTCAGGGATCCCAAAACATCTCCCGTAAAGCAGGCGGAATGGAGCCGCGCGAGGACGGGTTTTTCGCGGTCGGGACGGCCGACTTCGATCGCGTAATGCTCAATCTGGGCGTTGTCCGGCCGGAAGATGTGCAGCCGCCCGGCTCCGGCCAGCGCCATCGGCAAGCGGGCCGCGGCCACCGGACTGAGCGGCGCGGAAGCTGCCAGGTGGCTCAGGGCCTCGATGGTGGGCAAAACCGTCAGCCCCTCAGGCCGCCCCGTCACGCCCACTGTCACAACCGCAGGCAGCAATTGTGCCGATTTCACCAGGTCCAGGGCCAGACGGTGCAGAGTGGCATTTCCAGACCGCTCCTCCCTGAACGGTCCTCGCAACGGTGCGCCCAGATCGCGGGCGGGATCGGCCAGATCCGTCACCCAGCGTGCGCCCGCATCCTCTGGCATCGCGATCCGCGCGATATCGCCATCATAGACCCGGATCTTCAACGTCTCCGCCCGCCGCCCGGTGATCGCAGCCACCAACGGCCCCATTCCCCGCAGTGCCTTCAGCCGCGCGTCACTCGCCGTCTCACAGGCCAGCACCAACAGGTTCACGCCGGTGCCCGCAAGCACGACCGGCAAACCCACCCGCAGATCGCTGCGCGCGCGGGCCACCAGATCGGATATCGTGGGCAACAGGCTCATGGGCCCACACATAGCGCGCCGCGTGCCCGAATTGAAAGAATCCTCGAATTGAAACATTTCGTCACGCGGCCACACACAGGCACACACACCCGTGAGGCATGGTTACATCCATAGACAAATGGCTGCCGCACACGTCATGTCAACGCAACAGAACATGAATGACGGAGGGCTACCCCATGGCAAACCTCAAGAAAATCCTGCTGGTCGATGACGAAGATGACCTGCGCGAAGCGCTGTCTGAGCAACTTGTGATGACCGAGGACTTCGACGTGTTCGAAGCCGCCAATGGTGCGCAGGCGATGGAGCGGGCCAAGGAAGGCATCTACGATCTCGTGATCCTCGACGTGGGCCTGCCAGACACCGATGGCCGGGAGCTCTGCCGCCTGATGCGCAAACAGGGGGTGAAATGTCCGGTTCTGATGCTGACCGGGCATGACAGCGACGCCGACACGATCCTTGGCCTGGATGCGGGGGCCAACGATTACGTCACCAAACCGTTCCGTTTCCCGGTGCTTCTGGCCCGTATCCGCGCCCAGTTGCGTCAGCATGAGCAGTCCGAGGACGCCGTCTTCCAGCTTGGGCCGTATACCTTCAAGCCCGCCATGAAGATGCTGATCACCGAGGATGAGCGCAAGATCCGCCTGACCGAGAAAGAGACCAACATCCTCAAGTTCCTTTACCGGGCGCAAGATGGCGTCGTGGCCCGCGATATCCTTCTGCATGAAGTCTGGGGCTATAACGCTGGTGTGACGACCCACACGCTGGAGACGCACATCTATCGCCTGCGTCAAAAAATAGAACCAGATCCGTCCAATGCGCGCCTTCTTGTGACCGAATCTGGCGGTTACAGATTGGTGGCATAGCGAAGAATCCCCCGGTGCCGGGTGTCCCGTCCTCCCACGGGAAAGGCACCACTCTCCCTGTAGACTGGCCCGGACATTGCGTCCGGGCTTTTTTTTGGCAGGATGCCTTGGTTTGTCGTGTCAGGACACGCCGCAGGGCGCAGTCGTATAGCCCACCGAGAAGCGGCTCTTGTCGCTGGCCACAAGCCCCGAGACACTGATGTAGAGGCGGTTTTCATCGGACCAGATCCGGGTCCGATCCATCCCGATATCTCCCGCAGTCAGAACGGTCAGGTTGCGGAACTCGACGCAAGGCTCAAACGTCAGCTCATAGCCGTTGAAGCTGGCCTGCGCGAAATCGTATAGACCATCAAGGTCCGGATAGCTGACGTCAATCCGCCCCTCGCCCACATCTACGCTGACCGGGACAACATCCAGATCGACGTTGCCCGTCGGACCGACAGTGAATTCCACCCCGGCGAAGACGGGCGCGCTGTGAAGCGGGCTCTCGAACAGCAGGTCCAGCGGGTCGTCAAAGGTGATCACCCGCATCGCAACAAAGGGTTCTCCCGTTGCGGTCTGTGCGGTTGCAGCAGGTCCGGCAACAGTAAGAAATGCGGTCAGAATCAACAAATGGCGCATCGTCAAAGTCCTTTGGTTGGTAATTTCAGACGAGCGACACCATACACAAAAAGTGCCGCAAATACGCCTGCGCAAGCCAGAAAAACCAATCGCAGCGCGTCTTCGCGGCCCATGCCTGGCTCTGCCAGTGCCATGATCCAGCCCCCGGCAAGCGCGCCGATGGGCATCATACCCCAGCCGAAAAAGCGATAGATGGAGTTTACGCGGCCAAGCAGCGCGTCGGGGATCACCCGTTGCCGAAACGAGACGGTCACGACGTTCCATAGAACGGCCACGAACGTCTCAAGGAACAACAGACCGGCGGCAAACCAGACCGATGAAGTGAAATACAGGCCCACAAACGGCAGCGGCATCAGCGCCAGTGCGACCCACAGGCTGCGGGTGGATCCGATCCGCGCCGCGACCCATGGGCAGAGCAATCCGCCCGCCACACCGCCACCCGCGCCTGCGGTCAATAACATACCGTGGCCAATTGCGCCCAGGCCAAGAACCTCCTGAGAATACAACACCAGCACCGTGAACCCGGCCATATGCGCGGCATTCAACCCGCCCAGGATCAGGGCCAGTTGCAGGATCACCTTGTGCTCCCTGATCCACGTCCAGCCCGCGTGCATCTCTCTCCAGAAGCCTTCCTTTTCGGCCACAACGTCGCGCGCCGGGAAGGCAATCGCCCAGACGGCAAAGGCAGCGAGCGCGAACCCCATCGCCTCGAACAGGAACGGGGCAGGGACCGTCAGCGCGATCAGTACCCCCGCGAGGGGAGGCCCGACAAACTGCCCCATGACCTGCTCCATGGACCAGATCTGGCCGTTGGCTTCTTCCAGCCGGTCTTTGGCCACAACGCTGGGAAGTGCTGTTTGCGCGGCGTTGTCGCGGAAGACTTCAGCCGTGCCCATCAGGAACGCCAATGCCGAAAGGCCGGCGATCATCCACACGACCTCGCCCTCCGGCCCTGCCACGATCAGCGCCACTACGGCCAAAGCCAGCGCCATCCGCGCCAGATCCGCGCGCATCATCATGGATTGCCGGTCCGCGCGGTCGGTCCAGACACCCACAGGCAGCGACCACAGGAACCACGGCAGGCGGGTGGCGAAAGCCACAACGGCGATTGCGCGCGGGTCCGAGGTGATCAGCGTTGCCATCCACGGGAACGCCAGGGCTCCGATCCCGTCCGACAGATTGGCGAGGCCCGCGCCTGACATCAGCAGGCGGAAGTTGCGGCTTTCAACGATCAACGCTGCCATTGGCTGGCTCCTTTCTTGCCACCTTGCCTCCGTCTCGCGGACAGGCACAATGGCTGACATGCGGATTATCCTCAGACCCCTCCTCGCGCTCGCGCTCCTCGCAGTATTCCTTTTGACGGGCCTGCGCATTGCCGCGCATCTGCGGGAGGTGCAGGGGGCGGAGATGTTGCCTGCGGATCTGCAGATGCTGCGCCACCCGGACGGCGATATCGCGATGATGGAGTTGGCACCATCCGGCACCAGCGAAGATCCACAATCGGTTTTGCTTATCCACGGGTCGGTCGGCTATTCTCTGACCTGGTGGCATACGGCCAATGCCCTGTCGCAGGCCGGTTACGCGCCCGTCGCAATTGACCTGCCGCCGATGGGCTATTCGCAACGGGTGCCGGACGGCGACTACGGCCGTGCCGCCACCGCAGAGCGGATATTGCGCGTGGTCGACCAACTCGCGATCCGCCCCCACCTTGTGGCGCATTCTTTTGGGGCGGGCGCTGCGGTAGAGGCAGCGATGCGCGCGCCCGACAGCTTCGCGTCGCTCACGATTATCGCCGGCGCGATCCCTTTGGAGCCGGACACCGATGCCGCGTTGCCCCTGATCCTGCGCCCGCTTTGGGTGCGGGAACTTGCGGTCTCCGCCACCGTCACCAATCCCCTCGTCGCCCGGCCCCTGCTGCAACAATTCCTGTACCGTGATGAGACGGCCACCGACGAAATCCTGGAAACGCTCCGCCGCCCGTCCCGCCAATCCGGGGCCACGCCGGCGCTGGCGCGCTGGCTTCCAAACCTGCTGATCGTGCCTGCGGATCTGCCCTCCAGCCGTTCGTCTGCATACCGCAACATCACCCTGCCCACGGCGCTCATCTGGGGTTCGGAAGATACGACGACGCCCCTGGCACAGGGGGAAAATCTCAGTGCGCTCATCCCCGGCAGCACGCTGACGGTACTCCCGGACGTGGGCCATATCCCGATGATTGAGGATCCGGAGGCGTTTCACCGGGCGCTGCTGGAGGCGCTATCCACGCTGTCTCAATAGCGCGGACACTTGGCCTCCGCTGTCAAAGCGGTATAGAACGCTGCGATGAAATACTCTGACGGCACGGCCACGATTATCCTTTCTGACGACCTGAAAATCGGGTCCGGAAATGGGCGTATCGGTTTTCGCCACCCCCATGACCCCCGCCTTGTGTTGAAGGTCGACACCACCCCCGTCAAAGGCCGACTGCGGTGGCATGAACGTCCGCCAAACATCCGTTCCTCCAACCTGCGCGAGATCGAAGTCCACAGTGTGATGATCCAGCGGCTTGGACAGGCCGAAGACTTTGTGACTGGTGTCTATGGGTGGGCTGCGACCAATCTTGGCCCGGCGCTGATTGTGGAAAACGTCCACTACCAAATGGACGATCACGTCACGCTAAACAACACGTCCAAGGCCAATGCCATAGACCCCTTTGATCGGGCCGATGTCACCTGGGCCCGGCAGCGATATAGCGGGATTGCGGATCTGTTCGGCCCAAAAGGCATCTATAATCACGGACTGAAGCCCGAAAGCGTCGTGTTGGGGCGGCGCGATGGCACTCCGGTCCTGAAGCTGATGGACTTCAAGACCATCGTATATCGACAGTTGATTTCCCCGCGGTTTATTCCCGGTGCGCGCCTTGCGGTGCAGAAGCTGACAGTGGACACTGTGCTTGGGCGGTTCGATCGTCTGCTTGCCTTGCCCCCCTCCCTTTCGCAGGACACAATCTGACATGCCCTTTACCCTCGCCACCTGGAACATCAACTCCGTCCGTCTGCGGCAAGACCTTGTGGCGCAACTGATGACCAGCGATGCGCCGGACGTTCTCTGCCTTCAGGAATGCAAGAGCCCGGTGGATCTGATCCCCTCCGATGTCTTCGCGGCCCTTGGCTACACCCACGTCGTCGCCCGCGGGCAGAAGGGCTACAACGGCGTCGCGATCTTCTCGAAGCTGCCGATCCGGGAAACGGGCGCGTTCCGGTTCGCGGGCCTCGACCACGCCCGCCACATCGCCGGAATCCTGGAAAACGGCGTGACGATTCATAACTTCTACGTCCCCGCTGGTGGCGATAAACCGGACCGGGCGATCAACGAAAAATTTGGCCAGAAACTCGATTACGTGTCCGAGATGCGTGACTGGGCGCATAGGGAAACCCCGTCCAGGTCGATCCTTGTGGGCGATCTCAATATCGCGCCCCGCGAAGACGACGTCTGGGATCACAAGAAGCTGCTCAAGGTCGTCTCTCACACGCCGATCGAGGTGGAACTTATGGCCGAGGCTCAGGACGCCGGCCATTGGGTCGATGTCACCCGTGCCGACATTCCGGACGGCAAGCTTTACAGCTGGTGGTCCTACCGCTCTCCAGATTGGGACGGGGCGGACAAGGGTCGGCGCCTTGATCACATCTGGGCCACGCCCGATATCTCCAACGCTGCACACTCGTCGCGTGTGGCGCGTCATGTGCGTGGCTGGGAAAAACCCTCTGACCATGCGCCTGTTTTCGCGACGTTCGACCTCTAGGCGCGGGCTGAAATGCGGGAACCGGTTTCCAGATCGGCCCGCGCGAAACCAAATTCAGACGCGCACCCCCTTGGCGAACGCCCGCCCGCGCCGCATATAGTCCCCAAACGCCATTCAAAGACGGAGCCATACGATGCTCGAATTCGGAAACACACCCGCCCCCGCCGCCGACGCGCCCGCCGATCTGATCAAGGACGCGACGGACGCAACCTTTATGATCGACGTGGTAGAGGCCAGTCAAACCACGCCCGTGATTGTCGATTTCTGGGCGCCGTGGTGTGGGCCCTGCAAGACCCTTGGACCGCAGTTGGAGGCCGCCGTGACCGCCGCCAAGGGCAAGGTCAGAATGGTCAAGATCAACGTGGATGAGAATCAGCAGGTTTCCGGCCAACTCAAAGTGCAGTCCATCCCCACCGTTTATGCCTTCTTTGAAGGTCAGCCGGTGGATGGCTTTCAGGGCGCAGTGCCGGAAAGTCAGATCAAGGAGTTCGTCGGCAGACTGGCGGCAATGTCCAAGGAAGATGGTGGCCTTGGCGAAGCCTTGGAAGCGGCAGAGGAAATGCTGGCCAACGGCGAACACGACGACGCCGCCCAGACCTTCGCGGCAATCATCGGGGAAGAGCCTGAAAACGCCAGCGCCATGGCCGGCCTGGCCCGCGCACACCTTGCCATGGACCAGGTGGACGAGGCCGAATCGCTGCTGAACACCGCGCCCGACAAGATCTTCAACGCCCCTGAAATCGAAGCCGCCCGCGCCCAGATAGAGCTTGCCCGTCAAGCGCAGTCCGCAGGCCCCCTCGGTGATCTGGAAGCCGCCGTCGCGGCCAACCCTGACGACAATGCCGTACGCTTCGATTACGCGTTGGCGCTCCATGCAGACGGTCAGGTGCAGGAGGCCGTCGAGCAACTTCTCGACATCTTCAAACGCGATCGGGAGTGGAACGACGCGGCTGCCAAGCTCCAGCTCTTCACCATCTTCGATGCGCTTCCCGCCAAGGACGAAATCGCGCTCAACGGGCGCCGCCGTCTCAGCTCGATGATATTTGCCTAAGCCGAGGATCATCCTACCTGATGAGCATGATGAATGCAGCTGACCTTCCCGGCACGATCCCGATTTTCCCGTTACCCGGCGCTCTCATGCTGCCACGGGCACGTTTGCCGTTGCATATATTCGAGCCTCGCTACCTCGCGATGATCGACGATACGCTCAAGACCTCGCATCGCATGATCGGGATGGTCCAGCCCTATGCGGCACCCGGCACCGGCGATAAGAAGCTGCATGCCATCGGATGCGCGGGGCGTGTGACCCAGTTCTCCGAGACCGAGGATGGCCGCTACATGATCACGCTGGCGGGCATGTCGCGGTTCCGTGTCGCGCAGGAGGTTGACGGTTTTCAGCCGTACCGCCGGTGCGACGTGACGTGGGATGGGTTCGGCGCGGACCTCGGGCCGACTGAAGAGGACAAGCAATTCGACCGTGAGGCCTTCCTCAATACCCTCAGCCGCTATTTCGATGCGATGGACCTCTCGACAGACTGGGACAGCCTGTCGGAGGCGGACGATGAGTTACTGATCAACTCCTTGTCGATGCTTTGTCCTTTCGATCCCGAAGAAAAGCAGGCGTTGCTGGAGGCGCCATCCCTGACCACGCGACGCGAAACCATCGCGGCATTGCTGGAATTTGCGCTTGCGTCGGGTCCGGATGAGGAGCGAATGCAATAATGACTGACGTTCCCGACACCGAGCCTGACTCGCCCATGCCCAAATCCCCCATAGATCGCCGTATGCTGGAGGCGCTGGTGTGTCCGATGACCCAGGCACCGCTGACCTATGACGCGGCCCGGCAGGAACTTGTTTCGCGCGCGGCGCATCTGGCGTATCCGATCCGTGGCGGCATTCCGATTATGCTCGAAGAAGAAGCCCGCAAGCTGGACTGACCGGTTCAGGCGCATCCGCGCCGCAGGCGGGATCCACCGCAGCGCCGGTATCGGGTTTTTGCGGGCGGTGCATCAGCCCGCCGATCAACACGAGGATCAATCCGACGATGATCCCGGAAAGCAAGACAAGCACGCCGAATGCGGTCCCTGCAACGAGGTTTGGTCTGGCTCCGGTCCGTGCCGTTCCGTGATGTCGTTGCAGTCGAGATCCCGGCATGGACCAGCAGAACCACGCGGCGCAGGACACATCGCCGAGGCAAATTGATATACCATTGATATACCCTGAGTCCGCAACTAGAGCGCACGACCTTGCATCAGACGGGGCAAATCACCGGTCAGGCCAGCGGCCTCCCGAATAAACCTGCGGCGCAGGGGCGGCAAAGAGCCAATCAATCCCATACCAGCGTCCCGGATCGCGCGGATCGCTGCATTATCGTTAGAAAACAGACGGTTCACTCCATCGGTGGCCAGGGCAAGGCCCGCGGTATCAAACCTGCGCCATTGCTGGTACCGATCCAGAACATCGCGCCGGGCGAAATCCTCGCCGCGTCGTTTGGCGTCCGCGAGGGTTTCCGCCAAAGCACTGACATCCCGCAGGCCAAGGTTCAGGCCCTGTCCCGCAATCGGATGAATTCCATGCGCCGCGTCTCCCACAAGTGCCAGCTTTTCGGCAACGAAACTCTGCGCGAGGGACAGGCCAAGAGCGTAGCTATAGCGTTGACCAGACAGGGAAATTTCGCCCAGAAAGTCACCGAATGCGGGGCGCAGAGCGTCCAGGAACGCCGCATCCGGCAGAGCGGCCAATTCACTGGCACGAGGCTCGGATTCAGACCAGACGATGGAGGACCTATTGCCCGGAAGCGGCAAGATCGCCAGTGGTCCACCCGGCATGAAAAACTGATGTGCCACACCGTTGTGGGGCAAGTCATGCTCCACCGCGCAGACGAGTGCGGTCTGATCGTAACCCCACCCGGTCCGTTTGATACCAGCCCGCTCCGCCACGCCGGATCTGCGGCCATCGGCGCCGACCAGAAGGCGGCCGTGCAGAACCTCGGCACCCTCCAGCGTCACCTGCGCCAACCCGTTGGTATTTTGCGATAAAACCGTCGCGCCAGCGCGGTGCGTGATCAGTGTTGACCGCTCCATCGCGCCCATCAAAGCGCGGCGCAGGTAGCGATCCTCCAGCATATGGCCCATGGGGCCTTCCTCAATCTCGGCATGGTCAAAGTGCAGGAACTGCGCCGCAGCGCCTTCACCCGCACGCCCGTCAGAGGCCTTGATCTCCAGCATCGGTTGAGCATATTCGCCCACCTCGTCCCAGATCCCCAATGCGGTCAGCATCCGAACCGAGGCCAGAGCCAGCGCATAGGCGCGCCCATCAAAGCCCGTATCTTCGCGGGTGGCAGCGGGCAGAGCATCCAAAACGATGGACCTCAGCCCCGCCTGCGCGCAGGCCAGGGCGAGGCACGGGCCGTTTAACCCCCCGCCAACGATAAGAATATCTGCATCCGGTTTCGTCATGCCTTCAAGTATGGCGTGTGTGCGGGGATTGTCCATGTGACCCGGCGTCGTTAGCGTCACGGCGACATCACAAGGACGCAACACATGGATCACTTAGGCAAGAGCGCGTGCGAGATTGGTCGCGGCATCGGAGCGGGCGATATTGATCCTGTCGAAATGGCGGAAGAGTTTCTGGAGGCTGCGAAGCACCATCCCCACGGCGACAGGATCTATGCCCGCATGACCCGTGATCGTGCGTTGGCCGAAGCGATTGCCGCCCACGACCGCGCCAAACACGGCACACGGCGGGGCCTGCTTGATGGCGTGCCGGTCAGTTGGAAGGATCTGTTCGATACGGCCGGGGTCAAGACGGAAGCCGGATCGCGGCTGTTGGAAGGCCGGGTGCCGACAGCGGACGCGGAGGTCTTGGTCAATGCCACTCACGCAGGTCTTGTTTGCTTGGGTAAAACCCACATGACGGAGCTGGCGTTTTCCGGCCTCGGCGTCAATCCATCCACGGCGACACCGCCGAATATCCACGGGCCGGACCTTGCCCCCGGTGGCTCCTCCTCCGGGGCTGCGACGTCCGTGGCCCATGGCCTGGCAGCGGCCGGCATCGGCTCGGACACCGGGGGATCAGTGCGTCTGCCCGCTGCGTGGAACGACCTTGTGGGCTTCAAGCCGACCCATGGCGCGTTGTCGCTCAGAGGCGTGGTACCGTTGGCTGAGCGGTTTGATACCGTTGGCCCGCTCTGCCGCACGGTGGAGGATTGTGCGGAATTGACCGCCGTGATGGGCCGCACCGCCGCGCCAGATCTGCGCGAGACGAGCCTTGAGGGGACCAGAATGCTGGTCCTTCACCCGTGGTCGAATGACGTGCGCGATGCGCCCGGCGCCGCGTTCCAATCCGCGGTGGAGCGTCTGAACAATGCTGGCGCGCGGATTGATACCGGCGAGAGCGCTGCTGTGAACGAGGCGATGGAAACCACGCTTTCGTTATATACCGCAGAGGCTTACGGAATTTGGGGCGATGCGATAGAGGCCAATCCCGGAGCGATGTTTCACCGGATTTCGGGATCGTTTCCGCCAGGGGGCGGACGTGAAAGCCGCGACCTTTGTGGCGCTTTGGCGTCGGCTGCGGGACCTGCGAGAGGTCTTCTATGCGCAGACCGCTGCCTATGACGCGGTGCTGATCCCCACCGCCGCGAACTTGCCGCCGGACATGGCGCGGCTCGACAATGACGACGATTATTTCGTCACCGAAAATCTGCTGACCCTGCGCAATACCCGCGTCGGCAACCTTATGGGACTTTGCGCGCTGACACTTCCCACGGGTATTGCGTCCACTGGCATCATGATGATGGCCCATCCCCGGCAGGATGCACGTCTTCTCAGACTTGGGGCGGCTGCAGAAAATGCCCTCTCCTAAGAGCCACACGAGCCTTTCCTAAAAACCACACCCTGCCTGTTTTAACGCCCCTTTTTCTGGACCCGTGCGCCCGGATTCGCTATCGTGCTTTCAAACAGGGCGAAAACGACCCTGATAGTTGAGGCAGATATGGTTTTTCCGGAGCGGTTTTCGAACCTCCCAGAGTATGCGTTTCCGCGTTTGCGGACTCTTCTCGACGGTATCGAGCCCGGCGGTGAGCCTGTTGCCATGACCATCGGAGAGCCGCGCCACGCTTTCCCGCCCTGGATCGCAGAGGTGCTTGCGCAAAACCTGCATGGCTTCAACAGCTACCCGGACAATGACGGCACCCTGTCGTTGCGGACAGCTCAGGCCGCTTGGCTTGGGTGGCGCTACAACGCGGATGTTGATCCCGCAACTCAGATCCTTGCCCTGAACGGCACACGGGAGGGGCTCTACAACGCCTGCATGGCCTTGTGCCCCGAGCGCAAGAACGGGCAGCAGCCGGTCGTTCTGACGCCCAATCCGTTCTATCAGGTCTATGCGGTGGCCGCGCTGTCGGTGGGGGCAGAGCCGATTTACTTGCCATGCACGGAGGCGACCGGGGACCTTCCCGATTTCCACGCGGTGGAGCCGGCGATCCTTGACCGTACTGCGATTGCCTACATATGCTCTCCGGCCAATCCGCAAGGCGCAGTGGCGACGGACGCCTATTGGGAAGCTCTGATCTCACTGGCCGAGCAGCACGATTTCAAGATCCTTGCGGATGAATGCTACTCCGAGATTTATCGCGATACGCCCCCGGCAGGCGCGTTGCAGGTCGCCCGGAAGATGGGCGCAGATCCGGAACGGGTCATGGTGTTCCACTCGCTCTCCAAACGCTCAAACCTGCCCGGATTACGCTCGGGGTTCGTGGCGTCCGGCCCGCAAAACATCGCGCGCATGAAGCAGTTGCGTGCCTATGCGGGGGCGCCGCTTCCAGCGCCCTTGCAGGCGGTGGCAGAAGCGGTGTGGTCGGATGAAGACCACGTGGTCGACAACCGCAATCTCTACCGCGCAAAATACCAGATCGCCGACGCCATCTTTGGCGATGTACAGGGCTACAAGGGCCCCGACGCCGGGTTTTTCCTTTGGTTGCCGGTGCAGGACGCCGAAGAGGCGACGGTAAAATTATGGCGTGAGACTGGAGTGAAGGTTCTGCCCGGCTCTTATCTTGCGCGAAAAGTGAACGGCACCACGCCCGGCAGCGACAAGATCCGCGTCGCGATGGTGGCTGAAAAAGAACAAATGCGTCGCGGGCTGACGTTGCTCCGCAAGACGCTGTATGAGTGAGGAGGCGCGATAATGGCCTATCAGACCAAGCAGCGAGAGCCGCTTCTGGACGGACATATGCATGAAATCCTCGTCCGACGTGGACGAGAAATGATCGGCATGGCCCTGATCGGTCTTGGCCTGGCTCTGGCCGCGTTGCTGTGGAGTTACGTGCCCGAAGATCCCAACTGGATGGCTGCCACCGATGCCGCTCCCGAAAATCTGTTGGGCCGGGGCGGAGCCTCAGTTGCTGCCGTCATGATGATGATCATGGGCTTTGCGGCCTGGGTCCTGCCCGCGGCCTTCCTGACCTGGGGCGCGCGGTTTGTGTTCCATCGCGGGCAAGAGCGTGCCTTGGGGCGTCTGTTGTTCCTGCCCATCGCGATCGCGATTGCCGCGATATATGCCGCCAGCCATTTGCCGCCCTCGGGCTGGCCGCATTCGTTCGGTGCGGGCGGGCTGTTTGGCGACACGATCCTTGGGGCGCTGCTGAGTGCGATGCCGATGTCTCCGCAGGTCGGCATCAAGCTTGCAGCGGTCATGGCGTTCGTATTGACGGCCGTGGTCGTCTTGTTCGTGTTGGGAGTGACCCAGCGGGAGTTGGGGCTGACAGTGCGATTCCTGCTTGTCGGCATGATCGTCACAGGCGCTGCCGTAACCGCCACGATGCAGAGCGTTGGCCGCGGTCTGGGTCGCGGCGCAGGGGCTACTGCGCTGGCTTTTCAAGAACGCCGGAACGCACGGATGGCGGTCCAGGCGGCGCAAACCGTGCCGTTGCAGGCGGATGCCGCATACAGGACGACGTCCGAGCCGCGCGTTCTGCGCGCCGATGTCCGGCCTGAGGTTCATGGTGAGCCGTTGATGCAGCCTGTCGCGCAGCCTGCACCGCGTCCGGGGCGCGCCGGGTTATTTTCCCGCATGCCCGCACTGCGCCCTGCGGCCGAGCCGATGTTGGAAGCTCCGCTGCCCGAGGCTGACCCGTTGCTGGTCGAGGATCTGCATGACGGGCCAGACGGGCCTGATCGTGTGCGATCGCGCATTTCCGACGCAATCCGCGCGCGTGTGCGGCCTTCCGCGCCTTCGCCAGTCGGCAACACGATCGCAGATGTCGCGGCCCGTGCGCGCGTCACGCCAGGGACGCCGTCTCGTGTGCCCAATCTGAACCGGAAAGAACCGCCTTTGACCGCGCCCGTACCGGAAGCGCCGATGGCCGAGGTTGATCCTGTGGACCTGCGCGTGCCGGATCCTGCGCCGCAAAGCGTACCTCAGGTGCAGCCCGGTATTCAGCGCCGTTCTGTCGGCCAGGAGGCGCGCAACGACAGAACGGGTGCGCCGGAGCGTGGTCTGGTGCAGCAACCGACCCGCAAGGCACCGGCGCAATCGCGGCAGGCAAAGGCCGACAGCCAGCCGTCGCTGCCCCTGGCTGAGCCGGAACCATACGAGTTCCCGCCGCTGTCCCTGCTCGCCAGCCCCTCCACTATCGAGCGGCATCACCTGTCCGATGAGGCGTTGGAAGAGAACGCGCGCATGTTGGAAAACGTTCTCGATGACTACGGCGTCAAGGGTGAGATCGTCAGCGTCCGTCCTGGTCCTGTTGTCACGATGTACGAGCTGGAGCCCGCGCCCGGTTTGAAAGCCTCCCGCGTGATCGGCCTGTCGGACGATATCGCACGCTCGATGTCCGCCTTGTCGGCTCGTGTGTCGACGGTTCCCGGCCGGACCGTTATTGGCATCGAACTGCCGAACCAGAACCGCGAAATGGTGGTTCTGCGGGAGATGCTGAGCCACCGCGATTTCGGCGACGGCAACCACAAGTTGCCGCTGGCGTTGGGCAAGGATATCGGCGGAGAGCCGGTCATCGTGAACCTCGCCAAGATGCCTCACCTGCTGATCGCGGGAACGACGGGCTCGGGCAAGTCAGTGGCGATCAACACGATGATCCTGTCGCTGCTCTACAAGCTGAAGCCGGAAGATTGCCGGTTGATCATGATCGACCCGAAGATGCTGGAACTGTCTGTCTATGACGGCATTCCGCACCTGCTGTCTCCGGTTGTGACCGACCCGAAAAAGGCGGTCGTTGCGCTGAAATGGACTGTGGGCGAGATGGAAGAGCGCTATCGCAAGATGTCGAAAATGGGCGTGCGCAACATCGACGGCTACAATTCCCGCGTGAAGGATGCGCTGGACAAGGGTGAAATGTTCTCGCGTACCTATCAGACCGGGTTCGATGACGACAGCGGCGATCCGGTGTTCGAGACGGAAGAATACGCGCCCGAGAAGATGCCGTTCATCGTTGTGGTCGTGGACGAGATGGCAGACCTGATGATGGTCGCCGGCAAGGAGATCGAGGCCTGCATTCAGCGCCTCGCGCAGATGGCGCGTGCATCGGGGATCCACCTGATCATGGCGACGCAGAGGCCGTCGGTGGATGTGATCACCGGCACGATCAAGGCGAACTTTCCGACGCGGATTTCCTTCCATGTGACCTCGAAAATCGACAGCCGCACCATTCTGGGAGAGCAGGGGGCGGAGCAGCTGCTGGGCATGGGAGACATGCTTTATATGGCGGGGGGCGCGCGGATCACGCGGGTTCACGGGCCGTTTTGTTCGGACGAAGAGGTCGAGGAGATCGTGCGCCACCTCAAGAGTTTCGGTCCGCCGGACTACGCTTCAAGCGTGCTCGATGGGCCTGACGATGACCGCGAATCCGACATTGACGCGGTTCTGGGTCTGAACACGGGCGGGAATACTGGCAATGAGGACGCTCTGTATGATCAGGCGGTCGCGATCGTGGTGAAGGACCGGAAGTGCTCCACCAGCTATATTCAGCGCAAGCTTGGCATCGGCTATAACAAGGCCGCGCGGTTGGTGGAGCAGATGGAGGACAACAGCCTCGTATCCTCGGCAAATCACGTCGGCAAACGAGATATTCTGGTGCCGGAACAGGATTGAGGGATGGCTTCTCAACCTTGAGCAACGCTTTAACTAATTGGCAAACAACAGAATTTCCTACGGGTTAAACCTTTGTTAACCATAATTCGGCCTGCGGCGGCGTCCAACATGGACCCCGGCGCGATCGGTGCCCTGTCCGGATCGACCGCTGCGCGTTGCGCGACAGAGGTGGGCCAGAGACCGCCGGCTGCACGCCCGAAGGGGCGGATGCCGCATCAGGCCTTAGCGGTTGGTGTCGCGGGAATGCGCCGCGAGTGCCCGGTGCCAACCAGCGCCCCCCGTGACGCCGGTATCTGCACCGGCAGACCGCGCGGTTCCCGACCGGGTCTTGCGGCACGGTCACGGGTGTTTGATAGCGGGTTTCGCGGTGCTGTTATCGCATAGCCGGGAAACTGTGCTTATGTCCGGGCCAAGCGAGACATCCATTTCGGAGATATGACCCCATGCCGATCACCCGACGCACCCTGCTGGGCACCGCCGCCGCCGCTGCACTGATCCCGTCTGCCGCGTTCGCCAACGCCATCCCGCTGGCGCAGCTTTCGGGCTACCTCAATGACATGCTCACGGCGCAAAGCCCGTTCACACAGATCAACGCGGACGGGACGGTCTCGACCGGGACCGTCTATATCCACCGCCCCGGGCGGGTCAGGTTTGACTATGACGACGATGATCTGCTGGTCATGGCGGGCGGATCACAGGTTGCGATCTTCGACGGCCGCTCCACCGGTCCGCCGGAGCAGTATCCGCTGTCGGAAACGCCCCTGCGGATCATCCTTCAGCGCAACGTGAACCTTGGGCAGTCCGGTATGGTCAGCGAACATTCGTTTGACGGAACCTCCACGCGCGTGGTGGCGCGCGATCCGCAACGACCCAACATCGGATCCATCACGCTGGTGTTCACCCCGGATCCGATTGAATTGCGTCAGTGGATCATCACCGATGAGGGCGGATCGGAGACGACCGTGATTCTTGGGGCGCTGGAGCAGGGCGGGCGCATTCCGGCGCGGTTCTTCTCCATCCCGCAGGAGATCAGCGCGCGCAACGGGTGATGTCGCGCTAACAGCTTGCCAGTTGCAGGCGGTAGGTCTCGGCCCGTTGCTCCACGCGGGTGGCGACCTCCAGCAGCCACGGTTTGGAATTCTGGGTGCCGCGCCGATAGCCGGAATGGCCTTCGTGGTAATTCAGGTACTGATTGCGCGTGTCCGTCAGCGCGACGCCGTTCCGCTCCAGCGTCAGGTTCATGTACCAGCCCATGAAATCCGTGGCGTCGGAGATGTCGGTGCGCCGGGCACGCCGGTTGCCGGTGGCCGCGATGTATTCATCCCAGGTGCCGTCAAGGGCCTGCGAATATCCGATGGCAGAGCTTTGGCGGCCCATCGGGATCACACCGAGGGCAAAGCGGTAGGGCGGGCGAATATCGCCGTCAAACCGGCTTTCCTGATGGATAATGGCCATCTGGACATGCACCGGCGTGTTCCAGTTCCGCTCGGCCCGACGCATGGCGCGCATATACTCGGGCCGCTCACGCCCAAGCGCACAGGCGTTGTCCAGATTTCTCGGAGATGTGAAGTTCCGCGACCCACACGCCGCGAGAGAGGCCGTGAGGCCTATCAATAGGGTTCGTCTATACATTGGCTTGCTCTGCACTCAGGGTTGCTCCTGTTTCTCGGAGCGTTGCGGATCAGTTTATCGCAAAACGCACGAAATTAAAACCAGCGGTTTTTCCGGGCCGGACGGACGGGCCGATAGTGTGATCGGCAGAGCATCAAATGCCGGGACAAAAGAGGGTTCGGCGAGGGGTGCGGAGGTGTCCGGGTCGCACCGGCGGCGCCCGGCCCGCAGGCGGGAAGCGGTGCCAGCGGGCAGGGGCCTTCCCATGACCAACACAGCAAGGGGCAAATAGCGCCGGCCGGGTGACAGCCAAGTGCCGGTGCCCGCGCCGCTGCCGATGGAAATTCTGACGGCCGTCATCCCGAAGGCAGGCAGGACATTGGCGGGTTTCAGCCGAACCGCAGCCGCGCTGAGGGTCAGGCTTACAACGGAAGGATCGTTTGCCTGATCCGACCCGGCAAGATCGCCGCACCCGGAATGGTTTCAGCCTGCGGTCAGATTGATGTCCCGAAGGGGGAGGCCCGGAGAAAAGGCTCCCTCAGGATCAGCCCGTGCCCGAGGGTCATGAAGATCAGGCAGGGCACGTCGAGGATCATTGCCACTGTTGGAGTGAGGTCCACAGACTGTTTCCCTCAAGATTCTCTTAGTGCCATGGACAAACCGACCCGAATTTCGGTAACAAATGACGACGTTCCGGGGGCGATTCATGCTTGAGACTGAAGCCAAATACAACATCGGCCAGATCGTGAGGCACAGGAAACATCCCTTCCGGGGTGTCGTTTTTGATATTGATGCCGAATTTGCCAATACCGAGGAATGGTACGACGCGATCCCGCCAGAGGCGCGGCCGGTGAAGGATCAGCCGTTCTATCATCTGTTGGCTGAAAACGATCAGACCTATTATGTGGCGTATGTGTCGGAGCAGAACCTGGTGCCCGATTACAGCGGTGAGCCGGTGAGCCACCCGGACCTGCCGGATCTGTTCGGAGAGTTCCGCGATGGGCATTACCCGTTGGAATATCAGCTGAACTAGCTCCGTGCCTCGGGGATGTTTTTGCACATCCCGATGGGCTAAACGCTTTCGAAAGCCGATCATGAAACTATGCAGCCTGCGGCGCCCTTGCTACATCGGCGGGGGTGGGTGATCGGCGGTGTCGCAGATTGACCGATGGACGGGCCAGAGGACGACAGCAGATATGCGCGGCGCAAAGCAAGACGAGTTGGCTGAATTTCGCCGCAGCAATGGCTGGATCCTGTGGGCTGTCGGGACATTCAGCCTGTTCGTGAATGTATTGATGCTGACCGGGCCGCTCTACATGCTGCTGGTCTATGAGCGTGTGCTGGGATCGGGCAGCGAAGAGACGTTGCTGGCCCTGTCGCTGCTGGTACTTTTCCTGTTTGCGATGATGGGGGTTCTGGATTTCGCCCGCGCCCGCGTTGCGGCCCGCTTCGGCGCCCGGTTGCAGGAGGCGTTTGATTCCCGCGTCTTCCGCGCCGCGCTGACCCGCGCGCAGCGCACCGGGCAGGCGCAGTCGGCGCTGGGTGATCTGGCCGCGGTGCAACGTCTGACCTCCTCGCCCGTGTTCATGGCGATCTTCGATCTGCCGTTCGCCCCGCTGTTCGTCGTCGCGATTTTCACCTTTCACGCGTGGCTGGGCTGGCTGGCCCTTGGCGGCGCGCTGACCCTTGTGGTTGTCACATTGCTCAACCGGGCGACGGCGGCGAGGCCGTTGGGCGAGGCGGCGGAAACCGGACGCGCGGCTGACCGCATGGCGGCTGAAATGCAGTCGCAGGCGGAGGTGATCCGGTCGCTTGGCATGCAGGGCGCTGCCTTCAGCCGCTGGCACAGGCAGCGCGCGCGGGCTCTGGATGTGACCATGCGGGCCGCGGATCTGGTGGGCGGGTATTCGACACTGTCCAAAACCCTGCGCCTGTTCCTGCAATCCGCGATCCTTGGCCTTGCGGCGCTGCTGGTTCTCAGGGGCGAACTGCGCGCCGGCGCGATGATCGCAGGCTCCGTCCTGATGGGCCGCGCGCTGGCGCCGATTGATCTGGCGATCGGGCAATGGTCGACGATCTCGGAGGCGACGCACGGATGGGCGCGGCTGCGGGATCTGCTGATGGCGGAAGCGGAGGAGGTCGAGCGCCTGACCCTGCCGCGCCCGAAAGCGGCGCTGGAAGTCGCGGGCCTGACCGTCGCCCCGCCCGGAGAGCGCAAGCCGTCCCTGCGCGGCGTGTCGTTCCGTCTGGAGCCGGGCGAGGCGATCGGGATCATTGGCGCGTCCGGCTCCGGAAAATCATCACTGGCGCGCGCCATCACCGGGGTCTGGCCTGCCGCCGGCGGCACGATCCGCCTCGATGGGGCGACGCTGGATCAATACGACCCCGATACTCTGGGCAAGCTGATCGGCTATCTGCCGCAGTCGGTAAGTCTGTTTGACGGCTCGGTGGCCGAGAATATCGCCCGCCTTGACCCCTCACCCGACGGGCTGGAGGTCACGAAGGCGGCGACGGCGGCGGCGGCGGATGAGATGATCAAGGCCTTGCCGCAGGGCTATGACACCACGGTTGCAGGCCTTGGGCCGCGGCTGTCCGGCGGGCAGGTGCAGCGCGTCGGCCTGGCACGGGCACTTTACGGCGATCCGGTGTTGCTGGTTCTCGACGAGCCGAATTCGGCGCTGGATCATGAGGGGTCCGAGGCCCTCAACCGCGCCGTGGACGGCATGAAGGCGCGGGGTCTGGGGGTGATCATCATGGCCCACAGGCCGAACGCGATCCAATCCTGCGACAAGCTGGTCGTCCTGAAGGACGGCATGGTGCAGGCCTATGGCCCGCGCGACGAGGTTCTGGCCAAAGTCCTGAAAAACAGTGCGGCGGTGCGATCCACCCTCGACGATCCCGGCAAAGGAGGTCTGACATGACCCGGCGTCCCTCCTGGTCCGTGGGCGGGCCGATGTGGCTTGGCATTGGCGCCCTGATCGTGCTGGTCGCGGGCTTTGGCGGCTGGTCGGTGACGACGACGCTGGCAGGGGCTGTCGTGGCCTCGGGCCAGATCGAAGTGGACCGCAACCGCCAGGCGATCCAGCACCCGGAGGGGGGCGTCGTGGCGGAGTTGCTGGTGGATGAAGGCGACCGGGTGGACGAGGCGCAGGTGCTGGTGCGGCTTGATGCCTCCGACCTGATCACAGAGCTTACGGTGGCGCAGGCGCGGCTGGCCGAACTGGGCGCGCGCCGGGCGCGGCTGGAGGCGGAGCGCGACGGGCTGGAAGTGCTGGAGTTCCCGGAGCCGCTGACCGGTCTGGGTCTGGACAACCCCGAGGTCGCCGACCTCCTCAGCGGGCAGCAGAACCTGTTTGCCGCGCGTGCGGATACTCTGGCGCGGGAGGTGGAGCAGCTGCGCGGGCGGATCACACAGATCGGAACGCAGGTGGACGGGCTGCGCGCGCAGGAGGCGGCCCTGAACGAACAGGTCGTGCTGGTGGAGGCAGAGCTGACCCGCCGCGAGGATTTGTTGGCGCGCGGATCGGGCACGGTGGAGCCGGTGGTGCGCCTGCGTCAGGAACTGGTGCAGTTGCGCGGCTCTTTGGGTCAGGCCACAGCGAGCCGGGCCGAAGCCGCAGAGCGGGTGATCGAGACGGAATTGTCGATCCTGCAACTTGATACCCAGCGCCGCGAACAGGCCATTTCCGACCTGCGCGAACTCCGCGTATCTGAGCAGGAGCTGCTGGAACGGGCCTCCGATCTCGGGCGTCGTATCGGACGCATGGAGTTGCGCGCACCTGTGGCCGGCACCATTCACGGGCTCACGATCTTTGGCGCCCGATCGGTGCTGCGTCCCGCCGATCCCTTCGCCTATCTGGTGCCGGAAGGTCGCCCGCTGGTGATCTCGGCCCGGATCCCGTCGATTGATATCGATCAGGTTTTCGTCGGCCAGTCCGTGTCGCTGCGGTTTCCCGCGTTCGACCAGCGCACGATGCCGGACGTCACCGGAGAGGTCGCGCAGGTTTCGGCCGATGCCTTCACGGATGAGGTCAGCGGCAGCAGCTTCTACCGGACCGAGATCGTGATGTCAGAGGATCAGGCCCTGTTGCTGGGAGAGCGGGTCCTGATCCCCGGCATGCCGGTGGAGGCCTTCATCCGCACCGAGGACCGCACGCCGCTGACCTATCTGCTGGAGCCGTTCACGGCCTATTTCTCCCGCGCGTTGCGCGAAAGCTGACGGGTCACAGGCCCGTGCACGACACGACGACAAGGGCTTTCCTTGGCCGTGTGGCCGCACTACGCTGCGCCCCAAATCAAATGATCTAGGGAGGCCGCATCATGGCCGGACACATCGAACAACGCCTGGCGGACCTTGGCGTCACCCTGCCGGAAGCCTCGGCCCCGGCGGCCAACTACGTGCCCTTCGTTCAGGTGGGGGACACGCTGTTCGTCTCGGGCCAGGTCTCGATGGAAAACGGCCGGATGATCACCGGAAAAGTTGGCGACGATCTGAGTGTCGATGACGGGGCCGCTGCGGCACGCGTCTGCGCGATCAACCTGCTGGCACAGGTGAAGGCTGCGTGCGGCGGCGACCTCGACAAGCTGGTTCGCGTCGTCAAGCTGACGGGTTTCGTGAACTCCACACCCGATTTTGGCGAGCAGCCGAAGGTGATCAACGGCTGCTCCGACTTCCTTGTCGAAGCGCTGGGGGACAAGGGCCGCCATTCCCGCTCTGCCGTCAGCGCCGGCGCCTTGCCGTTCAACGTCGCGGTGGAGATCGAAGGCATTTTCCAGATCGCTCCATGACGCCCCCCCTGACAGCCCCCGTGACGCCGGGCCTTCCTGCCGAATTCCTCGGCAGGCCCCTGACCCATCGCGGCCTGCATGACCGATCCAGAGGGATCATCGAGAACTCTGCCGGGGCGGTTCGGGCTGCTGTTGCGGCGGGCTACGGGGTTGAGATCGACGTGCAGCTCACCTCGGACGGGGCGGCGATGGTGTTTCACGATGAGCGCCTTGATCGCCTGACCCCGGAAAGTGGCCCGATCCGCGGTTGGGCTGCGCGCGATCTGGTGAAGCTACAGCTGACCGGGTCGCACGAGACGGTTCCGACGCTGCCGGAGGTGCTGGAGATTGTCGGCGGCAGGGTGCCGCTTTTGATCGAGATGAAGGACCAGTCCGGCGGCACCGGATCAGCCCCCGACGAGTTGGAGCGTGCCGTGGCGCGGGCGCTGACCGGCTACGGGGGACTGGTCGCGGTGATGTCGTTCAATCCGCATATGGTCGCGAATATGGCCAAGCGAGCGCCAAGCGTGCCGCGCGGGATCACCACCGATGGCTACACCGAAAAGGAATGGCCGGACCTGACCTCTGACACGCTGAAATACCTGCGGGAAATCAGCATGTTTGACACTGTCGGTGCCAGTTTCATCAGCCACGACTGGCATGATCTTGCGGCGCCTCGGGTGATGGAGCTGAAGGCCAGGGGCATCCCGATCCTGTGCTGGACCGTCAAATCGGCGGCGGAGGAGGCGCAGGCGCGTCGTGTGGCGGACAACATTACCTTCGAGGGCTACACGCCTGCCGATTGACCGCCCGCCTGTGCGCCCCATCTATGGGACAACACCCAACCGGAGGCCACGATGGACGGCGAGACCCAGATCACCATTGATGTGCTGACCTCTCTGTCGCAGATCGACGCGGCGGACTGGGATGCCTGCGCCTGCCCGGAAGATGCCGATGGCCCGCCGCTTGACCCCTTCACCACGTACCGGTTTCTGCATGCGCTGGAAGTGTCCGGCTCTGTGGGGGCGGGCAGCGGCTGGCAGCCGCGCTACCTTGTGGCGCGCGATGCGACACAGGTGATTGCCTGCGCGCCGCTCTATGCCAAGGGGCATTCGCAGGGGGAGTATATCTTCGATCACAACTGGGCCCATGCCTACGAGAACGCGGGCGGGCAATATTACCCGAAGCTGCAGATCGCGGTGCCCTTCACGCCGGCCACGGGACGCCGGTTCCTGACCCGTCCGGGCCATGAGGTCACGGGTATCAGTGCGTTGATCCAGGCGGCGGTGCAGTTGGGGGTCGAGAACGAGTTGTCGTCGTTGCATGTGACGTTCTGCACCGAGGCCGAGGCGATTGCGGGCGAACAGATCGGTCTGATGCGACGGACCTCACAGCAGTTCCACTGGACCAATGACGGCTACGCGGATTTCGACGGGTTTCTTGCCACGCTATCGAGCCGCAAGCGCAAGAACATCCGCAAGGAACGCGCGCGGGCGCAGGCGTTTGGGGGCGAGATCGTCAGCCTGCGCGGCGACCAGATCAGGCCGGAGCATTGGGACGCGTTCTGGCATTTTTACCAGGATACCGGCACCCGCAAGTGGGGCACGCCTTATCTGACGCGGGAGTTCTTCGACATTGCCGATGCCACGATGGCCCGCGACATGCTGCTGTGCCTTGCCATTCGCGACGGCAGGCCAGTCGCGGGCGCGCTCAATTTCATCGGGGCGGAGGCGCTGTACGGGCGGTATTGGGGCTGTGTGGAAGATCACCCCTGTCTGCATTTCGAGCTGTGTTACTACCGCGCCATCGACTACGCCATCGCCCATGGGCTGGATCGCGTGGAAGCAGGTGCGCAGGGCACGCACAAGCTGGCGCGTGGCTATATGCCGGTGACGACGCACTCGTTGCATTGGGTGCGTGATGCCGGATTTGCCGATGCGATCGCCGCGTACCTGAAGGCCGAACGGGCGGCGGTGGATGAAGAGATTGAAGTGCTGACCGGCTATGGCCCGTTTCGCAAAGCCAACGTGGAGGAACAGGAATGAGCGTAGAGAAACTGACCGGGGACGACCGGAGCAGCGCCCTGGCTGAGGCCGTTGGGCGCGGCTGGCGCCTCTGCCCGGATCGCGATGCGATGTCCAGGACCTACAGGTTCAGGGATTTTTCCCAAGCCTTTGGTTGGATGACGCGCGTGGCCATGGTAGCGGAGCAGTTGAACCATCACCCGGAATGGTCGAACGTCTACAAAACGGTCGAGGTCACGCTCAGCACCCACGATGTCGGTGGGTTGTCGCAGCTTGATTTTGACCTCGCGTCGAAGATGGACGCACTGGCAGGCCAGGCTGTTTCGGGCGCATAAAAAGCACGGACCGATATGAACCTAGAGACCATTCTGAGCACCGAAATCGCGGCTGGCACGACCGTCGGCGACATCTTCTCCATCCAGTTCATGGCCAGCGTCCTTGGCGACGTGGTTCTGGCGATTGTCATCTTGTTTGTGGCCGTCATCATCTCGGGCTGGGTGAAGCGCAAGATCGCGCGGGTGGGGGAAAATAACCGCCATCTTGACGCGACGCTGTTCCACTTCCTCGGCAACATCGCACGCTACATCATCATGTTTTTTGCGGCTCTGTTCGTGCTCAACACGTTCGGAGTGCAGACGACGTCGATCATTGCGGCCATCGGTGCGGCGGGTCTGGCCGTGGGCCTGGCACTGCAGGGAACGCTGTCAAATGTGGCGGCGGGGATCATGATCATCATTTTCCGGCCCATCAAGCTGGGAGATTTCGTGGAAATCAGCAACCAGAGCGGAACCGTGAAGAATGTGTCGCTGAACATGACCGAGCTTGCGTCGCTGGGGAACGTCCAGATTTTCGTGCCGAATGCAGCGGTTTGGGGAAACGAGATCAAGAATTATTCCGTCTATCCGACCCGCCGGGCGGAGTGGATTTTTGGCGTCGGCTATTCCGTCAACCTCAACGATGCGGAGGCGATCATTCGCGAGGTTCTGGACGCGGATGAGCGGACGCACGCGGACCCCGCGCCATGGGTGCAGGTGACGAACTGGAACGACAGCAGCGTCGATATCATGGTCCGCGCCTGGTGCGACCGAACGGTGTACTGGGACTACAACAATGACATCAAGCGCAAGCTGAAAGAGGCGTTTGACGGGCGCGGGATCGACATCCCGTTCCCGACGCGCACGGTCGTGCATTACAACGCGCCGCCGGTGTCCACAGACTGAGCCGCAAAAACGGGGCGCGGCCATCGCGGGCAGCGCCCCACTGTCGCGAGATGCGCTCAGAGAGAGGCAAGCAGCGATTCACCGGCAGAGACCTCGCAGACGCCTGGGCCTTCCTCCACGTGCAGAACCTGCACCGTGCCGTCATCCACGAACATCGCATAGCGCCGCGAGCGGTCGTAGAAGCCCTTCGATGCTGCCGTCCAGTTCATGCCGATGGCACGGGTGAACTCGGCACCCGCATCGCCCAACATCGTGATCCCGGCCTGGTTCGCGCCGGTCGCGTCCCCCCAGGCGTGCATCACGAAGGGATCATTGACCGACACGCAGATCACCTCGTCGACGCCCGCCGCTGTCAACCCGTCCATGGAGCGGATGAAGCTTGGCACATGGGCCGTGGAGCAGGTGCCGGTATAGGCCCCCGGAAGGCCGAAGATCGCGACTTTGCGCCCGGTGGTCAGGGCGTCCATTTCAACCTGCTCGGGGCCGTCGGCTCCGATCCGCAGCAAAGTGGCGTTGGGCAGCGTATCGCCCTGGGAAAGTGTCATGTGTCTCGCTCCTCGCGCTTGTCCTGTTGTTCACCTCGCATGTAGGGTCCGCAGAGATAAAGGCCAGCAAGGAACGTCAAAATGGACAAGATCATCGTCATCGGAGCGGGTCAGGCGGGCGCGTCCTGCGTCGCGAAACTGCGCGCGGAGGGCTATGACGGATTCCATCACCCTGATCGGGGATGAGCCGGTGCCGCCGTACCAGCGCCCGCCGCTGTCGAAAGCCTATTTGCTGGGAGAGATGGCGCTGGAGCGGCTGTTTCTGCGGCCGGAGGCGTGGTACGCCGAGAACAGGATTGATCTGCGCCTTGGTGCGGGTGTGGAGGCGATTGATGCGGCGGCCAGGACCGTGACGGTTGACGGTGATGTGCTGGAGTATGACGCGCTTGTGCTGGCCACAGGCAGCATGCCGCGACGACTGCCCGAGACCATTGGCGGGGCGCTTGGCGGTGTGCATGTGGTCCGAACGCTGGCCGATGTCGACGCGATGGAGCCGGCGGTACGCCCGGAGGCCCGCGCCCTGATCGTCGGAGGCGGCTACATCGGGCTGGAGGCCGCCGCCGTCGCCCGCAAACGCGGCATGGAGGTGACATTGATCGAGGCGGCGCCGCGGATTCTGGGCCGTGTGGCCGCGCCGGAAACGGCGGATTATTTTCGCGAGTTGCATCGACGCCACGGCGTCACGATCCTTGAGGGCGTCGGCCTGTCGTGTCTGACCGGTGTGGATGGCCACATCGTCGGAGCGATCTTCGACAATGGCGACGAGCATCCGTATGACATGGCGATTGTAGGGATCGGGATTGTCACCAACGATGGTCCTGCAAGGATGGCGGGCGTGACGCTCGACAACGGTGTCGCGACCGACCTCAGGGGGCGCACCAGCGATCCCGGCATCTGGGCGGCCGGCGATTGCGCGTCGCTGCCGTTCCGGGGCAACCGGATCCGGTTGGAGAGCGTACAGAACGCCATTGATCAGGCGGAGGCTGTGGCGAAAAACATTCTCGGCGCGGAACAGGATTATGTGCCAAGGCCGTGGTTCTGGTCCGACCAGTACGATGTGAAGCTGCAAATTGCCGGGCTGAACGCCGGCTACGACCGGGTTGCGGTCCGCGACGGCGGCACGGCGCGCTCGCATTGGTACTACGCCGGTGAGACGCTGATCGCGGTGGATGCGATGAACGACCCGCGTGGCTACATGATCGGCAAGCGGATGATCGAAGCGGGCAAATCCCCCGCGCCGGACGTGGTTTCGGACCCCGGGAGTGACCTGAAGGCGCTGTTGAAGGCATGAGGTGCGGGTCATGAGGATCGTCGGCGGCAGGCTGCGCGGCAAGACGCTGGCCGATGTGGGGGAGGGCGACGCGGTGGCCCATCTGCGCCCCACCTCCGACCGGGTGCGCGAGGCGCTGTTCAACCTGCTGACCAATGGCCGCAATGGCGATCTGGTGCGCGGCACGACGGTTCTTGACCTGTTTGCGGGCACCGGAGCGCTTGGCCTTGAGGCGCTGAGCCGCGGCGCCACCCACGCCACCTTCGTCGACAGCGGCAGTGCCGCCCGTGCCCTGCTGCGCGAAAACATCACGCTGTGTTCCGCGCAGGGCATCACCAGGGTGTTCCGCAAGGACGTGACCCAGATCGGCCCGGCGCCGTCGCCCGTCGATCTGGTCTTTCTCGACCCGCCCTATGGCCAGGGCCTTGGGGAAATCGCGCTTGCTGCGGTGCTGGAAAACAACTGGCTTGCGTCCGGCGCGACCGTGGTCTGGGAAGACTCCGCCCCTCCGGTCATCGCCGCGCCATTCCAGATGCTGGAGCAACGCCGGTACGGGCAAACCACCATCACACTCCTGAGGTTCCCATGACCCCTGAACTTGTCATCTTCGATTGCGACGGCGTGCTGGTGGACAGTGAGCCGCCCACGAACCAGATCCTCGCCGACAATCTGACACGCCACGGCCTGCCGATGACGCTGCGGCAGTCGATGGCCACTTTCGTCGGAAGCTCCATGGTCAATGTCGCTGCCAGGGCGCGGGACATGGGGGCTGATCTGCCGGCGGATGACGTCTGGATCCCGCAGATCTACGCGGAGATCTACGCCCGTCTGCGCCAGGGCGTCGATGCGATCCCCGGAGTGGTGGCCGTGCTGGACGCGCTGGACAGGAACGGCGTGCCCTATTGCGTCGGCTCCAACGGGTCGGACGAGAAGATGGACATAACGCTTGGGGCGACAGGTATGGCCACACGGATGGCCGGAAAAATGTTCTCGGCCCATACGCTTGGCGTATCGAAACCGGATCCCGGATTGTTCCTGATCGCCGCGCGGCAGATGGGCGTGGAGCCGTCGCGCACCGTGGTGATCGAGGACAGCGCATCGGGAGCCTTGGGCGCGCAGCGGGCGGGAATGGCCTGTCTGGGCTATGCGCCCGAGGGTGGAGATGCCCTGGCAGATGTGGGCGCCAGGATTTTTACCGACATGGCGCAGCTACCACACCTGCTTGGCGTGTCCGAGTAATCCACAACATATGGTCGCGCAGGTCTTGTTTACAGAAACCCGATGTGGGACCAACAGCCCTGTAACGAGCCATGAACCATAACCCGGCAGGCGCCCCTTCGATGTTGGTCGAACACCCCGACATATCCGCCATTCTCAAAGCCACCTTCGGCTTTGACGCGTTCCGTCCCGGTCAGGCGGAGATCGTGGAGGCTGTGGCCTCGGGCAGGAACGTGTTGGCGATCATGCCCACGGGCGGCGGCAAATCCCTGTGCTTCCAACTGCCTGCTCTGATGCGCGAGGGCGTGACGGTGGTGATCTCGCCGCTGATTGCACTGATGCGCGACCAGGTGCGCGGGCTGCGGGAGGCCGGGGTCGAGGCCGGCGCGCTCACCTCTGGCAACACCCCGGAGGAAACCGACGCGGTGTGGGCCGGATTGGAAGCCGGGACGCTGAAGCTTTTGTATCTTGCGCCTGAACGTCTGGCGTCGTCCGGGACGGACCGGATGTTGCAGCGCGCCGGTGTGTCGATGATCGCGGTGGACGAGGCCCATTGCGTCAGCCAGTGGGGCCACGATTTTCGCCCCGATTACCTGCGGCTCGGCGCGCTGCGCAGGACGTTGAATGTGCCGCTGGCGGCCTTCACTGCCACAGCGGATGCCGAGACCCGCGCCGAGATCTGTGAGCGCTTGTTCGGGGAGGAGCCGCCCGAGGTGTTCCTGCACGGCTTTGACCGCCCCAACCTGACCCTCGCGTTTGAGGTCAAGAACCAGCCGCGCCAGCAGATCCTCGGCTTTGCCAGCGCCCGCAAGGGGCAGTCCGGCATCGTCTATTGCGGTACCCGCGCCAAAACCGAGACTCTGGCGCAGGGGCTGCGCGAGGCCGGTCACAACAGCTGTCATTACCACGCGGGCATGGACGTTGATGATCGCCGCATCGTGGAGCACCGGTTCAACACCGAGGATGGCCTTATCGTCTGTGCCACGGTGGCGTTCGGGATGGGTGTCGACAAGCCTGATATCCGCTGGGTCGCCCATGCGGATCTGCCCAAGAGCATCGAAAGCTATTATCAGGAAATCGGCCGCGCGGGCCGCGACGGTGCCCCTGCCGATACGCTGACGCTGTATGGCCCCGACGATATCCGCTTTCGCCGCCAGCAAGTGGACGAAGGCCTGGCCCCGCCGGATCGCAAAAGCGCCGATCACGCGCGGCTCAACGCGCTTATCGGTTTGGCTGAAGCGCATGGATGCAGGCGGAAACTTCTGTTGGCATACTTCGGCGATCAAACGGAGGACTGTGGCAATTGTGACCTCTGTGCCAAGCCGCCAGAGTTATTTGATGCCTCTGTGGCCGTGCAAAAGGCCTTGTCGGCCATGCGACGGACCGGCGAAAGCTTTGGTGCGGCTCATCTGATTGATATCCTGACGGGCGCACGGAATGAGAAGATCACTCAGCGTGGCCATGATCGTCTGCCGACCTACGGTGTCGGGACGGAGTTCGATAAACGCGGCTGGCAGGCCGTCTTTCGGCAGATGATGGGGTTGGATCTGGTGCGCCCGGATCCGGATCGGTACGGTGCATTGCGCATGACCGAAGCCGCCCACGCGATATTTCGGGGCAAGGCCGGGATCACCCTGCGCAAGGACACCATCACCAAGGCCCCGCGCCGCCCCGCCGTGAAAACGCTGGTCGGTGAGGAAGATGAGGCTCTGATGTCGGCGCTGAAGGCGAAGCGGCGCGCGCTGGCGGAGGCCGCGCGCGTGCCCGCCTACGTGATCTTTACCGACAAGACGCTGATCGAAATGGCCGAAAATCGTCCCTCCACCCAGGATGAGATGGCCCGGATCTCGGGGTGGGGGCCACCAAGCTGGAGCGCTATGGCGCGGCTTTTCTGGCGGTCATCACCGGGGAAACCGCGGACCAGGTCCATCCGGCCCGGCGCGCGCTGGCCGGCCGCGACGCGGGCTGCGTGTTCGACCGGTTGATGAAGGTCCAGCAGGACCTGATGCGCGGCGATGACGGGACCGGCAAGTACCTGTCGATCACCCATTCCACCCTGCGCAGGATTGCGGAACGCAAACCCGGCTCGCTGTCGGATATGGCGCGGATTGCAGGCATGGGTGACAAACAGGTGGACCGGTTCGGGGAGGCGTTCCTTGAGGTGTTGCAAGAAGCCAGCTGACCGACCCGACAACGTCCGCCCCGCACCCCGATCAAGCCCCAAAGGGAGGCCCCGCCGATGATCACTGTTATTTCCCCCGCCAAGCGCCTCGATTGGGCGGAACGCGACGTCGCCGCCACCGCGCCCGATTTTCAGGACGATGCCGTGACACTGGCCCGTGCCGCCAAGCGGCTGACGCAAAAGGAGTTGCGCAGGCTGATGGATATCAGCGCCGACCTGGCCAAGCTGAATGCGGACCGGTTCAAGGCGTTCGAGGTCGAGCCCGAGGATACCCGCCCCGCCGCGCTGGCTTTTGCGGGTGATACTTACATGGGGCTGGAGGCGACCAGCCTCGACGCCGACACGCTCGGTTACGCACAGGATCACCTGCGGATCCTGTCGGGTCTCTACGGTCTTCTGCGTCCACTCGACGCGATCCGGCCCTACCGTCTGGAAATGGGCAGCCGTCTGAAGACCCGCAAGGGACCCACGCTCTACGCCTATTGGGGGTCGCGGCTGGCGCAGGCACTGAAGGCGCAGGCCGAGAGCGTCAACACCGACACGCTCGTCAACTGCGCCTCGGTGGAGTACTTCTCTGCGGTCGATGAACAGGCCCTGAGCCTGACGCTTATCGCGCCGCAGTTCTTCGAAGATAAGCCCGCCGGTCCGAAAATCGTCAGCTTCTTCGCCAAGAAAGCGCGCGGCGCGATGGCGCGCTATATCATGGAGCACCGCCTGACCGCGCCCGAGCACCTGCTGGACTTCGACATTGGCGGCTACCGATATGCGCCCGACCTGAGCCTCCCCGGCAAACCCGCCTTCCTGCGCTCGGAAGTCGCCGCGACGGCCGCCTGAGGTGCCCTCTCCCATTCATCTTGCCGGATACAACTCCGGGGTTTGTGCATCTTCGATGCGCATAAGGGGCAGCGCCCCTTCCGTCGTCAGCCTCAGTGATCCGGCTTTGACGTTTTGAACGCGGCTTTCTGCTCTGCGCTTGCATCCGTCTGATATGTCGCACGCCACTCCTCGAAGGGCATTCCGTAGACCCGTTCGCGGGCGTGGGCCTTGCTGATCTCCACCCCGCGCTCTGCCGCTTCTTCCTGATACCAACGGCTCAGGCAGTTTCGGCAAAACCCGGTCAGGTTCATCATGTCGATGTTCTGCACATCCGTTCGCTCGCCCAGATGAGCCAGAAGGCGACGGAAGGCTGCGGCGTCCAGATCGGTTTGTGTGGGTTCGCTCATCATCATATCTCCGGTAACTTCACCTACAAGTCGGCACTCGTGAGCGTGGCGTCAAGAAGCTGCGCCAATCGCAGACCCCATGCCCGCTGCGCCTCAGCCGTCCCGATCAGATCGCTGCGCACTTCGATCAGCACATTCAGCCGCCCGTGTTGCAAGGCCTGCCGGTCCATTGCGTCGCCGGGAAGGTGACCTTTGTAGGGCTGATTGTCCCCCACGCAAAGGTCCGCCTGATCCCGCAGCCGCGCCAGAAGCGGATAGGCCACACGGGTATCGCCCGCGTAGAGCACGCCGATATGCCAGGGCCGGGGATCGTGTCCGCGCAATTGCGGGGTGAAGCTGTGGATCGACACCACGATGGGATCGGCGCGGCCGGCAAACAGCGCCGCCACCGCCGCGTGGTAGGGGCGGTGAAACCGTTGCAGGCGCCGCTCCACCTCCTGCGGTGACACCGCGCGATTGCCGGGAATGATCGAGCCGTCGTAGATCTGCATCAGCAGGGTCGGATCGGCTTCACCCCGGTTCGGATCAATGACCAGCCGGGAGAATTGCGACAGCGCAACGGGGGCGTCCAGGGCCTCTGCCAGGGCCCGCGCGACACCTTCCGCGCCGACATCATAGGCGATGTGGCGGGCCATGTCGGCCGGGGACAGGCCCAGATCGCCACCGCACACGTCATCCGGCACCCGGTTGCTGGCATGATCGCAGGTGATCACCCAACGCCCGGAACGGGTCTTTCCGATAATCTCCACCGCATCTGTCATATGCCCGCCCCGTGATCCTGTCCGGAGAAGGCCTAAAACGCTCTTTGTCCGAACACCAGAGAACTGCCCGGTTGTGAGAACCGGAAATTTGCGCCAATACGGAGGCAAGCACTTACATGTTAGCGCAAACATCAGGCGCTCCTCCGCGCGATGCCGCCACTGAAGGGATATGACACCATGAAACGCGACCGCAACGTCAAGATTGTCGCCACGCTTGGTCCTGCCTCCAACACCTATGAGATGATCCGCGCGCTGCATGAGTTCGGCGCGGATGTGTTTCGTCTGAATATGTCCCATGGCGATCATGCGGGGATTGCCACGACCCACGGCATCATTCGCCAGATCGAGGCGGACATCGGCCAGCCGATCGCGATCCTTGCGGACCTGCAGGGCCCCAAGCTGCGCGTCGGTGTGTTCGACAATGACGAGGGCTATGATCTGGAGGTCGGCCAGCGCTTCCGCATGGATCTCGATGATGCGCCCGGCGATGAGACGCGGGTTCAGCTGCCCCACAAGGAGATCTTTGCCGCCCTCGAAGTGGGGTCTCACCTTCTGATCAACGACGGCAAGATCCGCGTGAAGGTGCTGACGTGCGGCAAGGATTTCGCGGATTGCGAAGTGATTGCGGGGGGCCGGATCTCCAACCGCAAGGGTGTGAACGTGCCTGATGTGGTGCTGCCATTGGCCGCGCTCAGCGAAAAAGACCGCAAGGATCTGGAATTTGTCTGCGAATTGGGCGTCGATTGGCTGGCCCTGTCCTTTGTGCAGCGTCGCGAAGATGTGGACGAGGCCCGCGCGTTGGCCAAAGGCCGCGCCGCGATTCTGTCGAAGATCGAAAAGCCGTCTGCCGTGACGAATTTCGATGACATTCTGGATGCCTCTGACGGCATCATGGTTGCGCGCGGTGATCTGGGTGTGGAACTGCCGGTGCAGAACGTGCCGCCGATCCAGAAACGTCTGGTGCGCAAGTGCCGCAACGTGGCCAAGCCGGTGATTGTGGCGACACAGATGCTGGAATTGATGATCGAGAGCCCGATGCCGACGCGCGCCGAAGTGTCGGATGTGGCGGCGGCCATCTACGAGGGCACGGATGCGGTGATGCTCAGCGCCGAATCCGCCGCGGGTGATTTCCCGATCGAGGCCGTGACCACGATGAACAACGTCGCCATCGAGGTGGAGCGGGACCCGACCTACCGCGAGGTGATCGAGGCGAGCCGGGGCGGCAAGAAGGAGACCGTTGCCGATGGCATCGTCTCGGCCGCGCGCGAGATTGCCGAAACCACGAACATCAAACTGATCTGCTGTTTCTCTGAATCCGGGTCCACCGCAGCCCGCACGGCCCGCGAGCGGCCCAATGTCCCGATCCTGGCGCTGACGTCGCGACAGGCAACTGCGCGGCGGATGTGCCTGACCTGGGGCTGCCATTGCGTGAAGGTCGGATCGGTCGGGCGTTTCAAGGAAGCCGTCATTTCCGCCGTCCGTGCCGCTACCGAACAGGGTCTGGCCGAGAAGACGGATCAGATCGTGGTGACGGCCGGTGTGCCGTTCGGCCAGTCCGGCTCCACCAACATCCTGCGCATCGCGCCTTGCGATGAGCGGCTGATCTACGCGTCCGAGCTGGAATGATCATTCCGGTTGGCGCCGATATCCTGCTTGTCATCGCCACGGTCGTCGGCATCCTGTCGGTGTCATCCATCGTGGCCGCCTGGACGACGCGCCGCTGGCCGTTCATGGCTATGGCTTCGCTGGCGATCGCGCTTGGCCTTGGGGGATACATTCACATCAATGAGCCGGGCGGGCTGGAGTTCATGGATGTACCCAACGCCTTTATCTCCGTGGCGGCGCGGATCCTGAATTGACCGTGCCCCATGCGTGGTAGCTGACGGCAGCGCGCCATCTGTATTTTGTGGACGGTGGCCGTGTCCGATGTGCTGTGCAGGTCTGCGTTGGCCCGAAGAAGACTCCTTGCTTTACAGGGGCGCGAAAGGGCGGTATGCGACCCCTTCGAACGGTGCGTCCGGCCTAAATTTGGCATGCCGCTACGCGCCTGAACCACTTCAAGACGACAGGAGCTGGAAATGCCGAAGATGAAGACAAAGTCGAGCGCGAAGAAGCGCTTTAAAGTGACGGGCACCGGTAAGGTGCTGGCAGGTCAGGCCGGTAAACGGCACGGGATGATCAAGCGGAGCAACAAGTTCCTCCGCAACGCGCGGGGGACGACAGAACTGTCGCCGGCCGACACGAAGATCGTCAAATCTTATATGCCCTACGACCGTTAAGGAGCCACTGATATGTCACGTACCAAAGGTGGAACCGTCACTCACCGTCGCCACAAAAAAGTAATTGATGCGGCCAAAGGTTATTACGGCGCGCGGTCGCGGAACTTCCGGACCGCCACCCAGGCCGTCGATAAGGCCAACCAATACGCCACGCGCGACCGCAAGGCACGCAAGCGTCAATTCCGCGCGCTGTGGATTTAACGCATCAACGCCGCCGTGCGCATGCATGACGAAGCGCTGACCTATTCGCGCTTCATCAATGGCCTGATGAAAGCCGGGATCGAAGTGGACCGCAAAGTCCTCGCCGATCTGGCCGTCCATGAGCCCGAGGCATTTGGCGCGATCGTCGATCAGGCAAAAGCCGCACTCTGATCCGTTTCGCAGATTACAAAATCGCAAACTGCCGAGCCTTGACGCTCGGCAGTCTTTTTTGTGTGAGTCTCAGGTGGCTTGGCTGAGCGCATCGTGAAGCAGAGGGTCGCGTCCACATTGGGAAAATTCCGATGGCGACCACATCCAAAGAAAATGGTACCCTCGATACCGCCGAGATTTCGGCGCAGATCGAAACCTTGAAGACTGATCTCGGAAGCCTGACCAGCACCTTGGCTGGCTACGTCGAGACCAAGGGAAAATCGGCCCGTGACGGTGCCGGCCAAAACAGCTGACTTCTGGCGCTGGATGCGAAACGCGCGGCGGAACGCGCAGGTGTTATGGTTGGGCCGAATCCTGCCTCCGCACTGGGCATTGCAGCGGCGGTAGGCTTCATGATGGGCTTCCTGTCGGCGCGACGCTGATCGTGTTCAGCGCAGCGAAACGTGAGATCAAGCGAGAAGCGCGCAAACTGGCGCTTTCGTCTGCCGCCTTGGTCCTTTCATTGATCGGCGTGGCGTTTTTAACCGTGTCCGCCTGGTTCGGTCGGTCGGCCGTGCTGGACGCGGTGTATGTCGCGGCCATTTTGGGGGGCGCTTACACAGGTGCAGGCATGATCCTGTCGGCACTTGCGTCGGGGCGCAGTGGCGGTCATTCCCGTGGCGCCCCAATCCGCCGCTCCCGTCCAATCAGAAGCCATTGTTCAAAGCTTCCTGACGGGTATGGCAGCAGGTCAGGCCGCGCGGTCGCCTCGCTAAGCCAGACGGAAAAGTGCCGCTATTCGCCATGCCGCCCCTCGCGGCGCTATCAGATCTGGCCGGGAAGGCAGCCCGGTTGGGCATTTCGCCCAGTCGATGGCGCGGCTCAGCTTGCAATCCGACTGTCTCACGCATAGGGATTTCCCCGGAAATCAAGGGCAGGAGCGCACGACAATGGACGGCTTGGACGACTTGCGAAGCAGCTGGCTTGGCCGCATCGGGGGGGCCTCGGATGAGGCGTCGCTGGAAGACATGCGCGTGGCGTCTCTGGGCAAGAAGGGCGAAATCAGCCTGAAAATGCGTGAGCTTGGCAAGATGACGGCTGAGGAGCGGCAGATCGCGGGCCCGGCGCTGAATGCCCTGAAGGATGAGGTCAACGCCGCGATTGTGGCCAAGAAACACGGGCTGGCGGATGCTGCGCTGGATGACCGGTTGCAGGCCGAGTGGCTGGACGTGTCACTGCCCGCTCGCCATCGCCGCGTGGGCACGATCCATCCGGTGTCTCAGGTCACGGAGGAGGTCACGGCGATCTTTGCCGACATGGGGTTTTCCGTCGCGGAAGGGCCGCAGATCGAGACGGACTGGTACAACTTCGACGCCTTGAATATACCCGGTCACCATCCGGCACGGGCCGAGATGGACACCTTCTATACGCATCGGGCCGAGGGCGATAACCGCCCGCCGCACGTGTTGCGCACCCACACCAGCCCGGTGCAGATCCGCACGATGGAGGCGCATGGCGCGCCGTGTCGCATCATCTGCCCCGGTCGTGTGTATCGCGCCGACTACGACCAGACCCACACGCCGATGTTCCATCAGGTGGAGGGGCTGGTGCTGGGTCGCGATGTGTCGATGGCGAACCTGAAATGGGTGCTGGAGGAGTTCTATTCCGCCTTCTTCGGCGTGCAGGTCAAAACCCGCTTCCGCGCCTCGCACTTCCCGTTCGTGGAGCCGGGCGCAGAGGTCGACATCCAGTGCAGCTTCGAGGGCGGCACGGTGAAGGTCGGTGAGGGCGACGATTGGCTGGAGATTTTAGGCTCAGGCATGGTGCATTCTAAGGTGCTGGAGGCGGGGAATATCGACCCGACCGAGTTCCAGGGCTTCGCCTTCGGCATGGGCATCGACCGCATCGCCATGCTGAAATACGGCATCCCCGACCTGCGCGACTTCTTCAACAGCGATCTGCGATGGTTGCGGCACTACGGGTTCGGGGCGTTGCAGGTGCCTGCCGTGCATTCGGGGGTTTGAGATGACTGACGTATCCCTCTTCACATTCGCAAGTCGGAGCGTGACAAACATAGACGTCGGATTGGCGCGGAAGCTGTGGGCAGTTTCCGTTGTCAGCGACACTACAATGAAAGGTCGAAGGACCAAGGCACTTCGTTACGTTACCGTTGGCTCTAGGGGGCTACTCTATTGCAATCCGTTACAAAGTTTCACTGTTCCGTTCGTTGTGAGGTCCGTCCCGAAAGTAGATGAGCTTGTCGACGACGTCTGGCCAGAGAGTTGGGCAATGCCATTCGAAATTGAACCGATGGGTGATTTGAGCAAGAGGCTTCACAAGGACGAAGCGCTTAGGAGGTGGGCTTTTCTTGCCGAACGAATGGGACCCGGAGGTTACTCCAGTGTGTCCGCCGCAATGAATTTTACCGGAGCAACTGTTTTCTCGCCATTGAAAATCACTGATCGCGATTGGCAGGCAATAGTTGAAGACCTAGGCGCCGAGGACAAAAACAAATGAAACTCACCCTCTCCTGGCTGAAAGATCACCTCGATACCGAGGCCTCTGTCACCGACATCACCGATGCCCTCACGGACCTCGGGCTTGAGGTGGAGGGCGTGACTGACTCCGCTGAACGCCTGAAATCCTTCACCATCGCTCACATCAAATCCGCCGAGAAGCATCCTGAGGCGGATCGCCTGCAGGTCTGTCAGGTGGACACCAACGATGGCCTGCAACAGATCATCTGCGGCGCGCCCAATGCGCGGGCGGGGATCCATGTGGTGCTGGCCAAACCCGGCGATTATATCCCCGGCCTCGATATCACCATCGGCGTGGGCAAGATCCGTGGGGTCGAGAGTTTCGGCATGATGGCGTCCGAGCGGGAGCTGGAGCTGTCCGAGGAACACGACGGCATCATCGAGCTGGACAACGCCGAGGTCGGCCAGACCTTCACCGATTGGCTGGCCAAGAACGACCCCGCCAAGGTCGACCCGGTGATCGAGATCGCGATTACGCCGAACCGGCAGGACGCGCTGGGCATCCATGGCATCGCGCGGGATCTGGCGGCGAAGGGGATCGGCACGCTCAAGACGCCCGCCACGCACGACATCAAGGGCAGCTTCAAGTCTCCGATCAATGTGACGATTGACGCCGATACCCTCACCACCGCGCCGCATTTCACCGGACGGCTGATCCGGGGCGTCAGGAACGGCCCCGCGCCTGCGTGGTTGCAGGATCGCCTGCGCGCCATCGGGTTGCGGCCGATCTCGGCGCTGGTGGATATCACCAACTTCTTCACCTACGACCAGAACCGCCCGTTGCACGTGTTCGATGCCGACAAGGTGCGCGGAGATCTGCGGGTCCATCGCGCGACCGGCGATGAGCAGATCGTGGCGCTGGACGACAAGACCTACACCTTGGCGCAGGGGCATATGGCGATCTCTGACGACACTGGCGTGGAATCCATCGCGGGCGTCATGGGCGGTGAAGCCTCCGGTTGTACGGAGGACACGGTGAACGTGTTCCTCGAGTTCCGCCTGGTGGGACCCGGTGCAGATCGCGATGACCGGCCGCGCGCTCAGGATCAACTCCGACGCGCGCTATCGCTTCGAGCGCGGCGTGGACCCTGATTACACGCTGCCCGGCCTGCATGCGGCAACACAGATGGTGCTGGATCTGTGCGGCGGTGAGGTGTCCGAGGTGGTCGAGGTCGGCGCGCCTGTCGCGACGGCCCGCAGCTACGGGTTGCGCGTGGGACGTGTATCATCGCTGGTGGGCATGGATGTCGCGCCGGAACAGCAGGCGCGTATCCTCAAGGCGCTTGGGTTCGGTGTGGCGGGCAGCGGTGACACGCTGGACGTCTCCGTCCCGTCGTGGCGGCGCGATGTGCAGGGTGAGGCGGATCTGGTCGAAGAGATCGCCCGCGTCACCTCGCTGTCGCAACTGAAACCCCAACCGCTGCCGCGTGAGCCGGGCGTGCCGAGCCCGGTTCTGACGCCGATGCAGTTGCGGGAACGCGCCGCGCGGCGGACCACTGCGGCGCTTGGGTACAACGAATGCGTGACCTATTCCTTCATCGACAAGGCCAGTGCCGAGCTGTTTGGCGGCGGCGGCGATGCGGTGATGCTGGAGAACCCGATTTCCTCGGAGATGTCGCACATGCGCCCGGCGCTGTTGCCGGGCCTGTTACAGGCTGCCGCCCGCAACCAGGCGCGCGGCATGACGGATATGGCGCTGTTTGAGGTTGGGGCCGCCTTCGAAGGCGGGGAGCCCGGTGAGCAGCACCTGGTCGCCTCTGGTATCCTCATCGGTCAAACCGGACCGCGTGATCCCCACGGCACGCGGCGTCCGGTGGATATCTATGACGTCAAGGCCGATGCGGAGGCGGTTCTGGCCGCCATCGGCGCGCCTGCCAAGGTGCAGATCATGCGCGGCGGGCCTGCGTGGTGGCATCCGGGGCGACATGGGATCATTTGCCTCGGACCCAAGAAAGTGCTTGGAATCTTTGGAGAAATTCACCCCAAGGTGCTGGCTGAGTTAGACGTGAAAGGCCCCGCGATGGGCTTTGCGGTGTTCCCTGAGGCGGTGCCGTTGCCCAAGCGCACCACAGCCAGTCGCGGGGCGGTTGCGATGTCCGATCTGCAACCGGTGGAGCGGGATTTTGCCTTTGTCGTGCCGAACGATGTGGCCTCTCTCGATCTGGTGAATGCGGCCGCCGGGGCGGATAAGGCGCTGGTCGCTGAGGTGAGCGTCTTTGATGAATTCTCCGGCGGATCGTTGGGCGAGGGCCAGAAAAGCATCGCGCTTGCGGTGAAGATGCAGCCCAGGGACAAGACCCTCACCGAGGAAGAGATTGAGGCCGTCGCCGCCAGGATTGTCGAGAAGGTCGGCAAGGCGACAGGCGGCGTTCTCAGAAGCTGATCTGCTGTTGCAAAAGTGAGAAATGCGATGAAAGTCTATCTGTCCGGCGAGATTCACACCGATTGGCGCGACCGGATCGTGGCCGGATGCGCGGGCATGGACGTGGAGTTCTCGGGGCCGGTGACCGACCATTCTGCCAGTGATGATTGCGGTGTGGCGATCCTGGGGGAGGAGCCGGACAAGTTCTGGCACGATCACAAAAGCGCCAAGGTCAATGCGATCCGCACCCGTCATGGTCTTGAAAACGCCGATGTCGTCGTCGTGCGCTTTGGGGAGACGTACAAGCAGTGGAATGCCGCGTTTGATGCCGGGCAAGCGGCGGCGCTGGGGAAACCGATGATCGTGCTGTCGATGCCGGAGCATCAGCACGCGCTCAAGGAGGTCCATGCAGCGGCCCTGGCTGCGGCGGAAGAACCGGAGCAGGTGGTGGAGATCCTGCGCTATGTCCTGACCGGAAAACTGCCGGACTAATCCCTGCCGGGTCGAGTCCGGTGGGGCGCGAGTTGCCCGGGTTTATTCTTCGCGCGGAGGGGTCACGCGGCCGATCTTGACCGCCGGGCGATCCAGAAACCGGTTCAGATACGCGGGCACGTTTTCCAGATCGCTCCAACCGACCACGTCTTCGGTGCCATAGTACTCCAACGCGGCGAGCCACGGGGCGATGGCGATGTCGGCGATGGAGTATTCTCCGGCGATCCATTCACGGTCGGCCAATTCCTTCTCCAGCACGGCGAGAAGGCGTTTGGCCTCGACCACGAACCGTTGTTTCGGGCGCGGATCTTCGATCTGGGATCCGGCGAACTTCGAGAAGTATCCAAGCTGGCCAAACATCGGGCCAAGACCGCCCATCTGCCACATGACCCATTTGATCACGTTGTATTTATCGGCCTCGGTCCTGCCGATCAGCTTGCCGGATTTCTCGGCCAGATAGATCAGGATCGCGCCCGACTCCCACAACTCCAGTGGCGCGCCGCCCGGCCCATTGGGATCAATGATCGCGGGAATCTTGTTGTTCGGGTTCAGCGACAGGAACTCTGCGCTTTTCACATCGCTATCCGACAGCGTGACGCGGTGCACCTCATAGGGCAGACCTATTTCCTCCAACGCGATGGAGACCTTCACGCCATTGGGCGTGGGAAAGGAATAAAGCTGGATCACAGAGGGGTCACTGGCGGGCCAGCGGGAGGTGATCGGGAAGTCTTCAAGCGATGGCATGGGGTGTCCTGCGAAAGTCAATGTTGCCCTGATCAGTTATGTCCCCTTGATCTGCGATGCCAGTATAGGGTTAACAGCGTTCCTCAAGGGGGATGTGTGCATCTGCGCACGCAACTTGACCCCCGGTGCACTGGAACAAGACAGATGGGGACAACCACATGATCAACGAATTCAAGGATTTCATCGCCAAGGGCAATGTCATGGACATGGCCGTCGGTATCATCATCGGCGCTGCGTTTACGGCAATCGTCACGTCGCTGGTGGGCGATCTGATCAATCCGATCATCGCGCTGTTTACCGGCGGAATTGATTTCTCGGGCTGGTTCTACGTACTGGGTGACGGCGAATGTGCCTCGGTCGCGGCTTGCACCGATGCCGGAATTTCGGTCTTTGCGATCGGCAACTTCCTGATGGCGATCATCAACTTCCTGATCATCGCGTTTGTGGTGTTCATGCTGGTCAAGATGGTCAATCGCGTGAAGGCGGCGGCAGAGAAGCCCGACGAAGTGGCCCCTGAGGTCAAGACCGGCCCGAGCGAGCTGGACGTCTTGCTGGAGATCCGCGACAGCCTGAAGACACGCTGATCTTCTCAAGGAACTTGAATGCGGCGGGATCAGGTTCTGATCCTTCGGTTCGTTGTACCGATCAAAATATGATTGAACGGCCCCCGCAGATGATGCGCGGGCCGTTTATTGTTCAGCCGTTGACGACACGCGCCGGGGACGTGACATCCATGTTCAGTGCCACACCGACCGCATGATTGGTCAGTTGACCCGCGTGGGTGTTGAGCCCTTCCAGCAGGTGCGGATCGTCGGCGCAGGCTTTCTGCCAGCCCTTGTCGGCGAGGGCCAGCATGAAGGGCATCGTGGCATTGCCAAGCGCCAGCGTGGAGGTGCGGGCCACGGCGCCGGGCATGTTGGCGACGCAGTAGTGCACGATGTCATCGACGACATAGATAGGGTCGTGGTGCGTGGTGGCCTTGGACGTCTCGAAGCAGCCACCCTGGTCGATGGCCACGTCCACGATCACCGCGCCGGTCTTCATGGTGCCAAGTTGGTCTTTCGTGACAAGTTTGGGCGCCGCGGCCCCCGGAATCAGGACAGCGCCGATCACCATATCGGCGGTGGTGATCAGCTGCGCTGTCGCATCGGCGCTGGCGTAGCGGGTCTTGAACACGCCACGATAGACGTCGTCGAGGTAGCGGAGGCGGGGCAGGGACCGGTCCAGAAGCGTCACATCCGCGCCCATACCCGCGGCCACACGTGCGGCCTGCGTGCCGACAACGCCGCCGCCGATGACCAGCACTTCAGCAGGGCCGACACCGGGCACGCCGCCCATCAGGACACCGCGTCCGCCGTTGGCCTTTTGCAGCGCCCAGGATCCGACCTGAGGCGCGAGACGGCCCGCAACTTCGGACATCGGAGCCAGAAGCGGCAGGCCACCGGCGCGGTCCGTGACCGTCTCATACGCAATCGCCGTGACGCCTGAGGCAAGCAGATCGTCGGTTTGCGCACGGTCCGGTGCCAGGTGCAGATAGGTGAACAGGATCTGGTCGCGGCGCAGCATCGCGCGCTCGACGGCCTGAGGCTCCTTGACCTTCACGATCATCTCGGCTGACGCGAAGATCTCCTCGGCGGTGGCGGCAATCTCTGCACCGGCGGCGAGGTAATCGTCGTCCGTGAAGCCCGCACCGATGCCGGCACCCGATTGCAGGGTGACGCGGTGGCCGTGAACGACGGCTTCACGCGCGGCGGCGGGGGTGATCCCGACGCGGAACTCTTGTGGTTTGATCTCTGTGGGGCAACCGATGTGCATTGTCATTCCTCCCGAGCGCATGTGCTGATGGGGAGATACGCCCGGTGGGGTGGAAATGTTTTGAAACTTTGCCCACAATATAGCAGCTTGATGCACGAATTTTGCGCTTTGAGGTAGTATGACACGAGAAATCACCACTGAAATCGACCTGGACGAGATGGACACCGCGATTCTGCGAAGTTTGCAGCGGCAGGGGCGGATGACCCATGCGCAGCTGTCGGAGCGGGTGAACCTGTCGCCATCGGCTTGTCACAGGCGGGTGCAGCGGCTGGAGGCCACTGGCGTGATCCGGGATTATGTGGCGCTGCTCAACCCGCGTGCGGTGGGGCGCGTAACGACGGTGTTCGTGGAGATCAAGCTGCAGGGGCAATCGGATGACAGGTTCGAGGCGTTCGAAACCGCCGTGGCCCGCGTCCCGGATGTGCTGGAGTGCCACCTGATGGCGGGCTCGGCGGATTATCTGTTGAAGGTGGTGGCAAGGGACAGCGAGGATTTCGCAAGGATTTACCGCCAGCACCTGTCCCGCCTGCCGGGTGTGGCGCAGATGCAGTCCAGTTTTGCCCTGAAGACGGTGTTCCGGACAACTGCACTTCCGGTGTAGCCGACCGGACATTGGCCCGGCGCAGGTCTATATCATGGCCCGCAACATCACGAACGTCGCCATGCCCGCCACGGCGGCCAGCACCGCATTCTTGCGCCAGTAGCCCACGGCGAGCGTCACAGCGGCGGCGGTCAGATGCGGAATGCTCAGTGCGCCATCGGACGCGGCAGGCCACAGAACCGCAGGCGTGACCAGAGCGGGCAGGATCGCCACCGGAGTATAGCGCAGGTGACGCAGCAGCCAGTCGGGGATCTGCCGGTCGCCGATCAGGCCAAGAAACGAAAAGCGGATCAGGTAGGTGGCCAGCCCGAGGGTCAGAATGATCAGCCAGATCTGCCCTGCGCTCCAGCCCTCCATCGTTGGGCCAATCATTGCCGCGCCCCCGGCGGCGGAATGAAGGCCGTACCCATGCGACGCTCGATCTCGGCGCCGACGATCATCGCGCCGATGCCTGCGGGCATCAGTCCAAGGTTGTAGGGCAGGCCCGCGAAAACAATGGCGAGGAGGATGGAGGCAGCCGCAGCCACGACATGGGCCAGGGTGCGCAGGGCGGGGGCCACCAGAGACAGGAACGCGATAGGCACCGCGAACTCCAGCCCCCAGCTGGCCGGTATCGCCGTGCCAAGCAGCGCGCCCGCCAGCGACGCAGCACACCATGTGGGAAGGATCGGCAGGCAGGCCCCGAAGAAGTAGGCCGCCCTGTCGGACACGGACATCTGCGGCTCCGATTCGTAGGTCAGGACCGACAGGGCATAGGTTTGGTCGACGTTCATGTAGGCCACCAGCGCGCGTTTCCACAGCGGCGCAGGCCCGAGATACGGCGCGAGGGACGCGGAATACATCGCCATGCGCAGGTTCACCGCGATGGCCGACAGCAGCACGATGACCATCGGTGCCTGGTCCAGCATCAGTTGCAAGGCCGCGAATTGCGATGCACCTGCGACCACGATGACCGAAAAGCCCATGGTCTGGGCCAGCGTCATGCCCGCCTCCATCCCCACGACGCCGAAAAGTGCGCCGAACGGGGCTACGACCAGTATGAACGGAGCGCAGTCACGCGCGCCTCTCCAGAACGGGCTACGGGATGTCGTGGTGCTGGTCATCGGGTTTCGCTAGTTTGGAGTACGGCTATGCGTAGACCTGCGGAGGGGCGGATGCAATTGGATGAAGATGCGATCCCCGGAGTGATCCTGGCGGGCGGGCAGGGGCGCAGGATCGGCGGCAGCAAGGCAACGGTGGTTCTCGGTGGCCAGCCGCTCTGGCGGCATGTGGTGACGCGGATCGGCCCGCAGGTCAGCGCTCTGGCGATCAACGCCACCGACGGGTTCGAAGGCTACCGCGTCCTCAGGGATGAAGTGCCCGGCCTCGGGCCGCTCGGCGGGATTCTGGCGGCCCTGATCTGGGCGAGGCGGCTTGGCGCGCGCCGCGTTCTGACGGTCGCGGTCGACACGCCGTTCCTGCCATTGGATCTGGTAAAGCGGTTGAGCGGTCCGAGCGCGCCCGTGGTGATGGCGCAGACATCGGACGGGGTGCACGCGACAACGGCGATCTGGGACGCCGGATTGGCTGACCGGCTGGAGGCCGCTCTGACATCCGGCACGCGGAAGGTGACGGATTGGGCGATGTCTCAGGCTGCCGCGCGGGTGCCGTTTGCGGACACGGTCCCGCCTGCGTTCTTCAACATCAACACCGCAGAGGATCTGGCGCAGGCAGAGGCGTGGCTGTAACGGGCCTTGCTGCTTTTGTCGCCGACTGGTCCGCAAGCTCAAGGCCGTCCCCGGCGAAACCCACCAGGGATGCGATCTTCATCGGTATGTCGCGGAGCGGGACAGACCCGGTCAGCTATCACCGCACGCGCGGAGCGGCGGTTGAGGCTTTGGGCAGGCTGTTTGACGGCGAACCGCGGCTGGGGCGGCGTGTGCCGGCGTGTTTGATTTTCCGCCCGGTTACCCGCGCGGCCTCCTGAGGGTCGTGACGGGTCACGATGATCCGTTGTCGCTGTGGGCGTGGCTTGCAGCACGGCTGCGCAATCGTGCCGGACGCTCTGCACCACAGGTTATATCGGGTCGCAGGCTCTGGTCGCGCTGCCGGATCTGCACAGGCTGCGGCAACGCGAAGGCGACGGCCCGTCAACCAGCCCGTTCCAGGTCCCCGAAACGCCGATCGTCCTGTCCAAGGGCTATCCCGGCCCGATCGACGCCGCAATCACGGCGCGGCTGCGCGGCTGCGCGGTACGGGTTCATTCCCACCGTTTCGGCGCGCTTGTCTTGACGCCGGACGCGATGCTGCCCCGTGGGGCTGGCGCGGTCGGAAACCTGGCCGGCCGACCCGATCCTTTGGTGGCGCTATTGAAGGTCGCTGAAGGCTGCTGTCATTCGGGCCACAGCAGCTTCGACCGATGCCCGCGGAACCGCGATGTTGAAGCGGTTGCACAACTCTCCCCCCGGTCCGAACGCGGCACCCGGGCTGACCGCGATGCGCGCGTCATCGCGGATGCGCGCGGCGACTTCATCGGCAGTCATCCCGGTTCCGGAAAAATCCACCCAGGCGAGAAACGTTGACTCCAGAGGCATGGATGTCACCCCCGGTATCGCGTTTATGCCGGCATCGAACACCGTGCGATTGCCCTCCAGATGGGCCATCTGCGCCAGCAGCCATGCCTCGCCCTCGTCGGAATAGGCCGCCTTTGTCGCCACGACGCCCGGCGTGCCGGGGCTGTAGTCAAGCATCCGCAATCTGCGCTTGTAGGCGGCACGCAGGTCGTCGTCGGGAATGATCGCCTGCCCGCAGCGCAGCCCGGCAAGATTGAACGATTTAGACGCCGCCGTCATCGTCAGCGTCCGGTTGCGTTGGGCGGGCGCCGCCACGTCCATGGGAATATGCCGGTGACCGGAATAGACCAGATCGGCATGGACCTCGTCCGAGACCAGGATCAGGTCGTGGGCCTCGGCAAATTCCGCAACGGCACGCATTTCCGCCGCGCTCCAGACCCGGCCCGAAGGGTTATGCGGGGCGCAGAACAGAAGGATCTTCACACCGGGGTCCAGCGCCTCTGCCGCGGCCTCAAGGTCAAGTTCATAGCGGCCCTCTTCCAGCCGCAGGGGCAGGGGGACAGGACGCCGCTCGGCCCGCACCGTCTTGTCGTGGAATTCATGGTAAACGGGCGTGAAGTAGGCGATGCCATCGCCGGGCTCGGTCCAGGTGTCGAAGCACAAGGCAATGCCCTGGCCAAGGCCCTGAACCGTCACAACCCAGTCAGGATCGACGCTCCAGCCGTGGCGACGGCCCTGCCAACCCGCGACGGCGCTGGTATATCCGGCCCAATCGGCACCATAGGGGAAACACCCATCGGCGGCCATGTTCGCGATCGCGGCCTGTACGACGGGGGCCGTGCGATAATCGCTGTCAGCGACCGACATCGCCATGGCGCTGTCGGCATCGTCTCCGAAGGTGTCGGACAGGGCAATCCATTTGCCGTTAAAGGCAGCCCGCTGATCGAGGATCGTATCGAAATCCATATGCACTCCTGGCGTTTTACGGCGGACCCTAGCGTTTGGCTGTCTGGCTGCAAGCCGGATTGTGGCTTTTTGTCCCCTGTAGCGGACGCAGGTCTTTCAAGGCGCGAATGTTTGGCCTACATGGACGCCCATGAAGCAGTCGATCCTGATCCACCCTGACCCACGCCTGAAGAAGGTGGCGGCGCATGTCGATGACGTGTCGGACGAACTGCGCGTGCTGGCCGATGAGATGCTCTCGACGATGTACGAGGCGCCTGGTATCGGGCTGGCGGCCCCGCAGATCGGGGTCTCGGCGCGGCTGATCGTGCTGGATTGCGAGAAGGGCGACGACGCGGCTCCGCGCCCGCTGGCGATGTTCAACCCTGAGGTGGTGGCCTCCTCCGACGAGATGAATACCTACGATGAGGGATGCCTGTCGATCCCCGATATCTATGCCGATGTGACCCGGCCCGCAGATGTGACCGTGCGCTGGATGGATGTGAACGGATCAGCGCAGGAAGAGACCTTCGACGGGCTTTGGGCCACCTGCGTGCAGCACGAGATCGACCATCTGGAGGGGAAGCTGTTCATCGACTACCTCTCGGCGCTGAAGCGGCAATTGATCACCCGCAAGATGGTGAAGCTGAAACGCGACCGGGCGCGCGATCCGGCGTGAGTATCCGGGAGATTCTGCTGTGGCCCGACCCAGGGCTGAGCGAGGTCTGCGCTCCGGTGGATCATCCGGCGGACCCGAAGCTGATCACCGACATGTTCGACACGATGTATGCAGCCCGGGGGCGCGGCCTCGCGGCACCACAAATCGGCGTGATGCAGCGGGTTTTTGTCGTCGACGTGACCTGGAAAGACGGCCCTCGCAGCCCGCGTGTGTTCATCAATCCCATGGCGCATGGCAGCTGCGACGATATCGGCACGATGGAGGAGGGGTGCCTCTCGATCCCGGATTTGCCGATGGACGTCGAGCGCCCGCTTGAGGTTGCACTGTCCTGGACCAGCCCGGAGGGCGAGCAGCTGCACGAGACCTTCAACGGCGCCCTCGCCCGCTGCGTTCAGCACGAGCTGGACCACCTTGATGGCCGGGTGATCCTTGACCACCAGTCGCCGGAAACCCGTGCCGCGCTGGAGGCCGCCTATGCCCGTTAGGCCGTTCATCCCATACCCCGACAAGCGCCTGCGCACCGCCGCTGCGACCGTCGGCACGATCACCGACGACCACCGTGCGATCTGGCACGACATGATCGACACCATGGACGCGATGCCCGGTGTCGGCCTCGCCGCGCCCCAGATCGGCGTCATGCTGCGCCTTGCCGTGGTGGATGCCAGCGACGCGCGCGGCCGCGCGATCCGCATGGCGGACCCGGAGGTGATCAGCGCCTCGGATGACATGAACAGCCATGACGAAGGCTCGCCCAACCTGCCCGGCGTCAGCGCCAGGATCACCCGGCCCGCCAAGGTGACGGTGGCGTTCACGGATCACCACGGCCTGCGCGTGCGGCAGGAATTTGACGGGCTCTGGGCCACCTCGGTTCAGCATCAGATCGACCATCTGGCGGGGCGCATGTACGTCGACCACCTCAGCAAGACCAAACGGGACATGCTGGTGAAGAAATCGGGGAAATCATGCGCCTGATCTTCATGGGAACGCCCGAATTCTCCGTCCCGGTCCTCGACGCGCTGGTGCAGGCCGGGCATGAGGTCGCCGCCGTCTACTCGCAGCCCCCGCGCCCGGCGGGACGGGGCAACAAGGACCGCCCCAGCCCTGTGCAGTCCCGTGCGGAGGCATTGGGACTGACCCGGCGCCATCCGGCCAGCCTGAAAGACCCGCAGGCGCAGGCGGACGTTGCGGCCCTGGGCGCGGATCTTGCCGTCGTGGTCGCCTATGGGTTGATCCTGCCCCGGACCATTCTGGACGCGCCCGGACGCGGTTGCCTCAACATCCACGCCTCGCTGCTGCCGCGTTGGCGCGGCGCGGCACCGATACACCGCGCGATCATGGCGGGAGATACCCGGACCGGCGTGTGCATCATGCAGATGGAGGCGGGATTGGATACCGGCCCCGTTCTGTTGTGTCGTGACACTCCGATTGGCGCGGATGAGACCACGGGCGCGTTGCATGACCGCCTGTCCGCCATGGGAGCCAGGGCCATTGTCGAGGCGCTGGCGACGCTCGATGACCTGACACCTCAGGCGCAGCCCGAAGCCGGCATCACCTACGCCGCAAAGATTGATAAATCCGAGGCAAAGCTGGACTGGACCGCCAAGGCCCCCCATATCATCAGACACGTGCTTGGCCTGTCGCCGTTTCCGGGTGCCTGGACCATGGCGTCAGGCAGACGGGTGAAGGTCCTGGATGCGCGTCTGGCGGATGGCAGTGGCACCCCCGGCGAGGTGCTGGGTGGCCCGATCGTCGCCTGCGGGGACGGCGCGATTGAACTGCTCCGCGTCCAGCCCGAGGGCAAAGGCGCGATGGCGGCGCATGACTGGCTGTTGGGCGCGCGCATGGCCCCCGGCACCGTTCTGGGATAAAGCAGGCAAAGTCCTGCCTGAATGGAGACGACACATGATCCTGTTTTCCTTCTTCGGATCGCTGATGGTCGCGGGCGTCGTGGCGTTCGTGTTCGAGAAATGGGACATCACCCACAACGGTATCGTGCCATCGGTATTCATCGCGTGGGGTGCGGTTCTGGTGCTGTTCTTCGTGCGCTCGCTGTTCGGGCTGTACATCGGGTCGCAGGGCGTGGATGCGATCATCGGCTCTGCGGCGGCGTTGATCCTGATCCCGACGGAATACGCCGCGCGCCGGCGCAGTGAAAAGCGCGGGTCGCGGCAGGGGTGGAAGAAAAAATAGTCTTGCCGCAGCGCAGCACTTGCGGATGGATACGCAATAACCTACCCCTCAGATACCGCATTGCGCAATTTCCTTTCGTGAGGTCCCGATGAGCTTTCGCCTGCAACCCACTCCTGTCGCCCGTCCCAATCGCTGCCAGTTGTTCGGCCCCGGCTCGAACCCCAGGCTGTTTGCGAAGATGGCGGCTTCGGACGCGGATGTGATCAACCTCGATCTGGAAGACAGCGTTGCCCCGGACGACAAGGCCACGGCACGCGCCAACATTATCCACGCGATCAAGGATGTGGATTGGGGGACCAAGACCCTGTCCGTGCGGATTAACGGGTTGGACACGCCTTATTGGTACAGAGATGTGGTGGACCTGCTTGAGGCCGATACCGGGCGGCTTGACATCATCATGATCCCGAAAGTTGGCTGCGCGGCGGATGTGTACGCTGTCGATGCTTTGGTCACGGCGATAGAGGCGGCGTGCGGGCGCCCCAAACCCATCGGGTTTGAAGTGATCATCGAATCGGCCGCCGGCATCGCCCACGTGGAAGATATCGCGGCAGCCTCCCCGCGGATGCAGGCGATGAGCCTTGGGGCGGCGGATTTTGCGGCCTCGATGGGGATGCAGACGACAGGGATCGGCGGCACGCAGGAGGCGTATTATATGCTGCATGAGGGGGCGAAATACTGGTCCGACCCGTGGCATTGGGCGCAAACGGCGATTGTCGCGGCCTGTCGCACCCATGGCGTTTTGCCCGTGGACGGCCCGTTCGGCGATTTCTCCGACGATGAAGGATACCGGGCGCAGGCGCGGCGGTCGGCGACGCTGGGGATGGTGGGCAAATGGGCGATTCACCCCAGACAGATCGCCGTGGCCAATGAAGTATTTACACCATCTGCGGCGGCAGTTGCCGAGGCGGAGGACATACTTCTGGCCATGCGTAAAGCCACCGCAGAGGGGGCGGGCGCGACTGTATATAAAGGCCGTTTGGTGGACATCGCCTCGATCAAGCAGGCCGAGGTGATTGTCAAACAAGCTAAAATGATCGCGGGTTAGATTACACGCGTTAAGTTTTCAGAAAGCGCACCTGTATACCGTGACCCCACGGAGAGATTTGGGGGTCTTGTGAATGAACTTTTCTATTGTCATCGATATCGCTGCCACGCTGGCGCTGACTGCGCTGCTGGCGGAAAGCTACGGCACGGTGCGGCGCAGGCTGGTCGGCAATGCGCTCGCGCCGTTCGCACTGGGCGTCCTGTTCGGATTTATGGCATTGTTGCAGATGTTCAATCCGGTGGAGCCGTTCGACGGCCTGATCATTGATCTGAGGAACATTCCGATCGCGCTCGCCGGTGCCTTTCTGGGGTGGCGCGGGTTGTTGCCGTGCCTTGCGATCGCGATGGCCACTCGTATCGGGCTTGGCGGCGTCGGCATGGAAGCAGGCCTCTGGGCCATGGTGATTGCCGGGCTCGCCGGGGTCATTTGGGCACGCAAAATGGTCGATCATGATGCACGGAATTTCGGCGGCCTGCTGCTTCTGGCTCTGGCGATGTCGACGCATTTGCTGGCGGGGCTGGCCTTGCCGCAGGAGCTTGCCACTTGGTTCTTCACCACCGCTGCGGCCCCGATCCTGGCTCTGAACCTTGTCGCGGTTCCGATGATCGCGTGGTTGCTGGAGCGTGAAAATCGCCGCATTCGCCGCGACAACCGGCTTGCTGCGGCCGCCACGCACGATCCGGTGTCAGGTCTTTTGCTGGCCCCTGCGTTCATGCGTGAAGTGACAAATGCCTACGCCGCGCAGCCGTTTGGCACCTTCGCGGGCTTCCTTACCATCACGCCCGTCCCGGGCATCTGGCGAACCGCTGTGGGTCTGTTCGGGGAGCCTGCTCCAATCGCGCTGGATCGGCAGGCCCTGTCCAACTATCTGGAACATTGGCAGCTGGCCGGACTGTGCGCCGACGGTCGGGTCCTGATCCCCCTGAACGCCGAGGAGATTGCCAAGATCTCCCGTGTGAAGGCGGATCTCAACGCCGCGTTGCGCCGCACGCCTTCGGCAGCCGCCGGGACCGTGGTGACGCTCTCGGCCGTGGCACTTCACGAGCCGTCGGATTTTCTTAAGGTCGCCACGTCGGCACCGGTGCCGGCAAATGTAAACTGGAAGCGAGAAAAGGCCTGGCGCGGGGCTGCAAACACGCGGCGCAAAGCCCCCTTTCGTGCGACCCGCCCATTGGCCTTCAGCAGCGACGATCACGACATCCTGTTTGCGAAGGCGGAGTTCCTGATTGATCGCAGCTACACCTATCCGCCGTAAAACCCGCGGATAGCTGCTGAGTTGCATCCAGCCCTGCGCGCCTTCATATAATGGATCAACGGTCCACGATATGCAGAGAGACGCCCGATGAACTACCTCGATTTTGAGAAGCCCCTTGCCGAGATCGAAGGCAAAGCCGAGGAATTGCGCGCCATGGCCCGCAGGCAGGAGGGGATGGATGTCGAAGATCAGGCCGCGGCGCTGGACAAGAAGGCCAAGATTTTGCTCCGTGATCTCTATGCGGATCTGACGCCGTGGCGGAAATGCCAGGTGGCGCGCCACGCGGAGCGGCCTCATTGCAAGGATTACATCGAGGCGTTGTTCACCGAATACACGCCGTTGGCCGGCGACAGAAACTTTGCCGATGATCACGCCGTCACGGGCGGGCTCGCGCGGTTTGACGACCGGGCCGTGGTGGTGATCGGCCACGAGAAAGGCCATGACACAAAAACCCGGATCGAGCGAAACTTCGGCATGGCCCGGCCCGAAGGTTACCGCAAAGCCGTGCGTCTGATGGGCATCGCGGATCGCTTCAACCTGCCGGTTATCACGCTGGTCGACACGCCCGGTGCCTACCCCGGAAAGGGCGCGGAGGAACGCGGCCAGTCGGAGGCGATCGCGCGCTCCACCGAAAAGTGCCTTCAGATCGGCGTGCCGCTGATTTCGGTGATCATAGGCGAAGGCGGGTCCGGCGGCGCAGTGGCATTTGCAACGGCAGACAAGCTCGCGATGTTGGAGCATTCAGTCTATTCGGTGATCTCGCCGGAGGGGTGCGCCTCGATCCTGTGGAAAGACGCCGAGAAGATGCGCGAAGCGGCGGAAGCGCTGCGGCTGACCGCGCAAGACCTGCGCAAACTGGGTGTCTGCGATGTCGTGATCCCCGAGCCGATGGGCGGTGCGCAACGCGACAAGCAGGCCGCGATTGCCAGCGTCGGCAAAGCGATCTCGTCCATGCTTGCGGGTCTTGACGGGGCCGACCGTGCCGGTCTGATCGCCGGGCGTCGCCGCAAATACCTCGACATCGGGGCCAAAGGCCTCGCGGCCTGAACCCGCGCTGGGCAATGTGCGGGATCGCGGCGGTCGGGCGGGACCGCACCGCCGGTCTGCCCGTGTCGCGTCGAACCCTCAACGGCGCATGACCACCACCGACGCAAAGATCATCACGGCGCTGGCGATCAGGGCGCAGCCCGTCAGCACCATGACGCTGACCGCGTCCGCACATTGCTGCGCACCCGGGCAGCCCCGCGATCCGAAATCGGACCAGGCGGCTGCAAAGATGACGCCCGCGATCAATCCCACAGCAAGGCCGAGGATGAACAGCAGATAGCCGAGAGCTTTCACCACATCTTCCCGCGCGCATGGTCGGAATAGCCCGCATCGTAGCTTGCGCCATCGAAATCGGCCTTCATCTCCTGGATGAATTCGCCCGCTGTTGGCAGGCCGTCCGCGTCATCGCGGGTCCAGAGGCCCGCGCGCATGACGGCTTTGGCGCATTGGAAATAGACGTCACCCGTGGTGATGATGACCACAGACTTGGGATGCTTCCCGCGCTGCTCGAACGTGGCGGTCACGGCCGCGTCGTCGGTCAGAACCGCAGTGCCGTTGATCCGCACCACGTTGAGCGATCCCGGCACCATGAACAGGAGCGAGACACGCCCGTCGCGCACGATGTTGCGCAGGGTGTCGATGCGGTTGTTGCCGCGCCAGTCGGGCATCCAGAGCGTGCGATCATCGACGATCCGCACCACCGGGCCATCATCGCCTCGCGGGCTGCCATCGGTGCCCTCCGGCCCCACCGTCGACACGACGACAAAGCGCGCGGCGTCGATCCAGCGGCGGTAGTGCGGGGTCAGATGCGGCGTGACCTTGGCCAGCGAGTTCGGCGCGGGCGCGTCGTACAGCGCCTCCAGTTCCGCAATGTCGGTGATGGTTTTCATGGCACGTCTCGCTCAAATCCGGCTTCGACCAAAAGCGCATCACTGGCGGTTTCAATCTCGGCCTCCAGTCGGGCCATGAAGGTCTTTTGATCCAATCCAGCCTCTATCCGGGGGAGGAATTCAACCACGGCCACACCGGGTTTGCGGATGATGCCCTTTTTGGGCCAGAACCCCCCGATGTTGGTGGCGACGGGCACGCAGGGTTGGCCCATCTGGGCATAAAGCGCGCCGGTGCCCTTCTTGTAGGGGGCCGAAACGCCGGGCGCTATGCGGGTGCCCTGGGGGTAAATAATCAGCTGGCCGCCGGTCTGTTTGCCGGTACGCACATCTTCCAGCATCTGCTTGATCGCCGCGCCCCGCTTGCCGCGATCCACCGGGACACAGCCGATACGAAGCCCGTATTGGCCCACGAAAGGCGCGTACATCAGAACGCGCTTCATGATGAATTTACCACGTGGAAGCGCGTTGTAGATAGCCAATACGTCAAGGAAGCTCTGGTGTTTTGCGGCGACCATCACCTCATCCGTGGGTGGCGTGCCGCGTATCTCAACCCTAAGGCCGACCATCCAACGCAGGGTCCAGATCACCCAACGGCAAAAGGCGTGGCAGGCCACGTGTGCGCCCGCCGCGCTGAACACCGCGTAGGGAAAAAATGCGACTGAAACCACCATCAGGGCTACATACATCTGTATGATGTGTGCGAGCGAGCGAAACCATTGGATCATTGCAGGCCCCTGAGTGTGCGAAAAGCTGCGACGCGGGTTGCGATGAAGGCCGTGGTGGCGGCCAGTGGCGGGATCGACAGTGGCCAGAGCCATCCGACCCCCGTAAAGCTGAGGCCGGTGAGGATGGCCGCGGTGTCGCGCGCCGACGGCAGGATCATCACGGCGGCGATGCCGACAAGCGTGCCTGCTGCGGCTCCGGTCAGGGCGCGCAGGGTGAAGCGGCGCACGAAGGCACGGGCGATGTAGGCGTCGCGCGCACCCACCAGGCGCAGGACCCGGACGACCTGTTCATTGGCCGAAAGCGCGGATTGCGCGGCAAGCGTGACCATCGCGGCGGTGGCTCCAAGGATCAGGGCCAGAGCCAGCCAGCCCAGAAGCCGCAACCGCGACGCGGCCTCCACCAGGGGACTGCGCCAGCGATTGTGATCGTCCAGCACCGCGCCGGGCGCTTCCGCCGCGAGCCGCTGGCGCAGCCCGTCGCCGTCGTAGCCTTCAGCGGTTTCCGTAATCTCGATCAGCCGGGGGATCTGCAGATCGTCCAAAGGCAGGTCAGGGCCGAACCACGGGGCCAGCAGCGCTTGCTGGTCTTCATCCGTCAGGGCGCGGGCGGACGAGATGCCGGGGGTTTGCTCCAGCACCGTCAGCACGGCCCATGTCTGCGTTTCCAACTCCGCCGGAGGAGCCGAGATCCGGATGGTGGAGGATTGCGCCAACGCATCGGTCCAGCGGTCCGCCAGGCGGCCCGAGGCCATCGACAGCGCCATCGCGAACACTGCGAGAAAGGCCATTGCGGCTGACGTGGCGAGTGTCAGGCGCGCAGATTGGCCGGACCGGGGCACGACCCGGTCGCCCTGCGCATCACGGCGCACCAACGCCAGAAGGTCATTGGCAAGGTTCATAGGTCCGCTCCCGCAGATATGATCTGCCCGCCCTGGATCCGCAGCACGCGGGCCTGCACCCGCTGCTTGGCGGCGCGGATCAGCGCCAGATCGTGCGTTGCGATGACCACGGTTTTCCCGAGCTTGTTCAACTCCACAAGCAGGTTCAGCAACCGCAGCGACATCTCCCAATCGACATTGCCCGTCGGCTCGTCGGCAATGATCAGATCGGGGTCCATGATGATGGCGCGGGCCAGCGCCGCGCGTTGGCGTTCGCCGCCGGATAACTCGGGGGGCAGGGCATTGGCCCGGGCCGACAGGCCGACCCATCCGATCAGCTCCGTCAGGTTGCCGTCCTGGACCATGTTGCCCTTGCCGGTCACGTGGAGGGGCAGGGCGAGGTTGTCCGACAACGGCAAATGGTCAAGGAACTTGCAATCCTGATGCACCACGCCGATGCGTTGGCGTAGGTCCGCGATGCCGTCCCGCGACAGGCCGGATGCGGTCTGACCGAACAGGCTGATCGCGCCGCCGGTGGGCAGCAATTCTGCGTAGCACAGTTTGAGGAACGTGGTCTTGCCCGCCCCCGATGGCCCGGTCAGGAAGTGGAACGACCCCTGTGCCAGCGACAGCGACAGGCCGGACAACAGCGGTTCGGACCCGTAGCCATAGGCGGCGTCTTGCATCTCGATCATCGTGGCCCGCGCCTTTTCTCCGCCCGTGTTGCCTCTGTCTGCACTTTGGCGCGGGTACTTGCAATCGTGCGGGCGCGGTTGGGTGGGTCTACTGGCGCTCAGATGCAACGCACAGAGGCTTGATCTGAAACGGGGATTGGAAAGATCGGGTCGTGCGGTTAACCTATCGCAAATATGGGCTGTCTATCGTGGGCAGCACAAGATCACGGACCCAGACACTATGCGCCTGACGTGCCCCAATTGCAGTGCAAGGTATGATGTGGATGAAGCCATGGTGCCCGCAGGCGGGCGCGATGTGCAATGCTCCAACTGTTCCACCACATGGTTCCAGCCGGGCCCCAGAATTGCGGAGCCCGCAACGCAGGAACCTACGCCGAAACCTGCAACTCCGAAACCTGCGACGGTGCCGGTGCGCCAACCGAAATTAACTAAGATCGCGGTCGAGGATCCAGGCAATTCGGAGCGTCCCGCGCGTCGTCAGATCGATTCTGATGTTGCAGATATCCTACGCGAAGAAGCGGCGAGGGAAAGCCGGTTGCGTCGCGAAGCAGCCGCTCCGCAAGCGGTTGAACAACAGGAGGAAATGCCCCTTGATGCGGTAGAGGGCGACGCACGAGCCCGCCGGATCGCAGAGCTGGAGGGGGCGGAAGACGCGTTTGAAGCGGACGAGTTTGCCGCTGCCGTAGCCTCCGCCACCGCCGCGTCACGCCGCGAAGTGTTCCCGGATATTGAAGAGATCAACTCTACCCTCCGCGCCACAGGGGACCGCCGCGAGGAAGAGGCGAACGCCACCGATGTGGATACGGTCGGCTCCACCGGGCGCAGGCGCGGCAAAGTCCGGCTCGGGTTTTTCAGCGTGCTGATATTGGCCGCTATCGGCGTGGGCGTATATGCCTACGCCCCGCAGATCGCAGAGTCCGTGCCGACGCTGGCTGGCCCGCTGGAGGCTTACGTGGGTGTCGCGAACCAGGGCCGGTTCTGGCTGGATGACATGGCGCGATCAGTGATTGGAAGCACGACCGAGCAACCTTGACCAGACACTATGGCCGTCTCCGCAGCCTCATGCAGCCGAAGGCGACACGCCGGTTGACAGTTCTAGAACTGATCCAGCAAGCGCCGCAGGTAATCCCTTTCCAACTCAGGACGCTCCTGCTCGGCCGCGCGGTCGCGCAACAGGTCGAGCAATTCTCGTGCCCGCTCCTGGCCGTCTTCGCCATTGGTCAAGCCGTCTTCGTCCGAGCCGAAGGCGCCGTTGTTGCCCGCTTGCCGTCCCAATGGGTCCTGCAACGGGCGGCTTTCGGCCATGTTCCCCTCTGCCTGACCTTGGCCGGGCTCCGCGCCCTGTTCCTGCGCCAGGGCTTCACCCAATTGCGTCATGCCTTCGCGCAGCGCTTCCATCGCCTCTGACTGCAGGTCGAGGGCTTCCGCAATATTGCCGTTTTCCAGAGCATCCGCGGCCTCATCCATGGCGCGGCCTGCGCCATCGAGTTGCTCCAGCGCCTCATCGCCCGCTTCCGTGCCGGTGCCGGGCAGACGGTTCGCCTGCTCCTGCAACTGCCGCAGCAGGTCCTGCTGTCGCTCCGCAAGCGATCCCGGCGCTTCCCCGTTCTCGCCACCCTGTCCCTGACCGGGGGTCTCCCCCTCCTGGCCGGGCTGGTCGCCCTGCGGCGCGGCGCCCTGCTGTTCGCTCTGCTCGCTTCCCTGTTGATTGGGTCGGTTGGGATTGAACTGGTCCTGCAGGTCCCGGAACGCATCGTCGCTCAGGTCCTGTTGTCCCCTCAGCGTATCCTGCAGACCTTCCATCGCCTCCTGACCCGGCGTTTGCGGGCCATTCTCGCCGCCCTCGCCCTGGGTGATTTCGATATTCTCCAACATCTCCTGAAGCTCCTGCATCAGCGCCATCGCCTCGGCCATGCGGCCTTGCTGCATCAGCTCCTCGATCCGGCGGAGCATGTCTTCCAGATCGACCTGTTCGCCCTGCTGTCCGCTGTCGGGCTGGTCCGTCTCGTCGCCAAATTCGGTGTTGTCGGCCAGCTCCTGCAGGTAGTCCCGCATCGCCTCGCGCAGATCCTGCATCAGTTCTGCGATTTCCTCCTCGGAGGCCCCCTGGCGCATCGCTTCCGCCAGCCGTTCCTGCGCGCGCTGCAGGCGTTCGAGAGCGGAGCCTACATCGTTGAATTCCAACTCCAGTGCCGCGTTCCAAAGGATCTCGGCCACGTCTTCCTGCGTCTCCAGCGACACGGTATCAATGGCTGCCTCAAGCAGTTGGATCGCACGGCGGATCGGCACCAGGATTTCGCCCCGCAGCGCGGGTTCAGGGCGATGGGTCAGGGCGCGCAGGATGCGGGCCGTGCGCGTCGCGTTCTCCCGGCTCCACAGGATATCCCGGCGCATCTCGATCAACCCGTTGGCGAGCGGGTCGAAAAAGCGCTGACCGGGCAGGCGGGCCACTTCATAAGCGACGGTCGCGATCTGGCCCGCGTCGTCGACCACGGAGAGGGTGAGTGTCACGGGAAGGTTGGCGAACGGATGCTGGCTGAGATCCTCCAGCAGCACCTCGGAGAATTCATCGCGGTTGCCGCGGAATGGCATCGGCAGGTCCAGCACGACCGGCTCGCGCACCTCAGGGTCGACGCGCAGGCCATAGCGACGGTCGGCGGCGGCGGCATTCAGGCGGATCGTGGCGGTGCCGGACCGGACGCCGTAGTCATCGGTGGCGACAAAGCCGAATTGCATGGAGCCGGGGGGCTGGCCCTCGACCTCTCCGTCAAGGGCAATCGTGGGCGGCAGGTCGGGCCGGACAGAGATCTGCCACTCGCGGCCATTGGGCCCGTCGATGGCCAGCGTGCCTGCGCGTTCCATGGTCACGGTTTGCGCGTAGGCCTCCGGGTCCAGGTCCGGCACCGGGCCGATGTCGGTGCGCAGGGTGATCTCGCCGGGGGCGCCGTAGGCGCGCAGGGTCACTTCGGATCCCAGCGGGGCCTCAAAGGTTTCAGCATAGATATCATTGAGATAGAGGGACGGCAGGCCGGTGTAGATCGGCGGCTCGACCCAGCCTTCCCACGACGGGCCGGAGGACGCGGTCGCGGACCCCGCGCCAAGCGGAACCTCGCCCACATCCGTGACACGCGACAGGCTCCCGAACAAAAGGGCCATCGCCAGAGCCGTCGCGCCGATGTAGCGCAGCGCGTAGGGATCATTGCGCGAGACCTGAAGATCCGGGCGCGGCGCGCGGGCCGAGGCGGCGCGATTGGCCATCCGCACGACATGCGTGGCCCAGATCGAGCGGCTGGTGGGGTCGGTGCCACCCACCGTCGGCGTGTCCAGAAGGGTCGTGATCGGGCGGCCGGGCATGGTGGCGTCAAGACGCTCCAGCGCCTCGGTGTGCGACGGCATCCTGAAGCGCCGGATGCCAAGGGCCACAAGCGCGATGAGGGCCAGTAAAACAAGGCCCATGGCGGACCACGCGACAGCCGGCGTCACAACGCTTCCCGCCCCGAACGAGAGGGCCGCGAAGGCCACGAACACCAGTGTCCAGACCGGCCAGAAGGCGCGCACGGCACGCTCTGCGACCATGCCCAGACGGGTCAGACGCAGGGGCCAGATCAGGCGTTTGATCGCATCGCTCTTGGGGGCTGGTTCGGTCATGGTACCTTTCGGCGGGACGTGCGGTGTCAGTCGTCCCACGTGGGAAGTGTATCGCGGTTTATGATGTCGTCAATTGAGGGACGTGCCCGGATGACAGCGAATTGATCGCCCCTCACCAGAACCTCGGGAATCAGGGGCCGGGTATTGTACTCGCTGGACATGACCGCACCATAGGCCCCGGCAGAGCGGAAGGCGATCAGGTCGTCTTCCCGGACAGGCGGCAGGTCGCGGTGACGGGCGAAGGTATCTCCGCTTTCGCAGACCGGGCCGACGATGTCGTAGGGCTGCTGCTCCGCGCCCGGCGCGGGTTCGATCACCGGCACGATATCGTGCCATGCGCCATACATTGCAGGGCGGATCAGGTCATTCATCGCGGCATCCAGGATCAGGAAATCCCTGTCTTCTCCGTTCTTTACGTAGATCGCAGCGGCAACAAGCAGGCCCGCGTTGCCCGCAATCAGGCGACCGGGCTCGATCTCGATCTCGCAGCCCAGATGGCCGACGGTGCGCTTGATCACCTCACCGTATTCGATGGGCAGTGGCGGCGCTGAATTGGACCGCTCATAGGGGATGCCGAGGCCGCCACCAAGGTCGAGGCGGGTAATGCTGTGGCCGTCAGCGCGCAGCTGTTCGGTCAGTTCAGCGACTTTATTGTAAGCGATCTCAAAGGGTTCCAGATCGGTCAGCTGGCTCCCGATATGGACGTCGATACCGATGACCCCGAGGCCCGGCAAGCTGGCGGCCAGCGCATAGACCTCCCGCGCGCGGGCGATGGGGATGCCGAACTTGTCTTCCTTGCGGCCCGTGGCGATCTTGGCGTGGGTTCGTGCGTCCACATCCGGGTTCACGCGGATCGTGATCGGCGCGATTTTACCCATACGTTCAGCGGTCTGGCTGAGGCGATGCAACTCGGGCTCGGACTCGACATTGAACTGCCGAATGCCACCGTCCAGTGCCAGACGCATCTCCGCCTCGGTCTTGCCGACGCCGGAGAAGACGATTCTGTCACCGGGCACGCCAGCGGCCTTGGCGCGCAGATATTCGCCGCCCGAAACCACGTCCATGCCTGCGCCAAGGGACGCCATATGCGCGATAACCGCCTGATTGGAATTGCTTTTCATCGCAAAGCAGATGAGGTGCGGCAGGCCCGCCAGCGCCTCCTCGAACAGCTTGAAATGCCGGGTGAGGGTCGCGGTGGAGTAGATGTAAAACGGCGTCCCCACCGAAGCCGCGACCTCTGGCAGGGGCACGTCTTCGGCGTGCAACACCCCGTTTTTATAAAGAAAATGATCCATCACAACAGCCCTGTTCGTACCGCATAGCGGGGCGTAGCATTTATCCCGGAGGGTTCAAAGCAGCTTAGGGCACAACATGGGCCGGGCGCGCCGATTATCCCGACCGATAGCGGTCGGCGCGCGTATCAGCCAGCCGTCCGCGCCCGGCGCAGCGTCAGCAGCAAAAGCGCCAGCGGCAGGCCCGCCGACACGCCGATCCCGAAGGTTGCGGGGATCACGAAAAGCCAGATCCAGGCGCGGGTCGTGACGGCCTCGACCAGCACCCAGACGCACAGCGCGATCGCGGCGATGGTCAGGTCCCAGGTCAGGGCCGTCGTCGCCTCGTTCACGTACCAGGCGTCGATCATCGGGCCGAGGTCCCAGCCGTTTTGATCGAACCACGCATAGAAATGTCGCCAGGGGTAGTAGATTCCGGCGAAAACAAGCGCGAGGTAGATGTAGCGCATGAGAGCGGTCCTTTTTGTTTGCGCTACCGCCCTTCGGGCTACTTGAGCGCGAGGTTTGCGCTACCGCCCTTCGGGCTACTTGAGCGCGAGGTTTGCGCTACCGCCCTTCGGGCTACTTGAGCGCGACTTCTTAAACCGAGAGGTAGAGCGTCATGGGCGACCCGTCCACGCCCGCCCTGCGGCATTAATGATGCGGCGTCACAATTGACCTCAACGTCATGGCCGCGCTACGCCTTTCCGAACCGATTTTTACTGGGCGCCTGCGTCCGAACAGGAGACCGACATCATGGCCGAGATCGAGCGCGAAAGCATGGACTACGATGTGGTCATCGTAGGCGCGGGCCCGGCAGGGCTGTCGGCGGCGATCCGGCTCAAGCAGTTGGACAGCGATCTGAGCGTTGTGGTGCTGGAAAAGGGATCAGAGGTCGGGGCGCATATCCTGTCAGGCGCGGTGCTGGACCCGGTTGGCCTTGATGCGCTGATCCCCGACTGGAAGGACAAGGGCGCGCCGCTGAACGTGCCGGTCAGGGACGACAAGTTCTATTTGCTCGGCGCGGCGGGCGGTGTTCGGATCCCGAACTTCCCGATGCCACCGCTGATGAACAACCACGGCAATTACATCGTCTCGATGGGCAACGTCTGCCGCTGGATGGCGCAGCAGGCGGAAGCGCTGGGGGTGGAGATCTTCCCCGGCATGGCGTGTTCCGAAATGGTCTACGGCAGCAATGGCGAGGTGCGCGGTGTCGTGGCGGGCGTGTTCGGGCTGGAGGCTGACGGGTCGATTGGCGAGGCGACAGAGCCGGGCATGGAGCTGCTTGGCAAATACGTCTTCCTCAGCGAAGGCGTGCGCGGAAGCCTGTCCCAGGAAGTGATCGGGAAATACGATCTGGCGGCCGACAGTGAGCCGCAGAAATACGGCCTGGGCATGAAAGAGATCTGGGAAATTGATCCCGAAAAGCACCGCGAAGGCTCCGTCACGCACACGATGGGCTGGCCGCTGGGGCGTAACGCAGGCGGCGGGTCGTTCATTTATCACCTGGAAAACAATCAGGTTTACGTAGGCTTCGTGGTTCATCTGAACTACAGGAACCCGCATCTGTTTCCGTACATGGAATTCCAGCGCTTCAAGCATCACCCGATGGTGGCGGAGCTGCTCAAGGGCGGCAAACGCATCGCCTACGGCGCACGCGCGATTACCGAGGGCGGCTATCAGTCGATGCCGAAGATGGTGGCACCGGGCGTGGCGCTGCTTGGATGCTCTGTCGGCATGGTCAACGTGCCGCGCATCAAGGGCAACCACAATGCGATGCTGTCCGGCAAGGCGGCGGCTGAGGCTGCATTTGCCGCCATCGGCGCGGGGCGAGCGTCCGATGAGTTGAGCGATTATGAGGCCGAGGTTCGCGATGGGGCAATCGGCGAGGACCTGCGAAAGGTGCGCAACGTAAAGCCGCTGTGGTCCAGGCGCGGGCTTGCGGCCTCCCTCGTTGTCGGCGGCTTCGATATGTGGACCAACACGCTCGGGTTCAGTGTGCTGGGCACCTTGAAGCACGGCAAAACCGACGCTGCGGCGACTGAAAAGGCGGCGGATCACACCCCGATCGACTACCCCAGACCCGATGGCAAACTATCGTTTGACCGGCTGACCAACGTGGCGTTTTCCTTCACCAACCACGAGGAGTTGCAGCCCGCTCACCTGAAACTGCGCGATAGCACGGTGCCGGTTGCGGTAAACCTGCCGCAGTATGCCGGGCCCTCCCAGCGCTATTGTCCGGCGGGGGTCTATGAGTTTGTGAAGGACGACAAGGGTGACGACAAGTTCGTGATCAATTTCCAGAATTGCGTCCATTGCAAGACCTGCGACATCAAGGATCCAGGCCAGAACATCCACTGGACTGTGCCACAGGGCGGCGACGGGCCGAATTATCCCAATATGTGACCGGCCAATGTCCAACATGTGAAGCGCTCACGATTGCCCTTGCTCGGGGTGCGGCCTAGACTCTGACGAAACCGCGCCTGAGGAGGGCAAGATGCCGTTGAGAACTCACCTATTTTCCGCCGTTCTGATAGCAGTGATGCTGCCGATGTCTGCGCAGGCCGATGGCCTGGCCGGAAGCTACCTCGCGGCGCGCCAGGCGGCGATCTCCGGCGATCACGCGCAGGCTGCGGCCTATTTCGACCGCGCGCTGGAGCTTGATGCCGGAAACCCGTTCCTGATCAGCAACGCGGTCTATGCCCACGCATCGCTGGGCCAGTGGGAACGCGCCGCCGAGGTGGCCACGGCCTTGCCCGACGACGCGGACGGGCAGGAACTGGTCAGACTGGTCGCATTCGTCCGCCATGTGACCCTGGGCGAGTTCGAAGCCGCGATTGCGATGATCGAGGCCGGGGAAGGCCCCGGACAGCTGGCCGATGACCTCACCCGTGCGTGGCTGACCTATGGCCTGGGCGACATGACCGGCGCGGTGGAGATATTCGAGGGTGTTGCCGCGCAACGGGGCCTTGAGGAACTGGCGGCGCTGCACCTGGCACTGGCGCGCGCCGCCGTCGGCGATTTCGAGGCCGCCCACGAGATCCTGTCCGGCGGCACCGGCGTCGACATCACCAACACCGAACGCGTCGTGCGCGCCCGCGCCGTGATCATGTTGCAGTTGGACATGCGCAGCGAGGCGCTGGACCTGTTGGACGGCTACACGCAAGCGGTGCCGGATCCGGGCCTGTTGGCGCTGCAAGCGCGCATCGGGTCGGGTGAAGAGGTGACATATGACTTCGTGCTCACCGCGCAGGATGGCGTGGCGGAGGTGTTCTTTACCGTGGCTCAGGTGCTGTCGGGTGACCGCAACACCACGCTGCCGCTGCTGATGGCGCAGGCGGCGCGCGGCATTGATCCGACGCATTCCGATGCCGTGGTTCTGGCAGGGGAACTGATGGCCGGCGACGGTCAGTTCGCACTGGCCGCCGATACCTATGCTGCCGTTCCCGAAGATGACCCGAACTATATCGAGGCTCAGATGGGCCGCGCCAGCGCGCTGGAGGAATCGGGCCAGCAGGACGAGGCCATCGGTCTCCTGTCTGCCCTGTCCGGGGACCGGCCGGACCTGGCCTCCGTGCAGGCCGCCTACGGCGATATCCTGCGCCGGGCAGAGCGGTTTGAAGAGGCAATCGTTGCCTATACCGACGTGCTCGATCTGGTGGACGCCGACCTGCCGCGCTATTGGTTCATCTACTACGCGCGGGCCATCAGCTATCACCAGATCGACAACTGGGACCCGGCAGAAGCCGATTTCCGTCGCGCGCTGGAGTTGAACCCCGAGCAGCCCAACGTGTTGAACTATCTCGGGTATTCTCTGGTGGAGCAGCGCCGCAGTTTTGACGAGGCGCTTGGCATGATCCAGCGCGCCGTGGCGGCACAGCCGGAGTCGGGATATATCGTCGATAGCCTCGGCTGGGTGTATTATCGCCTCGGTCGGTTCGAGGAGGCCCTCGCGCCGATGGAGCGGGCGGTGGAGCTGGAGCCGAACGACCCGATCATCAATGACCACCTCGGCGATGTCTATTGGGTCAATGGCCGCTTCCGCGAGGCGCGGTTCCAGTGGCACCGCGCCCTTTCCTTCGAGCCCGAGGACGAGGACGCAGAGCGTATCCGGCGCAAGCTGGACGTCGGCCTCGATACTGTGCTGGAGGAAGAGGGCGGCGTCGGCGTGTTAACGGAGCAGTAGGCTGTTGAGGGGATTTGCCCCCGCAAAGATCAATCTTGCGCTGCATGTGACGGGCAGGCGCGGGGATGGGTATCATCTGCTCGACAGTCTGGTGGTTTTCGCAGGCGTCGGTGACTGGCTTGAAGTCTCCGGCGCGGAGGCTTTGCACCTGACCGTGACCGGGCCAGAGGCCGCTGGCGTGCCGGTGGGACAGCGCAACCTCGTGTGGCGCGCGGCACAATATCTGGCACCGGGGCGCGGGGCCTGGATTGGTCTCGAAAAGCATCTGCCGCCTGCGGGCGGGATCGGCGGCGGGTCGGCTGACGCGGCCTGCGCGCTAAGGCTGTTGGCGCAGATGTGGGATGTGGCAATCCCGGACGGCACCGTCGCGCTTGGCGCCGATGTGCCGGTGTGCCTCCATGGCCGCCCGGTGCGGATGCGCGGGATCGGCGAGGTGCTGGACCCGGTGCCGGCCTTGCCCCCGATGTGGATCGTCCTGGTGAATGCGGGCGTCGCGGTGCCAACAGGCGATGTGTTCCGCGCCATGGCGCAGGTGGACAATGCCGCCATGCCCGACTGCGTCTGGGACGGCTTCGACGGCTTCATTGAATGGCTGGCGGGGACGCGCAACGACATGCAGGCAGCTGCGAAGACGGTCGCGCCGGTGATTGATCAGGTGCTCGACAGGCTGGGTGCAACGCCGGGCTGTGCCATGGCCCGGATGAGCGGCTCGGGCGGGACCTGCTTTGCGCTGTTTGAGACCGAGGCCTGTGCCCGCGCGGCAGTGCAGGCGATGCCCGAGGGCTGGTGGGCCGTGGCGGCGGCCGTGCTGGGGCAGGCAGGCGCCATGGGTCAGGTCAGCCGGTCCACCACGTAATCGGCCAGATCGCTCAGCATGTCCCGGATCGGATCATCCGGCAGAGCCGCCAGTGCGGTTTTTGCTCCTGCGACGAAGGCATGGGCCTCATCGCGGGTGGAGGCCAGCGTGCCATGCGCCGTCAGCAACCCAAGCGCGTGATCCAGATCGCCGTCCTGCTGGTCGCCCCTGCCGATGGTCCGCGCCCAGAATGCCCGCTCCGTGTCCGACGCCAAGGCAATGGCGCGGATCACCGGCAGGGTCAGCTTCCGCTCGCGGAAATCATCGCCGATGTTCTTGCCAATGGTCCCGGCTTCACCCGAGACACCGCCCCAGTCAAGCAGATCGTCGGCCATCTGGAACGCCACGCCGAGGCCGTCGCCGTAGGTGGCCAGCGCCTTCACGATGGCCGCGTCGCGGTTGGAAATCACGCCGCCGACTTCGCAGGCGGCCTCGAACAAGGCGGCGGTCTTGCCCCGGACGACCTGAATATACGTGGCCTCCGTCGTGTCGATATCCGATGCGGCGGTCAGTTGCAGGACCTCGCCTTCCGCGATCGTCGCGGCGGCGTTGGACAGGATGGTGAGCACGCGCAGCGATCCCGGCTCCACCATCATCTGGAACGCGCGGGCGAACAGGTAATCGCCGACAAGCACGCTGGATTGGTTGTCCCAAAGCAGGTTCGCCGTCGGTCGCCCGCGCCGTTGTTCGCTCTCATCCACCACATCGTCGTGCAAAAGGGTCGCGGTGTGAATGAACTCCACCGTTGCCGCCAGCTTCACGTGATCACTGCCCTCGTAGCCGCACAGCCGTGCGCAGGCCAGCGTCAGCATTGGACGGATGCGCTTGCCTCCGGCCTCCACCAGATGCGCCGTGACCTCGGGGATGCGCGGCGCGTGGCGCGACGCCATACGCTCCCGGATCAGCACGTTCACCGCCGCCAGGTCATCGGCCAGCAGCGCGCTGAGGCGGTCGTGGGGCCTGGTTGCACCGGATTCCATGGTCGGGGTGTCAAGGCTCATGGCGGGTTTCCTCTTCTCGACAGGCGGCCCCGCGCGGCTTACCTGTGAGACATGCTGGCAATTTCGTTCAACACCGACCCGACAACGCGCGCTCCGGCCCCATATCGGGACAAGGATATAGAGATGTTCGGCGTCGAGGTAAATGCGACCGACCGCGCCGTTACGTCACTGCAATGGCCCAGTGACCGTGGTTGAGTTGACCCGCGATGCGTTCCTGAGCGGGCGGGTGATGATCTGGCAGCCCGTGGTCGGTTACCGCGCGGCGACGGACCCGGTGTATCTGGCGGCGGCCTGCCCGGCGCGGACGGGCGACAGCGTGCTGGAACTGGGCTGCGGCGCCGGGGTTGCGTCGCTGTGTCTGGCGGCGCGGGTCGAGGGCCTGCGCGTGACAGGGGTGGAGCGGCAGCCGTTCTATGCGGATCTGGCGCGGAAGAACGGGTTGGACGTCGTGGAGGCGGATCTGGCCACATTGCCACCCGCCCTGCGCCAGCGCAGTTTCGATCATGTGATCGCGAACCCGCCCTATCACGGGACCAGTCCGGCGTCCCGCGATCCCGGCCGCGACGCCGCGTTTCGGGAGGAAACGCCACTGGCCGCGTGGTGCTCGGTGGCGCGGTCGCGGCTGGTGACGGGGGGATGGCTGACGATGATCCATCTGGCTGACCGCCTGCCGGATGTGCTGGAGGCGCTGGCCGGGTTCGGCAGCATCGCGGTGCTGCCGCTGACACCACGAGAGGGCCGCGCAGCAGGCCGGGTCGTGGTGCGGGCGCGCAAGGGCGGACGCGCGCCGTTCCGGCTGCTCTCCCCCGTTGTGATACATGATGGCGCGGCCCATTCCCGCGATGGAGACGATTATTCTGCAACAGCGCGCGGCGTCTTGCGCCACGGCGCGGCGCTGCCCTTCGGCTAAGGGTCAAACTTCGCTGCATTTTAGGCGTTAACACAGTTTTTGATGACAGAGGCATGACAATATGCTGGACTGCGGGTGTGAACCCACATCATCAGAGGAGTAACGAATGTCGTTAAATGGCCACCTGCAGGAGCTTAAAAAGAAGCATGCCACCCTCTCTGCCTCGGTGGAGGAGCAGCAGCGCAGCCCCGCCGTGGACGCCCTGATCCTTCGCAACATGAAGAAAGAAAAACTTCGCCTCAAGGAAGAGATTTCGCGTCTCGACAGCTAGGACCTCCGCACGGGTCGTTTGGCCCCTGTGCGTCCTGAGGCCCGTGTGATGACCGCCGGGGTGGCCGATCAGGCCTGAACCTCGGCGGCGTCCACGAACGTCATACCGGCCCGGTATGCGTTGAGGGTGGAGGTCTCCACCTCCAACCACGTCAGGAACGCCTTCACCTGAGGGCGCGACTCGGCCCCTTTCGGGCAGACAAACCGATAGTGCGCCTCGGTCGTGAGGCCGATCTTGTAGGGCATCACCAACCGTCCCTCCGCCACGTCCTTTTCGCCAAGCGAGATGCGGCCAAGCGCAACCCCCGCTCCCGACACCGCCGCATCCAGCGCGTGATCGGCCTGGCTGAACCGCGCGCCCGCCGCGAACCGGGGCGGCAGCCTGGCGGCGCGGAACCACGCGGGCCAGTCAATGGCCGGGGTAAGAAACCGGGTGTCGTCCTGATGCAGCAGCGGCGCGCGGGCAAGGTCGCCGGGCGTCGGATAGTCTGCGGCCAGGGCCGGCGACATCATCGGCGTGACCCATTCACGGATGATCGGTCGCGCAAACAGGTCCGGCTCATCCCTGGTCATGCCGAACCGGATCGCGACATCCACATCGTCGCGTGCAAAATCCATCAGACGCAGGGTCGCGGAAAAGCGCAGTTCGATCTCCGGATTGGCGGTGGCAAACTTGAACAGCCGCGGTGCCAGCCATTTTGCGGTGAACGCGGGGCCCGCCGTGACGGTGAGGCTGGTCTGATCGACAGTGCGTTTCGCGGCACGCCAGGCGGCGGCCAATGCGGTGAAGCCGTCCGCCGCGCCGGGTGCCAGCGCGCGGCCTGCGTCGGTCAGCTCCACCTTGCGGTTCAGGCGACGGAACAGCGGGGCGCTCAGATGCTCCTCCAGCGACTTGATCTGAAACGACAGCGCCGCCGGCGTCACGTTCAGTTCGGCCGCGGCTCGGGAAAAGGACATATTCCGTGCCGCCGCATCAAAGGCGCGCAGGGCGGTGAGAGGGGGGAGTCTATCGGTCATCGTCAGTTAAGTAGAGCTTGAGTGAAGCAATGGAAAGTCTCGTTTGTAGAAAAGCCTGCGTCAGTCCATCTATGGATCATCAAACCAGACCGGATGCTCAGGGAGACATGCCATGCACTTCGACAACACAACCGATTCCGCCACCCGCGACGCCATCACCCGTGCCCATCGGGAGCGTGGCAAGATCCTGGGCGAGATCTGGGGCTTCCTGACCCGGCGTCACTGAGGAAACCGGGACACGGGGTTGCGGAACTTGCAATGCTCATTGTCTGGAAAGCTCCTATCTTCAAGGTCATACCTACAGATCGTGAAACGAAGGAACGACAGATGAATACCGAATTCAATAACGACGAGATGCACCGCATCCTGGCAGAGGCCGAGGCAATGCGCTCCAGGGAAGTGGCCCGATTGATTGGGCTGCTGTTCCGTCGCCGCCCGGCGCGGAACCTGAGCAATGCAGTCAACGGGTAGCGGCCATTCGCAGATAGCAATTGGGTTCGCCAGCGTGCGCGCCTAATTATTGGGCACAATAGAATCGCTCTCAGTCGCAAAGGTCGCTTAAAATGCTCTTTTCCATGATCCGTGGGCGCATGCCCTTCGCATTGCTCCAGGTCAAGACACGGCAAGAGCAGGAATTGGCACGGCTGACCGGCTATCTGGGCGCGTTGCGCTAGGGGCTATTGGTGGTCGCGGTGCCGCCGGTTCCGCGCCACCCGCAAACACGGCGGCTGCGTCGCTGGCCGGGATGACTCTGGCACCGCATCGCCCGGCAAAGACCCCAATCTGCATATGACAAAGGCCCCCGTGCTCAACGGGGGCCTTTTTTGTGCAAGCAGCGGTCTAGACGAAGAACTGCGCCCCATTGGCAGAGATCGTCGAGCCGTTGATAAAGCCCGAATCGTCGGAGGCCAGGAAGCAGACGCAGCGCGCGATTTCCTCGGGCTCGCCAAGGCGGCCGGCGGGGATGCCTGCGATGATGCTGTCACGCACCTTCTCGGGGATCGCCATGACCATTTCCGTGGCGATGTAGCCGGGGCAGATCGCGTTGGCGGTGATGCCCGCGCGCGCCCCCTCCTGGGCCAGCGATTTCACGATGCCCAGATCGCCCGCCTTGGTGGCGGCATAGTTGGTCTGGGCGAACTGACCCTTTTGACCGTTGATCGACGAGATCACGATAACCCGGCCGAACTTGCGCTCGCGCATGCCGGGCCAGATCGGGTGGACGGTATTGAAAACGCCGGTGAGGTTGGTGTCGATGACCTCATGCCACTGCTCCGGCGTCATCTTGTGGAACGGGGCGTCGCGGGTGATGCCGGCGTTGGCCACGACCACCTCGATCGGGCCGAGATCTGCTTCGACCTGCGCGATGCCCGCCTTGGAGCTGTCGTAGTCGGCGACGTTCCATTTGTAGGTCTTGATGCCGGTGGCCTCGGTGAACTTGGCGGCGGCCTCGTCATTGCCTGCATAGGTCGCGGCGACGGTAAACCCGTCGGCTTTCAGGGCCTTCGAGATGGCTTCGCCAATGCCGCGGCTTCCGCCGGTGACCAGTGCTACGCGTCCCATGTGTCTTTCTCCCGTTGATGTGATTGAAATGAATGTAATAGATACACGAAAGCCTGCGCAAGATTATTGCGCAGGCCTTGCGGTCTGGTGGGGTGATTAGTCGCGTTCGACGCAGAGCGCGACCCCCATGCCGCCGCCGATGCAGAGCGTGGCGAGGCCTTTTTTGGCGTCGCGGCGCTGCATCTCGAACAGCAGCGTGTTCAGGACACGGCAGCCCGAGGCACCGATGGGGTGGCCGATGGCGATGGCGCCGCCGTTGACGTTCACGATCGCCGGATCCCAGCCCATGTCCTTGTTCACGGCGCAGGCCTGGGCGGCGAAGGCTTCGTTGGCCTCCACGAGGTCCAGATCATCGACGGACCATCCGGCCTTCTCGAGCGCCTTGCGTGAGGCGTAGATCGGACCCACGCCCATGATCGACGGGTCGAGGCCCGCGGTGGCGTAGGACGCGATGCGCGCCAGCGGCTGGATGCCGCGCTTTTCGGCGTCGTCGGCGGACATCAGCAGCGTGGCTGCCGCGCCGTCGTTGAGGCCGGAGGCGTTGGCGGCGGTGACGGAGCCGTCGCGGGTGAACGCGGGGCGCAGTTTGGCCATCGCATCCATGGTCGCGCCGTGGCGGATGTACTCGTCCGCGTCAACGACAGTGTCGCCTTTGCGGCCCGGCACAGTGAAGGCGACGATCTCATCCTTGAAGCGGCCCGCCTTCTGGGCGGCTTCGGCCTTGTTCTGCGAGGCGACAGCGAATTCGTCCTGCATATCGCGGGTGATCTGCCATTGATCGGCCACGTTTTCGGCGGTCTGGCCCATGTGGTAGCCGTTGAAGGCATCCCACAGTCCGTCGCGGATCATGGTGTCGATGTAGGACATGTCGCCCATCTTCTGGCCCTGGCGCAGCAGGGCGGCGTGGGGCGACATCGACATGTTTTCCTGACCGCCGGCCATGACGATGGAGGCGTCCCCGAGCATGATGTGCTGTGCGCCCAGTGCCACTGCGCGCAGGCCGGAGCCGCAGACCTGATTGATCGACCAGGCGGAGGATTCCTTGGGCAGGCCAGCATTGATGTGCGCCTGGCGGGCCGGGTTCTGGCCCTGGGCGGCGGTAAGGACCTGGCCGAGGATGGTCTCGGACACGTCCGCCTTGTCGACGCCGGCGCGGGCCACGACCTCTTCGATCACAGCGCGGCCCAGATCATGGGCGGGCGTGTTGGCGAAGGCACCGAGGAAACTGCCCACCGGGGTCCGGGCGGCGGAGGCGATAACGACGTTGGTCATGGAGAAGTCCTTTCCTGTGGGGGCCGGGAAAGGCGTCATGCGCGCCCGGCACCATCATTCGTTCCCCGGCGTAATACTGCGCTTGGGGCAGGGAAGGCAACGGCTTCGGTATTTTGCGTGAGGGTGGCTGGTCCGGGTCAGGCGCTGCGCATGACGCGGGATTTATCCAGCTCCGGCAGTTTCATCGACGGTGCGCCATAGTAATAGCCCTGCATGCAATCGACCCCGGCCTGGGCGAGCCACTGCGCATCTGTCGCAGTTTCGACCGATTCGGACACAACGAGCATGTCGAAATGGTGGGCGAGGCCGATGAGGGCTTCGGACAGAACCTGGTTGTCGGCATCTTCCGCGACGTTGCGGGTAAACTGGCCGTCGATCTTGAGGATATCGAAGTAAAATGTCTTGAAATGGCGGAAGGCGGTGTAGCCGGCGCCGAAATCGTCAAGTGCGAAGGTGATGCCCTTGTCCTGCAGATCTTCCATGAAGATCGCGATGATCTCGGGCATGACCATGACAGATGATTCGGTGATTTCCAGGATCAGACGCTCCACCACCATCGGATAGTCGCGCAGGCAGGCGCGCAGGATCTTCATCCAGCGCGGATATCCGACCGAGCGGGCGGACATGTTGATCGACAGGCGCAGGGTCGGATGATCGCGCAGTGTGCGTAGCCCGATGGTCAGCGCCGCACAGTCGATCTGACGGCCAATGTCGGTGTCTTCCACCGCGCCCATGAAATCACGGGCGGGAATGACACGGCCGGTTTCATCGAGGATGCGGATCAGACCTTCATAAAACGCGATGCCGCGGCCATCGGCGCGCACGATGGGTTGGAACGCCAGTCGCGCATCCCCCCGCTCCAGCGCCTGTTTCACCATCGACAATGTCCCACGATCGCGTTGCGAGATCGCCGCATCCAGGGGGCTTTCAAACCCCGGCTCCATCGGCTCCGCACCTCGGTCGTGCATTGGCTCTCTCCCGCGTTTGGCTCTAGGAAGGTGATGACGTGAGTCCCCTTAAGGAAGAGTGAAATTCGGGATTTGCAACGAATGCGAGGGAGTTTTACCGATGATTGACACGACGTCGGACGGGCGCTGTGACTGGTGCGGGGTGGACCCGATGTATGTGGCCTATCACGATGAGGAATGGGGCGTGCCCGAGTACGACAGCCGCGCGCTGTGGGAGAAACTGGTGCTGGACGGGTTTCAGGCGGGCCTGGCGTGGATCACCATTCTACGCAAGCGGGACGCGTTTCGCGAGGCGTTTGAAGGCTTTGACCCGGAGGTGATCGCGCGCTGGGGGCAGCCGGAGGTGGAGCGGTTGCTGGGCAATCCCGGCATTGTGCGCCATCGCGGCAAGATCGAGGCCACGATCGGCAACGCAAAGGCGTGGATCGCGATCGAGGAGGCCGGGGGGTTCGATACATTCGTGTGGAATTATGTGGATGGCACGCCGCTGGTAAACCGGTTCGGGAGCATGTCGGAGATGCCGACGAGAACGCCGATGTCGGCGCGCATGTCGAAGGATCTCGAAGCAGGCCGGGTTCAAGTTCTGCGGTCCGACGATTGTCTATGCCTGGCTGGAGGCGACCGGCGTCGTGAATGACCATCTGGTCGGGTGCGTTCGGCACCGCGAGGTGGCGGCGCTGGCGCGTCCGGTGTGATCCGGGGTGTGCAGGGGTGATCCGGTGGCAGCAGGGGTGTGCAGGGAAGTGGCTTGGGACGCGTATGGTCTGATCGCGGAGGACACCGCGTGGGGGCGCTGCGGGATTGAGTTGTATTTGGCAAGGTGAACCGGGGAGAGTGCCTAGCCTTCAGGGGCTGTGATCGCCTCCAGGATGGCGATGGCCTCTGGGGAGGACCAGTCCGCGTCGCCGCGCAAGCGGGCGATTTCCTGGCCCGACGGGTCGAGCATGACGGTGATCGGCAGGCCGAAGATCCCCATCTCGCGCGCGATTTGCTGGTTGATGTCGCGATGTTGCGGCAGGGTGGTGATGCCGCCCTCCGCAAAGAAGCGCTGGATCGCCTGGGGGGAATTGCGACCCGTGGCCAGCGTGACGACCTGGAAGGCCTCGCCGCCGAGGGTGTCTTGCAGCATCTGGAGGGACGGCATTTCCTCGCGGCAGGGGGCGCACCAGGTGGCCCAGAAGTTGAGCAGCACGTATTGGCCTGCGTAATCGGCCAGCGACCCTTCGGTGTCGTCGACCCGGATATAGGGCAGGGTGGAGGCGGTGGCAGGCTCCGCATGGATCTCCAGGCCGCGCATCTCGCCCACCTGCATGTCGCTGAAGTCCTGAGCGTTCGCTGGAATTGCACCGAGGGCAAGGCCGATGTAGGTGGCGGTGAGTATGAATTTGCGGACCATTTCGGTTCCTCTGAGAACAGGACAGTGAGACATGAGCGATACGGGTTCCTCGGACAAGACGACAAAAGCCAACACCATGTGGGGTGGCCGGTTTGCGGCTGGTCCGGATGCGATCATGGAGGCGATCAATGCGTCCATCTCGTATGACCAGCGCATGGCGCGTCAGGATATCGAAGGCTCCCGCGCCCATGCCGCCATGTTGGGCGCCACGGGCATCGTGGAGGCTAGCGATGTGGAGGCGATCCGGGAAGGCCTGCTCACGGTGTTGTCAGAGATCGAAGGCGGTTCTTTCGTGTTTTCTGCGGCGCTGGAGGACATCCACATGAATGTGGAAGCCCGGCTGACCGAACTTGTCGGGCCGGCGGCGGGGCGGTTGCATACGGCGCGGTCGCGCAATGATCAGGTGGCGACGGACTTCAAGCTGTGGGTGCGCGACCAGCTGGATGCGGCGATCACCGGCGTGGAAGCGTTGCAGCGCGCGTTTCTGGACCAGGCGGAGGCGGGCGCGGATTGGGTGATGCCCGGCTTCACGCATTTGCAGACCGCGCAGCCGGTGACCTGGGGCCATCACATGATGGCCTATGTGGAGATGCTGGGGCGTGATGCCTCGCGGTTTCGCGATGCGCGGGCGCGGATGAACACCTCGCCTTTGGGCGCTGCTGCTTTGGCGGGCACCAGTTTCCCGATTGATCGGGAGATGACGGCGGAGGCTTTGGGCTTTGACCGGCCTGCCGCGAATTCGCTGGACGCGGTGGCGGACCGGGACTTTGCGCTGGAGTTTCTGGGCGCGGCAAGCATTTGTGCCATGCACCTGAGCCGCTTTGCGGAGGAACTGGTGATCTGGTCCTCGGCGCAGTTCCGGTTCGTGGTGATCTCGGATCGGTTTTCGACCGGGTCAAGCATCATGCCGCAGAAGAAGAACCCCGACGCGGCGGAGCTGATCCGCGCCAAGATCGGGCGGATTTTCGGGGCGAACGTGGCGCTGACGATGGTGATGAAGGGGCTGCCGCTGACCTATTCCAAGGACATGCAGGAGGACAAGGAACAGACCTTTGACGCCGCCGATAACCTGATGCTGGCCCTGGCCGCGATGGAGGGCATGGTGCGCGACATGCGGGGCAATGTCGCGGCGTTGGAGACGGCGGCCTCCAGCGGCTTTTCCACCGCAACCGACCTTGCCGACTGGCTGGTGCGCGTGGTCGATATGCCGTTTCGGGAGGCGCATCATGTCACCGGCGCCTTGGTCAGGCTGGCCGAGGACAAGGGCTGCGATCTGCCGGATCTGACGCTGGCGGACATGCAATCGGTCCATGGCGACATCACCGAGGCGGTGTTCGAGGTCCTTGGCGTGCATGAGTCCGTCGCCTCCCGCACCTCCTATGGCGGCACCGCTCCCTTGCGTGTCCGCGAACAGGTCGCGTGTTGGCGGGCGCAGCTGAGCTGAGCCCGGCCGGCACAGCGCCACCGGGCCAGGCGTCGCGCGTTGCCACGCTGCCCTGGGTCGGTGTTATCTTGCCGAAGCCGCGCGCCACGGCTGGACATGATCCGAAATGCCCGTGACACTGCGGACAACCGATAAGGAATGGCCGATGCGATACACCATTGTTCTGCTTGCTCTCGGGCTCTCTGCCTGCGGCGTCGACGGTGAACCGGAACGCCCGGAGCGTACGCAGGCCGCTCCCGGCATATCGATCAGCGGCACGGCGCAGATCGGGATCGCCGGCGCCAACTAATCCCAGTTGAACCCGCGCCCGTTCACCCCTAACGTTCGCCTGTCCCGGCTTGGCGCCCGCCTTGGCCGGGTTTTCGTTTGCCCCGACAGATAAGGCCCCCGACAGACAAGGCCCCCGATACACGAAGGCACATGACCGATGGAAAAGATCCCGATGACCCCTGGCGGCCTCGCTGCCATGAACGCCGAGCTGAAGCAGCTCAAAAGCGTCGAACGTCCTGCAATCATCAAGGCGATTGCGGAGGCGCGTGAGCATGGCGACCTGTCGGAGAACGCGGAATATCACTCCGCCAAGGAAAAACAATCCTTCATTGAAGGCCGCGTGAAGGAGCTTGAGGGCTCTATCTCGCTGGCCCAGGTCATTGATCCCAAAACCCTGTCGGGCGCGATCAAATTCGGCGCGACGGTGCTACTGGTCGATGAGGACACCGAGGAAGAAAAAACCTACATGATCGTGGGCGAGGCCGAGGCCGACATCCACAAGGGCCTTCTCAACATCAAATCGCCGCTCGCACGCGCCTTGATTGGCAAGGACGAGGGCGATAGCGTCGAAGTGCGCACGCCCGGCGGCTCCAAGGGGTATGAGATTGTCAAAATCTCTTATGTTTAGGGGCGCTCTGGCGCATATCCGGACTCTGGAACAGGGCTGATCTTCACGATGCCGTCCTCTGACACGACCCCACCGAAGACCGTTCCCCGACCCGCGCCCTCGGCGCTGGACCTTGGCCTCTATGCCCGCGCGGAAGCCGGGCCGCGCATCACGGCGGTGGAGATCGTGGCGCTTCTGGTCTCGCTGGTCTGGATCGGCGCGGTGGTTATCCTGGGTTTCGGCACCCCGGACGGGGAAGACGCACCAAGCGGCCTGTCCGTGCTGCTGTCGATCCTCGCCGTGGTCCTGCCATTGGCGCTCATCTGGGTGGCGGCCATGGCGGCGCGCACCGCGCGGGCGCTGCGCCAGGAGGCGGCGCGGCTGCAGGCCTCGATTGACGCGATGCGTGCGGCCTATGTGGAAGGCCAGCAGCGCCAGTCGATGGAGATGAAGCCGGAACTGGTGCAGAAACTCGATGACCTGATGGCCGCGCAGCAGGCCGCCGATACCCGGCTGGCCACCTTCACCTCCCTGCGTGTGGTCGACCCCACCCAGACGCGCGCAGCCGTGGCCCCCGCCACGGTGATCGACCCGTCCCAGCCGCAGCCCGCCCTGGGGCTGGTGCAGGACGCCATGCCAGAGCCGATTTCCGTGGCCGATTTCATCAAGGCACTGAATTTCCCCGAAAATGAACACGACAAGGAAGGCTTCCGCACCCTCCGCCGCGCCCTGCAGGACCATGCCACCGAACGGTTGATAAGGGCCTCGCAGGACGTGCTGACCTTGCTGTCGCAGGATGGCATCTACATGGACGATTTGCGGCCCGACCGGTCCAAGCCCGAGGTCTGGCGGCAGTTTGCGCGCGGTGACCGGGGCCGCGCGATTGCGTCTCTGGGCGGGATTCACGACCGTTCCTCGCTGGTGCTGGCGGCAGGCCGGATGCGCAAGGATCCGGTGTTCCGCGACGCCGTTCACCACTTCCTGCGCCACTTTGACCGCACCTTCATGGAGTTCGAAAAGACCGCCAGTGACGAGGATATCGCGCATCTGGCCGACACCCGCACCGCGCGCGCCTTCATGGTTCTGGGTCGGGTGACGGGGACGTTCGACTAGGAGGCCTCCTTGCCAACCATCCGCAATGCAACCCCGCAAGATGCCGATTTTGTGTTGCAGATGAGCACGGTGGCAGGCCATGGGTTGGCAAACCGCCGGGACGGAGTGGGTCCTGATGAGGGGCGTCCTGGCACCAAGAGGGGTGCTCTCGGAAAAGTGGAGGTGCGCTTCAGTACCACCACCGCGCGCCGCCCCGACGCCGGGCCAGCCAGCCGCCAATCGAAAAGTGATCGCGGTGTCTGAGAAGCAACAGGGCGATGAAGGCTCCAAGAACCGCCAGATCTATGACCTGATTGCGATTGATCGGAAACGTGCCCGCCTCGTTGAGGGCGAAGGGGTCAAGAAATCCCTCCCACCGTCGGGACACCGTGAAAGCGTGCATGACAAGCAGGCCGCCGTAGCTGAACAGGCGCAATATCCCGACCAGCCCAAGCAGGCACAGGGCAATCTGAATATAGGCGGTGGCATAGATCTGTGCCTCCGACAGCGTCACGCCGTCAATGTTCTGCGCCAGGTTGCGATACTGCCCCGGCACGATGATCTTGTGGGCGGCCCAGAGGAATATGAACCAGATCAGCCCGAGGCGCAGGATGAGCAGGGCGAAGGCGTCTTGGCGGTCCTGAGCGGTCATCGGTGCATCCTGTGAGGTCGGGGCGCGGCGGGGGGTGTTTGCTGCACGCAGGGGCCCCGCGGTTCACGATCAGGGTGCAGAGGGCGGCGCAGAGGGCGGTGCGCCCGTTGTCGTGGCGGTTGCGTCCGCGATGACGCCAAGTACCGCCGTTTGGTGTGCCGGTGTCAAGCATTCCGGCGCGGCTGCGGTCATCGCACACCGCTCCCGGTGCGGCGCAGGCTGCGGCCCCATCGCCGTCACGACCCCGCAGAGACCGTCTGTCGCCATGGTGCTGACGCGGTGCCCTGATCCTTACTGAAAGGTTAATGAATTTTTTAAATGTATTGTTATCAGATGGTTACGCTCTTGCTCAAGGTTGAGCAGCGCCGCCCAAGGGCTCGATCGCCCTGACCCTGTCCGCCTAGGATCGCGGTGGCGTGCTCCTGTAGACAGGCAGGCTCCACCCGAACAGCAAGGATCCCGCCCGCAATCCGAACGTCACCGCGATGCCGATGATCGTGGGCCAGATCGTGTCCTCTGCAAGGACGTTCAGACTGAGGAGCGACACCCCCGCCCCCGCGACAGCGGCGGTGACGTAAAGCTCGCCTTGTTTGAGAACCAGCGGCACTTCATTTGCGACCACGTCCCGCATCAACCCGCCGAAGGTGCCCGTGGCCACCCCCATGACCAGCACAACGCCGGTGCTGACCCCCATGCCGTGCGCCACCGACACGCCCGCCGCCACCGCGATGGCAAGGGCTGCGGCGTCCAGCCAGATCAGCCATTTCAGGCGGCTCTCCATGAGATGCGCGGTGAAGAACACCACGACCGCCGCCCCGGCGGCCAGCGCCAGCGGCGTCGTGTCCGCGATCCAGAATACCGGATCCCGCCCCAGCAGCAGGTCGCGCAACGTGCCGCCGCCGACCGCCGTGATGGCGGCGAAAAAGATGAACCCCACGATGTCGAGTTGCGCCCGCGATGCCGCCAGCGCGCCGGTCAGCGCGAAGACCAGAACCGCCGCAGTGTCGAGGGGGGTGGCGATGCTCATATCACTTGCGCGACGAGGTCTTGTACGGGGCCATTCCTGCCCGCGCCAGCTCGTCCGCACGCTCATTGCCCTCGTGGCCCGCGTGGCCTTTGATCCATTCCCACGTCACATCGTGGCGGGCCTGCGCCTCATCCAGCCGCTGCCACAGATCGACGTTCTTCACGGGTTTTCTGGTGGAGGTCTTCCAGCCGTTGCGCTTCCAGCCATGCAGCCATCCGGTGATCCCGTTCTTCACATAGGCGCTGTCGGTCACGATGGTCAGGGCACAGGGGCGCTCCAGCGCTTCCAGCACATTGATCGCGCCGAGCAATTCCATGCGGTTGTTGGTTGTATCGGCCTCGCCGCCGTTCAACTCCCGCTCCTTGATGATAGTGTCACCGTCGCGCGCGCGCAGCACTGCACCCCAGCCACCCGGGCCGGGATTGCCGGAGCACGCGCCGTCCGTGTAGGCGATGAGGTCAGGCATGGGGCGGGGCCTTTGCATGGAGCAGCGTGAAGGGATCGACTGTCCCGGCGAGCCCGGCCTCCCGGCCGTCTTCGCGGTGGGTGATGGTGAGGCCGGCACTGGTCAACATAGTCTCCAACTCCTGCGGTGTGAAATAGCAGTAGTGGCGGCCCATGCGGATCGCGGTCCTCTCCGGTGCCGGTTTTCATACCGAGAAACATTGTGCCGCCCGGTTTCAGCGCCGTGGCAAGGGCGTGGACGTAACGAGGCACGTCGGAGCGGGGCGCATGCAGAAGGCTGAAGCTGGCCCAGATACCGTCGTAGATATCCGTGCCGGTGATGGCGTCGAATGTGGCCAGCCCCGCGGGCGCGCCTCGCGCGATGGCGGCGTCCACGAAGGCCTGCGCGGCGTCGATCGCATCAACGCTGTGGCCCGCGTCCATGAAGGCGCGGGCGTGTAAACCGGGGCCGCAGCCGAGGTCGAGAATATGGGCGCGGGCGGGCAAAGTTTCCAAAAAAGTTTCGAGGGCGCGGGCTTGGCCGGGGCTGATCGCAAGGTCCGCATAGCCCGCAGCCCGAGCCTCGTAGACGGCAATTGTCTGATCATCGCTCATGCCGCGAAGAGGAACCCGATCATGAGGCAAAACACAACCACACTTGTGAGAAAGAGCCTCTGGGGCATCCCCCACACCGGCGCGGTCCGGGCAGGTGCGCCAGCAAAGGCCGGTGGAGGATGACACGCTCCGGAGGATCGGGATCAGGCCTGCAAGATCGAGGGGAATGGCGGAGATCGGGATACGCGACCGCAGCGGGAAGATGGAGCGGGGCTGCGGGAGGCAAGGGCGGACCGGCATGGCACGACGCCCACCCGCCCTCCCCGCCGCACCATGCCAGTCCGGTCAGCAGGCGGTGCGGGTCTGTGGATCGTATCAGGCGCGTTCCAGTGCGAGGCGGCCAGCGAGAAGCGCGAAGATTGCCGCGAAGGATCGGTTAAGCCACGCCATGATGCGCACGGAGCCGAGAATATGGGAGCGTGCGGTGGCCGCGAAGAGGCCGTAGAGGATGAACACAGCAAGGGTCATCGCCATGAAAACGCCGCCGAGAAGCAGCGTCTCTTGCGGGACCGTCGCGGCGTTCCCGCTGAGGAACGGGGTCAGCAGGGACAAGAAGAAGATCGACAATTTGGGGTTGAGGATATTGATCAGCGCACCGCGTTTGGCGATGGCAAGGCCGGGCTCTGGCGCGGTGTTGGGCTCTATCGCCAGTGCGCCGCCGGAACGCAGGGCCGAACAGGCGAGGTAGAGCAGGTATCCGACGCCCAAAAATTTGACAATGGTGAACAAAAGCGCGGACGTGTGAAGAACGGCAGCAAGGCCAAGGGTGGCGGCAAGAAGGTGCGGCACGATGCCGAAGGTGCAACCAAGGGCTGCCCAAAGGGCCGCTGTCCGGCCCCGTCCAAGACCCAGAGCCAACGTGTAAAGGACCCCTGTGCCGGGTGCGATCACCACCACGAGCGCGGTGAGCAGGAACTGGACGGTGATCATCGGGCTGGCCTCAGCGGTTTGGCCACATCGGGCCCGGTACGAAAGTAGCTGACATCCTTGGCGAATATACTGTCGGGTGCAAGGCGGATGAGCCGTCCGTCGGGATCCTCGATGCGGGCGATTGTATCGACAAACCATTGGTTCTGCGTGTCTTCCGGGCCGAGGTAGCGGCGCAGGAGGCGTTTGAACAGTGCAGTGTCCATCGGCTCGACACGGGCCTGACCTCGCAGCCCGACGTGGCGTAGAAGACCTCGTTTGTTGTCGTAATCCACGACCTCCACCGCGACGTTCGGGTTTGCCGCCACACGCGCGGCACTGCTGGAGGAGGCGTCCGACAGCATCCAAAGAACGCCGTCCTCCCATGCGAACCACACCGGTGCATTGCGCGGCGCGCCGTCCGCGCTGACTGTCGCGAGGTTGGCCATGAGGGGACGGGACAACACGATATCGGGGTCAAGAGAAGCGGTCATGCGGGAGTATCCGATTGGGGCGTGTTGCGAGGATTGGCCCCGGTGAATGCTATATCAAACGCATATCAGTTTCGCTTGAGGTTGCTCTGAGCGGCCTTTGAAGGCGGCATTAGTCCCGGGGCCGAGGGTCCCGGACGGGGGGACGGTGGAAGCGGCGAGGGCTGACTGCGGCGCGGCCGGGCGCGATTGTGATCCGATCTCGGGCTGTGTTCAGGACGTCGGATTTAACTGGAGCGGGTGCCGTGTTGGTGAGGGTGCACATGGGCGGAGTGTAGGGCGCGCCGCGACCACTTCGCAATGCGGATAATGCGGTGGGCTGCGTCGTGCGGAGAGTGACCGACGCTGCGCCTTCATCCGATGCCCGCATCTGAAATCAATACGCCGCGCTCTGCGCCAAAACTCATCGGCACACTCTGGCAGGTCACGATCAAAAGGCGGGTAATTCTGCAATCGTCCCGTGCAGCGGTGCGTGTCGACGCGACTGGTGACGCCGGCTAACCTACGTCCATCGCCGGTCCCGTGCCGGTGTATCAACAAAAAACCCGATGTCCTGCGAAGACGCTCCTGGTCAGGGCGCCGATACCGCTGGCCTGCCAGGAGCCACCAAATGCAGATTTTCCCAGAGATGGAAGCCGCAATGCGCGCAGACGACGCGGACCGGTACGCCGCCCTTTTGACTGAGGATTTTGAATATGTCCGTCACAAATCCGGCGACACGATCAGCCGCGATGGGATGCGGGACCTGCTGACGAGGGTCTGGCGTCCCGGCAACCGCACGATCGAGGATATGCGGTGTCTTTACGAGAATGAAGACATTCTTGTCGTACATACGATCCTGTCTTTCGCCAGCGGATCGCGCGAGGGGGCCATGATCGTCCATCACAAGCGTGGCGACCGGATCACGAGGATCGAATCCGGTGTCTCCGACCTCACGGGCGGGATGGGACCCCCGAGCGCAAGAATGCCCGCCGTGACCCGCGGAGATGCCTCCGCCGGTGGCCCATTACCACACGAAACCAGCACGTAACACGACAGGAGACTCCAATGCCCTATGTCATTTCCCACTTCTTCCCCTCCGGCACCTGCGCGCAATATGAGGCCGCAATGCTGGCCATGCACGGGGAGCTTGGTCGCATCCCCGACGGTCAGATCATCCATGCCGCAGGTCCTGTGCCCGGTGGCTTTCAGGTGATCGCCATTCAACGGTCGAAGGACAGCTGGGATCGCTTCGTGACCGAGGTTTTCGCCCCGGTCATGGGGCGCGGGGTCAGGGGCAGTTTCCCCGCGCCCCCCACTGAGCTTGAATTCGAGGCGACCCATCTGTACCGCTGAATCCGAGGGGCGTCGGGCTGTCAGGCTAGACGCCTCTCAAGGCCGCGCGCTGTTCGACATGGAACGCGATCAGGAGATCGAGTACGCCGCGCACCCGCGCCGATCCGCGCATCGACTGATGGTAAACGATATTCATGTCGATCACGTCGATGGGCTCGTCGAAAAGCCGTACCAGCCGATCATCGGTGTCCCCCGCGATGCAGTACAACACCCCGATGCCCGATCCGCTCGCGATCCTGTGCTGAGCCATATCGACGTTGTCGACGCGGATGGTCGGCGCGTCCGGCTCCGCGAACTGCTCAGCCCAGGCGAAGGGCGGCATGTGCAGGAATGGCTCCGCATAGCGCACCAGCCGGTGGCCTGTGACCTCCGCATGTGTGTTGGGACGGCCATGCGCCTTCAGGTAGGACTTCGCGGCGAAAATCCCCGACCCGAGTCCAAACGAATGCGCAACCGCAAGATCCATATCGGCCGGGCGCACGGCGCGGATCGAGATATCGGCCTCCCCTTTCGCCAGGTTGACCGGCGCGCGCCCCGACAACATCTCCACGCCAAGTCCGGGGTGGACCGAGGACACAGTTTCCGGGAACCTCTCCAGGTAGCGGATCGCCACAGGCGGACAGGCGAGGCGCACGATTCCGTCCAGAGACTTGCGCGCGCCGCGAACTTCCGCGCGTGCACGGTCGGAAGCGTTCTCCATCGCTTCCGCAGCGGCAAAGGCCGACTTCCCCTCACCTGTGAGAGAAAATGCGCGGCCGTCGCGCACTGCCAGCACCGCACCGAAGGCCGACTCGGCCGCTGCAAGCCTGCGGCTCATGGTCGATGCATCGATATCAAGAAGCCGCGCGGCCCCTGCGATCGATCCGGCGCGACCCAGCGCCAGGATAATCTTGAAATCGTTCCAGTCCGGGTCTGCGGCCATTGATATACAAGATCCCGGATAATTGGCTGGGGCATCGACTTCCCTTATGCCACGTTTCTGGATGCGGAGGCCCTAAAACCTGCACCGAGTGGCAAATTCGGTCCACCTGCCGAACTGCATTCTGCTTTTTGCAGGCCTAGTCCGTCAAGCAGGCACGCGAAGCACCCTTGGCACTTTGAATTCGACGTTTTCCACCGCCGTTTCCACCACTTCGCGGGTGACGGTGTAGCGGGCCTCGAAAGCCGCGATGACTTCCTCGATCAGCACTTCCGGGGCCGAGGCGCCTGCGGTGATGCCGAGCGAGGTAATTCCGTCCAAAGCGCGCCAGTCGATATCCGTGGCGCGTTGCACCAGTTGGGAATAACTGCATCCGGCACGGGAGCCGACTTCCACGAGGCGTTTTGAATTGCTGCTGTTGGGTGCGCCCACCACAAGCATCGCGTCGCAGTTCGGCGCCATGGCCTTGACCGCCTCCTGCCGGTTGGTGGTGGCGTAGCAGATGTCTTCCTTGTGGGGGCCGACGATGGCCGGGAAACGGGCGTTGAGGGCCTCAACGATCCCGATCGTGTCGTCCACCGACAGGGTGGTTTGGGTGACGAAGGCCAGTTTGGACGGATCGCGAGGGCTCACTGTCGCCACGTCGTCAGCGGTCTCGACCAGCAGCACCTCGCCCGCTGGCAACTGGCCCATGGTCCCAACCGTTTCCGGGTGACCCTTGTGACCGATCATGATCATCTGCAGGCCGTTGTCGTGGTGGCGTTGCGCCTCGATGTGCACCTTGGAGACCAGCGGACAGGTGGCATCGACATAGACCATGTCGCGCGCCTGCGCCGCTTGAGGCACGGATCTGGGCACACCATGGGCGGAGAAGATTACCGGTCGGTCCGCGGGGCAGTCGTCCAGCTCCTCCACGAACACCGCGCCTTTGGCTTTCAGGTCATCGACCACGTATTTGTTGTGGACAATCTCGTGCCGGACATAGACGGGAGCGCCCCATTTCTCCAACGCCATTTCCACGATCTTGATGGCGCGGTCCACGCCGGCGCAAAAGCCGCGCGGAGCGGCGAGGTAGAGGGTGAGGGGGGGCTTGGACATGGTCATACTCCGGCTGGGACACAGAGGTAAGCGTGATGAGGGGGCAGGTCCAGTCCTTGTCTGCCCATTCCGCCAGGTCTAGGATCCTGATCGGAGGGCAAATGACAGATCGTACCGAGCATTGGGATAACGTTTACGGGGCGCGGGACGAAGACGCGCTGACCTGGTTCGAAACCACGCCGCAGCGGTCACTGGAGTTGATCGCACGCTACGGATCGACCGAGGGTGGCGTGCTGGACATTGGAGGTGGCGCATCAAGATTGCCGGACGCGCTTCTGGACGCGGGGTACCGAAATGTCAGTGTTCTGGACCTGTCAGCGGCGGCGCTGAATGTTAGTCGTGACAGGCTGGGGGCGCGGGCGAAGAATGTGGATTGGATCGTCGGATCGGTCACGGCATGGGAGCCGAAGCGGACCTACGACCTGTGGCATGACCGGGCCGTCTTCCATTTCCTTGTGGAGCCGCAGGACCGGATTTTGTATCTGCACACCATGGATCGTGCGCTGGCATCCGGCGGGCATGCGATCATCGCGACATTCGCGGAGGATGGACCGGACATGTGTTCCAACCTCCCGGTCCAGCGCTATTCGTCAGACGCGCTGGTGGGCGAGGTGCAAGCGGTGTTGCATGAAAAGTTCCTCCGGGTGGAGGACACACAGCATGTGCATGTCACCCCCAAGGGCAACCAACAGGCCTTCCAGATCACGGTATTGCGCAAGCAATAAGGACATCGGCGTTCTTCCGGTGCGACGCGCAGAGTCGCGATGCCCGACGGGGATGCCCGTCGGGGTGCCCGGCTGTCACTCAGTGTCGGCGCTCACGGGCTCGCGCTCCTCCAGCCGAGGCTCTCGGGGGGGGCGGCCAATGGCATCGCGCAGGTCCTCCAACTCGATGAAGTTATCGCATTGGCGGCGCAGATCGTCGGCGATCATCGGGGGTTGGCTGCGGATCGTGGAGACCACAGACACCCGGCAGCCCTTGCGCTGCACTGCCTCCACCAGAGGCCTGAAATCGCCGTCGCCTGAAAAAATCACGATGTGATCGACATGTTCGGCCATTTCCATCGCGTCCACAGCCAGTTCAATGTCCATGTTGCCCTTCACCTTGCGGCGACCCTGGCTGTCCGTGAATTCTTTGGCGGGTTTGGTGACCATCTGGAAGCCATTGTAGTGCAGCCAGTCGACCAGCGGGCGAATGGGAGAATACTCCTCATTCTCCAGCAGGGCGGTGTAATAGTATGCGCGCAAAAGTTTGCCGCGCTGCATGAATTCCGATCGCAACAGTTTATAATCAATATCGAAATTCAGCGCTTTTGCAGCGGCATAGAGGTTGGAGCCGTCGATAAAAAGCGCAAGACGTTCGTCTCGGTAAAACATTGTGGTGTCCGTTGTTCGTGAGTGAGTGTCGGCTCGGAACGCGTTTGTCTGCCGGAAATTGGCAACACGTCCCAGATTAGGTATGCAGGACGTACACTGAGAAGTGAACAGGTATACGGAACCCTTATGACACATGACGCGACGATTGGCTTGATTGCCGTGGGGGCAAACCTGCCTTCCGGCGGTATTTTGCCAGAAATCACGGTGCCAAGCGCGATGAACCGCTTGGGACGTCGTGCGGGAGGACGGTTTCAAATGAGCCGACTGTACCACACGCCCGCCTTTCCGGTAGGCTCGGGACCGATGTTCGTGAATGGCGCGATGACGGTGCAATGGCAGGGCAGCGCCGATGACCTGCTTGGGCTGTTGCACGAGGTCGAGGCGGGATTTGGCCGCACGCGTCGCGATCGGTGGGAGGCGCGGGTGATGGATCTGGACCTGATCGGGTTGGGTGACGTGATCGCGCCCGATGCGGCGACGCGCGCGGAATGGGCGGCGCTGACGCCCCTGGAGGCCGCACGGGCCATTCCGGATCGATTGATCCTGCCGCATCCAAGGCTGGCGGAGCGCGGGTTTGTTTTGGTTCCGCTGGCCGATGTGGCGCCCGATTGGGTAAACCCCGCAACCGGGCGCAGCGTGCGCGAGATGCTGGCGGCTGTCGCGGAGGAAGAACTGGCGTATATCCGACCTGTCCCGGCTGCCGCCAAATAAAGCGAATCTGGTTGTCATCCGCGGCTACCGCCCCTATGTAGCGCCTTTAACCCCTAATGGTTTCTAGTCTCTGGAGTGTCCCATGGCCCGCGTCACGGTTGAAGATTGCGTTGATAAGGTTCCGAACCGGTTTGATCTGGTCATGCTCGCGAGCCACCGCGCCCGCGAAATCGCTGCTGGCGATCCGCTGACCGTGGACCGCGACAACGACAAAAACCCCGTCGTCGCCCTGCGCGAGATTGCGGATGAGACGCAGGGCGCGGCTGAGTTGACCGAGCGGTTGATCGAGAGCCACCAGACCCAGATCGAGGTCGACGAGCCTGAAGAAGACGCCATGGCGCTGTTGCAGGGTGTCGAGCAGGATCGCCCGGCCCAGGATGACATGAGCGAAGAGCAGATGCTGCGCGCGCTTATGGAAGCGCAAGGCCAGAAATAAGGTGGCTCCAGCGAAAGGGTCGGTGGCGGACGTGGTCTCGGACGGGACCATTGATGCCGATGACCTGCTGGAGTTGATCCACGCCTACAACCCCAGAACGAATGAAGCGCTGATCCGCGATGCCTTTGCCTACGGCGCAAAGATGCACAAGGGGCAGACGCGCCATTCCGGAGAGCCGTATTTCTCGCATCCCGTAGCGGTCGCCGCGATCCTGACGCAGCAGCAGTTGGACGACGCAACGCTGGTCACGGCGCTGCTGCATGATACGATTGAAGATACCGGCTCGACCTATTCCGAGGTCTCCACCCGTTTCTCGCCCGAGATTGCAGAACTGGTGGATGGTGTCACCAAGCTGACAAACCTGCAGTTGAGCAACCGGGAAACCAAGCAGGCCGAGAACTTCCGCAAGCTGTTCATGGCGATGTCCAAGGACCTGCGGGTGATCCTGGTGAAACTGGCCGACCGGCTGCACAACATGCGCACGATCCGTCATATGCGCCCCGAAAAGCAGCGCCAGAAGGCACAGGAGACGATGGATATCTACGCACCCCTGGCGGGTCGGATGGGTATGCACTGGATGCGCGAAGAGTTGGAGGATCTGTCGTTTCGGGTGGTGAACCCGGAAGCGCGCAGCTCCATCCTGCGGCGGTTCATCACGCTGCAACGCGAAACCGGTGACGCGATCCCGAAGATCACCTCGGACATTGAGGCGGTGCTGACCAAACACGGCGTACGCGGGACGGTGTATGGGCGCGCAAAAAAGCCGTACTCGATATGGCGCAAGATGCAGGCCAAGAAGCTGGCGTTCTCGCGCCTGTCGGACATCTACGGCTTTCGGGTGATCACGACCACCGAGGATGAGTGCTACCGGGTGCTGGGGGCGATCCACCAGCGCTGGAAGTCGGTTCCAGGGCGGTTCAAGGATTATATCTCGCAGCCGAAAACCAACGGTTATCGGTCGATCCACACCACCGTCAGCGGGCGCGACGGCAAGCGCGTGGAGGTGCAGATCCGCACGCGCCAGATGCACGATGTGGCCGAAAGCGGCGTGGCCGCGCACTGGTCCTACCGCGACGGAGTGCGCACACAAAACCCGTTTGCGGTCGATCCTGCCAAATGGCTGGAGGCCCTGACGGAGCGGTTCGAGAATGCCGAAGATCACGATGAATTCCTGGAACACGTGAAACTGGAAATGTATTCCGATCAGGTGTTCTGCTTCACGCCCAAGGGTGATGTTGTGAAGCTGCCGCGCGGGGCGACACCGATTGATCTGGCCTATTCGATCCACACTCGGATCGGGCATTCCTGCGTTGGGGCAAAGGTCGACGGGCTGCGGGTGCCACTCTGGACGCGGCTCAAGAACGGGCAATCGGTGGAGATCATAACGGCGGAGGGACAGACCCCGCAGGCCACATGGATCGACATTGCGACGACGGGCCGCGCCAAGGCGGCGATCCGACGCAGTCTGCGCGAAGTGGACCGGGACCGTTTCATCAAACTGGGCCGCGAGCTGGCCCGCGTCGCGTTCGAGCAGATCGGCAAGACGGCCACTGAAAAGGCGCTGCGCACGGCTGCAAAAGCGTTGATGCTGCGCGATGCGGATGAGGTGCTGGCGCGCATCGGGTCGGCGGAGTTGAGCGCGCGGCAGGTGGTCGGAGAGCTATACCCCGAGATCGCCCACACAGAGGATCAACCCGCCGTCGAAGGTGGCCGCGCGGTCATCGGCCTGCCTCCGGGCGCGCGGACATTGCGTGCGCAGTGCTGCCAGCCCGTCCCCGGAGAACGCATCGTCGGCATCACCTACCATGGCAAGGGGCCGATCGTGCATGCGATCGACTGCGAGGTCCTTGCGACCTACGACAACGAGCCGGACCGATGGATCGACCTCAACTGGAATGAGGGGCGGCACGCGCCGGTCCACAACGTGACGCTCAACGTCGTGCTGTCGAACGAGAATGGCGCTCTGGGCCGGATATGCACGCTGATCGGCGAGCAGAACGCCAATATCTCGGACCTGCATTTCATTGACCGCAAGCCGGATTTCTTCCGCCTTCTCATTGATGTGGACGTGCGCGACGCCGAACATATGCACTCGGTCATGCTGGCGGTTGAGGCGGATTCGGATGTTGCGACGTCTGATCGCTTTCGCGACCTAGACCGCAGGCCGTAAGCGGCCCATATATGCTTTGAAAGTGAAGAGTTGACGGGGAGGCCGGGAACCGCGTGTTCAGACGCCGCGATTACAGACCATGGTATCAGGTGATCCGTGAGGTGTTATGGCCACGCGGTGGATGGCTGCGTGCGGCGCAATACGTCCAGCACCGGATGTGGCGCCTGCCCGGAACGCCGGAGCAGATCGCACGCGGCGTGTTTGCGGGCACACTCACGGTGTTCACACCGTTCTTTGGCTTGCATTTCGTCATCGCGGCGCTTCTCGCGCGGGTCATGCGCGGCTCGATCATTGCGGCGTTGCTGGCCACGTTCATCGGCAACCCACTGACCTATGTGCCGATTGCCTACATGTCGCTGCAACTGGGTCATTTCATGCTGGGTACACGGCCCGCTGCAGAGGTGAATGACGGCCTGTTCCAGCGCTTCGGTGGGGCGGCGACTGACCTTTGGCACAACTTTCGGGCGATCTTCACGCCAGAGCGTGCCCAATGGGGCGAGTTGTCGTACTTCTGGGATACGGTTGTCTGGCCGTGGTTCGTCGGCGGCCTGATCCCCGGTCTGGCAAGCGGGATCGTCTGTTATTATCTGAGCGTTCCCCTGATCCGTGCCTACCAGAAGGCCCGCGCAGGGCGGCTGCGCAAGAAGATGGAAAAGCTGCGAAAGCAGGCGGAAGCGGCGGAGTAGGCCCGCTGACGGACCGAAGGAAGGGAGCAGGTCATGGATAGGTTGCGTCTGGGTGTGAACATCGACCATGTCGCCACGTTACGGAATGCGCGCGGCGGTGCGCTGCCTGATCCGGTGCGCGCCGCTGTGGTGGCGGAACAGGCGGGGGCTGACGGGATCACCGCGCATCTGCGCGAGGATCGCCGCCATATCCGCGACGCCGATATTGCTGCGATCATGGGCGCAATCGGAATTCCGCTGAATTTCGAGATGGCAGCAACCGTTGAGATGCAGCGCATTGCGCTGGCGCATATGCCCCATGCGGTCTGCATCGTCCCGGAAAAGCGTGAAGAACGCACGACCGAGGGCGGGCTGGAGGTGGCGGGCGATGACAACCGTCTGGCCTCGTATATCGCGCCCCTGACCGAGGCCGGCATCCGCGTGTCGCTGTTCATCGCAGCGGAGACGTCGCAGATCGAGGCGGCCGCGCGGATCGGCGCGCCGGTGATTGAGCTGCACGCAGGGGCGTATACCGACTTTGACGCCGAGGGTAATTTCGACGCACGAGACGCGGAATTGGCGCGGTTGATCGACGGCGTGAAGCGGGGCACTGATCTGGGGATGGAGGTGCATGTGGGCCATGGCCTCACCTACGACACCGTTGCCCCCATTGCCGCGCTGCCCGACGTGGCGGAGCTCAACATCGGTCATTTCCTGATCGGGGAAGCTGTTTTTGTGGGTCTGCCAGCCGCCATGGCCGAGATGCGCGCACGCATGGACAAGGCGCGGGGATGACCAGCTTGCCAGTGGAGAATGTTGAAAGACTATTGCCAAAGGTTGGTGTGCCAGACTGCGCTACGGAGGCCCAGGTGGAGGCAATTGAGTGCCTCTTTCATTCAGGAGTTGATCTGCCGTTGAGCGATGGTCAAGCCCCTGGTCTTGTGTCGTTGCGGGAGTCCGTTCGGGCGGGTGTGGATGGCGGCAGAGATTTTACCGAACCGATGAGTCTGTCATGGGTGCGATTTCCGTGGGATATGCGCTCGGTGATACTTCGATGTGTGGCGCGGTCGCAAAGGACAGCGACGGGTGGTTCAGGTGCGGTAGCCACCACGCTGCACCCCGCATTGGCTGCGGTTGAGCAGAGATGATCCTTGGCATCGGCACAGATCTGGCAAATATCGAGCGCATCCAGGGCACACTGGATCGCTTTGGCGACCGCTTTCGCAATCGCATTTTTACCGAAAGGGAGCAGGCAAGGGCAGAACGGATGCCGCAGCCCGCCGCCGTGTATGCCAAGCGGTGGGCCGCAAAGGAAGCGTGTTCCAAGGCTCTCGGCACGGGTCTGCGCATGGGCATTGCGTGGAAGGACATGTCGGTGCGGAATCTGCCGACAGGCCAGCCGGTGATGGAGGTCACGGGTTGGGCGCGAGAGCGGCTGGAGGCGATGACGCCCGATGGCCATGTCGCCACGATCCACGTCACTCTAACCGACGATCACCCCTGGGCACAGGCCATGGTGCTGATCGAGGCGTTGCATCCGGAAGAGGACGAAGCGCGACCGGCCGTCGGCGCGGCGAGCCGTCGCACCGACATTTAGAGCAGCTGATGCGGTGTATGAGTTGTATTTTGCAAGTTGAAGCAGGGGAGCGCGAGGTCGGGTCGCGCGAATTTGCAATGAGGCCCGCTTGACTTGCCGCGTGCCGCGCGGGCAAGAGGGCGTGTTGAGAAATTGGGTCTAAAGCAGGAAGGACAGCGCGATGGCCAAAGCCAAAGCCAAAGCTGAAGGCGGCGTAATCGAGACGGTGAAGACCATCGTGTTTGCGCTGGTGATAGCAGGGATATTCCGCACGCTGTTTTTCCAGCCGTTCTGGATCCCGTCAGGCTCGATGAAGGATACGTTGCTGATCGGCGATTTCCTGTTCGTGAACAAGATGGCTTACGGCTACTCGCGGTACTCCTGCCCGTTTTCGATGTGCCCGTTCTCGGGCCGGATCTTTGGCTCGGAACCCGAGCGCGGCGATGTTGTGGTGTTTCGTCATCCGACCAACGGCACCGACTTCATCAAGCGGGTGATCGGTTTGCCTGGCGACAGGGTGCAAGTGATTGACGGCGTGTTATATCTGAACGGGGACCCCGTGCGTCTGACGCCGGAAGAGCCGTTTGAAGAAGTGGCTGAGCCACAGGGGCCACAAGGCCACTCGCCACGCTGTGCCAATGCTCCCGTCGGCGAGGGTGGCATCTGCTCCAAGGAACGGTTCACCGAGGAGCTTCCGGGCGGCGTGACCCATTCGATCCTGAATATACAGGATGGTACCCGCGGCGATAACACGCCGGAGTTTGTTGTTCCGGACGGGCAGTACTTTGTCATGGGCGACAACCGCGACAACTCCATCAACTCACGGTTCCCACAATCTGTTGGGGGCGTGGGCTTTGTCCCGGCCGAGAACCTTCTGGGCCGCGCGGATCGGGTAATCTTTTCCAGCGCGGGCGACCGGATGGTCTACTTCTGGACATGGCGCGCGGATCGGTTCTTCCGGGCGATCGAGTAGGTCCGCGTGAAGCCGTCGCGCGATCAGACTGCCTTCATGGAAAGGTTGGGGTACGTCTTTGACGACCCGGCCCTTCTGGCGCGCGCGCTGACGCATTCCTCGCTGTCTTCTCCCACGCGGGGCGACAATCAGCGGATGGAGTTCCTTGGGGATCGCGTCTTGGGTCTGGTGATGGCCGAGGCCGTGCTTGCTGCCGATCCAAAGGCTCGCGAGGGTACCCTGGCGCCGCGCTTCAACGCGCTGGTCCGCAAGGAGGCCTGCGCCGACGTCGCTCGCCAGATCGATCTTGGCGCGGCGATGCGTCTCGGCAAGTCCGAGATGTCAGCAGGGGGCCGCCGCCGCATGGCTCTGCTGGGGGACGCGATGGAGGCTGTGATCGCAGCCGTCTACCTCGACGGAGGCTTCAGTGCGGCGCGCGATCTTGTGATCCGCCTTTGGGCGCAGCGTGTGTCGCAAATCGAGGATGACGCGCGCGATGCCAAAACCGCACTGCAGGAATGGGCGCAGGCGCGTGGAATGGAGCCGCCAAGCTACGCCGAAGTGGCGCGCTCCGGCCCCGACCATGCGCCGGTGTTTCAGGTCCGTGTCTCTCTGGCCGATGGCCAACACGCGCAGGGCGAGGCCCGCGCCAAACGCCAGGCGGAACAGCTTGCCGCGAAGGCTCTGCTCGCCGGAGTTGAACGTGACGCGTGAACCGCCCCGCTTTTCTCCGCTCCGCCTTTCATCTTGCCAAGTACAACTCAATCCCGCATCAGCCACACGTACGTCACCTTGCGATAGTGTGCCCCCTTACCACCCGCGCCAAATGCGGCTACTGCCCGCGACAACGCCCCAACAGGATCCCGCCCCATGACCACCCGCGCCGGTTTCATCGCTCTGATCGGAGAGCCCAACGCTGGCAAATCCACGCTTCTCAATCGCATGGTCGGCGCGAAGGTCTCTATCGTGACCCACAAGGTTCAGACCACGCGCGCACGGCTGCGCGGAGTCGCGATGGAGGGCGACAGCCAATTGGTCTTCGTAGACACGCCCGGCCTCTTCCGGCCCAAGCGCAGGCTTGATCGCGCCATGGTGGCAGCGGCCTGGACCGGGGCTGCGGATGCCGATGTGGTGGTACTGCTGATCGAGGCAACGCGGGGGCTGACCGAAGGAGTGCAGGCCATTCTCGATGGCCTCAAGGAGCGCACCGGGGATCGTAAGGTCGCGCTTGCCATCAACAAGATTGACCGGGTCGAAGCGCCGGTGCTGCTGAAGCTGGCCGAAACGCTGAACGCTGCCTATCCGTTTGACGAGACCTTCATGATCTCTGCCGAGAAGGGCCACGGCATTGACCATATGCGCGCATGGCTTGCCGCTGGGATGCCTGAAGGTCCCTGGCTTTATCCTGAGGATCAAATCGCCGATCTGCCCCTGCGGATGATCGCGGCGGAGATGACGCGGGAAAAGCTGACCCTGCGCCTGCATCAGGAGTTGCCATACCAGCTGACCGTGGAAACCGAAGGCTGGGAGAACCGTAAGGACGGCTCTGCCAAGATCGACCAGATCATCTATGTCGCGCGTGACGGGCATAAGGGGATCTTGCTAGGCAAGGGCGGGGAGACGATCAAATCGGTCTCCAAGGCCGCCCGCGAGGAGATCGCGGAATTCGTGGGCCACCCGGTGCATCTGTTCCTGCAAGTCAAAGTTCGGCCCGGTTGGCTGGATGAGGCAGAGCGGTACTCGGAGATGGGGCTCAACTTCAAAGACGGAAACATATGAGCGGATCCCGGTCTACTCCGCGCCTCACAGCGGACTTCTGGGTCGCGGCTTACCTGTCGCGCCTGCACGGGGCCAACATTCCGGTGTTCATCGTCGCGCGCGGCGATGCGACCGCCGGGGCGGTGCTGGTCAAGCAGTCACCGCTTGATGGCAGCGCGACGCTGTTCCAGCGCAGTTTCGATCTGGAGACCGGAGAGAGGACGTGGATGATCCTCGCTCAAGGATCTGAGGCGGAGGTTGATACCGTCGTCCACCGTCAAAGGGGATTTGACCCGGACCTGTGGGTGATTGAAGTAGAGGACCGCGAGGGGCGGCATCTGCTGGACGAGCCGGGGCTGGCCTAGCGGTCCGTGTAGCGACCGATCATGACAACTATCAACCCGCCGACCAGTACGATACCCAAAAGGCCTGCAAGGTTGACCAGGACGGACGATGCCGGGATCTCGGCGAGGTCCATGAACGGGTAGGGATAGATATTGTCCCGCGCGCCACGCCAAAGCGCATAGGCCACGTAAACGCAGGGCCAGACGATGAACGTCGGCAAATCGGGGACGTCCAATGATCGTTTGGGTGCAAAGGCAATCCACCATAAAAGGCAGGCGACAGGGACGACGGTGTGCAGACCCTGGTTGGCCCATTCGCCGATGCCGGTATAGGTTGTGATTCCCGACAGCAGCGCGTGGTAGACCGCTCCGACCAACACAATGGCCAGCGTCAAAGCTGCGATCCATGCCGGGCGCGGGCCGTCGCGGCGCAGGGCGGCAGACGCGAAGGTGAGCGTCACCAACAGGTTCGTCAGCACCGTGAAGAAGCGGGCCATGGCCCAGACGGTTCCCTTCGCGTCCCCATAGCGTCCGCTCTGCATGTTGTGAAGAAACAGAGCCGCAACAGATGCAAGCGCCACCAGGGCAATTGCCATGGCCGTCCATCGGGCAATGGGGGAGAGAGCGGGAAACATGGCTGACTAGTTGCCACGGACGCGCGCGCATTTCTACCGGGGCAGATAAATTATTGATGCGCTGTGGGCCGTAAGCCGCGATAGTCGCGGGCATGGACTGGCGCGCGGATGGCATACTTTTGACGGCGAAAAAACATGGTGAGACGGCCATGATCCTGGAGCTGCTCACCGTTGAGCAAGGCCGCCATGCTGGCGTTGTACCCGGCGGCACCTCGCGCAAGATGGCACCGCTGTTGCAGGTGGGCGCGCAGTTGGACGCCGTCTGGCGCGCACGACTGTCGGATCATATCGGGACGTATTCGGTTGAGTTGATCAAGAGCCGCGCGGCGGACGCGATGGGGGATCGTGTGGCGCTGGCGGGATTGTCTTCGGTCTGTGCGCTGCTGTCGTTCACCTTGCCCGAGCGCGCACCCTACCCCGGATTATACGCGCGGACGCTGGCTGTGTTGGACGGCTTGGGGGCTGATCGGTGGGCGGAGGCCTACCTGAGCTGGGAGATCGCACTTCTGGCCGAGATGGGCTTTGGTCTCGACCTCAGCGCTTGTGCGGTCAGCGGGGTCACGCAGGATCTCGCCTATATCTCACCGCGCACGGGTCGCGCCGTGTCGCGGGCGGCTGCGGGCGAATGGGCGGGGCGGTTACTGCCGATGACGCCGGCGCTGGAGGGGATGGCCCGCGGGCTGGCGGACGTTATCGGCGGCCTGCACGTCACCGGGCATTTTCTGGAACACCATCTGGCGCGGAGCCTTGGGGACAGGCGATTGCCCGCGGCCCGGCAGAGATTGGTGGAGGCGTTGGAACGCAGATCGGCTCAAGACAACGGATAGGTGGCAAGGACCTCGTGGCGCGCGCCTGTGGGGAACAGGCTGGAGTGATAGAGGTTCATCGCATGGCCGGTGAAGCAGGGGATATCGACGGCCAAGCCGAGGGCAGCGGCCAGTCGGTCGCGCGCGGGGCCTTTGGGTTGCCGGTTGGCGCGTGTCAGCGTGACATGGGGCCTGAACCGTCGCCGCGGCAGCTCTGCGCCAGCGGTGCGGACAAGTCGGGCGACCTTGGACTGCAACCCTGTAAGGGTGTCCGAAGGGGCGACGGCGGCGAAGGACAGGCCTTGCTCCATCTCGGCGAAAGTGCCCAGACCATTGAACGCGATCCGAGGCGCCGGAAACCGCGCGGTTTGCAGAAGGTCGTTGAGGGTCTCCAGCACACTTTCAGACACGTCGCCCATATAGGCTAGGGTCAGGTGCAGATTATCCTCCGGCACCGGCCTGCCTGTGGGCAGCGTCGATTGCAGGTCGATAAGCGCCGCGATGGTCTTTTCCGGGATTGGCAACGCAAGAAAGGTGCGCACCTATGCCACCGCCGCCGCCGCGCGGTCGATGGCTGTGTCGGCAGACGTGAAGCTTATGCCCAGTTCGCGGGTGGTGGCGGATGTATCGAACACCGGCATATGCCCCAGCTGCGGCAGGATCGTCTTGATCGCCGGATCAAACAGCGCCAATCCGCGCAGAAGCCAGCCGGGAGCCGTGCGCGTGCTGATCTTTCGATCCGGGTAGGCCTCCGCCAGATGCCGCGCAAGCTGCGGCATGGTGATGGACCCGGCGGCGGCGATGTAGCGGTTGCCTGCGGTCGCGGGTCTGTCCATCGCGGCGATATGCATGGCGGAGACATCCTCGATGTCGACCACGGCAAACCCCATATCCGGCATAGCGGGATCCTTGCCTGCCATAATCCGCTCGATGATATTGAGCGAGGTGCCGAAGTGCCGGTCGAGGGGCGTACCAAGGACCAGCGACGGGTTGATCGTGGTCAGTTTCATCTCCGGGTGCTTGTCCACAAAGTCCCATGCGGCTCGTTCGGCCAGGGTTTTGGATTTGTAGTAAGTCGAGGCGCGCGGGTTGTCGGTGTCGGTCCAGTTCGCGGGGGTCTGCGGGTTGGGCAGGTCATTGGCCTCTATCGCGACTGCCGAGGACGTGAGAATCACACGGGTGATGCCCGCTTTCTGCGCAGCAGTGAGTGCCCGCAGCGTCCCGTCCACGGCGGGGCGGATAATGTCATCCTCATTGGTGGGTGAGGACATCGGGAATGGTGACGCTGTGTGCATCAGCACGTCCATCCCGATGGCGGCTTCGGTCCAGCCCTCATCTTTCATCAGGTCCAGTTCGACGAAGGAGAGGTTGTTGATCGCGTCGGGATCGGTAAGATGGGGTTTTACCGCCTCAATCACCTCCTCCGCACGAGCGCGTCGTCGCAGCGTCCCTTTGACGTGGTGCCCGGCGTTAAGCAGGTCAAGCGCGATACGTTTGGCGATGAAACCGGTAACGCCGGTGAGCAGGACATGATGAGACATGAAAGCACCTTTGGTTGGGTGTCCCTAAGGTAAGCAGTCCACGCAGGATGTCTAGGACAGCAACCGCCGTGCAATAACCTGCGCCTGAATTTCCGCAGCACCTTCGAAGATATTCAGGATACGCGCGTCGCAGAGAATGCGGGAGATACCGTATTCCAGCGCAAAACCGTTGCCGCCGTGGATTTGCAGCGCGTTATCTGCCGCGGCCCAGGCCACGCGCGCCGCGAGGAGTTTGGCCATGCCTGCCTCCAGATCACACCGCCTGTCGTTGTCTTTTTCGCGTGCGGAGAAATACGTCAACTGCCGTGCGACCATGATCTCCACCGCCATCATCGCCAGTTTGCCGGACACGCGGGGAAACGCGATAAGAGCTTTGCCGAATTGCTTGCGATCCTGAGCATAGGCGAGCCCCGCGTCCAGCGCCGAGGCCGCCACACCAATCGCCCGCGCGGCGGTCTGGATGCGCGCGGATTCGAAAGTCTGCATGAGTTGCTTGAAACCCTGGCCCTCGGTCTCGCCCAAAAGGTTGGCTCCATCGACCCGGAAATCGTCGAAGTTGACGGTATATTCCTTCATGCCGCGATAGCCGAGAACCTCGATTTCGCCACCTGATATGCCCGCGTCCTGCCACGGGGCCTCATCGGTGCCGGGGGTCTTCTCGGCGAGGAACATCGACAGGCCCCTGTAGTCGTCCGTGCCCTCAACCGACCGTGCGAGGACCGTCATCATATGAGTGCGGGCGGCGTGGGTGATCCATGTCTTGTTGCCATTGAGCAGCCAATCATCGCCTGCCCCTCCGTCTGTGCGCGTGGCCTTGGTGCGCAAACGTCCGAGGTCGGATCCGGTGTTGGGTTCTGTGAACACGGCGGTTGGCAGAATCTCACCGCTGGCCAGTCCCGGCAACCATTTGACTTTCTGCGCGTCGGTTCCGCCTGCGAGGATCAATTCTGCCGCAATTTCACTGCGGGTACCGAGAGAGCCTACGCCGATATAGCCCCGGCTGAGCTCCTCGGACACGACGCACATGGACGCCTTGGACAGGCCAAAGCCGCCGAACTCTTCAGGGATCGTCAGGCCGAAGACGCCCATTTCGGCCAGTTCTTCAATGATCTCCATCGGGATCAACTCATCATTCAGGTGCCAGTTGTGCGCTTCGGGGATCACGCGGTCGACCGCGTAACGGCGGAACTGCTCGCGGATCATCTCCAGCTCATCGTCCAGACCCGTGGCCCCGACGGTGATCTCGGCAGAGCGTTCGACCATCAGATCCACCAGACGCGTACGTGCAGCCTGCGTGTTGCCGCGGCCTGTCAGCGTCATGACTGCATCCGTCATCATCGCCCGCTGGTCGTCTTGCGTCAGGCCGAGGTCCTGCGGACGAACGAGTTCGGACTGGTTCATCGGCAGGCCGCCATACATTTGCCAGAGGTATTCGCCGAAGGTGATTTGCAGGATCAACTGCTCCACCTCCGAGAATTTGCCGTCCGCTTCCAGACGCACCGCCCATCCGTGCATTTCGCGCAGAGCCTCCGCATAGGTGGCCAACCACGCCAGCCCGTGGGCGGCGGTCTGGTTTTTCTCGATCAGCGCGGCAGAGATTCGGCCATCCTCGGTAAATTCCGCGCGCAGATGTGCTTTGGCAGCGTCCAGAAGGGCGGTTGCCGGGGCAATCGCATTGCCTGTGAGGCTCAGAAGGTCAGGGAGGAGAACGGCATCGGGCGTTGTGTGGGCGTCGCGGGGCATTTGGGGTCTCCTCCGGGCATATCAGGCGTCGCAACCGGGGTAGGGTGTTTGCAGGTGCAGCGCAACAAAAATGCTGCATTGCGTCATGCTGCGCACAAAAATGTCGTGGCGAAAAGCGCGCGCGCACAGATCGCGGGCTTTATTTCGGGTGCGGAGGGGATCGGCACGGCATAGAACTGCCCTGTGATCAATGATTTTTGGACCTTGATGCCCCTGTGGGCCTGGACGGCAGCCTTTGCGGTGACGCTGACTGCGGGTGTGGTGAAGGGAGCTATCGGGTTCGCGCTGCCGCTGATTATCATGTCGGGTCTTTCGCTGTTCCTGGACCCGCTGGTCGCACTTGGCGGCGTGATCCTGCCCGCGCTACTGTCCAATGTCTGGCAGGTGGCGCGGTTCGGTTGGCCGGACATCAAGGACGCCATCCGCGAATACTGGCGCTACGTGGTGATCGTGTGCGCGATGATCCTGTTGGTTGCGCAGATCGTGACCTATCTGCCGGAACGTGCGTTCTACCTTGTTCTCGGTGTGCCCGTCGTGGCCCTGTCGCTTATCCAATTGCTCGGCGTGCAGTTTCGCATCCCCCCTCATCGCAGGAACATGGCGGAGTGGGGGATTGGCGGGATCGCGGGGGCCATGGGGGGTGTAACAGGATCCTGGGGGCCGCCAACGGTACTGTATCTGATGGCGTTGCAGACGCCCAGGGCACGGCAGATTCTGGTGCAGGGGGTGGTCTACTCCGTCAGCGGGGTCAGCCTTGTGCTGGGGCATCTGCAATCGGGCGTGTTGAATGCATCAACGGCGCCGTTTTCCGCAGCGCTGCTGATTCCGACAGTTCTGGGCATGCGGTTGGGGTTCAAATTTGGCGACCGAATTAACGCGGATCTGTTCCGCAGGATCACCCTGATCGTGTTGATCGTGGCCGGGGCCAACCTGGTCCGGCGCGGGATATTCGGCTAACCTGGGGAGCGTTAAGACATAAACGCGTCGAAACACGCTGAAATGACCTGCGGCATCAGTTCGGGCGCTACCACTTCAAATTCCACGTGATAAAGTTCCGTCCCGTCCGCGAGGGTGGTGGTGAAGGACCACGCGCCCAGAACCAGTTCGTCCGCATAATCGAAGCTGAATCCGGTCAGGTTGCTGCCGTCATCAATGTCGGTCTCCCACGTCTCCACCTCCACGCCGGAATCACGGAATGGCGGATGCGTGACAGTGACGATCACCGGGTCGTGGACAGTTCCCGGCGGCGCGCTGGAGACGACGCCGAATCCGATGCCGATCTGGGCGGGCACTATCTTCTGGCGGAACGGGAAGTCGGGGACGGAGGGGACGATGTTGATATGGCCACTGGCTGTGTCAGGTGCGGATTCCTCGCGCAGCGGTTCCTGTGCGCAATAGACGCCGTAGACCATCTCTGCGATCCCATCGCCAACGCGCACGGCTCCGTCTTGCGCCGACACAGGCACACCTGCGAGGAGCGGCAATGCCGCGAGGAGGGGTCCGAGGAAAGATCGGGTCATGGGCAGACCTCCGGCTAGGGGGGCGTCAGGCACTCGGGGTACCGGCCAGTGTACTCGGACGGCGGCACGACCGTCAGAGTGACGTCATAGATCGTCTCAACCCCTCGCTGGGTCAGGAAACGGTAGGTGCCGTAAAAGTCACTGCTCATCCGCTCGATCTGCCAGGAATCAATCTCGACTTGCGTATCAAAACTCAATTGCAGGCGATCGGGTCTGCTGACGCCGGACAGATTGGTGTGCGTGATCGTCGAGACGACATCATACGAACGCCCCGGCTCAAGGCTGGAAATTACGCCGACCACCATTCCGGATACGCCGGGTACGATCAGCGTCTTCTCAACCCGAACTTCATCGAACAGGCCTCCGGCAGCGAATGTCGCACTCACCTGCGGAAACGGCATGGGATCGTTGGTGAGCGCGTCGTCGTCATAAAAGCACAAGATGCCATACTCGAACACATTCAGGTCTGTGGAATAGGTCGTGGGCGCGTCCTGCGCGAGAGCAGGAGTGGCGAGGGCGACGAACGCAACTGGCAGCACAAGCAAGGGCGAAGGAACATGGGTCATGACAGCAATGTAGTGCAGCTTTTGTCGGCTGCCTACGTCCGGTTTTCCCGCAGCCACGAAATCGGCTCCTCCCGAGTGGCGGAGCCGCGGGAGAGCATCTCAGATCGCAGCGGCCTTTACGTCGTCACTGATGTGATCCACAAACTGCGCGAAGTTGTCGGAGAACATGTCGATCAGACGCTGAGCCTGACGGTCATAGCTATCGACGCGGTCCCAGGTGCGGCGTGGGTCCAGCAGCAGATCGGCGACACCCTCACAGTGCAGCGGCACATCGAAGCCGAAGTTGGGATCCTTGCGGAACTCACCGTCATTCAGCTTGCCATTCAACGCCGCCGTCAAGAGCGCCCGCGTGGCGTGGATCGGCATCCGCGACCCGGTGCCAAACGCGCCACCGGTCCAGCCGGTGTTCACCAGCCAGCAGGTCGCGCCGTTGTCGGCGATCTTTTGGCGCAGCAGGTCACCGTAAACCTCCGGCCTGCGCGGCATGAAGGGCGCGCCGAAGCAGGTGGAGAATGTCGGCGTAGGCTCTGTCACGCCACGCTCCGTTCCCGCGACCTTGGCGGTGAAGCCCGACAGAAAATGGTACATGGCCTGCGCAGGCGACAGCCGCGCGATGGGGGGCAAAACGCCAAACGCATCGCAGGTCAGCATCACGATGTTCGTGGGTGCGCCGCCTTGACCCGTCATCGAAGCGTTGGAGATCATCTCGATCGGATACGCGCAGCGCATGTTGGCGGTCAGGCTATCATCGTCAAAGTCCAGCTCCAGCGTGTCCGGATCATAGACCATATTCTCGATCACGGTTGAGAACTTTGACGTTGTATCAAAAATCTCCGGCTCCTGCTCAGGCTTGAGGTTGATCGTCTTGGCGTAGCACCCGCCTTCGAAGTTGAAGATACCATTGTCGGACCAGCCGTGCTCATCATCGCCGATCAGCGTGCGGGATGGATCGGCGGAAAGGGTGGTCTTGCCGGTGCCGGACAGACCAAAGAACACAGCGCTGTCGTCAGGGTCGCCGATGGCATGGTTGGCGGAGCAATGCATCGCCATCACGCCTTTGCCGGGAAGGATGTAGTTCAGCAGAGTGAAGACCGATTTCTTGTTTTCACCGGCATATTCCGTGCCGCCGATCAGGATCAGTTTCTTCTCGAAGTTCAGTACGATCACCGTATCCGTGCGGCATCCGTGCCGTGAGGGATCAGCCTTGAAGGACGGGCAGTTGATGACAGTGAATTCGGGCGTGAAGGACGCCAACTCCTCCGCCTGCGGGCGACGCAGCATGTGGCGGATGAACAGGTTGTGCCATGCCAACTCGGACACAACCCGCACATCGAGCCGATGCGCCGGGTCTGCGCCGCCGAAGAGGTCCTGGACGAAATAATCGCCACCCTTCATATGGGCCAGCATATCGGCGTAGAGCGTATCAAAGGCCTCCGGAGCCATCGGCGCATTGTTGTCCCACCATATCGTGTCTTCCACGTCCGGTGTACGAACCACGAACTTGTCGTCGGGCGAGCGACCGGTGTACTTGCCCGTCGACACCAATAAGGTGCCTCCCTTTCCGATGCGCCCTTCGCCCCGCTTCACGGCGGCGTCCATGAGCGCAGGCTCCAGCTTGTTGTAATAGACCGAGCCGAGCCCCGTGATACCTTGGGTCTCAAGGGTATGTGCGGGGTTCACACGTCCATGGGTCATGGCGTCAAGCTCCTGTAGGGCGGGCAATGGCCCCAAACTGATGTGACGGGTCGCAGGGTGCGGCACCGTAGGGCAGCTATAACATGACATTTTTGAGACTGAATAGGCGGCGCACGCACGTTAGCGCAATCATAGCCGGATCTTCGCGAAATTTTATTTCGTATCGGAGTTTTTGACAGTTCAGGCCCAATTAAGGCGCATCTGCCTCATTCTTGCCACATACCTTCACGGGTTCTTAACGCAAAATAGCCACAGTACTGGCGTGCCGGATCGCAAAGTGCGTGATTTTCATTGATTCCCTGGCATGAAAACTGGAAACTGCTGGAAAATAATAATGCACCGAGCAGTAATCTGAGGACTTAGCCGATGGCGCGAATTGCACTTGTCGACGACGACAGGAATATCCTGACGTCTGTATCGATGACTCTTGAGGCAGAGGGTTTCGATGTGGAAACATACAATGATGGGCAGTCTGCACTGGATGCGTTCAACCGCAAATTGCCGGACCTAGGTGTCTTTGACATCAAGATGCCGCGCATGGACGGGATGGATCTGTTGCAGAGGCTGCGCGCGAAATCCCAGATGCCGGTAATTTTTCTGACGTCCAAGGACGATGAGATTGATGAGCTGATGGGCCTGCGGATGGGCGCCGACGATTACGTGCGCAAGCCGTTCTCGCAGCGTCTGCTGGTGGAACGCATCCGCTCGATCCTGCGCCGCCAGGATGCGATTGCATCCGACGCCACCGGCGCGCCCGAGGAAAGCACGATCCTGGATCGAGGACAGCTACAGATGGATCCTCTGCGCCACGCCGTGTCGTGGAAGGGCCGTGATGTCACGCTGACCGTCACCGAGTTTCTGCTGCTGCAGGCGCTTGCCCAACGGCCCGGTTTCGTGAAGTCCCGCGATCAGCTGATGGACGTTGCCTACGACGAGCAGGTTTATGTCGACGACCGCACCATCGACAGCCACATCAAGCGGCTCCGCAAGAAGATGCGCACTGTGGACGATGAGTTTTCCGCGATCGAGACACTCTATGGCATCGGTTACCGTTACAACGAAGAATAGGGGCTGATTGTGCCAGCTGACGTCTCTATGACCAATCGCCGTGCTGCCGAGCGGGCTGATATTGTTCTGGGTGAGGATTGGGATCGTCCACAATCGTCGGTGGAATCTGAATTGCGGGCAGCGCGCAAGCGTCGTTCACTGATATCGCTGAACTCTTCGCCGCTCGCGCGCAAGATCATTCTGTTCAACCTGCTCGCGATCCTGATCCTCGGGATCGGGTTTCTGGCGCTCAATCCGTTCCGCGATAGCCTCGTGGTGCAACGCGAACGGGCATTGGCGGTTGAGGCGCAGCTGATCGCGGATATCTTCGTGGCCAACCTTCCCGCGTCCGCGCCTGCAAATCTGATGACGGGCGATGGGATTGACCCCGAAAATGTACTCTCGCGCATTGGCCTGTCGGATGGCGTGGACGTTTATGTCTTTTCCGCCGACGGCCTCCCCGTGACCTCCACGCAGGAATTGGCACGCAGCGGCTCCCGCCCCGTGCGGGGCCTTGAAGGCCAGCCAGGGGAGACGCTGCTGATCACCGATCTTCTGGTCTCAATCTATGACGGCTTATCAAGAGTATTGGGCCGGATCGATCCACAGGGGCAAACCGCACCGGGACCGGAAGCCCATGCGGCGCTGGTTGCTTCCGCGATGGGTGGGGCCACGGTTCTACAACGCGGATCGGACACGACCGGATCAGTGTACGCCGCCGCCACGCCGATCGAGGGGGCTGGTGGGATCATCGGGGCGCTGGTTGTGACTACTGCGGCTGGTGAGATCGACCAACTGGTCCGCGTCGAGCAAGAGCAATTGTTGCAGATGTTCGTGGTTGCGTTGCTGGTGAGCATAGGTCTTTCGCTGGTTCTCGCGTCCACCATCGCCAACCCGCTATCGGATTTGTCGGCCGCGGCAGAGCTTGGCCGCGACAAGAACGCACGCAAGATGTCGCCCACGCGGGTGCGCATCCCGGATCTGACAGGTCGCCCTGATGAGATTGGCCGGCTGTCCGGTGCATTGCGCGGCATGGTCGCGGCGCTCTATGACCGGATCGACAGCAACGAACAATTCGCCGCCGATGTCAGCCACGAGATCAAGAACCCGTTGGCGTCGCTCCGCTCTGCTGTGGGGACGCTGGATTTTGCAAAGACCCCGGAACAGCGCCGGCGCCTGATCGAAGTGATCGAGCATGACGTGCAGCGTCTGGACCGTTTGGTCAGTGATATCTCCAACGCCTCGCGGCTGGATAGTGAGTTGGTCAAGGAAGAGGAGGAAGAGTTCAACCTCGTCAAGACCCTCAACAATCTGTCACATTACCATGCGGAAGTGGCCGAAAAGAAGGGCGTGGAGTTTATCGCCGACCTGCCCGACGAGCCAATTTTGATCGCCGGCCTGGAAGGGCGCCTGGCGCAAGTGTTCGTGAATCTTCTGGGCAATGCAATTTCCTTCTGTGAAGACGGCGACGCCGTGCGGCTCTGGACCCGTCGTCGCGAAAATCGCGTATTGATCGTGGTCGAGGACACTGGTCCGGGCATCCCGGAAGAGGCGCTGACCAAGGTGTTCAACCGCTTCTATTCCGAGCGTCCGGTGCAGCAGTTCGGCAATCACTCCGGCCTCGGCCTTGCGATCTCCAAGCAGATCATCGAGGCGCACGGTGGCGTCATTTGGGCCGAGAACATCCGCCCCACTGACGATGACATCGCTTCCGAGCCACTGGGTGCGCGGTTCGTGGTCGGCCTGCCGATATAAACGATGGAAGGCCCGCCGCCTGAATCTTTGGCACATTGGGCCACCAAGCAGGACGGCGAGCGCCTGACATTCAGCGGCACAGGTGTTGCCGTGCACGACAAGGGTGTGCTGATCCTCGGGCCGTCCGGCAGCGGCAAATCCTCCCTCGCGCTGGCGCTGATGGCCCATGGCGCGCAGCTTATCTCTGACGACGGGATCTGGCTGGACGGCGGCATGCTTATCCGCCCTGAAACCGCTCCACCTTTGATAGAGGCGCGGGGGATTGGCCTTTTGAACGCGGGCCCGATCACGCAAACCGCCTCGTTGCGCCTGGTCGTTGACCTGAGCCGGGCAGAGCCGCACCGCCTTCCGCCATCCCGGTTTGCGGTGGAACGTAGCGAAAAAGCCCAGTTGATCCTCGGGGCAGAACACCCGAGTCTGGGGCCTGCGGTCTTGCACCTGATGCTCTACGGCAAGCTCGACCCTGATCCCTAGTCTTTGGACCCCATTCATGTCTGCGACGCCTTCGGCCGCTCATATCGTCTTTATCACCGGACCTTCGGGCGCCGGGCGAAGCACGGCCATCAACGCGCTGGAAGACCTGGGGTTCGAGGCGATTGACAACCTCCCTCTCAGCCTTGTGCCCCGGCTGCTGGAAGGCGATCCGCCAACCCGGCCTCTGGCGCTTTGCATTGATCCGCGCACCCGCAACTTCGACGCGCAAGAGTTGATCGCCGCCTATGGACGGCTGGAGGATGACCCGGCCTACAACGCCGATCTGGTGTTCCTGGACTGCGAACCCGCGACGCTGCAACGCCGCTTTTCCGAGACACGTCGCCGGCATCCCCTGGCTCCCGATGCCGACCCCGCCGACGGTATCGCGCTGGAGCGCGAGATGCTGGCCCCGCTGCGCCTGCGCGCCAGCGTCTTGATTGACACAACCGGCCGAACCGTCCACCAGACCCGCGATGAAATCGGGCGGGTCTTCTCTCATGACCGGGCACCGGGGCTGGCGATCCAGGTCACTTCGTTCTCCTACCGTCGTGCCCTCCCGGTTGGGGCGGATCTGGTCTTCGACTGCCGCTTCCTGCGCAACCCTCACTGGGAGCCAGCGCTGCGGCCCCGGGACGGCCGATCCGTGCAGGTGCAATCCTATGTTGCCGCCGACCCCCGGTTTGACCGGTTTCGCAGGCAGGTCGACGACATGCTGGACCTGCTGCTGCCGGCTTTCCGGGAAGAGGGAAAAAGCCACCTCACCGTCGCGTTCGGGTGCACGGGTGGGCGTCACCGCTCGGTCACAATGGCGGAGATAACGGCCTCCAGTCTTGCGGAATCCGGCTGGCAGGTGTCAAAAAGACACCGAGACGTCGACCGCAAGGCCACTAAGTACCGAGACAGCCAACCCGTCACCGGGTCCGCCGCCTCGCCCGAGGATGGAGAGGCATAGCACCTTTGATCGGTATCGTGATCGTCGCCCACGGAGGCCTCGCGGCTGAGATGAAGCGCGCGACGGAACATGTCGTGGGTGCGCAGCCCGGAATGGTTGCCATCCCAATCGGACCGGAGGATGACCGCGCCAGTCGCACGAGAGAAATCTGCGATGCTGCGGACGTGGTGGATCAGGGTGATGGGGTCGTGGTGGTGACAGATATGTATGGCGGCTCGCCGTCGAACCTGTCGCTCAGGGCATGCAGGCCTGCCAATCGCAAAATTCTGACGGGCATGAACTTGCCAATGTTGGTGAAACTGGCCAAGTCCCGGCATCTTGCTGTGGATGAGGCAGTGGCCCGCGCCGCGGAGGCCGGGCGACGCTACATCAACAGCTTCGACGGCGCACCAGAGTGATTACGTAGGCGTCGGAGTAGTTTCTTGAAAAGATTGAGCAGTGAACATGTCTGATACGAGCACAACCCGCGACTTGAAAATCGTGAATGTGAAGGGCCTGCACGCGCGCGCTTCGGCCCGATTTGTTGAGGTTGTAGAGGAATATGACGCCGAAGCAGTCGTTCGCCGCGATGGGCTGAGTGCTGCCGGAGACAGTATAATGGGGCTTTTGATGTTGGCAGCCTCCATGGGAACCCTTATTGAGGTCGAAACTAGTGGCGCGCAGGCACGTGACTTGATTGATGCGCTGGAAGCTCTGGTCGCCGACCGGTTCGGCGAAGATACCTGACCGGTCAGCGATATGACTGAGGACGAAGGTGAAAGACGAGGGCACGTGACCGATCTAGGTTCCCGCAAGATATCCGCTCCTGCGCCCACGCGACTTGGAGGCCACGGCAGTCAGTATGACCGCCGGACCCTGACGTATGCGAACTCGTTCCCGAACCCGTTCGTGCGCTACACGATAAAGGCGATTGAATGGATGACGGGCAAGATCCAGGTCATCCGCAGGCTGCATCAGTTTGAGGCGTTGGGCGAGAAGAAGGGCCAGGATTTCTGGCCTGCCACGATGAAGGTCATGGGTATTGACCTGAAGACACCCGACAGCCAGCTTGCGCGGATCCCGACCGAGGGGCCGGTGGTGTTTGTCGCCAACCATCCCCATGGGTTGGTGGACGGCATGATCCTGGCGGATCTGATCGGGCGGCGTCGGCAGGATTACCGCATTCTGACCCGTGCGCTTCTGACCGGCATTGATGAGGCGGCGGCGGGATACATGATCTCTGTCCCGTTTCCTCACGAGCCGGACGCGCAGCAGAAGATGCTGGAGATGCGGTCCTTGGCGATGGATCATCTGGACGAGGGAGGCCTGATCTCATTATTCCCATCGGGCGCTGTGGCGGCATCGGACCGGATGTTCGGCGATCCCGTCGAGGGTGAGTGGAATGTGTTCACCGCCAAGATGATCCGAAAATCAGGTGCTACCATCGTGCCCTGTTTCTTCACAGGCCGGAACACGCGGGCCTATTACATTGCCAACCAGATCAGCCCGGTCATTCGGCAGGGGCTGCTGATCCACGAGGTCGTGAAAGCCTTCGACAAGCCTCAGGCCCCGATTATTGGCAACCCGATCACCCCGGACGAGTGGCAGGGACGGATCGAGAAGCCGCGCGAGTTCATGGCATGGCTGCGGGCGCGCACCCTGTCGTTGAAGGACGACCCTGACCAATAGTCAAAAAGCGCCAGTGGCGGGCGGGACGGCGGGATGGACCCCGCTCTACAGTGTGCGGAGAAAACCAGCTTTCACATCTGCCGACGGTGCGGGCGGCGGCGGGATTGAGTTGTATTCAGCATGATGAACAGGTGAGCAGTTATCTGGTTGGCACTGGGTCTCCGTCGCCGCGGTAGTCGTAGAAGCCGCGCTGAGACTTTCGCCCCAGCCAGCCTGCTTCGACGTATTTTGTGAGCAGGGGACAGGGGCGGTATTTGGTGTCGGCCAGACCGTCGTGCAACACATTCATGATCGCGAGGCAGGTGTCGAGGCCGATGAAGTCGGCCAGCTCCAGCGGGCCCATGGGGTGGTTCGTGCCAAGCTTCATCGCCATGTCGATAGAGGTGACGTTTCCGACGCCTTCATATAGCGTGTAGACCGCCTCGTTGATCATCGGCATCAGGATGCGGTTGACGATGAAGGCGGGGAAATCCTCGGCCGTGGCAGCCGTTTTGCCGAGGCGGTCGACGACGGATTTGCAGGCCATGAAGGTCGGCTCATCGGTAGCGATGCCGCGAATCAGTTCGACCAGTTGCATGACAGGGACGGGGTTCATGAAATGGAAGCCCATGAACTTTTCGGGCCGGTCCGTGCGCGAAGCAAGGCGCGTGATGGAGATGGAGGAGGTGTTCGACGTCAGGATCGTGGTGGGTTTGATGTGGGGTAGAAGATCCTCGAAGATCGCCTGCTTTACCGTCTCACGCTCCGTCGCGGCTTCAATGATTAGGTCGGAGGGGCCGATCTCGGGCAAGCGCAGTGTGGTTTTGATGCGGCCCACGGCGGCGTCTTTGTCGGCCTGCGAAATCTTCTCGCGGCTGACCTGCCGTTGCAGGTTCTGATCGATCAGCGCGGTGGCTGCGTTCAGAGCGTCCTGGCTGACGTCGGACATGATCACGTCGTAGCCCGCAAGCGCGCAGACATGCGCGATGCCGTTGCCCATTTGGCCAGCGCCAACAATGCCGATGCTTTGGATTTCCATGGTCGTCCTTTCGGGGCGCGCGCGCCCTCAGGCGATTGATCTGGCGAACAATAGGCGCGGGGACGGGGGCGGCACAAGCCATGTGCTGTGCGGCACTTGCGGCAGGTCTTATGGCTCGAAACAAGCGATAATTTTAGCGAAATCATAAGGTTAGGACTCTCGTAAGAGGTTTGAGGCCAGTGTGGCTTCGGGTGAGTCTCTCTTTTGAGTGGAGCGAGAATAATGAGTTTTGAACAACGGGGGCGCATGCCCCTGGACTATCATCCTGTGGCATTGCCAGGGTCCGCGTTGCGGTTCCGGGGGCCATTGGCGACAGAAATTGGGCCAGCGGTGGTGTGCATCGGTGGGTCAGAGACGTTCGGCCGGTTCATTCATGCACCGTTTCCGGCGCAGTTGGGCGACGCGTTGGACGTGCCGGTGCGGAACCTTGGGGTGGTGAACGCAGGATTGGACGTAATGATGAACGACCCGGCCATTGCGGCCGCGGTCGAGGATGCGGACGCGGTGGTGATGCAGATTACCAGCGCGCACAATATGACAAACCGATTCTACACAGTTCATCCACGACGCAATGATCGCTTTGTGGCGGCCAGTGCGATGTTGCGGACGATCTATCCGCGGGTGGATTTCACTGAATTCCATTTCACGCGGCACTTGCTGAAGCATCTGCGCAGCGAATCGGAGGATCGGTTCGAAATCATCCGCACGGAGCTTGAGGCCGCTTGGGTCGCCCGGATGCGCAAGTTCCTAAGCAGAATTTCCGCCCCGGTGCATCTTTTGTGGATGTCGAACCGGGCGCCCGATGGACCCGAAGATACGGACATGGTCCAGGATCCGTTACTCGTGACGCAAAAAATGTTGGATGCGGTGTCGAGCGAAGCCACGACACTCACCATTGCGACAGAGCCGTTGGAAGAACAGACTGGGACCGTTCTGGGCAAGTTCTTTGGACCGAAGGAAGAGGCCGCCGCGCGGTTACTACCGGGGCCGGATCTGCACAACCGGGCTGCGATGGCAGTGTTGAAGCAGTTGCAATCGTAGCGTCATGCGGTGCTTAAACAGAAAACGCCCTGCGCCAGGTCTTGCTGGAGCAAGGCGTTCTTCGATCGCAAAAAGGCGTGTCAGAAGCTTGGACGTCAACTCCGGCACCACGTCAAACAGGTCGGCGACCAGGCCATAGTCCGCGACCTGGAAGATCGGAGCTTCTTCATCCTTGTTGATCGCCACGATGACCTTGCTGTCCTTCATGCCCGCCAGGTGCTGGATCGCACCGGAAATGCCGACCGCAACGTAGAGGTCAGGGGCCACAACTTTACCGGTTTGGCCGACCTGCCAATCGTTCGGAGCATAGCCGCTGTCGACCGCCGCGCGCGACGCGCCAACGGCGGCACCGAGTTTATCGGCGAGGCCTTCGATCAGCGCGAACTGCTCCTCAAATCCGACGCCACGGCCGCCGGACACGACGATGCCAGCCGACGTCAGTTCTGGCCGATCAGAGGCCGCGACTTTGTCTTCAACCCACGATGACAGGCCGGGATTGGCGGCGGCGTCGATCATCTCGACGCTCGCGGAGCCACCCGTCGGAGCCGCGTCAAACGTCGATGTGCGGAAGGTTACGACCTTCACGTCATCGGAAGACTTCACCGTCTGGATCGCGTTACCCGCATAGATCGGACGCTCGAACGTGTCGGCATCCACGACGCCGGACGCGTCCGAGATTACCATCACGTCCAGAAGCGCCGCCACGCGCGGCATGACATTCTTGGCGTCTGTCGTGGCTGGGGCCACGATATGCGTGTAATCACCTGCAAGGCCGACGATCAGCGCGGCGGTGGGTTCCGCAAGCCGGTGGCCGAGGGAGTCGTCCTCGGCGCACAGCACCTTTGATATGCCCGTGATCGTAGCGGCTTCATCGGCGGCGTCTTTGGCGGATGCGCCAGCGCACAGCACCGTTACGTCACCGAGTTTACCCGCAGCGGTCACGGTCTTGGCAGTGGCGTCCATCGACAGCGCGCCGTCGGTTATTTCAGCTATTAGAAGAACAGCCATTTACAGGACCCCCGCTTCATCTTTGAGTTTCGCGATCAGTTCATCCACCGAGGCGACTTTGACGCCAGCGGCGCGCGCCTCTGGCTCGGTCGTGGAGACGATGGCCAGACGTGGCGTGATATCAACGCCGTAATCTGCGGCAGTCTTCTCGTCCATGGGCTTTTTCTTCGCCTTCATGATGTTGGGCAACGACGCATAGCGTGGCTCGTTCAGGCGCAAATCGACGGTCACGATGGCAGGCATCTTCACTTCGATGGTCTGCAAGCCGCCGTCCACTTCCCGCGTGATCCGGGCAATCTCACCTTCGATCTGCAATTCGGACGCGAAGGTGCCCTGAGACCAGCCCAGAAGCGCCGACAGCATCTGGCCCGTCGCGTTCATGTCATTGTCAATTGCCTGCTTGCCCGCCAGAACCAGCCCCGGCTGTTCGTCTTCGATGATCGCTTTGAGGATCTTGGCGACGGCCAGCGGCTCAATATCCGTGTGCACATCATCGGTGGCAATCACAAGGATCGCACGGTCAGCGCCCATGGCCAAAGCCGTGCGCAGGGTTTCCTGGTTCTGTTTCACACCGATGGAGACCGCGATGACCTCGTCAGCTTTCCCGGCTTCCTTCAGGCGGATCGCCTCTTCGACCGCAATCTCGTCGAACGGGTTCATCGACATTTTCACGTTGGCAAGATCGACACCGGACCCGTCCGCTTTGACACGAACCTTCACGTTGTAATCAATCACGCGTTTGACTGGCACTATGACCTTCATGGCGTTCTCCTCATCATCGGCTGGTGCCGATCCAATCCATATTATTGGAACGAGAGATAGCCCCAAAAAACGTGCGACAATAGGCCAAAATCGACGCGGGACAGGCTTACGACGCCGCGTTACGTCGAGGTCAAGCGATTGGAGCGCTGTCGAGCATTTCTGCGAGGATGGCTGCGTAGCAGATCGCGGTGCCTGCCAACACGCAGACATGCCAGATTGTGTTGTGGAATGGCAGGCGGTCCCACATCAGGAAGATGATCCCGAACGAGTAGGTCAATCCGCCCGCGACCAGCAGCATCACGGCCGTTGGCGTAATGCCCGACAAAAGCGGCCCGCCGGCCACGACGCCTGCCCAACCAAGGCCCAGATACAGCAGGATCGCCAGCCAGATGTAGGAGCCCTTGGAGAAGAGGATCACGGATGCGCCGGCAAGTGCGACGGTCCAGATGCCGATAAAGAACCCGAACGAGCTGGAGGCCAGCGCTATGAACGGCGTGTAGGTGCCGGCGATCTTGAAGTAGATCGCGGACTGGTCAAAGCGGCGCAGGCGTGGCGTCAGATCCTCGCGCTGCACAAGGTTATACAGCGCAGAACAAACCCACATCGCCAGAAGGGTCAGTGTGTAGATCGCCAAAGCACCCACCAGAGTCGGATCGCCGATCCACACGGCAGCCAGCGTAATCAGCACCGGCCCCGCAATCAGCGCACCGCTGATGCCCAAGCCATGAACGACCGCGTCCGAGAGATACTCGGCCCGGCTGTAAGCTCGATTGGCTTTGATGTGTGACATACCCTACAGTATAGGGCGTGATGGGTTAACAACCCAGTAAGAACTGAAAACAAACCGTTTTTACACGCATGACGTTGCGGAAAAGTCCGGTCGAGGCCAGTTTCGGGCGCAAGACTGTCGTCGAAACCGGAGATATGACGCGACATATCGGGCATATCGGCGGTTCAAGCGCGGTGAGGGCCTGGTGACTAACGGTTCGCGCCGGGGACCCAAAGGATATCGTCCTTGCCGTCATTGTTGGCGATGCGGCCCGCCACGAAGAACCAATCGCTCAGGCGGTTGAGGTATTTTACCCCCGCCGGATTGATCAACTCCACTCCGCCGAGTTCCACCGACAACCGCTCCGCCCTGCGGCACACAGTGCGGCAGATGTGCAGATGCGCGGCCAGCGGTGATCCTCCTGGCAAGATGAACGATCGCAGCGGCTCAAGTTTCGGGTTCATCTCGTCAATCTCGGCTTCAAGCCGGTCCACCTGGGCGTCCGCCATCCGCAGCGGCGGATACTCGCGGTTCGCATCCATCTCCATGTTCGGCGTACACAGATCCGCGCCCAGATCGAACAGATCATTCTGGATCATCGCAATCCGCTCGGCCATCAGGCCATCCGCATGAAGGCGCGCCACGCCAAGCGTCGCATTCAACTCGTCCACGGTGCCGTAGGCCGTGACCCGGCCGGAATACTTCGCCACACGGCTGCCGTCGCCAAGCGCGGTTTCCCCGCCATCACCGGTGCGCGTGTAGATCTTGTTGAGAACGACCATGGCCTAAACCCCCGATTGACGGCGAAAATAGACGAAAGCCAACAGCAGAAGGATCGCGACGAACTGCACGCCGATCCGCCATTGCATCAACTTATTGGACCTTTTGCCACTTTCCTTGCTGCCGACCCGGAACGAGTTGATGCCAAGAAGCAGGATGATCAGCACCGCGGCGCATGCGATGAGGGCTGCGATAAGGAGGGGGTCGTTGGTCATGTCATCTCCGATGTGTCGTGGCTTAGGTAGCAGAGCGGACGCGAAAGGCTAGAGGCGCGCGGCAATTGCGTCGATCGCGCGCTGTGGCAGCAGGCGTTTGATGGTCTCGGCGAAGTAGACGGCGGGCGTGATATGATAACGCGGGCGCGGTTTTGGCGATTCAAGCGCATGGATCAGGCGGCGCACAACAACCTCCGGCTCACGCTGGAACGGCGCGCGCGGTCCGGGTTCATAAAGGTGTTTGAGCAGTTCCGCGCGGTATGTCTCGGTAATGGCCGAGGCCTCCCAATCAATCCAGCGCTCGAATGGCGCGATGGAATTGACGCGAAACTTCGACGTTACAGGCCCGGTGTTCAGGGTTGAGACATGGATACCGGTGCCCCGCAGTTCCAGCCGCATGGTATCCGTCAGCCCCTCCACCGCATGTTTGGAGGCGTTATAGGCGCCGCGCCATTTCATCACATGCCGCCCGAAGCCGGAGGAATGCTGCACGATCCGCCCGCGTCCTTTCCCATCATGACCCTGAGCGCGCATCACCGGGATCACCCGGCGCGTCAGGTCGTGGAGGCCGAAGAGGTTGGTCTCGAAAATCTCCCGCAGGCCGTCAACGGGAAGGTCTTCGACAGCCCCCGGAAGCCCAAAGCCCGCATTGTTGAATACCGCGTCGAGGGTCCCTCCGGTTTTTTCCAGCACATGCGCCAGACCTGCCGCAATACTCGCCCCATCCGCGCAATCAAGGATCAGGCTTTCCAACCCCTCGGCCTGCAACCGTTCCCGGTCAGCGTCCCGGCGCACGGCGGCAAATACCCGCCAGCCTCGCGCGTGCAAGCTATGGGCGCTGGCGTGGCCGATGCCCGAAGAGGTGCCGGTGATGAGGATCGTTTTGGTCAAGGGACCCCACTTTCGTCGTGTCACGTCCTTGCTATGGCAAGGTCACGAGGACACGCAAGCGGATCAGTTGACGGGTTCCAGAAACTGGGCCGCCATATATCCTTCAAGCCCCGAGCTGACGACACGCAGACGCGCCCAATTGTCTTCGGCGCTGGCGAGAAACTCAACCTCCTCGCCACGGCGGAGCGATGTCAGGACAATGGTATTCGTGGACGGACCATCGCGGAAATTCACTGCATTGGCCGCGACGCGCCAGATTTGCGGTGCGGTCGTTGCGGCTCCTGTCGTGGAGGCGCTGGCGACCTCAGTATTTGCTAAAGACACGCGGGCCACGGCAACGCCTGCGGCTTCAGCCTCCCGCCGCAACTCCACCGGATTGATCACGGCGGCAATCTCCAGACGTTCGCCGCTGGCGGTCTCAAGAAGCGTAGCCGTCCGCAGTTTCAATCAATCTGTCGGTCACATCTGAGCGCAACGCCTGAACTGAAGCGATTGCGCCGTCACGCGGCGTGCGCCGCGCCTGCGCTTCCGCGTTGGTGACGATATCCAACAGCCAGTTCCGGTTGTCGCCCCGGCCGACGGTGACGGTCTCGCCGTGGTCCGGGGAGGGAATCACGATCAGGATAATGTATATGGCCGCGATCAACGTGATGGTCAGCCGGATCATATCGCATCCCCCGTTGTTCAGGTCCTTGAATGGATTGGCATAATCAATTCACCGATTCGAAAATACCCGATTCGCTGTATGGAAACGTAAATAGACGTCTTTTGTTCCCTTGCTGCATGGGCCGCGCAGGGGTAAGCACCCGATCTAGATGAGCAGCGATGATGACACACAAGATGACCGCAACGTATCGGAACCGCTGAGCCGCGCTATCGGCTCTCGGTACCTTCAGTATGCGCTGTCGACGATCATGCACCGCGCTTTGCCGGACGCGCGTGACGGGTTGAAGCCGGTCCATCGCCGCATTCTTTACGCGATGCGTGAACTGCGGTTGGCGTCCAACGGTGGCTTTCGCAAGTCCGCCAAGATCTCGGGCGATGTGATGGGCAACTATCACCCGCATGGAGACGCTGCGATCTACGACGCGATGGCGCGTTTGGCCCAGGATTTCCTGATCCGCTACCCGCTGGTCGACGGCCAGGGCAACTTCGGCAACATCGACGGCGATAACCCCGCTGCCGCGCGCTACACCGAAGCGCGGATGACCTCCATGGCGGAGGCTCTGATGGAGGGGCTCGGCGAGGACGCGGTGAATTTCCGCGACAACTACGATGGCACCTTGCAGGAACCCGAAGTGCTGCCCGCGCAGGTGCCGAACCTGCTGGCGAACGGCTCCAGCGGGATCGCGGTGGGCATGGCAACGAACATCCCGCCGCACAATCTTGACGAGCTGATCGCCGCCTGTCTGCACTTGATCAAAACGCCCGATGCGCGGGACGAGACGCTGTTGAACTACGTCCGAGGCCCCGATTTTCCGACTGGCGGGGTCATCGTGGAACCGCCCGAGAGCATGGCCGAGACCTATCGAACCGGCAAGGGTGGCTTCCGTCTTCGCTCCAGGTGGGAAATCGAGGATCTGGGTCGCGGCACCTGGCAGATCGTCGTCACCGAGATCCCCTATCAGGTGCAGAAATCCAAGCTGATCGAGAAGCTGGCCGAGCTGATCCAGCTCAAGAAGGTTCCGATCCTTGCAGATGTCCGCGACGAGAGCGCCGATGATATCCGCATCGTGCTGGAGCCCCGGTCAAAAACCGTGGACCCGGACATGCTGATGGGCACGCTGTTTCGCCAGTCGGATCTGGAGAACCGGTTTTCGCTCAACATGAACGTGCTGATTGACGGGCGCACGCCCAAGGTCTGCTCATTGAAGGAGGTGCTGCGCGCCTTTCTCGACCATCGGCAGGACGTACTGCTGCGCCGCTCCCGCCACCGGATGGCGCAGATCGATCACCGCCTGGAAGTGCTCGAAGGCTTCCTGATCGCGTTTCTGAACCTCGATCGCGTCATCGACATCATCCGCTACGACGACAGCCCCAAGGCCGCGTTGATGCGAGAGGATTGGGGGCGGGATTTCATCCGCGCCACGTCCGAGAAGGATTACATTTCACCCGGCCCCGGTGAAGGGGAGTTGTCTGAGATCCAGGTCGAAGCCATCCTCAACATGCGTCTGCGCAGTTTGCGTCGCCTCGAAGAGATGGAGTTGCAGGCCGAGCGGGACCGCCTGATGGAAGAACGCGCCAACCTCGAAGACATCCTCGCCGAGCCGTCCCTGCAATGGGCCAGGATCGCCGAAGAACTCCGCGACGTGCGTGCCAAATTTGGCGCGAAGGCCGAAGGCGGCAAGCGCCGGACGCAGTTTGCCGAGGCGGGCAGCGTCGAAGAGGTCTCGCTTGAGGCGATGATCGAGCGGGAACCCCTGACAGTCGTGTGCTCTCAAATGGGCTGGATCCGCGCGATGAAAGGTCATGTGGATCTTTCGTCAGAGATGAAGTTCCGTGACGGCGACGGACCTCGTTTTGCGATCCATGCAGAGACGACGGACAAACTGCTGATCCTCGGCTCTCAGGGGCGTGTCTATACGCTCGGTGCGAACGGACTGCCCGGTGGGCGCGGCCTGGGCGAGCCTCTGCGGCTGATGGTGGATTTGCCAAACGAGGTGCAGATCGTCGATCTGTTCGTTCATAAGCCGGGCCAGAAGCGGCTGATGGCCTCAAGCGCAGGTGACGGGTTCCTTGTCGCGGAGGAAGATATCCTCGCGCAGACCCGCTCCGGCAAACAGGTGCTGAACGTCAAGGGCGGGGTCACGGCCATGGTGTGCCGCGCCATTGCGGCGGAGGATACGCACGTTTGTGTTGTCGGCGAAAACCGCAAGCTGCTGGTGTTCCCGCTGGAAGAATTGCCCGAGATGGGCCGTGGCAAGGGCGTCCGGCTGCAAAAATTCAAAGACGGCGGCATGTCCGATGCGCGCACGTTCCGGTTGGAAGATGGGCTTAGCTGGCTTGACCCGGCAGGCCGCACCCGGACAGAGACGAACCTGGCGGAATGGACCGCCAAACGGGCCAGCGCGGGCCGGATGGCGCCTCGTGGCTTCCCGCGCGACAATAGGTTCACATAACCCCTGACCCACTCAGCGGGTGGGCGGAATTACGCCACTTTCGCAGCGACCGCGCCGCCTCGAACTGCAATACACCTTGTTTTGCTGGGGATAATGTCTGCCAGTCACACTTTGATCAGGCCCGCGCAGGAACGGCTTTACCCTTGGGTGCCGCTTCCGTACTTTCTGTCCGACACGTCTTAGGAGAACACCTTATGCTTCGTTTGGTCCGCCTTGCCCCAATTGGTCTGATTTTCACGCTTCTGGCCTGTGCCGCGGGCGACCCTCTGGATGAAGAATTGCCGCCGATGGGTGATTTCCGCCTGGGGCATAACATCGTCGTGGCCGACAACATGCAGCAGGTCCCGCCGTCGCGGAACGCCACGCCTGAGGAATGGATTGAGATCCTGACCTCTGAGATCGACCGCCGCTTCGGGGCGTATGAGGGCGACCGGCTTTATCACATCGGCATCGCGGTGGATGGGTATGCGTTGGCGCCTCCCGGAATTCCGATCGTCCTGTCGCCACGGTCCATTCTGGTGCTGTCGGTCAACATCTGGGACGACGCTCTGGGGCGCAAGCTGCATGATGAGCCAGAGCAGGTCATCATCTTTGAAGGCTCCAGCCCCGAGACACTGCTGGTCGGCTCCGGCATCGCGCGCAACCGCAACGAGCAGATGCAGATCCTCGCCCGCAACGCCGCGCGCAGGGTTCAGCTTTTCATGCTGCAAAACCCGGAATGGTTCAGCATTGACGAGGCCGACGCCGCCGCCGCCGTGTCCGGCGTGGAAGCGCTTGCAGAGGCCGCGGAGGGCAGCGAAGAGATCGAGGCCGCCGTGGCGGGGTGCGTTCCCACGCCTGAGGCTCCGTGCCCGGAGTTGCCCGGCAACTGACGGCTTGATTTTCCCGGCCTAACCGCTTACCTCGCCCGCCATGACGAACAGGTTCTGCGTCGCCACAAGGCGGCGCACGCCCTCAAAAATGGTAAGGCAAACGCCCCATGGCAAAAGCAAAGTTTGAACGCTCCAAGCCGCATGTGAACATCGGCACGATTGGGCACGTTGACCACGGCAAGACGACGCTGACGGCGGCGATTACGAAGCAGTTTGGCGATTTTCAGGATTACGCGTCGATTGACTCGGCTCCTGAGGAGCGGGCGCGCGGGATCACGATCTCGACGGCGCATGTGGAGTATGAGACCGAGGCGCGTCACTACGCGCACGTCGATTGCCCCGGCCACGCCGACTACGTGAAGAACATGATCACCGGAGCCGCCCAGATGGACGGCGCGATCCTGGTGGTGAACGCAGCCGACGGCCCGATGCCGCAGACCCGTGAGCACATCCTGCTCGGACGTCAGGTCGGCATCCCGTACATGGTTGTTTACATGAACAAGGTCGATCAGGTCGACGATGACGAGTTGCTGGAACTCGTCGAGATGGAAATCCGGGAGCTGTTAAGCTCCTACGAGTATCCTGGCGATGACATTCCGATCATTCCCGGCTCGGCTCTGGCGGCTCTGGAAGACCGCGATCCTGCCATCGGCACCAACTCCATTGCCAAGCTGATGGCGGCTGTGGACGAGTATATCCCGACGCCCGCACGCGCCGTGGATCAGCCGTTCCTGCTGCCGATCGAGGACGTGTTCTCGATCTCCGGCCGTGGCACGGTTGTGACCGGTCGGATCGAGCGTGGTGTGGTGAACGTGGGGGACGAGCTGGCCATCGTGGGCATCAAGGACACCAAGAAGACGACCTGCACGGGCGTTGAAATGTTCCGCAAGCTGCTCGATCGCGGTGAGGCGGGCGACAATGTCGGCGTGCTGCTGCGCGGGATCGACCGTGACGGTGTTGAGCGTGGCCAGGTACTGGTCAAGCCGGGCTCGGTCACGCCGCACACCAAGTTCGAGGCCGAGGCCTATATCCTCACCAAGGACAAGGGTGGCCGTCACACGCCGTTCTTCGCCAACTATCGCCCGCAGTTCTACTTCCGCACGACGGATGTGACCGGCACGGTGATGCTGCCTGAGGGCACGGAGATGGTGATGCCGGGCGACAACCTGAAGTTCAACGTCGAGCTGATCGCGCCGATCGCGATGGAGCAGGGCCTGCGCTTCGCGATCCGCGAAGGCGGCCGGACCGTCGGGGCTGGTGTGGTTTCCAAAATTATTGAGTAAGGTCGCGTTTCCCTGGGAAACGCTGGCCAGCGGGAAAAGGCGGTTTTGTGAAGCAAAACCTGCCGACCCGCACCGTTGAGATTGTCGAAAGGGCCGCTCCCGCCGGGGCGGCCTTTTTCGTGGACTGCTCAAGGTTGAGCAGGGGGGTAAGTGATTGTTAAAACACGCAAAAGCTGAGACGTTAACCATTCAATAACCATGATGGACGACTTGGGCGGGTTTCCCCGAGAGGTGGCCTCTAACGGCCACCCAACGACCCTACTATATCCAACCACTATATCCAACCGCACCGCCCATTGCCGCCTCTCGACGCCTAAGCAACCAGCACTGCAAGGCGCGCTGAGGGTGCGCTTGCAATCGGCAACGCCGGGCCTTTGGCTTTGACGCGTTTCTAACCCAGGCAGCCTTCTCGCTGGAAGCAGCGGGCAGGCGTCTCTGAAAATAACCAGGCCTCTCGGTCGGCAAGGGCCGCAGTCGGTCCTGCCTCCCCTCTCTATCACTGACGCGAGACGAAAAAGGCCCGGAGCTTGTGCTCCGGGCCCTTGTATTCGGGTGACCCGTAGGGTTACGACGCTTCGACTGACTCCAACGCCGCGTCGACTTCGGACTGCGAGCCGGAGGTAAAGGCGATGAACAACTCTGCCAGTTCGGACGAGGTCAGGTTCATGATCGTGGATTCTTCCACGCCACGGGCCATCAGCGACGCGGCAACAAAACGGTCGGAGCTTGAGACGATTGCCTCGCTCTCCATGTCTCCCATGCCGAATGTCAGGCCGTCGATGACGATGTTGATGGACGCTTCGCTTTCGCTGGTGGCGGCTGTATAAAGTTCCGTCACTTCGGCGTCGGACAGCATCGCTACGGTTCCCTCAGGATACCCGGCTGCGACCAGCGCCTGATCCGCGACTGTCGTCAACTGGGCGTTGTCGCCGGCGCCGTCTGCCGCAGCGGACTCACCGATGCCGAAGCCGTCGATGACGGACCGGATGGCGCTTTCGAACTCGGAGTTCACAGCCACGAACAATTCGGCCACCTGAGCGTCGGACAGCATTTCGACGACGGAGGCGTCGTAGCCAAGATGAACGAGCGCATTGCTGACTGCGATCTCGGTTTGGCTTTGGGCAAATGCCGGAGCGGACAGGGCGATGACAGCAGTGGTTGCCAGAATAACACGTTTCATAAATTTTCTCCTTCGATGTTTCCGTCGCAAGTTACGGCGATCATGACGTCGCATCGTTGCGGCGATTGGTAGAAAGACGTGCAGGCCCCCAAGGAAGTTCCAAACTAAAGGACGCATCCACTGGATGAATGTGCAACTATCTGATTTAACATGATAATTTACGCATCACAGGGGCGTGAGGCAGAGTGGGCCGTTTTAGCGTATCGGACCTATCCGAGGGAAAACCGTCCCGATCCGGGATTGCAAAGCAGCGTCGGAGGTCGTCCGGCGGGTGACGAGTCAATTGACCTCGGTGACCGCATCACAGGGCAGGGTGCGGGCCGGGATCGGGGCGCGGCTGCGCAGGCCGGTCCGCAACTGATCGTTGGACGGCCCATCGGCCATGGCTGCGGTCGTGGACCAGGCCGCGACAGTTGCGACCCCTGAAAGGGCAACGGGACGGAGCGCATTGCGGCATCTCGGCAACGGGGTATGGGGCACATCGGATCACCGGCCGTCTGGCCGACAGGGTGAGGGGGTCCGCAGACCGCCGACGCGGACGCATCGGAGGCGGCGCAAGGGGCACTAGACACTGGACACGGGCGCCAAATGCGCCTAATCCCACGCTCGGTCTAGGGGCGTAGCTCAGTTGGTAGAGCATCGGATTCCAAATCCGACGGTCGGGAGTTCGAGTCTCTCCGCCCTTGCCAGACCAGATCGGTTCAGGTCGTGACATCCTTGCAGGTCGGGGCGTGGATTGCGGCACCGGGATCTGCGCGCCGAATGGTGATGTCCCGGGTCCCCCTGTTATCGCCCGTGGGTTTGGTGCCGTCCCGCCCCGCCCCGTCTCGCCACGACTCAGGATCGCAGTACCGCCTTGCCCGAACGGCCCGGACGGCACCGTCAACTGCGGCGGCGCATCAGGGCAGGGGCACACCGAACGGGCGGCTTGCATAGGGCTGCGCCCATGCGTATATGCCAACCGGTACAAGGAAGTGACCGCACCATGACCAATCCATTTCAGTTCTTGCAGCAAACCCGCTCCGAAGTGGCGAAGGTTGTCTGGCCCACGCGACGCGAGGTGCTGGTGACGACGGGCATGGTCTTTGTGATGGCGGTTCTGGCTGCGATCTTCTTTTTCGGCATTGATTTCGTGATCCGCAACGCTTTGGAGTTGCTGCTGAATTATTTCGGCTGATCGCCTTCTGGCAGGCCGATCGCCGCCCCGCTTCGGTCAATCGCCCCCCGCTTCAGCCGATTGCCCCCCGCTTCTGACAATTGAACGCAGGGCTTGATCTTCCGGGGCGCGGGCTTTATTCGACCTCTATTCCTTATTTCGACATGATCCCACGGCGCCGACGCCGGGATGTGGACATGGGGAACGCGGACCCTGCATGGTTCGGCTTTATCATCCCCGGCCCGACGCGGCCCGCAATATACGGAAACTCATCATGGCGAAGCGCTGGTATTCGGTCTCGGTCCTGTCGAACTTCGAAAAGCGTATTGCCGAGCAGATCCGCACGGCTGTGGCCGAGAAGGGTCTGGAAGATGTGATCGAGGAAGTGCTGGTTCCGGAGGAAGAGGTGATCGAGATCCGGCGCGGCAAGAAGGTGACGGTGCCACGCCGGTTCATGCCCGGCTATGTGCTGGTGCGCATGGAAATGACCGACGTGGGGTATCATGTGATCTCGTCGATCCAGCGGGTCACGGGTTTTCTGGGCCCACAGGGCCGCCCGATGCCGATGCGCGACGAGGAGGTGAATTCGATCCTCAACCGCGTCGAAGAGGGCGAGGCATCGCCACGGTCGACGATCACCTACGACGTGGGCGAGAAGGTCAAAGTCAGCGACGGTCCGTTCGAGGATTTCGACGGCATGGTCGAGGAGGTCGACGAAGACAACCAGCGCCTGAAGGTCACGGTGTCGATCTTCGGCCGCGCCACGCCGGTGGAGCTGGAGTTCACGCAGGTCACCAAGCAGATCTGATCCGGGTGACGTTTCTGTCAGGGGCCGCTCCGTTCGGGGCGGCCTTTGTCGTGGATCGGTGTGCGGGTCAGTAGCGACCGGAATAGATATACATCATCGCGCAGACATCGGATTCATGTGCGAGGGCGTCCGGGCAATGGTCCATCATCTCCATGGCAAAAGCGCGGCCTTCGCGATCAAGGTCGACGTTGCGCGGAGTGGGTGCGGCGGTCGTGGTTTCTGGTGTCAGGCGGGAAGACAGGAAACGGGGCAGGGAAAAGGCAATGCTAAGGAAGGTCGGTGTCATGGCGGGACTCTCCGGGGTCTGGTTGTGTGTTTGATCTTACAGACAGGCTACCCAATGACCCTGGCGCGCTGGTATCCGCGTAGATTTTGTGCTGCTCTACAAAAATGTTGAACGAGATCAAAAACTGGTCCGATCTGCGTGTTTTCCTTGCGGTATACCGAGAGGGTTCCACGCTCGCCGCATCGCGGACGCTGAACATGGCTCAGCCCACGGTCGCGCGGCGGATTGAGACGCTGGAGCATGCGCTGAAGCTGGTGCTCTTTGACCGGGACACACGCGGGTTTCACCCGACCGAGGCCGCCAAGGCGCTATTGCCAGCGGCCGAGACGATGGAAGCTGCTGCGCGCGATATGGCGGGCACTGCGCAAGGCCTGCACGCGCCGTCCATCATCCGCATCACGGCCTTCGCGGCGAATTTCAACAATGATTTTAACGACATCATCACAGACTTTTCGGTCTCCCATCCTGATGTAGGATTTGAATTCCTACCGGGCACCCGCAAATACGATCTGATCTCGGGGGAGGCCGATGTGGGCTTGCGCCTCACACTGGGCGGTGACCCGCCCGATCTGATTTCCCGCCGCGTGGGCCAGGCGCGGTTCACGCTGTATGGCGCGCCCGCCTATGCCGAACAGCACGGGTTACCGTCATCGCCGGAAGAGATGGACGGCCATACGCTATACACCGTGAAGCAAAAAGGTATGGCCCCTATCCTTCACGGATGGATGCTGCAGTATGTTGCGGAGGAGAAATTGGCACGGGTGTTTCCCGAGATAGGAATGATGGAAGCCGCCATCCGCAACGGTCATGGTCTGGCGATCAACAATCTCGGCAGAAGCGAGAAAGAGGAGGCGGAAGGCCGGTTGATCCGCTGTTTTGATCCGCCCGAGGATTGGGCCCTTGATCACCTGATGCTGATCTCGCCCGAGGCCTGGCGCAGACCCGAGGTGAAGGCCTTTGCCCGCTTCTTTGCGCCACGCTATGGCGCACTGTTTGCTCATCTGAAATAGCGGCACTTTCCATTTGCACTGAGAGTGATTCCGTCCTAAAGGCCTCATTTCCATGGATCGGCTCGCTCGGTCCCTGAAATCCGTGGGAGGCACGGCGCTCGCGAGTGTCAAACCTGACCACGGCCACAAAGGCTTTCCTCGCGTGGTAAAGCTGTTGGTATAAAGGAGAGGCCAGATGGCCAAGAAACTCGTCGGCTCGATGAAGCTGCAGATCCCTGCAGGTCAAGCCAACCCATCCCCGCCTGTCGGCCCTGCACTGGGTCAGCGCGGCATCAACATCATGGAATTCTGCAAGGCGTTCAACGCCAAGACGCAGGAGATGGAGCAGGGCGCACCGTGCCCCACTGTCATCACGTATTACCAGGACAAGTCCTTCACCATGGACATCAAGACGCCGCCTGCGTCGTACTACCTGAAGAAGGCCGCTGGCCTGAAGCCGGTGGGCAAGCGGAACCGCCCCAAGGGCGCCGTGACGCCGGGCCGTGAGACCGTTGCGTCGATCTCGTCCAAGCAGCTGCGAGAGATTGCAGAAGCCAAGATGGTCGATCTGAGCGCGAATGACGTGGAAGCAGCGATGCTGATCATCCTTGGCTCGGCCAGGTCGATGGGCATCGAGGTAAAGGGGTAAACGACCATGGGAAAAATGGGAAAACGCCTGACCGCTGCGCGCGCAGCCTTTGACGGTCAGCATGACGTAACTGTGGAAGAGGCCGTGGCGCTGCTGAAAGGCAACTCCAAGACCAAATTCGACGAAACCATTGAGATTGCAATGAACCTGGGCGTTGATCCACGCCACGCGGACCAGATGGTTCGTGGCACGGTGAACCTGCCGAACGGCACCGGAAAGACGGTCCGGGTGGCGGTGTTTGCCCGTGGTCCGAAGGCCGAGGAGGCCGAGGCCGCCGGAGCGGATATCGTCGGCGCCGAGGATCTGATGGAAACGGTTCAGGGCGGCAAGATCGACTTCGATCGCTGCATTGCCACGCCTGACATGATGCCCATCGTTGGCCGTCTGGGCAAGGTGCTGGGTCCACGCAACCTGATGCCGAACCCGAAGATCGGCACTGTGACCATGGACATCAAAGAAGCCGTGGAAGCGGCCAAGGGTGGTCAGGTCCAGTTCAAGGCCGAGAAAGCCGGCGTGGTGCACGCGGGCATCGGCAAGGCATCCTTCACGGAAGCGCAATTGGTCGAGAACGTGCGCGCGTTTGTGTCGGCCGTGTCGAAGGCCAAGCCAACCGGCTCCAAGGGCACGTACATGAAGAAGATCTTCGTGACGTCCTCGATGGGTCCAAGCGTGTCGCTGAACGTGGAAAATGCCACCGGTAACTGAGCGGTATCGATTTTTTTGTGGAGAACAAGGAAAAGCGGCTCCATTTGGAGCCGCTTTTCATATGACCAAGTCGCCACACTCACGGAGGGCAATTGATTCCTTGTCCGTCAAAGCAGTGGATAAATTATCTGTATTGCTGAATAAGTTCGCAACAGACCTCCGGTTTTGGATGACTACCAATGTACTCTACGTCTTGTCGCGTTCCCTTTGCCTGGGTCTCTGTGTCCGCGCTTGTTCTTGGCGCCACGTTCGCCATGGCGACAACCGCAGTTGCCAATGGAATCAACGTTCCAATCCCGAACGAGGCAGTTGTGATTGTCACGCCGCAACCGAGCCGTTCGTTTCCGGTGATCTTCGGAGCAACTTCGGCGGTCGCGGCACCTGGCGGCACGGGATATGTCGCGCTTAACTACGCCAACCCGCGCGGCGGTATCGAAGGCGCCAACGCTGATGGCGATATCTCTGCCGGATACACGCTTGGCAATCCGATCGATGCCGTTTCTGTTAGTTTCGGCGTTTCAATCACGAGTCTTGAGGATAATTTTGGCGACAGCGGCAATTTCTTTGTCAGCGCATCGCGCTTGCTTCGCGCGGGGGGCAATTCGGCTACGTTTGCAGGGTTGAGCACGGGAAACCTGCATGGTTGGGGCGACGCGAAAGACAGTGATGCATCGCTTAGTGGCTATATCTCGCACCTAGTGGCATTTCCGACATCCAGCGGCGAGATGCCGGTTCAATTCACCCTGGGTTACGGCAATCAGATAACCTACGATGCGTCTACGCCGACCAGTCCGCACGAGGGTCTGTTTGCAGGCGTTGGCGTTGGCGTGACGGAAAATCTGTCGCTCAGCGCATCGGCGACCGCGACCCAGTTGAACATCGGTGCCTCGATGAGCGTGGCACAGATGCCGGGCCTTGGCATTACCGCCGGTGTCTATGATGTAACCGATAACGTCGAACGTCGGCAATTCACTCTGACCGTTGCATTCGGTTTTTGATCTGAATTTGGGAGATCGTTGCATGACATCCATGTTGAAAATCATTGCTGTAACTGCTGCGTTCAGCGTTGCCCTGCCGGGGTTTGCGATTGCTGGCGGCGCAACGACTGCGAACGCTCCTGTCGGGGCGGCGCAGTTGTCCGCAATCGCAGCCGCCTTTAACAGTAGGCGTGGATCGGATTCTGCACCTTTGGCTACTGGCGTAGTTGTGAACGCAGATGGATCCTACACCATTTCCGACAGCGCAGGGGGGACGATTACGGTCACCTCGGGGTTCGTATCGGGTATATTGGCCGTCTATTCGCAATGATCTCCAAATAGAATACTTGGATCAACTATCTAGCCTTGGCAAACTGAACTGATCCGTATACCCACCCCCTTGCGTAAGAGCGTGCAATTCGTCGGACGCTCTTTTGCGTTTCGTCCGAGACGGTGGGTTGGGGGTCAAATCTCCGTTAATTCCTGCCTGAGATGGGATCAGACATATGTTGAACGCTCACCCGTTGAGCGCTTGGTGGTGTTCGGTTCCGTTGCTAACGCGGACCAAAAACCGCCGGAGCGATCCGGTTAATAGAGCGGCGAGGTTTCCCTTTGTCGGGGACCTGCCAAATTGGAGAAAACCTGTGGATAGAGCCCAGAAAGAGAAAGTGGTCGAGGAACTCGGCCAGATCTTTGAAAGCTCTGGCGTCGTGGTGGTTGCACACTACCAGGGCCTCACGGTTGCAGAGATGCAGGATCTGCGCGGTCGCGTTCGCGATGCGGGTGGATCTGTGCGTGTCGCCAAGAACAAGCTCGCCAAGATTGCCCTTGATGGAAAGAGTGCCGCCGGCATTTCCGACCTTCTGACCGGCATGACTGTTTTCGCCTATTCTGAAGATCCGGTTGCAGCGGCCAAAGCTGCGGACGGATTTGCCAAGGACAATGACAAGTTCGTCATTCTCGGCGGCGCGATGGGCGAGAACATCCTGGATACCGATGGTGTCAAAGCTGTCGCAAAGTTGCCATCCCGCGAAGAGCTTATCAGCTCCATCGCAGGTTGCATCGGTGCGCCCGCAGCCAACATCGCCGGTGCCATTGGCGCGCCTGCCTCGAATATCGCTTCCATCCTTTCGACTATCGAAGAGAAGGCGGCGTAAGCACCCGTTGAGAACCCGCCCCCTTGTGGCGTTGGAACACATACTTACATACGGAACCTTAAAATGGCTGATCTTAAGAAACTCGCAGAAGAGATTGTTGGTCTGACCCTCCTGGAAGCCCAGGAACTCAAGACCATCCTCAAGGATGAATACGGCATCGAGCCCGCCGCTGGCGGCGCAGTGATGATGGCTGGCCCTGCCGAAGGTGGCGCGGCCGCCGAAGAGCAGACTGAATTTGACGTTGTGCTGAAGAATGCCGGCGCCTCCAAAATCAACGTGATCAAGGAAGTTCGCGGCATCACCGGACTTGGCCTGAAAGAAGCCAAGGATCTGGTCGAAGCCGGCGGCAAGATCAAGGAAGGCGTGTCCAAGGACGAAGCCGAAGAAGTCAAAGCCAAGCTGGAAGCAGCTGGCGCAGAGGTCGAGCTGGCCTGATTGGTCCGGCGGTCCCGCTTGCGGGGCAACGAAATGGCTGGATCCGGGGGAAGCCTTGGGTCCAGCCTAATCTGTCTTGGAAAGGGCCCTGGCCGTCGAAACGGCGGGGGGGCGTTTCCCTAGGCAGTAACACAAGTGATCGAGCTTTGCCGGTGGGACGGCAGACAGATGGATCCGTTACGTCTAATTTCTTGCTACCCTCAGCCGGGGCCCCGACGGCATGAGGGAGGCGCGAGAAACGAAAGGTGCGATCGAACATGGCGCAAACTTACGCAGGCCAGAAACGTATCCGCAAATTCTACGGAAAAATCGACGAGGTTCTGGCAATGCCGAACCTGATTGAAGTTCAGAAGTCGTCCTACGACCTGTTCCTCAAGTCCGGCGATCAGCCAGAGCCCGGTGACGGCGAAGGTATCAAAGGTGTCTTCCAGTCGGTATTTCCGATCAAGGATTTCAACGAAACCGCAATCCTGGAGTTCGTCAAGTACGAGCTTGAGACGCCCAAGTTCGATGTCGAGGAGTGCCAGCAGCGCGACCTCACCTATGCCGCGCCCCTCAAGGTGACGCTGCGGCTTATCGTGTTTGATATCGACGAGGATACTGGCGCGAAGTCGGTCAAGGATATCAAGGAGCAGGACGTGTTCATGGGCGATATGCCCCTGATGACGCCGAACGGGACCTTCGTTGTCAACGGCACCGAGCGGGTGATCGTATCGCAGATGCACCGCTCTCCCGGCGTGTTCTTCGACCACGACAAGGGCAAGACCCACTCCTCCGGCAAACTGCTGTTCGCCTGCCGCATCATCCCATATCGCGGCTCATGGCTGGACTTCGAGTTTGACGCCAAGGATATCGTATTCTCGCGCATCGACCGTCGTCGGAAACTGCCTGTAACGACCCTGCTTTATGCGCTGGGTCTGGATCAGGAAGGCATCATGGATGCCTATTACGACACTGTCACCTACAAGTCCGTAAAGAACAAAGGCTGGTCCACCAAGTTCTTCCCCGAGCGTGTGCGCGGCACCCGCCCTGTGGCTGATCTGGTTGACGCCAAGACCGGCGAAGTGATTGCGGAGGCCGGTAAGAAGGTCACGCCACGGGCGGTGAAGAAATGGATCGACGATGGTGACATCAAGGATCTGCTGGTGCCGTTCGACGGCATTATCGGGCGCTATGCGGCCAAGGACATTATCAACGAGGAAACCGGCGCGATCTATGTCGAAGCCGGGGATGAGCTGACCTGGGAGCTGGACAAGGCCGGTGAAGTCGCGGGCGGGACGCTGAAGGAGCTGATCGACGCGGGCATCACCGAGATCCCGACGCTCGATATCGACAACGTCAATGTCGGCCCCTACATGCGCAACACGCTGGCGGTGGACAAGAACCTGAACCGCGAAGGCGCGTTGATGGACATCTACCGGGTCATGCGCCCCGGCGAGCCACCCACAGTGGAAGCCGCGCAGAACCTGTTCAACCAGTTGTTCTTCGACTCCGAGCGCTATGACCTGTCGGCCGTTGGCCGGGTGAAGATGAACATGCGTCTCGATCTGGACGCGGAAGACACCATGCGCACGCTGCGCAAGGAAGACATCATCTCCTGCATCAAGGCGCTGGTCGAGTTGCGTGATGGCCGTGGCGATATCGACGACATTGACCACCTGGGCAACCGTCGTGTGCGGTCCGTCGGGGAGTTGATGGAGAACCAGTACCGCGTCGGTCTGCTGCGTATGGAGCGCGCGATCAAGGAGCGGATGAGCAGTGTCGAGATCGACACGGTCATGCCGCAGGACCTGATCAACGCCAAGCCCGCGGCGGCGGCGGTGCGTGAATTCTTCGGCTCCTCGCAGCTGTCGCAGTTCATGGACCAGACCAACCCGCTGTCGGAAGTGACGCACAAGCGCCGCCTGTCCGCGCTTGGGCCAGGGGGCCTGACGCGTGAGCGTGCGGGCTTTGAGGTGCGCGACGTGCATCCCACGCACTATGGTCGCATGTGCCCGATTGAAACCCCGGAAGGTCCGAACATCGGCCTGATCAACTCGCTCGCCACTTACGCGCGGGTGAACAAGTACGGCTTCATCGAAACACCTTACCGCCGCGTGACCGATGCGGTGGTGTCCAACGACGTGGTCTATATGTCCGCGACCGAGGAAATGCGTCACACCGTGGCCCAGGCTAACGCGAACCTTGATGAGAACGGCAAGTTCGTCAACGACATGGTCAACACGCGGATGTCCGGCGAATACACGCTGAACACCCGTGAAAGCGTTGATTTGATCGACGTCTCGCCCAAGCAGTTGGTCTCTGTCGCGGCATCCTTGATCCCGTTCCTTGAGAACGACGACGCCAACCGCGCGTTGATGGGATCGAACATGCAACGGCAGGCGGTTCCCCTGCTGCAGGCGGACGCTCCGTTTGTCGGTACCGGGATCGAGGCGGTTGTGGCCAAGGACTTCAGGCGCGGCGATCATGGCCAAGCGCGGCGGTGTCATCGACCAGGTCGATGCGCAGCGTATCGTGATCCGGGCGACCGAGGACCTGACGCTCGGCGACGCGGGCGTGGACATCTACCGTCTGCGCAAGTTCCAGCGGTCGAACCAGAACACCTGCATCAACCAGCGTCCGCTGGTGAAGGTCGGTGATACGGTCGGCAAGGATGAGGTTATCGCCGACGGTCCAAGCACCGATATCGGTGAACTGGCCCTTGGCAAGAACGTGATCGTCGCGTTCATGCCGTGGAACGGTTACAACTACGAGGACTCGATCCTGATCTCCGAGCGGATTCCACGCGATGACGTCTTCACCTCGATCCACATCGAGGAATTCGAAGTCGCCGCCCGTGACACCAAGCTTGGGCCGGAAGAAATCACCCGCGACATTCCCAACGTCGGCGAGGAGGCCCTGCGCAACCTCGACGAGGCGGGCATCGTCTATATCGGTGCCGAAGTGGAGCCGGGTGACATTCTGGTCGGCAAGATCACGCCAAAGGGTGAAAGCCCGATGACGCCGGAAGAAAAGCTTCTGCGCGCCATCTTTGGTGAGAAGGCCTCGGACGTTCGTGACACTTCGCTGCGGGTGAAGCCCGGCGACTACGGCACGATCGTGGAAGTGCGCGTCTTCAACCGCCACGGCGTGGAGAAGGACGAACGTGCCCTCCAGATCGAGCGGGAAGAAGTGGAGCGTCTGGCCCGTGACCGCGACGACGAGTTGGTGATCCTGGAGCGGAACATCTACGCCCGTCTGCGCGGCATGATCCTTGGCAAGACCGCCGTCAAAGGCCCCAAGGGTGTGAAGCCGAACACGGCAATCACCGAAGACCTGCTGGATGGGCAACTGTCCCGCGGTCAGTGGTGGCAGCTGGCGCTGGAAGATGAGCAGGACGCGGCCCAGATCGAAGCCCTGAACGAGCAGTTCGACACGCAGAAACGCGCGTTGGATCATCGGTTCGAGGACAAGGTCGAAAAGGTCCGTCGCGGCGACGATCTGCCACCGGGCGTGATGAAGATGGTCAAAGTCTTCATCGCCGTGAAGCGCAAGTTGCAGCCCGGCGACAAGATGGCCGGTCGTCACGGCAACAAGGGTGTGATCTCGAAGGTGGTTCCGATGGAGGACATGCCGTTCCTCGCGGATGGCACGCCGGTCGATTTCGTGCTGAACCCGCTGGGTGTGCCGTCGCGCATGAACGTGGGTCAGATCCTGGAGACCCACATGGGTTGGGCCGCACGCGGCATGGGTCTGCAGATCGACGAGGCGCTGGACGAATACCGCCGCTCCGGCGATATGACCCCGGTGCGCGATGCGTTGAAAATCGCTTACGGTGATGAGGTCTATGACGAGGCGTTCGCGTCCCGTGATGAGGACTCGCTTCTGGAAGCGGCGGGCAACGTCACCAAAGGTGTGCCGATTGCCACGCCCGTTTTTGACGGCGCGAAGGAAGCGGACGTCAACGATGCGCTGGTGCGCGCGGGCTTCAGCACGTCCGGTCAGTCGGATCTGTTCGACGGTCGCACGGGGGAGCAATTCGCCCGTCAGGTGACGGTGGGTGTGAAATACCTGCTGAAACTGCACCACCTGGTCGACGACAAGATCCACGCTCGTTCGACCGGACCGTACTCGCTTGTTACTCAGCAGCCGCTGGGTGGTAAGGCGCAGTTCGGTGGTCAGCGCTTTGGTGAGATGGAGGTCTGGGCGCTGGAAGCCTACGGCGCCGCCTACACCTTGCAGGAAATGCTGACGGTGAAGTCGGATGACGTCGCGGGCCGCACCAAGGTCTACGAGAGCATCGTAAAGGGTGAGGACAACTTCGAGGCCGGCGTGCCGGAATTGTTCAACGTTCTCGTCAAGGAGGTCCGCGGTCTGGGCCTCAACATGGAACTCCTGGATGCGGAGGGTGAGGAGTGAGCTGAACTCCGGGCCAAGGCCCGGTCTACGGCAAACGGGTAGACCGGGCTTTAGCCCGGGACGCCCCACCCAAACGCGACATTCGAGGTATTAAGATGAACCAGGAACTTACAAACAACCCGTTCAACCCGCTGACGCCACAAAAGGCATTTGACGAGATCAAGGTCTCTCTCGCCTCGCCTGAGCGTATTCTCAGCTGGTCCTACGGGGAGATCAAGAAGCCCGAGACGATCAACTACCGCACGTTCAAGCCCGAGCGTGACGGGTTGTTCTGTGCCCGCATCTTCGGGCCGATCAAGGACTACGAATGCCTCTGCGGCAAATATAAGCGGATGAAATATCGCGGTGTTGTCTGCGAGAAATGCGGCGTGGAAGTGACGCTGCAAAAGGTCCGTCGTGAGCGGATGGGCCATATCGAACTGGCGGCACCGGTTGCGCACATCTGGTTCCTCAAGTCGCTGCCATCGCGCATCGGCCTGATGCTGGACATGACCCTGCGCGATCTTGAGCGGATCCTGTATTTCGAAAACTACGTGGTGATCGAACCCGGCCTGACCGACCTGCAATACGGTCAGCTGATGGGCGAAGAGGAGTTCATGGACGCGCAGGACGCTTACGGCGCCGATGCGTTCCAGGCCAACATCGGGGCGGAAGCGATCCGCGAGATGCTGTCCCAGATCGACCTCGAGTCCGAGGCCAATACTCTGCGCGAAGACCTCAAGGAGGCCACGGGCGAGCTGAAGCCGAAGAAGATCATCAAGCGTCTGAAGATCGTCGAGTCGTTCCTTGAGTCCGGCAACCGGCCTGAGTGGATGGTGATGACGGTTGTGCCGGTGATCCCGCCAGAGCTGCGCCCGCTGGTGCCGCTGGACGGGGGCCGTTTCGCGACGTCCGACCTCAACGACCTCTATCGCCGGGTGATCAACCGCAACAACCGCCTGAAGCGTCTGATCGAGCTGCGCGCGCCGGACATCATCATCCGTAACGAAAAGAGGATGTTGCAGGAATCCGTCGATGCGTTGTTTGACAATGGCCGTCGTGGCCGCGTGATCACCGGGGCCAACAAGCGCCCGCTGAAATCGCTGTCGGACATGCTGAAGGGCAAGCAGGGCCGCTTCCGTCAGAACCTTCTGGGCAAGCGCGTCGACTTCTCGGGCCGGTCGGTCATCGTGACCGGGCCGGAGCTGAAACTGCACCAGTGCGGGTTGCCGAAGAAGATGGCGCTGGAACTGTTCAAGCCGTTCATCTACTCGCGGCTTGAGGCCAAAGGTCTGTCTTCCACGGTCAAACAGGCCAAGAAGCTGGTCGAAAAGGAGCGTCCCGAGGTGTGGGATATCCTCGACGAGGTTATCCGGGAGCATCCGGTTCTGCTGAACCGCGCGCCGACGCTGCACCGTCTTGGCATCCAGGCGTTCGAGCCCGTGCTGATCGAAGGCAAGGCGATCCAGCTTCACCCGCTGGTGTGCTCTGCGTTCAACGCTGACTTCGACGGCGACCAGATGGCGGTTCACGTGCCGCTGTCGCTGGAGGCGCAGCTTGAAGCCCGTGTTCTGATGATGTCCACGAACAACGTTCTGTCGCCCGCCAACGGCGCGCCGATCATTGTTCCGAGCCAGGACATGATCCTGGGCCTCTACTACGTGACGCTGATGCGCGAAGGCATGACGGGCGAGGGCATGATCTTTGCCGATGTGGACGAAGTGCGTCACGCGCTGGATGCCGGTGAGGTCCACCTGCACTCCAGGATCACGGCGCGCCTGCCGCAGATCGACGATGAAGGCAACGAGATCAACGTGCGGTTTGAAACCACACCGGGCCGCGTGATGTTGGGCGCGCTTCTGCCGCTGAACGCCAAGGCTCCGTTCGATCTGGTGAACCGTCTGCTGCGCAAGAAGGAAGTGCAGCAGGTCATCGACACCGTCTACCGCTATTGCGGTCAGAAAGAGTCGGTCATCTTCTGTGACCAGATCATGACGATGGGCTTCCGTGAAGCGTTCAAGGCGGGCATCTCGTTCGGCAAGGACGACATGGTCATCCCGGACACCAAATGGCCACTGGTTGAAGAAGCCCGCGGTCAGGTGACGGAGTTCGAGCAGCAGTACATGGACGGTCTGATCACTCAGGGCGAAAAGTACAACAAGGTCATTGATGCATGGTCGAAGGTGAACGACAAGGTCACCGATGCGATGATGGGGACGATTTCGGCCTCCAAGCGCGATGAGAATGGCGCCGAGATGGAGCCGAACTCGGTCTACATGATGGCCCACTCCGGCGCGCGTGGCTCGGTGACGCAGATGAAGCAGTTGGGCGGTATGCGCGGCCTGATGGCAAAGCCGAACGGTGAGATCATCGAGACGCCGATCATCTCGAACTTCAAGGAAGGTCTGACGGTTCTTGAGTACTTCAACTCCACCCACGGTGCCCGCAAGGGTCTGTCGGACACGGCGTTGAAAACCGCGAACTCCGGTTATCTGACGCGGCGTCTGGTGGACGTGGCACAGGATTGTATCGTGCGCATGGACGATTGCGGCACCGAGCTGACCATCAAGGCCGAGGCTGCCGTCAACGACGGTGAAGTCGTGGCGTCGCTGGCCGAGCGTATTCTGGGCCGGACCGCTGGCGAAGATGTCTTCATTCCGGGAACCGATGAGATCATCGTGGCCAAGGGTGAGTTGATCGACGAGCGCAAGGCGGATGCCGTGGAACTGGCTGGTGTCACAACCATGCAGATGCGGTCGCCGCTGACCTGTGAAGCCGAAGAAGGCGTGTGCGCGACCTGCTACGGCCGTGATCTTGCACGCGGCACGAAGGTGAACACGGGCGAAGCGGTGGGTATCATCGCGGCGCAGTCGATTGGTGAGCCGGGAACACAGCTGACGATGCGGACCTTCCACATCGGCGGCGTGGCCCAGGGTGGCCAGCAGTCGTTCCAGGAAGTCAACGTGGACGGCACCGTGGAATTCCGCAACCCCAACCTGCTGACGAACGCGGTCGGGGAAACGGTTGTCATGGGTCGTAACATGGTCCTTGCGATCATGGATGATCAGGGTGGCGAACGGGCGTCGTTCAAACTCGGGTACGGCACGAACGTGCTTGTGGCCGACGGCGCCAAGGTGGCCCGTGGCGATCGTGTGTTCGAATGGGATCCCTATACCTTGCCGATCATCGCGGAAGCGGCGGGTACGGCGAAGTTCGTCGATCTGATCTCGGGCATCTCGATCCGGGATGAAACCGACGATGCGACCGGCATGACCCAGAAGATCGTCTCGGACTGGCGCACGGCCCCCAAGGGCAATGAGCTGAAGCCCGAGATCATCATCGCGGGTGAAGACGGCGAGCCGATGCGCAACGAACAGGGCAATCCTGTCGTCTATACCATGTCTGTGGATGCGATCCTTTCGATCGAGGAAAGCAGCCAGGTCCAGGCCGGTGACGTGATTGCGCGCATCCCACGCGAAGGGGCGAAGACGAAGGACATTACCGGTGGTCTGCCGCGTGTGGCCGAACTCTTTGAAGCCCGTCGTCCCAAGGACCACGCAATCATCGCAGAGATTGATGGCTACGTGAAATTCGGTCGTGACTTCAAGAACAAGCGCCGGATTTCCATTGTTCCCGCGGACGAGTCGCATGAGCCGGTCGAGTACATGGTGCCAAAGGGCAAGCACATCCCTGTGGCCGAAGGGGACTTCATCCAGAAGGGTGAATACCTGATGGACGGCAACCCGGCTCCGCATGACATTCTTGCGGTTCTGGGGGTCGAAGCGCTGGCCGACTACATGATCGACGAGGTCCAGGACGTGTACCGTCTTCAGGGCGTGAAGATCAACGATAAGCACATCGAGGTTATCGTTCGTCAGATGCTCCAGAAGTGGGAGATCCAGGACTCCGGCGAGACCACGCTGCTCAAGGGCGAGCATGTGGACAAGGCAGAGTTCGTGGCCGCCAACGAAAAGGCGATTGCTGAAAAGCGTCGTCCGGCCACCGGCGAGCCTATCCTGCTGGGGATCACCAAGGCGTCGTTGCAGACCCGTTCGTTTATCTCCGCCGCATCCTTCCAGGAGACCACCCGGGTTCTCACGGAAGCGTCGGTGCAGGGTAAGCGCGACAAGCTGATCGGTCTGAAAGAGAACGTCATCGTGGGTCGTTTGATCCCGGCCGGCACCGGTGGTGCAACGATGGATGTCGAGAAGATCGCCAAGTCGCGCGATCAGGTCGTCATCGACGCAGCCCGTGCCGAGGCCGAAGCCGCCGCAGCGCTTGCCGCACCTGTGATGGAAGACGCTGACGTCGGCGATGCGCCCGAGAACGACGCCGCCGAATAAAGTATTCGACGACCATTGAAGGAAAACGCCCCGCTACCTGTAGCGGGGCGTTTTTGTTTGGTTGCCGGGGATGGGCGCAAGCGTCTACCGTGACGCATCTTGTCCAAGATGAAAGATGGCCGATGCACCCCGATCAAAACCCAGCTTTGGATTACCTGGAATTCACCTCGCCCGAGATTGAGAAGACCCAAGCCTTCTTCACCGAGGCATTCGGGTGGAGCTACATTGATTATGGCCCGGATTACAAAGACATCCAGGGTGCCGGCCTGTCCGGCGGGATTGAGCGCGGGCCCTTGCGCGCCCCGTTGCCCGTGGTGCGGGTAATGGATCTGGAGGCAATGCTTGCGCGGGTGAAGGCGGCAGGGGCAGAGATTACCAGGGAGATTTTTGAATTTCCCGGCGGGCGCAGGTTTCAGTTTCTTGAACCCGGCGGCACGGAAATGGCCGTGTGGACCATCGCGGACGCCGATGACGAGGAATAGGCGCATCCGGTCCCGCCAGTCTGATCCGGATCGGGGGACGTCGGCGATCCGGCCCGTCGGTCTGCGGTTTGCCAGGTCAGGCGCTTGAGGGGACCTGGCATGGGTGCAGTCAATAAAATCATCGGGGTCTGCCGCTTTTCCTATCTGGGCGACGCGGGGTTCCGCACGTTGAAGGGCGGGGCGGAAGCGGCGGCCAGGACGCTCTACGCGCCGGGGCGTATGCAGCGCCGGTTTGCGTATTTCGAGTCTATTTGCCTGCCGTCTCTCGCCGCGCAGACCGACACGGATTTCGTGCTGGTCGCCTTGATCGCAGACACGATGCCGTTCCACTTCCGCAAGCGCCTCAAGCGACTGGGCGACACATACCCGTTCTTGCGCATCGCGACGCTGGAGGCAGCGGGGCCGCTCAATTCGACACGGCGGGCGTTTCGGCGCGGTCTGGACGACGAAGAGGCCGATTTCATCACCGGCTTTCGCCTGGATGACGATGACGCCGTGGCCTGCGATTATATCGAGCGGACGCGGGAGATTGCGGACAATCTTATCAAGCTGGGATGGGCCACTGCGGACGTCCCCGCCGCCGTGTGTTTCCACCGTGGCATCTATTGGGACATGAAGCGCGACGTGGATCAGTTCTGGGATTATTCGGAACCGCAGCCGCTGGGTCTGGCCTCTGCGATGATCGCGCATCCCGACAGCCAGCATAACATCTACCGCTGGAACCATCGCAAGCTTGCGTGCAACGCGCGATGCTGGATTGATCCACACGACTACATGTTCGTGCGCACGTTGCATGGCCACAACGACAGTGACCGTTCGATCCCCCCCGGCGCACGGGTGTTGCCGGACTGGCAGGCAAAGAAGCTGTTTCGCGAACGGTTCGGGCTGAACCCGAAGCGGCTTTTGCCGACGATGGCGAAGTTGCAGGAGGAGGGCTCCGGCATGGCGAGGCAACTGGCGGATGAGGCGCGGGCGGATTGGGATGGCGAGGAAGAATGACGCCGAACCTCAAAGGCGCGCTGTTCATGACAGGGTCCATGGCATCGTTCACCGTCAACGACACCTTGATCAAGGTGATTGCCGAAGACATCCCGCTTTATCAGATCGTGTTCCTGCGCGGGCTGCTGACGACCGTGATGCTGGCTGCAACCGTGGCGGCGTTCGGAAGACTGAGCTTTCGGATCCCGCGCAGCGATCGCGGCAAGGTGGCGCTTCGCACGGTTTTTGAGATTGCGGCGATGGTCACGTTTCTGACGGCCCTGATCAACATGCAGATCGCCAATGCGACGGCCATTCTGTCGGCGCTTCCGCTTGCAGTCACCCTCGGCGCGGCCCTGTTGTTCCGGGAGGCGGTCGGCTGGCGCAGGATCAGCGCCATTTGCGTCGGTGCCCTGGGTGTCCTTTTCATCGTGCAGCCGGGCGCGGAGGGGTTCAACATATACTCGATTCTGGCGCTGATGACTGTCGCCCTTGTGGCGGGCCGCGATCTGGTCACGCGCAGCTTTTCGCTTGGGGTCCCGACGCTTTCGGTGGCCGTGATTACTGCGGCGGTAGTGTGCCTTTTCGGCGGTGTCGTGTCGCTGACGGAGCCGTGGGTTGCGATGACAGTGAGGCAAACCGCGCTGCTGGCGGCGTCTTCGGTCTGCATTATCGGCGGGTATGTGTTTTCGATCCTGACCATGCGTATCGGCGAGATCTCCTCCACCGCGCCGTTTCGGTATACATCGCTGGTGTTCGCACTTATCCTTGGGCTGGTCGTGTTTGGCGAGTTGCCCAATGGTCTGGCGCTCTTTGGCGCGGCGATTGTGATGGCCACGGGCGTGTTCACGCTGGTGCGCGAACGGCAGGTGAAGCATGGCTGAGGGGGTTCAGATCCAGGGATTGTGCCGCTTTTCACTGCCCTGCACGGGCGGATTCAAGAAGTATCATGAGGATCTGGAGGAGCGGCGCGCGGCGCTTTATGCACCCGGGCGGCTGGATCGGCGGACGTTGTGGTTCGAACATGTCTTCATGCCGCCGATGCGGGCGCAATCGGATACGGATTTTACCCTGCATTTGGCCCTGGGAGAGGACTTGCCGGACCCTTGGCGATCTCGGGTGGAGGCGGCGATCCGGGGTGTGCCGCAGCTGAAAGCCCATTGGCGCGCGCCCGACGATCACCGGGCCATCTGCCGTGACATCCTGTGGGGCGGGCGTGATGCCGGCCGCGCCGTGGTGGCGGAGTTTCGGCTGGATGACGATGACGCCGTGTCGGTGGATTACATCGAGCAGCTGCGGCGCAACTGGAACAAGGTCGCTCGGCTCAGGAACCACAAGGGCCGCGTAGCGCTCGACCACGGCAAAGGTGTGGTGCTGGAGGCAGAGCGCGACGGGGCAATCAAGCCCCATGTTCTCAACACGCAGTGCTGGTCGGCGGGCCTTGCCGTCTATATGACCCGCGACGATGAGGCGACGGTTATGGACTTTCCGCACCACAAGATCTGGGCGCGAGTGCCGTTCGTGAACCTGACCGATCAGGTGACGTTCATCCGCGGCGATCACGGCCACAACGACGCCAGGACGCCGTTTGCCCTGGGGCAGCCGGTGCGGATCCCGGACGCGGAGATTGCGCCGATGATCGCCAGGCGTTTCGGCATTGATTTGCCCGCATTCCAGGCGGAGTGGCGACGGTTAACGATTGGTTAAGCCCCGTGCCGGGCGGTGCTGTTGACACCCCATGAGACTCCGCCTATACGGCGCGCACATGGCTTGGATGCCTGGCGTCCGAAATGCCAATTTACAGTTCTGAGTGGCCACGATCCCGGCAATTGATGCGCCTTGATCCTCTGGAAATTCGACCGCGGCGTCCTCCAGGTAGGGAAAGGACACTCGCGGTTTTGGTGTTGTCTATGCGGTTTGGCCGCGCATGTGAGGGCGGCACCGCCGATGAAGACGAAGATGAGCAAACCGGGGAGACCCCATGCCGACTATTCAACAGCTGATCCGCAAGCCGCGTCAGCCGAAAATTAAGCGCTCCAAGTCCCAGCACATGGAAGGCTGCCCGCAAAAGCGCGGCGTCTGTACGCGCGTTTATACAACCACTCCGAAGAAGCCGAACTCGGCCATGCGGAAAGTCGCGAAAGTGCGTCTTACCAACGGGTTCGAGGTTATCAGCTACATTCCGGGTGAATCCCACAACCTTCAGGAACACTCCGTGGTCCTGATCCGTGGCGGTCGTGTCAAAGACCTTCCCGGTGTGCGGTATCACATCCTGCGCGGTGTACTCGACACGCAAGGCGTCAAAGACCGCCGTCAGCGTCGTTCGAAGTACGGCGCCAAGCGTCCCAAATAAGGAGAGCCTGCGATGTCACGTCGTCACGCCGCCGAAAAACGCCAGGTTCTTCCAGACGCCAAGTTTGGCGATATGATCCTGACCAAATTCATGAACAACCTGATGATCGACGGCAAGAAAGCCGTTGCCGAGCGGATTGTTTACAACGCCTTTGACCGTGTCGAAGGCAAGCTGAAGCGCGCCCCCGTGGAAGTGTTCCACGAAGCGCTTGAGAACATCAAACCAGCGGTGGAGGTTCGCTCCCGCCGTGTGGGTGGTGCCACCTATCAGGTGCCCGTCGATGTGCGCCCCGAGCGTCGCGAAGCATTGGCCATTCGCTGGCTGATCAAAGCGTCGCGCTCGCGCAACGAGAACACCATGGAAGAGCGTCTGGCCGGGGAACTGGTCGATGCTGTGAACATGCGCGGTTCCGCTGTCAAGAAGCGCGAAGATGTCCACAAGATGGCCGACGCCAACCGCGCGTTCAGCCATTATCGCTGGTAAGATCCGGCACCGGCAAGCGATCAGGCGGCCCCGTCCGGGGGCCGCTATCCGTTTTAAACTCAAGCCCTAGGACACCCCAATGGCACGCGATTATCCGCTTCAGCGCTACCGTAACTTCGGGATCATGGCGCACATTGACGCCGGCAAGACCACCTGCTCCGAGCGCATCCTGTTTTATACGGGCAAAAGCCACAACATCGGTGAGGTCCACGACGGGGCCGCGACCATGGACTGGATGGAGCAGGAGCAGGAGCGCGGAATTACCATTACCTCCGCTGCGACGACCACGTTCTGGCAGCGCCAGGAAGAGCCGACCGCTGAGGCGACATCTGATACCAAGTATCGCATGAACATCATCGACACGCCCGGCCACGTGGACTTCACCATCGAGGTCGAGCGGTCGCTGGCCGTTCTCGACGGTGCCGTTTGCGTGCTTGATGCGAACGCCGGTGTTGAGCCGCAGACGGAAACGGTGTGGCGTCAGGCCGACCGCTACAAGGTTCCGCGGATCGTGTTCGTCAACAAGATGGACAAGATCGGCGCGGATTTCTTCAACTGCGTCCGCATGATCGAAGATCGGACCGGCGCGCGTGCTGTTCCGGTGGCTCTGCCGATTGGTGCCGAGACCGAGCTGGAAGGCCAGATCGACCTTGTCACTATGGAAGAGTGGGTCTGGGAAGGCGAAGATCTGGGCGCGTCCTGGGTCAAGAAGCCAATCCGCGACAGCCTCAAGGATGTCGCGCTGGAATGGCGCGCCAAGATGATCGAAGCCGCCGTCGAAATGGACGACGACGCGATGGAAGCGTATCTGATGGACGCGGCCGAGCCTGACGTTGACACCCTGCGCAAGCTTCTGCGCAAGGGCTGCCTGGCCATGGCATTCGTGCCCGTGCTTGGCGGCTCCGCGTTCAAGAACAAGGGTGTTCAGCCCCTGCTCAACGCAGTGATCGACTATCTGCCGAGCCCGCTCGATGTTGTTGATTACATGGGCTTCAAGCCCGGCGACGAGGATGAAGTTCGCAACATCGCGCGCCGCGCGGATGACGACATGGCGTTCTCGGGCCTTGCCTTCAAGATCATGAATGACCCCTTCGTGGGAACCCTGACGTTTGTTCGGATCTACTCCGGCAAGCTCAAAAAGGGTGACAACATGATCAACTCGACCAAGGGCAACAACGAACGTGTTGGCCGGATGATGATGATGCACTCCAACGATCGCGAAGAGATTGAAGAAGCCTTCGCAGGCGACATCATCGCGCTGGGGGGTCTGAAGAACACCACGACCGGTGACACGCTGTGCGACAAGAACGATCCGGTGGTTCTGGAAACGATGACGTTCCCGGAGCCGGTGATCGAGATCGCGATTGAGCCGAAGACAAAGGCGGACCAGGAGAAAATGGCGATGGCGCTGCAGCGTTTGTCGGCAGAAGATCCGTCGTTCCGCGTTGAGACGGACATCGAATCCGGCCAGACCATCATGCGTGGCATGGGCGAATTGCACCTCGATATCCTCGTCGACCGCATGAAGCGCGAATTCAAGGTCGAAGCCAACATCGGTGCGCCTCAGGTGGCCTACCGTGAGACGATCGGCCATGAGGTCGAGCATTCGTACACCCACAAGAAGCAGTCGGGCGGCTCCGGTCAATACGCTGAGGTCAAGCTGCTGATCTCTCCGACCGAGCCGGGCGAAGGTTTCTCGTTCGAGAGCAAGATCGTCGGTGGTGCGGTGCCGAAGGATTACATCCCCGGCGTCGAGAAGGGCATCAAGTCGGTCATGGACAGCGGTCCGCTGGCTGGTTTCCCGGTCATCGACTTCAAGGTTCAGCTGCTGGACGGCAAGTTCCACGACGTGGACTCCAGCGTTCTCGCGTTCGAGATCGCCGGTCGCATGGGCATGCGTGAAGGCATGCGCAAAGCGGGCGCCAAACTGCTGGAGCCGATCATGAAGGTCGAGGTCATCACGCCTGAGGATTACACCGGTGGTATCATCGGCGACCTCACATCGCGTCGCGGTCAGGTGCAGGGTCAGGACACGCGCGGCAACGCGATTGCCATCGACGCCTTCGTGCCGCTGGCCAACATGTTCGGTTACATCAATACCCTGCGCTCGATGTCCTCGGGCCGCGCGCAGTTCACGATGCAGTTCGACCACTACGAGCCCGTTCCGCAGAGCATCTCGGACGAGATCCAGGCGAAATACGCATAAAGCGGGGCGGATTGTCCGCCCGCCCCAACGGTTGGGTTGCCGCGCAGGCACCCAGATACTTTTAAGGAGGCCACCATGGCAAAAGCAAAGTTTGAACGCTCCAAGCCGCATGTGAACATCGGCACGATTGGGCACGTTGACCACGGCAAGACGACGCTGACGGCGGCGATTACGAAGCAGTTTGGCGATTTTCAGGATTACGCGTCGATTGACTCGGCTCCTGAGGAGCGGGCGCGCGGGATCACGATCTCGACGGCGCATGTGGAGTACGAGACCGAGGCGCGTCACTACGCGCACGTCGATTGCCCCGGCCACGCCGACTACGTGAAGAACATGATCACCGGAGCCGCCCAGATGGACGGCGCGATCCTGGTGGTGAACGCCGCCGACGGCCCGATGCCGCAGACCCGTGAGCACATCCTGCTCGGACGTCAGGTCGGCATCCCGTACATGGTTGTTTACATGAACAAGGTCGATCAGGTCGACGATGATGAGTTGCTGGAACTCGTCGAGATGGAAATTCGGGAGCTGTTGAGCTCCTACGAGTATCCTGGCGATGACATTCCGATCATTCCGGGCTCGGCTCTGGCCGCTCTGGAAGACCGCGATCCTGCTATCGGCACTGAATCCATTGCCAAGCTGATGGCGGCTGTGGACGAGTATATCCCGACGCCCGCGCGCGCCGTGGATCAGCCGTTCCTGCTGCCGATCGAGGACGTGTTCTCGATCTCCGGCCGTGGCACGGTTGTGACCGGCCGGATCGAGCGTGGTGTGGTGAACGTGGGGGACGAGCTGGCCATCGTGGGCATCAAGGACACCAAGAAGACGACCTGCACGGGCGTTGAAATGTTCCGCAAGCTGCTTGATCGCGGTGAGGCGGGCGACAATGTCGGCGTGCTGCTGCGCGGGATCGACCGTGACGGTGTTGAGCGTGGCCAGGTACTGGTCAAGCCGGGCTCGGTCACGCCGCACACCAAGTTCGAGGCCGAGGCCTATATCCTCACCAAGGACGAGGGTGGCCGTCACACGCCGTTCTTCGCCAACTATCGCCCGCAGTTCTACTTCCGCACGACGGATGTGACCGGCACGGTGGTGCTGCCTGAGGGCACGGAGATGGTGATGCCGGGCGACAACCTGAAGTTCAACGTCGAGCTGATCGCGCCGATCGCGATGGAGCAGGGCCTGCGCTTCGCGATCCGCGAAGGCGGCCGGACCGTCGGGGCTGGTGTGGTTTCCAAAATTATTGAGTAAGGTCGCGTTTCCCTGGGAAACGCTGGCCAGCGGGAAAAGGCGGTTTTGTGAAGCAAAACCTGCCGACCCGCACCGTTGAAATAATGAAAAGGCCGCTCCCGCCGGGGCGGCCTTTTTCGTGGACTGCTCAAGGTTGAGCAGGGGGGTAAGTGATTGTTCACGCGAATAAAAATTGTGGCGTTAACGAATTGGTAACCATGATGGACGCCGCCGACCGGTCTTCTTCGAACGAGTCACTGTGCCAAAATGTACGTCTGCTTCGAGCCCATCCGACCTGATGCCGCGTGTTTAACGAATGGCTGCTTCAGCACTAGCTCCCTTTCCGCAGGCGGCTGAGGGTCACCGGCGTCATTCCGAGAAAACTAGCGATCTGCGAATGGGGGAACAGGTCTTCATATCCCGGGTAGCGATCCCGGAACCAAGCCAGCCGATCAGACCCGCCGAGGGCCGCGAGGCACCACTCGCGATCAGTCTTTCGCGACAGCTCGCCGCGCAAGATGCCGTTAGCCCAATCTCGAGTGTCGGGGGATTGCAGCATCATCGCCAGAAGCGTATCCGCCCGCATTTCCGCTATGGTCGCATCTTCCGTGACCTCTAGCGTGACGAGCGATGCGCTGTGGCGCGTGCGTGCGATGTGAGGCGAGACAAATCCGGGCCCGACGCAGAACGCGACCGCAACGCCCCGCCCGTCGGCGTCGCAGATCTGACTGACGATGTGGCCGTCGAGCACCATGATTTCTTGCGTGACCTGATCGCCCTGACGGGCCAAAACCTCAGCCTTCCTGACAAAGCGCGGAGTCCAGGCTGCTTCGAGCTCCTCCAGCGGGGTCCCCGCCAAACAGGGTCCGAGTGCACGAATTAGGCCGTTCAAATCCAATCTTTCATCCCGTTATCAAATGATAATGCTCGCTGCAGCCGATCCGGCGACATTGCTCGAATCAAAAGGAGAGTGCCACATGAGTGTGAAACCTGCAGCAGATCCAGCGCAAGAGTTCCTTCATCCGGGCATTCGGATAAGGAAAGGAGGCAAGGCAATGGCGTTCATGGCGGCCCTTCGCATCTTCATAGGTTTGGTTGTAATCTTGGTGCTCCTGGGCGTGGGCTTGTACGCCATTGCAATAAAGCCGCCCCGCGCGCCCCAAGGGGATGTGAGCCGGGATGACGTCACCCGCTATCTCGACGACGTGATCGCCTCCCAAGCGGCCACGGCGATATCAGTCGCGGTTATCCGCGACGGAGAGGTCATCTGGGAACAAGCCGCAGGTCAGTCAAATCCATTCGAAGATCGCGAGGCGACCACCGCTTCCGTCTATCATGTCTGGTCGGTCACGAAGGTGGCGACCGCTCTGGCGGTGCTGGACCTTGTCGAAGACGGTCTTCTGGACCTTGACACCCCTGTCGCCGATATCCTGCCTTGGTTCGAGGTTGAGCAATCCGAAGGGCGCGCGATGACCGTTCGTGATCTCTTGCGGCACACCTCGGGCCTCCGGGACACTGTCCCGGCCGTTTTTGGTTGGCTGCGATATGACGAAGATCTGCCCAACCAGACCGAATACCTGCGTGCTAAGATGCAGGATTACATGTCCCTGTGGTTCTTGCCTGGTGAGGACCGACGCTACAGCAACCTTGGGTACATGGTTCTTGGTGCCGTGATCGAAGCGGCCACCGGTCAGACCTACGAGGATGTCGTTCGGGAACGGGTGCTTGAACCTGCAGGGATGACGACGGCGGACTTCGTCTTCAACCCAGACACCGCGCCCGATGAAGTAGTCGGAAGCCACCCGGCAATCCATATCTTCAGCCCTATCCTGCTATTCATGATCGACATGCGCGATTTCGTGCAAACGCGGCAGGGGCAACTCCTGTGGCTGAACCGGCTCTATGTTGAAGCGACGCCGCCGACGGGATTGATCGCATCCGCTCGAGACGCCGCACTCTTGGCCGATGCAGCGATGCGGGATGGCGTGCTGCTTGAGTCAGACGCGGTGGACCTGATGGTGCCTGCCGCTGAACAGGGCGTTCCCTTGGGTTGGTTCGAAGCCGGCGGCCAAACACGCCGTTGGTTCCAGCATCGTGGAGGAGGTCCCGGATACGCAGCAACCGTGCGGGTCTATCCTGACGAGAACCTGGCCATCGCTGTTCTTGCTAGCGGGACGGCAGCGCCCGCTATGGAGGTTGCCGATTTGATCGCGAGAGCCCTTCCTTTCGTTGGTAACAGAGAGAACTAGAGCGGTCATTCGACCTGCCGCAGCAGACGTCCGCTCCGTCCGCGCTGCGACCTTTCACTGATTCACGGCCGAGAATCCCTGTCAGGCTGAACTCCCCCCTTGCCCCGTCCTGCGACTCTCCCTATACGCGCGGCAAGGAACAGGGGTGCGCCGTGCGTGCCCCTTTCATGTTCCGTAAAATAAGACGCGATGAGGGTGTGCGATGAGCGTACATCGTCCTCTCCGATCTACACCCTGACTTAAAGGGTATATCTCATGGCAGTTGCCAGCCAGACGATCCGCATTCGCCTGAAGGCGTTTGACTACCGGGTTCTCGATGCCTCCACCCAGGAAATCGTGAGTACTGCAAAGCGCACAGGCGCGGCAGTTCGTGGGCCGATCCCACTTCCCAACAAGATCGAAAAGTTCACGGTTCTGCGTGGCCCGCACGTGGACAAGAAATCCCGTGACCAGTGGGAAATCCGCACACACAAGCGCCTTTTGGACATTGTTGATCCGACCCCGCAGACGGTGGACGCGCTGATGAAGCTCGACCTCGCCGCCGGCGTGGATGTCGAGATCAAGGTTTAAGGGGGGACATCGGATATGTTGCGCTCTGGAATCATTGCGAAAAAAGTCGGGATGACCCGCCTTTTCATGGAAGACGGCAAGCAGATCCCTGTGACCGTTCTTCAACTGGACAACCTGCAGGTTGTGGCCAGGAAAACATCCGACAGCGACGGCTACTCTGCCGTGCAACTGGGGGCTGGCACGGCCAAGGCCAAGCGGACGACTGCGCCGATGCGCGGGCATTTCGCCAAGGCCGGCGTCGCGCCGAAGCGCAAGCTGGTGGAGTTCCGCGTCGATGCGGAAAACCTGATCGAGGTTGGTGAGGAAATCATCGCCGATCATTACTTCGAGGGCCAGTTCGTGGACGTCACGGGCACCTCCATCGGTAAAGGGTTTCAGGGCGCGATGAAGCGCTGGAACTTCGGTGGTTTGCGCGCGACGCACGGTGTTTCGATTTCGCACCGCTCGCACGGGTCCACCGGTCAGTGTCAGGATCCCGGTCGCGTCTTCAAAGGCAAGAAGATGGCGGGCCACATGGGGGCTGCACGGATCACCACGCAGAACCTGCAGGTGGTGCGGACCGATACCGAGCGCGGGCTGGTTATGGTCAAGGGCGCTGTTCCCGGCTCCAAGGGCGGTTGGGTGACGGTCAAGGACGCGGTGAAGAAGCCGTTCCCGGATGCCGCGATCCTGCCTGCCGCGTTGCGCTCTGCCGCAGCTGAGGCCGCCAAAGCCGCAGAAGAAGCAGCCGCCGCAGCCGCCGCCGAGGCAGAAGCAGCCGCCGCAGAAGCCGCCGCAGCCGAGCAGGCCGCGATGGAAGCCGCTGAAGCTGAGACACCCGCAGATGATGGTGCAGCCGAGCAGAAGGATGACGAAGCATGAAACTCGACGTGATCAAACTGGACGGCGGTAAAGCTGGATCGGTCGATCTGGGTGATGAGATCTTCGGACTCGAGCCCCGTGTCGACATCCTGCACCGTGTCGTCCGCTGGCAGCGCAACAATGCGCAGGCTGGCACGCACAAGGTCAAGACCCGCCGCGAGGTGAGCTATTCCACCAAGAAGATCTATCGCCAGAAGGGCACCGGCGGCGCACGCCACGGCGCACGGTCGGCTCCGATCTTCCGCGGGGGTGGTGTCTATAAAGGCCCGACGCCACGCAGCCACGGCCATGAGCTGACGAAGAAGTTCCGCAAGCTGGGTCTTCGCCACGCGCTGTCTGCCAAGGCCGCCGAGGGTCGCCTTGTGATCATCGATAGCATCGCGATGGATGCCGCAAAGACCTCCACCCTGGCCAAGCAGGTCAAGGAGATGGGTTGGAAGCGGGCGCTGATCATCGACGGGTCGGACGTGGACGCAAACTTCGCTCAGGCGGCGCGCAACATCGAGGGTCTCGATGTGCTGCCGTCCACGGGCGCCAACGTTTATGACATCCTCAAGCGTGACACGCTCGTGCTCACGAAGGCGGGTGTCGAAGCACTGGAGGCTCGGTTGAAATGAGCGCAGACGCAAAACACTACGACGTGATCCGCAAGCCGCTGGTCACGGAGAAAACCACGATGGCCTCCGAGCATGGCGCCGTTGTGTTCGAGGTCGATATCGCCGCGAACAAGCCGCAGATCAAGGAGGCCGTGGAGGCCGTCTTTGGGGTGAAGGTGAAGGCTGTGAACACGACCATCACCAAAGGCAAGGTCAAGCGTTTCCGGGGCCAGATGGGCACCCGCAAGAACGTGAAGAAGGCCTACGTGACGCTTGAGGAAGGCAACACGATTGACGTGAGCACGGGGCTGTAAACAGTTCCGCTGTGACATCGAAAGGCCCTCGATATCTGGAATATCGGGGGCCTTTTTCGTGTGCCGGCGCCTGGTCCGGGGGAGTGGATCGAACACAAGCGCCTTCACGGCTTCCTAACATTTTCCCGCTAGACAAGCAGGGGGAGAGTTTTCGGAGGTGGCCATCCATGAAAGACAGTTTCAATTCTCCCGGTGGTGAGGCCGACGTGCCGCGTGAGGACGGCAACACGGTTGACGGGGCACTGGGCTTAAGCGCTTGGTGACTGGGCTGGGCTTGGCCTCGCTTTCGTTAAGGTGTGAAGCTTTGGCCGCAGGGATGCGGCGGGGGTTGTACTTTTGATTGAAACTGGATGAACTCTGACTTAGCTATAGCTTAGTCACATTTTGGAGACCAGCATGCAAGCCTCCGTCCACGAAGCCAAAACGAACCTATCGAAGCTGCTCGAGGCGGTAGAGCGCGGCGAGCGGGTTGTGATTACGAAGTATGGAAAGCCTGCTGCGGAGTTGGTTCCGGCGCGCAAGGGCGGGGTCCGGTTCGGTAGCTTGGCCGGCAAAGTGAGTGAAATACCAGATGCTTTCTTTGGACCGATGACGGAGGAAGAACTGCGCGACTGGGAAGGCGACTGATGGCCCTAGTGCTTGATACGGGGCCGTTTGCGATGCTTCTCATGAACAGCCGCCGCATGAGTGATGGCATTCGTGAAATGATTGCGGCGGAGGTGATAATTTCCGTTCCGGCGATTGCGTTCTACGAGATAGGGCAAAAAGTCCGGCTTGGGAAATGGCCAGACATGGGGCCGTTTGTGGACAGCCTAGAGGACCGAGCCCGCGAAGACGGATTCGATATTTTGTCGCTGTCGAGCGGGTTGGCGACGAAAGCTGCATTGCTGGATTGGGACCACCGTGACCCGTTTGACCGGATGATCGCAGTCACGGCCCTACAGGAGGGCGTGCCGTTGGTGTCGTCGGATCGGGCGTTTGATGAGGTTGGGGTGAAGCGGGTTTGGGGATGAGGAGCGCGGAATGCCTCATTGTCCGGCCCGAAGCTCCGCATAAATATTGCCGTTTTGCACAGGACTTCTGTAGTGTTGTCGGTGACTCAACTTGAAGGAGAGATCGATGCTCAGGATCTCGCGCTCGGCGATTGCAATTGGTGTCGCCTTCTGCGGCACCGCGAACGCGCAGGAGCGCATAGAGCTTAATTTTGTCTATCCCCTGAACCAGGAAGTGTTTCAGCTTCGGGGTGGCGTTTATTTTACCCAGGACAATCAGGGCTACTCGGAGGTTGTCGAGGGTCCGCTGGAGGATGGTATCGTTCGCTGCGTTGGTGGCGGGTTCACGGTCGGCGGCGAAAATTCAGTCGAGGGTATCTGTATCATCGGCGAGGGTGAGGACACCTTCACGATCAGTTGGGCGCCCGATGAAATGGGCCTGTCGAACGCCTGGTCCGTTGTCGCGGGAACGGGCCGGTTTGAGGGAGCGACCGGTGATGGCATTGCCACGACCGGCGTTGAGATCATGTATCGGGCGATGCCGTTGCGGCAAACGCATCTGATGGGAACGATCGCGCTACCCTGAAGCGGGCTCAGCAGATGTTTTGCTTTGCTATTGATGGGCATCGTGCGAATTGCAACTGTACGAGCTTGACCCCCACCCCCGCACCCCCTAACAGAGCCCATCGGCACAGCCCCGGATTCGTCCGGGGCTCTGCTTTTGTTCGTTAGTGAACAGCACAAGTCGGGCACCTACGGGGGCCTTTAACATCCGGTCTCGCCACATGCGGGGTCGTATAAGCAAAACGGAAGACAGCAAACATGGCACTCAAGTCGTACAAACCTACGACGCCGGGCCAGCGAGGGCTGGTACTGATCGACCGTTCGGAGCTTTGGAAAGGACGTCCCGTCAAGACCCTGACACAGGGTCTGACGAAGAAGGGCGGTCGGAACAACACCGGACGGATCACGGCGCGTAGAATTGGTGGGGGCGCAAAACGCCTTTATCGCATCGTAGATTTCAAGCGGAAGAAATTCGACGTTTCGGCCACGGTCGAGCGGATCGAATATGACCCGAACCGGACAGCCTTCATCGCCCTGGTGCGCTATGAAGACGGCGAGCAGAATTACATTCTGGCCCCGCAGCGTCTGGCGATTGGCGACAAGATCATCGCCTCGGCCAAGGCCGACATCAAGCCGGGCAACGCGATGCCGTTCTCGGGCCTGCCGATCGGAACGATCATCCACAACATCGAGTTGAAGCCAGGCAAGGGCGGCCAGATCGCCCGTGCTGCCGGCACATATGCTCAGTTCGTCGGTCGCGATGGCGGCTACGCGCAGGTGCGTTTGTCCTCGGGCGAGCTTCGCCTGGTGCGTCAGGAATGCATGGCCACCGTTGGTGCCGTGTCGAACCCCGACAACTCGAACCAGAACCTTGGTAAAGCGGGCCGCGTCCGCCACATGGGCAAGCGTCCGTCGGTGCGTGGTGTTGCCATGAACCCGATCGATCACCCGCATGGTGGTGGTGAAGGTCGGACATCCGGTGGCCGGACCCCTGTGACGCCATGGGGCAAGGACACCAAGGGTCGCCGCACGCGCGACAAGAACAAGGCAAGCCAAAAGCTGATTATCCGCTCGCGGCACGCCAAGAAGAAAGGGCGCTAAATGAGCCGCTCCGTATGGAAAGGTCCTTTTGTCGACAGCTATGTCCTCAAGAAGGCCGAAAAATCCAAGGAATCCGGACGCAACGAGGTCATCAAGATCTCGGTCGCGCCGCTCCACCATCCTGCCCCAGTTCGTGGGCCTCACGTTTGGCGTCTACAATGGCCGCAAGCATGTTCCGGTCAACGTGACCGAGGATATGATCGGCCAGAAGTTCGGTGAGTATTCGCCGACACGGACCTACACGGGTCACGCCGCTGACAAGAAGGCGAAACGCAAATGAGCAAGGAAAAGAACCCTCGCCGCGTGGCGGACAATGAGGCGATGGCGAAACTGCGCATGCTGAAGACCAGCCCGCAGAAGCTGAACCTCGTCGCCGGTCTGATCCGCGGCCAGAAGGTCGAGAAGGCCCTGACGGACCTGACTTTCTCCAAGAAGCGGATCGCTGTGGATGTGAAGAAGTGCCTTCAGTCCGCGATTGCCAATGCCGAGAACAACCACGGGCTTGACGTGGACGACCTGGTCGTCGCCGAGGCCTATGTGGGCAAGAACCTGACGCTGAAGCGTGGACGTCCACGCGCCCGCGGCCGGTTCGGCAAGATACTCAAGCCATTCGCTGAATTGACCATCAAGGTCCGCCAGGTTGAGGAGACCTCCTAATGGGACATAAAGTAAACCCCATCGGCATGCGTCTTCAGGTCAACCGGACCTGGGACAGCCGCTGGTACGCAGACACCAAAGACTATGGCAATCTGCTGCTGGAAGACATCAAGATCCGCGAATTCATCAAGCACGGCTGGTGGGACCTGATCGCAAAGCGCGACAAGCGGAGCCCTGGCGATCACGGGATCTCCAAGATCATCATCGAGCGTCCGCACAAGAAGTGCCGGGTGACGATCCATTCGGCCCGTCCGGGTGTGATCATCGGCAAGAAGGGTGGCGACATCGAGGGTCTGCGCAAGGAACTGGCGAAGATCACCGACAGCGAATTGCACCTCAACATCGTTGAGATCCGCAAGCCCGAGCTGGACGCGCAACTGGTGGCTGAGTCGATTGCTCAGCAGCTGGAGCGTCGTGTGTCCTTCCGTCGTGCCATGAAGCGCGCGGTGCAGAACGCGATCCGCATGGGATCGCTCGGCATTCGTGTGAACGTGGCGGGGCGTCTTGGGGGTGCCGAGATTGCGCGGACGGAGTGGTATCGCGAGGGCCGCGTGCCCCTGCATACGCTGCGCGCCGACATCGACTACGCACATGCCGAAGCCAAGACCGCTTACGGCATCATTGGTATCAAGACCTGGATCTTCAAAGGGGAGATCATGGAGCACGACCCAAGCGCCCATGACCGTCGCCAGCAGGAGCTTCAGGAAAGCGGCGGGGCTTCGCGTCCACGTCGCGATCGCTGAGGGGGTCCAAAGCAATGCTACAACCTAAACGGACCAAGTTCCGCAAGATGCAGAAGGGCCGGATTCGCGGCGAAGCCAAGGGTGGATCGGACCTCACGTTCGGGACATATGGCCTCAAGGCGTTGCAGCCCGAGCGTGTGACCGCACGCCAGATCGAAGCCGCCCGTCGGGCCATGACGCGTCATATGAAGCGTCAGGGTCGCGTCTGGATCCGGATTTTCCCGGACACCCCGGTGACCTCCAAGCCCGTCGAAGTGCGCATGGGTAAGGGTAAGGGCTCGGTCGATTTCTGGGCCTGTAAAGTGAAGCCCGGTCGCATCATGTTCGAGATCGACGGCGTCAATGAAGACATCGCCCGTGAGGCCCTGCGCCTTGCCGCGATGAAGCTTCCGGTCAAGACCCGCACCGTGGTGCGCGAAGACTGGTAGGGTCTAAGCCGCCTTTCTCTTGAAGTAATTAAAAGCCCCTCGTCGAGATTTCGGCGGGGGGCTTTTGCTTTGCAAGCCGAGCCTTTGCAGCGGCGTTCCGGTGACGCCGTTCAATTGACTTTGATGAGTTCCCATGTCGATCCTCGATCATGACCATTCGGGCGGAAGAGACCATGCACGAAACAGAGCGGGTTGTTCGCCAATTTCACGAATCGTGGGGACTGCGAGACCCGGATCGCGGCGCTTTGGTCATTTCTGACCGATGCGATTTCGAAGACATCGCCCGCGGTGAAAAATTGACGGGAAAGGATGCCTACAAGGATGATTATCATCGGTGGCGCGAGGCATTCCCCGATGGCTTGTGCGAGGTCGAAAACGTCATCGTCAGTGCCTGCGGTGATTGGGCGACCGTGGAATTCAGAAACACCGGCACCCATACCGGGGTTTTGCGATCGAGTCTCGGGGACTTTGCGCCGACACAAAAGCGCGCTGACGTGCGGTATTGCTCAGTGATGCGGGTGAAGGATGGGCAGGTAGTGGAAGGTCGCGATTACTATGATAGCGCCACAATTGTGCGGCAACTTGGATTGATGGCGTGACTGCGTGACAACTCCAGCCGTGCGGCTACCCGCCCTGAACCTCATCCAGGTGGTTCTCGACATGCAGCAGGTGCGCACGGGCGAACCTGTCTTTGCCCAGATGCCCGAACGCGAAATGGGGGCGCAACGGTCCGTCGAAATCCCGGAACGCCGCAAGCGAGGTCCAGAGGCGCGACAGCCCCTCGTCCGGTGACACCTCTGCCACGACCTCGCCGGGGATGACCTCATCCAATTCGTGGCTCATGCGGCCCCGCAGGCTGAACACGGCGAAGGCCAGCTTGCCTGCGGTCATCTGGAACAGGCGCGGCCTCGATTCCGGGTAGCCGGACATCGAGAACTCAACCCCCTGCGCCAAATGGCTGAACGTGCGGCCAAGGCCCCAGTTGTCGGTGGAGCCGATGGCCGACAGGTCAAGCGTGTCGAGCCTGCGAAAGGCGGTGTCGAGTGGGTTGGTCATCGCGGCAGCATGGCTGTCCGACAGGCCCGCAGGCAACGCCTACCCCGCAGGCCAGATGCGGGCCAATCCGCCTTCAAACACCTCCCAGGTCATGGAGGCGCGGTTGCCGGCGTAGCCGTCGTAGTAGGACCGGCCGTTGGGCAGGGGCAGGCCTGCCAGATCCGGGCAAGGCCATGCATGAACTGCCGACGGCCCAGTTCACCATTTTCGAACGCGGTGAAGCCTGCGTCATCCAGAAGGACCAGGGCGAGGGCATCCTGCACCTGCGGCGTAAACCGCACCTCGGGGCCGAGGCCTGCGATGCGGGCGACGCGGCGCAGGGTGGCGGGGATGAACTGGTAGCGACCGATGGCGTGGGGCTGGCCGGGGGTGGCGGCGATCCAGGCGTAGATATCGCCGAGGGTCAATTGCGTGGGGGGGCGGTCCGGCCTGATGCGAGCGCCGTACTGGACGGCGTCATAGCCATCACGGCCTGCCTCGGCCTGGGCAATGAGCGACAGAAGTTGGTCGACGGGACTCGATCCGCTGAGGGTGCGCGGGATCATCGCGCTGCTGCGCGCACGGGTCGGCAGCGGTGCGAACAGAGAGCCGGAGGCGGTTCCGGCGAACAAGGAGCCCGACGGGGCCGCGCGCGCGCTGCCGGATCCGGCCATCAGCGGCACAGCGCCAGATTGCAGGGCCGCGACCTCGGCCCGGGCAAGCCCGGTCAAGGCCAGCAGCAGGGCAAACGCCGCGCCAATTCGAAGTCCTGGGATCTGAAGTGCCATTCTGGCGCGCCCTCATGATGCAGTCGGTTCTGACCGTCATAGGGGGCAAGTGTTGCCAATTGGTTTCCGAAACCCATCATTGCGGCGGGATAAATCCCGCCCTACACCAGCATCCATGGCTCATATCAAATCGCTGTTCGCGACCCGTCTTTATCACGCCAAGCTCTCGGAGCATGGCCCTGCCATTGATGCGCAGGAGCTGGCGACCAGTTGCTATTCCATCGCAGAGGATGACGATGCGGGGCAGGCCTGGTGCGAGGAGAACGGATTTCCGGGCTATACCTCCTATGCCTCGCTGACCGATCTGCCGTGGCGGTTCCCGGTGTTTGAGGAGATCGTCAAGGTCCTGGCCGCCCATGTGGCGGATTTCGTCAAGGATCTGGAGTTCGATCTGGAAGGCAAGACGCTGGTGCTGGAGGATATCTGGATCAACATTCTGCCCGAGGGCGGCACACACTCCGGCCATATCCACCCGCATTCCGTGATCTCGGGCACGACCTATGTGAAGGTGCCCGAGGGCGCGCGCTCGATCAAGCTGGAGGACCCGAGGCATGCGATCATGATGGCCGCCCCTGCCCGGAAGCCAGACGCGCGCGAAGAGTTGCGCAGCTTCATCTACCCCAAGCCGGAAACCGGTGACGTGCTGCTGTGGGAATCCTGGCTGCGCCACGAGGTGCCGATGAATATGGACGAGGATGACCGGATCAGCGTCAGCTTCAATTACTCCTGGGGCTGATGCCAATGGCTGACCTGTCTTGATCGGCAGGTTGTCTGCGTGTTCAGTGGCCGCCAACGATAACGCGGGTCGCAACCTCGCACCAAGGCGGAGCAGTCCCAATGGCAGCCACAAACCCGATTGATCAGCTTGTCGAAGCCTCAAAGATCGAGAGCTTCCGGCATTTCAAGGATCAGATGGAGCAGTCGATGCTGTTCCGCAACAAGGACAGGAACCGGGAGTTCGCGATCAAGCGTGCGATTGCGAACGGCATCAAGGATGGCTTGTATGCGGAACTGGGCGTTGCGGGCGGTGACGGGTGCCGGTTGTTCGGAGAGGCGCTGAAGCCTCACGGGCTGGTCATGACCGGGTTCGACAGTTTCGAGGGGCTGGAGGAGGACTGGACCGGGATGCAGTCGGGCCGGGAGGCGGGCGCGTTCACCCAAGCGGGCGCGCTGCCCGAGGTGCCCGACAACGTGACACTGGTCAAGGGCTGGGTGCAGGACACGCTGCCGGGCTATCTGAAGGAGAATGCGGGAAAGCCCTTCGCCTTTGTCCATATGGACATGGATACTTATACGCCGACCGCCTACGCGCTGAAGGCAATCAAGAAGCGGCTGCGCAAAAGCACGGTGATCCTGTTTGACGAACTCTACGGCTATCCCGGCTGGAAGCACCACGAATACAAGGCGCTAAAGGAAACGCTGGATGACGGCGATTACCGCTACATCAGCTTCTCCACCGAGTCCGTGGCGATCGAGATGGTTCGGAAGCCGAAGTGACGGCGGCAGTGGTGCGCAAATGTCAGTTGGACGACACCGGCGCCGCGAGACGCGTTGAAGTGGCCGTGGAAGCGGGCGCGAAGCGGTGGCGTATAGCGTCTGGTCGACGGGTTCCTGCGCAATGGCGACAGGGTTATGGTCAACTCCAGCGGCGACAGCGACGGTGAAGTGACGCAGCCCCTGGCCAGGTGCCGCCGCACGGATGTGCTCACGATCCGGCGCGGCACGGATTGAGGATCGCGCGGCGTCCCGGGCGGACGGGCCGGATCAACGCAGCGTTGCGGCAGGCTGCGGGGATTTGAGGGGAGAGCAAGACCGGATTGATCGGGATGACTGACCGGAGAACCGAGCTACGAGTCTTCATTCAGGAACTCAGCGCAATAGAGCTGCTGGAGGATACCCAGGCAATTCAAGGTATTTGGCGCAGCTCCAACCGTTACCCACTGCCACAGTATCTGGTCTTCAACGTCCAACGGGATGGTGCTTCTGATGATATTGACGCACTCGGTCGAGGCCGACCGGCAAGCGAACAATATAGCCCCCGTTGCCAAGTCGGACGCTTGGGCTGATTGGATCTCGCTGTATATCTGTTCACCCAGCAAAATTTCGATTTCAGAGTAACTGGGCTTCAAAGTAAAAAGTGCCCCGGCTCCGGCCACAAGACCAATAAATAAAACCGTACCGCTTGATGACATTCTACTGCCCTCCGTTAGTGCTGACCAGGAACCCTAATCGGATTTTCGAATCCTGCAACATCTTAACCCGGAAGTTGGCTTTTTCGCTTGGCAAGGCGGGCTCCCCCTCCTATAGAGCCCATTCATACACCGAACTCCATCAGAATCACGGTGACCCTGCGACCTGTGCAAGGGGCCGTCTGGTGATGTTGAAAGGAATTGCGCATGAGCGCCCAGGAACTACGTGACAAGACGCCGGATCAGCTTCGTGATGAGTTGACCGCCCTGAAGAAGGAGGGGTTCAACCTCCGCTTCCAACAGGCCACCGGCCAGATCGAAAACACCGCTCGTATGCGCTCGGTTCGCCGGGATGCGGCGCGGGTGAAGACGATCCTTAACGAAAAAGCGGCTGCTGCTGCCACTGACGGGGAGGCGACCTAATGCCTAAACGCATCCTTACCGGCACCGTGACCAGCGACGCCAACGAGCAGACCGTGACCGTATCCGTGGAGCGCCGCTTCAAGCACCCGGTCATGCAGAAGACGATCCGGAAGTCCAAGAAGTATCGGGCACACGATCCGGAAAACACCTTCAAGGTGGGTGATCAGGTCCGCATTCAGGAATGCGCCCCGATCTCCAAATCCAAACGCTGGGAAGTGCTCTCCGCCTAGGGCGATGCATTTTCAAGACCAAATCGAAACCCCCGGGCCAATGTGCTGATCAAAGCCGGTTCGGGATGTCGGGAGAAACCAAATGATCCAGATGCAGACCAATCTGGATGTTGCTGACAACAGCGGCGCTCGCCGTGTTCAGTGCATCAAGGTTCTGGGTGGTTCCCATCGTCGGTATGCGAGTGTCGGTGACATTATCGTAGTCTCGGTGAAGGAAGCCATTCCACGCGGTCGCGTGAAGAAAGGCGACGTCCGCAAGGCCGTTGTCGTGCGCACCTCGAAACAGGTTCGTCGTGAAGACGGCACGGCTATCAAGTTCGATACCAACGCCGCCGTGATCCTCAACACCAACAACGAGCCGATGGGCACCCGGATCTTCGGGCCAGTGGTGCGTGAGTTGCGGGCGAAGAACTTCATGAAGATCATCTCGCTCGCGCCGGAGGTGCTGTGATATGGCTGCCAAGTTGAAAAAAGGCGACAAGGTCGTCGTGCTGGCCGGCAAGGACAAGGGCAAGGAGGGCGAGATTTCGTCCATCAACCCCTCGGCCGGCAAAGCAGTTGTGGACGGCATCAATATCGCCATCCGCCACACCAAGCAGAGCCAGTCGAACCAAGGTGGACGCATCCCTCAGCCGATGCCGATCCAGCTGTCGAACCTGGCGCTTCTCGATGCAAACGGCAAAGCAACCCGCGTCGGCTTCAAAGTCGAAGACGGCAAGAAGGTGCGCGTCGCCAAAACCACGGGGGACGTGATCTGATGTTGGATACCGCCACTTATACCCCACGCCTGAAGGCCAAATTTCACGCCGAGATCAAAGCTGCGATGAAAGAGGAATTCGGCTACAAGAATGACATGCAGATCCCCCGTCTTGAGAAGATCGTTCTCAACATCGGGTGCGGTGCAGAAGCTGTCCGGGACTCCAAGAAGGCCAAGTCGGCCCAGGAAGATCTGACCGCGATCGCCGGTCAGCACGCCATCACCACCATCGCGAAAAAATCCATCGCGGGCTTCCGGGTTCGTGAAGATATGCCGCTGGGTGCGAAGGTGACGCTGCGCGGCGACCGCATGTATGACTTCCTTGATCGTCTGACCACCATCGCGATGCCTCGTATCCGTGACTTCCGCGGTGTGAAGCCATCCTTTGACGGTCGTGGCAACTTCGCCATGGGCATGAAGGAACATATCGTATTCCCCGAGATCAACTTCGACAAAGTCGATGAAGTCTGGGGCATGGATATCATCATTGTCACAACGGCGGACAACGACGCCGAGGCGAAGTCGCTTCTGAAGCACTTCAACATGCCCTTCAACGCCTGACGCGAAAGGAACGAACACATGGCTAAAGTTTCCATGGTCCAACGTGAGCTTAAGCGTCAGCGTTTGGTGGCAAAATATGCCGCGAAGCGCGCCGCTCTCAAAGAGGCCGCAACCGACGAGACGAATTCGATGGAAGAGCGTTTCAAAGCGCGTCTGAAGCTGGCGAAACTGCCACGCGACAGTTCTGCCACCCGTCTTCACAACCGTTGCCAGCTGACCGGGCGCCCGAAGGCGTATTACCGCAAGCTGAAAATGTCACGGATCAAGCTGCGTGATCTGGCCTCTGATGGTCAGATCCCCGGCATGGTCAAGTCCAGCTGGTAAGGGAGAGATAGTATGAATGATCCTCTCGGTGATATGCTGACCCGCATCCGGAACTCCCAGATGCGCGGTAAGTCCACGGTCGAAACCCCCGCCTCCAAGCAGCGCGCACGCGTTCTGGATGTGCTGGCGGATGAAGGCTACATTCGCGGCTACGAGTCCACGACTGGCAAAGATGGCCACCCGGCGTTCGAGATCAGCCTGAAGTATTACGAAGGCACGCCTGTCATTCGTGAACTGAAGCGGGTGTCCAAGCCCGGCCGGCGCGTTTACGTCAGCGTGGGTGACATTCCACAGGTCCGTCAGGGTCTGGGCGTGTCGATCGTATCCACCTCAGCGGGCGTGATGTCCGATGCAAGTGCTCGCAGCCAGAATATCGGCGGCGAAGTTCTTTGCACAATCTTCTAAGGAGATCTGGCTATGTCTCGTATTGGTAAAAAACCGGTCGAGCTGCCCGGAGGCGTCAGCGCTTCCGTGTCAGGTCAGACCATCGAGGTGAAGGGGCCCAAGGGCAGCCTTTCCTTCAAGGCAACCGACGATGTCACGCTGAGTGTTGGCGACGATGCCGTCACCGTTGAGCCGCGCGGCAAGTCCAAGCGCGCGCGTCAGCAGTGGGGCATGTCGCGCACCCGCGTGCAGAACCTGGTGACCGGCGTCACCGAAGGTTTCAAGAAAGAGCTTGAGATCCAGGGTGTCGGTTATCGTGCACAGATGCAGGGCAATGTCCTGAAGCTGTCGCTCGGCTATTCCCACGACGTCGACTTCACCGTTCCGGAGGGCATCACAGTGACGTGCCCGAAGAACACCGAAGTCATCATCGAGGGCAATGACCTGCAACAGGTGGGTCAGGTTGCTGCAAACATTCGTGAGTGGCGTGCGCCGGAGCCCTACAAGGGCAAAGGTATCCGCTACAAAGGTGAGTATGTCTTCCGGAAGGAAGGCAAGAAGAAGTAAGGGCTGGCATTATGGCACTAAGCAAACGAGAGCTGTTCCAGAAGCGCCGCCTGCGCAACCGGAACAAAACACGGAAAACGGCCAACGGACGTGCGCGTCTGTCGGTGCATCGTTCGAACAAGAACATTTCCGTTCAACTGATCGACGACCTCAACGGCGTGACTTTGGCTTCGGCCTCTTCGCTGGAGCCGGGTCTGGGCATCATCGGCAAGAACAACGTGGAGGCCTCCGCAAAGGTGGGCGAAGCGATTGCCGAACGGGCGAAGAAGGCCGGGATCGAAGAATGTTATTTCGACCGCGGCGGCTTCCTGTTCCACGGGCGTGTGAAGGCTTTGGCCGACGCCGCGCGTGAGGGTGGTCTGAAGTTCTGAGGGTGGCCCGGGCCAAGGCCCGGTCTACAACCTGCCGGACGCATCCGGTGAATGACAATGCGTAGACCGGGCCCTGGCCCGGTTTGCCGATGATCCGGGGGCCGAGTGGCTCACTTGGGTTGAGATATTCAAGCGCGACTTGCGCGGTAGATAAAGGAAATGCCACATGGCAGAACGTGAAAACCGGGGACGTGGCCGAGGCCGCAACCGCGAAGACGAGAACCCGGAATTCCAGGACCGTTTGGTTGCGATCAACCGCGTGTCCAAGACGGTCAAAGGCGGTAAGCGTTTTGGTTTCGCAGCGCTCGTCGTTGTCGGCGACCAGCGTGGCCGTGTCGGTTTCGGCAAGGGGAAAGCCAAGGAAGTGCCCGAGGCGATCCGCAAGGCGACCGAGCAGGCCAAGCGCCAGCTGATCCGCGTGCCGCTGAAGGAAGGCCGCACGTTGCACCACGACGTTCTGGGCCGTCATGGCGCAGGCAAGGTCGTGATGCGCACGGCCCCTGAGGGAACAGGCATCATCGCCGGTGGTCCGATGCGCGCCGTGTTCGAGATGCTTGGCATCAAGGACGTGGTGTCGAAGTCGACCGGGTCGCAGAACCCTTACAACATGATCCGGGCCACGCTTGACGGTCTGCGTCAGGAATCCAGCCCCCGTCAGGTCGCCTCGCGTCGTGGCAAGAAGGTGGCCGACATCCTGCCCAAGCGCGATGACGCGCCGCAGATCGATGGCGACCAAGCCCCTGTATCCGAGGACGCATAAACCATGGCAAAGACTATCGTTGTAAAGCAGATCGGCTCGCCGATCCGTCGCCCGGAAATCCAGCGCAAGACCCTGATCGGTCTGGGCCTGAACAAGATGCACAAGACGCGCGAACTGGAGGATACCCCGTCCGTTCGCGGCATGGTCAACAAGATCCCGCACCTTGTGGAAATCATCGAAGAGCGCGGCTGAGCCAACAGGCCAAGCCGTTGGAATTAACCATAGAACGCTCCAGCCGACGGTTGGGGCGTTTTTTATGCTCAATCTCACGCATTTGTGATATACACATGTATACTTGTTGGCGGTGACCGGGACGATCGTTGCCCGGCTCGCGGTGTCATATGTAGTCAGTGCTCTGTTTTCCGGAGCAGCCTTTGTGAGTTAGAGGTCTTGTGCCCGTTCATTTTAATATCTCAACTGATCTGAATGTCGTTGTTGCCAGGTGGCAGGGAGAGGTTGACGTTTGTGAGTACCGCGCCAGCTTCTCCGCCTACCTGGAAGACAAAGATTACTGCGTCAATCGACGTGAATTGTGTGATTTGTCCGGAATCACGAGCGTCGACGCTGATTTCAAGCGCATCTGGTCGATCCTGACGATGGTGAACTCACCTGCGCGCGGGGGGCCGGTGTACTCGCATTGCGCCATCTACGCGCCCGATGATGTGACGTTTGGCCTGGCGAGGATGTATCAATCCGTGGCGGACAGCGCCAACGGTGTCATAGTTTCGGTGTTTCGCCAGGAAGCAGAGGCTTTGGCGCAGCTTGAATTGCCTTATGATACAGTCGACAGGCTTATCGACGCCGGCAAGTTTCGAACTATTGCACAAACTTCTGGTGAAAGCGGACAGGAGAGCTATCTGACAGCATGACGCACACCCATCAGGAGCCTCACCATGTTAACTCGCCGCCACACTCTTCAGACCATGTCCGCCGCTGCGGGCGCGATGATCCTGCCGTTTCAACTGCGCGCCGAGGGCCACGGCGGCGATGTGTTCGACACCGACGCGGGATCGGTGACGGTGCATCCGATTGCCCATGCCTCTGTCGTGATGGAGACACCCGGTGGGATGATCTATATTGATCCCGTCGGGGATGTGGCGCTCTACGCCGGTCTGCCTGCCGCCGATCTGATTTTGATAACCCACGAGCACGGCGATCACTACAACGCCGAAACCCTGGCCGTGCTGCGTGAGGGCAATCCGCAGGTCATCACCAACCCCGCCGTGTTCGAGATGCTGGAAGACACCCGGAACACCTCTGCGCTCGCGAATGGCGAAGAGGGGATGTGGGGCGACGTGCGCATTCAGGCGATCCCGGCCTACAACACCACGCCGGACCGGTTGAATTTCCATCCCGAGGGACGCGACAATGGTTATTTGGTCCACCTGCCGGGGCTGGTCACATATATCTCGGGCGATACCGAAGACATCCCCGAGATGCGGGCGCTGGACGGGATTGATCTGGCGTTTGTGTGCATGAACCTGCCGTTCACCATGGATGCCGAGGCCGCTGCCGACGCGGTGCGCAGCTTCCGCCCCACCGCAGTCTACCCATACCACTACCGGGGCCGAGACGGAGGAACCCAGGACCCGGAGGTCTTTGCGGAGTTGGTCGGAGACGCCGCCCAAGTGCGGTTCGGGGATTGGTACGGGAACGCATAGACCCGAAGTATCCGGTCCCGGCTGACGGGCATGGCCTGATACTCGGGCGGTGGAGATGCAAAACCTGTTGCGCCAACCGATGCGCGCGCTTATACGCCCACGGTGGCCCGTTCGGGGCCACGACAACGATTGCAAACGCCGTGGTCGGCCGCTCCCGTCGCTGGGGGCCGCATCCGGCAGAGGAGAAGCGACATGAAGCTACATGAATTGCACGACAATCCCGGTGCCACCAAGAAGCCCAAGCGCGTTGGTCGTGGCCCCGGTTCCGGCACCGGCAAGATGGGTGGCCGTGGTATCAAAGGTCAGAAGTCCCGGTCGGGTGTTGCCATCGGCGCCTACGAGGGCGGCCAGATGCCGCTCTACCAGCGTCTGCCGAAGCGCGGCTTCAACAAGCCGAACCGCAGGCAATATGCGGTTGTGAACCTGGGCCTGATCCAGAAGTTCATCGACGCGGGCAAGCTGGACGCCAAAGCCGACATCACCGAGGACGCGCTGGTCGCGTCGGGTCTGGTGCGGCGCAAGCTGGACGGAGTACGGGTTCTGGCCAAGGGTGAGATCTCGGGCAAGCTGAACATCTCCGTCACGGGTGCCTCCAAGGCGGCGATTGATGCGGTTGCTGCGGCTGGCGGAAGCCTGAACGTGGCAGCGGTCGCGGCAGCTGAGTAACCCGTCACGGGCTTTTTAGCCCGCGCAACGGTTGTGGGCGGGGCCCTCTCCGCCTACATCTTTCCTCAAGGTTTTCTCACGCCGCCAGGGATCCACGACGGAGACCGGCGGCTTCGAGCGTATAGGTGAAGCACCATGGCATCAGCAGCGGAGCAAATGGCCTCCAACATGAGTTGGAGCGCGTTCGGCAAAGCGACAGAGTTGCGCCAACGTATCTGGTTCACCCTCGCCCTTCTGATCATCTACCGCATCGGGACGTATATCCCGGTGCCGGGCATCGACGCGGTGGAGCTGCGTGCGTTCTTCGACAGTGCCGCCGCAGGCGTCGGCGGAATGCTCAACATGTTCACTGGCGGCGCACTGTCCCGCATGGGCGTCTTTGCCCTCGGGATCATGCCCTACATTTCGGCCTCGATCATCGTGCAACTGATGTCGGCGATGGTGCCGGCCATGGAAGCATTGAAGAAAGAGGGTGAGAGCGGTCGCAAGAAGCTGAACCAATATACCCGGTATGGCACGGTCGCATTGGCGACGGCCCAGGCCTACGGTTTGGCGGTTTCGATGGAATCGGGCGGTCTTGTGACCGATCCCGGCTGGTTCTTCCGTGCGGCCTGCGTGATCACGCTGGTGGGCGGCACGATGTTCCTGATGTGGCTGGGTGAGCAGATCACCAACCGAGGCATCGGAAACGGTATCTCGCTGATCATTTTCGTCGGCATCATCGCCGAGATCCCCGCCGCTCTGGCGCAGTTCTTTGAGGCGGGCAGAAGCTCTCTCTCCGCCGCGACGACGATTGGCGTGATCGCGATGCTGATCGCCACGTTGTTCTTCGTGGTCTTCATGGAGCGATCCCTGCGCAAGATCCATATCCAGTATCCGCGCCGCCAGGTCGGCATGAAGGTCTATGACGGAGGGTCGTCGCACCTGCCGATCAAGGTGAACCCGGCGGGCGTGATCCCGGCGATCTTCGCTTCGTCGCTGCTGCTGCTGCCGACAACGCTGACAACCTTCGGCGGTACTGAAGGCACGGGTCCGGTGCTTGGCTGGCTCCTTGCCAATTTCGGCCCCGGCCAGCCCCTGAACCTGATCTTCTTCACGGCGATGATCGTGTTTTTCACCTATTTCTACACGCTCAACGTGTCGTTCAAGGTCGATGACGTGGCCGACAATCTAAAGAACCAGAACGGCTTTGTTCCCGGCATCCGCCCCGGCCCACGGACGGCCGAATACCTGGATTATGTCGTGCGCCGCGTTCTTGTTCTGGGTGCCGGATATCTGGCGCTGGTGGTTCTTCTGCCCGAGATCGTGCGCACGAACCTGTCGATCACCGCGTATTTCGGCGGCACGTCGATTCTGATCATCGTGTCGGTAGGGATGGACACAGTGCAACAAATCCAGTCTCATCTGCTGGCTCACCAATACGAAGGCCTGCTGGAGAAATCGCAGCTACGCGGTCGGAAGTCTGGTGCCAAGAAACCACGCAAGGGACCTGCTCGCCGATGAACATTATTCTACTGGGGCCGCCGGGTGCGGGTAAGGGAACTCAAGCTCGGATCCTGGTGGATGGTCGCGGCATGGTGCAATTGTCCACGGGCGATATGCTGCGTGAGGCAAAAGACAGCGGCACCGCGATGGGCAATTTGGTGGCCGATGTCATGGCCAAGGGTGAACTGGTCACGGACGAGATCGTCATCGGTCTGATCCGCGAGAAACTGGAAGCTGGCGGCACCGGGTTCATCTTTGATGGTTTCCCACGAACGCTGGCGCAGGCGGATGCCCTGGCAGAGCTGCTGGCGGAATTCGACCAGACACTGGATCATGTGATCGCGATGGAGGTCAATGATGACGAGCTGGTGCAACGCATCACGGCCCGGTCGACCTGCGGTGATTGCGGTGAAGTCTACAATGACATGACCAAGCCAATCCCGGCAGACGGAAAGTGCGTGAACTGCGGGGCCTCGAACTTCAAGCGCCGCGCTGACGACAACGAGGCCAGCCTCAAGACCCGTCTGATGGAATACTACAAGAAGACCTCGCCGCTGATCGGATATTACCACGCAAAAGGCCAGTTGCGCTGGGTTCCGGGCCTTGGAGAGATAGACTTCGTCGCCAAGGGCATCGCCGGCGTGCTTGACGCGTAGCCTGACCGAAACGGGTGTCGTGCGACACGGGACAGACGCCATCGGTTTCATCGACCCTCTGTGCCGTCCCGAGAGCGATATTTTTGCGCCGACCGCCGTCGTGAAGCTGGAGCCGCCCGCCCACAAATCGGAGACGCCGGAGGCGGCGACGCGGACAAGGCCCCGCACGGCCCCTTGACCTTTGAACACGCGCGGCATACTTACCGCAACTTAACGGGAATCAGGCGCGCGTCTGGTCCTCCGAGATTACCTCGCAAGCCCGGTCTGAGATGTCCGGGCTTACGTTGTGAAAAAAGGGCCTGGCATGACGGGCTCGCAACGAAAAGGATATGCCACGCATGGCACGTATTGCCGGGGTTAACATCCCCACCTCCAAGCGCGTTGTGATCGCGCTGACCTATGTTACCGGAATTGGTCGCACCTCTGCCGTCGCAATCTGCGAAGCCGTCGGAATTGACCTGTCCCGCCGTGTCAACGAGCTGACGGATGCCGAAGTTCTCGCCATCCGCGAGCACATCGACGCCACCTATACCGTTGAAGGTGACCTGCGTCGCGAAACGCAGATGAATATCAAGCGTCTGATGGATCTGGGCGCGTATCGCGGCCTGCGTCACCGTCGCAACCTGCCGGTTCGCGGCCAGCGCACCCATACCAACGCTCGTACCCGCAAAGGCCCCGCAAAGGCCATTGCCGGCAAGAAGAAATAAGGGAGGGCTGATAGCATGGCTCGCGATCGTCGCCCCGCAAAGAAGAAGGTTTCCAAGAACATCGCCGCAGGCGTTGCTCATGTGAACTCCTCGTTCAACAACACCAAGATCCTGATTTCCGATGTTCAGGGCAACGCCATTGCATGGTCGTCTGCCGGAACGATGGGCTTCAAGGGGTCGCGCAAGTCCACGCCGTTTGCCGCCCAGATGGCTGCCGAGGACGCGGGCAAGAAGGCGCAGGATCACGGCGTGAAAACGCTGGAAGTCGAAGTGCAAGGCCCCGGTTCGGGCCGCGAGAGCGCGCTGCGTGCCCTTGCCGCGTTGGGGTTCCAGATCTCGTCCATCCGCGACGTGACGCCCATGGCTCACAACGGGTGCCGTCCGCCTAAGCGCCGCCGCGTTTAAGCCAAGGCTTTTTCTTCCCTGGCCTGCGTTAGCGCGGGCCGGGTCTGTCATTTTTTACCTCGAGAGTGTCCGGGACGGATCCCCCCGACACGAGCATGGAGGGACGTATGATCCACAAAAATTGGCAAGAGCTGATCAAACCAACCCAGCTGGTCGTCCAGCCGGGCAATGATCCTGCTCGCAAGGCAACCGTGGTTGCGGAACCGTTGGAGCGAGGCTTTGGCCTGACGCTTGGCAACGCGCTGCGGCGTGTTCTGATGTCGTCGCTGCAAGGCGCGGCAATCACGTCGGTGCAGATCGACGGTGTTCTGCACGAGTTCTCAAGCGTGGCTGGCGTGCGCGAAGATGTCACCGACATCGTGCTGAACATGAAGGGTGTCGCGATCCGGATGGAGACCGAAGGCCCGAAGCGAGTGTCGATCTCCGCCAAAGGCCCGCGGGTCGTGACGGCCGGCGATATCTCCGAGTCCGCAGGGATCGAGATTCTGAACAAGGATCACGTCATCTGCCACCTCGACGATGGCGCCGATCTGTATATCGAGCTGACGGTCAACACCGGCAAAGGCTATGTCGCCGCCGACAAGAACCGTCCCGAGGATGCGCCGATTGGCCTGATGCCGATTGATGCGATCTACTCGCCGGTCAAGAAGGTGTCCTATGACGTGCAGCCGACCCGCGAAGGCCAGGTGCTGGATTATGACAAGCTGACACTGAAGCTGGAAACCGACGGCTCGCTGACCCCGGACGATGCTGTGGCCTATGCTGCGCGGATCATTCAGGATCAGCTGTCGATCTTCGTGAACTTCGATGAGCCTGAATCGGCGACCCGCCAGGACGATGAAGACGATCTGGAGTTCAACCCGCTTCTGTTGAAGAAGGTTGATGAGCTGGAGCTGTCCGTGCGGTCCGCGAATTGTCTGAAGAACGACAATATCGTGTATATCGGCGACCTGATCCAGAAGACCGAAGCAGAGATGCTGCGCACGCCGAACTTTGGCCGCAAGTCGCTCAACGAGATCAAGGAAGTGCTGTCGGGGATGGGTCTCCACCTCGGCATGGATATCGTCGATTGGCCGCCCGACAACATCGAGGAACTGGCCAAGAAGTACGAAGACAACTTCTGAGGATTTGCGGGCGGGGGGCGACCTCCGCCCGCGACAATGCCCGGACTGCCGGGGACTATCAGGTTCGGCCGAGCTGAAGCTCAGCCTTACCCAAGGTGAGGGTCCCGCAAACGCATGGGGCCCCGGACAAAGTAAAACCGCCTGTAGAGGGCACATTTTTGGAGATGACACATGCGTCACGCCCGCGGATACCGCCGCCTGAACCGGACCCACGAACACCGCAAAGCGATGTTCTCGAACATGGCAGGCTCGCTCATCGAACATGAGCAGATCAAGACCACCTTGCCCAAGGCCAAGGAATTGCGTCCGATCATCGAGAAAATGATCACGCTCGCCAAGCGCGGCGACCTGCACGCGCGCCGCCAGGCGGCCTCGCAGCTGAAGCAGGATGCCTACGTGGCGAAACTGTTTGACGTCCTCGGGCCACGCTACGCGGAGCGTCAGGGCGGTTATGTGCGCATCATGAAGGCGGGTTTCCGCTATGGTGACATGGCGCCCATGGCAATCATCGAATTCGTCGATCGCGACGTCGATGCCAAGGGCGCAGGCGATCGTGCCCGCGTCGAAGCGGAAGCCGACGCAGACTAAAGCGTTTTGCTTTTTATGTGAGTCGAATGGGATTCACAGGGAAGGATTTGTCTGATTTACTCCAGTTGGGAGGTGGATCATGGGCAAGCCTTACTCTTTGGATCTTCGAAAGCGGATTTGCGCATATGTTGCGCGGGGCCATTCAGCGCGTGCTGCGGGGCGGGTGTTTGGTGTGAGTGCTGCGACCGCTGTGCGGTTCGGAGCTGAACATCGGGCGAAGGGTGAGTGTGCTCCGATGTCGCAAGGGCGACCGCCTGGGCGGTTTGGCAAGTTGGCACCGCATACGGACTTCCTTCTTGATATTGTGCGCGCCGAGCCGGACATCACTCTCAAGGAATTAGCATCGGCTCTGACTGAGACCCACGGCGTGCAGGTTCAGCTCTCATCGTTGCACCGGGCACTGGAACGGGCCGGGCTGTCATATAAAAAAAGGACTGATCGCGGCTGAACGTGATCGGCCTGCGCTACGCCTGGCACGCCGGGATTGGATCATGCGTCGCCAGCCGAGAATGCGCCAGGAGCCGCACAGGCTGGTGTTTATTGACGAAACAGCGGTGAAGACGAACCTCACTCGCCTGCGTGGCCGTGCGCCGGTTGGGGAACGGCTTTACGGCACCGCACCCTTCGGCAAATGGGGGACACAGACGTTCATCGCCGGGTTGACGCAAAACGCGCTGATTGCGCCTTGGGTCATCACCGGGGCCATGAACGGCCCTGCATTTGACAGGTATATCGAAACGCAACTGGCCCCCGAACTCGAACCCGGCACTGTTGTCATCCTCGATAACCTGTCCACGCACAAAAGCCCCCGCGCCGCCGAAGCATTGCGACGGCGAGGCTGTTGGTTCTTGTTCCTGCCCGCCTACAGCCCCGACCTTAATCCAATCGAATTGGCATTCTCAAAACTCAAGGCACACCTCCGACGGATCGGGGCCAGAACCTTCGACGCCCTATTCGAGGCGCTCGCAGAAATCTGTGAACTCTTCGACCCCCAAGAGTGCCGGAACTTCATCAAGGCTGCCGGATATGCCTCAGGTTAATGGTCGGACGCTTTTAGGCGCCCGATCCATCCGCGTGAAAGCGGCGGTTGACGTTGGCGGTATCTTCACAGGCCAGACGGCGCGCCTCAGCCGGGGCCAGGGGCGTCTGGCCAAGAAACTCCAATAGATCGGTGCGCGAACTGGCCGACAGCGTCATGAGCTGCGCAAAGAGATCCGGATCGATCCATTTGGACATGGGATACACCTGTTTGAGATCATTCATATTAACCGGGTTGACCCCCTACCGGGCAACCTATCTAAATGGACATGTCTTTTTGGTAGGTATATGACAAAAGCTCCGGTCCTTGATTTGCTGTTACACGAGCTTTCGTTGGCAGCGCCGGCGGGCTTCGCCGTGGGTTTACACATTCGATACGTTTCTCCGCTAATCATGGTAAATACGTATCCCGATACTTGGCAGGAGGTTTATACATCCAAACTCTACGGTTTAAGGGACCCGACGCTTGCCTGGGGGCTTAGTCATACGGGAACCCGAAGATGGAGCCAGATTGGCCTGCCGGATCCGTTCGGGATCTTGGGCGAATCTGCTGAATACGGCCTTAAGTACGGGATGATCGCATCCATCGGGCCGATGTCATCGCGAACGATTGCGGGCGCAAGCCGCGGGGATCGTGAGTTTAGCGATGACGAAATGGAACTTGTCTATCGGATCGTACATCGGATGCACGATCTGTCTGAGCCGCCGGCTCGCCTGTCCAAGGCGCAAGCCGACGCACTAAAATGCATCGCGGAAGGGGACCGCCATGCAGCTGCTGCCGCCAAACTGGGGATATCTGAGAGTGCGTTCAAAGCGCGACTGACGTCTGCTCGTCAAAAACTCATGGCTCGAACGACGGCGGAAGCCGTGCAAAGGGCCAAGGAATACGGATTGATCTGAGAAAGTAACGCGCAGCCTCGCATGAGGAGCCAACCAAGCGGTGTTCGATTTGTCGATTCACCCCACAGGAGGCTCTTATGCAATCCACGACCCTATCTTTCGAAAACTTCTACACCCATGGCCCGTTGTTCACCAACATGCTCAAGGCCCGTCACCGCACGTTCATTGAGGAAATGGGCTGGGAAATCCCCTCTGCCGGCAACATGGAGTTCGACCAGTATGATACCGCGCAAAGCCGTTGGGTCTGCGTTCACGACGGAAGCCGCGTTCTGGCCGGTGTTCGTCTGACGCCGACGACGGCGGCTTGCGGGATCTACAGCTATATGGTGCGCGATGCTCAGCGCGGTCTGCTGGATGCGATCCCGGCGAACCTGCTGGATCAACAGGCGCCGATTGCCGACCACATCTGGGACGCGAACCGGCTCTTCGTGGCCGAAGGGGTCGAGACGGAGATCCGCAAGGAAGTGCAGCTGTCGCTGATGGGGCACATGGTGCGTTCGGCGCGTGAGTTGGGGGCGACCACATTGTTGGGCCTGCTGCCGATCGGTATTCCGCGCCTCGGGCGGCGGCTCGGCATTGATATGGAAGCCGGGGGTCCGGTGATGAAAATCGGCGGGGTGGCGCACCGGTGCTACTTCGTTTCGATGGCGTCGAAAATGCACTGACGACGGGCCGGCGGGCTTGCTCAACCTTGAGCAGGCCCGCAAGACACTGAAACGAAACGGTTTTGATGCACGCGTTAAAGGTTTGTTCACTATCAATGGCGCTTGCCACGAGATCCGCCTAGGCTCTGGCCATGGCTGACCTGTTCGACACATCTGCCGATCACCCCACCGCTGCCGCCACCGCGCAGGGGCCGCGCCCCCTTGCGGACCGGCTGCGGCCTGCGTCGCTGTCGGAGGTCATCGGCCAGCAGCATTTGCTGGGACCGGAAGGATCACTCAGGGTGATGCTGGACAGTGGCGCGTTGTCGTCGCTGATCTTCTGGGGGCCGCCGGGGGTCGGCAAGACCACCATCGCGCGGCTTCTGGCGGACGAGACGGCGCTGAACTTCGTCCAGATATCCGCGATCTTCACCGGCATGGCGGACCTGCGCAAAGTGTTCGAGCAGGCCCGGATACGACACGCCAACGGCCAGGGCACGCTGCTGTTCGTGGATGAAATCCACCGCTTCAACAAGGCGCAGCAAGACGGGTTCCTGCCGCATATGGAGGACGGGACCATCCTTCTGGTAGGTGCCACGACCGAGAACCCCTCGTTCGAGCTGAACGCGGCTGTGATGTCGCGGTCGCAGGTCATGGTGCTGGAGCGTCTTTCCAACGACGATCTTGACGCGCTGCTCAGGCGCGCGGAGGAGGAGCTGGATCGCAGGCTGCCGCTGTTGCCCGACGCGCGCGTGGCGCTGCGTGAGATGGCGGATGGCGACGGGCGGGCGCTTCTTAATCTGGTGGAACAGGTCGCCGCCTGGAAGGTGGAATCGCTTGACGTGACGGCGCTTGGCACGCGCCTGCAACGGCGCGCGGCGCAGTATGACAAATCCGGCGATGCGCATTACAACCTGATCTCGGCGCTGCATAAATCGGTGCGCGGCTCGGACCCGGATGCCGCGCTTTATTGGTTCGCGCGGATGTTGGAGGGCGGGGAAGACCCGCGCTATCTGGCGCGGCGGATCACCCGGATGGCGGTGGAGGATATCGGGCTGGCCGACCCGCAGGCGCAGCGGTTCTGCCTGGAAGCATGGGAGATTTATGAGCGCCTCGGCTCGCCGGAGGGCGAACTGGCGCTGTCGCAGGCGGTGACCTATCTGGCCCTCGCCCCCAAGTCCAACGCCTCCTATGTGGCCTACAAGGCGGCCCGCGCTTCGGCGAAATCAACAGGGTCGGAGCCGCCGCCAAAAAACATCCTCAACGCGCCCACGTCGCTGATGAAGGATCAGGGCTATGGCAAGGGCTACGAGTACGACCACGACGCCGACGATGGATTTTCGGGTGCGAATTATTTCCCCGAAACGATGACGCGCCCGCATTTCTATGACCCCAAGGAGCGCGGCTTCGAGAGGGATCTGAAAAAGCGTGTCGATTGGTTCGACGGGCTGAGGAAAAAGCGCAGGCGTTGACAATCGCGCCCGCGCCACGCATCCCCCGCCCTATGATTGCTGTCTTACAAGTTGCCCTTGGCGGGGCCATTGGCGCCGTGCTGCGATACCTGACCGGTCTTGGAATGGTGCGCGCCTTCGGGCACGGCGGGTTTCCGCTGCCGATCCTGACCGTGAACGTGGTGGGCTCGGCCCTGATGGGGGTGTTCGTGGTGGTGGCGGCCCACAGGGGCCTGACGCATTTGTCGCCGCTGGTGATGACAGGATTGCTGGGCGGGTTCACGACGTTTTCGGCCTTCTCGCTGGAGGTGGTGACGCTGTATGAGCGGGGCGATGTGGGGCAGGCGGCGCTGTATGTGGCGCTGTCGGTGGGCCTGTCCATCGCAGGATTGGTGGCGGGCCTGTGGCTTGCACGCGGGGTGTTCGCATGAGTGGTGTTCAGACGCTTGAGGTCGGGCCCGACGATGGCGACCAGCGGCTGGATCGCTGGTTTCGGCGGATCTTTCCGCATGTGCCGCAGGGCCGGATCGAAAAGCTGTGTCGCAAGGGAGAAGATCCGTGTCGATGGCGGGCGGGTGAAATCCGCGACCCGGCTGGAGGTGGGGCAGATGGTGCGGGTGCCGCCGCTGCCCGATCCGGGGGCCGATGGCTGGACGCCGAAGCCCGCGCCTGCCGCTCCGCGATGGAGCGCCGCGGATATCGAGATGATCCGGGCTGCGGTGATCTACCGCGACGATCATCTGATCGCAATCAACAAGCCCGCCGGGTTGCCGACACAGGGCGGCAGCGGCCAGACCCGGCACGTGGACGGGCTGGCGGAGGCGCTGACCTTCGGGATGGAGGACAAGCCGCGTCTGGTGCACCGGCTCGACAAGGACACCTCGGGCGTACTGCTTCTGGCGCGCACCCGGATGGGGGCGAAGGCGCTGACCGATGCGTTCCGGGCACGCACCACGCGAAAGATTTACTGGGCCGCTGTCGCGGGATCGCCGTTGCCGAAGATGGGAACGGTGAAGTTTGGTCTGGTCAAGGCCCCCGGCCACGGCCGCGGCGGAGAGAACGAGAAGATGCGCGCCGTCCATCCCGATGAGGTGCGCCATGTGGACGGGGCCAAGCGGGCCGAGACCGATTATGCCGTCGTGTCCAATTTGGGGGGGCGCGTCAGCTGGTGTGCCCTGGTGCCGATCACGGGCCGGACGCATCAGTTGCGCGCCCATATGGCCGAGATCGGACATCCGATCATCGGCGATGGCAAATATGGCGGTTCGGGTCAGGAAAACCTTGGCGATGGCTGGGGCGCGCAACTGGGTGGAGAGATCAGCCGAAAGCTGCATCTGCACGCGCGGAGCCTGTCGTTCGATCACCCGATGACGGGGGCGCGGGTGACGCTGACCGCCCCGATGCCCGCGCATATGGCGAAGACCTGGAGCACTCTGGGTTGGGACGCGCGCGACGTGCCCGCTGATCCGTTTGAGGAGGATCGGTTTTGAAGCTGGTGATATTTGACGTTGACGGCACGCTGATCGACAGTCAGGGCCATATCGTGGCCTCGATGGAGGGCGCCTTCGCGGCGCACGGGCTGGCCACGCCGTCAAGGGAGGCGATCCTGTCGATCGTCGGGCTGTCGCTGCCGGATGCCTTCGTGCGGCTGGTGCCGGATCACGCGGACAAGCGGGGCAGCCTGACGCAGGCCTACAAGGACACGTTCATGGCGATGCGGTTGAACGGGCAGGGGGTTTCGCCGCTCTATCCCGGCGCGGCAGAGGTTCTGGCGCAATTGTCGGCGCAACCCGACACGGTGCTGGGGATCGCGACAGGGAAATCGCGGCGCGGGCTTGATCATGTCATGGAGGTCAACGGGTGGGAGACGACGTTCCAGACCGTTCAGGTGGCGGATCATCATCCGTCAAAGCCGCATCCGTCGATGGTGCTGACCTGTCTGGCCGAGGCGGGCGTTGCGGCGCGCGACGCGGTGATGATCGGCGATACGACCTACGACATGGACATGGCGAAAGCGGCTGGTGTGTGCGGGTTGGGCGTGGAGTGGGGCTACCATGAAGGTGCGGCGCTGATCGCATCGGGCGCCGTTCAGGTGCTGCCGGATTACGCGGCGATGCCCGGTGCGCTGGCGCGGGTCTGGAGTCGGCGATGACGGAATGGAAGGCCAGGCGGTTCTGGACAGATGCCACGGTCGAGGCGGTGGACGGGGGCTTTCGCGTGCTTCTGGACGGGCGCGGAGTGGCGACGCCGGGCAAGGTGCCGCTGGTGGTGCCGACCCGCGCGATGGCCGATGCGATTGCGACGGAATGGAACGCGCAGGAGGGCGAGATCAGGCCGCTGACCATGCCGGTGACACGGGCGGCGAACTCGGCGGTCGAGCGGGTTACGCCCCAGCACGCCGATGTGGCCGCGATGCTGGCGGAGTACGGTGACACCGACCTTCTGTGCTACCGCGACGCGCAGGCGGGAGAGTTAACGCAACGTCAGGCGGAGGCCTGGGATCCGCTTCTGGACTGGGCGCGGGAGCGTTATGGCGCGCGCCTGACCCTCGCGGCCGGGGTCATGCCGGTGACCCAGGATCCGCACGCGGTGCAGCGTCTGGCGCGCGTGGTGCGCGAAATCGAGCCGTTCCCGATGACCGCTCTTCACGATCTGGTGACATTGACCGGGTCTCTGATTCTCTGGGCTGGCCGTGGCTGAGGGGCACATTTCGGCCAGGAAAGCATGGCGTTTGAGCCGAATCGATGAAGACTGGCAGATCGAGCAATGGGGCGCTGATGAGGAGGCGGCTGAGGCTGCGGCCACCAAACAGGCGCAATTGCTGGATGCGGCCGCGTTCTGGGCATTTTGTTTTCCCAAGTGACGCCTCGCGCGGCATCGCCCCGCAACTGTTGCGTAATTTGCATGCACCTGCCCACCCGACGGGCGGAAACGCGGTGTTTCCTATGGCGTCCTCCTCCCGGTAACCCTTGACCTTGGGCCTCAGGTTTGGGCAGTTTGGCCCACGCGGAGGTTCCGACAGGCCTGCGTGATTTCAGACCAAGGTCCGCCGGGCACGCAAAGATGACCCGCACGGACGGTTACACAGGAAGAGGTAAACATGAATAAATCCGTATTTCTCGGCACGCTGGCCGTCGCTGGCCTGACTGCCGGATATGCCGCTGCCGCCGCGCATGCGTCGGGCACACTTGCTCAGGTCCTTGAGCGCGGCACATTGAACTGTGGCGTGTCGACCGGTCTGACCGGTTTCTCGTCGCCAGATTCGAACGGCGAATGGCAGGGCTTTGACGTGGCAGTCTGCCGCGCGGTTGCCGCGGCCGTACTCGGCGATCCGATGGCCGTAAACTTCACGTCGACCACCGGCCAGACCCGCTTTACCGCACTGGCCTCCAGCGAGATCGACATTCTGGCGCGCAACACCACCTGGACGTTCTCCCGCGATGTAGACCTGGCGTTCGAATTTGTCGGCGTGAACTACTACGACGGTCAGGGCTTCATGGTTCCGCGTGAACTGGGCGTGTCGTCCGCACTGGAGCTGGACGGCGCAACCGTCTGCATTCAGACCGGTACAACGACCGAACTGAACCTGGCTGACTTCTTCTCCTCGAACAACATGAGCTACGAGCCCGTGCCAATCGAGACCAACGCGGAAGCACAGCAGCAGTACCTTGCGGGCGCATGCGACGTCTACACAACGGACGCATCCGGCCTTGCCGCGACACGCGCCACGTTCGAGGATCCGGCAGCGCACGTCGTTCTGCCCGAGATCATCTCCAAGGAGCCACTCGGCCCACTGGTCCGTCATGGTGACAACGAATGGGGAGACATTGCCCGCTGGACGCTGAACGCCCTGATCGCAGCTGAAGAGCTGGGAGTGACCTCGGCCAACGTCGGCGAGATCGGTGCAACCACCGAGAACCCCGAGATCCGTCGCCTTCTGGGCACAGAGGGTAATCTGGGTGAGATGCTGGGCCTTGACGCTGACTGGGCCGCCCGCGCGATTGCGGCAAGTGGCAACTACGGCGAGATCTTCGAAGGCAATATCGGCGAGTCCACTCCGATCGGTATTGCACGTGGTCTGAACGCTCAGTGGACCGACGGCGGCCTGCTTTACAGCCCGCCTTTCCGCTAAATCCTGACTTTGGGGGGCGCGAACGCAAGTTCGCGCCCTTTCCATATCAACACCTATTTCCGCGCAGATCCCGATACGACCGGCAGGACCCGACAAAACTGGGCCGCCACACAGGGCACGCGCGTATCCTTCTGACAGGGGCAACATAATGGCGACGCTATCTGATCCGCCGAAGCAATCCTTCCACATCAGCCAGCTGCTGTACGACACACGGTATCGGTCCACCACGATCCAGGTCATAGCCTTCATTCTGGTGATGCTGGGGATTGTGTGGCTTGGCAACAACGTGGTGACGAACCTGTCCCGGCTGGGCAAGGATTTCGACTTTGGCTTCCTTGGCAACCGCGCGGGCTATGACATCAACCAGATGTTGATCCCTTACACCAATGCCTCGCCACACTGGAAAGCCGCCCTTGTCGGTATCCTGAACACGTTGCTGGTGGCCTTCCTTGGCTGCGTCACGGCAACGATCATCGGCGTCACGGCGGGCGTTTTGCGACTGTCGAAGAACTGGATCGTCGGGCGTTTGATGACGATCTATGTCGAGGGCTTCCGCAACATTCCGCTGCTGCTGTGGATCATTGTGATCTTCGCGGTGATGACGGAATCCACCCCACAACCACGCGATTTCCGCGGTGACGACGCCGAGGCGTCGATGATCCTGTGGGACAGCGTTGCGATCACGAACCGGGGCATCTTCATGCCGGCGCCTGAATGGGGTGCGAACTCGGGTCTGCTGATTGCGATCTTCCTCATCTCCATCGTCGGTATCTTTGTGTACCGTTCCATGGCGCGGAAGAAGCAGGAGCAGACGGGAGAGCAATCGCCGGTGTTCCTTGTCGGTGTCGGGCTGTTCTTCGTGCCGGTCATCGTTGCGTACTTCCTTCTTGGTCGTCCCGTCTCGTTGAACTACCCGGAACTGGGCGGTTTCAACTTCAGCGGTGGCACACAGTTGCGAAACTCCCTGATCGCGCTCTGGCTTGCGCTGTCGCTTTATACCGGCGCCTTCATCGCCGAGATCGTGCGGGCGGGCATCATGGCCGTGAGCAAGGGCCAGACCGAGGCATCCTCGGCCCTTGGCATGCGTCCGAACCGGACAATGAACCTTGTGGTGCTGCCACAGGCGATGCGGGTGATCATCCCGCCGCTGATTTCGCAATACCTCAACCTCACCAAGAACTCCTCACTGGCGATTGCGGTGGGGTATATGGATGTGCGGGCAACCCTAGGAGGGATCACGATCAACCAGACCGGTCGGGAGCTGGAGGGGATGCTTCTGCTGGGTCTGTTCTATCTGGTGGTGTCGCTGATCATCTCGGGTGTGATGAACATCTACAACAATTCCACCAAGTTGAAGGAGCGTTGATATGAGTGAACTTCATTCTGAGTCCTCCCTCCACACCGCCTATGTCCGCACCGAAATGCTGCAAGAGCAGGCGCCCCCGATCACAGCCGCCGGTCCGGTGAAATGGGTGCGGGAGAACCTGTTCTCCTCGATCCCGAACGCGATCATGACCGTGGTGGCGTTGTATCTCATCTACTATGTCCTCAGCCACACGCTGGGCTGGATCGTCTATGGTATCTGGGATGCGGGGTCGCTGTCGGAATGTCGCGAGATCCGCGACGGTCTGATTGCGGACGGCACCTGGGCCGCGCAAACCGAGGTTGCCTGCTGGGCGGTCCTGACCGATCGTTGGCACCAGTTGCTGTTCGGGTTCTACCCGCCAGAGTACTACTGGCGCCCGATCCTGGCGTTGCTGCTGTTCTGCGGCGCGCTGGCCCCGGTCCTGTTTGACAGCCTGCCGCGCAAGCTGCTGCTGCTGACGCTGGTGACACCGTTCATCGCCTATTTCCTGCTTTGGGGTGGCACGATCTGGGGGCCGCTGGTGGTGGCGTCCGGGTTTGTGATCGGCGGCTTGATCATCAGGTTCGGCTCCGGCGCATTGGGCACGTTGCTGGCGACCGTGCTGGCGGTGGTGGTTCCGCTGCTGTACTGGCTGTTCCTGACCGGACCCATCACCGGCGTCCTGAATGACGCTGCGCCCATCGGGCTTGCCTCGGTCGGGTCGGCTGAATTCGGCGGTTTCCTTCTGGCCTTCGTCATCGGCGCTGCGGGGATCATCCTGTCGATGCCCCTGGGCGTCGTGCTGGCGCTGGGGCGGCAATCGGATCTGTTCATCATCAACAAGTTTTCGGTGGTCTTCATCGAGGTGATCCGGGGCGTGCCGCTGATTGTGTGGCTGTTCACGGCGTCGCTGCTGCTGAACTACTTCCTGCCACCGTCCGCCAACTTTGACCTGATGCTACGTGTGATCATCATGGTGACGCTGTTTTCGTCGGCCTATATCGCCGAGGTGATCCGGGGTGGCCTCGCGGCGCTGCCACGGGGGCAATATGAGGGTGCGGACAGTCTGGGCCTGAACTACTGGCAGGCGATGCAGCTGATCATCCTGCCTCAGGCGCTGAAGATCTCCATCCCCGGCATCGTGTCGTCGTTCATCGGCCTGTTCAAGGACACCACGCTGGTGGTCTTCGTGGGCCTGCAGGACCCAATCGGCTTTTCCAATCTGATCCGTGCCACGACCGACTGGAACGGTGTCTACTGGGAGCTGTTCATCTTCATCGGGATATGTTTCTTCATCGTGTGCTTCAGCATGTCCCGCTATTCGCAATATCTTGAGCGTAAGCTCGCTACCGGCCATCGCTGAGGAGAAAACCCATGTCTAATATAGCAGAAGATCGGACCGTTGACCGGTCCCAAATGACGGTCTCCGACGAGGTCGCGATCGAGATCGATGGCATGAACAAGTGGTACGGAACGTTCCACGTGCTCAGGGACATCAACCTGACGGTGAACCGCGGCGAGCGGATCGTGGTGTGCGGCCCTTCGGGGTCAGGCAAATCGACGCTGATCCGCTGCATCAATGCGCTGGAAGAGCACCAGCAGGGGCGCATCACTGTGGACGGCACGCTGCTGTCCAACGACCTCAAGAACATCGACAAGATCCGGTCCGAGGTTGGCATGTGCTTTCAGCATTTCAACCTGTTCCCACATCTCACGATCCTTGAGAACTGCACGCTGGCCCCGATCTGGGTCCGCAAGACGCCCAAGCGCGAGGCCGAAGAGACGGCAATGCACTTCCTTGAGAAGGTGAAGATCCCCGAGCAGGCCGACAAGTATCCCGGTCAGCTGTCAGGCGGTCAGCAACAGCGCGTCGCGATTGCGCGGTCGCTGTGCATGAAGCCGCGCATCATGCTGTTCGACGAGCCGACCTCGGCGCTGGACCCTGAGATGATCAAAGAGGTGCTGGATACGATGATCCAGCTGGCCGAAGAAGGTATGACGATGATCTGCGTCACCCACGAGATGGGCTTTGCCCGTCAGGTCGCCAACCGGGTGATCTTCATGGATGCAGGGCAGATCGTGGAGCAGAACGAGCCGGAGGAGTTCTTTACGAACCCCCAGTCGGACCGGACCAGGCTGTTCCTCAGCCAGATCCTGGGGCACTGACTTATTTGCGCTACCGCCCTTCGGGCTACCTGAGCGCGGAGAGATCAATTGCCGTCTGTGTCATTTGATGCACGCGGCTTTTTTGCGCAATCGGGGCCTGGGAACGGGCTGAGTTACGCGGGCTCTTCAAGGTCGCGCGGGGTGGTGAAGTGAATCACGTGCCCTTCTCCGACGGTGATCGCGCCGTCAAACCGCAGGACTGTCGTGGCACCGGTCGTATAGCTGGCGAACCGGGCATCGGCGGGCGGAGTGTGGGTCAGCCCCCAGGCGAGCGCTGCAATACCGGGGTTGTGGGCGATCAGCGCGATGGTGGCGGCATCTGAGGCCTGAAGCGCCGTCAGCATTGCGTCCGGCTCGGCCAGGTAGAGGGCATGGCTGAACGTCGGCGTCGGGCCGGAGGGAAGCCGGCCCGCGATCCCTGCCCAGGTCTGACGCGTCCGCACGGCGTCCGAGCAAAGGACCTGATCCGGGATAAGGTCATGCCGGGCCAGGAACGTTCCGATCCGGGGCGCGGCGCGCCGGCCACGGGCACTAAGGGGGCGGTCGTGATCGGCGGTGCTGCCGTCCCAATCGGATTTGCAGTGGCGGATCAGAATTACGGTCCGCGCTGTGGGTTGGGTCATGGGTGAAAGCTTTTCATATGGAACGCCGATTGTGCGGGCGCGCGCGCGAAGGACTGGCTGACGGGGCAGGCGCGGCGGGCCTTGCAGCCGTTGTCAAGGCAATCCGCGCCCTCGGGCGTGTCAAGGAAACCGTGGCAGGCCGCGGTGTCGTAGCCGTCTTCCGAGAGGGCGTTCACCGGGCAGGCATCTTCGCAGGGCGCGGCGCAAAGCAGGCAGGGGCTGAGCGGCGGCGGCGGCAGGTCAATGCGATCCCGGAACGCCAGGGCACCCCGAAACGAGATCATCAGGCCCTGTTCGTCATGCACCAGCAGCGTCACCGGGCTTTTGTGGATCCGGCCCGTTTTTGTGGCCCACCGGATGAAGGGCTGAAACGGGGGGCCGCCGAAGGGGAACAGAGCCGTGGCGCCCGTGGCGCGGGCCAGCGCTGTCATAGTGCGGGCCGACCAGCGGTCCATCGGGTCGGGCGCGCCGTCGAGGTATTCGGGCGAGGCGGTGAAGTGGCTCCAGAATCCGGGCTCGACCGGGGCCAGCAGCAAGAGCGTTCCGGTGTCCGGCGGCGCAAGGTCATCCGCGTCGGGATAGAACCCGCCCGCAGGGGTAAGGTGGACGCGCGCGGCGAGGGTTGTGATGTCATCGAGGCGGGTCATGGGGCAGAGAGTGACGCGCGCGGACCAGGGCCGCAAGGGCCCACGCGCAAACCGGTGTTTGCGTTTCGCGGAAATGTCAGGCGCGGATCATCGAGCCCGCGCCATGTTCGGTGAACAGCTCCAGCAGCACCGCATTTGCGACGCGGCCATCCACGATCGTGCAGGCACGGACGCCCGCGCGCACGGCGTTCACGGCGGTTTCGGTCTTCGGGATCATGCCGCCGGCGATGGTGCCATCGGCTGTCATGGCGTCGATATCGGCGGTGGTCAGCTCGGTCACGACATCGCCTTTGGCGTTCTTGACACCGGAGACATTGGTGAGCAGCAGCAGACGATCAGCCTTGAGGGCGGCGGCGATCGCGCCTGCGGCGGTGTCGCCGTTGATGTTATAGGTCTCGCCGCCGCGCCCCATGCCGATCGGGGCGATGACCGGGATCATATCGTCCTCGAAGAGGTTGTTGATGACGCCTGGATCAACGACGACGGGATCCCCGACGAAGCCCAGTTGCGGGTCGGCGGGTTCGCAGATCATCAGATTGGCGTCCTTGCCGGAGAGGCCGACGGCCTTGCCGCCTTCGGCGTTGATCGCCTGCACGATGCGTTTGTTGACGCGGCCCGAGAGGACCATCTCGACCACCTCGACCGTGGCGGCATCGGTGACGCGTTTGCCGTTGATGAAGTCGGACACGACGCCCAGTTTTGCGAGCATGTCGTTGATCATCGGCCCGCCGCCGTGGACGACCACGGGATTCAGGCCCACCTGCCGAAGCAAGACCATGTCGCGGGCGAAGGAGGCCATTTCAGCATCGTCGCCCATCGCATTGCCGCCGAACTTCACCACAATCACGGCGTCGTTGAAGCGCTGGAGGTAGGGTAGGGCCTCGGAAAGGGTGCGGGCGGTGGCGCGGTCGTCACGGGTCATTTGGGTTTTCATGTGTTCAGGTGCCGGTCGATGGGGTTGGTTCGGTCTAGGCGAGTGTGGCGGCTGGGGGAAGGGTGCAATTGGGGCCAGCCCCAGACCCCGGAGTTGTACGGGCAAGATGAAGGAGCGGGCGCTACTCCAGCGTGGCGATGGTGGCGCGCAGGGTCGGGATGCCGGTGCCTTTTTCCGAGGAGGTCACGAGGATCTCCGGGAAGGCGGCGGGATGCGTTGCGAGGGCCTTGCGGGTGCGGGCGAGCGCGGCTTCGAAGTCCCTGTCCTTCACCTTGTCGGACTTGGTCAGGACGGCCTGGAACGGGACGGCGGCGATGTCGAGCAGTTTCATGATGTCTTCGTCGACAGCCTTCACCCCGTGGCGCGCGTCGATCAGCACGAACGCGCGGCGCAGCGTCGCACGGCCCTGCAGGTAGGATTTCAGCAGCGCCTGCCATTGCCGGACGACGTGCAGCGGCGCTTCGGCGTAGCCATAGCCGGGCAGGTCCACGAGATAGTGGCTGTCGAGCAGGGTGAAATAGTTGATCTCCTGCGTGCGGCCCGGTGTGTTGGAGGCCCGCGCGAGGCCCTTGCGGCCGGTCAGCGCATTGATCAGCGTGGATTTGCCCACATTGGAGCGGCCCGCAAAGCAGACCTCGATCCGGTCCGCCTCTGGCAGGCCATCCATTGCGACGACACCTTTGAGGAAATCGGTGTTGCCGGCAAAGAGCTTGCGGCCCCGTTCTGCGGTGGCGTCGTCCGGGTCCTCGGTGATCGGGAAGGGCAGAGCGGTCATGTGGCGGCCTCCAGCGCGGACAGGTCAGCGCCGCGGATAGCGTTGAGGTTACGGGTGATCCTGTCCGCGGGCCAGTCCCACCATGCGATATCCAGAAGCCGCGCGATGACGGTCCTGTCAAAGCGTTGTCTGACGGATCGCGCGGGGTTTCCGGCGGCAATTGTATAGGGCGCGACGTCTTTTGTGACGGTGGCATTTGCAGCGATGATCGCGCCCGCGCCGATGGTGACGCCGGGCATGATCGTGGCTGAGTTGCCGATCCAGACGTCCGGGCCAATGACCGTGTCGCCCTTGTGGACGGCGGTCCATGTGGCGGGATCGAAGCCCTCGTCCCAGCCATGACCGAAGATATTGAACGGAAAGGTCGAGAACCCGTCCATCGCATGGGTGCCGCCGTTCATGACGATGCGCACGCCATGGGCGATGGCGCAGAACGGGCCGATGTGCAGGTGATCGCCATGAAAATCATAGTGATGCAAAACGTTGCGGGTGAAGAAGTCGCGGGTTTCGTCCTGATCATCGTAGTAGGTGAAATCGCCGACGGTGACGTTCTTGAGGTCCTTCGCCAGTGGCTTGAGAAAGACGGTGCCGCCGTAGGTCGGGGCCATCGGGGTCAGCGTCGTGGGGTTCGGGCCGGTCATGACGTCGTGACCGTATCGCCCACTTTGATGGTGCCGCCGGAGCGGACCCTGGCGTAGACGCCGAAATTCCGGTGGCCCCAGCCGTCTTGCAGCGCCGTGAGCGTCTCGGCATCGCGGTGGCCGGTTTCGGGATTGGCCTCGGTGGCGCGGCAGCGGGTGATGACCTCTGTGACCTCCAGGCGGGCGTCGCCGATGCACAGCGTCCGGCCGACAAGGTCGAATTCCTCCCAGGGGGCGAGGCCGTCAATCCAGAGATTTGCGCGAAAGCGGCGGCGATCTAGATCTTGTCCGAGCTTCTCACCCAGCGCGCGTAGGGAGGACGGGTTCAGGATCGAGATTGATGCGAATGGCGCATCCGACATGCCTTCAGGCGGAGATTTGATAAGGGCGGCGGCTTTGGGACGCTCCGCCGGGTAAATCGGGGTCAACCAGTTGAGAAGCGCCGCATCATCCTTGCCCGGACTGACGCTGAGATCGGGGCGATCGGGGTGGCTTAGATGGATGACGTCTCCGTCCACGCGACAAGTCACGGCCATCAGCGACGGACCCTTGGCCCCGCGCAGGAAGTTGCGGCAGGCCCGCCACCCCTCTGTCGTGTCGCCGCCATCCTCAAGCACCGCCCAGGCCCGGTCGAGCGGCAGGGGCAGGCCGGTGGCAAGGTCAATCGCCCGCAACCGTTCCGCGCCGACGCCCTTGATCGGATAACGCCAGATCTGATCCAGCGCCGGTTTCATTTGGCGTCCGGTTTGCCGCGTTTGAAGCTTTTGCGGATGTTGCCGAACACGTCCGGTTTGAAGCCCTGGCTGCGCATGATCAGGTATTGCTGGCTGAACGTGATCGTGTTGTTGGCGATCCAGTAGACCAGCAAGCCGGAGGCAAAACTGCCGAGCATGAACATGAACACCCATGGCAACCAGGCGAAGATCATCGCCTGCGTCGCGTCCGCCGGTGCCGGGTTCAGCTTTTGCTGCAACCACATCGAGATGCCAAGCAGAAGCGGCAGGATGCCGATGAAGATCAGCGCCATGATCGATTCCGGCGCGGGTGGCGCGATGGGCAGCAGGCCGTAGAGGTTCAGGATCGTGGAACTGTCGGGCGCGGACAGGTCATTGAGCCAGCCGAAGAACGGTGCGTGGCGCAGTTCCAGCGTGACGAAAATCACCTTGTAGAGCGAGAAGAAAATCGGGATCTGCAAGATGATCGGCAGGCAGCCCGAGGCGGGGTTAACCTTGTTCTTCTTGTAAAGCTCCATCATGCCTTTCTGGAGTTTTTCGCGGTCATCACCGGCGGCTTCTTTCAGCTTCTCCATCTCTGGCTGAAGCTCTTTCATCCGCGCCATGGAGACGTAGGATTTAAACGCCAGCGGGAACAGGATGGCTTTGACGATCAGCGTCAGGAAGATGATCGCGATGCCCATGTTGCCGATGGCGCCGTTGAGCCAGTGAAGCAGCCAGAACAGGGGTTTGGTCAAGAAGTAGAACCAACCCCAGTCGATGCTGTCGATGAACCGCTGCACTTGCGGGCGATCGGGATCGTTCTCCGCGCCAAACAGACCGGCAATAAGACCAGGCTCGGCGTTCTCGTAGTATCTGATCGTTTCAGCTTCCTTGGCACCCGCAAAGAGTTGAGTGGTGACTTCCGCCGTTTCGCCGGGCGCGATGGACATGTAGGGCAGGCGCGCCTCGGTCTGGTAAATGTCGGCGGCGGGGACGTATTTGATGACCGACACAAACGGTTGATCGTCGCCGGGGATAAGTGTGGTCATCCAGTATTTATCGGTGAAACCGATCCAGCCGTTGGCCACAACCTCAAGCACTTCGGCAGGGACGCCTTCGCGCGCTATGACGTCGAGTTCGGGAAGGTCGGAATAGTCGATCTCGTTCAATTCGCCGTCGACTTTGCGCACCACGCCTTCGTGAAGGATGAAGAAGTTGAGCAAATCGTCGGGCAGCCCGTGACGAGCCACGATGCCGTAGGGCGCAAGGCTGACGTCCTGAGTGCCAGTGTTCTCGACCGACTGAGTGACCTGGAACATGTAGCGATCGTCAATCTCGATCGTGCGGCGGAAGACCAGGTCGCCGCCGTTGTTCCAGACCAGCGTAATCGGAGTGTCCGGGGTCAGCGTGGTGCCGGTTTCAAGCTCCCACGGTGTATTGGAGGTGGGGACATCGTCGTAGCCGATATCGCCCGAAGGCGTCCAGCCATAGAGCGCGTAATAAGGATCTTCGGTGCCGACGGGGGAGAGGAGGCGGACGATTTCGTCGCTGTCGATCTCGGTGGTGTAATTGCGCAATGACAGGTCGTCGATGCGACCACCCTGTAGGGAGATCGAGCCTTCGACGGACGGTGTTTCAATGGCGATACGCGCGGCTTCGGTCAGGGAAACCTCTGCGGGCGCGACGTTTTCGGGATCGGCCGGGTCGGTGACGGCGGTGACGGGGGGCGTCAGCGCAATGTCGGTGTCGCCCACGGGCGTGCCGGTGTCCGTCACTGGGGGCAGGGCGTTGGGATCTTCGGTGACCGCAGGCGGTGGAAACAGCAGGAACCACACCAGGATCACGACAAAGCTAAGGCCTGTGGCCAGGATCAGGTTTCTGTTCTGATCGTCCATGCTTGCGGTATTCCTCTGCCATTGCCCTTGCGAATAAGGCCGAAACCGGAGGTGTCATCCGGTGCGGCCCACCCCTGCGGGTTCAACAGACTGGGGCTTGAAAGGTCAAGGGCGAAATGGGGCGGCAGAGTGCGGTGTGGCGTCCCGGTCGGGCGGCCCTTGTCCGGGATTCGGCGGTAGGGAGCGCTGGCTTCAATGGCCTGATATGGGTCAGCGGAGGAGTGCAGGGGGACCTGACGTCACATCCGTGCGAACCGGAGGACGCTATGCGCGACGGTCCTCAAGGCGGATCGTCTTGCCGGATGCGCTACGTGCCCTGGCCCAATCCGCGACGGTGTCGGCCTTCATCGGGCGCGCGATGCCGAAGCCTTGCAGGTAGGTGCAGCCGATATCGCGCAGCGTCGCGGCCTCCTGCGCGTTTTCCACCCCGGTTGCGGTGGTTTCAATCCCCATTGCCGTCGCCAGAGAGACAATTGCCGATATCGCGCGGGATTGGGAGGCGTCCTCATCCACGCCCAGGACAAAGGATTGGTCGATCTTCAGCCGCTTCACGCCCAGGCGTTGCAACGTCGGGATCGAGGTTTGACCCAGGCCAAAGCCTTCCAGATCAATCGGGTGGCCCGCAGCCATCATTGCCGTCAGGGTCGTCAAAATGGCGTCGTCATCCACACGCGCAGCGACGTCCTCTGACACTTCTATGACGCAACGGTCGGCGACGAGCCCGTAGCGCGCCACTTCATCGGCGAGATCTCCGGCCAGGTTCGGATCAGACAGTTCGGAGGCCGTGAAGTTGAGTGAGACTGTTGGCACATGCGCCTGCGCCCTGTCCCACGACGCCAGGCCCTTAAGGGCGTGATGCATGAGAGTCTGCCCCAGAAGCGGCATATGACCGGAGGCTTCGGCTGCGACCAGAAAGTCCTTTGCCGACAGCAGCCCATGTTTGGGGTGTTGCCACCGTGCCAGGGTCTCAACCCCTGTCAGGACCCCGGATTCGGCGCAGACCTGCGGCTGAAACCAGGCGGCGATGTCGCCGTCATACAACGCGGTCTCGACCTCAGCGCTCAGGTCTGATTGCAGTCGCAGAGTGCGACCCATGCCGGGGGCAAAGCTGCGAATGGCGCCGGGGCCATGCAGGGACGCCTCTGCCAGCGCAGCCTCTGCGGCTTTGAACGTATCGGCGGAGGGATCCGCACCCTGCCGGATCAGGGCCGTATGGCCGATGGAGCAGTTGAGCCGTACGGTGGTGCCATTCAGGGCGACCGGGTCGGTCACTGCACTGGCCAGGCGTCCCGCGATCGTATCGCGCAGGCCCAATTGTGCGGTCTTCTGGGGCCCAAGCACCATGCCATAGCGCGAATCGCTCAACCTGGACATCAGATCGCCACCGCGCAGTGCGGTTTGCAGCCGGTCACCCACGCGCGCCGCGATGTCATCACAGGCCGCATGTCCAAGCCGCGTCTGGATGGTGGCCCAATCGTCGATCTCGATCAGGAAACAACCGGTGTCGTGGGCATCGGTCGCGGCAACCTTACCCAACGCCGCCAGCAGCCCCTTTCGCCCGGCGGGCGCTGTTGCATCCATAAGGGCTGCAGGCGCGGCAACCGGACCAAGAAGCACGGCCAGAGCCAACAGCGACGACAGGAGCACAGCGGTGACGAGTGCGAGATTGTCAAAGCCAAACCACGTTGCACTGAGCGCCAGGAGCGGAAACAGCGCCAGCACTTCGATGCGGCCCAATCCGGTGCTGATCCGACGTCCCGCCTGCCGCGCAAATTTCGCCTGCTGCTTTGCCATTGCGCCCTCTTGATCCAATCCGCCTTGCGCACCGGGATAAGCCGGGATGGCTGATAGAAAGTTAATCCCGGCGAATTAATCGGGGACGTTGTCGATACCCGATCCGCCCCACGGGTGGCAGCGCCCGACCCGCCGTGCCGCCAGCCATGTGCCCTTGATTGCGCCGTGTTTGCGCAGCGCCTCCATGGCGTAGCTGGAGCAGGTCGGTGTGTAGCGGCAATTCGTCCCGATCAGCGGAGAGATCACCAGACGGTAGAACCGCAGCGGGAGGGAGATCAGAAACGCTCCGAAGCTCATCCGTGCACCCTGTCCATCGCCCGGTTCAGATCGGTGAGCAGGTCCCGGAAATCGCGTGTCGCGGTGGCGTCTTTGCGGCCGATCAGCACGTAATCCCACCCTTCGCGACCCGCAGAGGGAATCACTGCGCGGGCAATTTCACGCAGGCGGCGTTTGGCGCGGTTGCGGGCAACGGCATTGCCGACCTTCCTGGAGCAGGTGAAACCGATTCGAATGGCTGTGGGCGTGTCCGGCGCCTCGGTCTGCGTCCGCTTGCGGGCCTGCAACACGAACGCGGGCATGGCCACGCGACGGGCGCGGGCGGCGGACAGGAAATCGGCCCTCCGCGTCAACGTAACCAGGGGTGGGACAACAGAAAAAGCCTCCGTCGAGGCGGCGCTCGGCGGAGGCTGAAGCTTTTCCACACCCACGGGATTACGCGCTGAGCGACTTCCGGCCGCGGGCGCGGCGGGCGTTCAGGATCTTGCGACCGGCCTTGGTGGCCATACGCGCACGGAAGCCGTGGCGGTGCTTGCGAACAAGGTTGGATGGCTGAAACGTACGCTTCGACATGATATCGCTCCGTCAATCTTGACCGGAGGATGCCAATTGCACACCTCGAACGGCCGGAATCTCACTTGAGTGCTGGGCAATAGGCAATGGCGGGGCCGCTGTCAACAAAGTGCAGGCCGCCGTCAGTTACTTTCTGCCTTTTCCAGGGCGCGCGCCAGGGCGTTGAGTTGATCCTGCGCGAAAACCCTGATCCCATCAGCGCGTAGCCGGGCCGCGACGACCCCCTGGCCGCGGACGTGCTGACCATCGAAATCGCCTGCATGCACATAGGTGGAGCCGCACGACGGGCTGCCGTCTGTCAGAAGCGCAAAGCGACAGCCGTTGGCGCGGGCCACCTCCAGCGCGAGATCGGCGCCCTGGGTGAATTCGAAGGTCAAATCGAAGCCGTCCCTGTCGTAGATGCCGCCGCGCCCGCTTAACACCTCGTCCGCAGTGACGCCCGGTGCGATCTCGGCTGCGGGGCGCGGGGACGGCAGGCCCGCAGCCATCTCAGGACACAGCGCCACCAGACGCCCTTCGGCACGCCACGTCTTCAAAAGCTGATCGTCCAGAGACCTGGCGCGCCCGTCGTGGCGGACCCGCGCGCCCACAAGGCACGAACTGATAAAGATCTTTTCCACAGCGCACGGGCCTTTCTGAAACAATCGTCCTGGCGTTGTTACGGGATATCTGCGGTAAGGTCACGAAAACCCATATCTGTGTCACGGCGCATCAAGCGGGCGTGATCGGGGATATCGCGGCGGCCCCAAATCGCGCAGGTAGGTGATATGGATGGACGGGGGACACCACACAGATGAGCACCACCATGACAGAGCCAGGCAAAAGCCCCGTCGTCCGCTATGCGCCTCTGGTGGCCATCGTGATCGGCGCGGGGGTGGCCTACTACTTCTTTCGCGACTACCTCAGCTTTCAGGCGCTGGCGGAGAATCGCGACGCCTTGATCGGGTTTCGCGATGACAACTACGTCGCGACCATTGCGGTGTTCATCCTGGTTTACGCGCTGATTGTCGCGTTTTCCCTGCCCGGTGCGACCATCGCGACGCTGACGGGCGGGTTTTTGTTCGCCACCTTCCCCGGCACGCTGTTCAACATCATCGGCGCAACGACCGGGGCCACTGCGATCTTCCTCGCGGCGCAGACGAGTTTCGGCGCGCGGATCGGGGCGAGGCTGGAGGGGTCGGAGGGGATCACCAAGAGGTTCAAGGACGCCATTGACGACAATCAATGGTCAGCGCTGTTCCTGCTGCGCCTTGTGCCTGCCGTGCCGTTCTTTGTGGCAAACGTGCTGCCTGCGTTGTTCGAGGTGCCCCTTAGGCGCTATGTGATTTCGACATTCTTCGGGATCATGCCGGGGGCTGTTGTCTACACCTCCGTCGGTGCCGGTCTGGGAGAGGTCTTCTCGAGCGGGCAAACGCCTGATCTGGGCATCATCTTCGAGCCGCAAATCCTGTTGCCGATCCTTGGCTTGTGCGCGCTGGCGACCTTGCCGATCATCCTCAAGGCCGTGCGCGGCAGGAAGGGACTGTAAACAATGGCTGTCATTGAGACTGATATCTGCGTCATCGGCGCCGGTTCGGGCGGGTTGTCTGTGGCCGCGGGTGCGTCACAGATGGGGGCCAGGGTGGTGTTGCTGGAAGATCATCTGATGGGGGGCGACTGCCTCAATTACGGGTGCATTCCGTCCAAGGCACTGCTGGCTGCGGGCCACAAGGCGCACGAGACATCCACGGCGGCGTTCGGCGTCGCGGGCCACGCTCCTGACCCGGATTTCGGGGCAGCGAAGGACCACGTGCGCGCCGTGATCGCAGAGATCGCGCCGGTGGACAGTCAGGAGCGGTTTGAAGGCTTCGGCGTTCAGGTGATCCGGGAGTTCGGCAAATTCATCTCTCACACCGAGGTGCAGGCGGGCGACCATACCATCAGGGCGCGGCGCTTTGTCATCGCCACGGGATCGCGTCCGTTTGTGCCGCCGATCCCCGGCCTCGACAGTGTGCCGCATCACACCAACGAGACGATCTTCGATCTGCGCGACCGGCCCGCGCATCTGATCATCATCGGCGGTGGCCCCATTGGGCTGGAGATGGCGCAGGCGCACCGGCGACTGGGCTGCAAGGTGACGGTGCTGGAAGGCGCGACGGCGATGGGCAAGGATGACCCGGAGGCGGCGGCGATTGTGTTGGCACATCTGCGGGCCGAGGGGATCGAGATCGTGGAGGGCGCGACGGCGTCCCGGATCAGCGGTGCCGAGGGCGCGATTACGGTCGAAACGGAGGCTGGTGCGGCCTTCAAGGGTTCGCATCTTCTGGTCGCGGTTGGTCGTGCGGTAAACGTCGACAAGCTGGATCTGCACCGGGCCGGTGTCGCGTTTGACCGCAGCGGTGTTACTGTCGGGGCGGATCTACGCTCCACCAACAAGCGCGTTTACGCGGTGGGCGATGCGGCGGGCGGCCTGCAGTTTACCCATGTCGCAGGGTATCATGCGGGCGTGATCATCCGACCGATGTTGTTCGGTCTTCCTGCCAGGGCGCGCAGGGATCACATCCCGTGGGCAACGTATACCTCGCCCGAGCTGGCGCAGGTCGGGATGACGGAGGCCCAGGCGCGCGACAAGCATGGGGACGGGGTTTTCGTGGCCAAAGCAGAGTTTGCCGAAAATGATCGCGCAATCGCCACGGGACAGACGACCGGATTTGCCAAGGTCATGGTCGTGAAGGGCCGCCCCGTGGGTGCCACGATTGTCGGCCCTCAGGCCGGGGAATTGATCGGCGTCTGGTCGCTGGCCATCGCCAAGGGTTTGAAGATGTCTGCCATCGCCAATATGATCGCTCCATATCCCACGCTGGGAGAGATTAACAAACGTGCGGCGAGCGCCTATTTCACACCCAAGCTGTTTGACAGCGCCCTTGTGAAACGGGTCGTCGGGTTTGTGCAGAGGGTTGGTCGCCGCTGGTAAGGCAACCTAGTCGGGAGAACGCGACGCGTGGGCAACACATTATCAGGGCGTTTCTTGATCCTCACGGTCATCTTCGTGATGCTGGCCGAGGTGTTCATTTTTGTCCCCTCCGTTGCGCGGTTTCGGGAGGAATACCTGCTGGCGCGGCTGGAACGGGCGCAGATCGCGTCGCTTGCGCTGTTGGCGACGGACAGCATGATCGACGACGATCTGGAATATGAGCTGCTGGAAAACGCAGAGGTCCTCAACGTGGTGCTGCGCCGCGATGCGGTGCGGCAACTGATCTTGTCCACCGACGGGATGGAGACGATCTCGGCCACATTTGACCTGCGCGATGCGTCTGCCTGGACGCTGATCCGTGACGCCTCCATGCGGTTATTCGAGACGGAGCCGCAGATCATCCGCGTGATCGGGCAGCCGGTGCGTGGGGCGGGATTGCTGATCGAAGTCACAATGGAGACGGCCCCGCTGCGCATGGCGATGATCGACTATGGCTTGAGGGTTCTGGCGCTGTCGGCCGTTATATCCGCGTTCACGGCGCTGTTGCTGTTCGTTTCGGTGCGCGTGCTTATGGTGAACCCGATCAAGCGTGTCGTGGGCGCGATGATGAGCTATGCGGACGCGCCCGAGGATGCCAACCGCATTATCGAGCCTCGCGGCACGGTGCGGGAACTGCGCGACGCGGAAGAGGCGTTGCACGATATGCAGACCCAGTTGACGTCGCTGTTGCGGCAAAGGGAACGTCTGGCACAGTTGGGTGAAGCGGTGGCCAAGATCAGCCACGATCTGCGCAACATGTTGTCCGTCGCGACACTTCTGGCTGACAGGTTGGAGACGGTTCAGGATCCCACGGTCAAACGAATTGCACCCAAGTTGATCAACTCGCTGTCGCGCGCGATCAATCTGACGGAAGCCACGCTCGCCTTTGGCCGCGCCGAGGAGCCCTCGCCGAAGCTGGACCGGGTGCTGCTGGAGCCGCTGGTGGATGACGTTCTGGACAACGACAACCTCGCGCAGGGCGATGGCGAGGTGAGTTATGATGCAGAGATGCCGCCCGGTCTGACCGTGCGTGCGGACCCGGAGCAACTGCACCGGGTGCTGGCCAATCTGGTGCGCAATGCGCGCCAGGCCATTGCCGCGACCCATAAGCCCGGCGAGGTTACAATTCGCGCCCGAGCCCATGAGGGCGGCTGGCGGATCGAGGTGTCCGATACCGGCCCCGGCCTGCCCAGGGGCGCACAGGAGACCTTGTTCAAGCCATTCTCGTCGAGCGCCAAAGTCGGCGGTACAGGGCTTGGCCTTGCGATCTGTTCCGAGATCCTGCGCGGGCACGGCGGGCGGCTGGAATTGATCCACACCAGCCCCGAAGGCGCGACCTTCGCGTTGTTCCTTCCGGCAGGCATGGCGGACTGATTGCCGGTTTTTGCCCCTTGCGTTGAGGGATGCGCGGAGTTAAGTCCACGCCACGCGGATTGGTAGCTCAGCTGGATAGAGTACTTGACTACGAATCAAGGGGTCGGGGGTTCGAATCCTCCCCAGTCCGCCATTTTATTCAATAACTTACCTGTCATTCCTTCGATGCGCATACGGTTTTGGCCGCATGAAGCTCGTTTCAATACAGGTTCGAATGATGTTGATGGTTGCATTGGGCACCAGGTTGGACGTCGCATTGCGCGTACTTGCCGACGGAGTGACCTTCTTGCGAAGCGAGGAAGATTTTTCGCGTTGGTCAAGGCGTCTGACATCGGCGCAAGGCTGTGTAGGACGCCTCTTGCGCCCGATCGGTTTGGTCTGGGCTGGTCCGGACTTCAGAACCCTGAGGTGGCGCCGGAACACTCTGGCCGTGACCATCCCCCATACAGATCAGGCATCGTGCGCAGAGTAACAGAAAAGGGACGCAGGGCAGGCCTCGGATGCGTCGCGTGAAAGACGTTTCTGTCGACGTCGGGTTGTAGGTGTTGGAAGGGTTTGGCGTCCGACCGACATTGTACGAGGGGCCAGGTTCTAAGGCCCGTCCACGCCCGAGAGAACAGTCTCCAACGCGCGTGCCAGCTTTTCCACAACCTCATCCATCTGCGTGTGCGTCATGATGAACGGCGGGGCCAGCAGCACATGGTCGCCGTGTTTTCCATCGCGGGTACCGGGCATGGGGTAACAGGCCAAACCCTCGTTCATGGCAGCTTTCTTCAGCTTGCCCGCAAGGCCTATGTGCGGCGCAAATGGGGTCTTGGTGGCACGATCCGCAACAAACTCAAGGCCCCAAAATAGACCACGTCCGCGGATGTCACCGACATGGGGCGCTTGTGCGAACCGGTCGCGCAGGCGCGCTTCGAACGCGACGCCCTTGTCGCGGACGTCGTTGATCAGATCGCGCTCCACCATCTCCTCCAGCACCGCGCGCCCGGCAGCGGCGGCGATGGGATGGCCAAGATACGTATGTCCGTGCTGAAAAAACCCGGTTCCGTCGGAGACCGCCTGATAGATCCGAGAGCTACACAGCATCGCCCCAATCGGTTGATAGCCCGCGCCCAGACCCTTCGCGATGCACAGGATATCCGGCTCGATCCCGTCGGCGTCGCAGGCAAACAGGTGTCCGGTGCGGCCCATGCCGCACATGACCTCATCCAGGATCAACACCACCCCGTGGCGGTCGCAGATCTCGCGGATGCGTTTGTAGTAATCGCCAACTGCCGTCACCGCGCCCAACGTTGCGCCCACGACGGGCTCGGCGATGAAGGCCATGACGTTTGCAGGGCCAAGGCGTTGAATCTCGACCTCCAACTCATACGCCGAGCGGGCCGCGTAAGCGTCCAGCGTTTCACCCTCCGCGCGCTCGGCATATTCATAGCACGGAGCAATATGGTGGACGTCGATCAGCAGCGGAGAGAATTGTTCCCGCCGCCAGGCATTCCCACCGGCCGCCAGGGCCCCCAAGGTGTTGCCGTGGTAGCTTTGCCGACGCGCGATCAGGTGGCGGCGCTCGGGCTGGCCGTTTTCAACGTGGTACTGCCGCGCCAGTTTGATCGCCGCCTCCACTGCCTCTGACCCGCCCGAGACAAAATAGACCCGGTCCAGATCGCCGGGGGCGTGCTCGATCAGAGTGTCTGCCAGCTCTTCCGCCGGCTCTGACGTGAAAAAGCTGGTATGCGCATAGGCCAGTGCGTCGACCTGATCCTTGATCGCCTGCTTCACCCGCGCGTTTGAATGGCCAAGGCAGGACACCGCCGCCCCGCCCGATCCGTCGAAATAGCGCTTTCCTTGCGCGTCGATCAGGTAGCAGCCGTCACCTGCGACAGCGATGGGCATCTCGGCATGGCAATGGCGTGGAAAGACGTGGGACATGGGATCAGCTTTCTGGAAAGGGGGGATTCAGGTGCCGTCGTCCAAGGATTTGCGAACATTGCCCCGGGGCGACAGGCCGCCCGACACGGTGGCCGAACGTGGCAGTGGTGGTTTCACCGATAATTGCACCGTCTCGACAGATCGGCTCCTGCCCGAGGGGACTGGCGTCTGCACCGTCCAGCACAAGGGAGATGACGTGATTGACGGCACCGCTGTTGCGCGCCGCCGCCAAGGCGTCCGCGTCGAAATAGCCGCCCGCCTTGCGCACCGCGAAGTCGAGACCTGTGGTGATTGGCGTGACGAAGCCGTCCAACTCCTGACCCATGGTGCAGATCCCCTTTTCGACCCGCGTGCCAGGCCAGCGCGATACTGACCCCGTGCCGCGCGACCGCGTTCATGGCCATCTCCCGCCTTCGAGACGGCCTCAGCCCTTGTTCCGGTGGCGTCCTTCAACAGATCATTTTGCATGCTCATCCCATGCTTTCGGCAAAACTCGGAAACCGGCACATCGCCCTCCGGGTGCTTCAACACCGCCCTGATCCGAGCGTCGCAAAACCGTCTAGTCTTCATCATAAATTTCCACAGATATCTTGCTGAGAAAATTCCACTCTTGAATACCCCTAATTCCAGGTGCCATTGTCACGTCGCCGTTCAGAATAAACTCCGGCCGATGACCGCCACTACAATGATCCATGTTGCGACCACCAACACAACCCCGGTGCGAGATTTGGGCAAGGGCAGCAGGTCACACCGCTGGTGGCAACAGGAGCGCCTGTTGTTCTGGTCGCCGCCTCGATGGTGTTTCGGGGCTGCCTCGGCGTAGCGATGTGCCTTGCTTTCAAACACGCGAATGAAAGGTTTTCACGGCTGCTGCGTTCGGCATCCTTGCTTTGACGGGCGTTGTTCTTCTGATCTTTCCATTTGTCGCGGCAGAAGTGCTGACAATGATAACAGAGGTAGTCCTGCTTTTTCGACCGGTTTCCAGCCTTGTTAAGGTGGATCAGGGTTTCATTTCAGGCTGTTAATCTCGTTGGTTCTGATTTGCTGACATAGGCCCCATCTGGGTCAAGATTCCGTGTGCTGAATGCGGGCGCTCGGCGTTGCAATAGGCCAGCCATTTTCCGATACGAGCCTTTGCTTCAGAGCCTCTTTCAAAGGCATGCAGATAGACGCATTCGTACTTCAGAGACCGCCAGAGCCGCTCAATCATCCGATTGTCGCGCCACGCGCCTTTGCCGTCCATGCTGATCTTGATCTTCGCGTCGGTCAGCACGTCGATCCAAGCGCCGCTGGTGAACTGACTGCCCTGATCGGTGTTGAAGATTTCCGGCGTGCCGTACTTGGACAAAGCCTCTTTCAGGGCTGCAACGCAGAAGTCCGCATCCATGCTGTTTAAAAGTTGCCAAGCCAGCACCTTGCGGCTGTACCAATCCATGATTGCAACGAGGTACAGAAAGCCCCGGCGCATGGGGATGTAGGTTATATCTGCGCACCCGCTGCCCGGCAGTCGCCGCTTGCGGCGATGAGAAGGGGACATGGTTCGGGCGGTCGATCACCGCGGTTCTCAGCAAGTACGGCCAGATCTTGTGTTGCGTGTGTTTCTTGCTGGTGTTGGGCTCCTGATAGATCGGGACCAAACGCATGAGGCGCATTAAGCGGGGCACACGATGACGGCCGCATTTATGGTCCTGCCGCTGCATGTAACGTGCCATCTGCCGCGAGCCGTACCACGGCGTTTCCAGGAATTGCTTGTCTATGATTTCCATGAACCGCAGGTTTTGGCACTCTCGCCCTTCGGCTCATCGTACAGACTGGACCGCGCCAGCGTCAGCAATGCGCACTGCCGACGAACGCTCAACTTGTGTGCCTTGCTCACCATTTTTGCCTCGCGTCCCGAGCAATTGATGCGAGGCTTCGGCCAAAAAATCCCGCTCGACGACCAACTGCCCAATCTTGGAATGCAGCTTGTCGACGCCAGCCGCGCTCACCTGTTCGGGGGCCGAACCGCGCCGCGCAAAGGCCGTCGCCATGTTCTCTATCGCCGCGCGTTTCCAAGTGCTGATCTGCGTCGGATGAACCCAGTATGTCTTGGACAGCTCAGCCAGCGTCATCTCCTCACGGATCGCCTCAAGCGCAACCTTGGCTTTGAATTCCGGCGAATGGTTCTTTCTTTTCTTCATTTTGGCTCGTATCTTCCATCATGCGATCCACCTTAACAAACGGTCCGAATTTCCGCGACCACCTCAGTCATTGCCGGTTTCGCGAATCCGGCCAAAAACCAATTCGTTTGAGGTATGTGACCATTGGAAGAGTGCAAATATGCGAGACGGTAGTTTTCGAGACACACATATTCGCAGATCAGACCGGCAAGGTTGTAACATCTTGGCAATTGCGGTTCTCTTTCTGGCCGTTTCGAGTGCCAAGCCGACCAATGCGCAGACGCCGCTTTGGCCCGAGGTTGGAGCGATCTTCGCCGATCGCTGTGTTGACTGCCACTCCGGCGAGTATGCGCCGCTTGGTCTTTCTCTCGATAGCCACGAGGGCGTTCTGGCGGGATCCGAAAACGGGCCGGTCGTTCTGCCTGGTGATGCTTCGGCAAGTCGGCTTTCTCTCAGAATCCGGGGGCTTGAAGAGCCCCGGATGCCGTTGGATGGTCCGCCATTTCTGGAGGCGACGGAAATTGCCTTGATCGAAGACTGGATCACGGCAGGCGCGTTGTTCGATGGCACAGTGGAAATTGATCCCGTGCCTCCCGCTGATGACGGAGTTGTAACCTTTTCTGATATTGACGCGATCCTCAGACAACGCTGCATCGTATGCCACTCGGACAACTCGAGGCTTGCCAATCCTCCCGAAGGGTTGCGACTGACCGATCTTATGACGGTTCTTCGCGGTGGCGAGCGCATCGTTGTGATCCCGGGCAATCCCGATGCGTCCGAGATGTGGCGGCGTGTCATGGGGCTTGGCTCCCCCCGCATGCCGTTCGGCGGCCCTCCTTGGTTGACCAACGAACAGATCGAATTGATCCGAACTTGGATCGAAGAAGGCGCCGTTGACGATGCAGGTACTCCCGCGCCGATCCCGGTCGGGGCAGAGGTCCGATTGCGGGGTCTTGTCACCGGCCCGTCCGAGATTGACGGCGCGGCATTTACGGTGACTGGCGGAACGCGGGTCGAAGATCGGTTGGTCAATGGCATGGAAGCCGAGGTTCGAGGCGTTGTCGCTGCTGACGGAAGTATCACGGCAACGCGGTTAAGAGCTCGTTGAAGGTATTGGCATGCCCTAGAATATTCAGGTCGGGCAGATCGACGCTCTGCGGCAGGGATCGTAGTGCGCGAGAAAAACGAAAGGCCGCACGCACGCCCCTATCTGACTTCCGACTGTTCCCAATGAAGGGCCGTTATGTCCGCGAACCGCAGGTTTGAGTGCTGATATTTCCTGCAGAATTCTCGAATAGTAATGCGCTCCTGCGCATAGGTGCGCTGTTACCCTTGATAACGCGGCATCTTTCTTGCGGCTCGCACGTGCAGCGAGAATTCTGCATTATTGTATTCGGTTCAGTCCGAGCATGCGCTGATGGTGCCTTCTGGTCGAAGGCCGTGCGGCCGCTGGAGGAGCGGAATTAAATTAATTGTAGATCAACGGGTTAGGTGGATTCCCCGTGCAATGTTTGCAATCCTTGCCTCTGCCTGTCTGTTCGGAAGACACGAGCATCCAGGCTCAGGCGTCTGAATGCTGTTCGTTCATCTTTCCGGGTGCCTTTTGGCGAAGTGCTATGTCCAAAGTCTTGCGCGCTTTCGCCGACCTTCGACTGATCCGCGGCCCGATGGAGAACGCACCACCCTTGTGCAGTCGGAACGGGGTCAGCGGTTTTCCGACCTTGCCGCGCACGGGATCGTCCTTCACGATCAGCCCGTCGGCTTCCAAAGCCCTCGTTATCACGGACCCCGACTGCGCCGACAAATCTCTGGGCTCAGTATTGCAGGCTGTGTTTATAAATCAAGTTTATTTATTTATTGACGCGGTGATGATCTTGGTGCTTGATGAGATCTACTCGCTTGGGAGAGTGAGTCGAAATTGTGAAGAGGGCCCCGAACCACGGCGCCCATTTTGGGAGGACTACCAGATGAAAAAGCTTCTTGCGGGAACCGCTCTCGGCTTGTTGGCATCCACCGGCGTTGCCATGGCTGACGGTCACGGCGTCTCGGCCTGCCTGATCACGAAGACAGACACGAACCCGTTTTTCGTGATGATGCGTGAAGGAGCGACGGCCGCTGCTGAAGAGCTTGGCATCACGCTCAACAGTTACGCCGGTCAGGTCGACGGCGACCACGAGACCCAGGTTGCAGCGATAGAAACCTGCATTCTGGACGGTGCATCGGGCATTCTGATCACCGCTTCCGACACCTCCTCCATCGTCTCGGCGGTTGAGCAGGCGCGGGATGCAGGCCTTCTGGTCATTGCACTCGACACGCCGCTGGACCCCATCGACGCAGCCGATGCGACGTTCGCCACGGATAATTTTGAGGCTGGCCGTTTGATCGGTGCATGGGCCGCTGCAACCATGGGTGACGGTGCTGCGGACGCTCGCATCGCCATGCTCGATCTGGCTGTCAGCCAGCCGACCGTCGGCGTGTTGCGTGATCAGGGCTTCCTTGAGGGCTTTGGTATCGATGTTGTCGATCCTTCCCTTTGGGGTGATGAGACGGACGAACGGATCGTCGGCAACGCCGTGACCGCTGGTAACGAAGAAGGTGGCCGTCGAGCCATGGAAGAACTTCTGGCCATCGATCCGACCATCAACCTCGTCTACACGATCAACGAGCCTGCCGCTGCCGGTGCCTATGAGGCGCTGCGATCCATCGGTCGTGAAAACGACGTGCTGATCGTATCCGTGGATGGTGGCTGCCCTGGCGTCCAGAACATCGCGGATGGCGTGATCGGTGCGACCTCGCAGCAGTATCCGCTGCTGATGGCGTCGCTCGGGATCGAGGCGATTGCCCAGTTCGCGGCGGATGGTACGGTGCCTCAGCCGTCTGAAGGGCTCGACTTTTTCAACACCGGCGTTGCGCTTGTCACGGATCAGCCTGCGGATGGTGTGGAGTCGATCTCCGTTGCGGAAGGTCTCGACCTCTGCTGGGGCTAATGCCCACCAACTGACTATCGGTTGGGGCGGATTTCTGTAATTCGCCCAACCGTGCTACCGTTCCCAAAACACACATCACCGGGAGGACCTGCCATGAGCAGCCAGGACAATTACGAGTCCGTGGTCAGCAGCGCTGACAGCAAAGTTGCTGAGTTCGACAGCCACAATCGCGGAGCCGTTCAGAAGATACAGCATGCCCTGCATGTCACTCCGTCGCTGGTGCCCCTTGTGGTCCTTGTCGCGGCAGTCATCGTCTTCGCACTGATCTTGGGGGACCGTTTTCTGAGCCCCTTCGCCCTGACGCTGATCCTGCAACAGGTGCAAATCGTGGGCATCGTTGCGGTCGCGCAATCCCTGGTGATCATGACCGCCGGTATCGACCTCAGCGTTGGCGCGATCATGGTATTGTCCAGTGTGATCATGGGCCAGTTCACATTCCGCTACGGTCTGCCTCCCGAAATCTCCATCGTGCTTGGCCTGATGTCCGGCACTCTGATGGGATTCATCAACGGCTTCCTTGTGGCGGTCGTGAAGCTGCCGCCGTTCATCGTAACGCTAGGGATGTGGCAAATCGTGTTGGCAACCAACTTCCTCTATTCGGCGAACGAGACGATCCGGTCGCAGGATATCGAGGCCAACGCCCCCATTCTCCAGTTCTTCGGCACCACCTTTCGCATTGGCGCAGATGAGGCCGGACGCGGTGGCGCAGTCTTCACCTACGGCGTGATCTTCATGCTCATCCTCTTCGTCATCATGGCCTATGTGCTGAAGCATACGGCATGGGGGCGACACGTATACGCGGTCGGCGACGACCCGGAAGCGGCGGGTTTGTCCGGCGTGAAGGTCAAGAATATCCTGATTTCCGTTTACATGCTGGCCGGTCTGATCTGCGCCTTTGCCGGGTGGGCCCTGATTGGCCGCATCGGGTCCGTCTCGCCAACCTCAGGCCAGTTTGCCAACATCGAAAGCATCACGGCTGTGGTGATAGGTGGCATCTCGCTGTTCGGCGGTCGCGGATCGGTCCTTGGCCCCCTGTTTGGAGCCCTCATCGTTGGTGTTTTCACCCTCGGTCTGCGACTGGCAGGAGCAGACGCCCAATGGACGTATCTGTTGATAGGCGTCCTCATCATCGCGGCTGTGGCCGTTGACCAATGGATCAGAAAGGTATCGGCATGACCCGCTTTGCCTCTGACATCAGCAATGTCGTATCCCACGTCGCTAGCGGCACAGCCGCCCCTATCGGAAAGGTGTCGGCATGAGTCCTCGTGAACCCCTCCTCAAAGGCCGCAACCTCGTGAAGCGGTATGGCCGCGTCACCGCCCTGGATCACTGTGACTTCGATCTCTACCCCGGCGAAATCCTCGCTGTGATCGGCGACAACGGTGCCGGTAAATCCACCCTCATCAAGGCCGTCTCCGGGGCTGTTGTGCCCGACAGCGGGGAGGTCTGGATGGAAGGCAAGCGGGTCAGCTTCAAATCCCCGACCGAGGCCCGCGAAGCGGGGGTGGAGACTGTCTATCAGACGCTGGCCATGTCACCCGCGCTGTCCATCGCCGACAATATGTTCATGGGCCGCGAACTGCGCCGACCGGGCATAATGGGCAGTGTCTTCCGAATGCTGGATCGCCCGGCGATGGAAAAGTTCGCTCGGGATAAGTTGAGTGAACTTGGCCTGATGACAATCCAGAACATCAACCAGGCGGTAGAGACACTCTCGGGTGGTCAACGCCAGGGCGTCGCCGTGGCACGGGCGGCTGCGTTCGGCTCGAAGGTCATCATCCTCGACGAGCCGACGGCCGCCTTGGGTGTGAAGGAAAGCCGCAAGGTTTTGGAGCTGATCCAGGACGTGAGGTCCCGTGGTATCCCGATCATCCTGATCAGCCACAACATGCCCCATGTGTTCGAGGTTGCCGACCGTATCCACGTTCACCGCCTTGGCAAACGGCTCTGCGTCATCGATCCCAAAAAACACTCCATGTCCGATGCCGTGGCCTATATGACTGGGGCGGCGGTGCCGGATGAGCAGATGGAAACAGCCTAGAGCATCTTGAAGACTGACGGGTCAGGCCCCGTGCGCAGCCCCACATCGAGGGTGGAGATGGTCTCCATCTCCTCCTCGGTCAGCTCAAACCCGAAGACATCCAGATTTTCCGCTTGGCGCTCGGGCTTGGTGGACCGTGGGATGACCGCGTTGCCCAGTTGGATATGCCACCGCAAGACCACCTGCGCCGGGCTTTTACCCGTGCGCGCAGCGGCATCCGCAATCGGCGCGGCCTCAAATGAGCGCGCGTTGCCCAAGGGCGTCCAAGCCTGCGTGATAATTCCGTGCGCCGCATTGGCCGCGCGCATGTCGGGTTGCTGCAACTCTGGGTTCACTTCGATCTGGTTGAGCACCGGCACTTCGCCTGTCTCACCAATGATCCGTTCCAGATGGTCGGCGTTAAAGTTCGACACACCGATGGAGCGCATCAGCCCCTCATCGCGCATCTCGATGAATGCTTTCCACGTCTCGACATACAGGTCCTGACTGGGGACGGGCCAGTGGATCAACACCAGATCCAGATGGTCCACGCCAATTGTCTTCAAGCTCCGGTCCACCGAGGCGCGCGCGTCGCCACGACCGTGTTCATTGTTCCAGACTTTCGTGGTGACGAACACATCCTCACGCGCCACGCCGGACTGGCGCAGCCCTTCACCCAGGCCCGCTTCGTTGTGGTAGAGGTAAGCACCGTCAATCATCCGGTAACCGACCCCGATCGCAGAGCGGACAACCTCCGTGGCGATGTTGGACGGGACCTGCCAAATGCCAAAGCCCAGTTGCGGCATCGTGTTGCCGTCATGAAACGTAACGTGGGGGATATCGGTCATCTCAGATCTCCTTAGCGGGCAGTGTGCCCTCGGTTCAACATGGGTTCAGCGTGACATGGGTAGGGTCGTTGGATGCTATGCCTTCATCCAACCTTTGGTATTGGCCATTGCCTCAAGCGTGTGTGTCAGGCCACCGTGAATATGTGTCTCCAAGGTATGCACCGCCCGGTCCATGTCGCGATCAAGTGCGGCGTTCATCAATTCCCGATGCTCCTGAACCGCCACTGTGCCGCGATTGGTCAGGACCAGCAATTGGTAGCGAAGGTACTTTGCAAAGATCGTGGTGTGAAGAGACAGTAGATTGCGGCTGTCACATGCCGCGATCAGCGCCAGATGAAACTCTTGGTCGTAGCGTTTCCAGACCTCTTCTTCCGAGGCCTCGCCCTCTGCCATCCTTTTCTCCATACGGCTGAGTTTGTGATGCGCTGCGACAAGGTTGCCCTCCCAATCTGTATCGCCGTGCTTGATCGACAGTCGCAGGGCATGGCATTCCAGCAGGGACCGCAGATTGGCTACTTCCGTCAGGTCCTCGGGCGAGACATCGGCCACGAAGAATCCGCGTTGTTCGGGCGACGTGACGAAACCATCGCTTGTCAAACGGTTCAGGGCTTCTCGCAAGGTCGAGGGGCTTGCGGCATATCGCACATTCAGCCCGTCAAGTTTCAGTTTTGCGCCAGGCGCCAACGTCCCAAAAATAATGTCCCGTTTGATGCTCTGGTAGGTGCTGGCCCCTACGGTCGCGGTGTGTGAGGGCATGGTCCTGGCTCCGATGTGAAAGACCTCTGGTGAAACACCAACCACCCGATTGAACCACGCCCCACAGATAAATACGAGGTTTTTCATAATATCAGACATTATTGCAAACATTAGGCCGTTTACTTAGGTTCCGATGAAAAGGATCACTAGATGCCAGACACCTTTCGCCTCGCGGTTGTTGGCCTCGGCCTCGTGGGGCGCCGCCATGCTGAAGCCCTCGTGCGAAATCCTAACACGTTGTGGAGCGGTGCAGTAGATCCTAATGAGGGCGCGCGGGCTTTCGTGGCGAGTCATGGCGTCGCTTGTTTCGACACTATTGAGGATATGTTCGATGGGCAGCGCCCGGATGGAGTGATCCTCGCGACGCCCACTTCCATGCATGTCGACCAAGCGCTGGTCTGCGTGGCGGCAGGCGTCCCCGTATTGGTTGAAAAGCCATTGGCAGGCACATGCCGAAGAGGCCGCGCGTCTGGTTCGCGCGGCGCAAGATATGGCCGTCCCACTCTTGGTTGGGCACCATCGAAGGTACAATCCCTTGATCCAAAAGGCGCGTGAGGTCATAACCTCCGGCAAGATTGGCGACATCCGGGCCGTCCACGCAACTTGTTGGTTCTTCAAGCCTGACAGCTATTTTGACGCGGCGCCGTGGCGCAAGCAGCGCGGAGCAGGTCCGATTTCGGTCAATATGGTTCACGACGTGGATCTGATGCGCGCGCTCTGTGGCGAAGTGGCAGCCGTGCGCGCCATCGTGCGCCCGTCCGTGCGGGGGTATGAGAATGAAGACGTCGCCGCTGCCATCCTTGAGTTTGAAAGTGGCGCAGTTGGGACTCTGACCCTGTCCGACAGTATTGCTGCCCCGTGGAGTTGGGAAATGACGGCGCAAGAAAACGGCGCCTACCCCGCCACGTCCGAGAGTTGCTACATGATTGGCGGCTCCAAAGGGTCCATGTCCCTACCGGATCTGCGGGTCTGGACCCATAGTGGCGAGGTTCCCAACTGGTGGACGCCCATCGCAGCTACGTCTTTGCCAAGGGAAACGTCAAACCCGCTCTCCAATCAGATCGCGCATTTCTGCGATGTGATAGCAGGGCGGGCCCGCCCATTGGTGTCCGGGGCAGAGGGTTTTAAAACTTTACAAGTTGTTGAAGCAATTCAAGGATCAGCAACATCGGGCGACGTGGTCTGCATCGGATAACACTGCGGAAGCGCCGATGTGCCAAGTTGAATATGATAAGAATATCAGATATTTCCTCAAATGTCTTGTGAAATAGCCCAAACGCGGCATGATACGCATCTTAAAACTAAGAACGACGATCAAATATTCTTGGGAGGAAAAGATGATCACCAAATTTACCCGCCGGGCATTGATGCCCGTCACTTTCGCGGCTGGCCTGATGGCTGGGCTTGCCAATGTCGCATTGGCAGATGGTCACACCATTGAATTGCGCATGTCGATGGCCGGCTCTGAGACGGACCAACGCTCCGTTGCGATGGCTGAAGTCTTTGGCCCCGCCGTTGCGGATTTCGCGACCTATGCGCCAAGTTATAACGCGACGCTCTTTGCCCAAGGCACGGAGCTTGAGGCGATAAGCCGTGGCAACCTTGAAATGTCGATCACATCGGCGCAGGAACTGGCACAGTTCTTCCCCGAGTTCTCGATCTTCACGGCCGGCTACGTCCACCAGGATGCCGCCCATCAGGTTGCCGTGTTCAACGACCCGCTGTTCGAGCCCTTTCACCAGACTGTCATTGACGAGTTGGGCGTGCGCCTGCTGTCAGTCATGTATCTGGGCCGTCGTCAGGTGAACCTGCGCCAGACCCGGGAAGAACTTGAAGTCATGACACCCGCCGATTTGGCCGGCGTGAACCTGCGGATGCCTGGTACGGATGCCTGGCAATTCCTTGGCTCCGCCCTTGGTGCCGCCCCGACCCCGATGGCGTTCACCGAAGTCTACACCGCACTGTCAACCGGCGCTGTAGACGGCCAGGACAACCCGCTGCCCACAGTTGTGGATGCGCGGTTCTATGAGGTCACGAACCAGATCGTGCTGACATCGCACCTCGTCGACCTTAACTACATCGCGATCTCGGAGGCCGTGTTTCAGGCCATGACGCCAGAACAGCAGGCAACGGTTCAGGCCGCCGCTGATGCCGCCGCCGAAGCAGGTCGAGTGCGCCAGCTGGAGTTGGAGAACGAATTGGTCGCGTTCCTGGAGAGCGAGGGCATGGAGGTCTACGAGCCCGATGTCGCCGCGTTCCGTGAGGCCGTGCAGGCTGCGTACCTTGGGTCTGAGTTCGCGGAAACCTGGCCCGAAGGTGTTCTGGATCGTATCAACGCGCTCGGCTCTGACTGAACCTTGATTGACTGAAAGCAAGCCGTCCCGGAAAGTGTCCCCATGATTGAGAGATTCAAGACATGGGTCACGACCGGGGCGGATACGATCGCAGGCGCCATGCTCGCAGCGATGTTCGCGACCTTTTTGCTTCAGGTCGGCTCACGCTACGCCCCACGCATAATCGAAAACCTCGGTCTGGCAGAGACGTTTCCTGCCCTCGGCAGCATTGCTCCGCTTGGCTGGACGTTAGAGTTGTGCCTGATCTTGTGGATCTGGATCGTCTTCTTCGGCTGCGCGTTCAACGTGCGCGAACGGGATCATGTGACATTCGACATATTCTACCTTGCTGCCCCCCGTGGCATTCGCCGAGTGATGGCGCTGATCACCGCCGCCGCGATTGTGGCAGGCATGGCGTTGTCGTTTCTACCGATGTGGGACTACGTGGATTTCATGCGGATTCGACGCACGTCGTCTGTCGAGAACCCGTTCACCGGCGACAAGATCCGGCTGAAATGGATTTTCATAATTTACATGCTCTTTATGTCCGCTTTGATCGTTCGCTATTTGTGGCGCTTCGCGCATGTGCTGCGCCATGGCCCGCCCGATCAGGATCATGACATTGTAGCAACCGCGTCCGACAGCGGTCCCGCTTCATGAGTTTTGAATTGCTCATGTGCCTTGCCACGTTGTTTGCGTTGGCGGGCATCGGCACGCCGATTGGCTATTCGATCATTCTGGCGTCGCTGGTCTATCTTGGCCTTGCCGGTCTGGATCTCGCGCTGGCGGGCGAAAAGATCATCCAGGGCCTGTTCGGAAGCTTCGTTTTGCTGGCAGTACCTTTGTTCATTGTCGCCGCCAACATCATGAACGCAGGCACCATCTCGGACCGGTTGCTGGGGTTTTGCGTGGCTGTCGTTGGCCGCTTCAAAGGCGGACTGGGGCATGTGAATGTCGTTGCCTCGCTGATTTTCTCCGGTATGTCTGGCTCCGCCGTGGCGGATGCGGCTGGCATCGGCAAGATCATCATCGCGATGATGACCAAAGAGGGGCGCTTTTCACCCGGCTATGCTGCCGCGATTACCGCCGCCTCGGCCACCATTGGTCCGATCATCCCGCCGTCGATCCCCATGGTGCTCTATGCGCTGGTGTCTCAATCCTCCATCGGGGCGCTGTTTCTGGCGGGCATCGTGCCGGGGCTTGTGATGGGTGTCGTGTTGATGGCGATGAACGCCTTCATCTCGCACAAGCGGGAGTTTGCGACCGAAACGCCGGTTCCGATGCGAGAGCTTCCACGCAAAACTGCCAACGCGTTCCCGGCACTGCTGATGCCGGTGATCCTGCTCTATGGCATTTACGGCGGTGTCACGACGCCAACCGAGGCTGCCGCAGTTGCCGCCCTCTACGCGCTGCTGCTTGCAGGCTTGTTCTACCGTGCTCTGTCGTTGCGTGCGCTATACACCATCTTTGTCGAAAGCGCGCGCTCGTCTGCTGCGGTCGGCGTCGTAATCGGCGGCGCATTGATCCTCAACTTCATTGTCGTGTCCGAGAACATTCCCGCCATGGTTGCCGATGCCCTTGTAGGCATCGACATGAACCCATTGGTGTTCCTGCTGCTGGTCAATGTGCTGATACTGCTTCTGGGATGTGTCCTGGATGCTACGACGATCATCCTTGTCATCGTGCCGCTCTTCATCCCGACGTGTCGTGAGATGGGCATTGATCTGGTGCACTTCGGCGTGCTGGTGGTTGTAAACTCCATGATCGGTTTGATCACCCCGCCGTATGGGATCCTGCTGTTTGTGATCAACGCGGTCACGGGCATTCCATTGCGAGAGATCATCGCCGAGATTTGGATGTTCCTGGCCGTGCTGGTGGCGGCCTTGGTTGTGATGATATTGTTCCCCGATCTGGTTCTGTGGCTGCCACGCCTGATGGGGTATTCGACTTGAATCTGCGTCCTCGAACGAAAGCAAACCGATGAAAAACCCGACAAACCGTTTCAAAGCAGCCCTTCGCGAGGGAAAACATCAGCTTGGCATATGGAACACTATCGGCGGCAACACGGTGGCCGAAGCGCTTGGCGGCGCGGGGTTCGATTGGGTGCTGATCGACTGCGAGCACTCGGCCGTAGAGGCAGTGGAAGTGCTGTCGGCCCTGCAAGCCATCGGCCAATTTCCAGAGGTCGCCGCGGTGGTTCGACCCGCCGCCAATGATTCGACGCTGTTCAAGCGCCTTCTGGACATGGGCGCGCAGACCCTGCTGGTGCCCTATGTGGAAACGGTGGCTGAAGCAGAGGCCGCCGTCTCCGCCATGCGCTATGGCCCGCACGGGATAAGGGGAATGGCGGGGATGACCCGCGCAACGCGGTACGGGCAGGTCGAGGATTACTTCACACAGGTCGAGGAAGAACTATGTCTGATTGTTCAGTTGGAAACGGTGAAAGGCCTGCAAAATCTGGAAGCGATCGCCGAAATCGACGGCGTCCACGGCATTTTCATCGGTCCCGCAGACCTGAGCGCAAGCATGGGACTACCCGGTCAGATTTCCCACCCGGATGTGGTCGCCGCAATTCATGATGCGATGGCGCGGACACAGGCTGCGGGCATTCCGGTGGGCCTGATGTCGCTTGATCCCGACGCTGCAAAAGACTTCATTGCGCGTGGCTCGTCCTTCACGGCTGTGGGGGTTGATCTGGTAATGTTGATGGACGTTGCGAACACATTGCGCCAACGCTTCACCGAGTAGCGTCAGCCTGATCCAAAATCCATCTGCAAGCCTCGGCAACGTCTCTGAGGACCTTGGCAGCTCCATCCCGCTTGATACGTTCCAACATCGGAACCTCTGCGGCCAAAGGCAGGCCTTTGGGCAAAGCGTTCAGGTATCCGACAAGATCAATCTCACCTTCGCCGGGCGGCAAACGTTCCTCACGCGCAGTTTCTAACAGTTCCTCCGTGGCATAGGGTGGCTTGACCATTGTATCGCAGATATGGGCGATAGCCATCCGGTCCGTGGGCAGAGACGCCAGATCGCTCAGGGCCGTATCGGAGCGGTCTACATGCAGGCTGTCGGCAAGGATGCCGACGTTTGGCCCGGTTTGCAGAGCGATGGAGAGGGCGGCCTTGGCATTGGGCACAGATGTCCACGGGAAGAATTCGAGCAGCGTTCCAAGACCTCGATCTGCTGCCAGTTCCGCCAACCGCCCCAGTGAATCGGGCAGGCGTGAAAGGTCTGGATCGTAGGAGGCAGTGATCACATGGCGCGCGCCAAGCGCCGCCCCTGCATCCAACATCGCAAGATGATCTACAAGATTGATGCCCCGAGTGATCTTGATGAATTCAATGTCGAAGACGGCCAATCCCGTGGCCGCCATCGCAGCCCGCGTGTCCCGCATCATTGCCGTGTCATCCATCAACGGATAGCCGGGACTGTCGTCCGTGACCCGCAAGAGGCGCAATCCTGCACCATCGAATCCAGCCTTCGCGGCAGCTACGATAAACGCGGGAGGAGAGAGATCGAGAGCCGTCAGATGCGCGACCGAAAGGCGACGTGTCATGGGGTGTCCCTTGCTGCGTGACGCCCTGCGATGAACCCAAACATCATTGCCGGCCCAAGGTTGATGCCGCCCGCTGAATAGGTGCCGCCAAAGGCACTCGCCACGTCGGTCCCGGCGGCATAAAGGCCAGCGATCGGTGCGCCATCAGCGCCCAATACAAGGGCTTTCTCGTCCGTCGCAATTCCCGAGAAGGTTCGAAAACTACCAGGCCCTATTTCCACGGCATGAAACGGAGGCTCGATGATTGGCGCGACACAGGGGTTTGGACGGTGGCGCATGTTCCTCTTCAACATGATCCGCGCGCACGGCCAGTGGGCCACGGGGCGCCCAATCCACCCGCCGGACCAGACGGTCTTGCCGCCGACGACCGGGGCTGTTTCCAAGACGATGACGCACAATCCACGCGCCGCCGCGGTGACAGCCGCAGCCAAACCCGCAGCGCCAGAGCCCACGACAATCAAATGCGTATCCGCTTGGGTTTGCGTGTTCACACCGGTTCACCGGCCTTCAATAGGCGACACGATCCTTCGCCCCATTGCGATCAACGTCAAATACCATTTCTTGCGATTGCGTAACGCGAGGTTACACTGCAGCGGCGTAATGGGACGCCCAGATGCGCGAAATCACGTTGAGACAGGTCGAAGTGAACCGCGCCGTCATGCTTCGCGGTACAATCGCGGGCGCGACCGAACATCTGGGCGCCTCCGCCCTGGTATCAGCCGATTGATCAAACATACGGAGGAAAGCCTTGGCATCCGGTTTTTTGAGCGCCGTGCGGGGCTGTTCATGCCATCGGTCGAGGCGGACGCCGTGTTCGACCAGATCCGGGAGGTCTTCAACGGGGTCGAGAACCTGCAAAGCGCGCTCGATTCCCTTCAGAAAGGACAAGACGTCGGGCTTGCCTTCGCCTCTGCGCCGTCGGTTGCGCAATTCGTGGCAGCGCGCACCATCGGGCGGGTCCGAAAACGCTACCCTGACCTGTTCATTGATCTCAACTTCCTGAAGATAGAGGAGACGTTGGATTACCTGCTGCTGGAACGTGGCGAGTTTGTCATCATGTCGTCGGCCATCGAGAATCCGGGGATCGAGAACCGCCTGCTGGCCAGCGCTGACTTTGTGGCTGTCTTGCCGACCAATCACCCGTTGGCTGAACAGGATATTGTTTCGGTCCATGATATTGTGGCGTTCCCGCTGATTGGCGTCGACCCCGATGACCCCTATGGTGGTCCCATCGCGCGCCTGTTCACGGATCAAGGGTTGCAGGTCAATCACTCCACGCGCGGCCGTTTCTCCCAAACCGTCGTGAGCCTTGTGCGCCGTGGCATGGGCGACGCAGTGATAGATCGCTTCTCGGTGGCGGAAAAAGTGTTGCCCGGGTTCGTGCGTCGGCGCTTGCAGGAACAAGCGAAAACCGAGGTGTTCGCCGCCACCAAGAAAGGCCGCGTTCTCTCGGGCTTTGCGGAACTTGCGATTAAGCAGTTTCGGCGAGAGTTGGTGGCTGCTTCAATTCAGCAATCGGAGACAAGCGGCCTAACGTGAGGTTAACAAAACGGATAAATCGGTCTTTGACGTTAGGGATGCATTTCATGACAAATAGGCCATCAGCCGGGAGAGGAGATCCGGCGCATTTTGGGAGGAACTCCATGAAGATTTTTTTACTGAGCGCCGCATCGGCGCTTGTTCTGAGCACTGGCTTTGCCTCAGCACAGGAATACCCGAGCTACTGTCAATTCTGGTGTCCAAGCGGTCGTCATGCGGCGGCCTGATCTGTGTTTGATGGCTTGATGCCGTTGACGAAATCGACGCCCTGAATGACGTCGGCGAGATGGACAAAGCCGCGCAGTTTGCGCCAGCTTTTCTCTGCGCATTGGCCGAGTTTAAACATCATATGAAGCATACCGTCTCGGCTGAGGCAGCCTTTGGTGCGCTTGGTTCGATGCCGTATCGTCGCGAAGGCGCTTTCGATGGGATTTGACGTGCGGATGCTTTGCCAGTGCTGGGCCGGGAAGTCGTAAAAGGTCATCAGTTCTTCTCGGTCCTTGATCAAACATTCAGTGGCCTTCGGGTACTTCGCCTCGAAGGTTTCGATGAACAGATCAAAAGCGGCATGCGCATCCTCTCGCGTCTCAGCCTGCCAAATGTCATGCAGCATCTTCTTGGCCTTTGGCTGGGTACGCTTGGGTAGATAATTCAGTACGTTGCCGGTTTTATGCACCCAACAACGTTGCTGTTTGGTGGAGGGGAACACTTCCTCCAGGGCTGACCAGAAGCCCATAGCACCATCGCCGATGCCCAGTTTCGGGAAGCTAAGACCCCTGCTTTTGAGACCAAGCAGTACCTCTCGCCAACTTTGGGTACTTTCCCGGACGCCGTCCTCGATGGCAAGAAAATGCTTTTCTCCCCGTGCGTTGACCCCGATGACGACAAGAACGCAGAGCCGGTCATCGGTGCCGCGCAACCCGCTGTAAATGCCGTCCGCCCAGACATAGACCCATTCATCCCGGCTCAGATCTGCCTTGCGCCATTCGTTGTATTCCGCCGCCCATTGGCCTTTCAGGCGCGAAACGGTCTTTGCGGAGAAACCGGTGGCGTCCGGGCCAAGAAGCACCCTCAATGCTGTGCCCATTTCACCGGTAGAAATACCTTTCAGATACAGCCAGGGCAGCGCGGCATCGATAGATTTGGCCTTCCGGACATAGGGCGGGACCAGTGCCGAGTGGAACGTCACTGGTTTTCCGTCTTTCGCCCGCACTTTTGGCACCTTCACCGTGACTGGTCCGATCCCGGTTTGCACCGCGCGTTCAGGATGATAGCCGCTGCCGACGACCGCTGCGCGGCCATCCGACGTGCGGCGCTCGGAAAACCTGGCAAGAAATGCATCCCGCTCGGCCTCAACAGCCGCTTGAAGCAATTCCCGCGCACCCTTGCGCAGAAGATCAGTCAGCGGATCAGTGACCGCGTCTCGACCGGTGAAATCAATAATGGTAGCGTCGTCCATGGTGGTGCGTCCTTGAATGGTTGGTGGCTTGTGTCGCAACAACAAACCAACCAGATGCACCGCCAGCTTTCAAATCACCCGGACACCAAATTCACTCATAACTCGGAATACCCCGCCCGTGAAATCCAGGGCGTAATTCAATGGGGAGCAGGCGGCTCTACTGATACGGTAATGCGTTCCGTCACGCCACACGCCGAGGAAATCCTGGGTGGTACAATCGTTATGCAGAACATGACCGGCGCGGTGGGCGCTATCGCGTTGAACCACGTCGCGGATCAGGACGCGGACGGCTACACCCTGTTGATGGGGGCCGAAAACCCGATGCTTTACCGCATCATGGGTTTGGGCGAGCGCGACTACAACGACTTCATTCCGATCAATTTGCTGGCGCGTGGCACGCCGGTCCTTGTGACGCGTCCCGATGCAGATTTCGACAGCTATGCGGGAATGATGGAGGCTATTGCCGCGAACCCGGGCGAAGTGCGTTTCGGTTCCACCGGGCCGGGCGGTCTGCCGTCGGTGATCACCGCGATGATGGACAGGGTTGAAGGCGGTCTGGACGTCAACTTCATTCCCTACGACGGTGACGGCCCCGCGCTGACAGCGTTACAAGGCGGTGCGATTGACGTGATGCCTGCAGTACTTGGCGCGTCGATTGAGGCCATTCGCGCGGGCAATCTCGTGCCGCTGGCCGTGTTCGATGTGGAAACCAACCGCTTCCTGCCCGACACGCCCACGGCTGTCGAATTGAACGATGCCTATGCCACTTACCTGCCATGGGGCCCGTTCTTCGGCGTCTTTGCTGCCAACGGCACGCCGGATGATGTGGTTGAGGCATTGCAAACGGCCTACGCTGGCGCAGTCGAGAACGCAGAGTTCCTTGAATTGATGGACAACCGCAGCTTTACCATCATGAATATGTCCGGCGAAGAGGCTCAGGATTTCCTGACCGCTTGGCAGTCCACAACCGCTTGGCTGTTGCAGGATGCAGGGCTGGCCGTGAACAACCCAGAAGACCTCGGGATTGCTCGGCCGGGCGAATAGTCCGTTGAGTTTTGTGAGGCATTCGGGCCTTGCCAGCAAATTCCAGCGCCGCTCTTCCCGAAGGAGGGGCGGCGTTTTCATTCCCCAGACGTCACCAGACCGGAGGCCGCCATGTCAAACCACGACCATCTGACAAACGAGCACCATGAGGGTACGTCAGATGCGGCCCCCGGTGGATTTGCCGGGCAACGTCGCCCCGGCGAAACAGCATTCGCAGTCTTTCTGGTCGTGGCCAGCCTTGGTCTGCTGGGGAGCGCTTACGGCATCTCCGGCTTTACCGCCCTGTCAGGTGCCGGCTCCGTCCCTATGGCTACGACTGCGGTCATGCTGGTCACTAGCATCATCGTGCTGATCCAAACCTCGATACGCCCCAAAGTGGGCTCGGAAACGTTTTCGCGCGATATCCTTCCCGCCACTGTGATTGTCATGGCGTTGATGCTGGTCGTGTACGGCATGCTGCTACGCCCGCTCGGGTTTCTCCCTACGTCAGCTTTATTCCTGATCGTCGCAATCAAATTTCTGTCGGGCCGCACCTGGGTATTCACTTTCATTGTAGCCATCGGCAGCCTGATCGCAATTTGGCTGATCTTTCGTATTGTGTTCACGGTACTTATGCCGCCCGGCATCGTGCCAGAGGCCGAGTTCATTCAAGTTTTTCGTGACCTGATCGACGGGGGCACCTGAGCATGGACGCTCTCATGTCTTTCCTCACCGTTTTCACTCAGCCCGAGCTGCTGCTCCTGGTGGCCTTGGGCACCTTCACGGGCGTCTATGTAGGCGCGATCCCCGGTCTGTCTGTGACCATGGCCGTTTCAATCCTGATTTCGTTCACCTTCTCCTGGGACGTCTATCCGGCGATTTCGTTGATGATCGGCATCTACATGGGCGGCGTTTACGGCGGTTCACGTACCGCGATTTTGCTCAACATTCCCGGCGCGCCGTCGGCCATTGCGACGGCTCTCGATGGCTACCCCATGGCCCAGAAGGGACAGGCCGGAACAGCCATCGGCACCACGACCGTGATGTCGTTCTTCGGCGGTTTCATCGGCATCGGCGTGCTGGCTCTTGGTGCGCCGCTGGTTTCGGATTTTGCCCTGCGGTTCCAGCCCCGCGACTACCTGTTGCTGGCAATCCTCGGCATACTGTTGGTCGGCTCTCTTTCCACCGGGAGTCTTGTCAAAGGCATCTTCGCCGGCGCGTTCGGCCTTGCCATCGGGGCTGTCGGAATGGATCCACTGACGTTCACTCCGCGTTTTACCTTCGACATGTCGCTCCTGAGGGGCGGAATTTCTTTCATTGCCGTGATGATAGGTATGTTCGGTGTGTCAGAGGCGCTGATGCAATTGCATCACGTGGACAAGCTCGCGGTGCGCCAGAAGATTGCCCGTATCGTGCCGTCATGGGGCACCGTGCGCAAACACCTGCCATTGAGTCTCCAGACATCGTCCATCGGCGTCATCATCGGCGCGCTGCCGGGTACCGGTGGCGACATTGCAGCCCTCATGGCCTATGACCACGCAAAGCGTGTTACCAAGGATCCCAAGGTCCCGTTTGGGGAAGGCGCGATGGAAGGTTTGGTGGCACCCGAAACGGCCAACAATGCCGCCGTGGGCGGGGCGTTCATTCCGATGATGACCCTGGGCATCCCCGGCGACGCAGTCACGGCCATCATGATCGGTGCTCTCTTCATCCATGGCCTGAATCCTGGCCCGATGCTGATGATCGACCAACCCGACATGTTCTGGTTCATCGTCGGCGCACTGGTCATGGCGAATGTCTTCATGCTGCTCTTCGGCCTGACGGGCATTCGCCTGTTCACCAAGATCGTCGAGATGCCGCGCAGCGTCTTGATCCCGCTGATCATGCTGCTGCCGATTGTGGGCGCCTATGCGGTCAACAACGCCATCACGGACGTTTACTGGATGCTTGGCTTCGGGGTCTTCGGCTATTTCATGCGGCTTTACGGCTATCCGCTAGGCCCCGTGATCCTCGGCGTTATCCTGTCGCGCCTTCTCGACGAGAACTGGCGCCGTGCGATCATATCGGAACGCGAAGATTTGGGACGCTTTTTTGAGGGCATCGTCACCAGCCCCCTGTCACTGGTTCTGTTCCTGGCGGTCATCATGGTGTTCGTAACGCAAACCCCAATCTGGACATGGGTCAAACGCAAGGTTGGGCGGCAAGCATGATCGGCCAACAAGTCCTAAAACTCGGATTGATCGGCGATAATATCAAAGCGTCGAAATCGCCCCGTCTGCACCGGTTGGCGGGTGAACAGCTGGGGCTGGACGTCAGTTACAAACGTCTCGTTCCAGCTGAACGTGGCGAAGATTTCCCGACTGTCTTTCGCCATGCGCTGGGGGAGGGATTTCGTGGCCTGAACATCACCTATCCTTACAAGGAGACGGTGCTGGCTTTCGTCCGACCCGACACACCCTTGATTGCCGCGATAGGCGCCGTCAATACGGTCCTGTTCGACGGCGCTGGCCCCCGAGGGTTCAACACTGATTACTCCGGTTTTGCTGCTGCTTACTCCGCAGAGCGTGGCGATATGCCTCCGGGGGTGACACTGGTTATCGGCACGGGCGGCGTGGGGCGCGCCATTGCATTTGCGCTGGCAACACTTGGCGCCAGCGCCCTGCGTCTCGTGGATAGGGATTTGGCCAAAGCGGCTGGGTTGGCGGCGGATCTGCAAGCCAGCTTTCCGGCACTCCTTGTGGCGACAGGTGTCTCGGCAGAGGCCACTGCGCCGGGTGCGAAAGGCATCGTGAATTGCACGCCCGTGGGTATGATCGGCCACAAAGGCACGCCAATTGACGCCGCTTCCCTGACCGAGGCGGAGTGGGCCTTCGACGTGGTCTACACGCCGCTAGACACGCAATTCCTGCGCGATGCGGGCGACCACGGCCTTCAAACGATCTCAGGGTGGGAGCTGTTCTTCCACCAGGGTCTCCATGCCTGGTCACGGTTTTCCGGCCAAGATGTGGACCCCGTCGTCTTGCGCGCGGCCCTTCTGGCAGAGGAAACAAAACAATGAAAACCTGCATCGCTACTGTTTCTGTCTCTGGCAATCTTGAGGAAAAAATTCAGGCCATAGCAGCCGTGGGCTTCGACGGGATTGAGATCTTTGAACAGGACTTCATCGCCGATCCCCACTCCCCGCGTGACGTTGCAGCAAGGGTGCGCGATGCAGGATTGGAGCTGATGCTGTTTCAGCCGTCTCCGCGATTTTGAAGGCCTGCCCACACCTCTGCGTGCCAAGCCTTTGACAGGGCCGAACGAAAGTTCGACGTAATGGAGGATCTTGGGTGCGATCTGATTCTTGTCTGTTCCAACACGAATCCAGTGGCTCAGGGTGGCATTGATCGCGCTGCCGCGGATTTTGCAGAGCTTGGGGACCGCGACGCCTGGGAAATCGTGCGTCGGGCCGATCACCCAAATGTCGGCCTGATCGTTGACAGCTTCCACACGCTCGGGCGTAAGATTGACCCTGACACCATACGCCGCATCCCTGGTGACAAGATATTCTTCGTGCAACTGGCGGATGCGCCCGCCATCGACATGGATCTGCTCTATTGGTCCCGGCACTTTCGCAATATGCCGGGCGAAGGGGATCTGGACGTTACCGGCTTTATGCGGGCCGTCATGGCGACAGGTTACTCTGGGCCAATCTCGCTTGAGATATATAACGATCAGTTCCGCGGTGGCCTCTCCAAAGCAATCGCGCGTGACGGTTATCGATCCCTGATCCACCTGATGGATGGCGTCCGGCGCGCCAAACCGGACCGGTCTGTAGATCTCCCCTCAATCCCCGCCGCCCAGCGCCCGAATCCACCTCTTTTATCGAACTTGTCACGGCGGACAGTGAGGCCGAAGCGATAGAGGCATTGCTGACGACCTTGGGCTTCACCAATACCGGGCGGCACAACTCCAAGGACATGAGCCTTTGGCAACAAGGCAATATCCGTATCGTCCTGAATTCCGACGCCAAAGGTCACGCCGCAACCAGCTTCACCGACCGGCGCAGAAATGTGTGTGACATCGGCCTTCAAGTCCCTTCCGTTACAGACACCATGGCGCGGGCGAAAGCGTTTGGACTTGCACCGCTTGGGCAGGCCCGAGGGGATGGAGAACTTGCCATTTCCGCAATTCAAGGCCTGGGCGGATCGGTGTTGCACTTTCTCGATGCAAAGACAGAGCACGTCTGGGACGTGGAATTTTCGTTGCATGGAAAGGCCTCAGATGGCGTCGGCCTTACGCAGGTCGATCACATCGCGCAGACGATGAATTACGACGAAATGCTCAGCTGGTCGCTTCTCTACACGTCGCTGTTCGGAATGAATAAGGTGCCAATGTTGGACGTTATCGACCCGGATGTCCTCGTGCGGAGCCAAGCCTTGTCGTCTGACAATGGAAGTTTCCGCATCACCCTGAACGGCGCAGAGACACCCCACACCCTCGCCGGTGGCTTTCTGGCCGACAGTTTCGGTGCATCCGTGCAACACGTGGCTTTCGCCGCAGATAATATCTTTGCCACTGCAAAAGCGCTGGACCGCACCGGGTTTGAAGCGTTGCCGATCACAGCGAATTGCTACGTGGACCTCGCCGCCCGCTTCGATATTGAAACCGAAACCCTTGAGGTGATGCGGTCTCATGATATCCTGTACGACCGAGTTGCCGACACGGAGTTCTTCCAGCTGTACTCCCGCCCGTTCGCCGGGTCGATGTTCTTTGAAATTGTTGAGCGGCGCGCTGGCTATGACGGCTTTGGGGCGCCGAATGCCGCCTTCCGCATCGCTTCTCAAAAAGATTGGGACGCGTAAAGGGAATGCCAGTGCGCTAGATGAGTACTTTGCAGAGGAAGTGGCTTGCCGACATTTCAATGACGGGTTTGGAAGTCGAGAATCTGAACATCCCAGTTCGCACGGCCAAAGACGAGACAGCCGATGCCATTGGAGTTGGGGTGCACCGACTGCTGGGCAAGATCTGGATGGACGGCTCCGCGAAATGGTCCAGCGAGGCCACCTACGGCCACCGCAAGATCGTGCTGGCCGCGACACCCTTGGCCGAGGAATTGTCGCGGATCATTTGAGCGTTCAATCTCGGCGACCGGCGGGTCTATGAATTGCCCTAGGATACATCACACCGCAAGAAGCAGAGGATGCGTACTATCAAAACCTGAAAACAGACGACATTGCAGCTTGAAATACGAGCTTAACAGTCTCCGGTAAAACCGGGGCGGTTCACCGAGGTCTAAAAGGAGCAAACGAAGAATTTCTCCTCGCAGCGACCGCACAGAACCTAAAACGTCTTGCCAAAATGGGTCCGAGCTGAGGTCAGAAATCGCCCCACATACCGCCCGCCGAAAACAATGCCTTCGCCTGCAATTACAGCGGGTTGGGAAAACTCATCCCAGCCAAACACAACATCTGGAGGTCGAGTTTTTCACCAATATCGAACGTTTTTGGGTCAGACCGCCGCTTTGGAGCCAGCGCGGACGGCGTCGGCGAAGCGCTCGAACAAATAAAAGCTGTCTTGCGGACCTGGGCTGGCTTCCGGGTGATGCTGGACCGAGAAGACGGGCTTGCCGTCCAGCGCGATGCCGCAGTTCGATCCGTCGAACAGGCTGACATGGGTTTCGGACACGCCAGCGGGCAAGCTCTGGCTGTCCACGGTGAAGCCGTGGTTCATCGAGGTGATTTCCACTTTGCCTGTGGTCAAATCCTTCACCGGATGGTTCGCGCCATGGTGGCCGTGGTTCATCTTGACGGTCTTCGCACCCAGCGCCAGGGCCAGCATCTGGTGGCCGAGGCAGATGCCGAACACGGGGATCTCAGCATTCAGAACACCCTTTATTGCAGGTACCGCGTAGACGCCTGTGGCTGCCGGATCGCCGGGTCCATTGGACAGGAACACGCCGTCCGGCGATTGCGCAAGGATGTCTTCGGCGCTCGCCTTGGCAGGCATCACGGTCACATCCATGCCGGCCGAAGCCAAACACCGCAGGATGTTGCGTTTCGCACCGTAATCCAGCGCCACGACCTTGGGGGCAGGGCCTTCGCGCTTGGTGTAGCCATCGGGCCACGCCCACCGCATCTCGTCCCACCGATAACTCTGAGCGCAGGTGACGTCCTTGGCGAGGTCAACGCCCTCAAGCCCGGCAAAGCCGCGGGCGGCGGCGATCATCGCCTCGATATCGAAGTTGCCGTCCGGGTCATGGGCCAGCGCCGCATGAGGTGCGCCTTGTTGCCGGATCTCGCGCGTCAGCCGCCGCGTATCAATTCCGCCGATACCGACGCGACCGGTCCTGGCCAGCCAATCGACAAGGTGGGACTGCGCGCGCCAGTTCGACGGCTCTGTCACGTCCCATTTTACGACCATGCCCTCGGCCACCGGGTCTGCGGTCTCGTCATCCTCGGACGTTGTGCCGGTGTTGCCGATATGGGGGAAGGTGAAGGTCACGATCTGACCAGCGTAGGAGGGGTCGGTCATGATCTCCTGATAACCGGTCATGGCGGTGTTGAAGCACAACTCGGCCACGCGCATGCCCGTTGCGCCAAATCCGCGCCCGTAGAAAATAGTGCCATCGGCAAGGACAAGGCAGGCAGTGGGGCGGTCTGACATGATGGTGGCTCCGGATATGCTGGCAGGGCGGGGCAAACTTTTTGTGGTGTATGTGGGCTACACAGTCGGGTCAAGCAGCGCCTTGTTGAATGGAGGACGATCCCCTATCTAGCAAGGCTCAATTCAGTCAACGCAAGGGTAGTGCGAGCATGGGTTTGCGAACCAAAATCACCGACGGCATTAAATCGGCGATGCGCGAGAAGGACACCGTCCGCCTCGGCACGCTGCGTCTGATCAATGCCGCCGTGAAGGATCAGGACATCGCCGCGCGCGTCAAGGGCAACGCCGATGGTGTAGACGAGGGTGAGATTCTGGCGATTATGGCCAAGATGGTCAAGCAACGTCAGGAGAGCGCGCGCATCTACGAAGAGGGCGGACGCCTCGAGTTGGCTGAGCAGGAGCAGGCCGAGATTGCGGTAATCGAGCAATACCTGCCGCGCCAGCTGTCCGAAGACGAAGTGGCCACAGCCGTCGGCGTGGCCATCACGTCAACCGGGGCCGACAGTATCCGCGACATGGGCCGCGTCATGGGCGCGCTCAAGAGCAAATATGCCGGCCAGATGGATTTCGGCAGCGTCGGCCCGATGGTAAAAAGCCGCCTCGGGTAGTCCCGGACGGGTTGATCTAACGTGAGTGAAACTCACGGGTGTTTCGGACGATAGGCAGTTTGCAATCGTCCCCAATGCCGGCGCATTGGCTGTCTCGTGATTCAGCGCCGCATGTCTTCACTGTCATCCGTCGAGCAGAACGTCAGGGCGGGAGGAGACAGTGCCCGGCTCCCGGAAGGTCAGCCTCGGGAAAATCGCGCGTTGGGCCGGCATGGGTGCGGATTGGCCATCACGATTGCGATTTTCAGGAGGGAGACGCTCACGGGGATTGCCTCGTTCAAGTTTGGTCGTCGCCGGGAAGGGATGCGGGCCGGGGCAAGCCTGCCGGATTCTGGAGACCGGCGCAGGTTGGACACGATCGTTGTGTGGTTTTCGAGTTTGAAGGACCGGGCAAGAAAATTCTGAGAACGACCCCGATCTTAGCGGCGCTACTCGGTCGGATCTTGGCCCGTCAGCGCTCGGAATGCTGGGCAAAACGGGCCTAGTGACGCAAAGCCAACGTCACAGGGGATCTCCAATATCAAGGTCCAGGTTGCATTTGCGTCTGCCAGTTGCGCTTTGACGACTTCCACCCGAGCATTGTTGATGACGTTGATGACGTTGGAGAAGTTCCGAGGCCCTGCTCGCCGCTTGCCGCGTGGCGCAGGCGGTGAGCAGGGACGCGCTATCGGCTCGGCGGCGCTTGAGTCGATTTTGAGAACTCTCCTGCAGCAAAATGCCCGCGTCCGCCGCTGTGTTGATACGGCCGATCAAGGCAATGTCGCGCAGGGCAGCGGCATTTTACCGAACCATCCCTGGATGACCGACACCCTCGCCCGCATCCCGGACTACAAGATCAACCGCGTCGATGCGCCAAGGCACCTTTGGCGCGGTGTACAAAGTAATCGATACCTTGGGCGACATGCCCCGAGCTATCAAATTGATATTGCGCGATCGCTACTCCGTCACTGACCGCCTCAAAAAGGAATACCGCACCCTCCTGCGCATTCCCCCTCACCCCCACGTCGTAAAAGTCATTGATGCCGACTTTCTTCCTGGCGGCGGACTGCCCTACATCATTTTTGAATACGTTGACGGCTTCAACGTATACCGAAATGGTCAAAGAACGTGCCTTCGCCCCTGCCGATGGCCTTCGCCTCGCTAAAGAAGCGGCCAGTGGACTTGCCCACATTCATCAGCACGACGCTCGCCACTGTGACATCAAACCCAGCAACCTGCTGTGGACAGACGAAGGCATCAAAATCATTGACTTCAACGTCTCCGTTCTTGCTAATCAGACCAACAGCTTAGGCGGCGGCACCCGCAAATACCTGCCGCCGAATCTAACCAGACCGCGACCCCACCGACGACGACTTTGTTGATAGAGACTTATACGCCCTCGGCATCACCCTCTACGAAGCCATCACCTGCACCTATCCCTGGACAACGCCAGAACCTCCCGCTGGAAAAATAGCCAAAGACCCACGCGAACATTCGGATCTAAAGGACTTAGCTCCAGAACTCGCCGCACTGATGATGAAACTAATTGCGCGAAAGAGGTCCGGCGATCGCTTCCAAACCGCAGAAGACCTGCTGCAACAGCTCAACGACATCCCCTATGCCCGCAAGTTCCCGCCCCCACCGAGCCAGCAGCCACCCTATCCGAACTGAAACCCGGCGGCGACGGCAATACGACCCCTTTATAGATTACCTGCTCACCCTGTATAGCCAAAGCCATCGCAGTAACGCAGGCACCCGAGGGCTAGATGAAGTCACCGGCACCTACGTCAATACCCTGCTAGACGATGCCCTGCTCCCTGCTGTTCTCGAAGGAGAATTTAAGCTTGTCATTATCACCGGCAACGCGGGCGATGGTAAAACCGGCCTTTTCTGCAAAAGCTAGAGCTGTATGCAAAAGATTGCGGCGGTACGCTCGACCAGCTCACGCGGTAACGGTTGCCTAATGCAGTTTGAAGGCCGCACATACCTCAGCAACTACGACGGTAGCCAGGACGAAGGTGAAGAACGTAACGACGCTGTGTTGGAAGCCTTCTTTTCACCCTACGTCGGCGACGACGACAGCCAGTGGGCCACCCAAGAAATCCGCCTCATTGCCATTAACGAAGGCCGTCTGATTGATTTTCTTACGAGCCGCGAGTCCCAATTTTCTCGCTTGCACAAAGTCATAGATAGAGGACTCAAAACCGGCCAACCAGATTCTGGCGTTGCCCTCGTGAACCTCAACCTGCGCAGCGTCGTGGCCGACGTGCCTGAAAAGAAAGGCTCCATTCTAAAGCGTCAGATTCAGCGGCTGACCGCGCCAAGTTTTGGCAGGACTGTCAAAACTGTGAAATTGCCGACCGTTGTTACGCCCTACATAACGCTCAAACCTTTCAAGACCCCATTGCAGGGCTAAAAGTCACTGAGAGAATAAAAACGCTCTATC
>CAWHTO010000001.1:447500-1332565 GCA_963832295.1 uncultured Alphaproteobacteria bacterium | reverse complement strand
TGACCCGGAAGATGTTGAAGTTAATCAGGTAGCCCCATTTGTTGCGAAAGCAGACAACAAAGCACGCGACCATCATGGCTAGGACCATGAGAGCGCCGGGAATGATACCCGCGATGAACAAGTCTCCAATCGGCAGGTTCATCAGAAAGCCGTAAACGATGAAGATGATCGACGGCGGAATGATGATACCCACGGTACCGCCCGCAGCAGCAGTCGCCGCTGAAAAGCGCTCATCATAGCCACCCTTCACCATTTCCGGGTGAAGCATGGAACCGATGGTCGCCGTAGTGGCCGAGTTGGAGCCCGAAATCGCGGCGAAAAGGCCGCACGCGCCCAAGGCCGCCATGGCAAGGCCGCCACGAATCCAGCCAAGACAGGCGTAGGCGTAGTCGGTGAGCCTTCGGGCAATACCGGATCGGTTAATCAGGTCACCGGTCAAAATGAACAGTGGCATCGCCAGAAGTGCGAAGCCGTCGGTGAACACCCGCGACAGAGCGGCTGCGATGTTGTCGATGGGCAGTCCAAGCACGAAAGACATGCCGATGACCCAATAGCCGATCACGAGGAATACAGGCACGCCCAGCATGAACAGGGCCGTGACCCCCAGCGACAGCAGAGTTACGATTGTACCATCGGTCATGTGTCACCCCCGATCACGGCCTGGTTGATCAGCACGTCGCCGGATCGGTAATTTCGCCAGTCATCCGCCCAGTTCTCGATGACACGGGCGACGAGGAACACGAATGACAGTGGCACGGCGAGGATGAACCACCATTGCATCAAGCCATCGGTAGCAGGGACGATCTGAAAGTTTGATGCGGCGTTGGCCACGACGCGGGCGCCGGTTACTACGACAACCCACGAAAAGCCGATCCACAACAGGGCGTCCATGGTCAGCATGACCATTTGAAGGCCGCGCGCCATGTTCATACGAAATTCGTTGAATGACAGGTGCGTACGCAGCTTGACGTTGTAGGCGCAACCTACCCACGTCATCACGAGGAACAGGAAAGGTGGCAGCGATGTGGTCCAGGCCCATGGTTGCAACCATTGCGGCGTGTTCGAGAAGTCCATGCCAAGCATTCCCGGCACGAACCGCTGGATCACGCCAAAAAAGATGATGCCGCCGATGGTGAGGTAGGAAACGATCATGACATAGGATTCGAGGTGGCGCTCGACGAAGGGAATAAACCGGTAGATCATCACAATGATGAAACCGCCAAGCAGCATTACAATCAAACCCATGATCCAGATCGCCTCGCCCTGGAGGGCTGTACGGATCATCCAACTGTCGCCACTGGCGATCGCTGACATTATCTCGCTCATTCCGCTGAAAAGCTCTCCCATCCGCCCCTCCCAAGGTCACGCAATCTTGTGTCTTCAGGGGAATGCCCCTGTCAGAGTAGCTTGCGGCGGCCCGAAAGCCGCCGCCAGTCTTTTCATCGAGACTATCCCGTTAGGATCAACCGCGCCACCAACGACGAGGCTCGACGTTCTCGGCCAACGTGTCGGCTGGAATCTGACGGGCTACGTCATAGATCTCCTGATAGGTGTCTGCGCCACCCTGCCAACCGTTCAGACGCTCGCGCCATTGCTCCCATGGCCCTGGCACGTACTCAGGGGAGCACATCTCTCGCGCAATCTGAATCTGATCTTCGGCCAGACGTGCAACGCGCACGTTGTTTTCGGCAAAAATCGTGCCAGGCATCGGTGGGTCGGTGAAGCCAACGGTGTTGACCAGTGCGGCCTCGTTCGCGGCTTGCACGTGCACCTGCGTAAGATAAGCCGATTCCATGATCGCGTCCTGCAATTCGCCAGACATGCTATCGAACAGTTCTGCGTTCATGCCGGTGTGCTCGGTGCCGCAGAAGAACTTCAGGTCGACCGACTGGCTGACCACAGGCGCCATATTGGCATAGGCCACGGCGGAGGCCCAGGTCTCTGCCCCGTCAACCAGACCCTGGCGCAGACCGTCGAGGGTTTCTTCCCACGCAATTGGTGTCGGGTTGAGGTTCATCAGGTCCATGGCAATCCGGCCAAGCTGCGTCCCGGTCACGCGGTTACGGGTGCCGAATAACTCTTCGAGCCGCGTGACAGTCTCCCGATCCTGGAACGTGGAGCCCATCTGAAGGCCGCGCAATTCGGCGTGGCTGAACAGGAACTTCACTCCGTGCATCCGCTCTAGCGGGTCACGCAGGAGCGTTTGCGACTCTGGCGAATAGAGGAAGTGGAACTGATCCGCGCGGGAGCGGAACATATATGCGTAATCCAGAACGTTCAGGTAAGGTGCTGAGCCTGCGGAGTTTTGCGTAGAGGCCGAGTAGAAATCCACAACACCCAACTGGGCCTTCTCAAGACAGTTCAACTGTCCACAGATCTGGTTGTCGCCAATGAACTCAATACGGATCGCGCCGTCTGTACGCTCCTCAAGATCGCGGGCGAACTCAAGCACACCTGCACGCTCGATCAACAGGTTGCGTTGGTTGAAGCCAGCCGCCCCCAGGGTCAGCGTGTGCTGCGCCTCGGTGCCGTAGCGGCGATCATAGGTGGACTCCACCGCGCGGGCCAACGACGGAAGCGTCACGGCCCCGGTCAGTGTTGCGGCGCCCATCACGACGGACGAGACACCGTAGGTGCCTGTCAGCTTCATCAGATCCCGACGTGAGATCTGGCTTAGAGCTTTAGATGCTGTCAGTTTCATTTCCATTACCTCCCAATAATGCTGAAAATTGATACTTGTGGTCTCAATCTTGCTCAACTTATGGTCGTAAGGGCAAGTGAAATTTTTCACCTGCATGCAATCTAAGCGAGTAGGACACAGATATGTCTGAGGTTTCAGCAGATTACGTCATCGTTGGCGCAGGCTCTGCCGGATGCGTGTTGGCCAACCGCCTGTCCGCCGATTCGCGGAACTCCGTGATCCTGCTTGAGGCCGGAGGCCGCGATTGGAACCCCTGGATCCACATCCCCGTCGGCTACTTCAAGACAATTCACAACCCCAACGTCGACTGGTGCTACAAGACCGAGGCGGATCCGGGTCTGAATGGTCGCTCCATCGAGTGGCCACGGGGAAAAGTGCTTGGCGGATCATCATCGCTGAACGGCTTGTTGTACGTCCGGGGGCAACCCCAAGATTATGACCGCTGGCGTCAGATGGGCAATGCCGGATGGGGATGGGACGAGGTTTTGCCACTGTTCAAACGGTCCGAGCATAATGAGCGTGGTGCCGATGACTACCACGGCGACCAGGGGCCTTTGTCGGTCTCGAACATGCGCATTCAACGGCCCATCACTGACGCATGGGTCGCCGCCGCGCAGGCCGCTGGCTATCCGTTCAATCCTGACTACAACGGCGAAAATCAGGAAGGCGTGGGGTATTTCCAGCTGACTTCCAGGAACGGGCGGCGATGCTCCTCAGCCGTGGCCTATCTGAATCCGGCCCGCAACCGCGACAACTTGCAGATCATTACCCATGCTCAGGTGGACCGGGTGACGCTGGACGGCAAACGCGCGACCGGAGTGACATTTACAGATCGCTCCGGGCGAAAACAGTCGGTGGAGGCAAACCGCGAAGTGATCTTGTCGGGCGGCTCCATCAACACCCCGCAACTTCTGATGCTGTCGGGCATCGGGGAGGCCGCGCAATTGGCCGAAAACGGGATAGATGTGGTCCGTGATGCGCCGGGCGTAGGAAAGAACATGCAGGACCATCTACAAGCGCGGCTGGTCTATAAATGCAATGAGCCGACGTTGAACGATGAGGTTTCTTCCATAATGGGACAGGCGCGTATCGGACTGAAATACCTCATGTTTCGGTCGGGCCCGATGACGATGGCCGCAAGTCTTGCGACGGGGTTCCTGCGCACCCGCGATGATCTGGAAACGCCAGACATTCAATTCCATGTCCAACCGCTCTCGGCCGAAAACCCTGGCAAGGGCGCGGACAAGTTCAGCGCCTTCACAATGTCCGTTTGCCAACTTCGCCCTGAGTCTCGCGGTGAGATCAGGCTGGCAGGGCCGAATCCACGCGACTATCCCAGGATAATCCCCAACTATCTGTCGACCGAGACTGATTGCCGGACAATGGTGGCGGGCGTCAATATCGCGCGCACTATTGCGCGGCATGCGCCTTTGACTTCGAAGATCAGCGAAGAATACCGGCCCAACCCTTCCCTCGACATCAACGATTATGAGGCGACGCTGGACTGGACTCGTAGCAACACGGCTTCCATCTATCACCCGACGGGAACCTGCAAGATGGGCCAGGGAACGGACGCAGTGGTCGACGCGAACTTGCGTGTGCATGGGATTGAAAGGCTGCGCGTCGCCGATTGCTCGATTATGCCGGAAATCGTGTCCGGCAATACCAATGCACCCGCAATAATGATCGGAGAGAAAGCCTCGGACATGATCCTGGACGATGCAAGAGAGGCCTTGTCCGATTAGCCGCCAGTTCAGCTTGCCCGTGGCTCGATCAGCCTGGTGCATCTGTATACAATGGCCTGATATCATTCAAATTCGTCTAAGTTCTATCATGCCTTATTAATAACTGTTTCTTGAATACGAGTAATCAGCCGCAGAGCCGCCTGGAATGAGCGGATATGGAAACGATCAACGGCGACGCAACAGACAATGCTCTGAATGGTACAGGCAAAGCTGATACCATCACAGGATTTGAGGGTAACGATACAATTAACGGCAACGACGTCATCGACGGCGCAGTCGATGGCAAAGGGCGCGCGGATCTGATTGACGGGAATTTCGCCGATACCAATCTGTAGAAGGTCGACAGCAATGACGGTACGCTCGGTACCACGGGCGATGAGGACAATATCCAGGCGGGCACAGGCGATGATTCCGTCTATGCAGGACAGGGCAATGACCTCGTACAGGGCGGTTCCGGCACGCCGCTGGCGTCTGCGGATTAAGCCCTCAGCTGGGTGAATTCCGGCACCGGTGCCGATGCGTGGGAGAGGCTCCGCTATTTCCACGTCGACAAAGCCTGGACCGAAAGTTTCCAACCCGGCGATTTGAATCATACGCAGGAAACGCGAGAAATATTTGGCGACCTGCTGCAATTGTTTCCGGAGTTGGGACCGGAAGCGGGCCGCGCGGGATACGTTTCGGAGAGCGGCAGCCTCAAGGCGCATGAGACGCGTTGGTGACCTAGACGCGGATCAGAGGCACGTCTTTTCCAGTGGCCAGGGCCGGAATCTGCGCGCGCGCCTTGTCTGCGAGGGTCAGGTCCAGATCCACCAGTTCAAGCTTCGGTGCGCCCTCACCCATGTCCTTTAACACATTGCCCCACGGGTCCACGGCCAGCGAATGACCGTACGTCTCTCGCCCGTCGGTGTGGATGCCGGATTGCGCCGCGGCGATCACAAATGCGCCGCTCTCGATCGCGCGGGCGCGAAGCAGGACCTCCCAATGGGCGCGGCCTGTGGGCACTGTGAAGGCCGACGGGATGAATATGACGCTTGCGCCTGCCTGGCCCAGAGCGCGATACAGGTGAGGAAAACGCAAGTCATAACAAATTGTCAGACCGAATCCGCCCCAAGGAGTGTCGGCAATGACGCTGACCTCTCCCGGCGCGTAGCGTTTGGATTCGCCGATGGGCGCCTCCCCGTCTATTTGCACGTCGAACAAATGGACCTTGTCGTATTCGGCTTTGATCGCGCCCGAGCTGTCGATCAGCGTTGTGTGGTTCAGAAACCGCCCGTCCGGCGCCGTGACGGGCGTGGATCCGGTGTGGATCCAGAGGCTGTGCTTGGCGGCCATCTCCTGGCACGAAGCGATGAACGGATCGTCTGCCGCATCCACAACTTGCGTAACCGCCACTGTGCGGTTGGCATTCATCAGCCCTGCGACCTCTGGCAAAGCCAGCATCTGCGCCCCCTTCCCCGCCGCATCCATCGCCAGGTCTTTGACCGTCGCGATGTTGGCCGCGTGCATATCGGCAGAGCACATCTGCCCGATGGCGAGGCGTAGCTTATCCATGATCGCTCAGCGTCCGCGCGACAGCGTCCTTCCAACCCGCATACCGCTGATCGCACGTGGCATGACCCATCGCCGGCTCGAAGGTCTTGTCCAGCGCCCAAGTCGCGGCGAAGCCTTCCTGATCCGGGTAAATCCCCGCCCGCTGCCCCGCGATCCAAGCAGCACCTACAGCAGTTGTCTCAAGCACCTGAGGGCGATCAACGGACGCGCCAAGAATGTCCGACAGGAACTGCATCGTCCAATCCGACGCGGTCATGCCGCCGTCCACCCGAACGTTTCCGGTATCTCCCGGGTAATCAGCGGCCATCGCCTCCAGCAGATCGCGGGTCTGGTATCCGACGCTTTCCAGCGCCGCCCGCGCGATCTCGGCGGGGCCGGAATTGCGCGTCAGGCCGTATATCGCACCACGCGCGTCCGGGTCCCAATACGGAGCGCCAAGACCGGTGAAGGCCGGGACGAGGTAGAGCGACTGGGTGTCATCGGCGGCCCTCGCCAGATCGGCGGATTGCGGTGCGTCGTCGATGATCTTCAACCCGTCCCGCAACCATTGCACAACCGCGCCGGCGATGAAGATGGAGCCTTCCAGCGCATAGGTCGGTTTGCCGTCGAACTGATAGGCAATGGTGCCGAGCATCCGGTTTTGAGAGGCCACAAGCGTATCGCCAGTGTTCAGAAGCGCAAAACAGCCCGTGCCATAGGTTGATTTCAACATACCGGGCTGGAAACACGCCTGCCCCACGGTCGCGGCTTGTTGATCGCCCGCCACGCCGAGGATCGGAAGGGGTTTGCCAAACAGCGACGTCTCGCCAAAGTCGGCCCCGCAATCGAGCACCTCCGGCAGCAGGCTTTCGGGGATGCCGAGAAGCCGCAGGATATCGTCGTCCCAGCGCCCTTCCGCGATGTTATACAGCAGCGTGCGCGCGGCATTGGTGGCGTCGGTGACATGGGCAGCGCCCCCCGTCAGCCGCCAGATCAGGAAGCTGTCGATTGTGCCGAATGCCAGTTTCCCGGCCTGCGCCCGTTCGCGGACGCCGTCCACGTTGTCGAGAAGCCATGCCAGTTTCGTGCCGCTGAAATAGGGATCCAGCAGCAGGCCGGTCTTTTCGCGCACCATATCCTCGTGGCCCTGTGCCTTCAGGTCGGCGCAGACCTTCGCCGTGCGCCGGTCCTGCCAGACGATGGCGTTGTGGACGGGCTCCCCTGTCTCTCGATCCCAGACAACCACCGTTTCACGCTGGTTGGTAATGCCGATGGCCGCCACCGCGCCGCCTTTGTCGAGCGCGCCACGGCAGGTTTCCAGCACCGTCTCCCAGATTTCCTCCGCATCATGCTCTACCCAGCCCGATGCCGGGAAATGCTGCGTGAACTCGCGCTGCGCCGAGGCTTTGGGCTTCAGGTCGCCGTCAAAAACGATGGCGCGGGTCGACGTGGTGCCTTGGTCGATGGCGAGGATCTGCGTCATAGCTGCGTCCTATCCGAAGCGGTTCGGGCCGGGTGTGCCACGCTGGCACAGGAACACGATCAGGACGACAACATAGATGACGACGCCCAGGACAAGGAGCGGGATAAAGTTATTGGCCGTCTGCTGTGCATTCGGGTCGTTGGCCAAAGCCAATATGGCCACGCCGGAAATTGCAATCAGCGCGATGTAGAAGCCGCCGACCCACCAGCCCGAGCGGTTGGTGTCATGCAAACGCCGGAACGAAACGGCGAGACTCGGCAAGAGCATGATTAAATTCGCCAGCGAATTCAGCGGCGATACGTCGACCATCGTCGGGAAGGCGAAGGCGTCGATGAAGCCGGTGAGGACGCTGACAAGAATGGTGAACAGTGCCCAGAACCAGTATTCGGACCGCGAGGCGCGGCCCTTGAAAGTCACGAACTTGGCAAAGCAGGTGGAGATTGCCTCTCCGAACGAGCGCGAGGGAGCATGAATGTAAAGGCCGTCCGCACCAAGATCGCCACGCGGCATTTCCCGGTGAGTGTCCTTTGGTGACGCCGGCTGATCGGGCGCATTGGGCACCTGCGGGACTGGCGGCGGAGCGGGTTTGCGCGGCGTCATGTTGAAATGCCCGGACGCCGCTTCCCAACCACTCATGCCTTCGCGCCACACCAGCGTCTCAGCGGTAACGGTTCCGTCCGCGATCAGATTGTCGATGTCCGAGACCTCCAGCGGGCCCTGACGGTTTGATCCGTCTGCATAATACCACATTGCGTGTCTCCGTTATTGCACCGGGTCACTCTGCGCCGTTTTCTCCGTGGCGATCAAGACGCGGTGGTCATGAAGGTTTCCAGCGTGGCAATCTGCTCTGCCGTCATCCGCAGACCCAGTTTCGAGCGACGCCAGACCACATCCGCCGCTTCTCTCGCGAATTCGCGAGCCATCAGCCAACGCACCTCCGCCTCTGTCAGGGTCGCGCCAAAGTCCCGGCCCAGATCCGTGGCGGACTTCGCCAAGCCCAAAAGGTCCGTCGCATCAGTTCCATATGCACGGATCAGACGCTTGGCCCAACGCGCATCCAGGAACGGGTACGTCGCGCGCAGGTCGTCGATCAGCATCTGCACACCGCCCACCGGGAAATCGCCACCTGGCAACGGCACGCCTGCGGTCCAGTGAGGTTTGGCATCGGGGTAGAATCGCGCCAACTTGTCCCAGGCATCTTCGGCCAGCACACGGTAGGTGGTAATCTTTCCGCCAAAGACGTTGAGCATCGGCGGGCCGTTTTCATCAAGCGACAACACATAATCGCGCGTTGCTGCTGTCGCCGATTTCGCGCCGTCATCATAGAGCGGCCGAACGCCGGAGTATGTCCAGACAACATCCTCTGTCGTGATATGTTCCTTCAGGTATTCATTTATGAAATCAATTAGGTAGTCCCTTTCCTGGGGGGTGCACTCGGCCGTGCGCGGGTCGCCGTGATGTTCGGCATCGGTGGTGCCGATGAGGGTGAAATCCGTCTCGTAAGGGATCGCGAAAATGATCCGTCCGTCGGTGCCCTGGAAGAAATAACACTTGTCGTGATCATACAGCTTGCGCGTCACGATGTGAGAGCCACGCACCAGCCGCACCCCCTCGGTCGAGTTCTGCCGCGCCACATTTCGCACGATATCCGCCACCCACGGGCCGCCTGCGTTGACCAGACCGCGCGCGTGCAACGTCTGGCGACCGTCCGCGTTCTCCACCTCAATCCGCCACAGATCGCCGACTCTCTCTGCACTCAGCACCTTGGTCCGCACCATGATTGTCGCCCCGCGCTCTTGCGCGTCGCGGGCGTTGAGGGCCACAAGCCGCGCGTCCTCGACCCAGCAATCGGAATACTCGTAGGCCTTGGTAAAGCGATCCTGCAGCGGCGCGCCTTCCTTGGTGCCATTGAGGCTGACATTCGACGTGCCGGGCAGGATCTTCCGCCCACCCAGATTATCATAGAGGAACAGGCCAAGCCGGATCAGCCAGTTGGGCCTGCGCCCCTTCATCCACGGCATCACCGTGCCAAGGATCTTGGAGGTCGGCGTCGAATTGTCGAACCGCATGTCCCTGGACAGCGGCAGCACAAACCGCATCGGCCAGGAAATATGGGGCATGGCGCGCAGCAGTGTCTCCCGCTCCTTTAGCGCATGACTGACCAGCTTGAACTCGAAATATTCAAGGTAGCGAAGCCCGCCGTGGAACAGTTTTGTCGAGGCGCTGGAGGTCGCGCCGGCCAAGTCGCCCATCTCGGCCAGACAGACGTTCAGCCCCCGCCCTTGCGCATCGCGCGCGATACCGCAACCATTGATACCGCCACCGATGACGAACAGGTCAAATGGCTTTTCCATGGTCTCTTCCCTCGCAGTCATGTTCATTCTTTTTCACTTCACATTCGTTTTGTCAATTTTCATGTTCGTTTTTTTTCGTTATAGACGCGCTATGTCTTTCACACCGCGCCAAACCGATATCCTGTCCCTCGCCCGTGAAACGGGGCGGGTGAGCGTGGACGCCCTGGCCCGCGACTTTGACGTGACTGCACAAACCATTCGCCGCGATCTGGCAGAGTTGTGTGACAGTGGCCATCTGGACCGCACCCATGGCGGAGCGGCTCTGCCCTCGGGTATTACCAACATGGCCTATGAGGACCGCCGCCGGATCAACGCGGACGCGAAAGAGGCAATCGGGATAGCCACGTCTGAACTGATCCAACCGGGAGCGTCGCTGTTTCTGGGCATCGGATCGACGACCGAGGCCGTCGCACGATGCTTGCGCGACACGCCGAACCTGATGGTGGTGACCAATAACCTGAATGTGGCGCAGATCCTGAGCAGCCATCCCTCCGCCGAAGTGATCGTGACGGGCGGTCGCTTGCGCCGGTCCGACGGCGGCCTGGTTGGCGATCTGGCGGTCCAGACCCTGCAGCGCTTCAAGCTGGATTATGCGGTGATCGGGACATCAGCGATGGACCATCAAGGCGTGCTACTGGATTTCGACCCCGACGAGGTGCGCGTCAGCCAGGCGATCCTGAAGCAATGCCGCACCTCCATTCTGGTGGCTGATCTGGGCAAACTGGACCGCTCCGCCCCGGTGCGGATCACCAACCTGTCACGGATGGACCACTGGGTGACGGACCGAAAGCCGTCCTGGACCATGCAGTTGGATTGCAAGAATAATTACGTGCGCATCACCGTGCCGGGACTTGTTCTATGAGCGTGATGACCTGTGGGCCGAGCGCCTCGACAATCAGCTCCACACCCGCCGCGTTGGGGTGAACTCCGTCGCGCTGCATGAAGTCCACCACCGATCCCCCTGCGTCAACAGGCGCGCGGAAGCCGTCGAAGAAATCGCGGTCCAGAAGCGTTCCGTATTGCGCTGCAAGGTCGGGGTACATGGCGTTGAAGGCATCGCGGTATTCGGGTCCGTACTGGTTCGACGACACGATGCCCACAAGAAGGACGGGGAGATCGCCCGCCGCCTCCAGGATACCTGCAAGGTTCGCACGGCTCACCGACGGATCGATCCCGCGCAGGAAGTCGTTGCCGCCAAGCGCCACGATCATCGCATCCACGTCGGGCGTCAGCGTCCAATCCACGCGCGCCAGTCCGCCTGCCGTTGTATCGCCCGAGACGCCCGCGTTGACTACGCGGACATCTTGGCCACGCTCCGACAGCCAAGCCTGCAACTGCGGCACCAACCCCTGCTCTTGCGACAAACCGAAGCCCGCCGTCAGGCTATCGCCCAATGCCGCAATCGTGACCTCCTGCGCGCTGGCTGGCGCGGTCAGAAGGATCAACAGAGCGACCTTGCCGATGCGCCCTAAGGACCCATATGCACAGGAGAAAAATGAACGAGGGCAGGACGTCATGGCGGCAATCCTTGGGTTAGACAGTGCGAAACTGTCGCTGGATGGCAATGCGGGCCGTGTGGATATCCTGCACGGCGTGACGCTGGAGGTCGAGCGCGGTGAAACACTGGCGCTGACGGGGCCGTCGGGGTCTGGCAAGTCGTCTCTCCTTATGCTGATGGGGGGCCTGGAGCGGGCCACCGGGGGAAGCGTTATGGCACTGGACCACGACCTGACCACAATGTCCGAGGATCAACTGGCCCGGTTTCGCCGTCAACATATGGGGGTGGTATTCCAGTCCTTCCACCTGATTCCGACAATGACCGCCCTGGAGAACGTTGCAACGCCACTGGAACTGGCCGGAGCGCCGGATGCGTTCGAGCGCGCTCAGGCGGAGTTGGTGGCCATGGGCCTCGGCGCGCGCGCCGGGCATTACCCCTCGCAACTGTCCGGCGGGGAACAGCAACGCGTGGCTCTGGCACGGGCAAGCGCACCCAGGCCCGCGATCCTGCTCGCGGATGAGCCAACCGGAAACCTGGACGGCACCACAGGCGCACAGATCATGACCCTGCTCATGGACCTGCGCGACCGACACGGCGCGACGCTGGTGCTGGTGACGCATTCGCCTGAACTGGCCGCGCGCTGCGACCGCGAAGTGCGTCTGCGCGATGGGGTGCTGGCGTGATCGCTTTACGAATTGCCCGGCGGGAATTGCGCGGTGGCGTGAAGGGATTCCGGGTATTTCTGGCTTGTCTGGCGCTTGGCGTCGCGGCGATTGCGGCGGTGGGATCTGTGCAGGTCTCCATCGAGGAAGGTCTCGCCCGCGAGGGCGCCGTCATCCTTGGCGGAGATGCGGAGATGTCGTTCACCTTCCGCTATGCTGATGCGGCGGAACGCGCGTTCATGGACGAGGTGGCAGATGTCGTGTCGGAAACGGTCGATTTCCGCTCCATGGTCGTGGTGGACCGCGCAGTGGGTGCTTCGGCGGGCCGCTCGGAAGTGGACCGCGGATTGACCCAGGTCCGCGGAGTTGACGCCGCCTGGCCGATCTATGGCAACGTGGGATTGGACCCGCCGATGTCGATCGCGGACGCGCTGGAGCGTCGCGCAGTGCCGGGCGCAGTCATGGCACGGTTGTTGGTGGATCGCTTGGCATTGTCCGTGGGAGACAGGTTTCGACTTGGCACGCAGGAGTTCGAGTTACGCTCCGTTCTGGTGGACGAGCCGGATGGCGCATCCTCTGGCTTCGGGCTGGGACCGCGAACCATCGTGTCTTTGGAAGGGCTTGCGTCTTCGGGCCTGCTGGAACCCGGTACGCTGTTCGAGACGCAATACCGCCTCGGTTTGCCCGAGGGCACGGAGTTGGACGCATTGGAAGCACGCGCCCAGGAATTCGTAGCCACAGGTGGGCACTGGCGCGATGCACGAAACGGCGCACCCGGTATTGCCACGTTCATCGACCGGATCGGCGCCTTTCTGGTGTTGGTTGGATTGGCCGGACTGGCCGTAGGTGGCGTGGGTGTCTCATCCGCCGTCCGGGCTTATCTGGAGGGCAAGATTGCCACCATCGCGATCCTGAAAACACTGGGCGCCGACGGGAGCACGATTTTCGCTGTCTACTTCGCACAGGTCGGGCTTTTGACGGCAGTGGGCATCATTCTTGGCCTGATCCTTGGAGCCGGAGCGCCGGTGGTACTCGGCCCTCTGATCGAGGCGCAATTGCCGGTGCCCGTCGCGATCAGCGTCTATCCTGCGCCCCTGGCGGAAGCGGCGCTCTACGGCGCGTTGACCGCTCTGATTTTCACGTTGTGGCCACTGGCGCAGACGCGTCGGGTGCGGGCGGCGGCAATCTTTCGCAATGTTTCTGGAGGGCTGAAGGGATGGCCGGAGCCCCAGTATTTGCTGGTGATTTTTGTGTTGTTCATAGTTCTGGCAGGGGCAGCCGTGTGGTTTTCCGGCGTGCCGACGCTGGCGCTTGGTACGGCAGGGGGCATCCTGCTCGCGCTCGTACTTCTCGCATTGGCGGCGTGGGGCGTCAGAGCGCTGTGCCGACGTGCGGCGCGGATACGTGCCTTGCGGGGGTGGACGGCGCTGCGCATTGCGTTGGGCGCCGTGGGCGGACCGGGGTCCGAGGCGGGATCCGTGGTTCTGTCACTCGGACTTGGACTGGCTGTATTGGCCACCGTCGGACAGATCGATACCAACCTGCGAACAGTGATCCAGACCAACCTGCCGGATGTCGCGCCGTCGTATTTCTTCGTGGATATTCAACCGGATCAGCTGGATGCATTCCTGGAGCGCGTGGACGGTGATCCAGCCGTCAGCCGGGTCGATACCGCGCCGATGCTGCGCGGCACCATTACGCAGATCAACGGCTTACCAGCGTCCGATGTGGCTGCCGATCATTGGGTCATCCGCAGTGACCGCGGTGTGACATATATGGCAAGCGCGCCGCCGGAGGACGAGATCGTGGCAGGGGAGTGGTGGCCTGACGACTACACCGGGCCGCCACTGGTGGCCTTCGCGGCGGAGGAAGCGGGCGAGATCGGGATCGGCTTGGGCGATACCATCACTCTCAACGTTCTTGGCCGCGACATCACCGCGACCATCGCAGCCTTGCGCGAAGTATCGTTTGAAAACGCCGGTATAGGCTTTGTGTTGACGATGAATGAAGCAGCTTTGGCGGGCGCACCGCACACGTTCATCTCCACCGTGTATGCCGACGAGACCGCCGAAGCACAGATCCTGCGCGACGTGGCCGGGGCCGCGCCGAATATCACCGCGATCCGGGTGCGCGACGCGCTGGACCAGGTGGCGGACGCCTTGCGCGGCATCGCGCAGGCCACCTCCTACGCCGCCGTGGCGACACTTCTGACCGGGTTTATCGTGTTGATTGGTGCTGCGGCGGCAGGCGAGCGCGGGCGTGTGTTCGAAGCGGCTGTCCTCAAGACGCTCGGCGCATCACGGCGCACGATCCTGCTGAGTTTCGCCATTCGTGCCAGCCTGTTAGGGGCTGCGGCAGGTATCGTTGCGATAGCCACGGGGGCCCTTGGCGGGTGGGCAGTGATGACCTTCGTGATGGACGCCGAGTACAAGTTCGAACCGGTTTCGGCCGCAGCCATCGTCACAGGCGGCGCGGTGACGACACTGATCGCGGGGCTGGCCTTTGCCTGGACGCCCCTCGCGGCGCGGCCCGCGCGGGTGCTGAGGGCGCGCGATTAACCCGCTTTCCCCTTGCCAAAGCGCGCGCGAATGCGCACCTGTGGATCCATGTTAAGAGCGATGCGGTCCCTCTTGGGGCGGAATAGACGGGCGGGCGGTACGGCGCAGCGATCTGCCGCCGAACTACAAGATGTGCCACTTCCAGAGCATCAGACCTACATCATAGGCGATCTCCATGGCCGTGCGGATCTTCTGGAACTGATGCTGGAATTGATCGATGCCCATATCGGAGGCACGGCTGCGGCCGATCCAAAACTGGTGTTCGTGGGCGATTACATTGATCTGGGCCCGGACTCTGCCGTGGTGCTGGCGCGCATGAAGGAGTTGCAGGAGAGCTTTCCCGATAACGTCACCTGCCTGATGGGCAATCATGAGCGGATGATGCTGGACTTCATGGCCGATCCCACGACCCGAGGACCGCGCTGGATGCGTGCGGGAGCAGGTGAGACATTGCGGTCCTTTGGCGTCGGCACAGCCGATCTGGAGGACAGGCCGGAGTATGACGCCTTTCCCGCAGCCGCCCATTCGTTGCGCCGCCGCATTCCGAAGGACACGGTGAAATGGCTGAAAAATCTGCCGCTTAGCTGGAAGTCAGGGAACTTGTGGGCCGTTCATGCCGGCGCGGATCCGGGCCATGGAATGGATGACCAATCAGCGCGTGTGTTGCTTTGGGGTCATCCGGAGTTCGATACCGGGCCGCGGAGAGATGACGTCTGGATCGCCCATGGCCATTCCGAATTGGACTCGCCTTTGGCACTCGATGGGCGGATCGCGGTAGATACAGGCGCATGGCGCACGGGGCGTCTGACGGCATGTGCCGTGCGGCCTGACGGACGGTATGATTTCCTCCAGACCTGACGGCCAGGGGTAGATCAATGGTAGATCAATTTCGAAGCGCCGCGATAGCACCTGCGACGAAGGCCCTTGGGCTGAGGAGGGGTCTGAAGATCAGCGCGACAGCTTTTCGTCCGCGCCCTCCTCCAGCTTCGTGTTCCAAAGCGGCACGCCGGACCGAAACGCAGCACGGCCGATCATATGCGCCGCCACGGGGGCAGTGATCAGCAGGAAAAGGATCGCCGCCACAGCTCGCGTGATCGTCACGACATCTGCAAAGTACACGGCCACTGCGACGAAAATCAGACCCGAACCCAGCGTACCTGCCTTTGTCGACGCATGCATCCGGATCAACACATCCGGCAAGCGCAGGACGCCGAGGCCTGCCACGAAACAGAAAAAGCCGCCGAGCAGTACGAAGCCTGCGAGAAGGTAGTCAATCCACATTGCGGGTCTCCGATCCTGAGGTTGGCGGGGTTTGCCTGGGTGGCGCGTCGTCGGAGCGGCGTTGGCGGCGTTCCACAAACCGCGCGAGCGCCACAGTGGCGAGGAACCCGATCAGAGCCAGTACAATGGCCACGTCCACGAAGGCGGTTTCCCCTGATTGCAGCGCATAGAGCCCACAGAAGCTGACGATCAGGACGGTCATCATATCGAGCGCCACGATCCGGTCGGGCAACGACGGGCCTTTCACCAACCGGACGAAGCCGGCAACAACACCCAGCATCACGAGGACAAAAGAGATGTCGATTGCGGTGGATAGTACGGAACTCATTCCATGGCCTCCTTCACACGGCGCTCCACACCGTCCTTGATCCCGCGGCGGATCGCATCGGGATCTTCGGTGAACATGGCGTGAATATAAAGGGTACGGCAATCGTCGGACACATCGAGGCACAGGGTCCCGGGCGTCAGCGAGATGTAGTTCGTCAACACCAAAATCGCCATTTCACGATGCGTGTCGAGCGGCACGGAGATGATACCGGGCCGCGAACGGTGTTGCGGGGTCAGCACATCGATCACGACCTGAATGGAGCCTAGGACCAGTTCCCAATGAAACATCAAGATCAGACGCAACCAACTGGAACCTCGGGTGAAGTAGCGGTCGCAGCCAGGATAAAGCGGGCGGGTGACGTAAAGAGCGGCGGAGCCGAGCGCAAACCCGATCAGGATGTTGGGCAGAGAGATGTTACCCGTGAGCGCGGCCCATGCGACAGCCAGGACGACGTTGAGGGCGAAGATATTCACAGGACAGACCCTCCCAAAACAGCCTCGACATAGGGTTGAGGATCCAGAAGTTGATCAGCGGCCCGGGTCGCGAATTGCACGAATGGCTCCGGGAACAGACCGATGACGCAGGTGAGGACCGCAAGCGCCGCGATCGGCGTCAAAAGCGCCGCGCGGTCTTTGGCGGGGAGACTGGACAAACGCGGTTGCAGGCCCGCAGGGTGCGGCATCCAGAAAGCGTTGCCCCAGATCTTCGTCATCGAATAGATGGTCAGGAGGCCCACGATCAGGGCCACGGCGGCGATGACGTATCCGCCGTCCTCAAGCGCTGCCTTGACCAGTATGAACTTTGCCCAAAACCCGGACAAAGGCGGGAAACCTGCAAGAGAGAAGGCTGGTATGAGAAATAGCACCGCTAGTAGAGGCGCGCTTTTGTATAGTCCGCCGATCTGGCTGAGCTCCGTCGATCCCGCGATCCGGCGCACAACGCCTGCCACAAGGAACAGGTTGGCCTTCACGATGATATGGTGGACCAGGTAGAACACTGCGCCCGCCAGCGCCAGCGGTGTGAAAAGGGCCAGGCCAAGGATCATGTAGCCGATCTGGGATACGATGTGGAACGACAGGATGCGGCGGAAATCGTTCATCGCGGCGGCACCGACTACGCCTGCAAACATGGTGAATCCCGCGACCCACAACAGGATCGTGTGGGTATATGCGACGTCCGTCGTGAAGATCAGCGTGAAGGTGCGCATCAGGGAATAGACGCCGACTTTCGTCAACAGCGCCGCGAAGATCGCGGAGACGGAAATGGCGGGCGTGTGGTAGCTGGCGGGCAGCCAGAAGAACAACGGGAAGACCGCCGCCTTGACGCCGAAGGCAACCATGAACATGACGGCGATCGTTATGAGGAGACCGGGGTTGTCGACGTCCTGGACAGCCCGGTGCAGGTCGGCCATGTTGAGGGTGCCTGTGACGCCATAAAGCAGCCCGATGCCGCTGAGGAACATGACGGTAGAGATCAGATTGAGGGTCACATATTTGATACCGCCGTCAAGTTGCTGGCGATTGCCGCCCATGACAAGAAGACCGAACGACGAGATCAGCATCACCTCGAACCAGACGTAGAGGTTGAAGAGGTCGCCGGTCAGAAAGGCGCCGCAGACGCCCGCGAGCAGGACCTGGTAGAGCGCGTGGTAGCCAAGTTTCTCTTTGCGCTCCTCGATGTCAGCCAGCGCATAGATCGCGACGGCAAGACCGATGATCCCGGTGATCACCACCATGACGGCGCTGAGCAGATCGGCCACCAGGGTGATGCCGAACGGTGCGCCCCATTGGCCCATTTGGGCGGCGATGACGCCCTGGTCGAGCACCTCGGTCATCAGAACGATCGACGACACCAGAAGGCCCGCGCAGCCCAGGACGGAGATCCAGCGGCCTTCCGGGCCATGGCGGAACAGGAACGCCAGAACCGCCGTGGCAAAGGGGATGATGATGGGAGCGGCGAGACTCCAGCTCATGACCCGCCCTCACGCGCGATGTAGGATTTGGAGGGCTCTTGCTGCGCAGCGTCCGGTGGCTCGGCCAGGCGCATTTCATCCGAGTTCAGCGTGCCAAGGTTCTGATAGGCCCGATAGACCAGCGTGAGAGCGAAGGCGAAAAGGCCGAAGCCGATGACGATGGCGGTTAAAACCAGCGCCTGCGGCAGCGCGTTGGCGACATCGGCGGCAGGTGCATACGCATCCGCATGGATCAGCGGCGGGCGTTCTGGCGTAAGGCGACCGGAGACAAAAATCGTCAGGTTGGCAGCGTTGGAGATCAGGATCAGCCCGAAAAGGAACCGCAACACGTTTCGCGCCAGCATCAGGTGGACCGCGGCGGCAACAAGGACGCCAACCATGAGTGCGACCAGAAGCTCCATCAGACTTCATCCTCCAACGCGAGGACGAGGGTAAGAATGGCGCCGAAAACCACGAGGTAGACGCCGATGTCGAAGACCAGCACACTGCTGATCGGAAAATATTCACCGGCCGCAAAATCGCCGATGAACCACCATTGCCCGGTGAAGAAGCCGTCGCCGAGGAAGACCGGATAGACACCTGCGGCCAGCGCGATCCCGAGGCCCACTATGGCGATGTTCTGCGGTTCGAACTTCAGGGACTCTCGGGTGGCCTGCGCGCCCTTGGCGATGGCATAGAGGATAAAACCGGTGGAGCCGATCAGCCCACCGATAAAGCCGCCGCCGGGCAAGTTGTGGCCCCGCAGCAGCATGTAGACGGAGAACAGCAGCAGCAGCGCCGTCAGGAGCCGCGTGGCGGCGTTGAGGATGACGGAATTGACCACGTTATCTGTCCTCCTCTTCCCTGATCACGCCATATCGCGTGCCGCGCAACAACGCGTAGGCAGAAAGCGCCGCGACAACGATCACGGCGATCTCGCCGAAGGTATCAAGGGCACGAAAGTCCACGAGGATCACATTCACGATGTTGCGCCCGAAAGCCTCCGGGTAGGAGGTCGTGTTGAAATATTCGGTCAGGGTCAGGTCCAGATCACCTTGCAACACGGCGACCAGCACCAGCGTGGTGATGACGCCTACAGTAATTGAAAGCGCTGCGTGGAGGGGGCGGTGCGGTTCTCCAGTGCGCATGCCGATCGTGGGGAGTTTCAGCATCGCCACGGCCACGAGGACCACGACCAAAACCTCCACCAGCAATTGGGTGATGGCCACGTCGGGCGCGGAGAACATGATGAAGATCATCGCGACGCCGATCCCCACGACACCCAAAGCCGCAATTGCTGTCATGCGCGATCCGGTCAGCGCGGTCAGTAACGCGCCCGCGGTGATGAACAGCAGCACGGCCCAGTGTTTGAACAGGAGGCCGTCCAGTTCCGCAGCGATATCGATACGGAAGTCGATCACATCCTGCGCCCAGATCGTGCCGCCCACGGCCAGGGCGAAGGTGGCGAACGTGATGAAGATGTAGCGTTGCAGGATGCCCGATTGCAGATGCCGCGTCTGCCAGGCGGAGAAGGCCTTGAATCCGTCCAGCGTGGCGTCCCACCCGGGGTCGAACTTGATCGGGTTGGCGGCGACGGTGCGCGCGATGCCGTCACGGATGCGGGCGTGGAAAGCGTAGAGGATCAGTCCCGTGGCGAAGGTGATCATCGAAAGGACGAAGGCGTCGTTGACCTCCCGAAACAGGTACAGATCCACCGACACGTCCGAGCCATAGACCGCGTCCGTGGCGGGGCCGACAAGCCAGACTTCGGGGACATCGGCGAAGATGCCGAAGTAGAAGGACAGGGCTCCGAGGATCACAGGGCCGAGCCACATCGGGATCGGGCCTTCGGTTGTTTTGGCGAACCGGTCGGGGAGGCGGCCAAGGAACGGGCGCGCGACGGCGATGCCAGCGGCGACGAACATCAGGACAGATGCAGTAAAGATGGTGCCGGTGATCCAGATCGAGGCGGTTTCCGCCTGAAGACCCGCCTTGTAGAGGAATTCTTTGCCAACGAAGCCTACAAATGGCGGGATTCCCGCCATCGAGATTGCGGCAAGTGCGCCCGCGAAAAAGGTGATCGGCATCTTGCGGGCGAGGCCCCGGAGGTGGGCTGTCTCTCGCGTGCCGGTCTGGTGATCGACGATCCCGATCATAAGGAACAGCGCCGCTTTATAGAGAGAGTGGACCACAAGGAACAACATCGCAGCCTTGATCGCGTCGCTGCTGCCCGCGCCGATGAACAGCGTAAGGGCACCGAGCGCCATGAGAGTCGTATAGGCGAGGATCTGCTTGATGTCGGTCTGGCGGATCGCCAGGACGGAAGCAAAAACGGTGGTGAAACCGCCCGCGATGACGAGCGCCCAGAACCACTGATCGGTGGAGCCGAGCGTCGGGTTCATTCGCGCCATCAGGTAGACACCGCCTTTCACCATGGTGGCGGAGTGGAGATACGCGCTGACCGGCGTCGGCGCGGCCATGGCGTTCGGCAGCCAGAAGTGGAACGGGAACTGCGCGGATTTGGTGAACGCGCCCGCGAGGAACAGGATAAGGACCGGGATGTAGTACTGATGGTCGCGGATGGCGTCGCCCATGCCCCTGATTTCGCTAAGCGAATAGGTGCCGGCGGCCGCACCCAGAAGGATCATGCCCGCCAGCAGGGCGAGGCCTCCGGTGCTGGTCAGAAGCAACGCCTGCAATGCTGACCGGCGCGATTTGGCACTGTCTGAGTTGAATCCGATCAGCAGGTAGGACGAGACGGTCGTGACCTCCCAGAAGACGAACAAGGCGATCAGATTGTCGGCCAGCGCCAGGCCCAACATGCCGACCATGAACACCATCAGATACAACACGAACCGCCGATACTCGCGGTGATGGCCGAGGTATGTGGTGGAGTAGATCGTGACCAGCGTACCGATGCCGGTGATCAGCAGCGCGAAGGTCAGCGAGAGGCCATCGATCAGCATCTCCAGACGGATGTCCATCGACGGCACCCAATCGAAGCCGATCAGGATTGCCTCGCCGGCGGCCACGGGACCAAGGAACTGAGCGAACCACGCAAACAGTGCCGCAGGGATCAGGACCGAGATCCATCCCGCAGGCCCACCTGCCAAGCGCGGCACATCCGTATCGCTTGTTGCCACGTCTTTGCTGTCCCTTATTCCTCACCCTCTTGTGGGGCCGCATAAGTTTGTCCGAACATTGCGTTCAATCTTGAGCTTGAACGACGTGACGTCCAGCCCAATTCAGTTTTTCTGCATTACTCGGCGGTTCAGAGTGAGATAGGGGATCAGTAGAGGATGTTCAATTGCTACTGATGCATGATGTTTGATAGTTTAAAATTTCCGCACAAAACAGGGGCACCCGGATAATAGAAGCGCACGGTAAGTGCTGACTTGCGACTATCCAGGGTGCAGTCCTGCGTCGGGCGCGGCACCAATAGGGACAACCGCCAAAACGCCAGGGCAACGTACCGGAGGGCCGCGCGTAGATGCGACCAATCATATGCGCATCTTGGCAGGCTTGGTATGTCAGGCCTTCGCAAGGCTCAATGCTTGCGCAACCGCAGGACATCTTTGGAAAAAGAGATAGGATAGCCAATGACATCCTTCCCTTCAGGCTGCGAATGTCGCGCTACGCCCCGCGACTACGTTGGGACATCTCTGGGCACACTGCGCCGGATGGTGGCGCTCGACATCAGCTTGACGTTCCTGACCCCGCTTTATGTAACGTCGGGGATCAAAAAGCGCGCCGATGACGTAGTGGTGGGTCCCTTCCCTGGGCGCAAGTTCTCCCGCTCCATCGGATTGGTGCGGAAAGCAATCTCGGGTGCGGCAGCGACGTTTGAGAGGTTGGCGCAGGCGATCCGCGACACGGCGCGGCGGCTTCCAGAGTTGGAGAAGTAGAGAGCGGTCCCAATTTACGCTATCGCCCTTGCGGGCTACTTGGGCAGCAATTTTCAATGCGCTATCGCCCTTGCGGGCTACTTGAGCGGCAATTTTCAATGCGCTATCGCCCTTGCGGGCTACTTGAGCGCAAATGGCGCAGCTTCGCCTGTGACGTCCGGGAATGCGCTAAGCCATTGACCTTAGAGATATCCACAGCAAAAGCTGCGACTATGACCGACCTATACAACCAATCCGATCTGGAAATGCTGGCAGCCGATTGCCTGACCCGAGCGGGGGTCAGTGACGCCGTGGCCAGAATCGTGGCCCGCGACGTGGGGTTGAGCGAGGCGGCTGGCGACAGCGACCACGGCATCGCTGCCCTGTTGCGCGACATTCGCTTGCTGCGCTATGGGCGACTTTTTGGTGATGCGAAGGTGGTGGTCAGCCGCTCCGCACCGTCCGTTCTCCATGTAGATGGAGGCCACGGATTTGCCGCGTCGGCCATGGCAAAAGTCATTCCTGCCGTGATCGAGACGGCGAATGCTCAGGGCGTGGCGATCGTGCATTTGAGCCGGGCCAGCGACGCTGGTGTGATGGCGGGCGCGATGGCGGATCTGGCACAAGCGGGCCTCGCCGGGGTGGCGGTGCGCGCGGGTGGGGATGCCGTGGCGATCCGACCGGGATCACGGCAATCGGTAAGCCTGGACACGGGCGCGCGGTCGATGTTGCAAAACTTTCTGGCGCTTGCGCCACCTGCGGAAGACACGCCGTTGGGCGGCCCGATCTCGCTATCGGCCTGGCTGTGCACCATGAATCCGGACGCGACGGGCGTGGCGACGCTGATTGAACATGCACCAAAAGTTGATGTGTCCCCGCGCACGAGCGGGATCGCGGTGGCGCCGGACTTGATGGCGCAAATCGTGAACGCCTGAGCCATGCCCACAGCCTTGATCAAAGGATTGACACTGCGCGGCCTGGAGGTGTTCGAGACGTTGGCGCGGACCGGATCGGTGGCCACGACTGCCGCGGAACTGGGGATGAGCGCGCCTGCGGTATCACAGCAGATGAAAAACCTGACGGCAGCCCTGGCGGTGGACCTCATGGATACCTCCCGCCGACCCATGGTGGTCACGCCTGCGGGACGGCTGTTTCTGGTCCAGGCCAAGGAGGCCCTGCGCGCGCTAAGGGCCGGACAGCGAGACCTGACGGCACTGGACCTGACGGACCTGGCATCCCTGTCATTGGGCGTGATTGACGATTTCGAGAATGAGGTGACGCCGCTTTTGGCCACAAGATTGGCCGAGGCGATGAGCCAGTGCGCCTTCTCGCTGCAGACCGGGGCCAGCCATGTGTTGCAAGCGCGGATCGCGACACGGGAATTGGACATGGTCATCTGCGCGGCAAGCGCGCCCGCGCCGCGCGGCGCCGTAGCTTATCCGCTGTTGGAGGATCCCTACATTCTGGCCGTACCCAAGGGAGTGGATGTCGCGGGCGGACTCGACAATCTGTGCGCCCTGCCCTTTCTGCGCCGCGATCTCGATCAGGTGATGGGTCAGCAGATCGAAGCCTATCTGGAGCGCGAAGGCCAGGTGCCGCCCAAGCGGTTCGAGTTGGACAGCAACCAGTCGATCTCGGCTCTGGTGGCGGCGGGTACGGGGTGGACGGTCACGACGCCCCTGTCGCTGTTGCGCGCAGGTCGGTTCGCAGAAGGGATCGAAGCGCATCCGTTGCCCGGACCGCCAATGGCGCGGCGGATTGTGGTTTACGCGGCGAAAGATTGGTCCGGCGATATTCCGCAAAGGATTGCTGAGTTGGCGCGCGAGTTGATCGGCGTGCATTTCGCGGAGCCGGGGTTGGAGCGGATGCCGTGGTTGGGCGATGGTTTCCGGGTGTTGGGTTGAGGGGGGTTCACTCAGGCTTTGCCTGAGCGACCAATGCGAGGGGCGCTGCCCCTCGCGCTCCCCGGAGTTGTATGGGCAAGATGAAGGAGCTCCCTACTCGCACATGCTGCGAGGAGTTGTCGGCGCAGCCGCCAACGAGGAGGCGTCCGGTTGCGGTCCTTAGCCCTTCACGGCGCCGGCGGTGAGGCCCGATACGATCTGGCGCTGGAACACCATGACCAGAAGAAACAGCGGCGCCGTGATGGAGACGGCGGCGGCAACGGCCTCGACCTGGTCCGTCGTTGTGGTTTCACGGTTGAAGTAGCCCGCGATGGCCGGAACCATGGTTTGGTTCGTGGCATCCAGAAGCAGCGCCGTGACCAGAAAGTCGTTGTAGGCGAGCAGGAACGAGAACAGTCCCGTGGTGATCACACCCGGCCACATGACCGGCATGATCACCCAGCGGAACGCCTGGAAATGCGTGCAGCCGTCGACGCGGGCGGCCTCGTCCAGCTCATTGGGGATCGACTGGAAAAAGCTGCGTAGCATCCAGATCGTGAAGGGTTGGTTGATCGACACAAGCACCGCGATGACAGCGAGGGGTTGACCGTAGAGCGTTGGTGCGTTGTCGCCCAGGATCGGGCGAAGGATCTCGGCCGAGTTGATAAACACCGGCAGATATCCCGCCACCAGCACCGAATGCGGCAACGCGCGGAAGATCAGCGCCATAATCAGCAGCCAGAACGCGATGTTCGACCCCGACCGCGCAAGGCCGTAGCCTGCAAGCGTGCCGACGGTCAGGGACACCGTGACCACGCCCCCCGTCACCAGCAGGGAGTTGAGGAAGTTCTGGTAGAACTCATTCTCCACCCAGACGGATTGATAGTGAATTGTCGTAAGGCCAATGATGTCGGTGCCGAGTGGTCCCAGGAGCGGATTGAGGACGCTGAGGATGGCAGGCAGCACAATGAAGAACAGCAGGATAAAGCCAAAGGCATAGCCCACGACGCCGATGATCCACCCGGCCCATTGATAGCCCTGGGGCGACCATTGCACGATCTTGCGCGGCAACCAGCCAAGCGCAAACCTGACAGAAAAAAACAGCGCCGTGATGCCGACGGCGATCTCCAGAAACGACAGGCCATCGCCGCGATCCCGCGTCACGGGGCCGAAGATCACGTCCAGGGGGTTGGAGGCGAAGGCGTCCACGGGTGATTTGAAGCTCATCACGGCGATCCAGAAGATCGGAAATGCGGCGAGCAGGCACCAGAAGGCCAGGAAAGCCGCGGAGCCGATTTTCAGTCCCAAGGGCTGGCGCATGGCGCGAGGGATATCACTCATTATCTGTGCTCCTGCGGATCACGGGCATCAGTGCGAGCTCCCTTTGTGGTCGCGCCATGTGCGACGCAGTAGCGGGATCAGGAGGATCACGATCCCGATCATCGTCAGCATCGCAGACGCTGACGCGCGGCTGAAGGCACGGTTGCCGGCATCGTCGGCGCTCAGCAGGTCAAACGTCAGCCATTGCAAGGAGATGACATGCGCCTGAGTGCGGAAGCCCACGATCTCGTCGAACACGCGGTAGCTGTCCATCAGGTGGATCAGCGCCACGAAGACGATCAACGGCATCAAGTGCGGAACGATCACGTATCGCAGTCGGTCCCAGCGACTTGCGCCGTCAATGATTGCGCTTTCCAGTGTGTCCTGGTTCACGGTTTGCAAGCCTGCGTAAAAGATCACGAATGCAAACGGCGCGACGTGCCAGACCCGGTAGAACATCATCAACAGCTCGATCGTCCAGGCCTGGGCAAACATCGCGATATCGCGATCCAGCCAGTTCTCCAATCCTGCCGTCAGAATACCGTCACCCACGAAAAGCCAGCGGATCGACAGCGAGCCGATGACAGGCGTGATGATGAACGGCAGAAGAGAAACGAAGATGATCGGGCCCTTGATGGCGTTCGATACATTGTTGACCGCCAACGCGATGGCGAGGCCGACACCAAGCACCAGAGGCAGCGTGACAAGAGTGAACATGACGGTGAAGCGCAGTGCGGCCCAGAAGTCGATCTGCATCAGAGCGGCGTAATCAAGCGACGAAATCGCCTCCCATGCGCGGGCGGGTTCCAGAACGCGGTCATAGGACAGAAAGCCGACCCATTCGGTCGTGGTGACGACATTGCCATCCTCTCCGATGACGGGGACGGTGTTGAACGACGTGGTGCAGGTCTGGGCGAGAAAGCCTGCTGAACAGGTCTCGGTTTCGATTGTCTCGACTACAGGCTGAGTGATGCGGAAACTATCGAGGAAGACGCTGACCAAAGGCGCTGCGATAAAGAGGAACATCAGGAACAGGGAGGGTCCGACGAACCAGATGAATGTCCGGAATTTCATGTCGCGTGTCCCCCGATACAGTGGTGCTGCCGGGGCCTCTGACGGCCCCGACAAATCTCATGGCGCTAGGACATCACTCCAGCAGGCCCGCCTCCTGGGCGGCAACCGTATAGGAAGCGGCAACAGCCGCGAGGGCATCCTCAGCCGACACATCGCCGGTAAAGAAGGCAGGTAGCTCGTTGCCCAAAGCGGTGTGCATCATGCCCATCTGTGTGGTCGACGGGTAGGAGGGAGGCGCCGGACTGGCTGTGGCCGTGGCAATTGCGCCTGCGGACATCTCGGTGGGCACATAGCCCTCGATCAGCCAGATGGCGGCATCCGGCGCGGCTTGCACGGTGGACGGGTGAATGCCTTCCATCGCCAGACGGAACGCGTTGTCGGCTTGCTCATCGGAAATGTTGGAGGCAACCACGATACCGTCCCACCAGAGCGTGGTGGCAGGTGCGCCGCCTTCCATCGCGATCGGAGCGGCGGCGGTGCCGATCATACCCACAACCTGGCTTTCGGCCTCATCGTTCATGGCACCGGCGCGCGAGGCCCAGAGGTTTGCCATCGCGATCCGGCCCTGCTGAAACTGTTGCTGCACATAGGTGCTGTCGGACACCAGATACTCAGGATCCATATATGCAGTGGAGCGCATCATCATGTCGAGCGCCGCGAGGCCCTGCTCGGATTCGATGTTGGGCGTGTTGTCGTCATTGACCAGAACACCACCGAAGCCGTTGTACATGTTGACGAAATCCTGCGCGATATTCCAGCCGGATGCCATCGTTGCACCCAGAGGGTAATCGACAACGCCGGCCTCTTCGATCGCGGCGGCGGCCGTCAGGACCTCTTCCCACGTGGTCGGGACCTCAAGGCCCAGATCCTCGAAAATGTCCGTGCGGAACATCAGGTGCTGGGTGTTGACCATCATGGCCACGGCCATCGTCTGGCCGTCGATCTGGATCAACTGATTTGGGTTCAGGTTTTCGCCGTAAGCCTCTATCAGATCGTCCAGCGGACGGATCGTGCCCGCGTTCAGAAGTGGGGTGATCGTGCCATTGGACACGCCGCCAAGCTGGTACAACGAGGGCTGCGCCGCAAACCCTTCGGGCTGCTTGGTGCGGAATTCCTGATCCAGTTCGGGCGAGAAATTCCCGCAGGCCGCCATGGCATCGGTCACGGCGACCCAGGCCTCGAACGCTGCGGACAGCATGGTGACTTCAGTTTCGTTTTCAAAGCTACAGCCAGCGTGCGCTTCGGCGTAGGCAGCGGAGGCTGCTACGGACATTGCGCCGGCAAGGGCAAGGCGTTTTACATACATAGGATCTCTCTCCCGTTGATTTATTGGCGCGGGCCTCAGGCCCGTATTTTAGCGTTGAGGCTACCGTCTGACGCGGCATATCCCTCGACCATGCGAATTTTGCATAGGATTGCAAGAAGACGCTAGTGTCCCGTTTGCCAATCTGGCAAGCCTTTTTTTGTTGAACCCCGATTGCATCCAGAAGAGAAGCCGGAATGAGCGATGTGCGCGCGGATATTCAAGAGTTTCTGGCAGGGCTGTTCCAGGCCAGCGACGAGAACCTGCCCGACTTTGCGGCCAAGGTCTTTGCGCCCGATGCACGGATCGAGGTCTCTGCCCCCGTCGGAGCACTGGTCGGACCCGCACAGATCGTAGACGGATTGATTGCGCCATTGCGGGCTGCCCTGGCCCCGGCAAGACGGCGCGATCTGATGGTGATCGGGGGCGAGAACAGACGCGATTACGGCGGGGACTGGGTGTCCACCGTGACCCATGTCACCGGCCTGTTTGTTGCACCGTTGTGGGGGGTGCAGCCGTCGGGCAAGTTGGCTTACCTCCGGATTGGAGAGTTCTGGCGGGTTGAGAGCGGAATGATCGTGGAGGGTCGGTTGATCGTCGATCTGCTGGATCTGATCGCGCAAACTGGCCTGTGGCCCCTGGGCGAAGCACAGTACGGCGCGTCCATCGTCTTTCCAGCGCCGGAAACTCAGGACGGCTTGTGCCCCGCGGATCGTAAGGAGGGTGCCGCGTCGCTTGACGTGGTGGAGGCGATGTTGTCGGCGCTCCACGTCTACGATCCAGACAGTTTCGGCTCGGACGGCCAGGTGGGCGCCGGCGGGACCTGGGCGCCGGACTTCGCGTGGTATGGGCCGGGCGGGATCGGGTCGACTGTTTCGTGGCCCGGTTTCGTGGATCATCACCGTGCGCCGTTCCTGCGCGCCTTCCCTGACCGCAAGGGCGGCAATCATTACTGTCGCATCGGCGACGGCAATTTCGCCGCTGTTTCGGGCTGGCCCTCGATGACGATGACCCACCGCGATACCTATCTGGGGGTTCCCGCGACGGGCCGCGCACTGACCCTGAGGGTGATGGATTTCTACCGGGTAGAGGCAGGATTGATCGCCGAGAACTGGGTACTTCTGGATTATATCGACTTGCTGGAGCAGATGGGTGTGGATGTGCTTGCCGGCGCGAAACGTGCGCAGCAAGGAGTGTGAACTAATTTACAAAACTACGTTATGTCAGTGAATTTTCGTTACAGAAAGCGCTCCAGACGCCGGATATGATTCGCGAAAGCGCCGCACCCTGTCATTATGCCCCAACAGTTGCGCTCGCCCGGGAGAGATCTCTGGCGCAACGACCACGCTGCGGGACCGGTTGGGGAGAGGACAACCGGCACAGCGACAAATACCGTAGATTCAAGGTTGGGTGTCCCCGTGTGACCGCGTAACCTCATGTCAAATACTCCGTGGAAGGCCACGGTCCCTATTGGCGGCACAGTCCGTCCACCACGATCAAGGAGATGTCCCCGTGCCAAACGACCACCACCCTGCCCTGCTGGCCAACGCCCATATCGACGCCGCCCGCTATGACGAAATGTACGCAGCCTCGATCAGTGATCCCGACACTTTCTGGGGCGAACATGGCAAGCGCGTCGACTGGATCAAGCCATTCACAAAGATCAAGGACACCTCTTTTGGGCCGGGCGACGTGCACGTGAAGTGGTTCGAGGACGGCACGCTGAATGTCTCGTCCAATTGTATTGACCGCCATCTGGCGGAGCGTGGCGATCAGACTGCGATCCTGTTCGAGCCTGACGAGCCCGGTGATGGCGCGCAGCATATCACCTACAAGCAACTGCACGAGCAGGTCTGCAAGATGGCGAACGTATTGAAGGCGCTCGGCGTGACGCGCGGGGACCGCGTGGTCCTCTACATGCCGATGATCCCGGAGGCGGCCTATGCGATGCTGGCCTGCACACGGATCGGCGCGGTGCATTCGATCGTATTTGCGGGGTTCTCGCCCGATGCGCTAGGGGCGCGGGTCAACGGGTGCGACGCCAAGTTGGTCATTACAGCCGACGGTGCCCCCCGCGGCGGGCGGGTGACGAACCTGAAAGACAATGTAAATCAAGCCCTGCTCCACGATTTCAGTGATGTGAAGTGCCTTGTGGTCCGGCGCACCGGAGGCCAGATCGCCTGGCGCGACGGCAGCGACTACTGGTGGCATGAAGAGGCCGCAAAGGTCGACGCTGATTGCCCTGCGGAAGAAATGAACGCCGAAGATCCGCTGTTTATCCTGTATACAAGCGGCTCCACCGGCATGCCCAAGGGCGTGGTCCACACCACGGGCGGCTACCTCGTATACGCCGCGATGACGCACGAATACACGTTCGACATCAAGGACGGCGACGTCTTCTGGTGCACGGCGGATGTGGGCTGGGTCACCGGCCACAGCTACATCGTCTATGGACCCTTGGCCAACGGCGGCACCACGCTGATGTTCGAGGGCGTGCCAACCTACCCCGACGCGGGCCGGTTCTGGGAGGTCTGCGAAAAGCACAAGGTGACGCAGTTCTACACAGCGCCGACAGCGATCCGCGCGCTGATGGGCAAGGGAACGTCGTTTGTGGAGAATTACGACCTGTCGTCGCTGAAACTGCTCGGCACCGTGGGCGAGAACATCAATCCCGAGGCGTGGAACTGGTACAATGAGAACGTCGGCAAGGGCCGTTGCCCCATCGTCGACACCTGGTGGCAGACGGAAACGGGCGGTCACATGATGACGCCGCTTCCGGGTGCGCACACTTTGAAGCCCGGATCAGCGCAGCGCCCGTTTTTTGGCGTGCAGCCATTGGTGCTCGACCCGGCCTCCGGTGATGTGATCGAAGGCAATGACGTCGAGGGCGTTCTGGTCATCGCCGACAGCTGGCCCGGCCAGATGCGCACGGTCTGGGGCGATCACGATCGTTTCGTGAAGACATATTTCGGTGACTATGCGGGCTATTACTTCTCGGGTGACGGCTGCAAGCGCGACGCGGACGGCGACTACTGGATCACCGGCCGCGTCGACGATGTGATCAACGTCTCGGGCCATCGTATGGGCACGCCCGAAGTGGAGAGCGCACTGGTCGCGCACCCCACTGTATCAGAGGCCGCCGTGGTCGGCTATCCGCACCCGGTCAAGGGTCAGGGCATCTACTGCTACGTGACGCTGATGAATGGCGAGAAACCGTCGGACGAGTTGAAAGCCACGTTGCAGGCCTGGGTCCGCCAGGAGATCGGGCCGATCGCCAAGCCCGACGTCATTCAATGGGCACCGGGCCTGCCAAAGACCCGCTCCGGCAAGATCATGCGCCGAATCCTGCGCAAGATCGCCGAGAATGACTATGGCGCTCTGGGCGACACGTCGACGCTGGCCGATCCCTCGGTCGTTGATGACCTGATCGCGAACCGCGCCGACGTCTAAGTCATTGGAATCGCCGTCCGGCCCCTATGGCCGGACGGCATCCCGGACCCTTGGAAACAAGGTCATTGCACTAAATGCTGCGGTGCGGCATAACTGGTGAAATCCCGTATACCGGAGCACTCCGATGGCCCGCACCCCACTCTACCAAACCGCCCAGGCAGAGATGACCTCCCGCATTGCCGATGGCACATGGGAAGTGGGCCGCCGCCTGCCCAACGAGTTCGAGTTGGCTGCAGAGTTTGGCGTCAGCCAGGGCACGATGCGGCGGGCGTTGATCTCTCTGGAACAGCAGGGATTGCTTAGCCGTAAACCTGGTCGGGGGACGCTGGTGGCAGCAAACGCGCCGGTTGGCACGACCGAGTCCGCGATGACCCCGGTCGTACTCGGCCCGGACTGCGCCCCGCTGCCCTTCACGCCGTTCCGAGGCCGCCAAGGCACACGTCTGGCCACGCCGTTGGAGGCGGACGTGATGGGTGCCGGGCGTGTGGCCTATCTGGAACGGACTCTGAAATCGGACGGCTCACGGGCGGCGCTGGAATCTGTCGCGGTGCCAGAATCGCTGATCCCCGCGCTCGATGAGGACGCCCCGGTAGAACTGGGCGCGCTCATGACGCACCATGGCATCGCACCTGCCCGCCTCAGCGCCGAAGCCTGCGCCGAGGTCACGGACATGGGTCAATCGGTAGCCTTGTCCGTGGACCGCCACACCGCACTTCTGGTGGTCCGACTGTCGGCACGCGATGCGAAGGACCAGGTCATCGCCCGCCAAACCCTGCAGATCGCCGTCTCTGGCGCGTACTTAAGTCACCAATAGAAGATGGAAGGGTCGGCAACTCCATTTTCGTATTGACGCAAACGGCGCGCTGTCATACCCACCGCGCTGTTGTGGCGGAGTAGCTCAGTTGGTTAGAGCAGCGAAATCATAATCCGCGTGTCGGGGGTTCAAGTCCCTCCTCCGCTACCATTACTTTCTTGGTCTTTTCTCGATTTTCCTTCCGACGCTTTTTTGCAGTTGGGTGTTCAGTTGGGAATCTTTGTTCGCTTTTCGTGCGCTTCCAACTTCCGAATGGCCGTGACGCCAAGGGCAGAATCGCGGCTCAGATAGTGAAAGTCGAGGATCGCCGCGACCTTGTTCAGCTTGTGGCCGGTGATTGCGGCAATCTCAGGAACCTCGCATCCGGCGACGGCAAGACGTGTCACGGCAGTGCCGCGTAGATCGTGGAAGGTCAGCCCATCCACGCCCGCTGCCTTACAAGCCGTCCGCCAAGACGCCCGGAAACCGCCCTCCGTCCAGCCCCTGTTCCGGCTGGTGCAAAGGATCGTGATGGCTTTCTTCGGCGTGGCGTCCAGTATCGTTTTCAGTGGTCCACCCACGGGGATTAACACGTTGGCTTTTGTCTTGCCCTGCCTCAGACGAATCGACTGCCCGTCATAGGCAGACCATGGCAGGCACAAAAGGTCACCTTGGCGTTGACCGGTCCAGAGCGCCAGCATGAAGGCAAGACCAATGTGGTCTGGGGCTGATTTGAGGAACGCCGCCTCATCATCTGCCGTCCAAATATTGTCGATACGCTCCGAACGGTAAACTCGGCCCGGTCGCTCGCACGGATTGCCGGGAACCATGCCCCGGTCGAAGGACCACGCAAGGATCAGTGCCAGAACGGAATAGGTGTAGTCGGCTTGTCGCCGGGACGCCGCTGCAAGCTGGTCGCGCCAGCCGAGAAATTCGCCCCGTGTCGCACGGTCACTCAGGGCTGCAATCGGAAAATCTGAGTATTCCGCTTCAATCTTGCGGACGTGCTTCTGGTAATCCTTGCGGGTTCTAGGCGCGAGGTTGCTAAATTTTGGCGAGTTCAGATAGGCGTCAATCACGGTTTGCAGAACGCCCGTCGGTGCCGATAACCGGGCCGAATGTGCCTCACTGTAGGCGGCGGCAAAGTCCGGGTCGCCGGGCTTAGCGGGAAGCCGGGGGCCGCCTTTCCAAGCATAATAATAAGTCGCTTTCGATCCGTCCGCCAATTTCTTGGTGACACGGTTAAGCCCTTTAAGACGGACGCGCATTCTTCTTCGCCTTCCATTTTTCGAGTGCAGACAGGTCGCTTTTGCCCCCGGCATCCTGCCCCTTTGTAATGACCGAAATGGTGCCGTCAGGCTGCACGTCCACGCGAACAACGTCCAGACCGCTCGCTACCGTGCCTTTGACGGCGCGGGTGAGGTCCCGTTGTGTGAATGATGCAGCCCGACGCCCCATGGCTCAGACGCTCAACCGCACGGTGGCGATTGCAGACGGGTTGCCCGCTGCCTTGACCGCATGGCCCACGAACAGGTTGCTGCCCGTGTCATCATCGGTCGTCAGTTCACCATTGGCAGAGTCCCAATAGAGGGAGGCCCCTACTGTCACCACATCGGTGATCGCCTTAGGGAGTTCAAACACCCCGGTAGTGCTGAGGACCACGGGGGACGCGTTAGAGGCGTCCCCATTGGCCACGCCGAACAGGTCGCCGATCTGGACCCCTTGGCCGCTGATCACGGCGGCAGGGGCATTCAGAGTGAGGTTGTCACCCGGTTGGATGTAATTGCGCATTACTCGAGTCCTTTCGAGGTTGTAACTGTGAAGGAGGCCGCACGGGTTCGCCCGGCCAATTGACGTTCAAGATCGCGGATATAGTCCGCCAGAAGGGCGGCGGAGGCGGGCCGAAATTCGACCCGTTCTCCGTTCTGATCCACGTAGACCACGGCGGCTTGCCCGGTCATCAGCAAGTGATACTGACACCGGGCATCCGTGATTTGATCGGCGAGGCTCATGCCTCACCTTCATTCAGGTAAGCGCCCCGGTGGTCCGTCCAGGCTGCCCCAAAATCGAGGAAGGCCCGAAACTTCATCCCGAGGGTGTCCCACGCCTCGGCCCGCTGGATTTGCACACCCTGCGCACTGGCAAGGTAGCCGTAGGCCAGACAGGGCAGACGGGCCGGATCAGCGAAGATCATCCACCGGCTGTCTTCGATGCGTGGCTCCACGATCAGGCTCAGTTTCCCGGCCCAAGCGTTCACCTCGCCCGTGGTGGTGGCATAAATTGCGGCCAAGAATTTTTCCGCTGCGGTTTCCGACTCCGGGCCGACCAGAAGGTATTTCGGGGTCGCCGAAATGATCGTCTTGCCGTCGAGGTCTTTGACCGTCCGCATGAATTTGCGGGCCGTGTCGAAGGCCGCGTCGTCACCCAACGCGCCAATGTCCACGCCGCTTGCGGCGAGGTTGCCCCGGCTGGTGTCAAAGACCGAAGTCCCGTCCGAGAGGTTCGGGTTGCCCGTGACCAGTTCGACCAGAATGTCGGCTTCCGTCTGCGCGGCGGCGGTGCCAAAGGCAGCCGTCATGTCGCCCAGAAGACCAAGATCATCGTTGATCAGCAAGTTGCGGGTCACGCTCAAGCCGCGCGCGTAGGTGCGCAGGGACATGGTTTCACCGTTTTCCGCCCGGCTGGTCGCCGTGATCTCGCCCGACTCTTCCAGTTCTTCCAAGCGCCCCATGCCGCCAAGGCGGATCGACGCGGACGTTTTGAAGTCGCGAAGGACTCGCTGACGACAGAGCGTCTTGAGCGGCGACTCCGCTGCCTGATACGCCTGTGCCGCCGTCTTGCCCATCGCGTTGGACACGACAAGGGGGAAGTCGGACGTGGAATGGGCCGCGCGGGTGAACAGTTCATCACCGGACAGACCCCGCGTGGAGACGCCAGCCCGCTCAAGGGCAGACCGCGCCATGTCCTGCATGGAGTCGCCAAGGTATTGCCGCGCGTCTTCCGGGCAATCTCCACCCGCCATACGGGTGGCAATCGCGTCCGACTGGCGGCGCACGATCAACTGCGGATCGTCATTCTGCACGGTGGCCGTGCGGATCGCGGGGCGGCTGGCAGAGCGGGTTTGCAAGGCGTCGAAGGCCGTGGCCTTCGCATCCTCCACGGTTGCCCCATCATCAATCAAGTTGTCTGCCGTTTCGGCAGGCAACCCGGCAGAGCGGATCAGGGTGCGGATGTCAGACCGGCGGGTGCGTTCCGCATCCTCCGGCTTCGTTTCGATAAGATCGGGCATGGTGCCTCCATCAGTAGCGGCGCGATTGTTCAAAATACCGCCCACCCGCGCCGGGTCGGTGGGGGCTGTCTCTTTGGCACGGATGCGCGCGTTGGGGTCGGCGGGGTCAGGCACAAGGCTCACCTCGCGCAGGGACCACGCGGTGGGCGTCTTGATCCGGTTGCCTTGATCGTCGCGGGTCTCGTGCCACGCTGTCACGCGATAGCCTGCGGAGGTGTGGCGGATCGTGCCTTCGCGGACGCGCTGGATGATCGGTGTCACGTCATCGGCGGTGGAGAGACGCAACATGGCCACCACGTCGCTACCGTCGATCTTGACGGACTGAACAATGCCAATGGTCGCGCGGGCAGTGCCGCCCCGGTGGCCGTCATAGATCGGCAGATCGGTGGTAGACGCCATGTCGAGGGTTGCAGGGTCTAGCACCTCAAGATACTCGCCCCGCGCATCGCGGCGGCGGACGGGGTGTGTGGTCGCGATGACGGCCTCCACGGTGTAGGCGTCTTCATTCCACGTAGAGGGGGCAACGCCTGCCGCTGCCCGGATGCACGACTCCGCCTCGGCAAAGGGGTCAACAGGGTTGGCAAGGGTGTCATCGAAAATCGGCGCGGGCAGACCCACGGATTTCCCGGCATATTGTGCGATAGGGGCGCGGCTTTGCTCAGGCATTGTTGGAGTCTCCGAAGGTCAGTTTGAGGGCGGCAGCGCGTTCACGGTCTGCCGCGATTTCCGCGTCCAGTTCGGCCACGTTCCAGCCGAGGCTTGCGACTGCTTGGCGGCGCGAGGTCAGCCCGGCGTCGATTTGTGCGATAAGGGCTTGGGTGTCCTTCATCGGGTCCACTTGCATCGGGCGCGGCGGCAGCCATTCAACGCGCAGCGCGGGGGCAAGGTCGTCCAGATCACCTGCCAAATAGGCGCGGGTCATGACACGCCGCCAAAGCGGGGCGAGGACCTGAGGGACAATCTGGTGGTATTGGAATTGCTCGATCCGGGCGCGGAAGGGCAGAAGTCCGGCGCGCAGGCTGGAATAGTTCGCCTTCGACAGGTCGCCGTCCAGCAAGTGTTGGGGGACGCCCAAGCCCGCCGCGATTTGGCCAAGAGTCAAACGCGCAAAGGCGATGGAGTCGGACGCCTGATCAGGGGTCGCAAAGCGGATGTCTTCGCCCGCGCCCAGACGGCGGATCGTGCCCGGCTCAAGGGAAATGTCGCCGTCTTCCTCTGGAAAGCCGCTGCCCCCGCCAAGGTTGTTCTGATCCACGATGAAGCCCGCGAACATGGCCGCAATTTTCTGGCCCACCAGCATGGCGTCGGTAAGCTGGTCCAACTCATTCACAGTCAGCAACGCCGGGGCCAGCCAAGACACACCACGCACCTGACCCGATCCAAGCGGGCGCATAAGGTGCAACACATCGTCTGCCGGAACCCGGATGGGGGCCGTGGCGGTCGGGAAGTGGTTAGTCGGACGGTAGGGAAGGATATGATACGCCACGCGACGCCCGTGCTGATCAAACTCCACGCCTGCCACAATGTAGCCGCCGTTGCCCAGATCGCGGGTCAACAACTCGTCTACCATCTCCGCCGGAATCAGGCGCAGTCGCAGGCCCTCAGCATCTTCTTCGATTACCGCGAAGGCTTCGCCGTCGATCACAGTGGCCCGGACCATTTGAGACGCAAGCCCGCGCAGATCGGTGCGGCCTTCCGCGTCTGCCGTTTCGGCGAAGGCGTTGAACAAGGCGTCAAGGTCAGGCCGTTGATTCGGGTCAGGATGGGCGCTGGTGGCCTCAATCCCGGCCCCCACGGCCTCACTGACGATTGCAGCGACCCCGTTTCCACAATAGCCATTGTTCGCCGCCGCATGGCGGGCGCGGGACCGCACCGGGGCAGCCGCCGCCAGTGTCTCTGGGCCGGTTGGGCCGAAAGAACGGAATACAGCGGCGCGACGCCCACCAGTCGCAGCGTCGAAGGATCGACGGTGCGTGGGCGGCGGGGCGTCACGGCGGAAAAGCCGGGCTACGGAATCGCGCAGAGCGGGCATTACTCGGAATCTCGGAGGTATTGCAGAACCGGCAATGCCAGTTTCGACACGGGCAAAAGAATAATGGTGGTTTCTTGGTCCACATCATCCGCAAGGGTGATGAGGCCGATTTCCTCCACGGTGCCAAGACGGGCCACAATGCCGGGAATATCCCCTGTCATGATGTCAACACGGACAAAGATGGGCGCAGCCGCATTCACCGCATCAAGGATGTCTTCATACTTCCGCCCTCCATCTTGCATCGAGTAGCCGCCCAAATCGGAGGGGCGAAGAAAGCCGTTGATATGGGCAATCAAATTCCAGCTTTGCCCGTTCAGGCTTGCTGAAATGGCGACCACGGCGGCAACAACGTCCGCGTCTGCAAGGAGCATCGTTTTGCCTTGCGACGTTTTCAGCGAACTTTGGATCAGGTTTTCGCTACCCTTCTTGCCGTCGCGCAGCATTCGCGCGCGGTCATAGGTCTTCGTTCGGTCTTGAGCCAAGCCAACGGCGCACATTGCATCGGTGATCTGGCGAAGGGTGTATGCGGGTTCTTTCACGGTGCTCTCCATCAGGTTACAAGTCATCTTATGACACTTACAAAACAATTACGCAAGTGAGTTGCGAAATGATTTCGCATGTGTCAGTTATTGTTCGAGGCAGATCAGGGGTGGTTTGCCTCGTCCTTCTTGGGGAGGAGGGCAGCAGCTTCCGGGTTGCTGCCCTCCACTAACAAGAAAAAATAGCAACGATAGGAGAGCGAAAATGAAAATGGTTCCAAGGCGTGCAATCTTGGCCGCCGCCACATCTGGCCGCCAAACCAGTGGCGAGCGTCGCAAACTGATTAAGACCCGGCGCGCGCGTCGCAAGGCCTTAGAGGCTGAGTTGCGCAAAGTGGCCGATGGCTACGTTAAGCAGCTAGGTGAAGGTCCCGAGGCCATGGCGGAGTTTAAGCGTGCAGCGCCGCGCATCGTCCAGAAACACGGTTTTGCCTAGCAGGCGGTGGGGGAGAAATGATTCAGTTGATCGACATTCTGGCCGCCTGTGAAGCGTTTGTTGCCCTGCCCGATGGGGCCGTGCTGGAAAGGATAGGGCGGACAATCAAAGGCCCCGGCGGCACATGGGTTGCCGGGGCGTTTCGCGTAGGGCCTTGCCACTGGTACTCCGCGACTGTGCCTATCCACACTGGGCGGGGCAAAGCGGTCGCCAAAGTCCTACCTTGGACCGACCTTGATTTGGCAGAGCAAGTTGCCGATGGGCTGGCAGTGGTTGCCGCGTCTTGAACTGTGTCAGAAAAGCTGACTACATCTTAGTGAAACCTTTGATAGCGATTGGGCAGTATTAAGATGGACCGAAAAACAGCGCGCTTCTTTAACGAATTCGATGAACTTATCTATCAGATAGCTGGAGCACGCCACGATGATTTTTCTCGATATTTGAGAATGTGGATTCAGGCCATAGAGGATGGGCCAAGCCTAATTCCCACAGAGTTCAAGAGACTCGAAAGTCTAGTTGACTGGGGATTTGTTGAAACAGAGGTAATGAAAAAATCTAGTGGAAGTATGGTCGGTTCTGATCGATTCAACTGGCCCGATCAGAAGGAACTGAGACTAGGGAGCCAGATTCAACTGCTCAAGAAAATGGCCTCGGGTGATATTAACCCCGAAGAAATTGCATTTAATTACTTCTATAGCGGTGATAATAACATCAATTCTACTGTGCAGGAAATGGCTTCTAACTTATTTGAACCTCATGCGCGCGAATTACGACGTTTCTTTGAGGCTGTTGTTGAAGACAACGATCCAGAGGAATTATTTCTTCCTGCCTCAGATCGCACCGTGTCTCTTGATCATAATAGCGAAGCCTTCGAAAAGACCCTTGCTGCTCTCGCAGATATCGCGCGGGCAGTAAAAGATAGCAATCAAATCGACCCCGAAGACAAGGCAAGGGTCGTTGCCGAGATTTCCGCATCCGAAGGCCTATTGAGAGCGCCCAAGACGCGAGTAGCAGCGGTCATGTCAGTTGGCGGAGCAGCGCTGTTATGGCTATCCAATTCATTCGCGAACGGCATAGTCGGAACCCTTGCGGGGTCTGCCTTCGAAGCGCTCAAGCTGCTTTTTGGACTTTAACCTTCTAGCCATTGCGAACGCGCTACCGCCGAGAGACCCGCCTTGGGTTTCCCCGTCAACTCGCCTTCCCGCGCCTCGACAGGCTGGCCGATCAACGTGCGCGCTGCGGTGGCATAGGCAAGGGTATCTAGTGCCTCATTCCGCCGCCCACTGACCTTCACCCATTGTCGGGTCGGGTGGCCCCGCAGGTATTTCGTCACCAGTTTCTCGGCTGCAATCTGGTCCAGATAATCCGTGCCGAGGCGGTCGGAAAACGTGATGGATTCACCGGTCTGGACACGCTGGTGTAGGTGTAGCTTGATCGAATCCACGCCAAGCAGAGCCAAGCGCGTCTTCCGGCTTGCCCCCCACGCCAGATAAGGCTTGCCGAAACCGGAGATTCCCTTTCCGGCGATCACCCGCCGGGACGTGCGGGGCCGCGTGAAGGCGTAGACCTGATCAGACCAGTTACCAGAGTCGATCACCGCCGCGTCCACGCGGATGATCCCGCCGCGCGGGTGGACCCAATGGCGGGTCAAAAGCTGATCCACCTCAACCCAAGTTTGATCCGCCAACGGTTGCCCGAACACAACTTCATGGGACAGGACCCGGCAATCGCCCTCTGCCGTCCAACCCGCCAAGGTAAGTTCCACGCGGTCGCCCTGCACATCCGCGCCGCCAGTGATCCACAACACATCGTCCGGGATGGACTCGAGATTGTGAGGCCGTTGCAGGGCTGTCAGAGCCGCCGGGTCAAGGTCTTCACCCTCGCCCCGCCAAGCCTCGCCCAGTATCGTGTTGACGAACACCTGCAAGGTTGTCGGACCGCCGCGCTTGGCCTCTACAAATTCGCGCGCAAGCTGCCCCCATGTTGTCGTAGGGAGGCAAGAGGTCAGGGCCGTCAGTTGGAAGCCCGCATGGCCCTCCACGTTCGGTCTTGTGGCCCTCCACCGTCCGGCTTCGACTAGGGCAGGCTTTTGCCGGTCCTCCACCACGGTGCCGCAACAGGGCGTCGCCCAATAGGCGTCTTCCGGTCGATCCTTAGGCCATTGAATGTCGGACCACTTCACCTCGGCAAAGTCACCGCACCCCGGACAGGGCAACTCATAGACACGCCGGTCGCTAAGGTTGAAGGTGCGAATGATCCGCGACGTTTCCTCGGCCAAGGGTGTGGAGGCCAGCACGATCTTGCGGTTGCCGTAGGTGGCGGTACGGCGGATTGCTAGGTCGATGGGGTCGCCTTCACCGCGCAGGTCTACCTCGTAGCCGTCCACTTCATCCATGAAGACCACGCGGGCTGTTCGGGCGCGCAGGTTGCGCGGTGCGCGGGCAGACAAGACCATAAGGCTGCCACCCGGATAGCGGCGGTGGAGCAGCGTGTCGCGTGTCTTGTCTTGGGTCAGGGCTTGGCGCAGGGCCGGGCTTTCCTGAAACACCGGCTCCACGTTCGACACCATGAAGGTCCGTGCGTCTTCCTCAGACGGCACAAGCGAGATAACCGGCGCAGGGTCGTTTTGCACGAAATGGCCGAGGGCTGCGACCATCGCTTGCGTTGCGCCCACACGGGCGGATTTGAGGATCGACACCCGTTCGGTGGTGTCGTCGCCGATCACATCAAGGATCTCGCGCTGTTGAGGCCAGAGCCGCATTGGGCCGGGTGTAGCCGAGAGGCTAGAGGGCAGCCGGACATTGGCCTCAGCCCATTCGCTGAGGCGCAGCTTGGGCGGCGGACGCAAGGCGGCGAGGGTCTCAGTTCGCAGCCGGGTAAAGCGTGGATCGTGTTTCACGACAACATGTCCTCCATGGTTGGTTCGGGTTGACCGGCGATGTCCTCCAAGGCGGAGCGTAGTTCGGAATCGAGGCGGGCGGCGGTTGCTCGTTCCAAGCCGAGGGCGGACGCCACACGGGGGCCTATGGCCAACATCCGTGCGCGCAGGTCGATGGCGATGGCCGCCCATTCCCGGCGCACGTCTTCGATGTGCAGAAGGTTGCCACGGGTCTGTTCCAGTTTGAGTTCGGCAAGGTCGGCTTGGGCCGCCGTGAGCCGGTCCTTCTGGTCCCCACCCACGCGCTTCCGCCCGGCAGGGTTCTGGCGCACCCACTCGGCATAGCCTTGGATCGACCGGGCGAGCGCATACCGCCCACGGGACTCCTTCTGGATTACCCCCTCCGCCGCCAAGACGCTGACGCGATTTGCCGAGAGGCCCAGAAGCCGGGCGAGGTCCGCCGCGCTCACGGTATTAGGTAGGTCTGCCATGTTGGCCTCCATTCATTTTGACAATTCTAGAAATATAGAAGCGAGTGACCTATCGCGCTCCGCGCCCCCCGCGCTGCGGTGCAGCAGGGAGGGACCCACGTTGGGAAGCCCATCGTCAATGCTGCGGTGCGGCATGGCGCTAGACGTGAAGTTGTCCACCTTGTCCACCATTGTCCGGTTAGGCCCTAGTACGTGCGCGCGCGTGCGCGTATAGGCGATAACCGGCAGAAGGTGGACAAGGTGGACAGATGCGAGAGAAGCCATTGATATTACTCCTTTTCCACGTGGAGTTGAATCCCAGCAAAGCCCCTGCCCCGCCCTCCATCCGACCGCTTGACCTTCTCGGCACGGTGGTAGCCGCGTCGCAGCATCTCTTGGGCAAACGCTCTTTCGGAATACGCGGGCGAATCCGGTTCACCGAATTGCCAAACATCGTAGACACCGTGGAGGTCTGCGGTCGCCGTGGCTGCACCAGTTTCCGCAAGGCAGCACTCGGATAGGAAACGGGCGAAATGGTCTTCGTCCGTCATGTAATCGTCGGTTGCCCGTCGCACGGCATCCGGCACGATCAATCCATTGTGTTGCCAGTCCAGCGCTCCTTTGATCATCCAAGCGAGAATGCCCGGTCCCTCCTCCCTCAATTTCTCCGGTAGATTTGGGTCTGGGGATTCAGGTTTCCGGTCCATCTCAAGCAACAGGAAACGCCTCCGAATTGCATCGTCCACGGACTCGAAGCTGGGGCGGTCGTTTCCGACCACTGTGAGGGTAAGCTGAGGTTGAAACGTGAAGTAATCACCCCGCATGAATCGCGCCGTCACCGGGTCGCCACCCGTAAGGCTCTTGATCCGCTTTTCAGCCCATTTTGCTCCGCGCTCCACTTCACTGGCATAGGCAAACCGGACGGCCTGCAACCGTGCCAATTCGGTGGGATGGTCTTCGTGGCGCTTGGCCGTGAGGGTGCTGGACGGCACGTCCGCCGCATAGTCCCCGGCGACCCATGCAAGGGTGTTCACGGCCACGCCCTTGCCGTTGCCACCGCCCCCATGGATGAAAAGGAGTTTCTGTTCGCGGGTCAGCCCGGTCAGGCTCATCCCAGCCCATTGTTGCAGGAATCGAATAGCCCCGGCGTCACTGGCCAAAGCGAAGTCCAAGAACGCCAGCCATTGTGGACAGTCCACCTCGGCCTCAAAACGATCAAGGGCGACCGGATGGACGGCGGCGCGCTTGGATACTTCGTCCTCGGGGCGACCCGCACGCACCTCACCAGTAGCCAGTTCAACCACGCCCTCCGGTGTGCCGAGGATCAGCGGGTTACGATCCCAGTGAGTCGAGGTGACGGCAAAGTCCCTTACGCTGCGCGCGCCCCGTTCCACGCTTTCCCAGACACCCACGTGGCGAAGACCTTTGCCTTCTTTCCGGTGCCGCTTCGCGAAGAGTCATGCAAACCTGACGTGCGAAGTCGCGGGCAAGGTCGGTGCGCTCGGGACGCCACGTGTGGCCGTCAAATTCCAGCCACGTGGCGCGGTCGTGGTCGAAGCGCATGCCTTGGCGGTGCTGGTCTGTGTAAGCCCGGATAGCGCCATCCTGATCCGGGGCATAGCTGCCCACGGCGGCATTGTCCTCATCGGGAAGGTCGTCCAGTTGATCTGCAAGCCCGACATGGGGCGTCGGGTGCAACATGCCGCGTTTCAGTCCCGACTCTAACACCCGGACGGCATCGTCCTCACCATATTCTTGACAATAGCCGCATTCATCGGCGGCGGCGGTAAGGGCCTCAATCACATCTGCCTTGTCCAGCGTGGAACAGGCGACGAGGCCTCCCATCTCAAAGGCAGCCGCGTTAAGTGTGCCGTTGCGGTTATCCCCCGGACCCATATCGGCCAGCCGTGCTGCTTGGGCTTCAAGGCGGTTCTGGGCATGGACCAATGCCGCCGGGTCGTCCGATTGATCAAGGGCGGGCTGAGGATCGCCCAGATCAACCTTAGAAGGCTTCCCGATAGCGCCCGCGTCCAGATCGCCACAATCGTCCAGAAACCTGCCTTCGATCACACGGACTTCGGGCGCGGCACGGCCCTCAACGTGGCCATAACCGTATGACGTTACCGGCGTGAACGACTCGTCACTCAGCACGCCGCCCAGTGCGCCGTTGAGCCGGGCAGCGAGGGCCGCGCGTGCATCTGGCTTCACAGTTGTGCTGAGGGGACACACTACTCGCCAGCGCTGTCCTTTGCCGGACACACCATGCGAGGCGGAGGTCACAATAACAGCCGCGACCCCTGCCTTGGACAGAGCCTCGGCAGCTTGATCTGGTGTCATGTTGCCAGCGTCATAGTCGCCTTCGACCCCCGTGACGGTCTGGAAATTGGCATTGGTCCGGTAGCTGCCTTTGTCGGACTTAACCTCCCCGAAAGTGCCCATCTTAAAGTGGGGCTGTTCTTCCTTCGAATCCGCCGGGGCGGTGGACAGATGGGTGGAGAGGTCGATCAAACTCTCGCGCTTCTCCTTCACCCTAAGACCACGCCGGTCGGGAAATAGGGTGAAGGGCAAAACGGCGTGCAACGCCGGGCAATCTGACATCAGATCAGCCAAATGAGAGTCGGTATAGATCAATCCCGAAAATCCTTTATGAGATTGCGTCTCACTCTCATTTTTGGTAGAGTCTTCCGTAAGCATGGTGCGTAATCCTCGTGCTACTTTGCCCCCTGCACCTCGCCCGGTGCGGGGGTTTTTCTTTTGAGGTTAGTTGGCAAACCGCCTGTAACCCATTGATCCCGTTAGGGCCGAAGAGGCACTATTTGGGAAATTTGTGTAATAAAATCAAAGGATGGGAGGGGAATCATAATCCGCGTGTCGGGGGTTCAAGTCCCTCCTCCGCTACCAGTCTTCCGGTCAAAATATCTCCGTTCCCGGCACGAAGTCCGGGCGCCGGGTTGTGTTTCGATGTCTCGGTTCTCGGTCGCGGGCGAACACCAGCGAGCCAGATCCCTTATCGCCTTTGACGCATCAAAAGACGACAACCCAAGTACCGTCGTTCACCGCCAATTGTACCGCGGCAAAGGGACAAGCGGATTGGCTCGCTTGGCGGGCGAAGCGGAAGTTCGCTGCAGTTGCAGACATCTTTTTAGGCAATGATTGAAAGGTGCCATTCGTTGCGAGGTCGGGCATCGTAAGCTCTGCGAGAGACGCTGCCACCAAGAAATGTCCTGGATTGCCTGACGGCTCAGACAATTCAACATCTGCTGAAAATAGCGATGAAGACGGATGTCGCTTTACGGATCTCGGAATTTTGCAGCTGCTGCTCCCGGCAGGAGTTCTTCGAACGATGTCGGCGTTTACAAGATCGACTTAGCGGCAAGTATGGCCAAGACCTTTTTCATGTCTTCCCAGATTGCAGGCGAGACTGGTTCCTTTGGATCATTTTCAAGCGAACACCAAGCCTCATGACCAAACACATTTGGTACCGCCGCTTGCTTGATTTGAGGCTCCAAATGCAATCCCTTTCAAGAGAGGTTCTGTTGCGTCGAGTTTGCGAGCGCAACGAAATTGTCGATTGGATTTATACGCTCCCCGGGAGTTTGAGGTTTGGTCGCACTAAGATAACATGCACGCATGGGACCAATAATCGTCAACTCGGCACGCTTTCTCGCGGATCTACATGCCCTTCGCCGATTTGGCGCGGACGGACGCGGCGTGCGGCGGCGCGCTTTCACAGAGGCAGACCTGCAAGCGCGGGATTGGTTGGCCGGGCGCATGTCGGAGGCCGGTATGGAGCCGCACTTTGACCCCGTCGGCAATCTCTTCGGTCTGGCAGCCGGAAAATCGCTATTGATGGGATCGCATTCCGACACGCAGCCCGAGGGCGGTTGGCTGGACGGCGCTTTGGGGGTGATCGCGGCCCTGGAGGTCGCGCGCGCGAGCGCAGAGGCGGGCGGGCCGCCGATTTCCGTCGTCAGCTTCCAGGATGAGGAAGGGCGTTTCGGGGCACTCACCGGCAGTTCCATCTGGTCCGGCAAGCTGGATCTGCAAAGCGCTGACAGCCTTGTGGCCGCAGACGGGACGCGTTTTTCCGACGCCCGCGCAACCTTGGGGGAGCGAGCGGGCGCATTCGCCGACCCCGCTCGGTTCAGCGGGTTTCTGGAGATGCATATCGAACAGGGGCCGAACCTTGATCAATCGGGCGAGTCAATTGGCGTGGTCACGGGCATTGTCGGGTCTCGGCAGTTGCAGATCCCCGTGCAGGGCCAGCAGAACCACGCGGGCACGACGCCCATGGCGCTGCGTCGGGATGCGCTTACCACCGTCACGCGCATCGTCTCGGCCTTGGACGACGCCTTCGCGAACGTTGTCACGCCCCAGACCGTCTGGACGATAGGTCAGTTGCACCTGCACCCCAATGTGCCGTCCATCGTGCCGGGCCGCGCCGTCTTTACGCTGCAATGGCGCGATGTGGATGAGGATCGGCTGGAGCGGATGGACCGGGTCATCGCCGACGTCGTCGAAACCACGGCCCGTGACACGGGATGCGAGATTTCAGTGGAGCGGTTGCGCCAGATGCTGACGCCGGTGCCGATGGACGCCGCCATGCAATCCGCGCTGTCGGACGCCGCAGAGCACATCGCGCCGGGGCGGTGGCGGTCGATGCCGTCCGGCGCGCTTCATGACGCGTCGAATGTCGCGGCGCTGATGCCGGTTGGGATGCTGTTCGTCCCGTCCATCGGTGGTGTGTCCCACACGTTCGATGAGGATACCGCCGAGGATGACCTCGTCGTCGGTCTCCGCGTGCTGGCGGATGCGGCGCAGCGCGTCGCGGGCTGACGCTCAATCGACAGGATGGTGACAGGCGACGGGGTGTTTGCCATCCCGCGCGGTCAATTCCGGCACCACATCGGCACAGAGGTCCGTGGCGAACGGACACCGGGCGCGGAAGGCGCAGCCGTCTGGCGGGTTCAGGGGATCGGGCAACTCGGTGTCGTGCCCCTCGGGCGCGGCCAAGGCCCGACCGACGACCGGAGCGCTGTCGGCCAGCAGCTTGGTGTAGGGATGGCGCGGGGCACGGAACACGTCTTCGGCGCGACCAAGTTCCACGAGCGAGCCGAAATACAGGACGGCGATCCTGTCCGACACCGCCTCCACCACCGCAAGGTCGTGGCTGATGAACAGATAGGTCAGACCAAGTCGCGCCTTGAGGTCGGCCAGGAGGTTGAGCACCTGCGCTTGCACCGACACGTCGAGGGCAGAGACCGGTTCATCAAGGATCAGGATACGGGCCTCTGCGGCCAGCGCACGGGCGATGCCGATGCGCTGTGCCTGACCGCCCGAGAATTCGTGCGGGTAACGGTCCAGAAACTCCTCCCGCAGGCTGACGGTGGCGAAGATCTCGGAAATACGCGCGTTGCGCTCTGCCTTGTTCATCCCGTGCAGCAGCTTCAGGGGGGCCTCGATGACTTGACGAATGGTCTTGCGCGGGTTGAGGGAGCTGATCGGGTCCTGAAACACGTACTGGATGCGCTTGCCGAAGATCGCAGGATCGGCGTTGTCGAGCGCCGTTCCCTCGATCTCGATGGTTCCGGTCGTCGGCTCCAGCAGGCCCACGAGCATCCGCGCGAGCGTGGATTTCCCACAACCGAACTCGCCCACGATCCCGAGGGTTTCATTCGGCTCCACGTCCAGCGTCACCGGGTGCACGGCGCGCACGCCCGGCCGCTCTGGCCCGAACAGGGTCCGCGCGAGCGGGAAGGTCTTGGACAGGTCGGTCAGGCGCAGGGCGGGTGTCATTTGGCGGCCTCCTCGTGACCCACCGGATGCAGGCATCGGACGGCGCGGGCACCCTCGGTGCGCAGCGCCAACTCGCCCACGCGGCAGTCGGGTTGCACCCGGTCACAGCGGTCCGCAAAGGCGCAGCCAGGCGGCAGGGCGTCGACCGGGGGCGGCAGGCCGGGAATGGCCTCTAGCCGCCGCCGTCCGCCCCCCAGTTCCGGGACGCAGGCCATCAGCCGCGCGGTGTAGGGATGGCGCGGTGTGTCGAGAATATCGCGCGTCGGGCCCTGTTCGACGATCCGGCCCGCATACATCACGGCGACGCGGTCACACAGCTGCCCCACGACGCCGAAATCATGGGTGATGAAGATGATGGCCAGCCCGCGTTCCCGGCTGAGATCGGCCAGCAGCGACAGGATCTGCGCCTGCACGGTCACATCGAGCGCGGTTGTCGGCTCGTCCGCGATGATGACCTCCGGGTCATTGGCCAGCGCCATGGCGATGCCGACGCGCTGGCGCATGCCGCCCGACATCTCGTGCGGGTAATCGTCGATCCGGGCATTCGCGTTGGGAATGCGAACCGCCTCCAGAAGCTCCACCGCCTTAAGCCGTCCCTCGGCCTTGCTGATCGACCGGTGCGCCGAAATCGCCTCGGCCAATTGCGCACCGATGCGGTAGAGCGGGTGCAGGGTCGCTTGCGGATCCTGGAAGATGTAGGCGACTTTGCGGCCCCGGAGGGTGCGCAGCCGCTCGTAGGAGGCACCGACCAGATCCTCCCCCTCCACGCGGACGGAGCCATGCGTGATCAGACCGGGAGGGGAGGCGACAAGGCCCATGACCGACAAGGCCGTGACGGATTTACCGGAGCCGCTTTCGCCGATGATGCCAAGGCATTCGCCGGGCGCCACTGCCAGAGAAACGCCCCCGACCGCGCGGTAGACGCGGTCCTTGACGTGGAACTGCGTGTGCAGGTCCGACAGGACGAGGATGCCATCGTCACGGGCATCGGCAGGTTTGTGATCATGTGCTACTTGCGTGGCGGGAAGCGGTCGGTTCAACGCGCCGGATTTCAGTCGCGGGTCCAGCGCGTCGCGCACGCCGTCGCCCAGAAGGTTGATCGCCATGACGATGATGAGGATCATCCCACCCGGCACGATGGAGGTGTGCGGATTGGTGATCAGGGCCGAGCGCGCTTCCCCCAGCATCGACCCCAGATCGGGCACTGGCGGCTGGCTTCCGAGGCCCAGGAAGCTGAGGCCCGCCGTTTCGAGGATCATCCAGCCCACCGTTGTGGACATGGCGATGACGATGACCGGGAGGACGTTGGGAAGGATTTCCGTCAGGATGATGCGGGTGTTGGACATGCCCGAGAGGCGGGCGGCGTCCACGAACTCCTTGTGGGCCAGACCCACGGTGATGCCCCGGATGTTGCGCGCAAAGAACGGGATGTTCACGGCGGCCACAGCGATGAGCGCGTTGAACAGCCCGGTGCCGAGCGCGGCCACAATGGCCAGCGCCAGCAGGATATACGGAAACGCCATGAGCATATCGACGCCGCGCATGATGATGTTGTCGGTGCGGCCGCCGTAATAGCCTGCGATGATGCCGATGGACGCCCCGATGGTGGCGGCTACGGTGGCAGCGGCAAAGCCCACCGCAAGGCTCAATCGCGTGCCCCACATGAGGCGCGACAGCAGATCGCGGCCAAGGTGATCGGTGCCCAGCGGCGCGCCCTCCGAAAAGGGCAGGACGAAGCGGTTCGAGGTATCGGTGACATAGGGATCAGCCAGCGGGAGCAGCGGCGTCACGATGGCCAACAGGACGACAAGTCCGATGACGATCAGCCCTGAAAGGGCAAGGCGGTTGCGGGCAAGCAGCGACAGGAACTGCTTCATGTCTTGATCCGCGGGTCGAGCAGCGATTGGGCCACGTCGACCACGATATTGAACAGGACGTAGCAGGCCGCGACGATGATCACGCCGCCCTGCACCAGCAGGATGTCACGGCGCAGGATCGCGTCGACCAGCATCCGCCCGATGCCGGGCCATTGGAATACGACCTCCACGTAGACGGCACCCGACAGCACGAATCCCGCCTGAATGCCGAGGATCGGGATGATCGACACCATCGCGGAGCGCAGGGCGTGACGCCAGATTACGCGACGCTCGTGCACGCCCTTGGCGCGGGCGGTGCGGATGAAATCCTGTCGCAACACCGCCAGCATGGCGGAGCGCGACAGGCGCGCGATGACGCCTGTGGCCACCACCGAGAGGGCGAAGGCGGGCATCGCGAGGTGGTCGAGAAGCGCCCATAAATTGCGGTCGCCGTAGATCGGCCACATGCCCGACGCGGGGAACCATCTGCGGTTCACGGCAAATGCCAGGATCATCATCATGCCAAGAAAGAACGAAGGGATCGAGATCCCCAGCAGCACCACGAAGGTGATGGCCTTGTCGGCGAAACCGTACTGGTTCGCGGCGGAAATCACGCCCGCAACGATGCCGAGCACGGAGCAGAGCACGAAGCCCGTTCCGGCCAGCACCAGTGTCGCGCCGAAGCGTTCCATCACCTCGTCCAGCACGGGTCGGTTGAGCGCGAAGCTGCGTCCGAAATCGCCTTGCAGCATGTTGCCGAGCCAGATGAAATACTGCTGCACCAGAGGCTTATCCAACCCCAGATCCTGGTTCAGGGCAGCGACATTCTCGGGGGTCGCGTAGCTGCCGAGGATGGCGGTGGCCGGGTCACCGGGGATCAGCGCCATGATCGCGAAGACGATCACCGAGATCCCCAGAAGCACCGGAATGGCAGAGATCAGGCGGCGGAGGATGTAGCGGGTCATGGGGGGATCTTCCGGGTGAAATTCGGCTGTGACATGCGTACACACCCTGTACACACCCCGTACATACACGCGGCCTCGGGCGAGGCGGGGCGCGGCGAGGCACAAGGCCCCGCCGCGCCGAAGGATCAGTTCTTCACGACGTCATCGAGGAGCAGGAAGAAGGACGGCTCCAACGCGAAGTTCTCGACCGCGGTGGAGGTCACGGCGTTCTGGACCCAGTTGGCCACGAAGACCCATGGCGCGTCCTCCTGCACGATCACCTGCATCTCTCGATAGAGCTCCGCGCGGCGGTCCTGATCGGTGGCGGTGCGGGCCTCGTCCAGCAGGGCGTCCACCTCGGGGTTGGAGTAGTAGCCGGAGTTGAATCCGCCGTTTTCGGGGAACGCTTCGGTGCGCAGCGCAAGGTAGGGCAGTGTGTCGGGATCGTTCGTCATCCACGCCATTTCGGCCATGTCGGCCTGACCCTCCAGACCGGGATTCACGCGGCCAAGGAAGGTGTTCCATTCGTAGGTCTCGATCGTGACATCGAAGCCAACGGCCTCGAGATCGGCCTGGATGGCGGTGCCCATGGCGACGGGGTCGAGCATGCCCGATCCGCCCTCGGTGACGTAGAAGGTCACTTCGGGGTTCTCCATCCCCGCCTCGGCCAGCAATTCGCGGGCCCGGTCGGGGTCGTAGGGATAGGGCTCCAACTCCTCGTTATAGGCCCATGCGAAGGCGGGGGGCGTGGGGCCGGCCGCGACGGCGGCGGTGCCTTCCAGCACCTCTTCCACCAGGGCCGTCCGGTTGACCGCGTAGTTCGCGGCCTGGCGCACACGCTGGTCGGTGAAGGGGCCTTCACGCATGTTGAGGATCAGGAACCAGAGGTGCGGCCCGGCCTGTTCGACGATGGTGTAATTGTCACCCTGGAATTCGCTGAGCGCCACGGGAGGGACCTCGACCATCAAGTCGATGCCGCCCGAGAGCATTTCGGCCACGCGGGTGTTGGGATCGGTGATGGGCCGGAAGATCACGGCATCGAGTTGCGGCGCGCCATCCCAGTAGTCGGGGTTGGCCTCGACCACCACGGCCTCGTTGGATCGCCATTCGACAAAGGTGAACGGGCCGGTGCCCGACGGGTTGCGCCCGAAATCGGCCCCGTGCTCCATCACCGCAGCGGGCGAGACGATCAGGCCGGTGGGATAGGCGAGGTTCGACAGGAACGGCGCGTAAGGCGCGTTCAGGGTGAAGGTCACTTCCATGTCGCCGGTCGCCTCGACCGCTTCAATGGCCGAGAAGAAGAACGACAGCGGGAACGGGCCGGTTTCGTGGTAGGGGTGATCCTCGTTCAGCATCCGCTCGAAGTTGAAGACCACGGCTTCGGCATTGAACGGGCTGCCGTCGTGGAAATTGACGCCGTCGCGCAGGGTGAAGGTGTAGACGGTGCCATCGTCCGAGATGGTCCAGTCGGTCGCAAGGGCGGGCTCGGCCTCCAGCGTGCCGGAGGCGTAGCGCACCAGCCCGTCATAGACGTTCATCAGGATGCGGAAATCATTCACCGCCGTGACGGCGGCGGGGTCCAGCGCCTGCGGTTCGGCGACCTGGCCCACGACCAGGACACCGGGCGGGGTTTGGGCGGAAACGGGGGTCAGCGCCGCAGCTCCAAGCGCGAGGGCGGTGCCCCCGGCGAGCAACGTGCGCCGTGTCAGGTTCAGGAGTGTCATCGGGTCTCACCTCGGCTGTTGGGACGTTTCGTTATTTATCACTATAAATTGCATGACGCCAAATTATCATGATAAATGCAAGACTCCGATGATGGAGGGTGCCAAGTGACGATCTCGATCCTTGCAATTGATGAAAAAACAGGACGCATGGGCGGGGCCGCGGCAACCGGGAGCCTCTGCGTCGGGGGCTGGGTTTTGCGTGGCGACGCCGAATCGGGCATGTCCGCAAGCCAGGGAACGGCGCCGTCGACGCTTTGGGGCGAGCAGGTGCTTGATGCCATGCGGACCGGCGCGTCCGCCGTCGAGGCGGTGGCGCATGTGACCGGCGCGGACGAAGGCCGGGCGCATCGGCAGTTGGCGGCGTTGGATCCGGGCGGTGGCACGGGCGCGTTCACCGGCGCGCAAAGTGTCGGCCATGCGGGGGCGGTCGAGGCGAAGGGCGTCGTGGCTGCGGGCAACATGCTGACCGGCGCGGATGTCATCGAGGCAGCCCTTGAAGGCTATGGCACGGCCGGGGCGCTTTCCTTTGCAGAGCGGTTGATGGCGGCCGTGCACGCGGCCGCGCGGGCGGGCGGCGATGCGCGCGGGCTGAAATCGGCGGCGCTTCTCGTGGTGGGGCGCGATATCGCTCCGCTGACATTGCGGGTGGACCTCTCGGACGATCCGCTGGCGGCCCTCGGGGCGCTTTACGAGGCCTCGCAGACGCAGCCCTATGCGGGATGGATCGACATGGTGCCCATTCTGGACCACCCGCACCGGGCGCCTGCCGCTGGCGACATTTGACGGGGCTTATTCCGCGAAGAACATCCGCAGCACGCGGGCTTCCTGCACCTGCATCAGCGCTTCGGCGGTCTTCATGTGGGCGGCCATGATCTTGCGCGCATCCTCTGCCCGGCCCGCGCGCAGGGCGGCGATCAGGTCCGTCTGATAGGCCAGCCCCTTGCTGTAGAGTTCCGGGTTGGGCGCCGCGTAGAGCTGTCGGTAGACCGTCAGGTCCGATAGCACCCGGCCCATGAAACTGACCACGAACGCCAGCAGCGGATTGTCGGAGAAATTCGCCAGCGTCCGGTGGAACTTGAGCGAGGCGATGTGCTGATCGCGTTCTTCCTCGGTGCTTTGGGCGGGCTTGGGGTATTGCGCAACTACGGCTTCGAGGGCTGCGAGCTGGTCTTCCGACAGGTTTCCGGCGAGCGACGCCGCAAGCTCGGGCTCCAGCACGCGGCGCAGCTGGTAGATATCGGCGACTGACAACTCATTGAAGTAGAAGTAATTCGCCAGCAGCGCCTTGGCGCGGTCCGCGGTGACTTCACCGACGAAGCTGCCACCGCCGGGGCCGGTGCGGGTTTCGATCAGACCCTGCGCCTCGAGGATGCGCATGGCCTCACGGATCGTCCCCTTGGCCATGCCGAACCGCGCCATCAACTCGGCCTCGGTCGGCAGGCGATCGCCCGTTTGCATGTTCCGTTCGACAAACCACTCCTTGATAGCGACGGAAACCTGCACGGGTCGGGAGTGTCTTGCACCGGGGCGTGAACTGCGTGTCTTGGCCAAGAAAAATTGCCGCCTTTCTGAACGGCGCGGCGCGGCGCGCCAATCTGTCGCCTAAGGTCTGATCGAGAGACAAGCATTCTGAGAAATGCGTGGCGGATGCGCAATGGCAAATCAGAACCGCGGCGTCGAAGCCCGACCGGATGCATGGCCAGCTTCAGGCCATCGGCTCTGCAAATAAGGACAGACAGTGCTCAGGACAGGTTCGACGCGATCACGCTCTTGCATGATGGAGTGAGTTCTCATGTAGCCCGTGCCGTCCATGGCTTGATCGATTGCGCGCCCTCTGCGTCCACAATCCACGAAAATCGAAGGATTTCCATTCAGAAGACCATTATTCTCGGCCTTTCCTAATAATCGCGAAGATCCAGAAATCGGGTCGGGGGGATTGGGGGTAACGCCCCTCAGCTACCAGTCTTCCGGACAAAGTCACTCTGCTCCCGGCACGAAGTCCGGGCGCCAGGTTGTGTTTCGATGTCTCGGTTCAGGATCGCGGGCGGGGACCAGCGAACCAAACCTGATGCAGTATTGCGTTTGTTCCGCCTGATGACGACAACCCATGTGCCGTCGATCGCCGTCAACAGTACTACGGCATTGGGGACGAGCGGATTGATTGGCTTGGCGAGAACGCGGTCGTTTGCTGCGTCCAGCACGAAAGCCGGCTGGTATGCCAAAGCACCATTGCGCCATTGTTGGACGCACGGATACTTTCCTTTGCGGGCCTTCACGATGGAATGCACACGAATTGCTCCCTCCGCTGCCTACGGCTTTATTCCGGCGAGACAAACCATCCATTCCTCCAGGTGATGCAAGAGCCAGAGGCTCTATTGATCATGGATACCGGGTTTGAGTGAGGGCCGCCTATCTCGGCTTGGATCGCACCGACAGCCCAATCAAATCCGGATTGCGTCACCGGTCAAAAATTGATGCCGACCCACGCCGAATTATGGTCGCGTTGGCGCCCGAACTCACTCAGCAGTGGACAATGGTCCCAGAGAAACCCGCCGCCAGAAACGGCGCCATAAGCTGCGCGCGGGCCGAATTCATCGGGCACGATGTACCCACTCTTGGCTCCGAAGAGACCGGTGTGTTGCCTGAAGTTGATCGCACGACGGCTGCCCACCGCGGCATAGCGAACGTCGCGTCTGCCCCGCCCTCCTTCCGGTCCAATACGCTTGGGCACAGCCGACAAGCAGGCATCCGCGAGGCGCCGTTTATCCCCTAGGACGGGCGTTGTTGCAGAACTCTGCCTACGAAGGATTCACATCACGAATCCATGCGGTTAGACGGGTGGTATGAGCAAGCCCGAGCCCGCCCGCTAGCGCACGACGGACTGGTCCGCCTACAACGCCGCGCTCAGGAAGCGCGGGTCGCTGTTGATCTGGCTGGACAAGGAGATGGCCTGGCATGCACCGCATGAGGGCCGCCCTGGGCACCCGCCGGTCTTTCCGAATGCGGCGATCCAGTTCTGCCTGTCGATCAAAGTGCTGTTCAAGCTGCCGCTCGGGCAGGCCGCCTGGATGGTCGCCAGCCTTCTGCGGCTACCGGGGCTGGACTGGCCTGTTCCGGATTACTCCACGCTGTGCCATAGGCAGAAGACCCTACAGGTCCAAATCCCTGAAGGCGAAGAGATCGGCACCGTGACCGCAGATGGTGCCTACGAAACAGGCCGCTGCCACGCCGCAGTCATCGCGCGCGGCGCCACCGCGATCACCCCGATCCGCAAGAAAGGTCGGCCATGGAAGGAGGACAGCCCAGCCGCCAAAGCGCGCACCGAAACCCTGCGCGCCACACGTCACTATGGCCGGGCGTTCTGGAAGCAATGGACAGGAAAACACGCCCGCAGCCGCGCCTAAGCCAAGATGCGCTGCCTCAAGTCCTTCGGAGAGCGTATCGCGGTACGGGACCCCGACCGACAAACCGCCGAAATCCACAACCGCTTCGTCCCCATGAACCGCTTCAACGCCCTCGGCACCGCCGAGAACGCCCGCGCCGCCTGACCTTGAAGGGGAAAGGGGCAGCCATGTCTCAAGCCACCTTTCTGCAACAATGCCCCCTCTGAGATGACCTATGACAGAGCGCCGTAGTGATCTTGCCCCCGTTTCACCGGACACTCAGGCGGTTGCGGTTTGAGCTGAGATGAACTCGCGTGGTGAGCGCATCTTCAGCCCCGAGTGCGGGTGGTTTTCATTGTAGTCTTCGATCCACCCGGCGATCAATCCAAGGGCGGTGACGGCATCTGGCAGCGGCGTGATGTTCACGAGCTACTGTCAATTCTGGTGTCCAAGCGGTCGTCATGCGGCGGCCTGATCTGTGTTTGATGGCTTGATGCCGTTGACGAAATCGACGCCCTGAATGACGTCGGCGAGATGGACAAAGCCGCGCAGTTTGCGCCAGCTTTTCTCTGCGCATTGGCCGAGTTTAAACATCATATGAAGCATACCGTCTCGGCTGAGGCAGCCTTTGGTGCGCTTGGTTCGATGCCGTATCGTCGCGAAGGCGCTTTCGATGGGATTTGACGTGCGGATGCTTTGCCAGTGCTGGGCCGGGAAGTCGTAAAAGGTCATCAGTTCTTCTCGGTCCTTGATCAAACATTCAGTGGCCTTCGGGTACTTCGCCTCGAAGGTTTCGATGAACAGATCAAAAGCGGCATGCGCATCCTCTCGCGTCTCAGCCTGCCAAATGTCATGCAGCATCTTCTTGGCCTTTGGCTGGGTACGCTTGGGTAGATAATTCAGTACGTTGCCGGTTTTATGCACCCAACAACGTTGCTGTTTGGTGGAGGGGAACACTTCCTCCAGGGCTGACCAGAAGCCCATAGCACCATCGCCGATGCCCAGTTTCGGGAAGCTAAGACCCCTGCTTTTGAGACCAAGCAGTACCTCTCGCCAACTTTGGGTACTTTCCCGGACGCCGTCCTCGATGGCAAGAAAATGCTTTTCTCCCCGTGCGTTGACCCCGATGACGACAAGAACGCAGAGCCGGTCATCGGTGCCGCGCAACCCGCTGTAAATGCCGTCCGCCCAGACATAGACCCATTCATCCCGGCTCAGATCTGCCTTGCGCCATTCGTTGTATTCCGCCGCCCATTGGCCTTTCAGGCGCGAAACGGTCTTTGCGGAGAAACCGGTGGCGTCCGGGCCAAGAAGCACCCTCAATGCTGTGCCCATTTCACCGGTAGAAATACCTTTCAGATACAGCCAGGGCAGCGCGGCATCGATAGATTTGGCCTTCCGGACATAGGGCGGGACCAGTGCCGAGTGGAACGTCACTGGTTTTCCGTCTTTCGCCCGCACTTTTGGCACCTTCACCGTGACTGGTCCGATCCCGGTTTGCACCGCGCGTTCAGGATGATAGCCGCTGCCGACGACCGCTGCGCGGCCATCCGACGTGCGGCGCTCGGAAAACCTGGCAAGAAATGCATCCCGCTCGGCCTCAACAGCCGCTTGAAGCAATTCCCGCGCACCCTTGCGCAGAAGATCAGTCAGCGGATCAGTGACCGCGTCTCGACCGGTGAAATCAATAATGGTAGCGTCGTCCATGGTGGTGCGTCCTTGAATGGTTGGTGGCTTGTGTCGCAACAACAAACCAACCAGATGCACCGCCAGCTTTCAAATCACCCGGACACCAGAATTCACTCATAACTCGATGTTCACGTAATCCCGCTTCAGGGTGTTGACGAATGCCTCTGATATTCCGTTGCTCTGCGGGCTCCTCACCGGGGTAAAGCAGGGTTTCAGGCCGAGCTGGCGTGCGAAGATGCAGGTGTCCTTGGCGATGTAGGGTGATCCATTATCGCTGAGCATCTCGACCTGGTGCGGTGCGCGATGCCCTGCAAACCGCGCCTCTACCGCCGACAGCATCATGTCACGCACGTCCGATCCGCTGATGCCTGCGTTCACGACAGCGCACCAGGAGATGATCTCGCGGTCATGGGCGTCGATGATGAAGGCCCCGCGAACGATGTCGCCGTTCCAGCAGGTGAACTCGAAGCCATCGCTACACCAGCGCAGGTTCGAGCGCATCGTCACGATCTTACCGTTGTGGGCGCGGTCGGATCGTTCGGTGTAGGACCGCGCCAACAGCAGATTCTGGGCCTGCATGATGCGGTAGACCCGCTTGTGGTTTACGGCAGCGGCGCTGGTGGCACGCAACTGCCGATTCAGAATGGCTGTAATCCGGCGGTATCCGTAAGTTGGACGTGCCGCCACGAGCGCGGTGATCAGCGGCACCACCGCCGCGTCTTGCGCTTTTTGATAGCGCCGCCGCGGCTTCGCGCTTCCCTTCAGACGATCGTGGAGGTTTGAGCGGGAAACACCGAGGGTCTCGGCCACGACGCTCATCGGGAACCGTCCTTCGGCTGCGACTGCGCAAGCCACGTCAGTTTTTTTGAGCGCGACTTGTCGAGCGCCTCCTTCAGGATCTCGACTTCGAGCGTCTTTCGCCCCAGTTGGCGCTCCAGCTCGCGAATGCGATCCTCCATCTGCCGGACAGCGCGATTGCTTGTGACGTCATCGTCTCCTGACACGGCCACGGCTCCCCCTTCCAGCATTAGACGCCGCCAACGATACAGCAGGTTCGGTGCCACGCCATTGCGGCGTGCAACGACCGAGATGCTGGCGGTCTCGTCCAGTGTTTCCTCGACGATCCGTAGCTTCTCGGATGACGACCAGCGACGCCTGCGGCCACCATCGGTGATGATTTCATAGTCAGACATAAGCACGTGCTTAGGGCTATCCCTAAGCCTCCATGGTTATGCCCGAGTGTCCGGTCGAAAGGGGGGCCAGTTCACGTAGATGGTGAACAAAAGTATCAAGACGACGCAAGCTATGGAAAAGAAGACCCTATCCTTCTTGCTAGAGTGCTTGATGAATTCGCTAAGGCTTTCCCATTCGTACATATCCGTGGTCTCCACGTCTGTTTCTTTTGGAGTGACGTCAATGACCGGGACCAAGATCGAATCCGTATACTGAAGGCCCGACAATTGCCATTTAGGCGATCTGAGGGGGAGTTTAGCAAGGCGGCGAAACAATGTCGCGATAAAGACGCTCATTCAACACGGATACGTTCCCGGCCCGGTCCCGCATCTTCATGGTTCGACTTGAGCTCTAAGTCGTCAATCCTGCAGGTTCGAACTCCTGCTCACCCGCTCGCAATCGGACGCTAGGTAGTTGATCGGCGGAGATTGACGTGTTGGTGTCAAAACGATGTGTGGCGAGATTGCTCTCTTGCATGGGTTCGTTCGTAGGACGACTTCGATCGCAGTCTAATCCGTGACACGCTAGCCTCAACACCGGGGAAAAATCGCGAAAACTGAATTTCGTCACCATCTGCTCGCATACCGATCGGCTCTAGCGCCACAGAGATCAGAGGCGTTGCAAGTGTTCGAAGTGTCTTCGGGGCACACGTGTTCAGGCGTCAAAGAGGGTTTCCTGGGCCGCTGGAAGATGCGTGCGCGCTTCGCGCACAGCCAACCAGACCAAAACATTTGCAGTCAGGAAATACACACTGATGCCAATCATCTGTGCAGGAAACGTCAAACCGAAATCGATCAATAAGCCCGAAACTCCAGGGCCGATCGCAGACCCAAGCACCATGATACTGGCCGAGACAGCCTTGATTGCACCGATATGGCGCGTTCCGAAAAACTCTGCCCAGAATGCGGTCGGCAATGTCGCCTGAATTCCGTAGCCAACGCCAAGGAACGCTATACCTACAGCGGCCATCTCCAGCGTTTCGGCAATCCCGATGATAAAGAACGCTAGCGCGATCGGCATGAGATAAACCGTTGCAAGGCGTGCTGATCCGAACCTGTCAATGGCCTGTCCCGAAAGCACGGTCGCGACAACAGAAATGCCCGCCAGGAGCGGGACAAGGGCAAGGTAGTCGACCAACGGCCAGCCCTTAACTTCGGCCACATGCACCTGTTGAAAGTACAACGCTGTTCCCCAGGCAGGGGGGCCGAGAAGCATCGGCAAGAGCAGCCAAAAAACCCGCGATCGCAAAACCTCGGATTTGGTCCAGTGACGTCCAGACATCCCAGCGCTATTGGGCTCCTCGGCATGGGATTGCGGTGATCGCTCCGCAGACAGAAGCCAAAGAATTAGGGGAAATGTCAGCATCAAGAACGCCGCGGCCATGACCCAGACCGTGCGCCATGACACAACTTCGAAAAGGGAGGCGACGACGATCGGGAACGTCGCTGTCCCGACAGCCAACCCAATTGCCGATATTGATAAGGCCAGACCCCGCCGTGCGGCAAACCACCTTGCCATAGCCACGACAGCCAGTTGGGTCATCATACCTTGCCCCAGAAACCTAAGCAAAAAGACAATGAATACCAAGCCAAGGACCGTCGTGCTTGCCGCCATCGCGAGGCAGACCAGCGCGAGAGAGGGCATGATGAACCATGCGAGTTGCCAAACCCGGAATCTGTCGGTCACGCCGCCGGCCCAAAACATGACGATCGCAGAAGCCGACGTGCTCAAGGAATAAATTGCGCCCCACTGACCATCGCTAAGGCCATAGCTGTCCATGATCTGGGCTGTGAATATGGCGATGAAGACTGTCTGGCCGTAGGACGACGAAAACGACAGCACGGCACCGGCTGAGAGGAAGCGGACGTTCTCACGAATAAAGACCAAGGGAGACATGGCATCTCTGTCTGCTGCGTTTTTGTTCAATATAAAAAGAGCCTTTCGCCGCGCACGAATCCCAGTGGCATATTGCGGGTTGCCTTCCCGGCGCCTGCAAAGAACGGGGGCGTTCACTTTCGCCAAGCCGTCAACTACAGCGGGCGCGTCACCGGATCGAGTAGCCGCCTTCCACTGGCAAGTCCGCACCGGTGATAAAACTGGATCGCTCGCTCGCGAGGAAAACGGCAGCGTCCGCGATCTCTTCCACTTTGCCCAAACGCCCGATGGGATGCATCACCGCTCCCCACTCCTTCTCGGCGCGCTCCATGTCGCCTCCATAGAGGTCGGCCATACCCTTCGTTGCGATCCCGCCGGGCTGAATCGTGTTGGACCGGATGCCCTTGTCGGCGTAGTCGAGCGCAATACCTTTCGAGAGCTTCGTGACGGCCCCCTTGGTGGTGCAATAGGCGGCCTGACCATGGTTGGCGACGGTCGCCATGATTGACGAGATATGAACGATAGATCCACCACCGGCATCCACCATGCACGGGATGCAGGCTTTGCACATGTTGAAATGCCCGCCGATATTGACACTCAGGCAAGTCTCCCACACGTCAAATGCAAGCTCGGCCAATGGTACGCGCGGCGCGAAGTAGGCGGCGGAACAAACAAGGATGCTGGGCGGGCCCAGCTGATCGGCGATTGTGGCAACCGCCAGTGCGCAGGCCGCCGCATCGGCCACGTCGACGGCCAAGGCTGTTCCGCCGATCGCATCGGCAACCCTCTTGGCGCTATTGCCATCGATATCAAGGACGGCCACAACCGCACCTTCGGCAGCCAGCGCCCTGCAGATCGCCGCGCCAATGCCGCTGCCGCCGCCAGTTACAACGGCCACACGCCCCTCCAACTCCCGCGATGACACCATCTTGCTATCCGGTCTTGGCAGCAGCGTCGCGCGCCTGGCTACTGAATTGCGCATAAAGGTGTTCACCTGCCAGAATGGGCTCGAATTTCGGTGGGTTCTCAGAGGATTGGCACGATGGCAGACAACTTACCATGGTGTCGTAGTTCGGCTCGTGGAAGAAACCGATCGACAGGCGTTCGCTACCGACGGCGACGTCCACCGGCGGGTTGACGACCCGGTGCAGGGTGGAGACCCAGCGATCATTCGTCCAGCGCGCCATCATGTCTCCGATGTTAACCACGAAGGCGCCATCGGGCGCGCGCACAGGCTCCCACGTGTTGGCCTTGGTGCGCACCTGCAGGCCGCCCGGCGCGCTGTCGGGGCGCAGGATCGTCATGGTCCCGAAATCGGTATGCGCACCGGCGCGCAGCTGTCCCGGTTCAGGCGAATGGGTTTGTTCCGGGTAATACATCGCGCCGAGGATGGAGATATGTCGGTCAATCTTGTCCTCGAAGAAGTCCTCCGGCAGGTCGAGTGCGACCGCGAAGATCCGCATCATGTCCGCCGCCAGCCGGGTCATTTCGCGGTAGTACACCGTCCAGACATCGCCATACCGCGCTGGCGCATCCGGCCAGTTGTTGGGTGCAAAATGCCCGCGAGCGCCGGGGGCGGTGAAATACGGATCGCTCGTGTCGATATCGACCGGTCCGGCGCTGAAGCTTTCCTTCCAATCGGGCGGTGTCTCTTCGCCCATGGTGTCAGCGAGCGCCGCGGCGCCGACGCCGATGTATCCGCGGACGACATCGCGCGATGGTTGCGCCGTCCGCACCTTATCGGAAAGGTCCTGCCGAAAGAACGCTTTGGAGACGTCGTAGATCTCGTCGAAAAGCCTGTCCGGCACACCGTGTCCCGTGAGGCAGAGAAAGCCGATATCGCGGCAGATCTCATCCAGCTTTGCTGCGACGGCGGCCTTTTCATCCGCCCCCCCAACAAGGAACGCTGCGATGTCGAGCACAGGAACCACGGACATGAAGTTTCTCCCATTTCAGGCCACCAATCACATCCTCAACCGTGCTCCGGCCTCGTGCTGTTCCGGAGGCGACAGAATAATTGCGAAGTGGTCGGATCGGGACCGCCATGAGCCCGGTCTGGAATGAATACTGTGGCAAGCGAGGTCGCGATGCGGGGTTGCGATGAAGGACAACGGATCAGGCGCTGAGAGGACTGTCGGCCTTGACGCGATGCGCGCCTACCGCCTTGGTCGGGTGCGGGCGGAACTGAACCGCCGGGACATCGCAGCGGCCCTGTTCTTCGACCCGGTGAATATCCGATACGCGACCGATTGTACCAACATGCAGGTCTGGACGCTGCATAATCCGGCCCGATACTGCCTCGTCTTCGCCGCCGCCCTGTCATTCTTTGGGAATTCCATGGCGCCCGGCATCTGGGCGAAGCGCTGCCGATGATCGACGAGGTGCGCGTGGGCACACCTTGGTTCCATTTTGCCGCCGGCGATGACGGGGTGACCAAGGCGCGGGAATTCGCCGCCGAGATCGCGTCAGAGGTCGCACGACACGGCTGCGGCAACCGGCGCGTGGCGGTGGACCGGGTCGACACGACCGGCACCTTCGCGCTTCTGGCGGCGGGTTTGAGCATTGAAGATGGGATGGCGCTGGCGGAAGAAGCCCGGATCATGAAATCGCCCGACGCGATTGCCGCGATGCGCATCGCCGTCGCCGCCTGCGAAGAAGGGGTGGCCCGTATGCGCACGGCCCTTACCCCCGGCATCACGGAAAACGCGCTGTGGTCGCTTCTGCATCAGGCCAATATTGAGCTTGGCGGCGAATGGATCATGACCCGGCTTCTGGCCTCCGGTGCGCGCACCAACCCGTGGTATCAGGAATGCGGCGCCAAGGTCATTGCGGAAGGCGAGATCGTGAGCTTCGATACCGATCTGGTGGGGCCCTACGGCTATGTCTGCGACATCTCCCGCGCGTGGATCTGCGGCGAGACGCGGCCCACGGGCGCACAGGCGGAGCTTTTGTCCGTCTCCCGCGATCAGATCGACCACAACCGCGATCTGCTGGGGCCGGGTGTCAGCACCACGGAGGTCTCGGAACGCTCGTTCCGCCTGCCGGAGCGCTACGAAGCACAGCAGTATCTCGGCCTGTTTCATGGGGTCGGCCTCGCCGATGAGCATCCGGTCGCCGTGCCCGCGAAATATCTGGATCGCGGCGCCATGGAAACGGTCCTGCTCCCTGGGATGACGGTCAGTGTCGAAAGCTATGTCGGCGCGGTCGGCGGGGCGGAGGGCGTGAAGCTGGAGGAGCAGGTGCTGATTACCGAAACCGGCTATGAACGTCTGTCTTCCTATCCGATCGACGAGACGTGGCGATGAGCGGCGCACACGCCGTCGTCACCGGCGGCACCGGGTTCTTGATGGTGCATGTCATCCGTGAATGGCTCGCCGCCACCCCCGGTGCGCGTGTCACCGTGGTTGGACGCACGGCGCCGGGGCTGGAGGTGACGGACTATCTTGGCCCGTTGACCGACCGGACGACGTTTGTTGCCGGCGATGTCCGGCACCCGGAGGACTGGACCGAAGTCGTGAAAGGCCCGGTGGATCTGCTGGTGCATGGTGCCGCGCTCTGTCCGATGACGCAGGCGGAGGAAATCGCGCTCTGGGCCGAGACCGTCGATGTGAATGTCATGGGCACGGTCGCCATGTTGAAATGGGCCGCCAGTCTGAGGCCAAAGCCGCGCCGCGTGCTCTACGTGTCGTCGGGCGTGTATGGCTACGGCGTGGAGAGTGCTTCCGATGCGCCGCATGCGCCCCCGGTGGGGGAGGACACGCCACTGGCCCCGCAAGACGCAACCTACGATATCACCAAGGCAACCGGCGAGTGGCTTTTGGCGCGGTGGGCCGCGCTGAACCGGATCGACGCGGTTTCAGTCCGACCCTCCGCCATCTTCGGCCCGCTTGACCGCGATACCGAAGGGCGCATGCAGCACCCGGCGCCGTGGCACATCGCGCGGGCGGCTTTGTCGGGGCGCGCGCTGACGGTCAATGACGTACAGGCGGGTTATGACTGGCTTTATGCGCCCGATGCCGGGCGCGCAATGGCGATGATCCTGAATGCAACTAAGTTGCAGCACCCGTGCTACAACATCGGCTTGGGGCGACCGGCTGCATTGGCGGATCTGGCTAAGGGCGCACAAATCGTGTGCCCGGAAGTCGAGATAGTTGAAACGGAAGATCCGGACTACGTGCAACGCACCGATCGCCGCGGCGGGGTGTGGTCGATCCGCGCCACCGACCGGCTAGAGGGTGAGTTCGGCTGGCGCCCCACCCCTCTTCACGAGGCGATGGCCGCCTATCTGCGCTGGCTGCAAACCGGCGACCATGCGGCGGAGGTGCAGCTTTAGGCCCGCTCCGCCGTCGCCTCAACGTGTGTCGATGGGCAGCTCCAAATTGGGATCGCCCACCTGCTCGCGAAATTTCGCCTCGGCATAGGCCTGATACCGGATCGGCGGGTATTTCGGTGTACCGCCTGCGGGGACAAACGGCGGCAAACACTCGATCACGGCATGTGGCCCCGGGTTGCAGAAGAACGCTACCGACTGCCTGCGCGGCGAATATTCGGCATCGGTCAATGTCACCACCCGGTGCGGCGTGGAGATCCAGCGGTCGTTCGTCCACCGCATCAACAGGTCGCCGATATTGACCACGAACGATCCCGGCACGGACGGCACATCAATCCATGTCCCATCAAGCGCGCGCACCTGCAGGCCCGGCGCGTCGTCGCCGCGGATCACGGTGAAGGCGCCGTAATCGGTATGCACACCCGCGCGCGTCTGCCCGGCCTTCAGTTTGCCATGAACCTCGGGGTAATTCAGCATCCGGGTGGAGGAGGCATGTTTGTCGAAGGCGGGCTCCAGCGCATCTTCGGGCAGGCCCGCAGCCACGCAGAACAGCGCGCGCAGATCGGCGGCCAGCACCTCGTAGGCGGCATAGGCTTCCACCCAGGCCTCGTGCAAGATCCTCTGTGCCCGCAACCCAATGGTCGCCCAGATGGCGCGGCGAGACATCGAGCGATTCCTTCAGGTCAGCCTCGCCGACCTCGCCATCCAGCGCGCCCAGACTTTCAGAGTTCAGCGGCACGTAGGTCGGGCCACCGAAATTCGTGCCATGGCGCTTGATGCGCGTTTTCAGCGCCTCGGGCTGGTCGAAGAAATCCCGCGCTCCGGCGATCAGACGGGTCAGCTTTTCGGGCGCGATCCCATGCCCCGTGATGACGAAAAAACCTATAGTTTCACAAGCCTGCGCCACGGCGTCGGCGACATGGGACCGCGCGCTTCCGTCGCGAAAGGGGGCCACGTCGATCACTGGAATCTCGCGCGCCTCGGGGTCGATTACGTCCGTCATGAAAGCCTCCTGAAAATGGTGGCACCGGCCCCGCGTGCATGGGGCCGGTGCTGTACAATCAGGCCTCTACGGCCAACTCGTCGAAGAAGTAGAACTTCGTCGGATGCATCTCGAGGCCAAGCACCCGGTTGTTGAAGGCCGTGGCCACCTGCATGAAGAACGGCTGCACAATCGGGCCTTCCTCGCGCATGATGCCCATCAACTCGCCCATGATCCGGGTCCGTTCATCGGGATCGACGGTGCCGCCGATCTCCACCAGCAGGTCATCGAAGCGCGCATTAGAGAAGCTGCTTTCGTTCCATGGCACACCCGTGCGGTAGGCCAGGCCAAGGACCATCGTACCCAGCGGGCGGTGCCCCCAGGCGGTCAGGCTGAACGGGTAATCCGTCCACTGGTCCCAGAAAGACGAAGCCGGCAAGGTCTGCAACGTCACGCGAATGCCTGCCGCCGCCCAGTTCTCGACCATGACCTGTGCCACGTCGAGTTCATAGGCGGGCTGCGTCTTCACCACCATTTCCAGGTCGATGCCGTCGGGATAGCCGGCCTCGGCCAGGATCTCCGCGGCGCGTTCCGGGTTGTAGGGGAAGCCGCCAAGATCGGCCCATTCCGGGTGGATCGGGGAGACGTGGGTGTGATCGCCCATGCCGCCATTGCCGCGCAGTGCAAGGTTGAGCACGGCCTCCGGGTCGGTGGCATGGCGCATGGCCAGCATGATCCGCGGGTCGTCGAAGGGCGGTTGCGTGACCTTGCCCCGCGCAACCGCCGTCAGCGCCGTGTTGGCCCGATAGACCGTGAGGTGCGGGGCACTGGAAACCATCGGCGCCTGGGTCTCGGACATCTCGTAGATGCCATCGACCTCCTGGGTCAGAAGCGCCCCGAGGGAGGCGGAGGCATCCTCGCCAAGGTCGGTCAGAACGATCCGGTCGAGGTAGCCCTGGCCCGAATAATGCTCGCCCGGGCGGCGTTCCATCACCGCGATCTCGCCCACTGCGTGCTCCACCAACGTGTAGGGCCCGGTGCCGTTCGATCCGACGCCATAGGTGCCGCCCTCTTCGGGATCCATCATGTAGAACGGGAAGTGGAACAGGTGCTCCGGCAATGCGGTTTCCGCGACCTTGAGGTTCAGGCGCAGCGTCACGTCATCGACGACCTCGATGGCGTTGGCATCCCACAACTCCGATGACATGATCGGGTTGTCGTCGTCATCCAGTTCGCCGGTGTCGATCTCGTTGAGCATGTAGCCCGACATCAGGCCAAGGATCGACGACCCAGTCGCGGGGTCCAACACGCGGCTGACGTTCCACGCGGCATCTTCGGCCGTAAAGACTCGGCCGTTCGCCCAGGCAACCCCAGGTCGCAGGTTCAGCGTCCATGTGCGCAGATCGTCGCTGACATCCCAGCCCTGCAAGAGCCAGGGCCGCGTGATGTTGTCCTGGCCCGTGCGCGTCAGGTGATCGACGCAAACCCGAATCGGGAATCCGCCCTCGTCGAAGGAAATCGCGTGCGGGTTCGACACATCCATTACCCGCATCGCCATCGTCAGCGTGCCGCCGCGCGGCAGGCCTTGCGCGCGGGCTGGCTGAACCAGACCTGCAAGGCTGTAAGCGGCCGGTGCCGCAACGCCCAGAAGGGTCGCCTGCCGAACAAAGTCGCGGCGGGACAGCTTTCCTTCCCGCATCCATTCGCTGAGGCGTGTCAGTGTCGGGTTCTTCATGGCTCTAACTCCTTGGTTTGAGGGTCGGTTGATCAGTCTGTTGTCACAATCCTTTGGTCTTGATCTCCTCGCGTCGGCGACTGACGTAGGCATCCAACGCCTCGCGCCTGTCCGGATCCATAGTGGGCGGCGCGTATTCCTTCAGCGCCTGTTTCCAGACCCGAGTCGCGCGTTGCGTGGCGGTCAGGGACCCGGCCGCTTCCCAATTCTCAAAGTTCGACCAGTCCGACAGGATCGGCTGGTAAAAGGCGGTTTCGTACCGCTCCAGCGTGTGCGCTTCACCGAAGAAATGCCCGCCGGTGGGCACATTGGCGATCGCTTCAAGGCCCAGCGTAGCCTCATCCACCTGCAACGGTTGCATCATCACGGCCATTTGCTGCAGCATTTCCACGTCGAGCACGAGTTTCTCGAACGACGCCGTCAGCCCCCCTTCAAGCCATCCCGCTGCATGGTATACCACATTTGCCCCGCCAAGCATCGCCGCCCAGAGCGACATCTGCGTCTCGTAAGCCGCCTGCGCATCGACGGCGTTGGAGGCATTGCCGTTCGTGGCGCGATAAGGCAGGCCGTAGCGTCGGGCCAGTTGGCCACTGGCCATGTTGGCAAGCGCGTTTTCGGGCGTGCCCATCGCGGGCGCCCCGGTTCGCATATCCACGTTGGAGGTGAAAGCGCCGTACATCACCGGTGCCCCGGGCCGCACCAGCTGCGTCAGCATGACCCCGAACAGGGCCTCGGCGTTCTGTTGGGCCAAGGCCGCCGGCAGGGTCACCGGGGTCATCGCGCCCATCAGCGTGAAGGGCGTCACGACCACCGCTTGTCCGGCTTCCGACATCGCGATCAGGCCCTCGGCCATTTCCCCGTCGAACCGGCGCGGCGAGTTGACGGAGATGATCGTGATGACGCCGGGATCGTCCAGCATCTGCTCCGGCGTCATGCCACGCGCGATGGCCGTCATCTCGATCGCGTCACGCGCCCGACCGCGCCCGATGGCGGTGGCGTGAAACACTAGGTCAGACAGGGTTAGGTTGGCATGATAGGTATCGAGGTGCCGGGTTTCGGCGGGCAAATCCATGGGTGCCACGACCTGGTTGCCGATCATGTGGATGATGTTGAAAAACTGCGCCAGCCGGATGAAATTCCGGTAATCCTCCATCGTGGCGGGGCGGCGCCCGCGCTCTGCGTCGCTTACGTTGGGCGGCCCGGCGACAAGCCCGAACACAAGAGCTCGGCCGCCGATATCAATCGCCCGGTCGGGGTTGCCGGGGGTCAGGCGGAAGCGCTGCGGGGCCGTCGCTATGGACTCCGCCAGAAGCGCGCGGTCGATCCGCACGACCCCGGTGCTGCGGTCCACCTCGGCCCCGGCGGCGGAGAAAAGATCGCAGGTCCGGTCATTCATCACCTCGATGCCGTAATCCTCAAGGATGCGCATGGAGGTCTCATGAATTGCCTCGATCTGATCCGTTGACAGCGGTTCAACCGGCGGAAAGGTGTTCGACAGCGCGGCCCAGGGCAGTTGCTTCAGGCCCGGCGCGCGCGACCGGCGCGGGCGTGCGCCCTTCCGTCTTGTTGGTTCGTCCCCCATGCGTCGCCTCTTGCGTCCGATCCTCGTTCGAGCCTCAGTGTGCCTGCCTTCAAGACGGACAAGGCTCTCATTGCGACAACACGAAGAGGGCTCAGGTCGCATGTGTCAGTCCTTCAGCTCCGTCTCGCGCAGTCCGTCGGCCAGAAGGTTGAGCCCCAACACGAGCGACGATATCGCAAGGCAGGGCACGATCGTCAGATGCGGCGCGAAAGAGGCCATCGACCGCGTCTCGTTCACCATACCACCCCAGTCTGGCTGCGGTGGTGGCAGGCCAAGGCCGAGGAAGCCCAGCACGCCGATGGTTATGGTAACATACCCCAGACGCAGGCAGGCATCGACGATGAGAAGCGAGGTCGCGTTGGGCAGTATTTCGAAGAACATGATGTAGATCGAGCTTTCGCCTCGTGTCTGCGCCGACGCGACATAGTCGCGGTTTCGCAGGTCGAAGACGACGCCACGCACAATTCGCATGATCCCCGGTGCGCTGGCGAAGGTGATGGCCAGGACGATGTTCATGACCGACGCGCCAAAGACTGAGATCAGTACGACGTAGAGGACCAGCACCGGAAACGACAAAACGATGTTGGTGATGGTTGAAAGTACGTCGTCGATCCAACCGCGCAGATATCCCGCCACTAGCCCCATCGTCACGCCCACCACGTAAGCCGATGCCGTGGCCGCAACGGAATAAAACAGCACACGCCGCGTGCCCCAGATCAATCTGGAGGCCATGTCCCGGCCCAGATGATCGGTGCCGAGAAGGAAATACTGACCGTCCGGGCCCGTGGATCCAAGAGTCTGGAACGGGGTGAATTGTGCGACCGGGCTATAGGGGGAAAGCAGCGGCGCGAAGAGAGCCACGAGGCACCAGAAGATCACGATACTGCCGCCGATCACGGCCACGGGGCTTGTCAGAACCTTTGGAATGCGCAGCTTGCGCCGCTGCGGGACGGGAGACGGGGCGGAGGCTTCGGTCATGTCACACGCACCCTTGGGTTGAGATAGCCATATCCGATATCGGCGATGGTCTGGGTGGTAACGGCGACGACGACCGACACCATGGTGCAAGCCTGCAAAAGCTTGATGTCCTGGGTCAGCGACGCCTCCAGAATCAGGGCGCCGAAGCCGCGATAGGCAAAGAAGAACTCCACGACGATCACACCCGACAACAGCCAGTTGATCTGCAAGATGATGACCGTGAAGGGCGCGATCAGCGCGTTCCGCAATCCATGGCGCGTGACCACGCGGCGGAACGGGATGCCGCGCAAAACCGCGGTGCGGATGTAGTTTGTCTGCATCACCTCGGCCATGGAGGCCCGCATCATCCGGGCGATGTAACCAAAGCCGAAAAGGATCAGGACCATCGCAGGCATGACCAGTTGCATCGGGTCAAATCCGCCGGTCATGGTCGAGGTCGCGGGAAACCAGCCAAGGTAGAAGACGAAGAAAAAGGCGAGGAAAACCGCGCTCGCAAACTCCGGAACAGAGGTCGTCAGGATCGAGGTGGTGGAGATGACGCGGTCCGCGACGCCGCCCTCGTTCATGCCCGCCAAGACGCCTGCGGTAATGGACAACGGAACCATGATACCGAACACCACCGATGCCAGGATGGCGGTATTGGCCAGCCGCGGCCAGAGTATGTCGGCCACCGGCGCGCGGTAGCGGATGGACTCCCCGAAATCGCCGCGCATCGCGTCCCAGAGCCAGGTGAAATACCGTTGCAAGGCGGGTTCATTGTAGCCGTTGGCTTCCAGCCAGATCAGCCGCTGTTCCTGAACCGAGTAAGGGCCGAGCACCTTCACCACGACGCTGTCGCCGTTTACTTCCAGCAACAGGAAGGTCAGCACGGAAACCGCCAGCATCGTGCCGATCATCATCAGCAGGCGACGCCCGAGAAACCTCAGCACGCCATTGCGCCCGAAACGTGCGTGGGGTGGCCGTGCCTCGCGGCCGAGGCATCAAGCATCAAATGATTGGCAAGCATCTTCCACCCTACCCATGATCAGTGCCGTGTACCCGTTTTATCAGGCGCGTCGGGACCGTCGCTGGTCCAAAATGAATCCGACCGATCATGCGAATTGTGGTCGCAATCGTGTCGGTGGCGGTGATTGAACGGGCGGAAGGTTCAACAAAGCGTGGGGGGCAGGGACATGCAATACGATCTTGTCATCGGAAATGGAACTGTCGTCACGGGTGCTGGGACCTTTCGCGGTGATGTGGCGGTCATGGATGGCCGCATAGCCGCGCTGGGCACCGGGCTGGAGGGACGGAAGCGGGTTGATGCGACGGGTCGCTATGTCGTGCCGGGCGCCATCGACGGGCATGTCCACATGCGCACGGAGCGCCCGACGTTTTGTTATGACGACACGTTCGCGACCGGCTCCATCGCAGCGGCGTTCGGCGGGACCACGACCATCATCGACCAGGTGCAGGCCGACCCGGGCCTGACGCTTCAGGCCGAGTTGGACACGCGCTTGGCGTTGGCTGTGGGCAAATCCTCGGTCGATTTCGCGTTCCACATGAATGTGCGTAGCGACGATCCCGCCCGGTTGGACGAAATCTCCGGGATCGTCGCACAGGGTATCTCAAGCTTCAAATGGTTCATGGCGATCCCCGGATGGGCAGTGCCGGACCCGATCTTGCAACGCGGCATGTTCGAGGTTGCAGCCCATGGTGGCTTGAACATCGTGCATGCGGAAAACCTCGGGATGATAACAGAGCTTCGGCGGCGCAAGGCGGCGGACGGGGATCGCACCATGGCGAACTTCGCTTCCGCCTATCCGGCTTCAGCCGAAGCATCGGCGGTCGCGTTGTGCCTGGCGATGGCCGAAGCCGCCGAGAGCCGGATCTTGCTGTTTCACCAGACCTGCATTGAGGGTGTCGCCGCGATCCGCGCCGCGAAAGAGCGCGGGGTGCGGGCCTTCGGGGAGGCGGGCCTGGCGTGGATCTTGTATGACGACAGCGTCTATCGCGGCGATGAAGTGGCCGCCCTGCCCTTCTTGCTGACCCCGCCGATCCGGGGGCCGCACCATCGCGCGGCATTGTGGCAAGGATTGCGGTTGGGCGATCTGGATATCGTCTCGACCGACCATGCCGCCGTGCGCATGGTGCCCGAGGCCGTCGCCCGAGAGATCGCCGACAGTTTTGGCGTCGACGTTGTCGCAGCACCTGAGGATGCCAATACTCCGCGCGACGCTGCGGGAAACCGCCTGATGCCGGTGCTGCCGCCCGGCGGCGTCGAAACCCGCTTTCCGCTGATGCATTCCGAAGGGGTGGCAAAGGGCCTTCTCAGCCTCGAACGTTGGGTGGAGGTCTGCTGCACCGCGCCCGCCGATCTGTTCGATCTGCCGCAAAAGGGGCGGCTTTTGCCGGGCTGTGACGCGGATATCGTAGTTTTCGATCCGAATGCGACGGTGACCTACGCGACCGACCGGTTGCATTCGAACACGGACTACACGGTCTGGGACGGCTGGAACTGCACCGGCCGGGTCGACGCCGTCTGGAGCAGGGGCAAACAGATCGTCGATGGCGACACCTGGTTGGGGAGCGCCGATCACGGGCAGTTCCTCAGCCGGTCAACTAGTGCCTGACGTCGCCGCAGCGGTGGAGGGCTGATGGGCCGGTTGGCCGGTCGCCGCGTGATCGTGACAGGCGCCGCACGGGGAATCGGACAGGCTGTCACAACGCTCTTCGCAGACGAAGGCGCCCGCGTCGCGGCTTTGGATTTGCGCGCCATGACTGCGCCGCCCGCCGGCCTCTCGTTCGACGTTGATCTGTGTGACCCCGACGCCGTGGCTGCAACGATGCAAGCCGCTATCGACGGCTTGGGGGGGCTAGATATCCTGGTGAACACCGCCGCCGCCGTGACGCCGGGTGCGACCGCGGAAACCCTGCCGCTTTCGGCTTGGGCCGAGGCGTTGGCCGTCAACCTGACCGCGCCGTTCCTTACCTGCCGCGCGGCCATCCCCGCCATGCGCACCGGCGGCGGTGGGGCCATCGTGAATATCGGCTCGGTCTTCGGGCTTCGACCGGCGCCTGAGGCTGTGGCCTATTGCGCGACGAAGGGCGGCCTGGTGCAGCTGACCCGCGCCTTGGCGCGGGACCACGCGGGCGATGGCATCCGGGTCAACATCCTGTCGCCGGGGACGGTGCGGACTGAACGGCTGGCGGATTTCTACGGATCCATGGCGGCGGGTGACGCGGCACTGGCCCCGGCTCATCCGGTGGGACGGATCGCGGACCCGAACGAGATTGCCGAGGCCGCCCTATTCCTGGCATCCGACGCCTCGGGTTTTGTCACCGGGACGGACCTGGTGATCGACGGCGGCTTCTCCCTGCGCTGACCCCGTCACTCGCCAGCAGCCGGCACGGATCGACCGCTCGCTTTCGCAACGATCACCGGGGGCATCGCCTCCAACACTGCGTCGGGCAAGTGGCACTTTATCCTGTGACCGGCGGGGAAATCGCGCACCGGCGGCATCTCGGTCTCGCACACGGGCGACCCGGCGGCCTCTTGCGCCTCGGCCTTGCGGTGGCAACGGGTCTGGAACGGGCACCCCGGCGGCGGCGTCTCGGCAGACGGAATCTCGCCCTCCAACAAGATCTTGCGCTTCTCGAACCGGCTGTCGGCAATCGGCACGGCGGACAGCAGAGCCTCGGTGTAGGGGTGATACGGCGGCGCGAAGACATCATGGGTCCGGCCCTGTTCCACCACATGCCCCAGATACATGACCACCACCCAATCCGAGAGGTGATGCACGATCGACAGGTCATGGCTAATGAACAGCATGGTCGTGTCGTGCTCGGCCTGCATGTCCGTCAGCAGGTCCGCCACCGCGGCCTGCACCGAGGCGTCCAGCGCCGAAAGCGGCTCATCTGCAACCAGAAGTCGCGGGTTGCCTGCAAAGGCCCGCGCGATGGCCACACGCTGCTTCTGCCCGCCCGACAGCTGGCGTGGTTTGCGATGCGCGAAATCCCTTGGCAACCGCACGCTGTCGAAAAGCGCGTGCATGGCATCCCGACGCTCCGCCGTGCTGTTGCCGATCCCGAAGCGTTTGAGCACGCGCATCACCTGGCGGCCCACCCGCTTTTTCGGGTTCAGGGTATCGAACGGGTTCTGGAACACCATCTGGATGCCGCGCACGGTATCATCGGACCGCTGCCGGATGTTTTTCCCGGCGATGTCCTGACCGCCGAACCGCACCTTCCCCTCGGTCGCGGTCTCCAGGCCGGTCAGAACCTTTGCCAACGTCGACTTGCCGCAACCAGACTCCCCGACCAACGCGACGGTCTGACCCTTGTGAGCCTCAAAGCTCACATCCTCGTTGGCCCGCACCACACCGCCCTTTCCGAACAGGCCGCCGGCACGGACATAGTATTTCTTCAGCGCCTCTATCTTCAGAACCTCGGCTGTCTCGTCCAGAGCCTCGGGCAGGTTTCGGGGGGCCTCCACCTGCGGGCCCCAGTCGATCTCGGGCACACGCGCGCAACGGGAGAGATGCTCGGCCCCGCCTGCCACAGGCGCCAGCGGGATCGGGGCGGCATCGCAAGTGCCCGCCTGGAACGCCTCGCACCGAGGGCCGAAAAAGCAGCCCTGGGGCCGTTTGAAGGGCAACGGCAATTGGCCCGGGATCGTGCGCAGGGTGCGCGCAGTCTTGTCGGCATCGGGCACCGGCAAGGCTTGCAGCAGGCCGCGGGTATAGGGATGGCGCGTGGCGTCGAACACGGTATCGACCGTCCCGGCCTCCACCGCTTCGCCCGAATACATCACAACGACCCGGTCGCAGGCGGCGCGGATGAGGCCAAGATTGTGGCTGATGAACAAGACGGCCACCCCGAACTCGACCGAAAGGTCCTTGACCAACTCGACAATCCCGGCCTCCACCGTGACGTCAAGCGCCGTTGTCGGCTCGTCCATCAGAAGCAGTGCGGGTTTACTAAGAAGTGCCATTGCGATCACGACGCGCTGTTGCTGCCCGCCGGAGATTCGGTGCGGATAGGAATCCATCAGCCGGTCCGGGTCGGGAAGGCGCACGGCCTCCAGCATGTCGCGCGATTGCTTGCGTGCCGCGTCCCACGACAGGCCATCAAGCAGCACGAGCGGCTCGGCCAATTGCTGCCCGATCCTCATGGACGGGTTCAGGGACGACGACGGTTCTTGGTAGACCATCGCGATTTCACGCCCGCGGATGCGGCGCAGGCCGGACTCGGGCATCGTGACAAGGTCCTGCCCCTTGAAGCGGATCGCGCCACCGGTGATGTGCCCATTCTTGCCGAGGTAGCGCATGATGGCGAAAGCGACGGTGGATTTCCCGCTGCCGGACTCGCCCACAAGCCCGACCGTCTCGCCCGGCATGATCGTGCAGCCGAACTTTATCACCGCAGGAATGTCGACGACATGCGTCTTGAAGCCGATGGAAAGGTCTTCGATCTCCAAAACAGGCTGCATCTTGGTGCGATCCTCACAAAGTGTCCTATGCAACCTGTAAGATATTCGACCGGGGTCAAGCGAAAGGCACGCCCTCGCTGGCTCTCGGATGTCGGGTTTGTCGCTGTTGCGGTGAATCAAAAGGACGATGGTGGTCTTGTTTGGAAAAGAAAGTAAGACTGCGAACATGGCCGATCCAACTTATCCCCGCGACCTTGTCGGCTATGGCCCGCACCCACCCGACGCCAGCTGGCCCGGGGACGCCCGCGTCTGCCTGTCGATCGTGATTTCGTATGAAGAGGGCGGCGAGACTTCGGTGCTTCACGGCGATGACCGGTCGGAAACTGTCTTGGCCGAAGTTGCGGGGCTCGTGCCAGTGATCGGCGGGCGCGATCCGAATGCCGAGTTGATCTACGACTACGGAAGCAGGGCAGGGTACTGGCGCCTCCTGCGCGTGCTTCAGGCCCGCGGACTTTCCGCCACGGTCTATGCCGTGACCATGGCGCTGGAGCGCAACCCGGCGGCGGCCGAAGCGGCAATCGCCGCAGGGTTCGAGGTGATGGCTCATGGGCACCGCTGGATCGACTATGCGGCCATGCCCGAGGACGCTGAGCGCGCCGATATCGCGCAGGCGATTGAGGTGATCGAACGACTGACCGGCATGCGGCCCCTCGGGTGGTATACGGGCAGGCCAAGCGTGAACACCCGGCGTCTTGTCGTGGAGGAGGGCGGGTTCCTCTACGATTGCGACAGCTACGCCGATGACCTGCCCTATTGGGATCGCAGCTTTGGTCGCCCGCACCTGGTTATCCCGCATCAGTTCGACACCAACGATTCCAAACTCGTCCATCCAAACGGCTTCCAGAACGGCGGCGCGTGGGAGGCGTATCTGCGCGACAGTTTCGATGTCCTTTATGCCGAAGGTGCGTATGCGCCCCGCATGATGACAGTGTCCCTGCATCCCCGTATTGCCGGTCGCCCCGGTCGTGCGGCCGGGTTGACGCGGTTTCTCGATCATGTGCTTTCGAAATCGCATGTCTGGGTAGCGACGCGGGCGGAAATCGCGCGCCACTGGATCGCGCGGCATCCACCATAGGCACAGCCCGGTTTCGCGCTTGACATGTCGCGTGCGCCATGTCGCAACTGTGTCGTCATGTCGGAATTGTCGCCCCCAAAAACCAAGTCCCAACTCCGCGCACGGCTGGCAAAGCTCGGCGCGCGGATGGCGCAGGGCGGTGAAGGCGCGACGATCTTGGTGCATGCCCAGGACCCCGAACCGACGGCGGAGCAGATCGCCAAGGTGGCTCCGCGTGCTCGAATTCTGCGGCACGACGCCTATGAAGGATTGGCGGATGTGTTGGCGGATGAGCGTCCCGATTCCTGTCTCAGCTTTCGTTTCGGGCCGGGTTATCCGCGCGCGCCTCTGGTCGATGGGCCGGACCGGCCCGCCTATGTGCACGTCGCCGGAACCGGGTTCGACCATCTTTTGCCGTTCTCTTCCGACCGGGTGCTGGTGTGCAATTCGGCGGGATTTCAGGCGGGCGTCATGGCCGACTACGCGCTTGCAGCGGTTCTGGCCATCAATCTGGATTTTCCGGTCTTCGCGGCGCAGCAGGCCAAGCGGCAATGGGTCGGGCGATCGCTGCGCAGTGCCGATGGGCAGCACGCGGTCGTTCTGGGTACCGGCCCGATCGGTGCCGCCATCGCGGCGCGACTGGCGGCGGCGGGCCTGTCCGTTACCGGCGTCAGTCGCAGCGGCCGCGCCAACCCGGCCTTCATGAACGTCATCCCGGTCAATGACTTGCGGTCGATTGTTGCCACGGCAGATCATCTTGTGATCGCGATCCCGCTCACCGATGAGACACGGGGCCTCGTCTCGGCCGAGACACTTGCGGCCTTGCCATCCGGTGCGGGCGTCGTGAACCTCGCCCGAGGCGGCATCGTGGACGAAGGGGCGCTGCTGGCGCGTCTTCGCTCCGGCGATCTACGCGGCGCAGTTATCGACGTTTTCGAAACCGAACCACTGCCGGTCGACAATCCGCTTTGGGACGCGCACGGCCTGCTTGTGACTCCGCATACATCGGCGCTATTCGACGGGTGGGAGGCCGCGGCGGCGGACATCTTCTGCGACAACCTCCGTCGCCTCGGCGCCGGTGAAGTGGTCGTGAACCGCATTGATCCGATGAGGGGGTACTGAATGCAGGCCGCGTCAGATCGCGACAGGAAATTTGTGCGCATCGGGCTGTTCGTCTCGCGCGGCTGCCCGCTGGCCCCGTTGTCCATGGTTCTGGAAACCCTGCGCCTGGCCAATGGCACGCTCAGACGCCAAGCCTTCGAGGCGGTCATCATTTCGCGCGACGGGGCGGACCGGGCGTCGTCGTGCGGGTTGCCGGTGCGGGTCGATCACTCGGTCGATAATTGTCCCCAGCTCGATGTCGTGCTGGTCTGCACCGGCGAAGGCTCGTCGATGATCGACCACGTCTCCGTCCTGCGGTGGCTGCGGGCGGTCTATCGACACGGCAGCAAGGTCGGTGGCATTTCCGGCGGTGCCTTCGTCCTTGCCCGGGCCGGGCTGCTGTCGGGGCGCAGCTGCGCGATCCATTGGGCCGGTGCCGTAGCGCTGGCTGAAGCCTACAGGGACGTGCATGTCTCGGGCGAGATCTTCGTGATGGATGGGCGCATTATCACCTGCGCCGGCGGTATATCGACACTCGATCTGATGTTGCACCTGATCGAAACTTTCGAAGGGCGGGCGACGGCGCGGCGCGTCGCCGACGACCTGATCTACCCGTCGATCCGGCGCGGCCACGAACCGGCGCGCATCGAACTGCATCGGCGCACCGGCAGCACCAATGCGGTCGTCCTTGGCTCGATCGAAATGATGGAAAGCCATGTCGAAGATCCGATCACCTTGGCCCGGATCAGCGAAGGCGCCGGAATATCCATTCGCCACCTTGAGCGTCTGTTTGCCCGTTCTTTCGGTGTGTCGCCCAGCAAATATTACATGCGGTTGCGGCTGAACGAAGCCCGCGGCCTGCTGATCCAGACGGAAATACCGCTGGCCGAGGTCGCCCTGCGGTGCGGCTTCCACAACTCTTCGCATTTCGCCCGCCGGTATCGCGACGTCTACGGCATCTTGCCCAGCGACGAGCGTCGGGCAGTGTAGCAACCCGCTGCCGCTCCTCGATGTCGGGTTCGAGTTGCCAGACCGCGCGTTTGTGGCCCTTGGCCGGCAAGTCAGCCTTTATGCCTTGGAAAACGACAGTTGGGAGAAGGCTATGTCACAGCGATTGAGCGGGAAGACCGCGATTGTCACAGGGTCGGCCTCGGGCATCGGGCGCGCGATCGCACTGTTGTTCGCAACGGAAGGGGCCAAGGTCTGTATTGCGGACATCATCAAAGATCCGAAAGAAGGTGGTGCCCGCACCGAGGATGAGATCATGGCCAACGGTGGCACGTCCATGCGCGTGCATTGCGACATCTCCAACCCCGATGACGTCGACGCCATGGTCGGGGCCGTGGTGGACGCGTGGGGCCGATTGGACATTTTGGTCAACAACGCAGCACACTGGACCACCACGCGGCTGACCGAGACCAGCCTTGAGCAATGGCGCGAGGTGATGGCGGTCAATTCCGACGGCTATTTCCTGTGCTGCAAGCGCGGCGTGCAGCAGATGCTGACCCAACCGGTGCAGGGCGATGCCCGTGGCAGGATCGTCAACATCACCTCGCAGCATGGCATGATCGGCGCGCCTAACGATGTGGCCTATGGCACCGGAAAGGCATCATCCGTCTACCTGACCCGTCAGATCGCCACTGACTACGGGCGCGAGCATATCATTTGCAACGCCGTCGCGCCGGGCCGGATCGTCACCGGAAAGCCGGGCGTCAGCACGGACCCGACAGGGCTGGAAAAGGCCCGCGAGCGCACCCCCTACCCGCGTCTTGGCGACCCGATGGACGTGGCCTATGCGGCGCTGTTTCTGGCCTCTGACGAATGCCGGTTCATCTCCGGCGTGAATCTGATGTGCGACGGCGGCTGGTCGGCGAGCTAAAGGGAGAGGCTACCATGACACTTCTGATAACCGGTGGCGGCGGGTTCGTGATGTCGAACCTTGCCCGGATGTGGGTCGAGGCCCACCCCGAGGACGATGTCGTCGTGCTCGATGCCGGGCCAAAAGATACGACGCTGGATCGTTTCTGGGCGCCGGTCGCGGATCGGATCACTTACATTCGTGGCAGCGTGCTGGATGTCGAACTGCTGGAGAGGATCGGCGCGGACCATGCGCCCGATCGCATCTTGCATGCCGCCACGGTCACGCTCTTTGCGCCGGAAACACCCGACGGTGTCGCCATCGCCAACCCCGAAACCGATGCGCCTGCCACCGTTCTGGAGGTCAACATCATGGGGACAGTCCGGCTTCTGGAACTGGCCCGTGCGCTTCCGAACCTGAAATGCTTCGTCAACCTCAGCTCGGGCGGGGTCTACAACGACTATGGTCCCGAGCCGCCCGGCCCGATGCCCGAGGACGGCTGGGTCGATCCGCCGGAATTCTACGGCATCACCAAGTTTGCCAGCGAGATGATCGCCCGCCAATACGGCCGCACGTTCGGCTTCCCGGCCTGTTCCTGCCGCTTGTCTGGCGTCTATGGCCCGATGGACCGCTGGCGCCCGTCGCGGGCCTATGACTGCCCACCCAAGATGATCCTGCATCGCGCGCTGGAGGGCAAACCGGTGCGGGTCAACAGTCTCGACGGCGTCGGCGACCACATCCACGCCCAGGATGTTGCGCGGGCCATGATCGCGCTTCTGGACAAGACCGGCGGTTATGACCACGACGTCTATAACGTGGCCCAGGGCGAAGCCGTAACGCTTGGCCAACTTCTGGAGATGTGCCGCAAGCTGGAGCCCGGTCTTACGTGGGAGATCGCCGCGCCCGAGAATTGCGACATCGTCGCCGACCCCCGCTTCACCGGCGGACGCTGGGGCGCCTACGATATCAACCGCATTCGGAACGACACGGGATGGGCTCCGATGCCCCTTTCGATGGCTCTTGCCGATTACCATGGGTTCATCCGCGCGTTCGGCGTCACGCCGTAGCCGGTGGGATCGGACAGGTCGCGCTAGGGCTCGGGACCGGGAAGGCAGGCCAGCAAGACGCGACCCCTGACGTCAGTCCAGCAGGGATTCTTCGAAGTCCATGTCCGACAATATCTTGGGTCCGTCCTCGGTGACGAGGATCTGTTGCTCCAGCTTCACGCCCTCACGGTCGCCCGGTGCGCCGGCGTAGCTTTCCACGCAGATGATCATGCCCGGCTCGATGATCCCGTCATGGCCAATGGCCTGCACTTTGTCGGCGTGAATGACGAGCGGGAATTCATTGCAAAGCCCCGAGCCGTGCGCGATGGCCGGTTGTTCCATCGCACGGTAACGCTCGGGCATTCGAAACGCCTTGTCTGCCAGTTCGTAGAAGGACACTCCCGGCTGGAACAACTCGACATTGCGGCTGACCTGCTCAAAGGCGAGGTTGTAGAGGCGCCGCTGATCGTCGCTCGGCTTCTGCCCTCCGACGACCCAACTGCGCGAGATATCGGCGCCGTAGCCATGCGGGCCGATCATGTCAGAATCCAGACAGACGATATCGCCCCGTTCCACCTGCCGGTCGCTGGCTTCTTGGTACCAGGGGTTGGTGCGTGGCCCGGACGTCAGCAGCCGGGTTTCGATCCAGTCGCCGCCAAACTCGATATTGGTCTGATGCAAGATCGACCAGATCGCGGTTTCAGTCATGCCCGGCTTGGTTCCGGCGATCATACGGCGGATCGCCTCCTGGCAGACGGCAACGGATTGGGTGATCGCCTCGACCTCTTCGGATGTCTTGATCAACCTGGCCATGTGGGCGACCTCGTAGCCGTCTTGCAGAACGATCCTGCCGTCGCGCAACAGGTCGATTCCCAAAGGGTCGAGCCTGTCGACCGCAAGCCTGCGGTTGCCGCCGCCATAGGTCTTCATCAGGTCGAGGATTTCGCGCGCCCACGTTTGCGCGAACTCCGCCACACGCGGGCCCGAGACGAAGTGATACCAGGTCTTGGCGACACGCACCTCATCCACGGCTGCGCGGCCTTCGACCATGAACTCGCAGCCTGCGTATTCGAACAGGATCGTCGGCCCGTCGGCGGCAACGAACACGTAGCGGCACGGGTTGTGCAGGGAGTAGACCTGCATGTTCGTCGTGCCTGTCGCATAGCGAATGTTGATCGGGTCGTAGAACAAGCCCGCCGCGCAGTCATATTCGACCAGTTTGTCCTTCAGCCGCGTTAATCGACCCAGATCGAGCCGGTCCTGCCACGCAGTATCGCCAAGCGGTGCAAGGTCCTTCATGCGCGCCCCTCCCTTTCGCGGCCTCAGTCCGCCAGCCCGTCGCTGTGGCGTCGGTTGTCCGCGTCGATATGGGCCTGCATCACCCTTCCATAGACCCGCTTGGTGCTCTCGACACTTCCGATGAACCCCGGTTCGCGCGAGAAGCCGAAGATCACGGTATCCCTGATCCCCCTCGCGATGGGCGTGACGCGGTGCAACGAATAACGCCCCTTGAAGATCTGCAAGTCCCCGACCTGCAGGTCGAGCACCTTCACCAGAGCGCGCTTGCCGTCGAGCACGCCGCGAACATCGTCGAAATTCTCCGCGCCCGGTGCCCGGATGCCCGAGCAGTATTCGAACTGTCCGCCCTCCTCCGCCCGGCGCGTCATCAGGCTGACGACGAATTCATTGGCGTCGAAATGCCAGTGCAGCACCGTGCCCTCTTCCATCGTATTAATGATCAGGCCGCGCATTGGATCGGCGAACTGGTGTATCTCGTCCGCGTCAAGACAGGCGGCGACGAAGGATTGCAAATGGGGGCTGCCATAGAGCTGCTGGATACCGGTGTCGTCCGGGATGAGGTCGCGGGTGACGCTGCCTGACGTTGTGCGGTGCGCACGGCGGCGGGGGTGCCCCTCGGGAAAGCTGTCATCCGGGCCGCTGCCGTAGGGCGTGTATTCCTCGCTGCTTCGCGACGCCCTGCCCGACAGGTCTGCCGTTTCGCGGGCCAATTGCGGCTGGCTCTCCGGCCGGATGAAGCCGGGAATGCAGGCACAGCCATCGTGTTCAAGTTCTGCCCGCGCCCGGGCGATCGCATCGCGCAGCACCGGGCTTTCGGGGAAGTCGATAGGATAGCGGGTGGTGTCTACAAGTGTGCAGGCATCGACAGGTGCCGTTAGAAGATCCATTGCCGTCATGGCGCAGCCTCTCTGTTTCCGGCCTCAGCCGGATTGGGTTTACATGTAGTGTTTTGCGGCTCCGGCAATCGCCGTTGGATGGACGCTAGGCTTGACCAAAGATAAAAACAAATTCAATCTTTGGCGGAAAATGCTGAATGGAATTCAACTGTTATGTCCCGTCTGGACCTGCGCCACCTCGACATGCTGGCAGCCATCGAGGTCAGCCGGACCTTGGCCGATGCGGCGGAGATTCTGCATATATCGCCCTCGGCAGTGACCCATCGCCTGCGCGAGGCGGAACGTCGTCTTGGCGTCCGACTGTTCCAGCGCCAGGGACGGCATCTGCGTCCCACCGTTGCCGGGCAGATCCTGGCGCAAGCCGCGCTCCGAATTCGCGCCGATCTTGAACAAACGGAGCGTGCGGCCATCGCCACGACCGCCGACATCACCGAAATCGTGCGGATGTCTGTTGCGGTCTACAATGCGTTCCACTGGCTGCCCGCGTTCATGTCCCATTTTCGCAAGCTCGAGCCGGGTATCCAGATCCAGGTCGAAACGCTCGGGTCGGATACCCCGTACGACAACCTTGCACGGCACAAGGTCGATGTTATCCTGACCCCCGATACGGTGATCCCCGCACCCGTCGACTCCGTTCCCCTATTTGCCGACGAACTGGTGGCGGTTGTGCCGCCCGATCACGCCCACGCAGGGCGCGACTTCCTGACCGGCTTGGATTTCGTGTCCGAAATCTACCTGACCTATTCCCTAATCAAGCAACCCGGCTTCGAGGCGGACCGGGTCTGGGCTACAGAGGGCGTGATGCCTTTGCTCGAAGAAAACATCGGGTCGATAGAAGCGGCTTGCGAGTTGATAAAGGCGGGATTTGGCATCTCGATCCTCAGCCGCTGGGCCCTGAAGCCACAGTTCGAAGTCGGGGTACTCGTGCCGGTGCAGGTTACATCGGCAGGTCTCGATATGACATGGCGGGCACTAGTGCGGTCCGACGCCGCTCAGGACGCGCCTGAGCGCCGCATGGTCGCAGCCCTAGCCGACTGGTTTGCGCGGCCCGATACCTGCGACGATCCATCCTGAGGCCCGACGCGACCGCAAAGCCGGGCGGGATAGGACCCTCGACACACTATTCCCGGTCACAATTGCCATTTCGACGACGCGCGATGCGTGTACACCGGGGAGGATCTAGAGGATCTTGTCATCCAGAACCCGATACGCGAGTGCCCGAATGCCGACACCGCCCTTTCACCTTGCCATCGCCGTCGACGACCTGGCCGAAGCCGAAGCTTTCTATGTCGGCGTCCTGGGTGCACACCCGGTCGCTCGGGACAAAACTTGGATCGTGTTCGACTTTTTCGGCCACAAGTTGACGGTCAATCGCGCGCCAAGAATTGCGACGGACCCACCGCGGGACATTGCGTTGCGCCATTTCGGTGTGATCCTGGAAGAGGCCGTCTTCCACGAGGTCGCCGAGAGGCTGGTGCGCGAACGGGCCCAGATCGTCTCTCCCGCGCGATTGGACCAAGACGGAACGCCCCGCGCGCAATGGGTGCTTTTCGTTAAGGACCCAAGCGGTAACGGACTGGAGTTCAATTCCTTTCCCGGCGGACGCTGGCAGGCACCCCTGATCTAGCGGGCGCATTTGACCCTTCCCCAATTGGGCCCAATGTCGTTGGCAACCGCACTCGCCGACGACTTTGCGTTAGTCAAGGATTTCGGGCTCATGCCTTGGGCATGGACTCTTGGCAGCCGTGGCAAAAGGCTCTTGCGAATACATTGAGTCGGAGTTGGCTCAGCAGAAGCAATTGCTTTGGCGATAGCGTAGTTGATGAACCCGATCTCGGGCCTGCGCAATCGATTAGCGCTGCAGGCCGGAGTCAATTCTCGGACGTAGCGTCCGGCTTCTCTTTCACACGCTCGCGATGCTTCTCGTTGACCCGCCAAACCCCCGACAAAGCGCGCCAGAAGGCGATTCTACGTTGCACACATTGCGCACTCGACGCCACTCAAGATACTGAATTAAATAAATAACCCGTCCAATCCATCACCTAACGGACGCTATCGACAACCTTCGAGTGACAGCCAATGAACCATTTTGCTTCTGATGTTTTTCGCGGCATTCGGCAGTTTGGGCTCTGGCGGGCTTTTGCTGCGAACTTGACTGATGTCCGCTCCGAGCCGACCCTTTTCTTAGATACCTCCAAAGTGGAACATCGGCATGTTCTGGCGCTTCGTTCAGGGAATGCTTTTCAGTTTAGGTGCCCTCGACTGTTGATGCGCTAGCGCATTGAATTTACGAAGATATCTTCGCAAGCAGGAGTGTCGGGTATTGAATAGAACGCTCCTCCGCTACCATTATTTTCAATGACTTAGGATGATACAGTGTGTGTGCTAGTCGCATCCTAGTCACATTATTGGCGATCGCTGAGCCCACGTTATCGGCAGTTGAACTTCCGTCTACCAACTCATCAGGCAGAAACATCAGCACTCAACTTGATCTCAGCATGTTGAATGTCACTCAGAACTGACCCTGTGTTGTCACCGAGATTTGACCCGCTCAGTCGTTATGCTTTTTTCGTCATGATGTGGTCAATGCTGTTGAGATGGCATATTCCAAACTCAAAGCGCATCTACGACGCCTCAAGGCCCGCACCTTCGACACGCTATTCCAATCCGTCGCACAAACCTGCGAACTCTTCCCACCAGAAGAGTGTCAAAACTTCTTCGAGGCTGCCGGATATGTTGCAGATTAAATGGACGAGACTCTAGGTTAGCATGGACATTTCATGCCAAGTCATTCCGCCATGGTCAGAGGCTGACGGTCTCAGGTAGCGAAACCCGAACTTCTCGTAGAGCGGCACGTGATGTTCTTTGCACATCAAATGAATTGTGGTTTTCCGCATACCTTTCATCCGCTCCACAAACTCGACCATCAACGCCTGCGACAACCCTTTTCCTTGGTGTGAGGGATCAACGACGACCGACATGATGACGACATTCGGGGCGTCGGGGTCGTGTCCGACAAGTTCCTTGAACTCTTCGTCCGACATTTCGACGTCATGGGCGCAGCCGCAATTGATAAAGCCGACCACTGTTCCCTCGATCTCAAGGATGAGGAAGCCCTCGGGATAGACTTCGATCCGTTTTGCGATTTTCTCGAAGGTCGCGGCCTCATCGCCTTCGTAAGCTGAGCTTTCTATGTCGAAGCAGCGATCTGCATCAGCCTTGCGAGCATTTCGAAATATGCCCATCCCATTTGCTTGAACCTGCGTCATCTTGCAACCTTCACTGACCTGCCGGGCGATCTGACCGATGTGGCGCGCCTCTGTCCCGCACGGTACGGTCCGATCCAGGCCTGCGCCCGGAGCCGGGGGGCTGACGTCTGCGGCCCTGTCCGGACCGGGCTGCCGCGCTACTCTGCGCTCAATTGCGCCATCACCTCGTCCGAGATCTCGAAGTTGGCGGTGACGGTCTGCACATCGTCGTCGTCTTCCAGCGCCTCGATCAGCTTCATCAGCTTTTGCGCATCTTCCAGCCCGAGTTCGGTGGAGGTGGTGGGGCGCCAGACCAGCTTGGTGGAATTGGACTTTCCCAGCTCTGCCTCAAGCGCGTTCGACACGTCGTTGAGGTCGGTGTCGGCGCACCAGATCAAGTGGCCGCCGGGATCTTCGTCGCCGTCGCCCTCGTTGGTTTCAACGTCCTCTGCGCCCGCCTCGATCGCGGCCATCATGATGGTATCGGCGTCGCCTGCGGCCAGCGGATAGGACACCTGCCCCTTGCGGTCGAACATGAAGCCGACGGAGCCGGTTTCGCCCAGATTGCCGCCGTTCTTGGTGAAGGTGGAGCGCACCGTGGAGGCGGTGCGGTTCTTGTTGTCGGTCATCGTTTCCACGATCACGGCCACGCCTGCGGGGCCATAGCCCTCGTAGCGGATCTCATCGTAGTTCTCTGAATCGCCACCTGTGGCCTTGGCGATCGCACGATCGATCACGTCCTTCGGCACAGAGACGGATTTCGCCTCTTTCACCGCCAGGCGCAGACGCGGGTTCTTGTCGGGATCGGGGTCGCCCATCTTGGCGGCGACGGTGATTTCCTTGGACATCTTGGAGAACACCTTGGCGCGCAGCTTGTCCTGACGCCCCTTGCGGTGCTGGATATTTGCCCATTTTGAGTGGCCGGCCATGGTTGCCCCGCTGTGTGAGATGCACGAATTCGGGCCTTCTATAGGTGAGGTCGCGTGGCCCGGCAAGATGGCTCCGGGCACAGAAATAGTTGGCGCTGGCGGCGGGAGTGTCCGTAGAATGGCGCGACAGACATTGCCCGGAGGTCCGACCATGCTGCCCACCCTTGCCGCACTCGCCGATCTGGTCGCCGCTGCGGGCGTCATCGGATCATTGATGTTTCTGGCGTTTCAACTGCGCGAACAGAACCGCGAGACGGGGTTGAACAACTGGCGCGAATTGCTGGTGACGCTGACCAATTTCAAGGCGGCGACGAACGATCCGGAGCTGGCCGATCTGGTGGTGCGCGGGAACGCCGATTACCTTGCGCTTGGCCCGGCGGAGCAGATGACCTACGGCCTGTATCTGGAGCAGGGCATCCACATCATCGGCAACTTCGAGAAGCATTCCGGCACCGTGCCGCGGATGATGAAGGACCTGGACTTCGCGGTGCAGAACCTGATGCTGGATCTGCTGAACCATCCCGGCGCGCGGGCCTGGTGGGCGCAGAGCAAACCCAAGGGCCGGTTCATGCCCCTGACGGTGCGCACGATCGAGGCGGCGCAGGCCGAGGGACGCGCGCCGGTCGGCCCGCATCTGTGACCGGTGCGGGATCGGGATCGCACGGGTGCGATCCGGCCTTACACCCCGCAAAGCGCTGCATTAGGCTGCGCCCATGACACCGGATCAGATCATTCTCTTCTCTTTGTTCAGCGCGGTCTTCGGCCTGCTGTTATGGGGCCGCTTTCGCTATGACCTGGTGGCGTTCAGCGCCCTGATGGCGGGCACCGTTCTGGGCGTTGTCCCGGCGGCGGAGGCGTTTGCGGGGTTTGGCCATCCCGCGACATTGGTGGTGGCTTTGGTGCTTGTCGTCTCTGCGGGTCTCGTGCGATCGGGTGCGGTGTTCCTGATCACCCGAACCATGGTGGATGCCTCGCGGGGGCTGGGCGCGCATATCACGATCATGGGTGGGATCGGCGGCGTGTTGTCGGCGTTCATGAACAATGTGGCGGCGCTTGCCCTGCTGATGCCGGTCGACATTGCGACCGCACGCAAGGCGGGCCGGTCTCCGGCGATGTCGCTGATGCCTCTGTCGTTCTGTACGATCCTGGGCGGCATGGTGACGCTGATCGGCACGCCGCCGAATATCATCATCGCCACCATCCGCGAGGATCAGCTGGGCGCGCCGTTCCGGATGTTCGATTTCGCCCCCGTGGGCGCGGTCGCGGCGATCGCGGGGCTGGCGTTTGTGGCCTTTGTCGGCTGGCGGCTGATCCCCAACCGCGACAGCGGCGCGGGAGGCGACCATCTGGCGGACCTGGCCCCCTATATCGCCGAGTTGCGCCTGCCCGAGGACAGCAAGCTGTCGGGGACCCGGCTTCGCGACATCGAAGGCGCCGCCGCCGAGGCCGATGTCGCCATTCTCGGCATCCTGCGCGACGGCAAGCGCCGCTTCGGGACGGGTCGCAACCTGGTTCTGAAGGACGGCGATGTGCTGGTGCTGGAGGCGCGGCCGGAGGCGCTGGACGAATTTCGGGTCGGCCAGAGCCTTGAGCCGTCGGAGACCGGCAACGCAGAGATCACCGGCGACGGCGTCTCGTTTGTGGAAATGGTGGTGCCCGAACACGCGCGGATTGCCGGAAAAACGGCGGAAAGCGTCGGGCTGGTGTGGCGGCACCGCACCACCTTGATGGGCATTGCCCGGCGCGGCACCCGGATCACCAAACGCCTGCGCAAGACAGTGGTGGAGCCGGGTGATATCCTGCTGCTGCTGGCCCCAAGCGACAGCGCCGATGACGTGGTCAGCTGGCTTGGCGGGCTGACCCTGGCCGACCGCGGCCTGACCGTCACCAATGACAGCAAGACATGGGCCGCCATCGGATTGTTTGCCGCCGCCGTGACCGTGGCCTCGCTTGGCATCGTGTACCTGCCGATCGCCCTTGGCCTCGTGGCGGTCGGCTATGTGTTGCTGAAGATCCTGCCGCTGGCGGAGATCTACGACCATATCGAATGGCCTGTGGTGGTGCTTCTGGGCTCGATGATCCCGCTGGGTGCCGCGCTTGACAGCTCCGGCGGCACCGAGCTGATCGCGGGCGCGCTGGTGAGCCTGACCGAGGGCCTGCCCGCCTGGGCGATCCTGACCGTCCTGATGGTGGTCACGATGACGATGTCGGATGTCCTGAACAACACGGCCACGGCGATTGTGGCGGCGCCCGTCGGCATCACCATGGCGCAGTCGCTTGGCGTTTCGCCGGACCCGTTCCTGATGGCTGTGGCGATCGCCGCCTCTGCCGCGTTCCTCACCCCCATCGGGCACAAGAACAACACGCTGATCCTGGGGCCCGGCGGATACAAGTTCGGAGACTACTGGCGCATGGGCCTGCCGCTGGAGATCATCGTGATCGCCGTCTCGATCCCGGCAATCCTGGTCTTCTGGCCGCTCTGAGCGTCGGTCCCGTGGGCTGCTCTTTCGTCTTCCATGTGTCAAAAATATCCCGGGGTTGCGCATCGCAGATGCGCGTAAGGGGCAGCGCCCCTTTCTTGCTGAAGGAATATGCGAGCGTGCCGTGCCAATGTCGCACCGCGGCGCATGGACGACCGGACGGGATGCCTTCGGCGAGGATATTTTTGACGCATGGAAGACGCCATTAACCCGATCTTTACCGTGTCACGTCAAACTCGACGGGCGGTACAGGCGGGGACGCCGATGGCCGTACGCGTGGAAGACACCCGGGAGGAATGGCACTGCCAGCCCGGGTCTCTTCTCGTGCGCGTGCCTCAACGCTCCTGCGGCGGCGGCGAGGCGAAAGTCCAGGTGTTGCCGGCCGGTCCGTCGATCTCGACCGTTGCCAGCGGCGCAAGCTGCACCCCGATCGCGCCGAACACTTCCACAAGCGCGCCGCGCAGGCCCTGATTGCCCTCCATCACGACGCGATAGGGATAGGGGCTGTCACAGCCCTGCAAGACGCCCGACCAACTGGTCGCGGATGCGGGTGCGGGGCCACGGCAGGTCTGGCGGTTGGACATGGCGACCGTGATCCCGGTGGATGAGACATCCACGCCGGTGGGCCGTGCGGACGTGGTGAGGCAGCCTGCAAGAAGCGTCAGCGCGCAGAGGCTGGCGAGGGGTGAGGCAAATCGCATGGAGAATCCTTTCGTTGCAGGGCCGCGTCAGAGCGGCCAGATCAGCGGAATCGTCAGGCAGACCACGATGCCAAGCGACAGGTTCAGTGGCACACCGACTTTCAGGAAATCACTGAACGCATAGCCTCCGGGACCGTAGACGAGCATGTTGGTCTGATAGCCGATGGGTGTCGCAAAGCAGGCCGACGCCGCGATCATCACCGCAATCACCAATGGCCGGGCGTCGACGCCTGTGGCCTGGGCCAGAGCAATCGCGATCGGGGCCATGATGACGGCAATGGCGTTGTTGGACACCAGCTCTGTCAGCACCGTGGTGATGTAGTAGACCGCGAACAGCAGCACCCATGACGGTGCGCCTTCCAGCCACGGCGCCATGGAGCCCACAATCATGTTGATCGCGCCGGTATGGTCAAGCGCGGCCCCCACGGCGAGCATGGCAAAGATCAGCGCCAGCAGGCGACCGTCGATGAATGAAAACGCCTCTTCCGCGTCGATGCAGCCGGTCAGCAGGACAACCGCCACGGCAATGACGGCCAGCGCCAGGATCGGCGCGGTGTTGAAGGCCGCGAAGATCACGATACCCGCCATCGCGGCAATCGCGATCGGGGATTTGCGCCGGCGATAGGCGCGCTCGGACGGGTGGCTGACGTCGACAAGGTCCATATCTGCGGCAAGGCGCTGGATATCCGCCGGGTCGCCCTCCAGCAGGAGGGTATCGCCGACGCGCACCACAAGATCATCAAGCTGCGAGCCGATGTTCTGGTTCCGGCGATGGACGGCGAGCGGATAGACACCGTAGCGCCTGCGCAGCCGCATCCTGCCCAGAGACCGCCCGATCATCCTGCAACCGGGGGTGATCAGCACCTCCACCGTGGCGGTGGCGACCTGGCTCAACTTGTCGACCGTCTTCAACTCCTTGGAGGCCTGAAGCCCCAGCACCTCGGCCATGTCGGTGCGCAGAACCACGCGGTCGCCCGCACGCAGTTCAACCGCCTTCATGTTACGGCGCAGCGATGCATCGCCGCGCAGCACGTCAATCAGGCGCACGCCGTCGCGTTTGAACAGGTCCACCTCCTGGACCGCTTGTCCGACCAGCGACGACCCTTCGGGGATCGCGACCTCGGTGAAGAATTTGGGCCGGGATTTCGAGCTGCCGAGCATCGCCGCCATCGACGCGCGATCCGGCAGCAGGAAGCGCCCGATGAAGGTCAGGTAGATCCCGCCCCAGATCACCACGACAATGCCGATGGGCATGATCTCGAAGATCGAAAACGGCTCCAGCCCCTGCGCGCGGGCGACGCCGTCGACCAAAAGGTTGGTGGAGGTGCCGATCAGGGTCAGGGTGCCGCCCATGATCGCGGCGTAGCTGAGGGGGATCAGGAACTTGGAGGGGCTTTTGCCGAGGATCTTGGCGATCTGCACGAAGACCGGGATCATGATCACGACAATGGGCGTGTTGTTCATGAACGCCGACGCGACCGCCACGAAGGCCAGCAGCGACATCACCGCCACGGCGGGCCGCGCCTTGGCATTGGCCTCCGCGAACTTGGTCAGACGGTCCAGCGAACCGGTGCGCACCAGCGCGCCCATGACGATGAACATCGCCGCAATGGTCCAGGGCGCGGGGTTGGACAACACGTCGATCGCGGTCTGATAGGGCAGCAGGCCGAGGATCAGCAGCGTGGCACAGCCGCCGATGGCAACGACTTCGGTTGGCCACTTCTCCCACAGGAACATCGCGAACATGATGAGCAGGATGGCCAGCGCAAGCAGGCCCTCGCCGGTCTGAGACAGGGGGAGATCGATCATCAAAGCAGGTCCCGCATCGCCGGGATATGGCCCGGCACCTGACTTGCATCATTCCCGATGCGGGAGAGCCTCGCAAGAGCGGCTTACGTTGCGGGGGCGCTGCGTCGGGGTTGCACCAAAAATACGCCCGCCAGCATCAGCGCCAGGGCGGCCCAGACCCAGGGAGAATAGCTTTCGCCCAGAATGATTTTTGCCCAGAGGATGCCGAAGCCTGTGACCAGATACCCGACCTGGCTGGCGAACACCGCGCCGGCGCGCCCGACCAGCCAGACATAGGCCGTGTAGGCCGTGGTATGGGCCAGCGCGATGCCGAGGATCGCCCAATGACCCGCGTCCCATGGCGCGACCGGGTTCACGAACTCTCCGGTCGCCACCGCGATCGGTGCGGAGAGGATCAACCCGACGACGCAGGCGCCCAGCAGCACCTGCACCGCATCGAGGCCCGCAGTGCCCCATTTCGCCACCACATTGCCTTCAATCGCATAGAACAGCGGCGCAATCACCGCGACGGCAAGCCAGGGCGTCCGCGACGGGTCCGGCAGGCTGTTGCCGGGTGCCGCGATCAGGATGATTGCCGCGAGGCCCATCAACAGGCCCAGAAGGCGCAGGGTCGAAAAGCGGTCCATCCCCAGCACCATGGCGATGGGAAAGGCGAACATCGGAACCGTGGCGATGACGATGGAGAGGATGCCGGAGGGCAAATGGACGGCAGCCGAGAAGCTTGCCCAATTGGGCAGGATCGTCCCGATCATCGCGATCAGCACATAGAGGCCAAGCTGGCGTCGCCCGAAGGGCAGGCTCTTGCGTCGGAGGGCATTGAACACTCCGAGCGCGCCCGCGCCGATGGCGAACTGCCAGAAGATGATGCCGATGTGCCGGTGGCCGGCATTCACCGCGATCTTGGAAAGCGGCTGGGTGATGCCCCAGAGCGCGCCCATACCGATCAACAGCACAAGCAGCAGCAGCCGTGACCGGGTCACGGGGTTTTGCTTTGCAGCCGTCCGCCCTCACGGACCGCGGTGATGGTCCTGGCCTGACCGGTCTGGTCGTCGGTCTCAAGGAACACGCCCGAAAGCGTCGCGGCGCCGGTGGCGGGCGAAAACCGGTCCCTGGGCATGCCGGTGATGAAGCGGCGCAGGGGCTCTTTCTTGTCCATCCCGATGACGGAATCGTAGTCGCCACACATGCCCGCATCGGTCATGTAGCCGGTGCCGCCGGGCAGGATCATCGCGTCGCCTGTCGGAACATGGGTGTGGGTTCCGACCACCAGCGATGCGCGGCCATCACAGAAGTGGCCCACGGCCATCTTCTCGGACGTGGCTTCGGCATGGATATCAATCAGGCGCACCTTGGCCTGACCGCCGAGCGTTTTCAGCGCGCCGTCCAGTGCCGAGAACGGATCATCGAAGGGGCGCTTCATGAACACCTGCCCGAGGGCTTGCGCCACAAAGATCTTGCGGCCTTTGACGTCGAACAGCCGCGCCCCCTTGCCCGGTGCGGATTTCGAGAAATTCAGGGGACGAAGGATGCGCGGCTCGGTCTCGATGAACTGCAGCATGTCCTTTTGATCAAAGGCGTGATCGCCCAACGTCAGGCAATCGGCGCCCGCGTCCAGCAGGGTTTTGGCGTGGGCCCCGGAGAGGCCCATGCCGGAGGTGGCGTTTTCGCCGTTCACCACCACGAAATCCAGACGCCACTCGGCGCGCAGACGCGGCAGGCGTTCGGTGATTGCAGCCCGGCCAGAGCGGCCCATGACATCGCCTAGAAACAAAATACGCATTGCCGTGGCTTAGGCCCGTGCGCTCGGGGCTGCAAGTGGGCCGTTTTCGGTGACGATCAGATCAATCCGCTCGTCCGTGGCCTCAACCGGGATCCGGGGCAGGCGCTGGCCCGCGTAGGCAAAGCCTATGGCGCGGGTTTCGGGGTGGTCCCGGCGCAGGTTTCGCAGGGTTCGGTCATAAAAGCCGCCGCCATAGCCCAGGCGATTGAGCTGCGCATCGAACCCCACCAGCGGCACGATCAGGATATCGGGCGCGAGCCAGGCACCCGAGGCGGGAACCCCTGCGCCGAACGGCCCCTCTGTCATCTCGGCCTGCGGGGCCCATTCCCGGAAGATCAGCGGCTGGCCTGCGGCTTCGATCACCGGCACGCACAGGCGGGTCCCTGCGGCGTGGAGCGCATGCATGGCGGCGGTCGGGTCGATCTCGGTGCGCATTGACATGTACCCTGCGACGATACGGCCCGGCGGCACCGGACCGATGGCGTCGAGCAGGTGGGCGGTTGCCATCGGCGTCGAGATCGCCGCGCGCGCGTGGGCCAGCTTGCGCGCGGCGAAGGCGGTTTGGCGGGCAGCCGATTTGAGGTCGCAGGTCATGGACGGAGTGGACGTGAAGGTCATCCGCGGCGCAAGGCGCTTTCCGACGCCGGAGGCATCGGTTACGACAAAGTCGATGTTGACCCTTGATCATATTGCCATCTCCGCCACTGCCCTTGATCCGGGTGCTGCGGACGTGGAGGCGGCCCTTGGCCAGCCGCTGTTGCCGGGCGGCGCGCATCCGGCCATGGGCACGCACAACCGCCTGCTGTCGCTGGGGCCGGAGGAATATCTGGAGGTCATCGCGATCAACCCCGATGCGCCCGGCCCGGAGCAGCCGCGCTGGTTCAACCTTGACGCGTTTACCGGCCCGACACGGACCACCAACTGGATTTGCCGCTGCCCCGACCTTGATGCGGCGATTGCTGCGGCCCCCGCTGGCATCGGCGTGCCGTGGACGTTGCAGCGCGGCGATCTGCACTGGCGCATGGCGGTGCCGCGCGATGGCAGGCTGCCTTTCGACGGGCTGTTTCCGGCGCTGATCGAATGGGGCGGCAGCGTGCATCCGGCCCCGCTGCTGGCGGATACGCAGGTGCGGTTGACGGAATTGAGGGTGTTCTCTGCGCAGGCCGACAGGCTGCGCGCGGCCCTCAGACCCCTGATCCGCGACCCAAGGGTCCGCGTCTTGGCAGCGGATGTGGCGCGCATCGAGGCGGTGCTGTCGACCCCTGCGGGAGATGTCACGGTCTGACAGCGATTTCCCCCTAACGGGCGCTGGCGGCGCGCGCTACACTGGCCCCATGTCATTATGGACCCGCATAACCGAGGCGCTGGCCGCCCTGCGGCAGGGCGAAAGCCTGTCGGAGGTGTTCGGCCGCCTGCGCACGCCACCGGAGCGCACGGTCGCCTTCACCATCGCGGTCATCGCGCTGTCTGCGAAGATGGCCAAGGCTGACGGGCGAGTGACCCGCGACGAGGTGTCGGCCTTTCGCGAGGTGTTCCATATCCCGCCCGCCGATGAGCCCGCAGCGGCGCGGGTGTTCAACATGGCACGCGAAGACGTGGCCGGATTTGAGCAATACGCAGAGAAAATCGCACGGATGTTCCGGGTCGACGGCAAGCCCTGTGGCGCCGATTCGGTGCTGTGCGATCTGATGGAGGGGCTGTTCCACATCGCCACGGCGGATGGCGATTATCATCCGGCGGAGGATGCGTTTCTGGCGCGGGTGGCTGAGATCTTCGGCATCGAAGCCACGGCGTTCCGCAGGCTGCGCGCCAACCACGTCGCCGACCAGATCCCTGATCCCTATGACGTATTAGGCGTCGCGCCGGATGCGCCCCTGGACCAGATCCGTGCCACATGGCGGGCGGAAGTACGCCAGACCCACCCCGATCGGATGATTGCCCGCGGTGTCCCGCAGGAGGGCATCAGGCTGGCGGAACGGCGGATGCAGGCGATCAACCGCGCCTGGGACGAGATCCAGGCCAGCCGCAGCGCCCACGTGTAACATGCGCCTGGCCACCTACAATGTGGAGTGGTTTCACAAGCTGTTCGACGATCACGGCAGGCTGGCGCGCGATGACGGCTGGTCCGGGCGCTGGAACGTGACGCGAACCATGCAGATCGACGCGCTGGCGCGGGTGTTTCAGGCGCTTGACGCCGATGCGGTGCTGGTGATCGAGGCGCCCGATACCAGCAAAGGTCGCGACGGCACAGAGGCGTTGCGCGCCTTTGCGGCTTATGCGGGGCTTCGCGCGCGTGAAGTGCTGGTGGGCTTCCCCAACGACACCCAGCAGGAGATCATGCTGATGTATGATCCCGATGTGATCACGGCGCGCCATGCGCCTGTCGACCTCGGCGCGCCGGGCTTCGACGCGGAGTTCGCGATTGATCTGGATATCGACGCGACCGAAGATCATGTGCGGTTCTCCAAACCGCCGCTGGAGGCCGCGCTGGACACGCCCCTTGGGCCGATCCGCCTGATCGGGGCGCATGTCAAATCCAAAGCCCCCCATGGCGCGCGCGACACTGCCCATGCGATGCGCCTGGCGATCGCGAACCGGCGCAAGCAATTGGCCCAGTGCATCTGGCTGCGGCGCCGGGTGGAGGCGCATCTGGCCGCCGGAGAGGCCCTGATCGTGGCCGGTGATCTGAACGACGGGCCAGGTCTGGATGAGTATGAGGCGCTGTTTGGCCGATCGGGGCTGGAGATCGTGCTCGGGACCCATGCCCCCGACGCGATGCAGCTATACGATCCGCACGGTGCGCAGGCCCTGCAATCGCGACTATCGGCCGCGCCCACCACGTCCCGGTTCTACCTGCGCCACGAAAAGCGGTATTTGCAGGCGCTGCTGGATTACGTGATGGTGTCACCGGATCTGCGGGCGCGGGACGGAGTGTGGCATATCTGGCACCCGTTTGACGACCCGGACTGCTGGGGGAACGCGGGGCTGCGGGATGCCTTGCTGACCGCGTCCGACCATTTTCCCGTCAGTCTTGATCTGCAATGACTTGAACCCGACGGGGGGGCGAACCCATCTTGGTGGCATGAAACATGCTTTGTTGATCGGAACCCTGGCCGGCGCGCTTGCGATAGCGGCGCCCGCGGCCGCCCAAGACGAGACTGCCCCCGGTGATGTCAGCGAAGGCCTTGGCCTGCTGGGGCAAGGTACTCGGTTGATATTCGAAGGATTGATGGAGGAAATGCGCCCGATGATCGAGGAGGCGCGGCCCTATTTCGAGGACGAGGTCCTGCCGTTCCTGAACCGGATGGGCGAGCTGATGGACGATGTGACGTCCTATGAGTTGCCCGAACGGCTCCCGAATGGGGACATCATCATCCGCCGCTCGCCCGATGCGCCGCCGTTCGAGCCGGAGCCGGAAGAGATCGAGCTGTAGGCGCCTGACACCAGGGGCTCTGCCCCCGCTGCGCCCGGGCGGGCGCATCTCCGCCGGAGTTGTATCGGGCAAGATGAATGAAGAGCGGGTTGAGGCCGGGCCCGCGCGGGCGCATATCTAACGAAACGCAATCTTCCGAGGTATATACATGCAACTTTCCTATCCCGTTCGCGACGCCGCTTCTGATACTGGGGGGGGGCCTCTCGATGGGTTGCCGGAGTGGGATCTGGGCGATCTTTATTCAGGTCAGGATGCGGCTGAACTGAAGCGGGATCTGGATTGGCTGGAAGCGGCCTGCCGGTCTTTTGCGGCGGATTACGAGGGTAAGTTGTCGGGTCTGGACGCCGCCGGGCTGCTGGACTGCACCCTGCGATATGAGAAGATCGACGTGATCGCCGGGCGGATCATGTCGTTTGCCGGTCTGCGGTATTACCAGAAAACCACGGACGGTGAGCGCGCCAAGTTCATGTCCGACATGCAGGACAAGATCACCAATTTCACCACGCCGCTGGTGTTTTTCTCGTTGGAGTTCAATCGGATCGAGGATGCCCGCTATGATGCGATGATGGCCGACAACGCCGATCTGGCGCGCTATAGGCCGGTCTTCGACCGAATGCGCGCGATGAAGCCCTATCAGTTGAGCGACGAGTTGGAGAAGTTCCTTCACGATACGTCGGTCGTCGGGGCCTCGGCCTGGAACAAGTTGTTTGATGAGCAGATCGCCGGGTTGACGTTTGAGGTCGACGGCGAGGCTTCTGGGCATCGAGGCGACGCTGAACCTTCTTACCGACAGTGACCGGGCGCGGCGCGAGGCGGGCGCGCGCGCTCTGGCGCAGACCTTCACCGACCGCGCGCCGCTGTTTGCGCGGGTGCATAACACGTTGGCGAAGGAGAAGGAGATCGGCGATCGCTGGCGCGGGTTGCCATCGCCGCAGATGGGGCGGCATTTGTCGAACCATGTGGAGCCGGAGGTTGTGGAGGCGCTGCGCAACGCCGTTGTCGCCGCCTACCCGCGCCTGTCGCATCGCTATTATGCGTTGAAAGCCAAGTGGTTGGGCTTGGACACGCTGGAGGTCTGGGATCGCAACGCGCCACTGCCGATGGAAGAGACGCGCATTGTGGGTTGGGACGAGGCGCGCCGCGTGGTGTCGGACGCCTACGCCGATTTCGACCCGCGCATGGAGGAGCTGGCGCGGCCGTTCTTCACTGACGGCTGGATTGATGCGGGCGTGAAGGAAGGCAAGGCTCCGGGCGCCTTCGCGCATCCCACCGTGAGTGATGTCCATCCCTATGTGATGCTCAACTACCTTGGAAAACCGCGTGATGTCATGACGTTGGCGCACGAGTTGGGCCATGGCGTTCACCAGCGCCTGGCTGCCGGACAGGGCGAATTGCTGTCCTCCACACCGCTGACACTGGCCGAAACCGCGAGCGTGTTCGGAGAAATGCTGACGTTCCGCAAGATGCTGTCCGAGGCCAGGGACGACGCCACCCGCAAGGTCATGCTGGCGGGTAAGGTGGAGGACATGATCAACACCGTCGTGCGCCAGATCGCCTTCTACGATTTCGAGTGCAAACTCCATGCCGCCCGCGCGCAGGGCGAGTTGACGGTGGACGATATCAACGCGCTCTGGATGTCGGTGCAGGGCGAAAGCCTCGGCCCGGTGTTCACCTTCATGGAGGGGTATGAGACCTTCTGGGCCTACATTCCGCACTTCGTCCATTCACCCTTCTACGTCTATGCCTATGCGTTCGGCGATGGTTTGGTGAACGCGCTTTATGCGGTCTACGAGGACGGCGCAGAGGGTTTTGAGGAGAAGTATTTCGACATGCTCAAGGCGGGCGGGTCCAAGCACCACAAGGAGCTTCTGGCGCCCTTTGGCCTTGACGCCTCAGACCCCGCGTTCTGGGACAGGGGCCTGAGCATGATCGAGGGCTTCATCGACGAACTGGAGGCGATGGAGTAATGCAACAACGCCGGGCGGTCCGGGACGGCCTGGCGGCGGTCTGCATCGATCAAATCTTTGGGCTCCGCTACGCGGGGCCCTGTTCGAAAATCTGATCCAGGACGCTTTGCGTTCCGCGCGAGAATTCCAGCGGGCAGGCGAACGTGGTGCCATCAAGGACATGGGCCGCGACTGCCTCCACCTGCGCCAGGTACTGATCGACGCCGGGAAACCGGATGATCTGCACATCCGTGCCCTCGCGCGCGAGGATGATCTGCGCTTCCCCGAAGGTGCCTGCGTTGAACGGTGCCGGAAGCGTCAGGGTGCCTTCGCTGCCGTGAAACATCATGACCTGATGGCCAGCCGCACGCATGGAGACGTTGAACGTGAACCGTACCTCACCCGCCGTCGCCGCAATCCAGGCGGAGGTATCGACGCCGCCTTCGCGGATCCAGTCGACGTGGGCGACCTGCGGCTCCAACCCGGTGGCGAGGCGGAATGTGCCGATGGGATAGACACCCACATCCCGCAACGCGCCGCCGCCCAGATCGGCAGAGAGACGGATATTTCCGGGATCTGCCACAGCGAAGGTGAACGCGCCGCTGACGCTATGGAGGTGTCCGATTGCGCCGTCGGCCAGCAATGCGCGGGTGCGGTGCCATTGCGGATGGTGGGCGGGCATCCAGGCCTCGGCGATCAGGCGCCGGGTGGTTTGCCGGACCTCGATGAGGTGATCGAGATCGGCGGTGGAAAGCCCGATGGGTTTCTCGCAGAGCACATGTTTGCCGGCTTGCGCGGCCTTCGCGCTCCAGTCCGTGTGCATCGCATTGGGGAGCGGGATATAGACCGCGTCGATCTCAGGATCGGCCAGAATGGCATCATAGCTTTGCTCGACCCGCAGGCCGGGAGCCATTTCCCCGAACGGAATGGCTTTGGCAGCATCGCGGGTCGCGATGGATTTGAGCCGCGTGCGGCGGGCCGCGTGGAGTGCGGGGGCCATGGTTCGGCGCGCAAAGCCCGACGTCCCCAGAATGCCCCATGTCAGGTATGTGTTCATCGCTTCAGCCTAGCGGCGTCGGCGTCAGGCCGCCAGCGGCATTACGGTGCGACGCGGACCGTGGGCTTCTGCGACCATGGAGGCAAGGATCGTGCCGATCACATCTGCCCAGGCCGCTTCCGCACCGGGTACCGCGTTCACGTGGTCTGCGATCATATCCATCAAAGCCGCGTGGATCGCGATATAGTCACGAGGTCCAAGGCCCGCGTCCCGAAAGCTGTGGGCCAGGGCGGCGAGGCGCGACTGCGCTGTTTCCGCCGGGCAGGCACCGGAGAGGCCCGCGAACATCGCCGCCACCAGAGCATCACGCTGCCGCGGGCGCAGCATCGTCATCGCAGGGGCATTCCGCGCCAGATGAGATTCAAAGGACAGTGTCGCCTGACCGATCCGGCCGGTGATCCGGGGCAAGGTATCTTGTACGAGCGCGATGCGAGCGGCGGTGGAGGTCATGTCATACTCCATCCGAATTGGCCAAACGGGCGATGCTGAACTGGGGGAGTGCTGCCAGCAGTAAGGACAGATCATCCGCCGGGACGGGCTTTTCGGGCGAGGTCAGTCGGGCGATCATGCGGCGTACCATCGGGTCATGTCTTTCTGTCAAGAGCGACCACGTCTTGTGGTCCGGTGTCGTGATTATGCCCCCCCCGACAGTCGCGCCGAAAGGTAGGGAAACCCCACCCTTCATCGTCAGATAGCAGGACCTGCGCGGAGGTGGCATCGTGCCTTGCCGTCACGCTAGCCCGACAAGGTTAAACAACCCTGAACAAAAAAGACCCGCCGGAGATCTTCCGGCGGGTCTTTCGCAATTCCTGGTCAGCGTCTCCTAGGCGGAGGTCAGCATGCCTTGCTGTCGTGCCATTTCGCGCATGCGCTTTTGCAGCTTCTCGAAGGCGCGCACTTCGATCTGGCGGATACGCTCCCGGCTGACATCATAGACGCCCGACAGATCCTCCAGCGTCACCGGTTTTTCCTGCAGGCGGCGCTGGGTGAGAATGTCTTTCTCACGCTCATTCAGGACATCCATCGCCTCTTCCATCAGGGCCATGCGGGACTGATACTCATCCTGCTCGGCATAGTCCGACGCCTGATCCGCGTCCTCATCCTCCAGCCAATCCTGCCACTGCGCGGTGCCGTCATCCTCGGAGCCGACCGTCGCATTCAGGGACGCATCGCCCCCCGCCATCCGGCGGTTCATGGAAATCACTTCGGTTTCGGTGACGCCAAGATCCGTGGCAATGCGCGCCACATTCTCTGGCCGCAGGTCACCTTCCTCCAACGCGCCGATGCGCGCCTTCGCCTTGCGCAGGTTGAAGAACAGTTTCTTCTGGGCGGAGGTGGTGCCAAGCTTCACCATCGACCACGAGCGCAGGACGTATTCCTGGATCGCGGCCCGGATCGACCACATGGCGTAGGTCGCGAGGCGGAAGCCTTTTTCCGGGTCGAACTTCTTGACCGCCTGCATCAGGCCCACGTTGGCTTCGGAAATCACCTCGGCCTGAGGCAGCCCGTAGCCGCGATACCCCATGGCGATCTTGGCGGCCAGGCGCAGATGCGACGTCACCATCTGGTGCGCGGCGTCGGTGTCTTCCTGTTCCACCCAGCGTTTGGCGAGCATATATTCCTGCTCCGGCTCCAGCATCGGGAACTTGCGGATTTCCTGCAGGTAGCGGTTCAGGCCGCCTTCGGGCGTCGGCGCGGGAAGGTTTGCATAATTGGCCATAGGTGTGGTCCCCCTGTTTACGGGCTGTGCGGGCCTTCATACCCACATCGGTATGAAGGATATGTAAATACGATTAACTTAACTTCAAGAGGTCGGCGTCTAGTTTCGGATACCCTGTATGAACTCATGCGAATACGAACGGCAATATCAATATTCGCACAGTAACGTGCTTGTGCGCACATGTTACCCCCGCACCGATCCAACGGCCGCCAACAACGCTCTGAAGTCGTCCGGCAGGGCTGCGTCAAACCGCATCGCGTCGCCCGAAACGGGATGAACGAACCCCAACGTCGCCGCGTGGAGCGCCTGGCGGGGAAAGCTGTTGATCGCTGTCGCTCCGGGCACCCTGACAGAGACACGCCTGCGCCCGCCGTAGGTCTGATCACCCACAAGCCCGTGGCCGACATGGGACATATGCACCCGGATCTGATGGGTCCGCCCCGTCTCCAATCTGCACGCGATCAGCGCCACAGGGCCATGCCCCTCCAACACCTGCACCCGCGTCACCGCATGACGCCCGCCCGAAAACAGCACCGCCTGGCGCTGACGGTCGATCCTGTGACGCGCCAGCTGCGTGGTAATTTTCAGCACCGCGCCTTCAAAACTGACGCCCTTCACGCCGCGCAGCCGGGGGTCGGCCCCGTCCGGAACCCCGTGGCAAAACGCTACATACTCCCGCTCCATGGAATGATCCGCGAATTGCTTCGCCAACCCGTGATGGGCCCGGTCCGATTTCGCCACCACCAGCAGGCCCGAGGTATCCTTGTCGATCCGGTGCACGATTCCGGGACGTTTCTCACCGCCGATCCCGGACAGGGTCCCGCCGAAATGGTGCAGAAGCGCATTTACCAAAGTACCGGACGGCGAGCCGGGCGCCGGGTGCACAACCATGCCCGCAGCTTTATTGACGACGATCAGGTCATCGTCCTCGTGGATGATGTCCAGCGCGATGTCTTCGGGTCGCGTCGCAACCTCCACCGCGTCCTCCACGGTGATCGCAACCTCATCGCCGTCCGCCAGCCGCGCCTTCGGGTCGGTCACGACAACGCCGTTCACGGCCACGGCGCCGGCAGGGATCAGGCGTGCCAGACGTGAACGGCTGATCGCTTCGCCCTCTGGCACCGCGCGCGCCAGTGCCTTATCAAGGCGCGGTTCCGGGTTGGGGCCAATGGTGACTGAAACGACGCGAGTGAGGCCGGACATGAACGAAGACCTTCCAGAAAGTGACGATTTGCCTCCGAACCTGCGGTTCCTGCGCAGGTTGGTGACGGTGTTGACGACCGTGATGATCCTGGGCGTGATAACTATCGTGGCGCTGCTTGTCATCCGGCTGAGTGACAATTCACCCACGGGTCTGGTGCACCCCGATGTTTTCGCGATCCCGGACGGTGTCAACACGGTCAGCTACGCCCTCTACGATGGCCTGGTGATCATCATCGGTGATGACGGCGTGATCCGTGTGTTCGAGGCCTCGACCCAGGAGTTGATCGAGGAGATCCGACTGCCGCAGTGACCGCTGCAAAGAGGGCTTTGCCCGATGTTTGGCCTGAAGGATCGAACCGCAGCCTGAACCCTGCCCGTCCTCAGGTCGCCGAAAAGGACAGGAAAGGACCAGTCCTCAAGTAGCCCGAAGGGCGGTAGGACAAACAAAGAATGATGGTACCAGCGCCCCGGCTCGAACGGGGGACCTCTTGATCCACAATCAAGCGCTCTAACCTACTGAGCTACGCCGGCACATGCGCCGAAATAGCGCCCGGTTTCGCCAATTGCAAGGGCCACAAGCGCGGCGTCCGCAGATCGCGGCGCGCAGGACCGGCACCTTGCCATCTTCCCCCTTCGCGGGCTACGTCCCACCATCAACCTTCGGAGGCTCCCATGGGGATCAACAGTGAAAACGACATGACCGCAGATCTGCAGATCGGACCAACCGACCTTGGCATGGTTCGGATCTACCTTGTGGGCGACGGCATCGACCTGCCGATGGATTTCGATCCTGAAGAAGCCGAGGATATCGCCGAGGAGCTTCGCGCCGCTGCAAGTGCCGCACGCAAGGCAGGCAAGAAAAAGGGCCGATAGCGGGTATTTTTAATGCGCTACCGCCTTCCGGCTGCTTGAGCGCGGGTATTTTTGGTGCGCTACCGCCTGTCGGCTGCTTGAGCGCGGGTATTTTTAAATGCGCTACCGCCTTTCGGCTACTTGAGCGCGGGTATTTTTTTAAATGCGCTACCGCCTTTCGGCTACTTGAGCGCTAGAACCCGAGCACTGCGCCGGGGTCGCGGAGCGCCTGCAACCGAAGCGCCGCCCCGCGGGCGAACTTCTGCAGCACCGCCTTGCGCCTTGCCCCCGCCAGCTTCACCTCAGGCCCCATCCGCAAAATCTCTGCGTCATAGCTATCGGCGATGATCAGTCCGGTGTCATCCGGCAACAGGTCTGTCGGGAAGTCCCCGTCGACGGCCCAGAAATACCTGTCGCCCCATTCCAGATACCCCTCCCACTTCGCGTCCGAGGTGAAATCCACACGGGATGATTTACACTCGATCACCCATAACTCGCCCTTCGGACCCAATGCCATCACGTCCAGCCGCTTGCCGCGCTCCGGCGTGAACTCTTCCAGCGTTACGAAGTCATGCGCACGCAAATGACGGCAGACGCCGCGCGCCAGAAGTTGGCCGGGCATCAGGGAAAGCTGTGGAGGCTCGTCGCGCATGGGTCAAACATGAACAATAGGTGAACAAAAATCAAGGCACATATCGCCTTGACATAATACTAGTTGGTTTCATATAAGAAATGAAACTGAAAGGTTTCTCTTTATGCACTCCGACCCTCAAACCACCTTCCGCGCCCTCGCGGATCCGACCCGCCGCAACATCCTGGGCCTGCTGAGCGCCCGCGACATGACCATCGGCGCTGTGTCCAGACATTTCGAGATGACCCGCCCCGCCGTCAAAAAGCACCTCGCCGTGCTGGAGGAGGGTCAGTTGATCACCGTCACCGCGCGCGGACGCGAGCGGATCAACGCCATCAACCCGGACGGGTTTCGCGCCGTAGCGACATGGATGAATGTCTTTGACCGCTTCTGGGACGATCGCCTGTCCGCCCTGAAAACTGCCGTAGAAAAAAAGGAAAAATCAGATGACTGACACCACGATTAGAAAAAGCATCTTTCTGAAGGCCGCACGCGCTGATGTGTGGGATTACCTCACCCAGCCGGAAAAGGTCGCCACCTGGTTCCACGCGCCGAAAACACCGCTTGTGGAAGGCGCCGCCCTCGAACTCTATGGCACCGACAGTGGTGATTTGCTGATCTGGGGCGACGTGGTGTCGGCGCGCGCGCCGGAGTATCTGGAATATACCTTCACGATCAAACCGATGGGCGAGACCGTCAGCACCGTCAGATGGACCCTGACCGAAGTGCCCGGCGGCACACGGCTGGCCCTTGAACACAGCGGCCTGCCCCAGGGCGCGCCCGCGTTCGATCTGACCCTCGCGCTCGATAAGGGGTGGGATGATCACATGGGCCGCATGCGCGCTGACATTCACGAGGCAGCGTGATGGATTACAGCGCCCGGATCCCGTCGGCGCTGCCCGTGGACCAGACCGCATCCACCATCCTGGACGGTCTGGACCGCTGGTGGGCGATGCGAACGGAGCGGGTCGCAAACGGCTTCACGGTGCGGTTCAACACCAGCCACGCAAGCTTCACCGTGGACCCGGACGGCACAGCCAATGCGTTTGGCTGGACCTGCACCGACGCGCAGATGATCATCGAAGATGTCCCCGATGCAGGTGAATGGACCGGGACCCGGCTTCTTTGGGCTGTCGCGCAGGACGGCGGCGGCAGCAGTGTGACGATGACCCACCATGGTCTGGGCCCGCAGATCGCCTGTTTCGATGTGTGCACGCGCGGCTGGCAACACTTTTTTGAGGTCAGTCTCAGGGACCTGCTGAACGGTGGTCCGGGGATGGCCTCCCTCACCTGATCGCGTGATCCCCCTTGCCGTACCGCGATCCGCCGCCTATCTCATGGGGTGGCGGATTTGCCCTTCTCGTACCTGTGGCAACATTCCAGTGGCCTTAAGCAAATCCGAGGGAGCTGGCTCTGGCTTGACCGTGGTCATTCTATCTGGCGCCCACCTGTACATACAGGTCCTCGGGAATATACGCCTCTACGGAAGCGGTGGTCCCCGCCACTATCACCCTGCGCCGGTCAGCGCGATCAGGCCGCGAAGGCCAGCGTGGCGCGGGGTCAGTTTGGTTTGGCCGCGCCCGCCTCCCCTGCATCCCCTGCGTCCCCCGCGCCACCTGTGCCGCCCGCCAGCAACGGCACCACTGCGCCCAATGACTGAGGTCCGCTACCCCGAAGCCGGCATCACCGCCCGCCGGGCGATGGTCGCGATTCTCGCGTTTCAACTGGGCATGGCAGCGGTTCTTGCAGGCACCGACCTGATCTCTGCCATCCCGCGCCTGTTCAGCGGCGTATCCGCGCCCAATCTGGATGCCCCGGTGGGTCCTGGCGATCAGATGCGCCGCTTGCGCCCCGGTGATCTGCCCGCCCGCACACCGCGCGATACCGACCGCGACACGCCGATCCCGAACCCCGGTGACATGCCACGGCGCCTGCGGTTCTCGGTAACCGGTGACACCGCGCTGCTGACGGGCCAGATCGCGCCGGGCGATGCCACCGGCTTCGCAGAATGGCTGGATGCGGAGCCCCCGTTCACCACCATCCGCCTGCATTCCCCCGGCGGCTCGGTTCAGGACGCGCTGGCGATCGGTGCGGCGCTGCGCGAGGCCAACCTGGCCACCACCATGGAGCCCGGCGACATCTGCCTGTCCGCCTGCCCCTACATCCTTGCCAGTGGCACCACACGCACCGTGTCAGACGACGCCATGGTCGGTGTCCACCAGCATTATTTCGGCGAGAACACCGCGCTGCCGGCCTTCCTCGCGAACGAGGATATCCAGTTCGGTCAGGCAGCGGTCATGGCGCATCTGGACGCTATGGGCGTCGATGTCCGTGTGATGCAACATGCGCTCAGCACCCCGCCCGAGGCGATATACGTGCTGCTGCCTGAGGAACTTATCGACTACCGTATAGTGTTCGACGGCGCGCCCCCGCATGACACCGCGCCTGACGGCTGACCGACGCCTCCCCCGTTCATCTTGCCAAATACAACTCAATCCGACACCAGCCGCAGGGACCACCGCCCAAGATCAGTCACCGTCCCCCGCCCGCAGTCGCATGCATCTGATCGCGACGGAAGCTGTCCACGCGCGACGCTCACCGCAATCAAAACGCCTCTGGCCGGGCCTCTCTGGCGATATGATCCAGCACGGCATTGACGAACTTGGCTTCCTTGCCCTCCGGGAAGAACGCGCGGGCGACCTCGACGAACTCGGTGATTACCACCCTGGGTGGCGTGACGCCGGCGGTCAACTCGGCCCCGGCAGCGCGAAACAGGGCGCGCAACGTCGGATCAATCCGGTCAATCGGCCACTTCGCCACCAGGGCGCGGTCGGTCATCTGATCGATCCTGGCCTGACTTTCCACCGCCCCTTCCAGGAGCCCGCGGAACAGATCCACATGGCCCTCCGCCATCTCCTCACCCTCATAAACGGCCCCGAACCGATGGGTTTCGAATTCAACCCGAACCGCATCCAGCGTCTGGTTTGAATGTTCCATCTGGAACAGCGCCTGCACCGCATAAAGCCGCGACGCGGATTTCGCCCGCCGCTGCCGCTCCCGCGCCGCGTTGCGCTTTTCCTGCGCCGATGGTTTCGGCGCGGTTGGGTCGGCGTCGCTCATGCTTTGGATGATCCGTCTGCTATCTCGATTGTCCCCTGGGGCTTGAACCCGATGTTGCCCTTAGGCGCACCAAACCGGCGCGTCAACGCAATCAGGTGCAGCGCCGCCTCAGCCGCCCCGCCTGCGGTGTTGAGCCGCGCGCCGTCCGCGCGTTCCTCGGCCTGCGCACGGGTCTCGACGGTGATGATGCCGTTGCCGATGCACAGACCCTGCAGGCCCAACATCGTCAGCGCACGGCTGCTTTCATTGATCACGATATCATAGTGCGAGGTCTTGCCCCGGATCACGCACCCCAGCGCCACGAAACCGTCGAAGTTGCTCATCCGGTGCGCGATATTGATCGCGGTCGGCACTTCAAGCGATCCCGGCACCTCAATCGTCTCATGGGCCACGCCGGCGCGGTCCAGCACGCCACGAGCGGCCGCCAGCTGAGCCTCCGAGACAGACGTATAATAGGGCGCGATCACAATCGCGACCTTCACCGGCTTTTCGAATTCCGGCAGCCGCAGATCGTTGTCAGAATGTCCAGCCATCATCCAAGCTCCGAGATTTTGCGGGTTCCCACAATGGCCAGCCCATAAGCGTCCAGCCCGACTATTTTCGGCTGCGGCGAATTGGTCAGCAAGACCATTTCGCTGATGTCGAGCGAGGACAGGATCTGCGCGCCCAGACCGTATTGCCGCAGCGTCTGGGGCGAGACTTCGTCTTCCACCACCATCTTCATCGTCAGATCGCGCAACAGCACCAGCACCCCGCGCCCCTCTTCGGCGATCAGCTTCATCGCATCCGCGAATTCGGCAGACCGCCCCGCAGGTCCGGTCCCCACGACGTCCAGAAGCGGGTCCATCGCATGCATCCGCACCAGCACCGGATCGTCCCCGCTGATATCGCCCTTGATCAGCACGATATGCTCCGCACCCTGGGTCTCGTCGGTGTAAATCCGCATCGTCCATTCGCCGCCGAATTCCGAGGTCACCACCTCTTCCTGCCGCACCCGCACCAGATTGTCATGGCGGCGACGGTAAGAGATCATGTCGGAAATTGTGCCGATCTTGAGCCCGTGGCGTTGCGCGAAGGCGATCAGAATCCGGCAACCGCGCCATAGAGCCATCGTCGTTCATGATTTCGCAGATCACGCCGGACGGGTTCAGCCCGGCCAGCCGCGCGATATCCACTGCCGCTTCGGTATGACCCGCACGCACCAGCACGCCGCCGTTGCGCGCGCGCAGCGGGAACACATGCCCCGGCGTCGCGATATCCTGCGCGCCCTTGCCGCTATCTATCGCCACCGCCACGGTGCGCGCCCGGTCATGGGCACTGATCCCGGTAGAAACACCCTCCCGCGCTTCGATGGATATCGTGAACGCCGTCTCATGGCGCGACGAATTGTTGGTCGACATCAGGTGCAGACCCAGCGCGTCGATCCGGTCCCCCGGCAAAGCCAGGCAGATCAGCCCACGCCCATGGGTCGCCATGAAGTTGATCGCTTCCGGGGTGGCCATCTGCGCCGGGATCACCAGATCGCCTTCATTCTCGCGATCCTCATGATCGACCAGAATGAACATCTTCCCGTTGCGGGCATCTTCAAGGATCTCCTCCACCGAGGAAATCGCTTCGGACCAATCCTGTTCCACCGGGCCGGGGGTCTCGAAGTTCTGGGTCATGGCAAGAGGCATCCCTTATCGCAGCGCGTCACGGGCCAGATAGTCCAACCCGACGCCATTGACCAGACGTGGTCCACCCCGGCCCACCACCGGAGCGCTTCGATCAGCCGCCGAAGATCACTTCGCGCGCCACAGTGCCGCCAAAACCCGCCGTGCCCGACCACTCCCGCTCCAGCGCGGTGGCGGCCACAACGACCAAACCGTCAAACGGCACCGAGGCGTCGCGCGCTATCGAGCGCAACCCGTCCCGAGCCGCGCGCCACGGCTCGACCAGCCCCGGCGCGGGCCCCGCCCCATCCAGACCACTGCAGGCCAGCACCCGGACGATATCCTTACCGCCATGCAGCGCCGCCAGACGGACAACCTCACCCTCCAAAGCGCGCAACCGAACCTGCGCCGCCTCCGGCACCGCCTCCAAACGCCCCATGCCCAGCGCATTGTCCGAGAACAGAAACCCCACGATATCGCGACCGCACACAGCCCGGAAGGTGGCGTAGGTCTTGTACGGCAAGCCCAGCCGCTCCGCCCGCTTCACCCGCAGACGTACAACCTCCAGCGGCAAGGCCGGCAACAACGCGGCCCTCGCACGCGTCCAGGCCACCCGCCTGAACCCGGCACCCGCCTCCATCGACGGCCCGCGATTATGTCCAATCCCGCTCATGTCACACCTTCCATCCAATGCACCGCGCCACGCCCATCCTCCAACACAACAGCCGCGCCCGCAAACCCGGCCGCGCCAAGACCCAGATGCCGCCCGCCACTCCTGCCCCCGGACCCGCAGCCGCCGTCAGTCCGGAAGAACAGCCCATCCACCAGGTGCCGCGGATCGAAACGGCGCGCGCCCCGAACCAGCCCGCACCGGATCGCACGACCAGCGGCTTCACCCGCACTTCCCCGGTTCATCTTGCCAAATACAACTCATTCCCACCGGCTCCACAGGCGCTGTCCTGCGCGACGATGCGCAAGGGGGAGTGGAGGTGGGCCACACCTCTGCTCCCCCGCCGTTCAACCGGTCCAATCCGCCAGCCGGGCGACATATCTCGCCAGCGTATCGATCTCCATGTTCACCCCATCACCCACCTTTGCCACGCCCCAGGTCGTCACCTCCTTGGTGTGCGGAATGATATTGACGCCGAACTCCGACCCATTCACCTCATTGACCGTCAGGGACGTGCCATTGAGCGCGACCGAGCCCTTCTCGGCCACAAACCGCCCCAGATCGCCCGGAGCCCGAAACACAAACCGCGTTGAACCGCCCTCATCGCGGACGCTCACAATGTCCGCCACGCCGTCCACATGGCCGGACACGATATGCCCACCCAACTCGTCGCCCACCTTCAAGGCCCGCTCCAGATTCAGCCGCGCGCCCTCAGTCCATCCGCCGACATTGGTCTTCGACACCGTCTCAGCCGAGATATCGACGTCAAACCAATCGCGCCCCATCGCCACGACCGTCAGACACACGCCGTCACAGGCGATCGAGGCTCCAGTATCGACAGTGCTCATGTCATATCCGGTGCCGATCCGCGCCCTCAGATCCCCACGCCGTTCCAACGCGCGCACCTCGCCCAAATCCGTGACAATTCCTGTGAACATGACGCCGCCTCCAATGCCTGCCTCCCTGTTATCGTGCCAGCGCGCCTGCCGTCCAGCGCGTCCGCTGCCATAATAATGTCAAACCGTTTTGCTCTTGTTCATGGAAGTCGGCTACAAGGGCCGTAACCCAAGGATGCTGCCCCCATGGCGCCAAGCCACGCCCCAAGACACGATCAACGCGCGTTCCTGTTTCTGCAAGGTCCCCACGGGCCGTTCTTCAGCGCCCTCGCCAGGATGATGGCGCACGCGGGCGCGCAGGTCTGGCGTGTGGGCTTCAATCGCGGCGACGAGGCATTCTGGCGCGACCCCGCCACCTATATCCGCTTCAGCGACGCCGCCGACCTCTGGTCCGCGCGCCTCTCCGACCTGCTCGATGCAAAAGCCATCACCGATCTGGTCCTCTACGGTGACACGCGGCCGATCCATGCCACCGCGATCGAGCACGCCCAGGCCCGCGGCATCACCGTCCATGTGTTTGAGGAAGGCTACCTTCGCCCCTATTGGGTGACCTATGAACGCGGTGGGGCCAACGGCCATTCGCGCCTGATGACCACCTCGGTGGATCAGATGCGCGCTGCGCTGAAAGATCTTGACCTGGACCTGCCCGATGCCCCCGCAAAATGGGGCGACATGCGTCAGCACGTCTTTTACGGCGCGCTGTACCACTGGTTCGTGATGGCGCGGAACCAGCGCTATGCCGCATTCAAACCGCATCGCGCCCTAAGCGTCGCTCAGGAATTCCGCCTCTACCTGCGCCGCCTCGCCCTGATGCCGTTCCTCTGGCTCGACCGGGTTCAAGCCACCTACCGGATCAAGACCGGCGGCTTCCCCTATCACCTGGCGCTCCTGCAACTGGCCCATGACGCCAGCTTCCGGGACCACAGCCCGTTTGACACCATGACCGAATTCCTCGATGTCCTGATCGCCGGGTTTGCCGCCGGCGCGCCGGCCCATCACCACCTCGTCTTCAAGGCCCATCCGCTGGAGGATGGCCGCACGCCGGTCCGGGCCGATATCCGTCGTCTGGCGGCGGCATATGGCGTCACTGACCGGGTCCATTACGTGCGCGGCGGCAAACTTGCGCGGCTCCTGAACGATGCCCGCTCCGCCGTGACCGTGAACTCCACAGCCGCCCAGCAGGCGCTTTGGCGCGGCCTTCCGCTCAAGGCGTTCGGCCAGGCCGTCTACCTCAAGACCGAGTTCGTCTCGGATCAGACCATGGGGGCGTTTTTCCAGAACCCCACCCGCCCCGACAGCCGCGCCTACCGAGACTATCGCCATTATTTGCTGGAAACTTCGCAGATCACCGGCAGCTTCTATTCGGCCCGTGGCCGCCGTCAGCTTCTGCGCCAGGTCGTCGACATGATGCTCTCGTCCGAGGATCCCTACGAGGCGCTCGATGCCGGCAGACCGGCACCAAGGCAACACCTTTCACTGGTGAAATAAGTCAATTGACACGGGGGCTTCCCCGATCGTGGCTTTTTGGATATTCTGCAAAAAAACGAGAATAAAATATCTGAGGCAGTTCAGGCTAAAGGAGCCCCCCGTGATTTCGACGGTTCCCTCTATCGCGCGCATCGCCGCGCTGGTCACCTGTGTGGTGACAATTTCCGCCTGCGGCGTGCTGACCCGTGTCCTTCCGTCCGCCTGCCCGACCCGCAATCAGATCTTCGCAGGCTCCGTCCAGCGCGATGGCGATGCGTTTGTGGTTGAAGTCAACCAGCGCGTCACCGCCGCGACGGCGCTGGTGCCCGCTCTGGGCTTCCCGTCCGGCTTGCTGAACGCCGGTGTGGCCAATACCGATGTGATCCGCCCCGGCGATACGCTGACACTGACAATTTTCGAGAACGTGACCGATGGTCTTCTGGCCGGGGAAGGTGCGAATGCCGCACAGCTCTCGACGCTTCAGGTGGACACCTCCGGGTTCATCTTCATCCCCTACGCAGGCCGCATCCGCGCGGCGGGCAATACGCCCGAACAGCTGCGCGAAGTCATCACCCGCAACCTCGACGAGCAGACGCCGGATCCTCAGGTCATCGTCTCCCGCGAAGCAGGCGATGGTGCGACCGTTGTCGTGACCAGCACCGTCGGCACCGGGATCTATCCGATCGAGCGTCCGACGCGCATGTTGTCAGGCCTTCTGGCGGCAGCGGGCGGCGCGGCCGATCAGGCCGAGATCACGCGCGTCACGCTGGTGCGCGGCGGTCAGACAGGCACCGTCTGGTATCAGGACATTTTCCGCGATCCCGCCGTCGACATCGCGATGCGGGCCGATGACAGGGTTATTGTCGAACAGGACACGCGCCGGTTTACCGCGCTCGGGGCCACCGGCGCCCAAACCGTTGTGCCGTTCGACACCCAGGTGATCTCGGCCATTGATGCCATCGCGTCCGTGGGCGGGCTCAACCCGCGCCTTGCCGACCCGACAGGCGTCTTCGTGCTCCGCAACGAGCCGGAGGAACTGGCAAATCTGGTCCTGGCGCGCACCGATCTGACGGGCACCCAGCGGATGATCTACGTGCTGGACCTGACAGCCCCCACCGGCATGTTCGAGGCGCGCGATTTCGTCATTCGCGATGGCGATACCGTCTATGTCACCTCTGCTCCGATCACGCAGTTCAACACCGCGATCTCGGCGCTGACCGGCACATTGTCGGGCGTTACAGGCGTGACCGACGCGCTCGGCACGACCAACTAGGCGATGATCCCGCCCGGCGATGATGCGGATACGTCCGCCCGTCGTCGGGCCTATCACTTCAACGCAGGTTTCCTGACCAACGCGCGCGTGCGACGGATCCTGACGCTTGCGGGCCATGACCTGAGACTTGGCAAACCGGGGCCAGCGGACGATGTCATCGTCTGGGGCCATTCCCCCTACGCACCGCGTGGTGAGGCCGCCGCCGAGGCCTCCGGTGCGCATCTGGTTCGGGTCGAAGACGCGTTCCTGCGCTCGCTTCGTCCCGGCCGCTCGGGCGAGCCGCCGCTGGGTCTTGTGATCGACCGGTCCGGCATGTATTTCGACGCATCGCGTCCGTCGGATCTGGAACAGATCCTCGCCACGCACGCCCTGGATGACACCGCGCTGCTGAACCGCGCGCGGGACCTGACCGCCCGCATGGCGCAGGCCCATCTGTCGAAATACTCCGCCACCGATCCCGATCTGCCCGCGCCGGATCCCGGTTACGTGCTGCTGATCGACCAGACCCGCGGCGATGCCTCCATCGCGCTTGGGCAGGCGACGCAGGACAGTTTCGCCGAGGCCCTCACCTGGGCGCGCGAGGATCACCCCGACGCTGATATCATCATCAAGACCCATCCGGAGACGCGCGATGGCCACCGTCCCGGCCATTTCGACGCCGACGCGCTGCCGCCCAATGTCTCGCTGGACGACCGCCCCATCAGTCTGTGGCGCATGTTTGAAGGCGCGCGCGCCGTCTATACCGTGACCTCGCAGGCCGGGTTCGAGGCCATTCTCGCAGGCCACCGCCCCGTCACCTTCGGCGTGCCGTTCTATGCCGGATGGGGCCTGACAGATGACCGCCGGCCCACACCGGCCCGACGTCAACGCAGCCTCACCCGCGCGCAACTGGCCGCGGGCGCGCTGCTCCTCTACCCCACATGGTATGACCCGTACCGCGACGCGCTGGGACAGGCGGAAGACGTCGTCGGCGCGCTGGAAGCGCAGGTGCGCTGCTGGCGGGAGGACCGCGCAGGCTACACCGCTGTCGGCATGAGCCGCTGGAAACGCGGCCACCTGCGGGCGGGCTTCGGGCGACACGGTCCGCTGGAGTTTGCAGACGCACCGACCGACCGTCCGACCCTCCTGTGGGCCGGGCGGGAAACGCAGGCCATTCGCGCGGCCGCCAGGGGCCCGCTGTTGCGGATCGAGGACGGCTTTCTGCGCTCTCGCGGGCTTGGCGCGGAGCTGATCGCGCCGCTGTCGCTGGTGCGCGATGACCTCGGCATCTACTACGACCCCACCCGCGAGAGCCGCCTGGAGCGGTTGATCGCAGAGGCGGCGGGTCTGCCGATGGCGCGGCTGGACCGGGCCGAACGCCTGATCGGATCGCTGCGCCGCGCCGGTCTCACGAAATACAACATCACCGGCGGCACCGTGCCGGATCTGCCGCTGGACCGGCCCGTGATCCTGGTTCCCGGACAGGTCGAGGATGACGCCTCCATCCGCCTCGGCACCGGCGATGTGAACACCAATGAGGAGCTGTTGCGCACCGCCCGCAGGCTCAACCCCGCCGCCTTCATCATCTACAAACCGCACCCGGACGTGGAGGCCGGGTTGCGCGTCGGCGCACTGCCGGACACGGCCCGCACCCTGGCCGATCACATCGCCGACCACACCGGGGCAGAAACCCTGATGGCGGCCACGGACCGGGTCGTCACCATGACCTCGGCCATCGGGTTCGAGGCCCTGATCCGGGGCATTCCGGTCACAACTCTGGGCGCGCCGTTCTATGCCGGATGGGGCCTCACGACGGACCTCGGGACCGTCCCCGATCGCCGCTGCGCCCGACCGTCGCTGGCCGCGCTGGTCCACGCCGCACTGATCGCTTATCCGCGCTACATGGACCCGGTCACAGACCTGCCCTGTCCGGTTGAAGTGGCGGTTGATCGGCTTGCGTCCGGGGACGGCGCGCCACGCAAACCCGGCCTTCGGGCGGTGGCGAAATTGCAGGGCTGGCTGAAGGGATACAGCTGGCTCTGGCGGCGCTAGCTTTCACATTTGACGCCTGATGGGAAGTTATCCACAGGTTTATGCCCAGATATACTGTATATTTCAGACATTCTCCGCGCGTCGGCTCCAGAGGCTCAACGTATCCGGCCCCAGCCGCTCCACACCACCCAGCACGAACCGGGGCGCCTCTGCCAGCGCCGAAAGTCCCATCGCGGCCACCGCAGGCGTCGCCTCGGATCCCAGGACGACGCCGCCGCCGAACACCGCCAGTTCATCCACCAGATCTGCCGCCAGCAGCGAGGCGGCCAATGCCCCGCCGCCCTCGCAGAACACCCGCGTCAGCCCGGCGTCGCCGAGGGCACGCAACGCCGCCGCAGCGTCCAGCCGAGCACCCGGATCCGCCGGATCCGCCGCCACCTCGATCAGCCGCGCCCCGGCGTCATCCCATGCCGCCCGACCCGCTTCGGGCGCGTCCGCGCCATGGATCAGCCACACCGGAACCTCCCGCGCCGTGCATCCCAGAACACTGTCAGCGGGCACATCCAGCAGCCGTGACATCACCACACGCAGGGGCTGTGCCACCGTGCCCAGCCCGCGCACCGTCAACGAAGGGTCATCGGCCCGCGCCGTGCCCGCGCCCACCAGGACCGCGTCGTGGCGCAGCCGCATGCCGTGGGCACGCCTGCGCGCCTGCGCCCCGGTTATCCACTGGCTCTCGCCAGTCACCGTGGCGATCCGCCCATCCAGAGAGGTCGCAAGTTTCAACGTGACCATTGGCCGCCCGGTCCGTACCCGGTTGAAGAACCCGCGATGCCCGACCCCGGCCTTTGCCGCGCAGACGCCCGTCACAACCTCGACCCCCGCCGCGCGCAACCGCGCGATCCCGCCGCCAGAGACCCGGTCATCGGGATCCTCAACGGCCACTACGACCCGCGTGATGCCGGCATCGGCCAACGCCTGCGCGCAGGGCCCGGTCTGTCCCTGATGATTGCACGGCTCCAGCGAGACATAGGCGCAGGCCCCGCGCGCCGACGGACCGGCCTGCGCCAGGGCCACGATCTCCGCATGAGGTCGCCCGCCCGCTGCGGTTTGCCCGCGCCCGACAACGCGGCCATCGCGCACCAGCACGCATCCGACCGCAGGGTTCGGCCACACCTGCCCAAGCCCGCGCGCGCCCAGTGACAGCGCAAGCTGCATCCAGCGCACGTCATCCAGCGCGCGACGCCCCGGCATGTCAGCTCTCGGTGGACGGGGACGGAGGGCGCAGTTCCGACAGGAAGTCCTCGAAATCGCCCGTCGCCTGGAAGTTCTTGTAAACACTGGCAAAGCGCACGTAGGCGACGGTGTCGATGGCCGCGAGGCGCTCCATCACAATCTCGCCGATGACCTTGGACTGCACGTCGGTTTCGCCCAGCGACTCCAGCCTGCGCACCATGCCCGAGATCATCTGATCGACGCGGTCGGGATCAATCGGGCGTTTTTGCAGCGCCATCCGGATCGAGCGTTCGAGCTTCATCCGGTCGAAATCCTCACGCTTGCCGCTGGATTTGATCACCACCAGATCGCGCAACTGGACGCGCTCGTATGTCGTGAAACGTCCCGCACAGGCCGGGCAAAAGCGCCGCCGCCGGATCGCCACATGATCCTCAGCCGGACGCGAGTCCTTCACCTGAGTGTCCACATTTCCGCAAAATGGGCAACGCATGACGCAGCCTCCTGTCCCTAGTTGCGCGTCAAAGGGCCTCGCCGCGCCTGCCTCAACCGTTGGGGCTTATGCCCGCTTATCCACAGGTACTATACGGGTGCAGGTAAGTCTTGTGTAGGCCCAAAACACCGCCACCCCATATAGCGGCGCTGCACCTGTTGCAGACGGGCCGACGCGGGGTCGCTATCGGATCAGCGCGGCGCGCCCGGTCTCCGTCAGCGCGTAGACCCCGACCGAGACCTTCTCGAACCATCCGTAGTGGTTGTTGCGCATGATGATCGTGGCCTTTGCCACCCCGGTGGATTTCGCCACCTCGGCGCCCCTCGCCTCCCCCGCCATGACCAGAAACTCGGCGCACAGCACCGCGTCCTGGCGGTAGGCCGTTACCCGCGCGCCCTGCAATCCGCCGGGGCTGGGATCGCCGTCGCGCTTGTCGAATTCCGTCAACATGGCGCGCCGCTTTCGCGCCAGTCTGCGCGGCGCGACGGGGCCGGGATCACAGTAAACCTTGACGGCGCCGGTTTCGGGGACAACCGACATCACCCCAAGCCCCAGACGCCGCGCCAGCCGGGTGTTGTCTCGGAGGGATTTCAACCAGGGCCGACCCTTGCCCTTTGCCACCGCAACATAGACGCAGTCGCAAACCGACAGGCGCGCGACGCCCTGGTGGAACAGGGTCAGGGAAAACCCCTTCTTCAGCTCCACCACGACCATGTCTTCGCCGCGAACGCCTACCACATCGGCGGGGCCGATCTCCCCCTTCACGGCGTAGCCCTGGCCCTGCAGATATGCCTTAACAGGCGGATATAAATCAGTCTCGCGCATTGCCGCGCACTCTAGGGCCATTCTGCGGCCCCGTGAATCCCCCTTTAATCCCTTCAGGCCTTTGATTCACGCCTTGACACCCTGCGCCGGCCTTCGTACTTCCCGTTTCAGAATTTTGGGCGTGGAGTCTCCTCCGCGCTCGTTTGGTGTCAGATCCCCGCAGGCACATGCGTCGCGGCCCTGACTTGAGAAATGAAAAGGACATCCCATGTCGCGCGTTTGCGAATTGACCGGCAAGGGCCCGATGACGGGCAACAACGTCAGCCATGCCAACAACCGGACACGTCGCCGGTTCCTGCCGAACCTCAGCGATGTGACGCTCGGCTCCGACACGCTGGACCGCCGGTTCCGTCTGCGGATCTGCAACGCGGCCCTGCGCACGGTGGATCACCGCGGCGGTCTGGATGCGTTCATGGCGAAGGCCAAGGACACCGAGCTCAGCCCCAAGGCGCTGAAGATCAAGAAAGACATCGCGAAGGCGCAGGCCGCTCAGGCCTGACATATCGCCCCGTGGCCCCTGGCCCCGGTCACTCGCAGCCACATTGAAACGCCTCGCCCGGTCCGTCCGCGCGGGGCGTTTTCCTGTGTCATCGCAGGGTCAGATGCCGTCACCCGGCTGAGACCATGCCCCAAGCGTCACGCGGCAATGCCTCCACGCGGGCCCACCGGCCTCAGCACAGCGATGGCGGCCGCAGGTGGGTATCGTGGCCCGCAGGCTGACACCGGCACCCGACACGTCGCCTGCATCCGGACATGTGTACTTGACGTCTGCCTAGCTGCAGCGCTGCTCCGCCAGACTGGAGAACGTGCGCCAGGCCTGCCACATCGCTTCATCGCGGGAGCGGTTCGATTGCCGGGTATCCTGCGCGCGCTGCGGGTCGTCAAACCAGCGGGCACCGATCCGCATCTGGCCACGGCTCAGCGCGCTGTCAGCGGCCTGTCCGATGCACGAACACACGGCGCGTGGCACATTCCTGCTGGACGCGTTGCAGGCGCGCTCGATCGGGTTGGCGTTTGCAATGGTGGGTACGGCCAGAAACGCGGCCGCAAGGGCGGGGTAAATCAGCTTCATAATATCGCCTCAGGGTTTGTACGGGTCTTTCGCCCGGTTCTGCTGTCCAGCTTATGCCACCCCCGGGGGCTTTGGGTCAATTCACGCTTTCGCGGGGCAGCTAGTGTTGCCGTGCCTGCGTGATGTAGGCCACAACGCGCTCCTCCCCGAGCGCTTTCATCGCCTCCAGCCGATGCAGCCCCTCCACCAGAACATACCGCCCCTTGCCCTGTCGCACCCGGATCGGCGTGGTCTGCCCGTTCTCAAGGATGTCATTGGCAAGGGTATCGACCTTGTCCGCCTCCAACGTCTTCTTGCGCGGGCCGGGCACGTAGATGTCAGCAACTTGCAGCGGGATCGGGTTGGGCATGTAAGGCGGTCCTTTGGGGCGGTGTGCGTGACCCTAGCACGGTTTGCGCCTCCGTCGGAAATTTCGCGCCATGGTCACTGTGGCGCAGTTTCAAACCAATCTTAACCAAAATCAGCCAGACTCTTCCGACGAGAAATTCAACTTTAAGCGCAGGATGGTGTTGATGTGACCTCGACGTTGTCGATATGTTGTGGAAGGGAGTGCGCCATGACCAAACCAACCTCAGTTGAATTTTGCGCGGGCGCGGGCGGACAAGCGCTCGGTTTGGAACAGGCCGGCTTTGACCACGTTTTGCTCGTGGATAACGACAGAGACTGCGTCACCACCCTGCGCCACAACCGGCCTGACTGGGAGATACGGTGTGAAGACATGGCAACAGCGTCGCTCGTTGACGCGCCGTCTCCGGACCTGTTTGCCGCTGGCCTTCCGTGCCCCCCCTTTTCGGTCGCCGGAAAGCAACTTGGGACAGCGGACGAACGCAATCTGTTTCCCGCCGCCCTGCGCCTGATCGAAGAATCTCAACCAAAGTTCGTTTTGATCGAGAACGTGCGCGGTTTCCTGTCACGTAGCTTCGGCGACTACCGGGAAGAAATCCGATCCCACCTTTCCGCACTTGGCTATATTACCGATTGGCGCCTGTTGAATACACGTGATTTCGGGGTGCCACAGTCTCGCACTCGCGTCGCCATTGTAGCCGCAAAGAAAGCATACTGGCCGCACTTCAGCTTTCCAGAGCCAACGCATCTGACGCAAACTCCTGTCGGCGATCTTCTGTTTGACCTGATGTCAGAGAATGGCTGGCCGGGTGCCGGGGCCTGGCGCACGGCGGCTCAGGGCACGGCGCCGACCATTGTAGGCGGATCGAAGAAACATGGCGGACCGGACCTCGGGCCGACGCGTGCGCGTGATGCCTGGCGGAAACTGGGCGTCAATGGCGGCTCCATCGCCGAGACAGCGCCAATGCCTGATCATGAAGGAATGCCGCGATTGACGACCCGAATGGTCGCAAGAGTTCAGGGATTTCCAGACCAATGGGAATTTACCGGACGCAAGACTGCGGCTTACAGACAGGTGGGCAACGCCTTCCCGCCGCCGGTCGCGAAGGCACTTGGACTCGCCATCAAGGCCGCGATTGTGGCTTGTGAAAACACGGAATCCACGCCGATGGCCGCAGAATGACAGCAACGCCCAAGGGCGCTCGGGGAAAGCTGCGGGCGCATTTTCTGGCGAATGTCGGACGCACCATGACGTCCGATGAATTGCGCGACGTCGCCGGCGGCATCACCGAATGGGCGCGCCGGGTTCGGGAACTGCGGACAGAGGAAGGCTACAAGATCCTGACGCACAATGACCTCGCACGGCTCAAACCTGGCGAGTATCTGTTGGAAGATCCCAAGCCCCAACCTGCGTTCGAACGCGCCATCTCGAAAGAAACGCGCGCCTTGGTGTTGGACCGAAACGGATTCACCTGCCAGCAATGCGGCGCCGTCGCGGGCGAACCACATCCCTATGACCCGTCACGCAAGACACGGCTTCAGATCGGACATGTGATCGACAAGAGCCAAGGTGGGACGGACGAGCCGCACAACCTGCGCGCCCTGTGTTCCGTGTGCAATGAGGGCGCCGCGAACCTGACGTTGGATCGACCTTCCCTGCACAAACTTCTGGTTCAGGTAAGGCGGGCGACGGCAGCGGACCAAAAGAGATTGCTGGACTGGCTCAAGACCAAGTTCGATCCCTAAAGACGCCCCCTTCCCTCCCCCTCCGCCACAGGCTACATCCCCTTGAAACCCTACCGCTTCAAGGCCGCCCCCATGACCGACCGCTCTCTCATCCGCAACTTCTCCATCGTGGCGCATATCGACCACGGCAAATCCACTCTGGCGGATCGTCTGATCCAGCTCACCGGCACCGTGGCAGAGCGGGACATGCAGGCGCAGATGCTCGACTCCATGGATATCGAGCGCGAGCGCGGCATCACTATCAAGGCCAATACCGTCCGCATCGAATACCCCGCCCGCGACGGCAAGACCTATATCCTCAACCTCATCGACACCCCCGGCCACGTCGATTTCGCCTATGAGGTCAGCCGCTCCATGCAGGCGGTCGAAGGCTCGCTTCTGGTCGTCGATGCGTCGCAGGGCGTCGAGGCGCAGACGCTGGCCAACGTCTACCAGGCGATTGATGCCGATCACGAAATCGTCCCCGTCCTCAACAAGGTCGACCTTCCCGCGGCCGAGCCCGACCGTGTGCGCGAGCAGATCGAGGACGTCATCGGGATCGAGGCCCATGACGCCGTCGAGATCTCCGCCAAGACCGGCATCGGCATCCCCGACGTGCTGGAGGCCATCGTCACCCGCCTGCCCGCGCCCAGAACCGGCGACCGTGACGCGCCGCTGAAGGCCATGCTGGTGGACAGCAAATACGACAGCTACCTCGGCGTGATAGTGATTGTCCGCATCATCGACGGCGTTCTGAAAAAGGGCGACCGCATCCGGATGATGCGCACCGGCGGCACCTATGACGTCGACGATGTGGGCGTCTACAAACCCGCGATGGTCGCCGTCAAAGACCTCGGCCCCGGCGAAATCGGCTACCTCAACGCGTCGATCAAACAGGTCCGTGACACGCGGGTCGGTGACACCATCACCCACGAAAAACGCCAGTGCGCCGCGCCCCTGCCGGGGTTCAAACCCTCCGTTCCCGTGGTTTTCTGCGGGCTGTTTCCCGTCGACGCCAACGATTTCAACGACCTGCGCGACGCGATGGAGAAACTGGCGCTCAACGATGCGTCCTTCAGCTTCGAGATGGAGACCTCCGCCGCCCTCGGCTTCGGCTTCCGCTGCGGCTTCCTCGGCCTGCTGCACCTCGAAGTGATCCGGGACCGGCTGGAGCGCGAATACGACATCGACCTGATCACCACCGCGCCCTCGGTCATCTACCACGTCCATATGCGCGACGGCACGATGCAGGAGCTGCACAACCCCGCCGACATGCCCGACCTGACGTTTGTGGAACGTATCGAGGAGCCTCGGATCAAGGCCACCATCCTTGTGCCCGACGACTACCTCGGCGACGTGCTGAAGCTGTGCCAGGACCGCCGTGGCATCCAGATGGACCTCACCTACGCCGGGTCGCGTGCGATGGTCGTCTATGACCTGCCCCTGAACGAGGTGGTGTTCGATTTCTACGACAGGCTGAAAAGCGTGACCAAAGGCTATGCGAGCTTCGACTACCAGATGATCGGCTACCGCGAGGACGCGCTGGTCAAGATGCAGGTGCTGGTGAACGACGAGCCGGTCGATGCGCTCTCGATCATGGTCCACCGCGACCGGGCTGAGGCGCGGGGCCGCGCGATGGTCGAGAAACTCAAGGAACTCATCCCCCGCCACATGTTCAAGATCCCGATCCAGGCGGCGATTGGCGGGCGGGTTATTGCCCGCGAGACGCTATCCGCGATGCGCAAAGACGTCACCGCAAAGTGCTACGGCGGCGACGCCACCCGGAAGCGCAAGCTGCTGGACAAGCAGAAAGCCGGTAAAAAGAAAATGCGCCAATTCGGGAAAGTCGAAATTCCCCAAAGCGCGTTTATCAGCGCCCTGAAGATGGACTCGTAGGGCGGGACTTGTCCCGCCGCCCCGCATGGCCGATTGTAGAACCGGTGGGCGAAAGCGACTTTTGCTTGCAAAAGCCTGCGGGGGTGCGCAGGGGTTAGGGATGTGAACCTGCCTTCAAAGGTCACATGGTTTCGTCCAATTGTTGCAACACGAGGCCCTGAAGATATGAATCCAACTCGTTCTGGTCAAAGTGGCCGGATGCCCAAGCTTCATCGGCCGTCTTCAGAGCAGCGTAGTAGGGGTTTCGTTGTTCACGTATGCGCTCAGGTACTATCTTTCTGCCAGGCAACAAGTCCCCGTACCGCATGCAGATGAGGTAGTAGCATGCGGCCCGAGCCGTGCGGCCGTTACCCTCAATGAAAGGATGTATCCAATTCAGCCGCCAAAGCGCGTATGCAGCCAACTCTGTTGGCCGATCCATCACATGCCAATTTTCATGAATGACGGAAAAGAACTGATCCATGTGATCATCTATGGTATCAAAATGCGGGGGAATGTGCTTTCCAACGTAAATCGGCCCCTTCCTATAGCGACCACCTAGCTGACATATGTTCGACACCGCAGCATAGTTCAGCGCCCAAAGTGTATACTTGTCAAAACTGTCGATGCCCTTCTCCAAACCGATTTCGACGCAGTTTGTCAGCAAATCGTATTGGCGAAGGAGATTTTGCTCCTGAACGCGCTCGAACAATTCTGGGTTATCATGCTCTCGTAGCGCCATTCGGCCGTCCTTCGCTCAAAGAAAAGGGGGCGCCATAGGCGCACCGTGAAGTTGCTTCAATCGCGTAGTCGTACTTTTTGAGCCGTCGTTCGGACGCTGTCCTTTGTCACTTTGTCGATATTCATTGCTTGGCCGAAAGCAAAGCTAATGCGTTGTTCGTGTAACTCTTCCTCCGTCACTCGATGCGCACGCGACCGTTCTAGTGCAATTACGAGATCGTCGCGTACCTCGGCGCGAGCGACGGCTTGCTTACGTTGTGCCATATGGTCCTCCTGTAGTACTTTTGACTCTATATATAGTACTTAGCACCGTACTTAGACAACGATTCCTGTTGACGCACCCTTCTACAAATCTTCATGAGAGTCATTATTATCACGTCAACCAAGGTTTTTTGCGGTCACAGGGTTTGCGCCGTTCTTCTGCTTCTATCGCTGCCCCCGGCCCGAACCGCCCCCGTCGTGCCAGAGGCACGCCTGCGGCGTGACGCGGGCGCTTCTCGCCCACCCCTCGGTTTGGGCGCGACGCTCTCCATCAACGTCCCACAACCACCCACCGTCCCCAGCGCTCCGCCCGTTCACAGCGGAAACACTCCACTGGACCGTTTCCAAGACGCCGCTCACCTCCTTGACCCAGATCAATGCCGACCCAACCTGTGGACTTCTACCTTGACCTCACATCCACTGGAGCCGCCCATGTCCAACCCCCACCACGCTGCCCTCAGGGCCCGTCGCGCAGAACTCCTCGGGGATCTCGCCGAGATCGAAGATGCGCTCGATGATGAGCCGCCCAAGGATTGGGAGGATCGCGCCTCCGAGCGGCAGGGCGATGAGGTGCTGGAGGCGATGGGCCACCATGATCTGGCCGAATTGCGCCGGATCGACGCGGCCTTGGCACGGGTCGAAGCAGGCACCTACGGCATCTGCGTCACCTGCGGCGGCGAGATCAGCGAGGCGCGCCTGGCCGTGCTGCCCGCCACGCCGTTCTGCAAGGCCTGCGCGTGATCGGTGTACGGGGTGTGTACGCGGTGTGTACGGATGTCACAGCCCTAATCGGGCCCAAGGAACGCCGCGCACGCCGCCTCGAACTCGCGCGGCTTTTCGGCGTGCAGCCAGTGCCCCGCACCGGGGATCTTTGCGAACCGGGCAGCTGGGAAAAGCGCCTTCACGGCCTCCCGATGCTCCGGCAGAACGTAGTCCGATGCCCCGCCCGACAGCATCAGGACCGGCCCCTCGAACGGCCCCTCGGCCTCCGCGGGCCAGCCCAGGATCGAGGCCATGTCAGCCTGCAGGACATCAAGGTTCAGGCGCCACGCACGCGCCCTCACGTCCAGCGATTGCAGCAGGAACGCGCGTATGCCGGCGTCGTCCAGCACCTTTGCCAACTGCCTGTCCGCGTCACCGCGTGTCTCGACGCGCGACAGATCGACCGAGCGCATCGCGTCGATCATGCCCTGTTGCGTGTGCCCATAGGCCACAGGCGCGATATCGGCGACCACCAGCCGCCGCACCGCCCATGGGCAGGTCACCGCCAGCATCATCGACGCCTTGCCGCCCATGGAGTGCCCCACCACATCCGCCACGCCGCCAAACTCGTTGATAACGCTCATTAAATCATCGGCCATTGCCGGATAGTCATGGGGCGTATCCCAGCCGCTTTGCCCGTGATTGCGCATGTCGACAGAGACCACAAACCGCGCCTCCGCCAACCGCCTGGCGATGACGTTCCAGTTGCGCGCGGAGCCATACAGCCCGTGCGCGATCAGGATCGGAGGGCTGTCCGTGCGCTCCCCGAACGTGTATGTTTCCAGCATCTCAAGACCCTCTCCGCACCTATGACGTCCAAAACCTGTCCCGAGGCTTGAGCCGTGGGCGCCGCGCCAATACCCTCTCCCAATCCGGGGGAGGCGATTCTATGGATCATGCACAATACACCGCGCTGACAGAAGACCTGCGCGCGATGATGGCAGAGCGTCTTGCAGTGCGGGCGCGGAGCTTTCCCAAAGCCGTGCGCAAAGCGGGGCGGTTGTTGCCTGCAAATGCACGCAGGGCGGCGCAGGATCTGGTGGCGCTGGAGCCGCGCCTGGCGCATCCCAGGCTGGCAAACAGGACCGATCCGGCCCAGGCCACCAAAGCCGCCGCAACGCTGCGTACTGCGCTTGAACGCCATCGTCCGGGCGCGCGGGCGGGCTGGCAGCGCAGCCTGCTGTTCGCGGAAATCGGCTTTCGCGCGCTGGTGGTGATCGGGGCCGGTTTGGTCCTGATACAACTGCAAAGCCCGGCCTAGCCACGCCGCGCACCCATGGGCCTCATGCGCCATGCTGGGGGAGCGCGAGGGGGGCCTTCCCCCCTCGCATCGGTCGCTCCCGCCGAAGGCGGGGCGAAAAACCTGATCACCGCTGATGCACCGCGCCGGACGCGCCGGGCCCGATGCGCCGGGCCTAATGCGCAGGTTTGATGAAGGTGCCGTTGTTCAGCTCCCGCATCGCGGTCTGCAACTCGGCCTGCGTGTTCATCACGATAGGGCCGTGCCAGGCCACCGGCTCTTCGATCGGTGCGCCCGAGATCAGCAGGAACCGCACGCCATCCGCGCCCGCCTGCACCGTGACCTCGTCACCGGTGCCAAAGCGGATCAGGGTGCGGTTGCCGGACATGTCGCGGATGTTGATCTCCTCGCCCATGACCTCTTTCTCCAGTAACACGCCGGAGGGGGCCGAGGCATCGGCAAAGGCAGCGGAGCCCTGGAACACGTAAGCGAATGCGCGTCGGTAGGTGTCGATGCGGAACGTCTTGCGAACGCCCGCAGGCACGGAGATATCCAGATACTGCGGGTCCGATGCAATCCCGTCCACGGGGCCACGCTTGCCCCAGAACGCGCCGGTGATGACGCGCACATGGGTACCGTCGTCGTCTGTGACCTCGGGGATTTCGCTGCCTTGAATGTCCTGATAGCGCGGAGCCGTCATCTTGTCTTTTGCAGGCAAATTACCCCAGAGCTGGAACCCGTGCATTTGGCCGCTGGCGTTTCCGAACGGCATTTCCTGATGCAGGATGCCCGACCCGGCGGTCATCCACTGCACCGATCCCGGCCCCAACGCGCCCTTGTTTCCAAGGCTGTCGGCATGCTCCACCGTGCCTTCCAGCACATAGGTGATCGTTTCGATGCCGCGGTGCGGGTGCCAGGGAAAGCCTCTGGAAAAGGCCGCCGGATCATCGTTGCGGAAGTCGTCAAACAACAGGAACGGGTCCAGCTCGCTTGGATCGGCGAAGCCGAACGCGCGGTGCAGGTGGACGCCTGCGCCTTCCATGGTGGCCTGTGCCGGCCGGGCTTCCAGAATTGGTCGGATCGACATGAGAGGTGCCTCCTTGTGGGTCGTGTTGCCTCTAGGTAGGACGGGAAAGGCCGCCGACTACTCCGCATGGTGGCACGAAAGGTGTGCAATGGCGCGAAGAAGCGAAGACGACCCGTTTGAGGTTCTGGCAGAGATCCCCCCGCGGCCCGCGCGACGCTATGCGGCGGTGGCGATGACCGTGATACTGGGCGCGCTGGTCTTGTGGATCGGCGTGGCCCTGCCGCAGGAAAATCTTGCCTATACCGTGTTCCTTGTGGCGCTTGGGGCGGGCTGTCTGTGGCAGGCGCGCGCGATCTGGAATGTCAGCGCCCATACGCTGCAACTGACCCGCACTGACCTGCGCGAAGACAGCGGCCGGGTGCTGACCACCATCGACAACGTGGCGCGGGTGGATCGCGGAGCCTTCGCGTTCAAACCCGCCAGCGGGTTTCTGGTGAAGCTGAAAGAGCCTGTCCCCCCTCTGGTCTACGCGCCCGGTGTCTGGTGGCGCGCGGGGCGCACTCTGGCCGTGGGTGGCGTCACCGGACGGCAGGACGGCAAGACCGTGGCCGACCTGATGATCGTGATGCTGGCGAAGCGGGATCTGGAAACCTGACCCCGCCGCCGCCGTTTCAGATGCCTTTGGCCTGATAGCTGGACGCCACACGGCTGACGGAAACCAGGAAACCCGCAGTGCGCAGGTCGTGGACGTCATCGCGCTCGTGCCAGACCTTGCGCATCGCCGCGTAGGCTTCGCGCATCGTGTCGTCGAGACCGGAGCGAACCAGCTCCAGCTCCCCGGCGCCGCGCAGGTACTTCTGCTTGAAATCCGGTGTCATGGACCAGGCGCCGCCCAGGTGACGATCCAGCCGCTCCAGTTCGTCCACGATCAACTGGTGACGCGATTCCTCCTGGCGGCGTTGCATCCGGCCAAACCGGATATGGCTGAGGTTCTTGACCCACTCGAAATAGGACACCGTCACACCGCCCGCATTGGCGTAAAGGTCGGGAATGATGACGCATCCCTTTTCCATCAGAACATCGTTTGCGCCTGCCGTCACAGGGCCATTGGCGGCCTCGATGATGACAGGTGCCTTGATGCGGGCCGCATTGCCGAGGTTGATAACCGCCTCAAGCGCTGCGGGGATGAGGATATCGCAGTCCTCCTCCAGCGCGGCACTGCCATTTTCGTAGTAGGTGCCGTCGGGATATCCGGTCATACCGCCATGTTTGATGATCCATTTGTGCAGACCGTCGATATTCACGCCATTCGGATCATGGATTGCCCCGTCCCGCTCGATCACATGGGTGATGATGGCGCCGTCTTCCTCGCTCAGGAACTTGGCCGCGTGATAGCCCACATTGCCGAGGCCCTGGATGATGACGCGCTTGCCGTCCAGCGTGCCGGACAGGCCCGCCTTCGCGATATCCTCGGGGTGGCGGAAGAACTCCTGCAACGCATATTGCACCCCGCGACCTGTCGCCTCGACCCGGCCCTGAATGCCGCCCGCGTGCGGCGGCTTGCCGGTGACGCAGGCCCGCGCGTTGATGTCGGTCGTGTTCATGCGCGCATATTGATCGGCCATGATAGCCATCTCACGCTCACCGGTTCCCATATCGGGGGCGGGGACGTTCTGGGCGGGATCAATGAGGTCACGCTTGATCAATTCGTAGGCGAAACGGCGGGTGATTTTCTCCAGCTCGTCCTGATCCCATTCGCGGGGATCGATGCGCAGCCCGCCCTTGGAGCCACCGAACGGCGCTTCCACCAGCGCGCATTTGTAGGTCATCAGCGCGGCCAGTGCCTCTACCTCGTCCTGGTTCACGCCAAGCGAGTAGCGGATGCCGCCCTTGACGGGCTCGGTGTGTTCCGAATGCACTGACCGGTATCCGGTGAAGGTCTGGATCTTGCCACGCAGTTTGACCCCAAAGCGCACGGTGTAGGTGGAGTTGCAGACGCGGATCTTCTCCTCCAGCCCCGGCGGGAGGTCCAGCAAGGCGGCCGCCCGGTTGAACATCAGATCAACGGACTGTCTGAAACTCGGCTCATTGAGGTTGGCATTCATCGCACGTCTCCCTTATCTGCGGATCCCCTTCCACGGGGGCAATGGGCAGCGGTCGCCGTATCCTCCGCGACCGATCGCCCGCCCTCAGAAGGTCACAGCGTCGGGTCGTTAGCAACCGTTCGGTGGCAATGGCCCCCCGCCTTTGCATTGAAAGAAAATGCGAAACGGACTGTTTCCACCCACTGGCTGCCCCATTTTTGCCTTGCTTCACCGCAATAGAGGCCCACGGGCCAAGCGTCCGTCCGTTTGGCAAAATGTATTTATTAAAGGGAGGGAAGGCATGACCAGCCTTTTCCGTTCAATGTCCAGTTCCGCCGGTGCCATTGCTGCACGTCTGGCGCCGCGCAGGTTTTTCCAGCGCGAAGAAGGAACCGTGACCGCCTTCGCCTTGATGATGTTCGTGCTGATGGTGGGGGTCAGCGGTATCGCCATCGACGTGATGCGCTACGAGACCCAGCGCACTCAGCTGCAATACACCCTCGACCGCGCCATTCTGGCAGCGGCATCCCTGACCCAGCCCTATGACCCCGAAGGCGTTGTGCGCGACTACTTCTCGATCGCGGGCTTCGATGGGTATCGCCTCGATGTGCGGGTCGAGGAAGGCGTGAACTTCCGCCGGGTGCATGCCTACGCGGAACTGGAAGTCCGATCCATGTTCATGCAGCTTTTCGGCGTTCGCGTCATGTCCACGCCCGCCATTGGTGCGGCGGAAGAACGGGTGCGCAATATCGAAGTCTCCATGGTTCTCGATATCTCGGGATCGATGGGCAGCAATAACCGCATCCAGAACATGCGTCCCGCAGCGCGGGAGTTCGTGACCGAGCTTTTACAGGCCAACAACAACGTCCAGAACGAGATGCTCGTGTCGATCTCGATCGTGCCCTACAACGGGTTCGTTTACGCTGGCCCGACCATCGACAGCGTGTTTGCATTCGATGACCTGCACGACCAATCGAACTGCGCGCGCTTCCTGCCGTCAGATTACCTCGTTACCGGCATTGATCCGACAGTTCCGATCCGCCGCATCGCCAATTGGGATCGTGACAATGAGGACGACGACCAACTGTTCCAAAGCGGCTATTGCCGGACCGACAGCTTTCGCGCGATCCTGCCGTGGCAGAACAACGAGGTGGTGCTGCACGACCAGATCGACAACTTGCAAACCGGCGGCTGGACCGCCGTTGATGTGGGCATGAACTGGGGCGTGGCGCTGCTTGATCCTGCTGCCAATCCGGCCGTGGTCGATCTGGTCGCAGCGGGCACCGTGAACCCGGACTTTGCTCAACGCCCCGCCCCCTATGTGGACGGCGATCCTGGCACGCTGCTGGATGATGAGACGATCAAGGTCGTCGTGCTGATGACGGATGGTGTGAACACCAACCAGTATGACCTGCAGGACCGCTACCGCGATGGCTATTCGCCGGTGTTCCTGAACACCTCCAATGGCCAGTATTCGGTCTGGTGGGAAGATCAGGGGCAGTTCTGGATCCCGCTGGCCGATCCACGCGATGCCAATGGATCCTGGTCCAACTCGCCCGATGGCGGATGGAGCATCTATGGCATGACTTCCGCGGAATTCGCGACCGACGGCCCGAACGCCCACGATCCAGACACCGCAACCGGCGGTGAAGTGCTGGCCTGGCCCGATCTGTGGGCGGATTACACCGCCGAGTATATCTCGGAGGAGTGGTTCGAAGAACCCGCGCGCGCCTCGGGCTATTGGGCCGATCACGATGATCTGGCAAATAACTCGACCAACCGCTACGCGTGGGAAAACGCAAGTCCCAACCCCGCCGACACCAATCTGATGGCGATCTGCGATGCAGCCAATGCCACCGGTATCACGGTCTTCGCGATCGGCTTCGAGGCGCCGACTGACGCACAGACAATCATGCGATACTGCGCCACCACGGATGCACATTACTATGACGTGGAAGGGATCGAGATCAGCCAGGCCTTTGCCTCCATCGCCCAGACGATCAACCAGCTAAGGCTGATCCAATGATCGGCCACTCGTTGCGCCACGCGATCACGCGCTTTGCCAAGGACGAATCCGCCACGGCGACGATGGAATTCGTCATCATGTTCCCGCTGATGCTGATCGTGTTCATCGCGGCGTTCGAATCCGCGATGATCCTGACCCGTCAGATCATTCTGGAACGGACGCTCGACATGTCGGTGCGCGTTCTGCGTCTGGCGCAGGGCGTGATTACCGATGCCGATGAGGTGCGCGATTCGATGTGTGCCAACACGATCCTCCTGCCCAATTGTCAGGACTTGCTGACCATTGATCTGCAACTCGTCGATCGCACGACCTACGACATGCCATCCAACAATGAAGTCTGCGCAGGGCGCAACAATAACATCGTCATTGCCCCCGACAACACCTTCGACATCGGCGGCAGCAACGAATTCCTGATCATCCGCACCTGCCTGATCGTGGACCGGATCCTGCCGTTTTCGGGCTTTGGCCTGAACCTCACCCGAGACGAGTCCGGGGGCCTGCACATGATGGCCGCCACGATCTTCCTGAACGAACCAACCTGAGGGACGGCGCTATGAAACGGATGTTGAACCGCTATCTCTCTGACACCTCGGCCGCTGTCGCGTTCGAGAGTGTCATCATTTTTCCACTTCTGGTCTGGGCCTGGATCGGCACCTTCGCGTTTTTTGATGCCTACCGCGTCTATAATACCTCGATCAAGGCAACTTTTGCGATTGCCGATCTGGTCTCGCGTCAGACAGACACTGTCATGGCGACCGATATCGAAGGCTATGGCCGCATGCTGGAAGCATTGATCCGCGATACCTACTCTGTCGAGATGCGCGTGACACAGATCCTGCGCGACAATTCGGGCGACTATCTGGTGGATTGGAGCCACGCGACCGGCACTCAGGCGGTGATGTTCAATGCCAACATTCCCGGCATCGTAGATCGTTTGCCCGACATGGCCAACGGCGAGCGTGTGGTTCTGGTCGAAAGCTTCGTGAATTACCGCCCCGCCTTCAATGTCGGCATCAACGATATCACTTTCGACAATTTCACCCTGACGCGTCCTCGCTACGCGGGTCAGGTGCCGTTCTTCGATGACATCAATGGCACCACACCGCCTGGCGGCGGCGGATCGAACCCGGACGTCTAGGGCCTTGCAGGCTTGGGTTCGGGCGCGGCATTTCGTCAGGTCGTCGCAAGTTGTCGCGCCGATGTCGCGCGCGGGCTTTTCCTTCCGGCCTCACTCCCGCTAGGGTCCGGGCGTTGCTCCAAGTCTGGGCAGCGTGACCGGGCGTGGGGATGCAATGCGATATTCAGGGCTTCAGGTGCTGTGGCAGGGCCTCACCGGCAACAAGGGCTGGACGCCTGCCTGGCGCGATCCCGCGCCGAAGTCCGAATACGACATCATCATCATCGGCGGCGGCGGGCACGGGCTCGCGACAGCGTATTATCTGGCGAAAGAGCACGGGCTGACCAATGTCGCCGTGCTGGAGAAGGGCTATCTTGGCGGCGGCAATGTGGGCCGCAACACCACCATCGTGCGCGCCAACTACCTGATGCCCGGCAATTCCGAGTTCTACAGCCATTCCCTGCGGTTGTGGGAGGGGCTGGAACAGGACCTCAACTACAACGCCATGCATTCGCAGCGCGGGATCATCAATCTGTTCCACTCCGACGGCCAGCGCGACGCCTACGCGCGCCGAGCCAACGGAATGATCAATCAGGGCGATGACGCAGAGCTGCTGGACACCGCCGGCGTGCGCAGGCTTGTCCCCTATCTCGATTTTGAGCAGACCCGCTTTCCGATCTTCGGCGGCCTCTACCATCGACGCGGCGGCACCGCGCGCCACGATGCGGTGGCATGGGGCTTTGCGCGTGGCGCCGACCAGCGCGGCGTCGATCTGATCCAGAACTGCGAAGTCACTGGAATCGATATCGAAAATGGCGCTGTGCGTGGTGTGCAGACCAGCCGGGGCGCGATCCGGGCCAGAAAGGTTGGCATTGTCGTGGCCGGGCGCTCGTCTCAGGTCGCGGCCATGGCCGGCCTGCGCCTGCCGATCGAAAGCCACGTCCTGCAGGCCTTCGTGACCGAGGGGCTGAAGCCCGTCATCGACAATGTCATCACCTACGGCATGGGCCACTTCTACATCAGCCAGTCCGACAAGGGCGGGCTCGTCTTCGGCGGCGATCTCGATTTCTATCCCAGCTATGCCGCCCGTGGGAACCTGCCGATGGCCGAACATGTGGTGGAGGCGGGCATGACCCTGATGCCGATGATCGGAAAGGCAAAGATGCTGCGGTCGTGGGGCGGGATCATGGACATGTCGTCGGACGGCTCTCCGATCATCGACAAGACCGCTGTCGATGGTCTCTATTTCAACGGCGGCTGGTGCTATGGTGGCTTCAAGGCGGTGCCCGGATCGGGCAATGTCTTTGCGCATCTGATGGCCACGGACCGCCCCCACCCCGTCGCCGCCCGTCACCGTCTGGATCGCTTCACCACGGGCCGGGGCCTGATGGATGAAGAGAACACCGGCAGCCAGCACAACCTGCACTGAGGAGGCAAAGACATGCACATCCCCTGCCCCCTTTGCGGCGACCGCGACCTGCGGGAATTTACGGTCCGGGGCCACGCTTCCGGCATGGATCGCCCCGACGGCGAGGTCTGGTCCCCGGCGTGGGACGACTTCATCCACACCCGCGACAACGTCGCCGGGCGCGCGTCCGAACTGTGGTATCACAGCGGCGGGTGCGGCGCGTGGCTGGTGGTGGACCGCAGTACCGTAACCCATGAAATCTTTGGCACCCGACTGGCGTCGGAGGTATCGCGATGAGGCTCGATGGCAAGGGTCTGATCGACCGTGACACCGCTGTGCGGTTCTCGTTCAACGGCAAATCCTTCAGCGGCTACAAAGGCGATACGGTCGCGTCGGCGCTGATGGCGAACGATGTGCGGCTGCTCGGGCGCTCGTTCAAGTACCACCGCCCACGGGGCGTTCTGACAGCCGGATCGGAAGAGCCCAACGCGCTGATCCAGACCGGCACCGGCGACGCCATGCTGCCCAACGTCCGCGCCACGGTGCAGGAGATCTACGCCGGGCTGGTGACCTCGTCACAAAACCACATCGGGCCGCTGGACCGCGATCTGCTCAGCATCAACGATTTGTTTCCGCAGTTTCTGAGCGCCGGGTTCTACTACAAGACCTTCATGTGGCCCCGCGCGTTCTGGGAAAAGGTCTACGAGCCTGCAATCCGCCGTGCGGCCGGTCTGGGCAGGATGACCCGCACCGCCACGCCGGAACACTCCGAGCGCGCCTTCGCCTTCTGCGATGTTCTGGTGATCGGCGGTGGCCCGGCGGGCCTGATGGCGGCGCTGACGGCGGCGCGCTCCGGCGCGGATGTGATCTTGATGGAGGACAGCGCCGCGCTGGGTGGCAGGCTCCTGTCGGACGGAGAGCTGATTGACGGTGTGCCGGCCGGGGTTTGGGTGGATGAAACCGTCGCGGCCCTGCAGGAGACTGGCCGCGTTCGCATCATGACCCGCACCACGGCCACAGGCGTCTACGACGGCTTGACCTTTGGCGCGGTGGAACGTGTCGGCGCCCACCTGGCCGCGTCCGGGGATCTGCCGCGTGAATGTTTCTGGCGGGTCCGTGCGGGTCAGGCGGTGCTGGCCGCTGGCGCGCTGGAGCGGCCCATCGCATTTCCCGACAACGACCGCCCCGGCATCATGATGGCCTCGGCCATCCGCACCTACGTGAACCGCTACGGCGTGACACCGGGCGAAAAGGTGGCGCTGTTTGTCACCAATGACGACGCCCACAAAACCGCCATCGAACTGCTGGACGCGGGCGTGGATGTGACTGTGCTCGACAGCCGTGACGATGCCGAGGCCCAGGGCGGCTACCGCATGATCGCGGGCGCGCAGGTCATCGCCACCAGGGGACGGCAGGGGGTCCGCGGCCTCACCTATCGCACCGGCGCCGGCGAAGACAAGCTGGAGGCTGATTGTCTTGGGCTTTCCGGCGGCTGGAACCCCTCCGTCCACCTCACCTGCCACCTCGGATCGCGTCCCGTCTGGGACACCGGCATCGCGGCGTTCGTGCCCGCGCCCCGTGCGATCAGGGGTCTGCATGTGGCGGGCGCCTGCGCGGGCCATTTCTCCACCGCTGACGCCCTGTCCCAGGGGGTCGAGGCCGCGAGCGCGGCGCTGAAGGTCCTGGGCAAGCGCCCGAACCGCCCGGACCTGCCTGTCGCCGATACCGATGCGGGCAGCACGGAGGCGCTGTGGGCGGTTGACGCCAAGGGCCGCGCCTGGCTCGATTTTGCCAACGACGTGACCACCAAGGACGTCAGGCAAAGCGCGGCGGAGGGGTTTAAAAGCGTCGAACACATGAAGCGCTACACCACCCAGGGCATGGCACCCGATCAGGGCAAATCGTCGAATATCGGCGCTTTGGCGGTGCTGGCCGACGTGACGGGCAAGGGGATACCCGACACCGGCACCACCACCTACCGCCCGCCGTTCACGCCAGTGGCCCTCAGCACACTGGCCGCAGGGGCGCAGGGCAAAGGCTTCGCGCCCGAACGCTTTACCACCTCCCACAAGGCCGTGACCGCGCGCGGCGCACCGATGATCGCCGTGGGCCTGTGGTATCGTCCATCCTACCTGCCGCAGGCTGGTGAAACCCACTGGCGGCAGTCCTGCGACCGTGAGGTCACAATGGTCCGCACTGCGGTCGGCGTGGTCGATGTGTCCACGCTCGGCAAGATCGAGATCTTCGGGCCGGACGCGGGCCAGTTCCTCGATCTATTGTACACGAACATGTTCTCCACCCTGAAACCGGGCCGCGCGCGCTATGGTCTGATGCTGCGCGAAGACGGCCATGTGATGGACGACGGCACCACCGCCTGTCTGGCGGAGGGGCATTACGTGATGACCACGACCACCGCCGCGGCCGGTCAGGTCATGGCGCATATGGAGTTCGTCAGCCAGGCTCTGCGCCCAGATCTGGACGTGGCATTCACCTCCGTGACCGAGCAGTGGGCGCAGTTCTCCATCGCCGGACCACGGGCGCGCGATCTGCTCAACGGCATCCTCGACGCGCCCATAGACAACGACACCTTCCCCTTCATGCAATGCGGCTCCGTGGGCGTCCATGGCGTCAGCGGGCGTCTCTTCCGCATCTCCTTCTCCGGCGAACAGGCCTACGAGATTGCCGTCCCCTCCCGCTACGGCGACGCGCTCTACCGCGATCTGGTGGCCCGGGCCGAGGCGCTTGGCGGCGGCGCATACGGGATAGAGGCGCTCAATGTGCTGCGGATCGAAAAGGGCTTCATCACCCACGCGGAAATCCACGGACGCATCACCGCCTTCGATGTCGGCATGCAGGGCATGCTGTCGAAGAAAAAGGACTTCATCGGCAAGGCTGCCGCAACCCGGCCCGGCCTGCTGGACGCGCACCGCGACCGGTTGATCGGGTTGAAACCGGTCGGCGCGGTGAAGCAACTGACCGCTGGCGGGCATCTGTTTGATCCCGACGCGGAATTGACCCGCGACGCCGAGCAGGGCTTCGTGACCTCCGTTGCCTACTCGCCCACGCTGGGACATTTCATCGGGCTTGGCTTCGTCAGGGATGGCCCCAACCGCGTCGGCCATCACATGAAACTGGTTGACCACGTGCGCGGCCTGACCGCCGAGGTCGAGATCTGCGACCCGGTCTTCCTTGACCCAGAGGGCGCGCGCGCCCGTGGCTAGTCTTATTGCAAAACCCGCCTTCGATGGCCTGCTCCCGATCCGGTCGGGCGGGCTTTGTCTTTCGGAAACGACCTATGACGCGATCACCTGGATCGCCCCCTTCAGGGGCAAGGCGGATGCCGTCGCCAAGGCCCTGACCAAACAGATCGGCGCAGGCCTGCCGGAGCCAAATCGCGTTACCGGGACGGACACCCGCGCGGTCTGGACCGGACCGGCGCAGGCGCTGGTTCTTGGCGCGCCGTTGAAACCGCTCAAAGGGGCCGCGATGTCGGATCAGTCCGGCGCATGGGCGTCCTGCGCGCTCAGCGGTCCACACGCGGCAGAGGTTCTGGCCCGGTTGCTGCCGATTGATCTGCGCGCGGATGCCTTTCAGGTCGGCCACTGCGCGCGGACACTTCTGGGCCACATGACCTGCGTCGTGATGCGCGTCGAGGTGCTGCGCTATGAAGTGATGGTGTTCCGCTCCATGGCCACAACAGCCGCCCATGAGATCGGGCGCGCCATGCAGATGGTCGCTGCCCGCGAGGCGCTGATGGGCTGAGCGAACAAAGACTCTTTTCTTCTCATCGGATTAACCAAAGCATGTCCTCGGGCACTGGACTTCCCCGCGCCAGGTTCCGATATTGGGTGCATGTCCCTGCCCCCCGGTTTCCTTGATGAGCTTCGAAATCGCACCTCCATCGCGCAGGTGGTCGGGCGCAAGGTCACATGGGACAATCGCAAATCCAATCAGGCCAAGGGCGACATGTGGGCGCCCTGCCCGTTCCATCAGGAAAAGACCGCCAGCTTCCATGTGGAGGACCGCAAGGGTTTCTATTACTGCTTTGGCTGCCACGCGAAGGGCGACATGATCTCCTTCGTGCAGGAGACAGAGAATGTGGGGTTCATGGAGGCGGTCGAAATCCTTGCCCGTGAAGCCGGGCTGCCGATGCCCGCGCGCGACCCGCAGGCGCAGGAGAAGGCGGATCGCAACTCAGAACTTGCGAAGGTGACGGAGGCCGCGGTCTCTCACTTCCGGCTGCAACTCAAGACCCAGGCCGCGAGCGACGCGCGGGCCTACCTGGACGGGCGCGGCATCGACCAGGCCACGCTGGACCGGTTCGAGATCGGCTTTGCGCCCAATGCCCGCAACGCGACCTTTCAGGCGCTGACCGGCAAGGGGTTCGCGGCCGATCATGTGGTGGACGCAAGTGTCGCCTCCAGACCCGACGACGGCGGCGCGCCCTATGATGCGTTCCGGGATCGGATCATCTTCCCGATCCGCGACGGACGTGGCCGCTGCATCGGGTTCGGTGGCCGCGCGATGGACCCGAACGCGCGGGCGAAATACCTGAACTCTCGCGAAACGCCTTTGTTCGACAAGGGCCGGTCGCTCTACAATCACGGGCCCGCGCGGGAAGCGGCAGGCAAGGGCCAGCCGTTGATTGTGGCCGAGGGCTACATGGATGTGATCGCGCTGGTGAAGGCGGGGTTCGAGGCGGCGGTGGCACCCCTTGGCACCGCGATCACCGAGGATCAGTTGCGGCTGCTCTGGCGCATATCGGATGAACCGATCGTGGCGCTCGATGGCGACAGGGCCGGACTGCGCGCGGCGATGCGGCTGCTTGATCTGGCGCTGCCGTTGCTCGAAGGCGGCAAGAGCCTGCGCTTCGTGATGCTGCCCGAGGGCCAGGACCCCGATGACCTGTTGCGCGCCCAGGGCGCGTCCGCGATGCAGGCGCTGCTGACGCGGGCAGAGCCGCTGGTGACGCTGCTGTGGCGGCGGGAGACGGAGGGACAGGTTTTCGACAGCCCGGAACGGCGGGCGGCGCTGGACGGACGGCTGCGCGAGGCGATCAGACGGATCACGGATCAAAATCTGCGCCGCCACTATGCCGATGCGATCGCCGATCTGCGCTATGCGCTGTTCCGGCCCGCAAGCCGTCAGGTCCAGTCCAAAGGCCAATGGAGGCCCGGCGGCGGCAAGGGCAAGTGGCAAGGCCGTGGGTTTGCAGAGGCTCAGTCTCCGCTGGCCTCCACCCGCGCCAAGGTCGGCGCGCTCAGCGGCGATACGTTGCGCACCGGCCTGATCGTAGCCTCCTGCATCCGGTTCCCGGATCTGATCGACACCTTCGAGGCCCACCTTGACCGGCTGGCGCCCCGCGATCCCGACCACGCCCGCCTGACAGCGCACCTTCTGCGCACCAACACCCGCGATGCCGGGGCACTTTTAGACGAAATTAACGCGTCTCCCTTAGCTTCGGCCCTTGAAAGCCTGCTGTCGCTGTCCCACCTCGCAATTACACCGTGGCTGATCGGTGCGGGGGATCAGGCGCGCGCCGCAGAGAATCTGGCCGAGGAATTTACCAAACAAGCCGCCGCGCGGGCGGTGGACGACGAACGCAGCGAAGGGACGGCTGACATTCACGGCGTCTCCGACGATGGGGATGTGAAACTGAATTATCGGATGATCTCGGCCGTCCGTGGCAAGGACGAAGCCTTCAGCCTAAAGGGCGACGACACCGCCGAGCAATTCGGCGAAACATCCCAGGCCCGCGCTGACTTCCATCGGTTGCTCTCAACTGCCGGACAGGGCAAGAAAAAAGGCGTGTAGATCTATGCGAATCACTGATTCGTTCTAGGTTCCACTTTGAGATATACTGATTCGAACGACCCGAATCACTCGGACCCGATTTAATCCAAGCCCAAAGGGGTAGACGATAATGGCCAAAGATACCGACGATCGCAAGCAGGACGGCGATGAGCAGGACATGGGTCTCGATATGAGCCAGGCCGCCGTCAAGAAGATGATCGCGGATGCCCGTGTGCGCGGCTATATCACCTACGACCAGCTCAACACCGTTCTCCCGCCCGAACAGGTCAGCTCCGAGCAGATCGAAGACGTCATGTCGATGCTGTCCGAGATGGGCATCAACATCATCGAAGATGATGAGGCCGAGGACGGCGATGACAAGCAGGGCACCGACGTTGTCGCCACCGAAGGCTCCCGCGAAGTGGCCGTCGCCGCGACCGAGACCGAAAAGCTGGACCGCACCGACGACCCCGTCCGCATGTACCTGCGTGAGATGGGAAGCGTTGAATTGCTGTCCCGCGAGGGCGAGATCGCCATCGCCAAGCGCATCGAGGCTGGCCGCAACACCATGATCGCGGGCCTGTGCGAAAGCCCGCTGACGTTTCAGGCCATCACGATCTGGCGCGACGAACTTGTCGAAGAAGAGATCCTGCTGCGCGACGTCATCGACCTCGACACCACCTTTGGCCGCCAGATGGGCGACGACAACGACACGCCGGTTGTAGCCGCAGGTGTCGGCTCCACCCCGCCCGGTCTGGAACCCAAGCCGGTGGTCAAGAAGGAAGAGCCGAAGGAAGAATTGGACGCCGACGGCAACCCCATCGCCAAGGACGACGACGAGGATGAGGACGAGCAGGCAAACATGTCCCTTGCGGCCATGGAAATGGCGCTGAAGCCGCAGGTTCTGGCGACACTCGACACGATCGCGAATGACTACATCAAGTTGAGTGAGATGCAGGACAGCCGCCTGTCCGCGACCCTGAACGAGGACGACAGTTTCTCGAAGACCGAAGAAGATACGTACCAGAAATTGCGCTCCGAGATCGTGCTGCTGGTTAACGAGTTGCACCTGCACAACAACCGGATCGAAGCGCTGGTGGACCAGCTTTACGGCATCAACCGCCGGATCATGTCCATCGACAGTTCCATGGTGAAGCTGGCCGACCAGGCCCGCATCAACCGTCGCGAATTCATCGAGGAATACCGCAACCAGGAGCTTGATCCCTCCTGGATGGAGCGGATGGCGCAAAAATCCGGGCGCGGCTGGCAGGCGCTGTTGGAACGCTCCGCCGACAAGATCGAAGAGTTGCGCGGAGATATGGCGCAGGTCGGGCAATACGTCGGTCTCGACATCCCCGAATTCCGCCGCATCGTCAATCAGGTCCAGAAGGGTGAGAAAGAAGCCCGTCAGGCCAAGAAGGAAATGGTCGAGGCGAACCTGCGTCTGGTGATCTCGATTGCGAAGAAATACACCAACCGTGGCCTTCAGTTCCTCGATCTGATCCAGGAAGGCAACATCGGCCTGATGAAGGCCGTGGACAAGTTCGAATACCGCCGCGGCTACAAGTTCTCCACCTATGCCACGTGGTGGATCCGGCAGGCGATCACCCGCTCCATCGCCGATCAGGCCCGCACCATCCGCATCCCGGTCCATATGATCGAGACGATCAACAAGCTGGTCCGCACCGGTCGCCAGATGCTCCACGAAATCGGCCGCGAGCCGACGCCGGAAGAACTGGCCGAAAAGCTGCAAATGCCGCTGGAGAAGGTCCGCAAGGTGATGAAAATCGCCAAGGAACCGATTTCTTTGGAAACGCCTATCGGCGATGAGGAGGATTCACAGCTTGGCGATTTCATCGAGGACAAGAACGCCGTTCTGCCGCTGGACTCGGCGATTCAGGAGAACCTGAAAGAAACCACAACCCGCGTTCTGGCGTCGCTCACGCCCCGCGAAGAACGGGTGTTGCGCATGCGCTTCGGCATCGGCATGAACACCGATCACACGCTGGAGGAAGTCGGCCAGCAGTTCTCCGTGACCCGCGAACGCATCCGCCAGATCGAGGCCAAGGCGCTGCGGAAGCTGAAGCATCCGAGCAGGTCACGGAAGTTGCGGAGTTTCCTGGATCAGTGATCAAGCGGGCTGACGCGTGCCACTGATGTCACAGGCTCATTGGCTGGAGGCGCAGATCATTCTTCGCTATGGGCGCGTCACGCGCTATCCGCTTTTTGCCAATATCGCGCCGTCCCACCATCGGGCCGTGTTGTTGCGGCTCGCCTACAGTCGCAGGCATAACTTCTTCTATGCCAGGATACCGAAGGCCGGAAATTCCACCGTCGCGGCTACGCTCGTCGATCATATGTACCCCGGCGCTTTGCAAGCCGACGCCGCTGCCGCCAAGGCCAGCCTGTCCCGGGCCCCGACCCTCGCCCAGTACAATCGTGCCTTCCGGTTCACGGTCGTGCGCGATCCGACGGACCGGGTGATCTCCGCCTACCTCGACAAGATCGCTCGCCATCGGACCACAGACGCTGACGCCGCCGCGCACGTCGGGTTTCTCGACTTTCTGAGGGATTTGAAGGCCCGGAATTATATCAGTAACGGTCATTTCCTTCCACAAACCGCCATCATGCCGGGCAGTCTGGACAACATGAACTTCATCGGGCGGGTCGAAAATCTGGACGCCGACCTTGAGCACATCTGCTCGCGGATTTTCCGGACGTATCGGGCTCGGGTTGATCGCAAGGACCATGCCACCGATGCCAGGGACCAGCGCGCGTCGTTCCTGACACAGCAGACGACCGCATGTATTCGCGATCTCTACGCCGCTGATTTCGACCTGCTCGGCTATGCGCCACCCGTACCTTTGACGGAGTGATCGCAACCATCATTGCGACAGGGTCAAAGCCTCCGAAACCCGGCTGGCATGCGGGATTCGTCCTCACCGGATCGACGCGACCCGGACTGGCCGAGAGCTTTCCAAATGGTTAATGAAATTACTTTTCATATATGTATCATGATGTTACGTGCCTGCTCAACCTTGAGCAGCCCCAAGACCTTCCCTCCGCCCTGCAATCCCCGTATCCTTTGCGGGACCCCTTTGATCCCCGGAGCAGCCCGATGTCCATCCTCTCGAAACTCTTCGGCGGCGGCGGCGGCTCCTCCAAGCCGACATCCGACCCGATCCTGCACAACGACTGCCGGATCTATCCCGATCCGCAGTCCGAACAGGGCGGCTTCCGCGTCGGCGCGAGGATCGAGAAGGACATCGACGGCGAAACCAGGACCCACCAGATGATCCGCGCCGATAAATGTCAGTCGATGGAGGAGGCGGTGGAGACCTCGACCTTCAAGGCCAGGATGCTGATCGACCAGCAGGGCGACAGCATTTTCCGGTGAGACCCACCACAGACCTCCCCGCTGCCCTGCAGGCACGCCTTGAGGGGCGCGATCTGATCGTGTTTGACGGGGAATGCGTGCTGTGTTCCGGCTTTTTCCGCGTGATCACCCGCGCCGACACGGCGGAACGCTTCTATTTCGCCCACGCGCAATCTCCGCTCGGCGCGGAACTTTATCGCGCATTGGGCCAACCCACGGATGACTTTGAAACCAATCTCGTTATCGTGGACGGTATGATCTATGAACGCCTGGATGCATTCGCGGCCGCAATGGCCGCTGTGGGATGGCCCTACAAGGCGCTGGCCGTGGCACGCGTCATCCCGGAGCCGCTGCGCAGTTTCCTGTACCACCGTCTGGCCCGGAACCGGTACGCGATCTTCGGGCGCTATGAGAGCTGTATGATGCCCGATCCCGGCCTGCGCGCACGCTTTATCGACGGGGCAATTTGATGCTATACGCCCGCGCAATTGGCCACGCATTCGGCGACTTGCCAGAGCCATTGCAGGTGTTCCACTCCGTAGACGACAGCGTGCTGTACAAGGGTCATGTGACCGTCACGCACGGCAATGTTCTGGGCCGCGCGATCGCGAAATCCGGGGCGATGCCGTCAAAGTCCGGCGATATGCCGTTCAGTATCCGGGCCACCCGTGACGGGCGCTCCGAGATCTGGGAGCGAAACTTTGACGGCCACATCACCCGGTCCGTGCAATGGGAACACGCCGATGGCGTCCTTGCGGAGCGTGTCGGAACATCCGAGTTTCTGATGGAGCCGGAGGTGCGCGACGATCAGTTGCACATCCCGATCACGGCAGTGCGCGCATTCGGTGTGCCGCTGCCGCGCGGTGTGTTGAAAAGCTGCCGGGGAGTGGAAGGCGTGACAGATGACGGCCGGATCACTTTTGACGTCCACGCAACGCTAATTCTTGTCGGGCTGGTCGTGCGGTATCAGGGCGTGATCGACGGACCGCATTAGCGGATTTCGTCCAATATCTGACGGGCGGCGGCGGTTGGAGTTGCCTCGCCCCTGGCTACAGTCCGGGCCAGATCCGCCATCGCCGCGCGCACGGAAGCGTCATCACGAAGCCGCGCCAGAAGGCCCTCCCGCACCTCATGTTCGAACCAGTGGGCGGCTTGCCCGGCTCGGATCCGGTCCCAGTGGCCCGCGTCCCGGCGCCAGTTGGCCAGTGCCTGCATCTCATCCCAGGCCTGTTCCAGCCCGGTTCCCTCAAGCGCCGACACGGCCAAAGCCTTGGGGAAGCCATCGGGGTCATGGAGGCGTTTGCGCAGCAGACGAAGGGCGCCGGCGTAATCTGCAACGGTGCGCGTGGCCGTCGCTTTCAGGTCGCCGTCAGCCTTGTTGATCAGGATAATATCGGCCATCTCCATGATGCCGCGCTTCACCCCCTGCAACTCGTCTCCGCCAGCAGGGGCGAGGAGCAGCACAAAGAGGTCGCACATCTGGGCAACCATGGTCTCCGATTGGCCGACGCCCACGGTCTCGATCAGGACCACATCGAAATCGGCCGCTTCGCACAGGGCCACTGCCTCGCGCGTGCGGCGCGCAACGCCCCCCAGAGAGGCGGAGGATGGAGAGGGGCGGATGAAGGCCGCCGGTTCTCGGGCCAGCAGATCCATGCGGGTCTTGTCGCCAAGGATCGACCCGCCGGACCGGGCAGAGCTTGGATCGACAGCCAACACGGCAACACGCAGGCCCGCCTTGACCAGCGCCATGCCGAACGCCTCGATAAATGTCGATTTGCCGACGCCGGGCGTGCCGGACAGACCGATGCGCAGAGCCTGACGGTTGAGGCCACGCAGGCGATCCAACAGCGCCGCCGCCTCGGCCTGATGGTCGGGACGCGTACTTTCCACAAGCGTCACCGCGCGGGCCAGAGCCCGGCGCTCGCCGCTTGCAATCCGCTTGGCCAGATCGTCCATCACTGCTCCCGTATTTCAATCCTACTTGACCCGCGTCGTGCGCTCATGTCCAGACGTTGACGTCCCGCGACAGCAGCCCTACGCCCATGGGTATGGATCTGCCCATTGACGCCATATTGCCCGAACTGGTGGCCGCCCTGCGCGCGCACGGTCGCGCTGTCTTGCAGGCGCCGCCGGGGGCGGGCAAGACCACGCGGGTGCCTTTGGCGCTGTTGCCTGAGGTCACAGGCCGCATCGTGATGCTGGAGCCAAGGCGGCTGGCCGCGCGGGCAGCGGCAGAACGGATGGCGCAGACGTTGGGTGAAGGCGTCGGCGAAACAGTGGGATACAGGATCAGGGGCGACAGCGCCATCGGGCCGGCCACGCGGATTGAGGTTGTGACGGAGGGGATCCTGACCCGCATGTTGCAGGCCAATGCGGAGTTGCCGGGTATCAGTGCGGTGATTTTCGATGAATTCCATGAGCGGTCGCTCAACGCAGATCTGGGCCTTGCGCTGACCTGGGATGTACGCGGAGCCTTGCGCGAGGATCTGTGGCTGGTCGTGATGTCCGCCACTTTGGATGCCGCGCCCGTGGCCGAGATGTTGGACAATGCGCCGTTGATCTCATCGCAGGGACGCGCGTTCGAGGTTGAGACGCGATGGCTCGATGCTCCGCTGCGTCGGGAGGAGCGGTTCGAAGTCTCGGTGGCCGATCTGATCGTGCAGGCGATGGCAGACGTGCCCGGTGGCTGCCTCACATTCCTGCCCGGCGAGGGCGAGATTCGTCGCGTGGAGAGTGCGCTCAGGGGTCGATTGCCCAACGATGTGGTTGTGCGCTCCCTGTTTGGGGCGATGAAGATGGCCGATCAACGCGCGGCGATAAGGCCCGAAGCTGATGGCCGAAAGCTGGTTCTGGCAACGTCCATTGCCGAAACCTCGCTGACCATAGAGGATGTGCGCGTGGTGGTCGACGCGGGCCGGTCGCGCCGGGCGCGGTTTGATCCCGGATCAGGCATGACCCGACTGGTGACAGAACCGGTGAGCCGCGCGGAGGCCGCGCAACGGCAAGGACGGGCGGGGCGCGTGGCGCCGGGCGTGGGCTACCGGATGTGGACCAGGGGCGCGGACGGCGCGCTGCCGGCCTTTCCGCCAGCAGAGATCGAAGCGGCGGATTTGACATCGCTGGCGCTGGAACTGGCGCTTTGGGGTGGCGACGCGGGCTTGGTGTTCCTGACGCCTCCGCCCGAGGGGGCCCTGGCCGAAGCACGGGCGCTGTTGGTGTCGCTTGGCGCACTGGACAGGACCGGGATCACCGCCCATGGGCGGGCTTTGGCCCGGCTGCCGTTGCACCCGCGCCTGGGGCATATGGTGACGAAAGGCGGGTCGGGGGCGGCCCGTTTGGCGGCGCTGTTGACGGAGCGTGATCCGTTGCGCGGGCAGGGCACGGATTTGCGCAAGCGGTTGCGCGCGCTGGATAATCCGCATGAGTTCGGAGCCGATCCCGGCATCGTCGCGCGCATCAGGCAAGAGGCGAAGCGGCTGAAGCGCTATGAAGCGGGCCAAAGCCTCAGCCCCGGCGCGCAGGCCGCCCTCGCCTACCCGGACCGGATCGGGATGCGCCGCAACGGCGCACAGCCACGATACGTCTTGTCGGGCGGCAAGGGTGCGGTGATGCCGGACGGCGATGGCCTTGGGGGTACGCGTCTGATCGTCGCCACGGACCTTGACGGCAACCCGCGAGAGGCGCGGATCAGGGCTGCGGTCGAGGTCTCGGAAGCTGAGGTGCGCAGGCTCTATGCAGACCAGATCCAATGGGTCGAGACCTGCGAATGGTCCAGACGGCATCGCCGGGTGGAGGCACGACGCAAGGAATGCCTGCACCATCTGGACCTTGTCAGCACGCTGTGGACCGATGCGCCGGATGCGGCGATGGCCGATGCGCTGCTGGATGGTATCCGGGATCTTGGCATCGGCGCTCTGGGATGGAGCAGGCGCGCACGCCTTTTGCGGTCGCGCGTCGCATTCTCGGGCGTCGCGAATGTGTCGGACGAGGCGCTTATCGCCGCGCTGCCGGACTGGGCTGCACCGTATCTGAGCGGGATGAAGACTGCTGACGATCTGGCGCGGTTTGATCCTGCCCCGGCGCTGGAGGCGTGGTTGGGTTGGGATACGATGCAGGCCGTTGCAAAACTGGCACCCGACGGTTGGACGACACCCCTGGGCCGGAGGATTGCGATTGATTACTCGGGCGATGTGCCGGAGGTGTCGCTGCGTTTGCAGGAGGTGTTCGGGACAACGGAGCATCCGGTCGTCGGGCCGGATCGCCTGCCGCTGAGAGTTGTTCTGCTGTCGCCTGCGCAGCGCCCGGTGCAAGTCACGACGGATTTGCCGGGCTTTTGGGACGGCTCATATGCCGATGTGCGCAAGGACATGCGCGCGCGCTACCCTCGCCACCCCTGGCCGGAAGACCCGCGTCAGGCGGACCCGACCCTGCGGTTGAAGCCACGTGGGACCTAAGACGCCTAGCCTGAAACAACCTCGTTATCGGTCAGCTCAACTCCGCGCGCGACGGCATAGGACCGCGCGGTTTCGTGCACCGCCTCAGACGGATCCCTCCCGACGCGCCTGCGCCTGCGCGCCCAGAACAGCTTGCCGTAGCCTTTGAATGTCCCCACGGACGGGGCGCTGGCATCGGCGGGAAATCGAGCCTGCCAGCCGTCGGGCAAGGTCAGGCCCGCCGCCCCCGCCTCTGCCTCCGCGAGCATCCAGTTCAGCGAGATATTGGCACGAGGTCGCGCCTCCAGATAGCCGTTGAGGTGTCCGCCGATATCGCCGTGGCTGCCCTGAAACCAAAGCTGCAGCACGTCCTGACCGTTGCGCACATTGTCGGTGTTCCACAGCACAGGATTGTAGGCGATGCGCGTCTCATCCAGGGCCAAAGCCTGGCGGGCGGTTTGGACATGCTCACCCAACGTGTGGGTGTGGTACGGGTGCGGCAGTGGCAACAGCCACCAGATCAGCGGATAACGGATGCCGAGGGCGCGGACGGTGTCGTAGACCCCAATGAACGAGATCGGCACATCGGCGTGGCAATGGTCCTGCACCAGGGCGCGCGCCGGGTCACTTTCGGGAGCGTGACGGTAGAGGTCATAGAGGGTATCCACGCGGCGGTCGGTCAAAGCATCCGGTCGCAAGAGGCCCATCCGGTCGACCAATCCAGCCAGCGACCGGACGGCATAAGCCCCGCGCGAATAGCCCATGAGGACGATCCGGTCTCCGGGCTGGTACCCTTCGGCCAGCCACACATAGGCGCGGCGGATTCTGGCGATTGATCCCGACACCGGCCAGCACCTCGTGAGAGCGGCGCAGACCCTGCCACTGGATGCCCGGTTCGTAGAATACCCGCGTGCCGGTATCTTCGGGCAACTCCGACAACAGGTTGTAGGTCAGACCGATATTTGTCTCGTGCCCCGGTGCCATTGACGACATTGTGCCGTCGAGAAGGATCACGTGGGTGCAGCCCTCGGTCGATGGCGCACTGGGCGGATCCGCCCTGCGAAAGCCTTTCAGCCACGCCCAGATACCCTTATTCAGTAGCACCGGCTTCTGCATCCTGCATCATCGCCCACACCCGGTTTGGCGTGAACGGCATGTCCACATGGCGGATACCCAGGGGCCAAAGCGCATCCAGAACCCCATTGGCCACAGCACCGAGGGCGCCGACGGTCCCGGCCTCCCCGCAGCCCTTCATGCCAAGGGGGTTGGCAGTGGAGGGGATCACCTCATTGTGGAAATCAATCATCGGCATGTCTTCGGCGCGGGGCATACCGTAGTCCATGAAAGTGGCGGTCAGAAGCTGGCCGTCTTCGTCAAAGACGGTGTGTTCCATGATCGCCTGCCCGATGCCCTGCACGACGCCGCCGTGGACCTGGCCTTCGGCCAGCATCGGGTTCATCAAGATGCCGAAGTCATCAACGACGGTGTAGCGATCAACCATGGTCTCGCCGGTATCGCGGTCAATTGTAATCTCGGCGATGTGGCAGCCGTTGGGATAGGAGCGCCCGGGCAGTTTGGTGGTCTGCGACGCGCGCGCCAGCTCTGCCTGCCCTGCATCGGTGGCGCGGGCAGCGGCCTCCAGCAAGGTAATCACGACATTGGAGCCGGGAGAGCGAAACACGCCTTCCTCGGCGTCAAAGCTGATATCGCGGGCGTCCATATCATCTTCTAGAAACGCTGTAAGACCCGAGATCAACACATCCGCCGTCGCGCGCATCGCCGTGCCTTGCGTTGTGACAGAGCGTGATCCGCCAGTGCCACCGCCGTTGGCGATGCGGTCGCTGTCGCCCTGCACCACTTCGATCTGGTCGAACGGCAGGCCGGTCTGGTCATGAAGGATCTGGCGATAGACCGTCTCGTGCCCCTGTCCGTTTGACTGTGTGCCCACATAGAGGGTCGCGCCTTTGGAGGTCAGCTCCACCGTTGCAGTCTCCGACGGATCGCCGAGGATGCTTTCAATATAATACGCAAGACCCATGCCGCGCAGCTTCCCCTGCGCCTCGGACGCGGCCCGGCGGGCAGGGAAGCCTTCGAGGTCCGCTTCGGCCTCCGCCCGGGTCAAGACCCGGTCGAATTCGCCGACGTCATAAAGCTCACCGGTGGCGGAGGTGTAGGGGAAGGCATCGGGGGGGATGAAGTTGATCCGGCGCAACTCCAGCGGACCAAGGCCCAACTCACGCGCGGCGAAGTCTATCACCCGCTCCAGCGCGTAAATCGCCTCGGGTCGACCAGCGCCACGGTAGGCATCAACCTGGGTGGTATTGGTGAAGACACCGCGATTGCGCATAAAGGCGGTTTTGATATCGTAGCTGCCACACAGCACGCGGGCGAACAGATCCGACTGAATGGCCTGCGCGAATTGAGAGCTGTAAGCGCCCATGTTCGACAGGCTATCAACCTTGTAGGCGGTGATCTTGTGGCCCGCATCAAAGCCCAACGTGCAGGTGACGGACAGATCGCGACCCGCGTTGTCGGACAGCATGCTCTCCGTCCGTTCACCGGTCCAGCGCACAGGCTTTCCGGTCAGTTGGGCCCCCAATGCACATAGCCGCGTCTCGGGATATTCCATGGCCTTCATCCCGAACCCACCGCCCACGTCGGGGTTGGTGACGCGGACATTGTCAGGCGCCATCGACAACCATTCGGCAAGGTCCGTCTTGGTGCCCCAGACGCCCTGACCGTTGACCGCCACATGGATCCGGTCACCATCTGTTTGCGCAAAACAGCCCCGAGGTTCCATCGAATTCACGATCACGCGGTTGTCATGGCTGGTCAGGGTGATGACGCGGTCGGAGTCCTTCAGCGCCGCATCCACTGCCGCCTCGTCCCCGTTGCCATAGTCGTAGACAATGTTGTCGGGCGCACTGTCATGGACCGCTGGCCCGCCCGGTTGCAGGTCCATCTTCACGGGTAAATCGTCGACATCCAGCTGGATCATCTCGGCCGCATCTTTGGCCTGTTGCAGCGTTTCGGCCACGATGAAGACCAGCGGATCGCCCACGAACCGCACGCGCCCGTCGGCCAGGATCGGGCGGGGGGCCCTGTTTCCCTTGCTTCCGTCCTGGTTCTTCACCGTCGAAAACCGCATCGCGTTGGCGAGGCCTCTGGAGGCCAGATCAGCCGCCGTCAAGACGCAAGCCACTCCGGGGGCGGAGCGCGCGTCCGCCACATCCAGGTTCGTGATCGTGCCATGCGCCGTGGGAGAGCGGAACACGTAGCCGAAAAGCGCGCCGTCCGGCGTGATATCATCCACATAGGCGCCCTGCCCGGTCAAAAAGCGCGCGTCTTCAAACCGGGTGACTGACTGGCTGGATCCGAATTTTGACATGAGGGCAGGCCTTTGCAGCAGGGATGTGTGGGAGTGAAGGTAAGGTTTTGACGCGCGGTGTCCAGATAGGGCGTTAGGTGAAGACGAGGGCGTCGGAGGCCGTAACCGCCCCGATCTGCACCGCTCCTGGGAGGGCGAGAAGGATGTCCGCGACCGCGCTTTGCGGCACCGCGGCCAATAGGCCGCCGGCGGTTTGGGGGTCAAACACCAGATCGGCACGCGGGGTGTCGGGGGCAAAAACCGACACGGAGGCGCGATTTTGTGCCCATAGTGACGAACGGATACCTTGACCCGCCAGCGCCTCCGCCCCCGAACGGATCGGCACAGCGGACAGGTCGATCCGAGCCCCGACGCCGGACGCACGGCAAATGTTGCTCAAGTGGCCGGCAAGGCCGAACCCCGTTACGTCAGTCATGGCATTGGCATGGCGCGCCAGGGTGCGGGACGCATCGGCCGAGGTCTGAGACATGGCAGTCCAGCAGGCCAACACATCCTCGCCCGGCGCTTTCGCTTGCATCTCGGACGCAAGGATCACGCCTGTGCCGATGGGTTTGGTCAGGATCAGCGCGTCGCCGGGGTGCGCGCCTGTCAGGGTAATCGGATTCCTCGTCCAGCAGGCCGGTGACGGTGAAGCCCACGATCAGCTCTGACCCTGCGGAGGAATGGCCACCGACGATCTGCGCGCCACTCGCATCGAACACAACGCGCGCGGCATCCATGACCTCCTCCAGCCAGGCGCCCTGAAGGCGGGCACTTGAGCGCGGCAGGATCACCTGCGCCAGTGCCGATTGCGGCGTGGCCCCCATGGCCCAGATGTCGCCCAATGCGTGGATGGCTGCCACCCGTGCGACCAGCGCGGGGTCCAGCGCGAAGGCACGCAGGTGGTCGGTGGAAATCACCTGCCGCGTGTTGCCCATGGTGAGGACGGCGGCATCGTCGCCGGTCTGGTCCGACCCCTTGGCAAGAATATTGGCCAGCGCGTCAGAACCCAGCTTCGCCCCGCATCCGCCGCAGGGCTGCGGGCCCTTCAACTCTGCGGCCACGCCCATGGCGGCATGTTTCGGAGCTGTCTGAGCCGCCATCTGCGGCAGCTTGCGGAAACGGTCCATGAAGCCCTGGTCGATGTGGTTCTTGACGCGCCAAAGCAGGGACCCCCCTAGAGAGAGGCCGGATTTCTCGGCCACGGCAACCTGGCCACCCAGAGAGATCAGCTTGAGGAAATCCTTCTGCGGGCGAAAGGCTTTGCGGTGCCGACCCAGCAGATCGGCCCGCAGGTTGTGGGCGAGGATCGGGGCGGCACGGACCGCATAGACGCCAGCCTTGGGACGTGGGTCGTGAACCAGATGCGCGCAATCGCCCGCCGCATAGACCGTGGGATCAGCGGGGGAGCGGAGGTATTCGTCGACCTCCAGATAGCCGTTGTGACACGGCAGGCCCGTTTCCGCGACCCAGGACTGAGGGGTCGCCCCCGCAGTTCCGATGGTCAGGTCAGAGGCAATGCGTTTTCCGTTGTCCAGATGCACGGCATCGCTTTCAACGACCAAGGGGTTTGCATTTTCCTCAAGCACGACATTGTGGTCCGCCAAACCCGCCAGAATCTTGCGCCGCGCGGATGGGGCGACGGAGGATAGAATCCCGCCCCGGTCAATCACCGTGACCTGCACCTCGCGTTTCAGTGACCGCAGGCGGTGGACGGCGGCCATGGCGACCTCACACCCGGCGACCCCTCCGCCAAGAATGGCGATCCTGAGGGGGCCGTCCCCCGCACAGACCTTGGCCCAGATGTCGGCGAACCGACCCAAAGGCTTGGCGGGCACGCCGTACTCTGCAAAGCCCGGCAGGGCTGGCATTTCGGCGGTGATGCCGACGTCGAGGGACAGGATGTCATAAGGGATGACGCGACCCGAATTGAGGCGGACCGTCCTGGCAGCCGGATCGACACCGACAGCCCGGTCCACAATCAGGCGCGCGCCCGCAAAGCGAGCAAGGCGCACAAGGTCGATGTCCAGATCCGCACGCGTGTAGTGCCCGGCGATGTGTCCCGGAAGCATGCCGGAATAGGGCGCCGTCGCACCGGGGTTGACCAGAGTGACGCGGACGCCCGGGATCCGGCGCATGCCCCATTCCCGCAAGACCAACGCATGGGTGTGGCCGCCGCCGACAAAGACAAGCTCCTGCACGATGGGGATATCAGGGGTCATTCGTCTCTCCAGCCATCCGCGAACGGGTCTTCGGGGTAGTCCACATGGGTCAGGTACAGCCCGTCTGACGGGGCAACCGGGCCGCAGCGCGCACGGTCGCAGGCCTCCAGCGCGTCTTTCACATCCGAAGCGGTCAGAGATCCCGCGCCCACGCGCTCCAACGTGCCGACAATGGAGCGGACCTGATTGTGCAGGAACGACCGCGCATGCAGGTGAAAGCGGATCTCTGCGCCTGCTTTCAGCGGAATTTCCTCCACCGATATCGCATCGAGCGTCTTCACCGGGGACGCCGCCTGACACAGTGTGGCGCGAAAGGTGGTGAAGTCATGCCGCCCGATCAGGCACTGCGCGGCGTCTGCCATGGCACCCGCATCAAGTGCACCCTTGACGGCCCATGCGTGCCCCGCATCCACGATCAAAGGCGCGCGGCGGCGGATGATGCGGTATGTGTAATAGCGCGTCAATGCCGAGAACCGGGCGCTGAAATCATCGGGGACGATTGCACAGGCAGTGATCGCCACCGGTGCGGGACGAAGGTGGGCGTTCAGCGCCTCTGCCAGTCGAAACGGCGTCCAGTTGCGGGCAAGATCAACGCTGGCGACCTGCCCTGTGGCGTGCACACCCGTATCCGTGCGACCTGCGGCGACGATCAAAGGCGGCTCAGGCTCAAGCCTCGCCAACGCCGCTTCGACGTCGCCCTGCACGCTGCGCTGGTCCTTCTGGCGCTGCCATCCGGCGAATGGCGCGCCGTTGTATTCGATTTTCAGAGCATAGCGTGGCATGGTGTTTCGCTACCGCAATGGCCGCGCCTCGTCCATCGCCTCTCGAAACCTTTGACGCGAATGCCTATTGTTACTCCATCACGTTGCAGAGAGGACGCCCCCCTTGGTGATCGGAGCCATCGCAGACACCCTGGGACGGGGGCTTGAGACCGTCACGGACGGTGTCTCTGAGATATTCTTTGAACCGGTCATCCGGCTTGGCGTCACCGGACTGGCGCGGTCCGGCAAGACGGTGTTCATCACGTCACTGGTGGCGAACCTGCTGGACCGGGGACGGATGGCGGGGCTGGAGGCTGCGTCCTCTGGTCGGATTGAAGCGGCGTTCTTGCAACCGCAACCCGACGACACTGTGCCCCGGTTCGAGTTTGAGAGCCATTTGGCAGCGATGACAGGCGCGGCACCGTATTGGCCCGAAAGCACGCGCAGCGTGTCGGAGTTGCGCCTGTCGCTGCGGGTGCGGCCCAAGGGTCTTTTGTCCGGCCTGTCGGGGCCGCGCACGGTGCATCTGGATATTGTGGATTATCCGGGCGAGTGGCTTCTGGATCTTGGCCTGTTGGATCTGGACTATGCGCGCTGGTCCGAGATGGCGCTTGCACGGGCGGCGGCGCGCAAGGAGGGGGCCACGGTCATGGCACTTTTACGCTCGGCCTCACCCGATGCCAAACTGGACGAGACCACGGCCAAGGGTCTGGCTGACGCGTGGACCGCGTATTTGCGCGCTGCGCGCGATGCGGGGTACTCCGATTGCACACCGGGACGGTTCCTGCTGCCGGGTGATCTTGAGGGTTCCCCCGCACTTACCTTCGCGCCCTTGCCCGCAGGGGTTGCAGGACGCGGCAGCCTCGCGCGCGAGTTCGCACGGCGGTTCGAGGCCTATAAGTCCCAAGTCGTGAAGCCGTTTTTTCGCGCGCATTTCTCTCGGATCGACCGGCAGGTGGTGTTGGTGGATGCGCTGGGAGCCATTCACAACGGCCCGCGCGCGGTGGAAGATTTGAGGCAGGCGCTGTCCGGGATATTGAGTAGCTTCCGACCGGGTCGCAATACGTTCCTGACGTCGCTGCTCGGCAAACGGGTCGACAAGATCCTGTTCGCGGCAACGAAAGCCGATCATTTGCACCATGATCAGCACGGACGCTTGCAGGCGATCATGGAAGCTTTGGTGACCGACGCGCGGCGTCAGGCGGATTTCTCAGGGGCCAGAACGGGTGCGATGGCGATTGCGGCATTGCGCGCCACGGTGGAGGAAATGCGCCGGGTGAACGGGGCTGAATTAGGCGTCGTGCGGGGTATGTTGCTGGAAGACGGGCGGCAAGCGGCGCTGCATCCTGGCGACCTGCCGAACGACCCGTCGGTGCTGTTGCAGCCCGCGCGCGCCGGAGCAGAGGCGTGGCTGGATGGCGACTTTGGCGTGATGCGGTTTGCGCCAGCGCCAAGCTCGCTCCGGGCCGGAGAGGGACCGCCGCATATCCGGCTGGACCGAGCGGCGGAGTTTTTGATCGGAGACAAGCTGCGATGACGGAACGTAAAGGACCGGTCTTGATCGAGTTGGACGATGCCCCGGAGGCGGGACCGGAAGCAGCGGCACCTGTGCCGGATGTGGGATTTGATCCGCCACAGGGTCGTGCGATGCAGGTCGTGGCGACCCTGGGCGCGCGCAGGCCGAGCCGTCTGGGGCGGTTTTTCTGGTCGGCGCTGGTGGCGTTGATCGGGTTTATTGCCTCCCTGGCCGCATGGAACTTTGTGACCGGGCTGCTGGCCGCGAACCCGATCCTGGGGTGGATCGCCTCGGGGCTGATTGGCGCGGTCCTTCTGGCGCTATTGGTGATTTGCCTGCGGGAGTTGGCGGCGTTCTCAAGGCTCGGGCGGCTCGACCGGGTCCACCGGGCGGCGGAGGCCGCGCTGGCGGCTGGCGATCTGAAAGGCGCGCGCGATGTCGTGCGGCAGATCTCGGCTCTTTACGCGGGCCGCGCCGAATTGGCCTTGGGTCGCGAGACCTTGAACCGCCATCGCGACGACATGTTCGATCCGGCGAGCCTGTTTGCTCTGGTGGAGGTCGAGGTCATGGCTCCGTTGGATGCGGCGGCCAGTGCGGAGATAGAAGCTGCAGCGCGGCAAGTGGCGACGGTGACGGCACTGGTGCCGCTGGCCCTGGCGGATGTGGTGACGGCGTTAACGTCAAACCTGCGGATGATCCGGCGCATCGCGGAGGTCTATGGCGGGCGCGCCGGTACGCTGGGGTCATGGCGGCTGACACGTGCGGTGCTGACGCATCTGGTGGCCACGGGCGCGGTGGCGATTGGCGATGATCTGTTGGGATCGGCGCTTGGTGGGTCGGTCCTGTCAAAGCTGTCGCGGCGGTTCGGAGAGGGCGTCGTGAACGGAGCATTGACCGCCCGCGTCGGCGTCGCGGCCATGGAAGTCTGTCGGCCCCTGCCCTTTGGTTCGGGGCGCAGGCCATCCGTTACCGGGTTGATCCGGCGCGCCCTGACCGGGCTATTCGGGAGCCGTGGGGGATGACGCCGCCGGATAGGCCTGCCATGCAGGGCGCATGACCGGCACGCGACCCTCAGATGACAATCCGCTCTTGGGTATTCTGTTGATGCTCGGGTTCTGTGTGGTGATCCCGTTCTCGGACGCCATTGCGAAGGTGTTGGGGCAGGACTTTCCGCTGCTTCAGCTGGTGTTCGTGCGCTTTGCCACTCAGACCGTCTTGTTTGTGCCCGCCGCGGCCTGGTCCGGCGCAGATCTTTTTCCCACGCGCCGGGTCGCGGCGCTGACGGTACTGCGCGCGCTGTTGCAGATCACCGGGCTCTTGCTGATGTTCTCTGCGCTGCGGGTCCTGCCCCTTGCGGATGCCGTGGCGATTGCCTTTGTGATGCCGTTCATCATGCTGATCCTTGGGCGCTTCTTTCTGAACGAGGAAGTCGGCCCGCGCCGCCTGATCGCCTGCGCCGTCGGGTTCGTCGGCACGTTGATGGTCGTTCAGCCAAGTTTCGCTGCTGTGGGGTGGAGCGCGCTACTGCCCGTGGGCGTCGCCTTTGCCTTCGCCTTCTTCATGTTGGTCACGCGAACCATGGCCAGGCAAATCGACCCGATGGCGTTGCAAGGGGCCTCTGGCCTCATGGCCTTGCCATTGATCGTGCCGTTCCTGTTTTTTGGCGTGCGCGACGGTGCGCCGCTGGTGGGGTGGGTTGCGCCCGAAGGCGGGCAGATATGGTTGTTTCTCGCTCTCGGGATCGCCGGTTCCGTCGGACACCTGCTGATGACATGGTCACTGCGCTATGCGCCCTCGGCCACCCTCGCTCCGATGCAATATCTGGAGATCCCGGTGGCCACACTGGTGGGGTTTGCGATGTTCCGCGACCTGCCCGATGGGTTGGCTGCGTTGGGCATCGCGGTGACGATCGGGGCGGGGCTCTACATCGTGCTGCGCGAGCGAGCGGTTAGTCGCGCTTCGGTCTAGGAGCACGCCGCGGCGTAAGCGCTGGCATCGGCGGGACCAGATCACCGCAGACCAGTTTCGTCAGGATCGCAGGCACAGGCCGGGTCCGGCTGAGCGGCGCGAGGAAGTGGTCGCGGATCATCGGCAGGAGCGAGCTATCAGATTGATATTGAGGCGTAAAGGTCGCGGACAGCGCCTGATAGAGCTTCACATGCCAGCGGCGGGCGAAGGCATATCTTCGCAACCCCTCCTCGCCCCCATCTTCTGCGAAGGTGGGCGCTCCTCGCAGCGCCAACTGTAGCGCGCGGGCATCCAGAAGCGCCATGTTCGCCCCTTGCCCCAGTTGCGGAGAGGCGCGATGCGCGGCATCGCCGATATGGGCGATGCCCTCGCCATAAGGCCGCTTGAGTGCGCCGTGCGAATAGCGCGCGGTGCTGAAGTCGGCGTGCGACAGGCCCATTGGCAGAAAGACTTCGAATTCGGGCCAGAGCGATATCGCCTCTGCCCGCCAATCAGCGAAGGGTCGGGCAAGATGCAGGTCGATGTCGTCCGCCTTGAGGGAATAGAAGATCGCGGCCAGCCGCGTGTCGGGCGCGTCCGCCATGGTGCCAACGGGCAGCACGCCGAGCATGCGACTGGCTTTGCGATAGCGTTGGGTCAGTCGGGTCTCTGGAAATGGGGCGTTTGAGGGTCAGGGCACGGTGGCCCATACCGCGCCGTACGGCAATGAGCGGGCGTGCAGCGGCGATAGACATGATCCCGCGCCAAGGGCGTCGACGATCAGGTCGAATGGGCCGACCTCCTCTCCATTAATCAGCAGAATTTGCCCGATGCGACCTGCGACCAGGCTGGAGGCTTCGACCTTCGCGCCAGCCCTGCGCGCAGCGCCATAAAGCGCCCCGAACAACGCCGCACGGTGGATGCCGAGGCCCTGGCGATCAGTCGTATCTCCATAGTCGACGGACAATACGGTACGGCGTCTATCCGCTTCCTCTCCGAACATCCGCAGCAATGGCGTACCGCGGGCAATCGTTTCCTCCGCAGCACCCGCGGCGCGCAGGACATCCATGCCGACAGGTTGCATCACCAGGCCGGAGCCCACCGGGCGCGGCCGATCAAACTGGTCGAACACCCGCACGCCGTGGCCATCGGGCGCCAAGAGCGCTGCCGCCGCCAAACCACCGATCCCGGCCCCTGCTATCGCTATGGTCATACCCATGGTGACATTGGTAACGCGAGGCGCGCCCGCGCCCAAGCGGCAAGGTGGTCTGGCGTGACGCGGAGAATCCTCCACCAAGGATTTGCCCCGCGCTATGACTGGTTACGAAGTGCCCCATCTGATACGGAAGACAGTCATGACCACCTCCGACCTCTCCATGATCTCGAAAATCGCCATTGGCCTTGCCATCGCAGGCTTTTTCGTCAGCTTCAGTACGTCATCTACCTCTAACATCAACGGCATTGTGACCTGCGACGTCCTGGATTACGGCAAGCTGGTGCTTGGCGGGTTGACCGTGATGGTCGGAGGCATTGGCGAGTTTGCTGCCCTTCGCGCGCCTGCCACGCGATTGCCGAACCTGATCGCCTCGGGCGGCGCATCTCTGGTCGGCGTGTTCCATGTTCTTTTGGGGTTGGGCATCATCGGCGGCCAGTGCTGATGGCGGTGCCGACAGGCTTTGACCTCGCGGGATCATGGGTCTATACGAACGCCATGGCACACAGGTTCGACATATCTTTTCGAATTAGTGGCCCGGCCCTCTGAGAGAGGCGCCGGGACTATTGCCGTGGTTGGGGCTTGAGCCTTTGCCCGGCCCTGCTACACCCTTGCAAAATTCGAATTTGAGGAGCGCCAGTCATGTGCGCCGATACGACCGCTGAGCCTGTGGACTACAAGTCCACGCTGAACCTGCCCAGAACCGATTTCCCGATGCGTGCGGGCTTGCCCAAGCGAGAGCCGGAGTGGCTGGCACGGTGGGAGGAGATGGGGATCTACGACCGCCTGCGCGAGCGTGCTTCAGGCCGCAAGCCGTTTACCCTGCACGATGGCCCGCCCTACGCCAACGGCCACCTGCACATCGGGCACGCGCTGAACAAGATCCTCAAGGATATGGTGGTGCGCAGCCAGCAAATGCTGGGTCATGACGCGCGCTATATCCCCGGCTGGGATTGCCACGGGCTTCCCATCGAGTGGAAGATCGAGGAGCAATACCGCAAGAAGGGCCGCAACAAGGACGACGTCGATGTCGTCGATTTCCGTCAGGAGTGCCGGAAGTTTGCGGAAGGCTGGGTCGATATCCAGCGCGACGAATTCAAGCGCCTTGGCGTGACGGGCAATTGGGAAAAGCCCTACCTCACGATGGATTTCCGCGCCGAGCGGATCATTGCGGAAGAGTTCCAGAAGTTCCTGATGAACGGCACGCTGTATCAGGGCTCCAAGCCCGTGATGTGGTCGCCGATCGAACAGACGGCTTTGGCCGAGGCGGAGGTGGAATACCACGACAAGGACAGCTTTACGGTTTGGGTGAAGTTCAAGGTGGCAACAACCATTGGCGATACTGGCCTCGACGGTGCCTATGTCGTGATCTGGACGACAACGCCCTGGACGTTGCCGTCCAACAAGGCGGTCGTTTATGGCTCAGACATTGCCTATGGGCTCTATGAAGTTACGGGCGGCCCCGAAGAATGTTGGGCGAAACCGGGCGAGCAATATGTTCTGGCTGACAAACTGGCGAAAGACGTGCTTGCGCGCGCGCGGTTGGATGACACGATGTATCGCAGACATGGCGACGTCACGGCAGAGCAGCTGGCCGATGTGCTGCATCTCTCCCATCCGCTGGCAGGCGCAAATGGCTCCGACGGCGAATGGGACGAGCCGCGTGATTTCCGCGCCGCTGATTTCGTAACCGACACCGAAGGCACAGGCTTCGTGCACTGCGCTCCTTCGCACGGAATGGAGGAATACGAGCTATTTCGTGACCTCAACATGCTGGAGCAGGTGATTACCTACAACGTGCTCGACGATGGCTCCTTCCGCAAAGACCTGCCATTTTTCGGCGGCACGTATATCCTCAACCGCAAAGGCGGCGAAGGTGACGCGAACAAGGCCGTGATCGACAAGCTCGCGTCCGTCGGCGGGTTGCTGGCGCGAGGCAAGATCAAGCACAGTTATCCACACTCATGGCGTTCCAAGGCTCCGATCATTTACCGCAACACGCCACAGTGGTTTGCCGCCGTGGACAAGCCCGTGGGCGACGGGCAGGACACGCACGGCACAACGATCCGCGAGCGAGCACTGACCGAGATCGACAACGTCACATGGACGCCGCCCTCGGGCCGCAACCGCCTGCATTCGATGATGGAGGCACGGCCTGATTGGGTGCTGTCTCGCCAACGCGCATGGGGCGTTCCGCTGACGTGCTTCGTGAAGACCGGTGCTTTACCGACCGACGCCGATTACCTTCTGCGCAACGAAGCCGTGAATGCCCGTGTCCTGGAAGCGTTTGAGACCGAGGGCGCGGACGCATGGTACAAGCCGGGCGCCAAAGAGCGGTTTCTCAGCACCGACGTCGACCCGGAGGCCTATACGCAGGTTTTCGATATCCTCGACGTCTGGTTTGACAGCGGCTCCACCCATGCCTTTGTTCTGCGTGATCGGGACGATGGATCCGAGGACGGCATTGCGGATCTGTATCTGGAAGGCACCGACCAGCATCGCGGCTGGTTCCACTCGTCGCTGCTGCAATCGGTCGGCACCATGGGCCGCGCGCCCTATCGCGGCGTACTGACCCACGGTTTCACGCTCGATGAGAAGGGCCTGAAGATGTCCAAATCCATCGGCAATACCATCGTTCCGCAAAAGATCGTGGACCAGTACGGCGCCGATATCCTGCGTCTTTGGGTGGCGCAGACCGACTACACCAACGACCAGCGCATTGGGGATGAGATCCTGAAAGGCACCGCTGACAGCTATCGTCGCCTGCGCAATACGATGCGGTTCATGCTCGGGTCGCTCAGCGATTTCAGCGAGGCCGACAGGATGGAACCGGCGGATATGCCGGAATTGGAGCGTTGGGTTCTGCATCGTCTGACGGAGTTGGATGCGACCGTGCGCAAGGGCTACGCCGCCTACGACTTCCAGGGGGTGTTTCAGGCGGTCTTCACCTTTGCAACCACGGACCTGTCAGCGTTCTACTTTGACGTCCGCAAAGACGCGCTCTATTGCGACGGCGACACACAGCGCCGCAGGGCCGCGCGGACAGTTCTGGATATCCTGTTCCACCGGCTTACGGCATGGCTCGCCCCTGTGTTGGTATTCACGATGGAAGAGGTCTGGCTGGAGCGTTTTCCGGGCGAGGACAGTTCAATCCACCTCACCGATATCCCCGAAACGCCCGCCCTGTGGGCCGATGCGGACCTGGCAGCCAAGTGGACAAAGGTTCGGGCCGCTCGGCGCGTGGTCACGGCCGCACTGGAAGTGCAGCGCCGCGACAAGGTGATCGGTGCTTCGCTGGAGGCGGCCCCGATCGTGCACGTGGAAGATGCGGTCGTCTTGGCGGCCCTGAAATCTGTCCCCTTCGACGATGTCTCGATCACGTCCGCCATCGCGCTGACCGGCGATCCCAGCCCGGCGGAGGCATTCCGTTTGCCCGAAACCGAGGGTGTTGGCGTGGTTTTTGAACGTGCCGAAGGCGAGAAGTGCCAGCGGTGCTGGAAGATCCTGCCTGACGTGGGCACACATGCGCACCAGGGTGTCTGCGAACGCTGCGACAGCGCGTTGAGTTAAACCACTGACAGCTAGGTGAACTTGAAACGGGCGCATTGCGGTGCGCCCTTTTTTCTGGACTTGGCCTTCGGGTTTCCGCGATGATTGCGGTATGTCACACCACAGGAGCCGAAGTCATGCCATTGTCCCCCGCAGCCATCGCCGACACCGCCCGCGCCTACACGGCAGCCTGGAATTCAGGCGATCCCAACGCTGTCGCCGCCTTTTATGCCGAAGACGGTGAGATCATCATCAACCGCGGTGAGCCTTGGTCCGGCCGACCCCGCATTGCCGACATGGCTGCGGGGTTCCATGCAGATGTGCCCGACCTCTCCCTGACCTGTGACGACATCCGCGTCTCTGGCAGCCACGCAGTCTATGTCTGGACCTTCACCGGCCATGATGCCGCGACCCGGAACCCTCTCAAGATCCGAGGATGGGAGGAGTGGGACCTGGACGCCGCAGGCAAAGTACAGGCCTCCCGCGGATGGTTTGACGCCGAGGATTATGGGCGACAGGCCGCCGGTACGTAACCGTTCGTCACCGCACATTTCCCTGTGCCTTGGGTTTTCCGGATCAACGTCCTAACGTCCACTTGAAACCTATCAAGAGGACGGCTGCGCCATGACACGCCAAGAAGAGTATACTCCCCCCAAAGTCTGGACCTGGGACGCTGAGAATGGCGGCGAATGGGCATCGCTGAACCGCCCCATCGCGGGTGCGACCCACGAGAAGGAGTTGCCCGTCGGCAAGCATCCGTTTCAGCTTTATTCGCTGGGGACGCCCAATGGTGTGAAAGTGACTGTCATGTTCGAGGAGTTGCTGGAGGCGGGATACAAGCGCGCTGAGTACGACGCGTGGCTGATCCGCATCGGCGATGGTGACCAGTTTGGATCTGGGTTTGTGGAGGTCAATCCGAACTCCAAGATCCCGGCGTTGATGGACCGTTCCGGCGAGGCGCCGGTGCGCGTGTTCGAAAGTGGTGCGATGCTGATCCATCTGGCCGAGAAATTCGGCGCGTTCATGGGCCCGGCGCCTGCCCGCGCGGAAGTGCTGTCGTGGTTGATGTGGCAGATGGGCAGCGCACCGTTTCTGGGCGGCGGGTTTGGCCATTTCTACGCCTATGCCCCGTACCCGATGGAATATCCGATCAACCGATACGCGATGGAGACGAAGCGCCAGCTCGACGTGCTCGACAAGCATCTGGCGGAAAATGAGTGGATGGCGGGCGGCGAATATACCATTGCCGATATGGCGATCTGGCCATGGTACGGACGGACCGTCATGGGAGAGTCGTATGACGCCGGAGAGTTCCTGTCCGTGCATGAGTACGGGAACGTGATCGAGTGGGCGGAGCGTATCGCAGCCCGCCCCGGAGCCAAGCGCGGCCGCATGGTCAACAAGACCTCCGGTGAGCCGCATGAGCAGTTGTGGGAGCGTCATGACGCTTCTGATTTCGAGTTGCGCACGCAAGACAAAGTTGGGTGATGACGTGGGGGAGCACAGCCGCATCTGCGTGGATACTCCCATAGGGCCGGTCTGGATTCAGGAGGCTGACGACGCCATCACGCTCGTGGGTTGGGGGACTGTAGACGCCACCGGAGACACCGCCCTGCTGCGCGAGGCTGCGGCAGAATTGCAGGCCTATCTCGACCATAGGCTGGAGCTGTTCAGCGTGCCCATACGTCACGGCCGTTCTGGTGCAACGGGCAAGGTGCTCGACGCCCTGTCAGCAATCGGTTTCGGCGAGACCCGAGAATACGGCGACATCGCAAAGGAGGTGGGATTGCCCGCGCAAGCGGTAGGGCAAGCCTGCGGCGCGAACCGGATTCCAATCCTGATCCCGTGCCACCGGGTCTTGTCCGCTTCGGGGCTGGGTGGGTTCTCGGCGCCCTGCGGTGTGGATACAAAAGTATGGCTTTTGCGACATGAGGGGGCGGCAGGCCTACTAATCTAACATTTACCTTGTCCGTTTCACGCTTCTATCATGCGTTATCCACAGGTGACTATTTCGCGCCACTCCACGAAACTGTCGCGTCGCCAGCGATCATCGGACCGCGCGCTCGGTCAAAGCGCAGGTAGGCGATGCCCTGTCCAGCGGCTTGGGTGTAGAGCGTTCCGGCGGGCTTCCCGTCTGCCAATATCGCGGCTCCTACCTCGGCTTTTCCGGCCACATCGACCGTCACAAACCCCTTCTTCAGCTCTGTTTTATGCTTCATTCGGGCAGTCACTTCCTGACCCACATAGCAGCCCTTTCGGTGATCGACGCCAGAGAGGCGGTCAAAGCCTGCCTCAAGAATATATGTTTCGTTCGGGATCAACTCGATTCCGGTCTCCGGCACGCAGGCCGCGACGCGGATCGCGTCCCAGTCCACTGATGGCGCGCCACCCTCCATCCCGTATCCGCGCCACCCCAGCGAGGCATCGCGGGGGTCCGCGAATGCGCCGTCCGGCACGTCGCCCAGGCCGCGCACGACGCTCAAACCAACGTCGTCAATCACCACATCCGCGCGCAATCGGTACATCGACAACCGCTGCGCCACTGACGCCGCAATGGCTGCGTTCACGTCCAGCAACAGATCCGCCCCCCGGTCCAGCAAGAAGAAGTCGGCAAGGTATTTCCCCTGTGGCGTCAGAAGGGCGGAATAGGTCAGACCGTTGCCCGGATCCTGCGTCACCAACCCGTTCAGAAAGCTATGGGCATCCGCCCCCCCGATGCGCAAAACCACGCGATCTGTCGTTCGTTCTCCGGCCACCGTCACACCCCTTGATTGCTCAGATCACAGCTAATCATCACTCGGCTTCCGCGCAACATTGACCGCCCAAATGGCGCGCTATACCTCTTGCCCGACACCCACCTGTCGGAGCCATCCATGACGCTTGCCAACGGCCGCCACTACCTCGCCATTCCCGGCCCCTCTGTCACGCCGGACCGCGTGTTGCAGGCGATGCACCGACCTTCCCCGAATATATATGTGGGCGAGCTGCCGGACATGGTGGCAGCCATAGTACCGGACCTGAAAACAGTGGCCGACACTCGCCACAACGTTGCCATGTATATCTGCAACGGCCACGGCGCGTGGGAGGCGGCGCTGGTCAACGTGTTCTCGCGCGGGGACAAGGCACTGGTGCTTGGCACAGGGCGGTTTGGCACTGGATGGGGAGAGGCCGCAAAGGGCCTGGGGATCGACACTCATCTGCTCGACTTCGGGCTGCAATCGGACGTGGACATAGACCGGTTATCGAAGGTTCTGGCGCAGGACACGACCCACGAGATCAAGGCCGTACTCACCGTTCATGTCGACACCTCGACCTCCGTCAAGAACGATATCGAGGCGATCCGCGGCGCGCTTGATGCCGTCGGCCATCCGGCGCTGCTGATGTCCGACAATATCGCCTGCCTGGCCTGTGATGAGTTCCACATGGACGATTGGGGCGTGGATGTGATGGTGACGGGTTCGCAGAAAGGGCTGATGACGCCGCCGGGGATGGGATTCGTTTACTTCAATGACCGCGCTGACGCGGCGCGCGAAACGGCCGATCTGGTCACGCCATACTGGGATTGGCGGCCCCGCGTGGATCCCGATTACTTCTACCGCTATTTCGATGGCACGGCCCCGACGCTTCACCTGTACGGGTTGCGTACGGCGCTTGACATGATCGTCCATGAGGAGGGCCTGCCGGCCGTGTGGAACCGCCACAAGGTGCTGGCGGAGGCGATCTGGAGCGCGGTGGAGGTTTGGGGCCAGCGCCGGCCCGGTGCGCGCGAACATCAACGATTGGGATAAACGGTCCCATGCCGTGACGCTGGTGAATTTCGGGCCCGGTAACGGGGCGAGGCTGCGCGACTGGATGGAGAAGTGCTATGGCGTGACGCTTGGCATTCCGCTCGAAGGGGTCAGCTCACCGGAGGACTACCTGCGCATCGGCCACATGGGCCACGTAAACGGCCAGATGGTTCTGGGCGTTCTGGCGGGCCTGCAAGCGGGCATGACCGCGCTGCACGTCCCTCATGGCCCCACCGGACTGGAGGCCGCGATGCGGGTGGTGGCGGAAGCGACCTAAAGCGCGTTGGGCAACGCCTGCGCGAAGGCGTCCAATACGTGATCCGGCGCACAGGACACCCGAATGCAGCGGTCCTGCGGTGGCACGAATGGCATACGCACGAAAATCCCGGCTGCGATCAGCCCGGCCACAACAGAGCGCGCATAGGCGCCGTCCTTGCCGCAATCAATCGTCACGAAATTGGTAGCCGACGGCAATGGTGTCAGCCCGTTGTCGCGTGCAATGTCCCCGATCCGGGCACGGGCACGGGCGATCTGCGCAATGGTCCGCACAAGATGGGCCTGATCGTGCAACGCCGCGAGGGCACCGGCCTGGCTTACCCGACCGATGCCGAAGTGATTGCGGATCTTGGCGAAGCTGGTGATGAACTCTGCTGCCGCGATACCGTAGCCCACGCGCATCCCGGCCAGCCCGTAAGCCTTTGAAAACGTGCGGAAGCGGATCACGCGCGGATGGGCCACGTCAAGCGGTGGAATGACGGCACCGGGCGCGGTGTCGGCGTAGGCCTCATCAAGCGCCAGCACGCAGCCATCCGGTACGGCATCTATCATGCGCCTGACACTGGCCGCGTCGTGCCAGGAACCCATGGGATTGTCGGGATTTGCAAAGTAGATCAGTTTGGCATCGACCTCGCGCGCTTTGGCGATCAGCGCGGCGGGGTCTTCACGATCTTCCGAATATGGCACCTTGTGCAGGACACCGCCGAAGCCCGCGGCGTGGTAGTTGAACGTCGGATAGGCCCCGTCAGACGTGACGACTGCGTCCCCCGGCCCCACCAAAAGCCGCACGAGATAGCCCAGGAGGCCGTCGATCCCTTCGCCCACAATGATATTCTCGGGCGCAATGCCATGATGCGCGGCCAAGGCATGGCGCAGTTCGTGCACCTCCGGGTCGCCGTACATCCAGGCGCCGGAGGCGGCCTCGGCGATGGCCGCGAGCGCTCTCGGAGAGGGGCCGAAGACGCTCTCGTTGGCGCCAATGCGGGCCGAGAAGGGTTTTCCCATGGCGCGTTCCTGCGTCTCGGGTCCGACAAACGGGACCGTTGCAGGCAGAGATACGACGAGGGGCGTATAGCGAGGATCTGTCATATAACGAGCGTTTGCGGATTTTTCACCCGCCTGCAAGGGGCATCACATGGTACGCTGGCCCTTGGGCACGACTAATTCTTCGGAAAATTATCGCCCCCGGCGCGCCGCATGCGGTGGATCCTGTTCCCTCTAGAGGCCATCCTCAGTCAGGAAGCGGCGATTGACCCAGCCGCGCTGCTGGCCGTTCCAATGCACCAGGCACCACGCGGGAAAGTTGTTCAGGCGCTGCTGATCATCGGAGCCGAGGGCAAAATACTGCTCCCGCGTGGTGGTGGGGGTGCAGACGACGACCTGAACCTGACGCGCATTGTAGGGCAGTGCGTCTATGACAAAGTAGATCGTCCCGGGACCCACGCGGGCGTTCAGGCGGTCATCCGGCGCGACGTTGTAGACGCGCCATGCGTCTGGGCCATCGGCGGTCGCATGGGCTTGGCCGAGATAGCCAAAGACGGTCAGGGCAAGAAGTAAACAGGTGAAGAGCGGTTTCATCGGAAGGGTATCCTTTGAGAAGGGGCTGGCGGTGGGCGAACCCTGACGCCGTTTGGCCTTTGGCTCAATGGCGGTTTCCCTTAGCTGACCGCCCGCAGTACCCCCCCCCCGGTCCAGCACGACAAGGCGGCGCATCACCCATGGGGCGATGTCGGAGACGTGCCGCATCCAACTTTTGCTGTTAGCCGGAGCCGACTTAACCGACCTCGTTCAACCGATCCAGGGCCTGCTTCAGACGCGCTTCTTCTTCCTCACGGGAGGCGAGGTTGTCACGTGTTTCCTCCACCACCTCCGGCGGCGCGCTTTCGGCGAACTTCGGGTTGTTGACCCGTCCGCGCAGGCCTTTGAGTTCCTTGTCCAGTTTGGTCAAAGTCTTCTCCAACCGCGCCTTTTCCTCACCCACGTCGATCAGGTCTGCGATGGGCAACCCGAAGGTGCCGCCGTCCACAGCAATCGTGACGGTGCCTTTGGGGAACGTAGCAGTTTGCGACACATCGCTGAGCCGCGCGAGACGTTCGATCATCGCGGCGTTGTTGGTGAACGCGGTCTGGCCTGCCGTGTCGAGGCCGGTGTGCAGGAGCTGAACTTTCAGGCCCGCGGGCACATGCATTTGCTGCCGTGCGGAACGGACAGAATTCGATCAGGGTGATGACCCAGGACATTTCCTTCTCCGAGGCTTCATCAATGAATTCAGTGCCGTAGGTCGGCCAATCCGTGTGAACGAGCATCTTGGGACGCTCGGCGATCTGTGCCCACAGCTCCTCGGTTATGAAGGGCATCGTCGGGTGCAGAAGGATCAGGCACTGGTCGATCACCCAGGCCATCGTGGCGCGGGTTTCGGCGATAACGGCCTCGTTGCCGGAGGCGAAGAGAGGTTTGGCGAATTCAAGATACCAGTCGCAGACCTTGCCCCAAACGAAGGCGTAAAGCCCGGTGGCGGCGTCGTTGAAGCGGTAGTTCGTCAGCGCGTCGTCATGGGCGAGGCGGGCGCGGGCGGTTTCCGTCACGATCCACTTGTTGACGGTTTGGGTGGCTTGCGTCGGGTCGAACGCGGCGTCCGGGACGCATTCGTTCATCTCCGCAAACCGCGCGGCGTTCCAGAGTTTGGTGCCGAAGTTGCGGTTGCCCTGGATGCGGTCCTTGGACAGTTTCAGGTCCCGCCCCATGGCGGCCATGGAGGTCAGCGTGAAGCGCAGGGCATCGGCGCCGTACTCATCGACCAGTTCCAAAGGGTCCAGCACGTTGCCTATGGATTTCGACATCTTGCGACCCTTCTCGTCGCGGACGAGGGCGTGGACGTAGACGTCGCGGAACGGGATGTCGTCCACGACGGCCAGTTGCATCATCATCATCCGGGCGACCCAGAAGAAGATGATATCGAAGCCGGAAATGAGGGTGGAGGTCGGGAAATACTTGGCGAGTTCCGGGGTTTGCTCGGGCCAGCCAAGGGTGCCGATAGGCCAGAGGCCGGAGGAGAACCAGGTGTCAAGGACGTCGGGATCGCGCCAGAGAGGAATGTTTTCGGGTCCATACTCCGCAATCCAATCAACTTGCTTGTCGTGAGTGACGGGTTCGCTCACAACCATCACGTTTGCACCGTAGTGCTTCTTAGCCATTTCGAGCGCGGAATAGGCATCGGAAGCGCAAAACATGTCATTTTCGCCGAATGAGATCGCTTCAATGCCAGCCGTTTTGCTCAACTTCGGCCCATACCAGACGGGAATTCTGATGCCCCCACCACAACTGGCGCGAAATCGTCCAAGGCTCGATATTCTCCAGCCAGTGGAAATACACCTTCCGGTGCTGTTCGGGGATGATTTTTGTGCGCCCGGTTCGGACGGCCTCCAGCGCTGGTTCGACAATTTTCGCTGTATCTACAAACCATTGGTCGGTCAGCATCGGCTCGATGATGACTTTGGAGCGGTCGCCGAAAGGCTGGGTGATCGGCTTGGCCTCCACCAGTGGAACCTGCGTGATTTCCTCAGGCTCATCGCCCTTCTTTTTGGGCTTGCCGCCCAAGCGCGGATCGTCAGACGCGCACATGACGGCGAGGCCCTCAGTGGTAATCTCAGCCACGACCTTCTCGCGGGCGTCGAACCGATCCAGCCCGCGCAGATGATCCGGGACGAGGTTGAGGGCGTCGACCTCCATCTCGCCAAGCGTTTGATCTCCATTCGCGACCGCTTGCGCAATCGCGGCAGCCTCCGCATAGGGCGCACCGTCATCACGCAGGTGGGCGCGGGTGTCCATGAGGCGGTAGCAGGGAATATCGTTACGCTTGGCAACGCCGTAGTCATTCATGTCGTGGGCGCCGGTGATTTTCACCGCGCCGGAGCCGAATGTGGGGTCCGGGTAGTCGTCGGTGATGATCGGGATCAGGCGGCGGGAGTCCTTGGGGCCGACGGGGATTTCGCAAAGCTGGCCAACGATGGATTTGTAGCGGTCGTCGTCCGGATGGACCGCAACGGCACCGTCGCCGAGCATGGTTTCGGGGCGCGTTGTGGCGATGGCGATGTAGTCGCGGACCTCGCGCAGGGTTTCGACACCGTCGGCGTCTTTCTCAACGTATTCATAGGTTTGCCCCCCAGCCAACGGGTACTTGAAGTGCCACATCTGGCCCTGCTGGTCGATATTCTCGACCTCCAGATCCGAGATCGCCGTCTCAAAATGCGGGTCCCAGTTAACGAGGCGTTTACCGCGATAGATGTAACCTTTGTTATACATCTCCACGAAAACCTTGATGACGGCGTCGTGGAAGTTGCCGTCTTCGCCCTCAGGCGCACCCGGTGCGCCGGACATGGTGAAGGCTTCGCGGGACCAGTCACAGGAGGCACCCAAACGCTTTAGCTGCTCGCGGATCGTACCGCCGGACTTTTTCTTCCACTCCCAGACGTGGGCCAAGAACTCCTCTCGCGTCAGATCCTTGCGCGATATCTGAGACTTGGCAAGCTCACGCTCCACCACCATCTGCGTCGCGATGCCGGCGTGATCGGTGCCGGGCTGCCAAAGCGTGTCGAAGCCGCGCATGCGGTGCCAGCGGATCAGAACATCTTGCAGCGTGTTGTTGAAGGCGTGGCCCACGTGCAGGACGCCCGTGACATTGGGCGGCGGGATCATGATCGAGAACGGCTCCGCGCCCGGTTTGGCATTGGCCCCGGCCTTGAAGGCATCGATGGCCTGCCACTGGGCCGTGATCCGGGCCTCGGCCTCGGCTGCTTTGAAAGATTTTTCCATGCGCCACGCGTCTCCGTCATTCGTTGGGACCGGGCGTAACGGATGGGGCGGGGAAGGTGAAGGGTGGATGGGACCGGCCGCGGGCTATTTGGGGGCGTTGGGGTAGATCAATGGTAGATCAATTTTGGGAAGGGCAATGCTGGCGCTTCCCCCGAAGCGGCCGTTGGCCACGCCTCTTGCGGTATGGGTCCGGAGCACGGGCTGCCGGGTCATCCGAGATACGTGAGGACGGTCCTGGCAGTGGCGTCCAGGGCCGCGTCGGAGAGGTCGCCTGCATCAATGGTCGCGACAGGGGCGGCCGATTTGGTGCGGGTCAGACGCGCGTAAGCGGGATCGTAGTGATCGGTCATCAGGGCCAGCGCGAGGGCATGGGCATTCCGGTCACGCAGGAGCTTCAACCAATGGTCGACCACGGCGTGGCCTGCATGGGCCCGGAGGCCGTCGAGGCGGCTGGTGAGTGCCGGAGCATCGGCGACGAGGTCGGCGTAGGCGCTCGCGAGAAAGCGGGCGCGGTACTGGGGCGCGGCGGTCACGACGATGCGCGGGCTGTCGCGCATGGCGACCCAGAGCGCCGGGGGCAGGCGAATTGTGCCAATGCGGGCAAATTCAGCCTCCACCAGGACAGGTTTGGTGGGGTCGAGACTTGTGATTTGATCGAGAAGCGCCGTCTCGAAGCCTTTTTGGGCAGGCTGGTCGCCATCAATATCGCCAAGGATGGAGCCTCGATGTTTTGCGAGCCCTTCCAGATCCAGCGTTTGACCGCCCAAGGCCGCCACGCGTGTGATCAACTCGGTCTTGGCGGTGCCGGTGTAGCCGTCGAGGCGGATCAGGTGGTGCGGCAGCGCAACCTTGTAGAGGCTGGTGGAGACATACCTGCGCCAGGTCTGATAGCCGCCGTCCATAACCTGCGCGCGCCAGCCGATCTGTTGCAGGATCGAGGCGAAACTGCCCGACCGCTGACCGCCGCGCCAGCAATAGACCAGCGGGCGCCAGCCGCCACCGTTGTTCATCAGGTGATTTTCGATTGCGGAGGCTGCGTTTCGGGCGACCATGGCGGCGCCGATCTTGCGGGCTTTGAAGGGGCTGTCTTGCACGTAGATCGTGCCGACGATGCTGCGTTCCTCGTTGGACAGGACGGGCATGTTGACCGCCCCCGGCACGTGATCCTCGGCGAATTCGGCAGGCGTGCGGACGTCGATGATGGTATCGAACTCTTCCGCTTTCAGGGCGGAAAGGTCCGTGAATGTGAAGGTCACCTAGACGTCGTCTCCGTTCATTTTGCGGAAGCGCTGGATCAGGCTTGACGTGTCCCATCGCCCGCCACCCATCTGCTGCACTTCGGCATAGAACTGGTCCACCAGCGCCGTGACCGGCATCGAAAGGCCCATTTCCTTGCCCTGCCCCAGAGCGATCCCGAGGTCCTTGCGCATCCAGTCTACGGCAAAGCCGTGGTTGAACTCATTGTCGACCATGGTGCCCGCGCGGTTTGCCAACTGCCACGACCCGCCTGCCCCCTGGGACACAAGTTCCGCGACTTTCTTCGCGTTGAGCCCCGCCTGCATCGCCATGTAGAGACCTTCGGACACCGCTTGGATCGCGCCTGCGATGCAGACCTGGTTGACCATCTTGGTGAGCTGGCCAGACCCTACGCCGCCGAAATGTACCGAGACCTTGGCGTAGGCTGCGATGATCGGCTTGGCGGCGGTGAAATGTTCGTCCCTGCCGCCGCACATGATCGCAAGTTGGCCGTTTTCCGCGCCCGCCTGACCGCCGGAAACGGGAGCGTCGACCCAGCCGATGCCCCGATCGGCACCGAGGGCTGCCAATTCTCGGGTCACTATGGCGGACACCGTCGTGTGATCCACAAAGATCGCCCCGTCGCTCATGCCCGCAAAGGCGCCGTCATCGCCGAGAGTGACAGTGCGCAGATCATCGTCGTTGCCGACGCAGGCCATGACGAATTCCGCGCCGTCAGCCGCGTCGCGCGGGGTGGTGGCATGGCCGCCGCCGTTCTCGGACGCCCACTTTTCGGCTTTTGCGGCTGTGCGGTTGTAGACCGTTACGGAATGACCCGCGTTCGCCAGATGCGCGGCCATGGGATAGCCCATGACGCCCAATCCCAGAAATGCCAGTTTCGCCATGATATCCTCCGCCTGTGTTGAATTGGCGGGACCGTAGCAGGGCGGCGCGCAGTGTCTAGGTCTTGGATGGGCCGTCAAACGTCCAGCGATAGCCGGGGGGTGTTGGGCCCTTGTTGCGGCCACCCTGTTCGGTTTGCTCCCATGCGTGGGCAAGGATACCAACGGAGCGCGACAGGCAGAAAAACCCGCGCGCGAGCGGTGCGGGGCAGCCGAGCTCGGCGTAGATCACGGCGGTTGCACCGTCGATGTTCATCGGGACGGGTTTGCCTTTCTCCTGCGCAAGGTGGCGTTCGATCGCGCGGCCGATTTGAGCGTAGGCACCGGGGACGGCGCCGGTGTCCGCCGTTTCATCAACCAGTTGCAGAAGGCGCGGGGCACGCGGATCGGTGGGGGTGTGGAAGCGGTGACCAAAGCCGGGGAGGTATCGGCCATGTACCGCGCGCCATGCATCGAGCGCGTCGGGAAGACCGTCCGGGCCGGCGCCTTCCACGTGATGGAACAGCGCAATCGCCTGCTCCCCTGCCCCGCCATGCACATCGCCGAGCATGTTGACCCCCGTTGCGATGGCGTTGTTGAGTCCGACGCCGCAGGTGGCCGCCATTCGCGCAGCGGCGATGGAGGGCGCTTGCGGACCGTGATCGACGGCAGCGACCAGAGCGGCCTCGAACAGGGCTGCGGCCGGCGGGCTGAGGGGGGTGCCCATGACCATTAGCCAGATCATTTCGGCAAAGGATTGATGTCCGATCAGGTCCTGGACAGGATGACCGCGCAGGCGGATTTTTCCTGGCTCCATCTCTATGATTTTGGTGTGCCACCAGTCAGATACATCGGTGTCGGTCATATCGTGCCTTCCTCGGTCATCTTGGTGATGTCGGCGTCGCGATAGCCCAGTTCGCGTAGAATCTCCGCGCTGTGCTGGCCGAGCGTCGGCGGCGGAGTGGTGACGCCCGGGCGCTGACCGTTGACGCAAAAGCCGGTGGTGACAACGTCGACGGGCGTGCCCACTCCGGGAACGGTTTCGAAATGCGCGATCAGGCCGCGATCCGCGATTTGCGGATGCGACAGGATCTGCGGCACCGTCAGGACCGGGCCCGCGGGGATATTGTGCGCGTTGAGCAGGTCAACCCAATGGGCGGCGGGTTGCTTGGTCAGCGCGACCTCCATCTCTGCGCGAAGGCAGTGGCGATTGGCCTTGCGGTCCTCGCGGGTTGCAAAGCGTGGGTCCGCGAGCAGATCGTCCCGACCGAGGAGGGACGCGAGCGCCGACCATTGCGCATCCTTGTTGGCGGCGATGTTGAGAGGGGCATCCTGCGCCTGGAACGTTCCAGAGGGGGCGGAGGTCGGGTTTTCATTACCGTGCGCCTGCGGGATCGCACCGCCGATCAGATGGTTGGACACGACCCAGCCCATGGTCGCCAGCGTCGCCTCCAACATACTGACGTCAATGAACGCCCCCCGAGGGCTGGCGTTGAGCGCGGCGCTGATAGCCATGGCGGCGGTTAGCCCACCTACGGTATCGCTGAGCGGGTAGCCGACACGCGTGGGCGTCGTGCCGTCGCCAGTGATCGACATGACGCCGGATGCGCCTTGGATGATCTGGTCGTAAGCGGGATTGGCCGCCCAGGGGCCGCTCTGTCCGAAGCCAGAGATCGCGCAGTAGATCAGTGCGGAGTTTTTCAGCTTCAACGTGTCATAGCTGAGGCTCAGGCGGTCCATCACACCGGGGCGGAAGTTTTCCACCAGGACATCCGCCGACGCGACGAGCCGCTTCAAAGCATCCTTTCCAGCGGCGTGTTTCAGGTTTAGCGACAGGCTGCGCTTGCCGGCATTCTGCGCCAGAAAGCTGATGCCCATTCCCTTACTCGACAACTCTGGCGAGGCCCCGAGATTCCGCGCCAGATCGCCCGTTCCGGGCGTCTCGACCTTGATGACTTCAGCGCCAAGATGGGCCAGTTGGTGGCAGGCAAACGGGCCTGCCAAAACGTTCGTCAGATCCAGGACTCGCACACCGTGAAGCGGTGCGATAGCTGGCGTATCCGTCATGTTCGGCCCCTTTTGCGCTGCCGGGCTGCACCCGGTTTGTGCAGAGTAGGCCCAATCAGGAGCGAGGCAAACCCATCAGGCCACCGCCGCCAGAAGCTGCGCGTTGCCGCCCGCCGCCGTGGTGTCGATGCAGGTGTGACGCTCCAGGATCAGGCGTCCGGTCGGGTCGGCCTCCATGATAAGCGGCAGGATCGGGCCGGAGAGTGCCGCTAACGCCTGCCTGTAGGCGCGCGCTTCGGTCGGGTTTCCCCAGTAGATCAGCGCATCGAAGGCGGGCAAACCGGCCAAAGCGTCGGCGGGCAGATCGGGTGCGAGGACCGGAGCACAGCCAATGGAGGTGGCGAATTTTGCCTGCGCGCGGGCGGCATCCGCGCCGGGACCCGCGCACAACACACGTCCACGGGGGTGGGTGGTGAGACGATTGGTCTCTCCTGTCGGGCCGGGCAGATAGGTCTTGGTGAGGACCTGATCCGCCGAGAGAGCCACGCGCAGATCGCGCGACGCGGCAGAGGCATTGGACGGCGTGCCTGGCGAGCCCCGGCCCATCGCGGGACGGGTGAAGCGCGCCACATAACGCGGCCCGCCCGCCTTGGGACCAGTGCCGGAAAGGCCCTGCCCGCCGAAGGGCTGGCTGCCGACGATTGCGCCGATCTGGTTGCGGTTCACATAGAGGTTTCCGGCCTTGATCTTGCCGGTCACATGCTCAATCCGCTCATCAATGCGCGAATGGATGCCGAAGGTCAGCCCGTAGCCCGTGCCGTTGATCTGCTCGATCACCCGATCCAGATCCTTTGATTTGAACGTCGCGATGTGCAGAACCGGCCCGAACACCTCCTGTTCGAGATCCGCGATGGACTCCACTGAAATCGCCGTCGGGGCGACGAAGGTGCCGGTCGTTGGCGCTGATGTCTGATGCAATACGCGGCCTTCTGCCCGCGCACTCGCAATATGCGCTGCGATGTCTGCCTGCGCGCGGGCGTCGATGACCGGGCCGATGTCAATGTCGAGCGCCCAGGCGTTGCCCAATGCCATCTCATCCATTGCGCCGTAAAGCGCCTTCAGGAACGTGGGCGCGATGTCGTCCTGCACATAAAGGCAGCGCAGTGCCGAGCAGCGTTGCCCGGCAGAGCGGAAGGCGGACATGACCACGTCTTTCACGGCTTGTTCAGGCAGCGCGGTGCTGTCGACGATCATCGCATTGAGACCTCCGGTTTCGGCAATCAGCGGTGCGGAAGGCGCGAGGTTTGCGGCCATCGCGCGGTGGATGGCCTGGGCCGTGGCGGTGGAGCCTGTAAAGGCCACGGCGTCGATTTCTGCGTCACTGGTGAGGGCTGTGCCGACCTCTGCCCCGTCGCCGGGCAACAGGTGCAGCGCGGTTTCCGGGACACCCGCGTCGTGCAGGAAACCCACGGCACGCGCCGCGATCAACGGAGTGGATTCAGCCGGTTTGGCAAGCACGGCGTTCCCGGCGGCCAGTGCCGCTGCGATCTGACCTGTGAAGATTGCCAGCGGGAAGTTCCACGGGCTGATGCAGGTGACACGGCCCAACGCGGGGTCCTGCAATTCCGCCACTCGGGCCGCGTAATAGCGCAGAAAATCAACGGCTTCACGCAACTCTGCTTCACAATCATGGAGTGTCTTTCCGGCCTCGCGGGCGAGGATCGCGAACAGCTCCGCCGCGTTTTCTTCATATAGATCCGCAGCACGGTTCAGGACCTCTGCGCGATCCCTGGCGTCCCATGGCCTGGCCGCAGCGATGGCGGTTTTTGCGTCCTGCGCGGTGGCCAGTTGCACCTGACCTACAATATCGGAGGGATCGGCAGGGTTGATGATGTCGAGCGTCGGGCCATGGGCCTTGATACCTGTCGGGCCGGCAGTCCATGTCGCAACGCGGAAGGGCGCGCGGGCGGCATCCAACCTGGCCAGGGCAATCGGATCGGCAAGGTCGTAGCCCAGGGAATTGGGGCGTTCCGGCTCGTAAAGATCTTCCGGCGCCGTCACGGGTGTTGCCGGTTGGTCGAGCGTCACGAAAGGGTCCTCTGCCACAGCTTCCGGCGGAGTGGCCTCGTCCATAATCTTGTGCACGAAGGACGAGTTTGCACCATTTTCCAGCAAGCGGCGCACCAGATAGGCGAGCAGATCACGGTGCGCGCCGACAGGGGCGTAGATCCGGCATCGGGCGCGGTTCGATTGGCGGACCTGTTCGTGCAGTGCCTCGCCCATGCCGTGCAGGCGCTGGAACTCAAAGGTTGTCGGGTCATCGGCCATCTCGATCACCGCCGCCACGGTATGGGCGTTGTGGGTCGCGAACTGAGGATAGATGCGGTCCGTTCGGTCCAGCAACTGTTTGGCACACGACAGATAGCTGACGTCGGTGGCAGCCTTTGCAGTGTAAACTGGGAAGCCCGGCAGACCCGCGATCTGGGCGCGCTTGATCTCGGTGTCCCAATAGGCCCCTTTGACGAGGCGTACCATGATGCGGCGATCCAAGCCTTCTGCCAGCGCATAGAGCCAGTCGATCACCGGGGCGGAGCGCTTGCCGTAGGCTTGCACCACGACGCCGAAGCCGTCCCATCCGGCAAGGCTTTCGTCCCGCAAAACCGCCTCGATCACGTCCAAGGACAGGTCCAGGCGGTCGGCCTCCTCGGCGTCGATGTTAAACCCCATTTGGGCGGCTTTGGCGGCTTGGGCCAGCTCCAGAACCGTTGGCACAAGCTCGGCCATCACGCGGCCGCGCTGCGCTTCCTCGTACCGGGGATGCAACGCGGAGAGTTTGACGGAAATGCCGGGATTCAGACGGATATCACCGTGATTGGAATGCCTCGCCAGATACGCGATGGAATTCGCATAGGCGGCTTTGAACTGGGTGGCCTCGGCGGCTGTCAGAGCCGCTTCACCCAACATGTCATAGCTGAACGTATAGCCCTGTGCCGCGCGATCCCTGCCACGCTTGACGGCCTGCTGGATCGTTTCACCCAACACGAACTGGTTGCCCATTTCCTTCATGGCGCGACGGGTGGCGGTGCGGATCACCGGCTCTCCCAACCGTTTGACGGCACCTTTCAGGGTGTGCGCAATGCCCTCACCATCCTCGTTCGACAGCACGCGGCGGGTCAGCATCAGGGCCAAGGTAGATGTGTTCACGAGACCGGATTTCGACTTGCCCCGGTGGCCAGACCATTGGGCCGGCACGATCTTGTCTTCGATCAGCATATCCACCGTGTCGTCATCCGGCACACGCAGCAGCGCCTCGGCCAGGCGCATCAGGGCCAGACCTTCCGCCGTGGACAGGCCATATTCGGCCAGAAAAACCTCCATCAGGCCGCCGCGATCCTCGGCCCGGATCTCCTTGACCATGCGTGCACCCCTTTTGGAGGCGGCCTGGCGGGTGTCGTCGCCGATCGGATGGGCAGCGCGCAGCCGCATGATGGCTGCGACATCATCTTCCAGATAAGCGCTCGCGACGGCTTGGCGAAGGGAGGAGAGATCAGTCATGGCGCGCAGCCTCCGGTTAGGGGATGAGTTGCACCTTACTAGCATGTACCCGAAAGACGAATTGCCCGAAGAGACAAGGCTTGATAGACGTTATTCCTGATTACAGCACGGGATGCCTGACTAATGCCCATAAAACCTTTGGATGATAGCCCACTTGACCCAGCGGATCTGCGAATCCTCAGCGTGTTGGCCACCGACGGACGCATCCCGGTGACTGAACTCGCGAACCGCGTCGGGCTGTCGAAGACGCCTTGTCAGACCCGGATGAAGCGGTTGCAGGAAAAAGGGTACATCCAGGGGTTTCGCGCCGTGCTGGATCCGGGCCGTTTGGGTCTGGCACATGTGGCTTTCGTGGAAGTGCGGCTGAACGATACCCGCGAACCCGCCTTGCGCGCGTTCAACGCCGCCGCCTGCTCAGTCAACGAAATCGAGCAATGTCATATGATCGCGGGCGCGTTTGATTATCTGCTCAAGGTCCGCTCCACCGATATCGCGGACTACCGCCGCGTTCTGGGCGAGGTGATCACCCGCCTGCCCCATGTGGCGGCGACCTCTACTCATGTCTCAATGGAGGCGGTGAAGGACGAAAACGGGCTGTCATAGGGGCTTGCGTTTGGAGTCGCGTCGGGCAAGTTGTGTGCGACAAGGGGACCTGCGAAATGGTGAAAGCGACGTTCGACAAAGGCCCGACACGGTCCGGCTATGACGTGGTGATCATCGGCGGCGCGATCATGGGATCATCGACGGCCTGGTTTCTGACCGAGAACCCGGATTTCGACGGGACCGTCTTGGTGGTGGAGCGTGATCCGACTTACGAATGGTGCTCCACCGCGCATACGAATTCTTGCATCCGGCAGCAGTTCTCAACCGAGTTGAACATCCGCATCAGCCAATTCGGCGCGGATTTCGTGACAAACGCACGGGCGTATATGGGTGGCGACGAGCGCATTCCGGACATGCCGATCAACTCTTACGGCTATCTGTATTTGGCCGATACCGAAGCGTTTGCGGATGTACTGCGGTCCAATCAACGGATCCAGAAGGCGGCTGGCGCGGCCACGCGATTGTTGAATGCGGATCAGATCCGTGAGGCCTACCCGTTCTATCACCTGGACGATGTGGTCCTGGGTTCGATCAACACCGTCAATGAGGGGTACTTTGACGGCCCGACGCTGTTCGACTGGTGGAAACGGCAGGCGCGGGAGCGAGGTGTTGAGTATATCGCGAATGAGGTGGTGGGGATGACCCGCTCCGCCCGCGGGATCGACAGCATCACGCTGGCGTCCGGCGAGGTCGTGGCCTGCGGGAAGGTCGTGAACGCCAGCGGGCCGCGCGCTGCCGTAACAGCTGCGATGGCGGGCGTGCGATTGCCCGTCGAGCCGCGAAAACGGTTCACCTGGATCTTCAAGGCGGAGAAGCCTTTGGACCGACCGCTGCCACTGACCATCGACCCCTCCGGCGTGCATGTGCGCGACAACGGTGGCGGAACGTATCTGGCGGGCGGTCATCCGGCCGATGATCCCGCCGTTCCGTTCAATGATTTCACGATGGACCACGCGTTCTGGCAGGATCACGTCTGGCCGGTCCTGGCCACTCGCATCCCGGCATTTGAAGCGATCCGCGTGCAATCGGAATGGGCCGGGCATTATGCGTTCAACACTTTGGATCAGAACGCCATCATCGGGGTGCATCCAGAGGTGACGAATTTCCATATCCTCAACGGGTTCTCCGGCCACGGGTTGCAACAATCGCCCGCCATGGGGCGAGGCATGTCGGAGTTGCTGACCTATGGCGGTTTCAGATCCCTTGACCTGAGCCCGTTTTCCTTCGACCGCATCGCGCGGTCTGATCCGATCCTAGAGACCGCCGTCATTTGAAAGAGGCCCGATAATGCTGAAGAAAATCGTCCTGACAGGGGCCAATGGCCGCCTTGGCACTATCCTGCAAGCGCCTCTGGCCGCGATGTGTGAAGAACTGGTCTGCGCGGATATCGTCGATGACATCGCGGACCTGCCCGCTAACGCGCGCTACGTCCAAGCGGACGTGGCGGACTTTGCTGCTGTTGAGGGGCTGATGGAGGGCGTGGAGATGGTCTGCCATTTCGGCGCCATCGTGGATGAGGGTCCGTTTGAGCAGCTGTTGGGCCCGAATTTCATTGGCTCCTACAACGTATGGGAAACCGCCTTCAGGGCCGGCGCTCGGCGCATTGTCTATGCGTCGTCGATCCATGCCGTCGGAATGCATCCGCGTGGATCTTATATAGGAATTGACGCGGAGCATCGGCCCGACAGTTTCTATGGCCTGGCGAAGTGCTTTTCAGAGGATCTGGGCCGGATGTACTGGGAAAAGCGCGGACTGGAGTCGGTGCATCTGCGCATTCTGTCCTGCGCCCCCGCCAAGAATGCGCGGGCCTTGGGTACCTGGCTGAGTGACGATGACCTGGTGCATCTGGTGGAGCGGGCCATTACGACGCCCACGACGGGATTTGCGGTGGTGTATGGTGTGTCCAACAATGACCGCAGCCCGGTGGACAACGCAAAGGCCTCGTTCCTCGGCTATCGCCCCAAGGACAATGCAGAACAGTTCGCGGACGCGATCTTCGCGGGCGAGCCGAAGGGCGACCCAACCGACCTGAGCCAGATGGTGCATGGCGGGCCGTTCGGAACGGTGGAGTTGGGTGTCGGTGGCGCGGCCGCCGCAGCAAAGGGCAACGATGACTAGATAATCTCGTCCTCGTCGAACAGCGGCGCTTCCTCCAGCTGCGTGGTCAGATCGTCCATCGCGGCCTCGGCCAGGCCGGAAGATTTCACGGCGGCGATGTGGAAGAGTGCGTCGCCTTCATGCACGATCGGCATGACCGCGCGGCCCACGATGATGCCCGCGTATTTGGTGGCAACCTCCACCTCTCCGTCGCCGAAGGGATCCGCGATGGCGCAGACGATGTCGCCCTCTTCTATGACATCCCCCTCCGCCTTGAACATGCGCAGGAGGCCACCGACCGGAGCACGGAGCCAGTTGCTGTTGGAGCACAAAAGCGACCTGGCTTTCGCGTCGCCGATCCCGGCCTTGGGCAGCATCTCGACCGCCTTGAGCACGCGCAGGATGCCCGCCACGCCCGCGCGCACGGACATTTCATCAAAGCGCATGCCCTCGCCCGCCTCGTAAAGCAGCACGTCGACGCCGATTTTCTTGGCTTCCTGCCGCAACGACCCGTCGCGCAAGGCGGACGTCAGGATTACTGGCGCGCCAAAAGTATAGGCCAGTTGCAACGTCACCTTGTTGTTGGCCGATACCCGCGTTTGAGGCAGGTTCATCCGATGGATCGCGGCAGAATGAAGATCGATCCCAAGTGAACACCGCGCCACCACTTCCGTCAGGAAGATATGCGCCAGACGCGACGCGAGCGATCCGTTGGGCGATCCGGGAAAGCATCGGTTCAGGTCGCGTCTGTCCGGCAGATACCGGGAGTGGTTGAGAAAGCCGAACGTGTTCACGATCGGCACCACGATCAGCGTACCGCGCAGCGTCGACAGGTTCTTGGATCGCAACAGGCGGCGCACGATCTCGACCCCGATCACCTCATCGCCGTGGATGCCCGCACTGACGAACACCGTCGGGCCATCGAGACGCCCGTGGATCACGTGGGCCGACAGCGTGACGGGGGTGTGGTCTGACAGGGTGCTGACGGGGATGTTGATCGTCTTGCGGGTGCCGGCATCGACACTGCCCCCCGCAATCTCGAACGCGGCCCGTTTGGTCATCCCTTGCCTCTGGTTCTGGTGGAATTTGGCTTGGCGTTCTTTTCCATGAACTCGATGATCTTACCTGCGATATCAAGACCCGTGGCCTTTTCCACCCCTTCCAGACCGGGTGAGGAATTGACTTCCATCACCACAGGTCCGTGGTTGGCGCGCAGCATGTCGACGCCGCAGACATTCAGGCCCATGGCCTTGGCAGACCGCACGGCGGTGGAGCGTTCTTCGGGCGACAGCTTGATCACCTGGGCCGAGCCACCCCGGTGCAAATTCGACCGAAACTCTCCCTCCGCACCCGACCGTTTCATCGCCGCGATCACCTTGCCGCCGACAACGATGGCGCGGATGTCAGTACCACCCGCTTCCTTGATGAATTCCTGGATCAGGATGTTGGTGTTGGTGGCGCGGAACGCCTCCACCACCGATTTGGCGGAACGGTCGGTGTCGGCCAGAACCACGCCGAGGCCCTGAGTGCCTTCCAGCAGCTTGATCACCAGCGGCGCACCTCCCGCAAGTTCCAAGACCTCTTCGGTCTGCTTGGGGTCATGGGCGAAGGTCGTCACCGGCAGGCCGATACCCTCGCGCGACAGCAGTTGCATGGATCGAAGCTTATCTCGCGAGCGGCCAATCGCGACGCTCTCGTTCAGGGGATAGACGCCCATCATCTCGAACTGGCGCAGAACCGCGGTGCCGTAAAAGGTGACGGATGCCCCGATCCGTGGGATCACCGCGTCATAGCCTGTCAGCTTGTCGCCATTGTAGTAAATTTCCGGCCGACGCGCGGCGATGTTCATGTAGCAGCGCAGGGTGTTGATGATGTCGAGCCGATGTCCCCGTTCCTCTGCAGCCTCTTTCAGGCGCTGGTGGGAATAGAGGTTGGCATTCCGGGCGAGCATTGCGATCTTCATGACTTACTCCTCAAAGTCTGGCTTCTGGCTAACGAGGTAGGACGCGCCGGGATGAACGGCGATGTTACGGCGGCGGAGCGCGCGACGGCCCAGAATCAGCGGAAAGCGCATGTTGCCGCGGTCGGTCAGCGAAATGTCGATCTTCCACCTGCGCTCCGCAAGTACCATCGGCGTGCGGATCACGATCCGCGTCTCGGGAGTGCCGGAGGTGTTGGTTATGTCGCGACGGGTATAGATCGGGAATGACAGCGTGCGCGGCGCGGTGCCGGGGACTTCAGGCCGTCGGAACCGAACCCAACGCTCTCCGTCCTTGTTGAACGTCTCGATATCGTCGGCATGCAGCGCGGTGGTCTTGGCACCCGTGTCCACCTTCACGGCAAAATCGCGCAGCCCCAGGGCAGGTAAACTGATACATTCGTGCCAGCCGATGACAAGAAGCGGGCCCGAGGCCTCTGGGGGTGTGTTTTTCATGTAAGCGGTTCCGGTGGATGGCGCAGGCCTTGCAAGATGCGCTATCGACACCGGATACACCAGCACTGTCGCTGCGTTAGGCGGCCTGGACTGCCCGCAGTCCAGCGCGCAACTCGTCGAGGACGCTCAGACACTCCGGATCCTGGGCCGCCACATGAAGGGTGGCCCGCAACATACCGGCCTTGGAGCCGCAATCGAACCTCTGGCCAGAGAAGCGTACCCCCGCGAGACCGAGCCGGGCACCGCCCGCGACGATCGCGTCGGTCAATTGGATCTCGCCGCCTGCACCGGGCGGTTGCTGCGCCAGATCGTCGAATATGGACGCGTCAAGCACGTAGCGGCCCACCACAGCATCGCAAGACGGCGCAGTGGCAGGATCCGGCTTTTCGACCATGCCTTCAGCGCGGATCAGGTGGCCTTGCGGCGTTGTGCCGGACAGGACGCCGTAATTGCGGGTCTCTTGCTGACTGACCTGGATCGTGGCCACCAGATGGCCCGCACCGGCGCTGTCGTAGGCTTCGATCATCTCGGCGATGCAATTGGGACCGAGGATCAGGTCGTCGGGCAGAAACACCGCAACGGGACCGGGCAAGACATGCTCGCGGGCGCAGAGCACCGCGTGGCCGAGACCTAAAGCCTCATATTGCAGTGTGAAGACGACATCGTCGTCATCGCGGCTGAATGCAGCCTGTTTCAGGTTATTGGCCAACTGCCGCTTGCCCTTGGCCTTCAATGTCGTGCGCAAGCGCACATCGTCCATCACATGGCGCTCGATCGAGGCTTTGGTGGGGTGACTGACAAACACCATCCGCTCGATCCCAGCGTCGCGCGCTTCATCAATGGCGTATTGGATCAGAGGCGTGTCGAGAACCGGCAAAAGCTCCTTTGGGGTCGACTTGGTGGCGGGCAGAAATCGAGTACCAAGGCCCGCGACGGGGAAGATTGCAGTGCGAACCGATCCGGTCATTTTGTGGAAGCTCCGAATTGTTGAATGCGTCGAGATCGACGGTAAGGGCGCGTTGAAAGTTGTCAATTTGCGACATTCAAATGTCGTAAATGTTTTGTTTATCGTCCAATTTTCAGGCAGATCCAGATCTGAAGCGCATAATATTCGCGCGGGAAACCTGCATGTGTCAGTAAATCAAGGAGATTTCGGGATCACCTGCACAGTGACGTTGACTTGGACCAGAGCGAGTGCAGTTTCGTGTCGTGAGGTGACCGAAGACAGATGCGAAAGTCGCGGTGTCGGACAAAACTACTTGTCGCCGGGTCCTTCGTTCTGCACCAACCCCCGTGAGGAAGACCATGAAACATCACGACCTGCCTGACGTCCCCTATCCGCATCAAGCCAGCCGCTATGCCCGCGTGGCAGTCATTGGCGCAGGATCATGGGGAACAGCTTTGGCCGTGACGCTTGCGAAGTCCGGGACACAAACGCGGATCTGGGGGCGCGACGATGCGGTGGTGGATGATATGAACGCCAATGGCTGCAACAGCCGCCATCTATCCGGTATCTCCCTGCCCGGCAATCTGCGCGCCGTCCACGATTTGTCCATCGCCCTGCAGGACGCGGAAGCCGCGCTGATCGTAGTGCCATCGCACTCTATCCGATCCGTAGCGCAGCAGGTGGCGCACCATGCACCCGAAGGCATGCCGGTAGCCATCTGCGCCAAGGGGATCGAGGCCGAGACCGGGCTGTTGATGACACAAGTGGCCGAACAGGAATTGGGCAACCGCCCTGTCGGCTGCGTCTCTGGCCCTACCTTTGCACGCGAAACCGCGCTGGGTCATCTGACGGCAGCGACTGTCGCCTTCCCGTTCTGCCACGTCGACCGTCTGGCTCCGCAGTACAGCCCTGCCGCGCGTCTGGCCATCACGCTGACCAACGAGAGCTTCCGCGCCTATGTCTCGGACGATCTTGTCGGCGTGGAAGTCGGAGGCGCGGTCAAGAACGTTATTGCCATCGCCTGCGGGATGATGACCGGCGCGGGCTTCGCCGAAAATACACGCGCCGCCCTGATCACGCGAGGTCTGGATGAGATGAAAGCGCTGGCCGACGCCCTGGGAGGGCGGCGCGAAACCGTCACGGGCCTGTCGGGCATCGGTGATCTGTCGCTGACCTGTTCCAGCGCCACATCACGGAACATGTCGCTGGGTCAGCAGTTGGGTCAGGGAATACACCGCGATATGTGCTTTGAGGGTAAACCAATTGTTGTGGAGGGAGAGTTGAACGCGACGTCTGTCACGGATCTGGCTGCACGGGTTGGCGTTTCCATGCCGATCTGCGAAACGGTGCGCTCCATCCTGCACGCTGGCACCGATCTGGGCACGGCTTTTGCCAACCTCTGGGCGCGTCCTATTGAGGCGGAACCACGCGCGATGGATCTGTCGTTCGAACACCCCTGCACTGACCAGGATATTGCAACACTTGCCGAAAGGATCTCATGACCCGCTCTATTGCTGACAAGGAATTCATCCTCGCAACCGACCTCGACGGCACCTTTTTGGGTGGCACCAGTGAGGCGCGCGCAGGGTTCTATGCCTGGATTGAAGCGAACCGGGACCGGGTGGGGCTGATCTTTGTGACGGGGCGCGACCCCGGCTTCATCCGCGATCTTACGGTGAACCAAGGCGTGCCGCGCCCGGAATTCGTCGTGGGTGATGTGGGAACGACAATCGCATCAATGGATCACACCCACATGATCTCGCCCATGGCGGATCTGGAGGCCGACATCGCGCAGGCCTGGGGCGATGCGGGCGCAAAAGCGCAGTTTGCGTTGAGCGGGCTCAAGGGCCTGACCCTGCAATCCTCGCTGTTCCGCTACAGGTTGAGCTATGACATGGACCCTGAGATGTTTGAGAGCCGCGCTTTGGATATCGTGTCCGGCTTGGGCCTGGATGCTATTGTGTCCGATAACCGCTTCTTCGACGTCCTGCCGCGTGGTGTCAGCAAGGGCCCGTCCCTGTCGCGCCTGTTGTCTCATCTTGGCATCGCCACCGACCGGGTACTGGTGGCGGGTGACACACTCAACGATCTGTCGATGCTCGAAATGGGCTTGCCTGCGGTCGCCGTTGGCGGATCGGAACCCGGGTTGATCGAGAAACTCGCGGACCTTGCTCACGTCCACAAGGCGGATGGCATCGGTGTCAGTGGCATCGTGGAGGCGATTGAGTATCACGGCCTGCTCGGCGCAAGAACGGAAGCCGCGTGATGCCCTCTGATCTGGTCATCGTCTATCATCGCCAACCCTACGAAGAGGTTGAGGAAAACGGCAAAACCGTATTCCGTGAGAACAGGAGCCCGAACGGAATTGTCCCGACGCTGAAAAGCTTTTTCGGCTCCGTCGATCATGGCGCATGGGTCGCGTGGAAGTTGGCCGAGGACCCCGACAATCCCGGCTTTGAGCCCCGCATTGAGATCAACGATGCGCACGGCGATTACTCCGTTACCCGCCTGCCCCTGTCGGCGGAAGAAGTGCGGGAGTTCTATCATGTAACCTCCAAGGAAGCGTTCTGGCCCATCCTCCACGCCTTCAAGGAACGCTACAATTATGATCCCGTCGACTGGACCAACTTCCGCACCGTGAACCGCAAGTTTGCGGAAACCGCCGCAGCCGAAGCCGCCCATGGCGCGCTCGTCTGGGTGCATGATTATAACCTCTGGCTCGTGCCCGGCTATCTGCGCGCCCTGCGCCCGGACGTGCGGATTGCCTTCTTCCACCACACGCCATTCCCTTCGGCCGATATGTTCAACGTCCTGCCTTGGCGCAAGGAGATCGTCCAAAGCCTGCTGTGCTGCGATGACGTGGGCTTCCACATCCCACGCTATGCCGCCAACTTCGTGTCGGTCGCACGCAGCCTGTTTGATGTGGAGGTCTCCAAGCCCGAACAGGTGCCGTCGAAGTGGATATCAGAGGGCACTGCGCTGACGGAACGGGTCCTGCCCTCGACCATCACTTTGGACGACCGGGATATCTCGGTGAGCGTGACACCTGTGGGCGTGGCCGTCGGGTTCATTGATGAGAGGGCAAGGTCTGCCGAGGCGAAGGCCAGGGCCGCCGAGATCCGCGAAGAATTGGGCGATGCGCAACTGATCCTGTCCGTGGGCCGCACTGATTACACCAAGGGCGGGATCGAACAGCTGTCCAGTTTTGAGCGCGTGCTCGATGCCAACCCGCAGCTCCGTGGCAAGTTGCGCCTGATGCATGTGTCCGTTTCCGCCAACCGGGACATGGTCGCCTACGCCGAGATCCAGAACGAGATCGAGCAGATTGCAGGTCGTGTGAACGGACGCTTCGGCACGTTCGACTGGCAGCCCGTGACACTGATCTCCCGCGCGGTGCCGTTTGCGGAATTGGTATCTTACTACCTGGCCGCCGACGTGGCGTGGATCACGCCACTGGCCGACGGGATGAACCTTGTGTGCAAGGAATACGTCGCCTCGCGCGTGGACGGCGACGGCGTCCTGGTCCTGTCGGAATTTGCGGGAGCGGCGGTGGAGATGACGGGCGCGATCATTGCCAATCCGTTCTCCAACCGCTCCATGGATGGGGCGGTTCTGGCCGCGCTGAGCATGCCCGAGCATGAGCGCCGGGATCGCATGGCGCGTTTGCGCGAGGCGGTCAGGGACACGGACGTGAAGGACTGGGCACCGGGGCGTTTGACGATCAACTCCGATGCACAAGGCGCGGCATGATCGGATCGTCAGTCGCGCGCAAGCGCGCCCGCTGCCTAAGCGCAACTTAAGACAGTCGCGCCTCGGTCTGGGCCGCAGAGGTCAGCGCACATAGCCCCATGACCCCGACACCTTCAGCGAAACAATAGTGAGATTAACCATGAAATGTTTCGCAAAATTCGTCTGCATCGAGGTTGCACAACCGAGCTCCGTCGCGAAAGACCCTGCCAGTCGGCGGATGATCCGAAAGAGGTTTTCGCGCTGCGTGCCGCTGCCCCGCAGTCGATGACGCAAGGCACCGGGATGTGCCCATTGCCACTGGACGCCACAGCATCAATCCCGCACCTTGGGCGCGAAGGAGGACCCGCATCCCATGTCTATCCGGTTCCTGCACACCGCCGACATTCACCTCGGCAAGCCCTTTGGTAACTACGCCAGCGCTGATCGGCTGCGGGTGGCGCGCCAACGGGTGATCGCGTCGCTGATCGGTGTGGCACGGGCAAACGACGCGCCCCATATCCTGATCGCGGGCGACCTGTTCGAAACCCCGAACCCCTCTGCCCAGACCTGGCGGCAAGCGCTCGCTGAGATGTCAGAAGCCGCCGACCTGTCGTGGTGGATCCTGCCCGGCAACCACGACAACCTTCGCGAAGGGGCTGCGACCTGGGAGGGGATTGTGCAGTTGCGACATCCTAATATCCGTGTGTTGCGTGACCCGGATCCGGTGGAGATCCAGCCGGGCGCTTACCTTCTGCCTGCCCCGCTTTTGTCGCGGCGGCAAACGTCCGATCCGACGATCGGGCTGGACGCAATGCAGACACCGCAGGGCGCGATCCGCATCGGCCTTGCCCATGGCTCCATCCAGGGGTTCAGCGAGGGCAGCCTGCCCGCCGATATCATCGCGCCGGATCGCGACGCGCGCGCGCAGCTGGATTGGTTGGCTTTGGGGGATTGGCATGGGTTGACATATGTGTCGCCGCGCGTGGCCTATCCCGGCGCGCCGGAGCGGACGGGATTTCAGCACAACGGGCGCGGGATCTGCCTGGTGGTGGAGGTTGCTGCACCCGGCGTGGTGCCTGTGGCGGAAGAGGTCGCCGTGGGCGAATTCAACTGGCAAGTCGTACCGCTGGATCTGATGCCCGGCGATGATCCCAAAGCGATGGTGGTGGATGCCCTGCCCGACGGCCCGCGCCGCGACATGCTTGTCAAAGTCGTCGCGCAAGGCCGTCTGACCCTAAGTGCGGCCTCTGTCCTGGCGGGGCTTGAAGCCAGTATAGGGCCAGAATTTTGCCATTTTGAAGTGGATATGGAAGCGCTTGGCACAGAGGTTGAGGAGGCCGACCTTGAAGCGATCTCGCCGGGTGGTGCACTGCGCACCGCAAGCGATGATCTGGCCGCGCAATCCTTGAGTGAGACGCTGTCGGAAGACGACCGCAAGATCGCCGGGGCCGCGCTGCGGCGATTGCATTCGCTGATGACAGAGGACGCACCGTGAAGCTGCGCTCGATCACGCTCGACAATGTCCGCCGCTTCACCGATCCCGTTACCGTGGGGCCCATCGGCGACGGGGTCACGCTGCTGTGCGAACCCAACGAAGCCGGGAAATCCACTCTTTTCGATGCGCTCCACGCCGTGTTTTTCCTCAAGCACGGCAGTGCGGCGGGCGATGTGAAGGCATTGCGACCCCACTCCGGCGGCAAGGTCGCGGTGGAATGCGAATTGGACTTTGACGGCGCGCGCTGGCGGATCCGAAAGGAATGGCTGACGGGGGCCTCGGTCAAGGTTTGGCGCGAGGGCGCGCTGATCCATCAGGGGGATCTGGCGGAGGATTGGATCACATCGCTTGTGGCGGGTGACGCGGGCGGACCCGGCGGCCTTTTGTGGGTCCGCCAGGGGCGCGTCTCGTTGCAGGCTCGATCGGCGCCCGAAGCCAAGGCTGAGTTGGAGAAACGTCGCGATCTGTTGACGGTGATTTCCGGCGCGATGGAGCAGGTGACCGGCGGTGAGCGGATGGACCGCGTTCGTGATCGTGTGGCCCGCGACCTCGACCGCCTGCAAACCGCAACGGGCCGTCCCAAGACCGGAGGGCGTTGGGCCGATGCGCAGGCTCTGGTGGACAAGTTGACACAGGACGAAGCCGCCCTTGCCCACACGGTGGAGACGCTGCGCCAGAACCTCGATGATCGCCGCAGGCTCTCCGATGAACTGGCCGATCTTGAGATCCCGGAGGCTGTCACCAAACGCGCCGCAGACGTCGCCGCGGCGTCCGAGGCCCTGCGCAGGGCGGAAGGTCTCGCGAAGGAGCTGCAAGCTGCAGAGACGCAGGCGAAACTCGCCCGGCTGCAAGCAGACGAAGCGCAGAAGGAGGCTTCGCGGATCGCTGGCCTTTGGTCTGAACTGGAGGGCGCGACCGCAGCCCATAAGACCTCCATGGATGATCTTGCGGCCAAGGTGGAGACGGCCCAGACAGCCGCGCGGGCACATGAAACCGCCAACAAGGCGTTGGCAAAAGCTGCCGCTGATCACGCACAGGCGCAGGCCACGATCCAGCGGATCGACCGACGCGAGGCGGCGACCAAAGCGACGGTCGAGCGGGAGGAGTTGGCGACGCTGATTGACCGCGCTTCGCAGGCCAACTCCACCCGCATCAAGCAAGCGGCCATTGCTGCGAAAGGCCCGAAAGATGCGCTTGTCTCCCGGATCCATGCGCTGGACCGAAGCGTCGCGGAGAAACGAGCCCTGCGCGACGCCGCCGCGCCGAAGATATCCGCCAGTTATGCCGCCGACGCACCGCAGGTTCGGATCGGCGGCAGGCCGCTACTTGCCGATGAAACACGGTCCCTGCCCGAAGATGGCCTTGTGCAGATGCCCGGTATCGGGACGCTGCATATCGAGACCAAAGACAAGGACCTCGGCGCGGAACTGGCCCGTGCAGAGGCGGAACTGGCAAGTGCCCTCAGCGCCGATGACTGGGCCGATCCAGGCGCAATGGATGCCGCCGTGACCGCCCGCGATGCCGCGCAGAACGCGGCGGAGAAGGCCAAGCAGTTCTGCGATGCGATTGCGCCGGACGGTATCGATGCGCTGCGCGTTCGGTTGGCCGCATTGGGCGAGGACGCGACGCACGATATCGCGCCCCTGCCCGTGCGGACGGAGGCTGAGGCCGCTCTTGCCGCTGCCGCCCGGACGCTGACCGAGGCGCAGGATGGCGTCGCGAAGCTTGACGCCAGCCACCGGAGCACCGCGTTGATTGTCGCCAGGGCGGAAGCCGGTACAGACATCGCGCGCGCCCGCGCCGCAACTGCCGCCCGTGCCGTCGATGGTCTGGCCAAGCCTGATCCAAAGGCTGCGGAGGCGTCACTCACGCCGCTGCGGGAGGCCGCACAAAATGCCGAGGCGCTGCTGGCCAAGCGCGCCGCGCAAACGCCCGACCTCGACCAACTGCGCGCGCGGCTCGCGCGGGTGATGGCGGTGGCAGACGCAAATACAAAGCGCGCCGGGGACATCCGAAGCCAGATCAGCAAGCTGACGGGCGTGATCGAAACCCGTGGCGAAGAAGGTGTTGAGGAGGTCCTGGAAGACGTACGCGGGCGGCGTCAGGCGGCACAAACCGCGCTGGACCGCGTGGCGTTTGAAAGGGACGTCTCCGTCCGGCTTCTGGCCGCACTGGACGCCGCACAAAAGGCCGCGCGCGACCAGTATTTCGCGCCCATCGCAGCCGAACTGCGGCCACTGTTGGCCGATCTCTGGGGCGACGCGGACCTGCAGTGGTCGGACGACACGTTGCTACCCGTGGCCCTGGTGCGTCGCGGCACGGAAGAGTCGATTGACGTGCTGTCGGGCGGCACGCAAGAGCAGATCGCCTTCCTCGTCCGCCTCGCCTTCGCGCGGCTTCTGGCAAAGTCCGGCCGCCATGCGCCGCTCATCCTTGACGACGCCCTGGTCTACTCCGACGATGACCGGATAGAGCGCATGTTCGACGCCCTGCACGGGGCCGCACCGGACCTGCAGATCATCGTTTTGTCCTGCCGCCAACGCGCCTTCCGTGACCTCGGAGCGCCGAGTCTGAGCTTTCAGCCTGTCGAAGCCTCCTGACGTCGACCGGTCGCCAGCCAAATGGGTTAACTCTTGCCCTCAACTCACGCAATTTTTTTAGAATGTAAAATAATAACTCGTTCAGGATGTGTGGACGCCGTTTTGCAAACGAGGGGGGAGTAGCCATGTATCTCGGATTAGATCTGGGCACCTCGGGCCTGCGTGCTGTGCTGGTGGACGCAGACGGAGCGGTTGTTGGCACGGCCGAGGCCAGCCACGGCGTCAGCCACCCGGCCCCCGGATGGAGCGAGCAAGACCCGGCCGATTGGATCACCAGTTGCCAGAGCGCGATGGCGGAATTGCGCGCCACCCACGGCACGGCGGTCGCGGCAATCCGGGCCATCGGCCTGTCGGGCCACATGCACGGCGCGACGTTGCTGGATGCCGACGATACCGTCCTGCGACCTTGCATCCTGTGGAATGATACGCGCTCTGCCGCGCAGGCGCAGGCTCTGGATGCGGAAAAGGACGTGCGTGCGCTGACGGGCAATATCGTATTCCCCGGCTTCACTGCACCGAAGTTGCGTTGGGTCGAGGAGAACGAGCCGGAGATCTTCGCCAGGACCGCCAAAATATTGCTGCCGAAAGATTATTTGCGCCTATGGTTGACCGGCGAACATGTGTCCGAGATGTCGGATGCGGCGGGAACCGCGTGGCTCGATGTCGGCCAGCGCGTGTGGTCTGAGGCTCTGCTGGCCGCCGGTCACATGCGCCGGGATCAGATGCCCCGACTGGTAGAGGGATCAGACCCCTCTGGCGACCTGCGCGCGGATCTGTGCGCAGACTGGGGGATCGCGCAACCCGTGGTGGTTGCGGGCGGCGGCGGCGACAATGCGGCAGCGGCCTGCGGAGTTGGCTGCATGGCTGAGGGGGAGGGCTTCGTATCGCTCGGCACCTCCGGCGTTCTGCTGGCCGCGCGTGACAGCTTCGCCCCTGATCCCGCGACCGCCGTGCATACCTTCTGCCACGCAGTGCCGGGCAAGTGGTATCAGATGGGAGTTACCTTGGCCGCGACGGATTGCCTGAATTGGCTGGCCAGCACACTCGACAGAACACCGCAGGCCCTGGCCGGCACCCTTCCCGACACCATCTCTGGTCCGTCCGATACGCTATTCCTGCCCTACCTGTCGGGAGAACGGACGCCACACAATGACGCTGCCATCCGAGGCGCATTCATCGGCCTCGACATTGCCAGTGACGCGCCCGTGCTGACGCAATCGGTGATGGAGGGCGTCGGTTTCGCCCTTCGCGATTCCCTACAGGCGTTGAACGCCACGGGTGCCAATCCCGACAGCGTGCTGGCCATCGGTGGCGGCACACGGTCGCGGTTCTGGCTGGAAAGCCTCGCCACGATCCTTGGCCTGCCCCTGCACCTGCCGGCCGATGGCGAATTCGGTGCGGCGATGGGGGCCGCGCGTCTTGGCATGGCCGCTGACGGGATGGCGCTTGACGAGATCATGACCCGCCCGCGCCTTGCAGACACCATCGACCCGCGCGCCGATCTGCAAGCGGCCTACGACACCCAATACGCGCGCTACCGCGCCCTTTACCCCAACATAAAGGCAGCCCTGACATGAGTACCGGCTTTTTCGATACTATCGGCAAGATCCAATTTGAAGGCGCCGACAGCACCAATCCGCTGGCCTTTCAACACTATGATCCTGATCAGGTCGTGATGGGCAAGCGCATGGAAGAGCACCTGCGGTTTGCAGTGTGTTACTGGCACAATTTCGTCTGGCCTGGCACGGACCCGTTCGGCGGCGAGACATTCCAGCGCCCGTGGTTTCCCGCCGACACGATGGATCTTGCACGCCTGAAGGCGGACGTCGCGTTTGAGATGTTCGAGATTCTGGGTGTGCCGTATTTCACCTTCCACGATTTTGACGTGCGCCCCGATCAGGACAGCTACGCCGACAACCATCGTGACCTGATGGACATGTGCGACTATTTCGAAGGCAAGATGGAGGCCACGGGCGTCAAACTGCTCTGGGGCACGGCCAACCTCACCGGCAACCGCCGCTTCATGGGCGGCGCGGCCACCAATCCGGACCCTGAGATCTTTGCCTACGCGGGCGCTTTGGTGAAGTCCTGCATGGACGCCACCCACCGATTGGGCGGTGAGAACTACGTGCTCTGGGGAGGACGTGAGGGGTATGAGACGCTGCTTAACACCAATCTTGCACAAGAAGATGCACAGATGGGACGGTTCCTGAATATGGTTGTGGAGCACAAGCACAAGATCGGTTTCAAGGGTCAGATCATGGTAGAGCCCAAGCCGCAGGAACCGTCAAAGCACCAGTATGATTATGACGTGGCAACAGTCTACGGCTTCCTCAAACGTCACGGGTTGGAGCGTGAGGTGACGGTCAATATCGAACAGGGTCACGCGATTCTTGCCGGTCACACGTTCGAACATGAAATTGCGACGGCCACAGCCTTGGGGATCTTCGGCTCCATCGACATGAACCGAAATGACTATCAATCCGGCTGGGACACGGACCAATTCCCGAATTCGGTGCCGGAGGTGGCGTTGGCCTATTACCACATCCTGCAAAACGGCGGGTTTGGCGCAGGTGGTACGAATTTCGATGCCAAGCTGCGGCGACAGTCGATAGATCCCCAGGACCTGATCGTCGCGCACATCGGCGGGATCGACGTCTGCGCGCGCGCCCTGAAGGCGGCGGCGGCAATGATCGAGGACGGGACGTTGCCGGATTTTGTGACAGACCGCTATGCGGGGTGGCAGGGGGCAGACGCGCAGGCGATGTTGAAGGGCGACCGCACGCTCGACGATATCGCGGCGCGCGTCTTGGCGGAAGACAAGCAACCTGCGCCTGTCTCCGGCAAGCAGGAATACCTCGAAAACCTTGTGAACCGGTTCGTATGACGATGCGGCGCATCAGGTGGGGGCTGCTGGCCCTGATGCCCTTGCCGCTATTGGCTGACGTGGATTTTGGTCCTGCGGAGTTTGCTGAGGTCGATCCGGACCGTGCAGAACTGGGACAATTGCTGTTCTATGATCCGATCCTCTCAGGCAATCAAACGGTCGCCTGCGCCACTTGTCACCACCCGCGCTTCGCCACGACGGATGGGCTGTCTCTAGGCCTCGGCGATGGGGCGACCGGCCTCGGGCCGGACCGGGTGATCGACCTCGCGAACCTGCCCGAACAGCGCATCCCGCGCCACTCCCCGGCGCTGTTCAACCTTGGCGCGGCCGAGTTTGATGTGATGTTCAACGACGGACGTCTGGAGGCCGATGCAACCCGCCCCAACGGGATCCGCACGCCTTTGGGCGATGCGATGGCAGAAGGCTTTGCGTCCGTCCTCTCTGCGCAGGCCATGTTCCCGGTGCTGTCGCCCGATGAAATGGCGGGCCATTACTCGGAAAACGAGGTCAGCCAAAGCGTACGGCTTGGCCGATTGTCCCTGCCCGGCGGCGCGTGGGACCAGATCTCGGACCGTGTGGCGGCGATTCCCGAATATCGTGCGCTGTTTGACGACACCCTCGGCCCCGGCACTCCGATCACCTTCACCGCCATCGCCGACATGCTGGCGGAGTTCATCAGTCACGAGTGGCGTGCCGATGACAGCCCGTTTGACCGCTACCTCGAGGGCGGCACCCTGAGCCCCGCCGCGACCCGAGGCATGGACCTGTTCTACGGCCGGGCCAATTGCGCATCCTGCCACGCGGGCCGCTTTCAGACTGACCTGGAATTCCATGCCATCGCCATGCCCCAGCTTGGCCCCGGCAAGGCCGCGCGGTTCGAGGATCATGCGCTTGATGAGGGTCGGATGCGCGTAACCGGCGACCCGGCCGACGCCTACGCCTTCCGCACGCCATCGCTGCGCAACGTGACGCAGACAGCGCCCTATGGCCACTCCGGCGCATATGCGACGTTGGAGGGGGTGATCCGCCACCACCTTGATCCGGTCGCGGCGCTCTACGCCTACGATCGGAGCCAGGCGATCCTGCCGGATCTTCCGGGTGCACAGGATTGGCGCGTGCTGGATGATCCCGATGCACTGGCCGCCATCGCCGCCGCGAATGAATTGCAGCCGATGTCTTTGAGTGACACGGATATCGCGGATTTGGTCAGCTTTCTGAGCGCCTTAACGGATGAGAGGTCCTTGCAGGGCCGCCTCGGCATTCCCGCCACAGTGCCAAGTGGCCTACCCGTCCCGCGTTAGGGTCAGTCGTTGGTTTGCGGCGATACCTGGCCATTGCGTCGTGGTCCCATCGGGCCAGATCACGCGGACATCGACGGCTTCGGCCGCACCCAATCCGAAGTGCAGCGCACCTGCATGGCCGCCCGCATGGCCTCCTCCGGTCGTGACCTCCTGCGTCCAAAGGCGATCTCCGGCACGAACCTCCACGAACGCGCCCAGGGCAAACCTGTTCGCACCGTCCTGAGCCAGATCGAGCGCCAGCCAAGCTCCGGTTCCCGTACTGACGTTGCGATACACTTCCATCGGTTCCTGCCGGTTCACCACCGCGATGTCGAGCAAACCGTCGCCATTCAGATCCACCAGCGCGCCGCCCCGACCGCGGCGGAGCGAGGCGATGCCAGCCTCCAACCCGGCCTCCGTGAATATGCCATCCGCAGCACCCATCAGCAGGTTATTGGGGTCCTCCATGGCGCTGCCCGGCATCTGCCCCACGTTGCCCTTGGTGATGAACAGATCGGCGAACCCATCGTTATCCACATCGCCGAATGCTGCGTGCCAGCCCGTTGACGGCCTCCCGTCGCCGCCGGTGTAGGGCCTGTGCGCCGTCGCGCCACGTTCATACCGTTCATCTTCGTACGACGGCCCGTCGGCCCCCGGCACCAGAGATTGCAAACGCTGATCGCCCATCGACGTCAGCATGACCTCCGCCAACCCGTCGCCGTCCAGATCGCGCGACGCGATCCCCATGCCCCAGAGCTGATGCGCGTTCCAGCCGTCCTCCCGCCCGTAAAGGCGGGGCATTGCCTCCATCGCCCACATCTGTTCCTCCCCGCCGCGCACGTAATAGTGGCGGTCGTTGGAGACGCGCAGGTCCGCACGGCCCAAGCGGCCCCAATCGGTAAACAGCATCGAGAGCGGGCAAAAGCCGGGCTCCAGCGGCTGCGGCGCGGCATAGACCCCGGCCTCCTCGCGGTACAGCATGTTTCGGTCGCAGGTTCCGAACGGGCCATCCGGCGCAGTGCGGTCGACATAGTTGCCGAAAGCCAACGTCGGCAGGTTTCGGCCCTCCTCCCAGGTGGCAGAGAACGCCGTTGTCCAGCGATCCGCCGTCTGGAACCCGAGGCTGTCAAAGGCAATGAACTGGCAGTCGCCCTGCCCGCGCATCAGGATATTGTCGCCGACGCGCAAGATCGCCAGATCAAGGATGGCGTCACCGTCGATGTCCAGTGGATACGCGCCGATCACGCCTGTCAGGGCCAGCGCATCCGAGACCTCGAACACGATCTCCCCGCCCGGATCAGACCGGTTCACGAACAACTGCGATGGCGCCGTACCGCCTGCTGCGAACAACTCCGGCAACCCGTCGCCCGAACAATCGAAACTGGCCACACCGCCGCCCACGAAATGCTCCCACCCGCCCTCGTAGCTGTGGGAGGGCACGGTGACCGGCGTAAACGACGGCTCAGCCGCAACGGGCCAGGCCACACACACGACCAACGCCAGACTAAGCCGCATTGCGAACCAGACCACGGATCGTCAGTTTCGATACTTCTTCAATCGCATAGGCCGCGGCACCCTTGGCCCACATCAGGTCGCCCCACTTATGGACCTGGATTTCCGGCAAACGGGCATCGACCTGCACGACCGAGGCTTTGACCTTCTCAAGAACGGTCTCATTGTACAGAAAGTCGAACGACATCTGCTCGCCGGACAGGATGACCAGACGCGGATCGAAGAAATTGATCACGTTCACCAAGCCCATCGCGAACATCCGTCCCGCGCGGTCGAAGATGGATTGCGCCATCTGATCACCTGCCTTGGCGCGGGCATGAAGGGCAGCGAGATCCTCAGTATGGCCATGAACAGAGGCCTCGCGCAGCAGTGCATAATCGCCCACGTAGGCCTCCAGACAGCCACGTTGGCCGCATCGGCACAATGCTCCGTCGAGTTGAACCTTGGTGTGGCCGAACTCAGCGCCGCAGCCGCGCCCGCCGCGATAGATGCGGCCGTCGATGACGATGCCCATACCAACACCCTGCTCAATCGTTATCACGATGAAGTCCGAGGCATCACGCCCGTTGCCAAACAACTGCTCGGCCTTGGCGACAAGGTTGGCGTCATTGTCGAGAAAGAACGGGAACGGCATTGCGGCCTCAAGGATCGCGCCGATCCCGACATTGCCCTGATCAAGCGACGGCGACCAGTAGACGAAGTTCCGTGTAGCATCAATCAGGCCCGCAAGGCCAAGTCCCACGCCTGCTATCTCCGTCAAGTCGCGATCCGCCTTGGTGCAGACCTGGCTCAACACTTGCTCCACCAGTGCTACCATGCGCGCAGGCGACAGGCGAACCTCGCCAATCGGCAGCGAATGATCGGCGATAGAAGTGCCCTCAAAGTCGACCAATAGCACGGTGATCAGACGATCAGCGAACTTGATACCCGCGATCAGGTGCGCCGCGCCGCGCACCTTGAGGGAGACACGCGGGCGACCCCGCTTCACCTGCGCCGCATCACTGTCGGGCTCAACCTCCTCAATCAATCCGGCAGACAGAAGCTCCGATGAAATCGCCGTGACGGTGGCCGGACTGACGTCTGCCACGCGGGCAATGTCGATTCGGGCGATCTGACCTGCCTGCCGGATCGCATCGAAAATCTGCTGGCGATTGCCTTCGCGCGGGTCCGGCGCGGGCAGAGACGTCTTGAGCTGGGTCACATGATCCTCCCGTTAGCCTATTAATTCCCCAACAAAAATAAATAAGCAACTGCCATGGATGCCCGGAAATTGGGCACATCTGAATTAATTTGATATCTGAAAAAAATCTGGTAGGTTTAAGTCGTGACCCATCCCACAAAGCTGGCGAGGGTCTAAAAATTCGGGAGGATTAAGAATGAAATTCATGAAACTCATGGCCGCAGGTACGCTTGCAGCAACGATGTCCACAGCCGCGGTGGCCCAGGACATCACGGTCGGCGTCAGCTGGTCGAACTTCCAGGAAGAGCGTTGGCAAACCGACGAGGCCGCCATGGTGGCAGCCCTTGAAGCCGCTGGTGCGGGTTATTTGTCGGCGGATGCGCAGTCTTCTGCATCGCGGCAGCTGTCGGACGTGGAAAGCCTGATCGCCCAGGGCGTCGACGCGCTGATCATTCTGGCCCAGGACGCCGCAGCCATCGGCCCCGCCGTGCAACTGGCCGCTGATGAAGGCATTCCCGTCGTGGCCTATGACCGCCTGATCGAAGACGAGCGCGCGTTCTACCTGACCTTCGACAACGTAGAGGTTGGCCGGATGCAGGCCCGTGGTGTTCTGGCTGAAGCGCCCGAGGGCAACTACGTCATGATCATGGGCTCGCCCACCGATCCAAACGCCGATTTCCTGCGCGGTGGCCAGGACGAGGTGTTGGCCGATGCCATCGCATCCGGCGCGATCACGATCGTGGGCGAAGCCTACACCGATGGCTGGCTGCCTGCGAACGCACAACGCAACATGGAGCAGATCCTGACCGCTGTTGATAACGAAGTCGACGCGGTCGTGGCATCGAACGACGGCACTGCCGGCGGCGCGGTTGCAGCTCTCGCGGCACAGGGCATGGACGGCATCCCGGTTTCGGGTCAGGACGGCGATCATGCCGCGCTGAACCGTGTGGCCCTCGGTACGCAGACCGTATCCGTGTGGAAGGACGCCCGTGATCTGGGCACCGCAGCCGCAGAGATTGCCGTAGCTCTCGCCAATGGCACCGCCATGGCGGATGTCGACGGCGCGGGAGAGTGGACATCTCCCGGTGGCACGACAATGACGTCGATGTTCCTGACGCCCGTGCCGATCACTGCCGAGAACCTCTCGGTGGTTGTCGACGCTGGCTGGATCGCGCTGGAAGACCTGTGCCAGGGCGTCTCCGGCGGCCCTGCGCCCTGCAACTGATCTGACGACACAGTTCGCGAACTCAAAGGGATGCGCCCGCCACCCGGGCGCATCCTTGTTCGACGTCACCGCCTCGACGCAGGATCTCCCATGACCGACCTTTCCTCCAATCCGCTTCCCGGACCCCGCCGCTCGCTGTTTTCGCAGCTGGAGCTTGATACCCGTCTGCTGGGTATGGTGGCCGCTTTCCTGATCCTGTGCATCGGGTTCAACCTGCTGACCGATGGCCGGTTTCTGACCCCGCGCAACATTTTCAACCTGACGATCCAGACCGTGTCTGTTGCCATTATGGCCAGCGGCATGGTCTTTGTGATCGTGAACCGGCATATTGATTTGTCCGTTGGCGCGCTTCTGGCAACGACTTCGGCGATCATGGCGATGACTCAGACCGAGATTCTGCCCAATATGGTCGGCCTGGGCCTTGACCATCCCTTGACCGCCACGATCACCATCATCGTGGGCCTGATCGCGGGCACGACCATCGGAGCCTTCCAGGGCTGGCTGATCGGCTATCTTGCTATTCCGGCATTCATCGTCACGCTCGGTGGCTTTCTTGTATGGCGCAATGTGGCCTGGTTTCTGACCAATGGTCAGACTATTGGCCCTCTCGACAGCAACTTTTTGATTTTCGGCGGCACCAACGGCACCCTGGGGGCGACGGCCTCGTGGATCATCGGTGGTATTTTGGCACTGGCGGCGGTGGCGGGAATGTGGTCGTCGCGCCGCGCAAAGATGGCGCACGATTTTCCGGTGAAACCGATCTGGGCCGAAGCGACGTTGTCTGCCATCGCCGTTGCCGCAATCATGGGCCTGATCTGGGCGCTGAACTCCTACCTCATCCCCGAACGCAGGCTGGAGCGGATGTTTGAGGCCCGCGGTGAGATCATGCCCGACGGATATACCGAGGCCTACGGCTTGCCGATTTCGGTTTTCGTGCTGATCGCCGTCGCTATCGGCATGACTATCGTCGCCAAGCGCACCCGGCTGGGGCGCTACATCTTTGCCGCTGGCGGCAACCCGGATGCAGCTTCGCTTTCGGGCATCAACACGCGGCTGCTGACGGTAAAGATCTTTGCGATCATGGGCGCACTCTGTGCTATCTCTGCCGTCGTCGCCTCTGCACGGCTGGCCAACCACACCAACGACATCGGCACACTTGATGAGTTGCGGGTGATCGCCGCCGCCGTGATTGGCGGCACAGCGCTGGCGGGCGGTGCCGGTACGATCTTTGGCGCTATTCTTGGCGCGCTGATCATGCAGAGCCTGCAATCTGGTATGGCGATGATCGGCACGCCGACACCCTATCAGAACATCGTCGTGGGTGTTGTTCTGGTCCTCGCCGTTCTTCTGGACATCATGTACCGCAAGCGCGTGGGAGCGATCTGATGAGCACACCTCTTGTAGACATGCGCAATATGTCGATCGCGTTCGGCGGTATTCAGGCGGTCGATAACGTCTCGGTCGATCTTTACCCCGGCGAGGTCGTGGGCTTGTTGGGCCACAACGGCGCGGGCAAATCGACGCTGATCAAGATGCTGTCGGGGGCCTATGCGCCTGATAGTGGTGAGATCTTCATCAACGGCGAAAAGGCCACCATCACCTCGCCCCGCGACGCGCGCAGTTACAATATTGAGACCATTTATCAGACGCTTGCCCTGGCTGATAACCTTGACGCGGCCTCCAACCTGTTTCTCGGGCGTGAACTTGTCACCCCCTGGGGCCTTGTCGATGACGCCGCGATGGAGGCCGAGACCCGCAAGATCATGGCGCGCCTGAACCCGAACTTCCAGAAGTTCAACGCGCCCGTTGCGGCGCTCTCGGGTGGGCAACGCCAGTCCGTCGCCATCGCGCGAGCGGTGTACTTCAATGCCCGCATCCTGATCATGGACGAACCGACAGCGGCCCTGGGTCCGCAGGAAACCAAGATGGTCGCAGAGTTGATTCAGCAGCTGAAGGCAGAAGGCATCGGCATCTTCCTGATCGACCACGACGTGCACCAGGTGATGAACCTCTGCGATCGTGCCAGCGTGATGAAAAACGGGGGGTTGGTCGGTACGGTCAATGTCGCCGACGTTACGGATGATGAGCTGTTGGGCATGATCATTCTGGGCAAGACCCCCGGCGAGGTGGATTGAACACGCCCGGTCAGATCCGCCCCGTCAGCCACCACGTTTCGACGATCCCGATCCCCTTCACCTCAATCTCTTCGCGTTTCTCGAAAGTGAAATCGTCCCCCAGGCCCGACATCGGGATCAGGGCGGAGATGACATTCAGCGTGCGCCGTTGGCGCAGGTCGGGCCCGCGCAGCCCCTCGGTCCCGTAGCTGATAAATCGCGCCAACCACTTCGGCAGCCGCCATCTGCCAGGCTTCATGCGTGCGTCCATCTCAACCCCTCCAAGGCAGGGACGATCTCGCCCCTCGCGGTCAGGATATGCGTCCTCAGGTACACGCCCGGCACTCTACCGCCTGATCGCGTCTGCGACCAGACGCACACATTCTCAAGCTGACAGGAATTCGCAGCCGGGTTTCGATCAGGATCCTGGCACAGATCTGATTGGATCACCCGAAGACGCGTCCTCCGGACCTACCGATCTCCCGATTGCTGGCCTTGTCAGCTCTGCTGCTCCCCAGGCTCAAGGCGGCGCATCTTTCGCAGCGCCGTGCCGTCCGCGGGTCTAGCAATCATTCGCTGCAAATTGTGAGCAATAGACCCTTCGTTCGCGGCGTTTGAACACCTTTCAGTCACATTTCTGGGAGACCTTGAGAGATACGGAAATCGCATCTCAACCCCATGGGCTGGGTTGCGGGAAGGCGTAATCGGAGCGTGCTTCCGCGCCGATATTGTGAGGGGCAATCTAAACCATGGAACCGGATCGAGCAGATATACAAGGCGATGAACTACCGCCTGGCTCAGTCTTGTGCAGCGGGCAGTATACAATCGATCAGTATCTGAATGCCGGCGGATTCGGCGTGACATATCTGGCCCGTGACAGCCTTGGTCGGCGTGTTGTCATAAAGGAATGCTACCCAAGTGCGGTTTGTTTCCGCACCAAAAAGGCCGTGCGGGTCCGCTCGCAGGGAAACTCCGTAGAATTTGAGACGATGCTGGAGCTTTTCGAAAGAGAGGCGCGGGCCCTCGCCGGCCTCCAGCACCCCTATATCGTGGGTGTTCATCAGTACTTTCGGGACAACGGCACAGCCTATATGGCGATGGATTTCATTGAAGGTCGCACCCTTCTGGACATCGTTGAGAATGATCCCGAGAGGCTTACACCGGACGTCGTCAAGAATCTCCTGATGCAGCTGCTTCAGGCGGTCAGTTTCATTCACCGCAATGACATTCTGCATCGCGATATTTCGCCGGACAACATCCTGATCGACGACGATAACCTGCCTGTCCTCATTGATTTCGGTGCGGCCCGAGAAGATGCAACCCGGGTCAGCCGCGCGCTGTCCAAAGTCCTGACCGTCAAGGATGGGTATTCCCCGCAGGAGTTCTATTTGGCCGGCAGCGACCAGGTCTACGCCAGTGATCTTTATGCCCTGGCGGCCACGTTCCATCATGTCGTCACCGGCGTCGCCCCTGCCAGCAGTCATTCGCGCATAGCAGCGGAAGTCCGCAATCAGCCTGATCCACTCAAGCCGCTTGGGCGACGACCGGACTATGACATGACGTTTCTGTCGGCGATCAACACCTGCCTCAACTTGTTCCCCAAAGATCGACTTCAAACTGCGGACGCTTGGCAGGAAGCGATCAACGAGGAGTTGCGCAAGAAAAAATTGATGCAGAAAGCCAGGATGGACAAAAACCTTGATTTGCGGGTCGCGACCCTCGTCAAAGCGTTCTTCAAAGACTTTTCGCCAGTCACTCCTGACTCGAAGCCTGCGCCCCAATCGGCACCGGAGAAGGCGCAATCGCATCCGCCTCCGGCAAAACCTGACGAGGTTACTGAGACGGATCTTGAGGCCGGGCCGGAACTGAGCGAAGCCGGGTCGGTCGCGGCCGGTCCAAAGCCTCCTGTGCGGTGTCCGACGCCGGTACGGGTCAAACCCGCAGAGCCGACACTGCTGCCAATTGACAGGGTTCGATTGAAGTTCGCCAAGGTGCACGAGGCGGGCTCAGAAGCAATCCCGTCGGGAAAATCGTCGATCCTGCGGGGCTTCTTTAAACGCAGCGCTTCGACAGGGACGAAATCTGTCGATGGCGGTGATCAACCAGAGGAACGAGTATGAGTATGAACCGACTGCGCAATATTGCCGTCCGTATGCGACCGTTGGCTGACGAAAGACCGCTCCGATCCGAGGCACAGATCGAAGAGCCAAAGCAACATGTCATTGTCCAGCCGCGACGCCCGAATTCTGCTGCAGATCCATCTACAAGTCGTCGGCAGATCTGGGATCTGGAAGCAGATGATACCTCTACGGAAGACGATCGAGAGAATGACGCGTTCGGGGACTCTGCGCCGTCTCGACGTGATCTGGGTCTGGAAAGAAGCGCACGGCAGCCCGTCAGACCGATCCTTGACCCTCTGCCCGACGCCGCTCCTGCCTCTGGTCGCGCAAAGACACGCATGCTTGGGTTTCACGTGCAGGATCATGAGACAGATGCCATGGGCCGGGTCGCTGCCACGCCCGATGAACCGCAGTTTCCTGCGGGGTTCCTGGTGGTCATCGACGGTCCGGGGCGCGGTGCCTACTTTGCAGTCAGTACAGCCGTGTCATCCATCGGGCGCGGCGCGGATCAGGACGTGGCGCTTGATTTTGGCGATGCCAGTATCTCTCGCGAGGGCCATGCGTCCGTCGTCTACGATGGAGAGCAGAAACGCTTCTTCCTCGGTCACGGGAACAAGGCAAACGTCGTTCGCAGAAACGGTACTCCGGTTCTCACTACTGAGGAGTTGATGCACGGAGACTTGATCCGGATCGGCAAAACCTCCCTGCGATTTCATGCCTTTTGCGACGACACGTTCACCTGGGACGATGCCGACCCGGCCTCCAACGCCCGTCATGCTCATGAGTAAAGCTCCCCGGATCGAGTTCGATGTATCCTCCGCCCTTTCCCTGGGTGCCCGTGCTCGCCAGGAGGACGCGCTGGCAATCGCTTTCCCGGACGGGGCAAGCCACGGGTTCGCAGTCCTGTCCGATGGCATGGGCGGCCATGCGTCCGGTGATCTGGCAAGCCGAACGATCGTCTCTGAGGTGTTCTCTGGTCTGACCCTCGGAAAACTTGACGATCCCGCGCTGGTGCCTGACCAGTTAATTCGGGCGACCACCAATGCAAATTCGCGCCTGAAGTCCTGTGTTGATGCGGCGCCCGACCGTGAAGGCATGGGCGGAACCGTCGTGGCTGTGGTTGCCACCGAAGATAGTCTGCACTGGGTTTCAGTCGGAGATTCAGTGCTTTACCTGTTCCGGAATGAGGTTCTGCAACGCCTGAATGAAGATCACTCGATGGCGCCGGAAATTGATTTGATGCTGGAACGGGGGATGCTGACCGAAGATCAGGCAGCCAAACATCCGCAACGCAATTGCCTGACCGCCGCCTTGATGGGAGAGAAAATCGCCGCCATCGATTGCCCTGATTGCCCGTTGAAACTGCTGCCGGAGGACGTGCTTATCGTGTGTAGCGACGGCCTGCAATTTCTACCCGATCCAATCATTGAAGCCCTTTTGCTGCGGGCCCGGCGCGAAAGCAGCCGCGACATTGGACAGGATTTGATGGATGCGCTCCAGACGATGAATGATCCTGAACAGGACAATACCGCGATCATCGTTGTCCAGGTGAAAGAGGCGCGGCAGCGTCAGAGGTATAGCTCAATCCGTTCCACCTCCGCCGCAATCCGAAAAGCCTTCCGACGCGCCGCGCCGCCACCCGCGAATTTGAGTGTTCGGAGATAAAGATGCTGGCCTCTGCTCCACAAGACGCGATTGTGCAGCTCGATAGTCTGGTCACGTCGGCGCGTTTGCCAGCGCGAGACGCCAACAGGTGCGCGCGTCTGGCCGATACCCTGCGCCGTCCGGCGCGCGTCTGCCTGCTTGGGCCGGAGCGCGGGGACATCGCAAGTATCATCCAGGCCATACTGGACCGCCCGGATCTTCCCTGTGACAACCTTCCCCCTGCCGTGCAGCTTCAGCACGGTCCAAATCTGACCTCCACCGCGACGCTGGAGGACGGAACCACGCTGGTCCAGGACGGCTGGCCGACGCAGGACACATTGCAGCGCAAACCTCTGTTTTTGAAGATAGACCTGCCGATCGAGCGGCTGTGCCCCATGTCATTCCTCGTTCTCGCACTGGAGTTCTGATCCGACGATGTATCGCCCGGCCTTGTCCTGGGTGGCACGGCGCTCCGAAATCGCGGTCTGGTGTACACGATCGTTCGGGAGCACGGATTCTGCAATGCTGGAACTGGCTCCTGAGCGGTTGACGCAGCACGCCTACCTGCTGGAAACGCGTCCCGAGCCCGCGCTTCAGCTTCACGACGCCCTTTCGATCTTCACTCAAGCCTTCGCCTTGAAGGGCTTCGGGGCATCGGATGCCCTTCCCGATATCCGACCGCTCTACAATCGCCTGATGGCGGACATTGAAGAGGCGCGCATTGCGGATCTCGACATGGCGCAGTTGTTTCTGCACCGGTTCCGGCACTTGGCCCGGACGTCGCCCGATACCAGCCAAAGTGATGGCTCAAGCGCGGCGCAGACCCCCCGGACCCTGCCGACTGCGGATCTGCGTCCAATCCTGTCGGAGCCACTTCTGTTTCTGATGGCCCGTGCAAGCGATTTGTCTGAGCACCTCCGACCGGCACCTGGCGAAGAAGATTGGCCGACGCTCGTTCTGACCCATTGCACGGTTACTATGGATGGGCTGTGCGACAGGGCGGACGACTGGCCCGATGACATGGTGCCCGCCCGATCACTGCGGGCCATGATCGACGAGATTTGCGATTTGGTAATGCTCCTCAGGATAGAAGGTGGGGCCGAGCAGGCTCAGGACGCGATAGCATTGCTTCTTCAATTGCGCATTGCGTTTGAACAGGCCTTGGGAAGGGAGAGCAAATGAGATGAAACAAGACGGGCATATAACCTCCCCGAAACCGGGTTCATTGCTATTGGAAGGGATGTTTCGGGATCTTGATCCGTTGGCGCGTGACCTGCGTAAGCTGGATTGCGCGTTGAAACATTTGCAGGCCGCTGGCGGGGATATCAACAGCGACGCCGTTCAACGCCTGCGGCGTGATCTGCGCGATTTTGAACCTTCGGTCACGATCATTGGGCAGGTCAAGGCGGGTAAGACAACGCTGGTGAACGTCATGTCCGGGGGCAGAAATTTGCTTCCTTCGGATGTGAACCCCTGGACGTCCGTCGTCACATCGCTGCATTTGTCGTCAACCCTTTTGCCTGCCAACGAACATGCAAGATTTCGGTTCTTTTCCGAGGAGGAATGGACAAACCTTCTGAACACCGGCGGGCGCGTGGGTGAACTTGCCGGGCGCGCGGGTGCGGAAAAGGAAGTTGAAAAAGTCCGTCTCCAGTTGAACGAAATGCGTGAAAAATCCCGGAGGCGACTGGGCGCAAGTTTCGAGCAATTGCTGGGTCAGACCCACGAATACCGTTATCTCGATCAGGAGCTTATCCAGCGATATGTCTGTCTGGGGGACGATTTCGCAGACGATACGAACGCGGAGAAAACTCAAGGACAGTTTGCGGATATCACCAAATCCGCGGACCTCTTCATCGGCGCTGCAACGCTGCCGCTGTCGATGTGTCTGCGCGACACGCCCGGGGTGAACGACACGTTCATGGTGCGGGAGCAGATCACCTTGAATGCGATCCGTGGCAGCAGGCTTTGCGTCGTGGTCCTGTCAGCACATCAGGCCTTGTCCACCGTCGACCTTGCGCTGATCCGCATGATAGCCAACATCCCGTCTCGCGATGTCATTATCTTTGTGAACCGCGTTGATGAGTTGGAAAATCCGGCTGACGAAGTCCCTGAAATCCGCGCATCAATCCAGAAAACGCTGTCGGCGCAGGGCATTTCAACCGAAACAAGGGTCATTTTCGGCAGCGCGGCCTGGGCGCATCATGCTGTCAATGGAGAGCTGAATGCGATGGGTCGCGGCAGCGCACAGGCGTTGATCAATCTGGCTGAATATGAAGTCACTCACCGCCCATTGAACAAGGACCCTCTGGCTATGGTCTGGGACCTGTCGGGTCTGCCTGCGCTCGGCCATGCGATTGCAGAGCGCACGATTGCAGGCGAAGGCGCGCAGGCAACAGAAGCCATCGCCAGCGGCGCGCGCAACATCGCAAGCGCGATCGCCGCCGAACGCACGATGGCGGATCGCCGGACAGTCGAAGGCCCTGCGAAACCCATCGACGTGTCGACGCTGACCGCCGCCCTAGATGCAATCACGGCGACCGCGACGACTGGGCTTTCGTCCGATCTCGACACCCTGTTGTCCAGGTTGAATGCGCGCCTCGACCTGTCACGGCAGGCCTTCGTGTCACGGGCCGTCGTAGCCCTGATCGAACATCTGGAAACCTACGGTGAGGACGTGGTTTGGACCTATGACCCGACAGGACTGCGCCTTCTGTTGAAATCCGGGTATCAGGTCTTCATCGCCAAGGTGCTGAGTGTTTCTGAGGAGCGGTTTCTCGGAACGTCTCACCGGCTAAAAGATCTGTTTGCGGAAAGTTTTTCTTTGACAGACGCCGGATATGATCTTGAACCTCCCGTCCTGCCGCAACCGCCCGCACCCATAAAGCTGGGGCAGACCATAGCCCTTGATATCAAAGGCGGGTGGTGGACGCGGTGGTGGCGCAGGTCGCGCAGCTATCAGGCCTATGCAGATGAATTCCGCACGCTCATCGACGCAGAGATTGGCCCAATGGTGGACGGCTTGAAAGCTGACATGGCGTCTCCGTTCAAGGAAACGCTCATGTCCGAACTTGAGGAATTCGTTGCGACGCAGCGCAAGGTCTTTCTAGCGCTCGCCGACCAATCGCAGACGGATCTGGCCACCTTAAGACAGTGTCAGACCGACTCTTACGAGGCTGAGCTTTCCTCCTTGAACGACGCCCATTCTATCCTGGTCGATTACTGCACAGCCCAACGTGGGAGATCCTGACATGCCACGCGATGACGACACTACCGATCCTGCCCGCGCCGACGGCCTGCCGACGCTTGCTCTACTTGGTGAGTTCAGCGCCGGAAAAAGCACCTTGGCGAATGTGCTACTGGGCGCAGAACAATCGACCGTTCGGGTCACGGCGACGCAAGCTCCTCCGATCTGGTACGTCTTCGGAACCGGACTGCCGATCCACATTTCGACCGACGGAACCGAGACCGAACTGACCAGCCGCTCAATGGGGGATCTGTCCTTGTCGGATACGCGCGCCGTGCGGGTGTTCGTCAACGCCGACATTTTGCAAGGTATGACGATCCTCGACATGCCCGGAAGCTCCGATCCGAACATGTCCCCCGACGTGTGGGATGCACTGCTGCCCCTGGTCGATATCGTGATCTGGTGCACACCGTCCACCCAAGCCTGGCGGCAATCGGAGGCGGCAATCTGGGATATGGTGCCAGAGCGGTTACACCAGAAAAGCCTTTTGCTGCTGACCCGCATGGACAAGGTCGCGCCATCATCAAACCGGACCCGGATCAAGGATCGGGTCGTCCGGGAAACCAATGGCCTGTTTCGCGCTGTCTTGCCGGTGTCGCTGTTGGACGTCGGCGCCTCGCCTGCCGATTGTGAGGTGTCGGGACTGAAACAAGTGATGAGCGCGCTGTCTGATGTGCTCAACGGTGCCCCGGTGGACAGGTCAGCCCCAACTAACGACGTCACACCTGTTGCCGGGCCATCGCCGCCCAGGCCAGTGGTGCCCCGCCGTGTCGCGGTCCAGTGTGATCAACCGCACCGCCGCATCCTGCGCCGACACGCGCAGGATGGACGAGGCGCACCATGATCGAAGATGTGTCCCTGGCGCCCGGCCGGACCGTCGCCGCACGCCCCAAACTCGCCGCGTTTCGATCCGGTCACTCCAGTTGCGACGTCGCTCTCTGGATTGATATCGAAGCCAGGATCGTCCTGGCCGTCGACAGTGATCTTTTGCACCCGCAAGAAAACCTTGACGCCATGTGTACCAGCGCGGTGGAGGCGTTGAACCTCCCACCGTTGGACAATGATGCCCCACCGCACCAGATCATGTTCTCGGACCGAACCCGCGCGGGCGTCGTCCTGCGTGATCTCGCCAACCCTTCGCAGGCATTGATGTGCACCTGCAGCCCCGGCGTGGACCTGCCAGCCCTTGCAAAGGCCATGGCGACCTTCCTCAGCGATCCTGAGCAAATTCAGTGGTCCACATGAACGCTCTCACTCATGTCCAGGATACGCTGCTGGTCCTTGCACGGTCGGGCTCTGTCGTTCACCAGGCCTCGGAAGGGCACGCCAAGAACGCGTCGTTGCGCGAAATCGCTCGTTTCATCAACACAACGGTCCTGCCGCGACGCCTTGAGATCACGTTTTCGGATCGGACGCTCGTCCATTTCTTCGCACAGAACCGACGGCTATTGCAGTATTCGATCGTGGAAAGTTGTGTTGAGAAGAACGGTTCCGATGTCCCGCGTCAGCCGGTCCTGTGTACAATCCAGGACGGCGCAGCGATTGCTCAGGCCCTGACAGCGCTGTGTCACGGAAGGGCCATTGAACTCCGACAGATCCACATCGATCCCGCCATGCCAGTTTCAACGTCACCTGGAATAACCGCGGCGACCGTCAGGGGCGTGATTGACGCGGATGATCAATCGACGGTCCCATTGGGCCTAGAAGTTGGGCTTTTGGAATTGGCCGAGAAATTTCCAGATCAAGTCGTAGCTGCTATGGTGATCGACGCCGAAGATCTCATTGCGATAGTTGGCGAAGACGATCAGTTGTTTGCCATGCTTGATTGGGCGAAAGCCGCGTTCGGCGAAGGTATCCCCCGGAATTGTCGGCCCGGACTGGGTCTGGCATTTGATGGTTGGTGCGCAGTTACCTGGCCCGGAACGTTGCATGGCTCGTTGATTATCGTGAGAGACCCTGAGCGAATTGGCATGATCCGGTTGGAGGGGTCGGCGGATGACGCAGTGTCTCATTGGGCTGACATCATGAACGGACGTCAAGATCACGTAGATTTTGCGCTCTCAGTCACGTCAGTATGTTGAGTAGCACCTAAAACTCACTACCAGAAAATTTTGGTTTTAACGGCCTTTGATAATTTTCTGGAAGACTCGAAAACAAGGGCTCCAAAGACCGGCTTAAGAGGTCCACACGCGTCTGGACAATAGTGGGATATGCCTGCTTCTCTGGCGAGGTCAGCGATGGTGGTGGCGTCGCACGCTTCAGCCTGTGCCACCAGTCCCACCCGCGGCCCACGGCGCGCAGCAGGCGGGCATCCTGGCCCCGATCCATGGCGATCCCGACCTCCTTGGGAAGCCGGAAACGAGGTCGGTTATCGGGTTATCGGATGATTGACGGCGCATACCCTTTCTGGGCCCACAGGCGCTGTTGTCAGGAACTCCCATTTGTTTATTGCGTTTCGCCGCGCGATTGCGCGAAGTTCGGAAAAAAGGCGGGAACGCGGGCTGCATAGGTGTCAAAGGTGATCCCGAACGTGGCCCGGGTATCCCGTTCTTCCGAACGGGCAAGCCGCACGTACATCCAGATCAGCACCGGATACATCGCCAGCGTCAGCAGGGTGGGCCATTGGAAGAGGAAACCCGTCAGGACCAGCACGAAACCCGCATATTGCGGATGACGAACTTTTGCGTAGGGACCACTGGTTGCCAGTGTCCCGCTGCGTTGAGCAAGATAGAGCACCCGCCAAGCAGCGGAGATCATCCAGAAGCCTAGCCCGATCAGTGCGAAACTGATGATATGGAAAGGGCCGAAATGCGGGTTGGCCTGCCAGCCGAACAACATTTCCGGCAGGTGGCCCGCATCATGCGAAAACCAGTCGATGCCGGGATAATTCGTCTGCAACCAACCAGACAGCAGATAGATGGTCAGCGGAAAGCCATACATTTCTGAGAACAGTGCCACAAGAAACGCGCTGAAAGCCCCGAAGCTCCGCCAGTCCCGTCGCGTCTGCGGCTTGAAAAAGCTGAAGGCGAACATGATGAAGATTGCCGCGTTCAGTAGGGCGAAAACCCAAAGGCCATAGGCGGGTGCGTCGGTCATGACTTGTCGCCGCCTCCTTGTCCGCCATGACCGCCATGCATGAACAGGTGCATGACGCCGCAGCCCAACAGCAACAGGACCAGAAAACCGTTTCCGGCAAAGACGTGAACGCGATGCTCAAAGCCCAACAGCAAGGCCGCGATTGCCAGCGCGATAATCAGACCCGCCCCGAAACGCGACTTCCAGAAAGGCTGATGCGGTTCAGGTTCATCCGCAGGTATCGGCTGATCGTGTTCATGCTCGGGCATTGGGGTCTCCAAAAGACGACGTCGCGCAGGTCAATCTATGGTGATGCCCCGCCGTAGGACATGGCAGGGCATCACGGTTCGGTTCAGTCCGTCGAACCCTCGCTTCCGGGTTCTGTATCAAGCGAAGTGAACACCTCCGGGTTTTCATCACCTTCAACGTAAAGGTATCCGGCAAGTCCGCGTTCGGCGCGCGACAGCGCGTGATCCACCAGCACATAGCGTCCCGGCACGTCACACTTGAACTCCACCACAGCGGAACCACCCGCCGGCACGGCAATGGTCTGGACGTTTTCCAGTGGCGGCGTCTCCAATGATCCATGCAGATAAACCCGATCAAAGATTTCACCGATCACATGGAATGATGAGATGTAATTTGGACCACCCACGCCAAAGAAGATGCGCACTGTCTCGCCGACGTTGGCTCTTAGTGGATAATGATCTGTCAGCGCGCCGGTGTGACGAGTTATGAGTGAATCTGGTGTCCGGGTGATTTGAAAGCTGGCGGTGCATCTGGTTGGTTTGTTGTTGCGACACAAGCCACCAACCATTCAAGGACGCACCACCATGGACGACGCTACCATTATTGATTTCACCGGTCGAGACGCGGTCACTGATCCGCTGACTGATCTTCTGCGCAAGGGTGCGCGGGAATTGCTTCAAGCGGCTGTTGAGGCCGAGCGGGATGCATTTCTTGCCAGGTTTTCCGAGCGCCGCACGTCGGATGGCCGCGCAGCGGTCGTCGGCAGCGGCTATCATCCTGAACGCGCGGTGCAAACCGGGATCGGACCAGTCACGGTGAAGGTGCCAAAAGTGCGGGCGAAAGACGGAAAACCAGTGACGTTCCACTCGGCACTGGTCCCGCCCTATGTCCGGAAGGCCAAATCTATCGATGCCGCGCTGCCCTGGCTGTATCTGAAAGGTATTTCTACCGGTGAAATGGGCACAGCATTGAGGGTGCTTCTTGGCCCGGACGCCACCGGTTTCTCCGCAAAGACCGTTTCGCGCCTGAAAGGCCAATGGGCGGCGGAATACAACGAATGGCGCAAGGCAGATCTGAGCCGGGATGAATGGGTCTATGTCTGGGCGGACGGCATTTACAGCGGGTTGCGCGGCACCGATGACCGGCTCTGCGTTCTTGTCGTCATCGGGGTCAACGCACGGGGAGAAAAGCATTTTCTTGCCATCGAGGACGGCGTCCGGGAAAGTACCCAAAGTTGGCGAGAGGTACTGCTTGGTCTCAAAAGCAGGGGTCTTAGCTTCCCGAAACTGGGCATCGGCGATGGTGCTATGGGCTTCTGGTCAGCCCTGGAGGAAGTGTTCCCCTCCACCAAACAGCAACGTTGTTGGGTGCATAAAACCGGCAACGTACTGAATTATCTACCCAAGCGTACCCAGCCAAAGGCCAAGAAGATGCTGCATGACATTTGGCAGGCTGAGACGCGAGAGGATGCGCATGCCGCTTTTGATCTGTTCATCGAAACCTTCGAGGCGAAGTACCCGAAGGCCACTGAATGTTTGATCAAGGACCGAGAAGAACTGATGACCTTTTACGACTTCCCGGCCCAGCACTGGCAAAGCATCCGCACGTCAAATCCCATCGAAAGCGCCTTCGCGACGATACGGCATCGAACCAAGCGCACCAAAGGCTGCCTCAGCCGAGACGGTATGCTTCATATGATGTTTAAACTCGGCCAATGCGCAGAGAAAAGCTGGCGCAAACTGCGCGGCTTTGTCCATCTCGCCGACGTCATTCAGGGCGTCGATTTCGTCAACGGCATCAAGCCATCAAACACAGATCAGGCCGCCGCATGACGACCGCTTGGACACCAGAATTGACAGTAGCTCGGTGTGACCGTTGAACACCAGATACTCGGCGCGCTCGTCGATCAGCTTGTCGTAACTTTCGGTCAGCAGGCCGGTGGTTCCAAACCGTTCTTCGGTATAAATCTCGCCCTGCATGACATAGTATTCGCGATCGACTGGAGGCAGTCCGCCCTCTGGTTCCACAAGGATCAGTCCGTACATGCCGTTGGCGATGTGCAGTGCCACGGGCGCGACCGCACAGTGATAGACGTAGAGACCCGGATTGAGCGCCATAAACCGGAAACTGTAGTTTTCGCCCGGTCCGGGTGAGCCGAGCGCGGCCCCGCCGCCGGGTCCGGTCACGGCATGAAGGTCGATGTTGTGCGCAAACCAACTGTCTTCGTTATTGGTCAGGTAGACCTCAACTGTGTCGCCAACGCGCACACGCTGAAAGGGGCCCGGTACCTTGCCATTGAAGGTCCAGAACCGGTATTGAGTATCGCCATCAAGATGCGCCTCAAGCTCGATGGTCTCGAATTCCAGCCGGACGGTGGCAGGTTCAGTCCGTGTTATTGGCGGCGGTACGTTGGCCGGGTTCTGGCTGATGTCCGTCATGCCAGGATGGGTCGGATTGGCGGTATAAAGCCGGTTGCCGGATCGCGTAGCGGCCCCGGAATGCACCGCGTCGGCCGTTTCAGCGGATTGCGCGGTCGCATTTGTAGCGCCCACTACGCTACCCACCGCAATGCCGGCCGTGCCGGCCAGAAGGCTGCGTCGGTTAACCTTTGCCGTTGGGTCCTTCGCAACATCGGAAGCAGCCGCCGGTTTGGTTGAAGCCATCTTGCTTTTATCGGTCATGATGGTCCCCTTGTTTGCTTTGAATATTGTCTAGAGGTACCGTCTTTGTGAAATTGCACGTTGTCCTGGATCAATATTCTGCAACTTTCCCGATATTTGTTTCAGAACTTCAGACGCCGTAGCCGAAGCGCGTTCAGCACCACCGACAGCGATGAGGCGCTCATCGCGAAGGCGGCGAAGATCGGGCCGATCAGAATGCCGAGGAACGGATAGAGGATGCCCGCGGCAATCGGCACGCCAGACGCATTGTAGATCAGCGCGAAGAACAGGTTCTGGCGGATGTTGCGCATCGTCGCGTGGGACAGTTTGCGGGCCCGCACGATGCCGTCGAGGTTGCCCTTGACCAGTGTGAACCCGGCGCTCTCGATCGCCACATCCGCACCGGTGCCCATCGCGATTCCGACGTCGGCCTGCGCCAGCGCTGGCGCGTCGTTCACGCCGTCACCGGCCATCGCCACCTTTTTGCCCTCGGCCTGCAACTCGCGAATGATGCGGGCCTTGTCCTCGGGCAGCACGTCTGCACGGATCTCGTCGATGCCCAGGCGGCTGGCCACCGCCTGCGCGGTACGTTCATTATCACCTGTCGCCATGATGATCCGGAAGCCCAGTTCGTGCAGCGCCTTCAGCGCGGCAGGCGTGGTTTCCTTGACCGGGTCAGCGACACTGACAAGGCCCGCAATCGCACCGTCCAGCACGATGAACATCACGGTCTCGCCCTCATCGCGCCGCGCGTTGGCGGTATCGACCAGCGCGCCGCTGTCGAGGCCCATATCCTTGATCAGCGCGGCATTGCCGAGCGCGACGTCCTTGCCATCGACGCGGCCCTTGACGCCTTTGCCGGTCACGGCCTCGAAGTCCTGGGCTTTGGCGAACTCGACGCCACGTTCCTCGGCACCGCGCACGATGGCCTCGGCCAGCGGGTGTTCCGACCCGCGTTCCAGCGACGCCGCCAGTCGCAGCACCTCGGCCTCGTCATGGCCTTCCTCGGGCAGGACCGCGACCAGTTTGGGCTTGCCTTCGGTCAATGTGCCGGTCTTGTCGACGATCAGCGTGTCGATCTTTTCGAACCGTTCCAGCGCTTCGGCATTCTTGATCAGCACGCCCATCTGCGCGCCGGTCCCCGTGGCCGTCATGATCGACATCGGCGTTGCCAACCCAAGCGCGCAGGGGCAGGCGATGATGAGAACCGCAACGGCCGAAACCAAGCCATATGCCATGGCCGGTGCAGGCCCCCAGATCGACCAGACGATGAAGGAAACGACCGCGATGCCAATGACCACCGGTACGAACATGCCAGCCACCTGGTCGGCGTATTTCTGGATCGGGGCGCGGCTGCGCTGCGCGTTGGCGACCATCTGCACGATCTGGCTGAGCATGGTGTCGGCGCCGATGCGTGTGGCCTCGATGACGAGGCTGCCGGTGCCGTTGATCGTGGCGCCGGTCACCGGCTCGCCCTCGACCTTCTCCACCGGAACCGGTTCGCCGGAGATCATGCTTTCGTCGACCGACGAACGGCCCTCGACGACGACACCGTCCACCGGCATCTTGTCGCCCGGACGCACCCGCAGGTGATCGCCGAGCTGCACCTGGTCCAGCTCGATTTCCTCTTCGGTGCCGTCGGGCCGGATCACCAGCGCCGTCTTGGCGGCCATGTCCAGCAGGGCACGGATCGCTTTGCCCGTGCCTTCGCGGGCTGTCAGTTCCATCACCTGGCCCAGAAGAACCAGCGTGACAATCACTGCCGCTGCCTCGAAATAGACGCCGACCGCGCCGGTTTCCGGATCGCGGAAGCCATCGGGGAAGATCCCCGGCGCGATCACCGCGATCATCGAGAAGATGTAGGCCGCGCCGACGCCCATGGAGATCAGGCTGAACATGTTGAGGTTCATGGTACGGAACGACTGATAGCCGCGGGTAAAGAACGGCCAGCCGGACCACAGGATAACCGGGGTGCCGATCAGTACCTCAAGCCAGAGCGATGTCTGTTCGCCAAAGAATTCCCGGATCTCCGGATAGCCCAGATAAGGCGGCATGGTCAGGATCAGCATCGGGATCGTCAACGCGATGCCGACCCACATCCGCCGGGAGAAATCCACCAGTTCCGGGTTCGGGCCATCATCTTCAAGACTGACGGTTTCCGGTTCCAGACCCATGCCGCAGATCGGACAGGAACCGGGGCCGGGGTGGCGCACCTGCGCGTGCATCGGGCAGGTATAGACCGTACCGCCGTATCCGCCCGGTACGGTATCGTATTCGCTGTCCTTCACGCCGACGGTTGCAGCACCATGCGCATGGGCGTGCCCGGAATGGTCATGATGCGCGTGCCCGGCAGTTTCACCCTCCGGCGTCAGGAACATACCGCATTTCGGGCAGGATCCTTCTTCCGTGCTTCGCACCTCCGGGTGCATGGAGCAGGTGTAGACCGTGCCGGAATATCCGTCTGGCACGGTATCGAAACTGTCCTGGTCATCCCCGGACTGTCCGAATTTTCCTTTGGTGACGTTCATCTTGTTTCCTTCCATTCGTCGTCCCAGCGCAGCTGGCGCAGGACGGTGTTCAGTGAAAAATCATGCCATCGACGTGGAACCCGGCATCGACATGCAGGATTTCGCCGGTGATGGCGGTTGTATGGTCGCTGGCCAGCAGAAGGGCTGCACGCCCGACCTCGTCAGCGGTAACGGTGCGCCGCAGTGGCGATTTGGTTTCAGTCTCGCGGATCAGCTCGTCGAAGTGCTCGATGCCGGATGCAGCGCGGGTTTTGACCGCCCCCGCAGAGATCGCGTTGACGCGGATGCCTTTTGGCCCAAGTTCATGTGCCAGATACCGAACGGAGGCCTCAAGCGCCGCCTTGACCGGCCCCATCAGGTTGTAGTGATCCACGACCTTCTCGGCCCCGAGAAAACTCAACGTCGTGAGACTGCCGCCCTGCGCCATCAGCGGCTCGGCCAGCTTGGCCATGCGGATGAAGGAATGGCACGAAATCTGCATCGCCTGCGCAAAGCCCGTCGCTGAACTGTCGACCAGCCGCCCGTGGAGATCCCCCGTGGGTGCCCAGGCAATGGCGTGCACCAGAAAGTCGAGCTTCCCCCAGGTTGTGGTGATGTGATCGAAGACCGCTTCGAGTTGGCCGTCACGGGAGACGTCGCAGGGCAACAGGATCGGGGCGCCGATCGACTGTGCCAGAGGCTCCACAAAGGGGCGCGCCTTGTCGTTGAGATAGGTCACTGCCAGATCCGCGCCTGCCGCATGACAGTTGCGCGCCGCCGCCCAGGCCAGACTGTGTTCGTTGGCGATGCCGACAACGAGGCCCTTCTTGCCGATCATATCCAGCAGTCGGGCGGACTCAGGTTCAGGAGCTGTTTCGGTCATTCCGCCGCCTCCGCAAAATCCGGAGTCAGAGGCGGCGCGCAACATGCATGTTCGGGTTGTGGAGCGGCGGCCGCACTGGTCTCCGGCGTTGGGGTTGGGGCGTGCTGCGACGTGCTTTGGCGAAACATCAGCACCGCTACCGCCAGCGACGCCATCCGCGCCGAGGCGGGATCGGCGCGCGATGTCAGAACGACAGGGGTCGACAGGCCTACCACGACGCCAGCTGCGACCGCCCCGCCGAGATATTCCAGCGCTTTGGCAAGGATGTTGCCTGACACAAGATCGGGCACCAGCAGGATATCTGCCTGACCGGCCACCTCCGACAGGATGCCTTTCTCGGTGGCGGCCCTTTGGGAAATCGCGTTGTCAAAGGCCAGCGGCCCGTCGATCCTTGCGCCGGTGATCTGGCCGCGCCGCGCCATCAGTGTCAGGCAGGCTGCGTCGAGCGTCGAGGGAATGCTGCCTGTCACGGTCTCGACCGCTGACAGCGCAGCGATCCGAGGCTCGGCCACGCCGAGGGTGTGAAACAGATCGACGGCATTCTGGCAAATCTCACTCTTCGCAGTGAGGTCGGGAGCAATGTTGATCGCCGCATCGGTGATGCCGACCAGCCGGTCATGTCCCGGAATGTCGACCAGAAAGACGTGACTGCAGCGTCGACCGGCCACGCGCAGGCCGGTGGTGCTGTCCAGAACGGCGCGCATCAGCACATCGGTGTGGACATTGCCCTTCATGACCAGATCGGCCTCGCCGCTGCGCACCATCCGGACCGCAATGGCCGCGGCTTCAGCGTCGGCGGGCGCATGGATGATCCAGCCGGGATGCGGGGTCCAATCCATTGCCTTGCAAAGTCGCAGCGTCGCGGCCTGATCGCCGATCAGCCGTGGCTCGACGAGCCCCGCGAGAGCGGCATCGCGCAGGGTTTCCAGAACCACGGATTGTGCGGCGTCGACAACGGCGACACGCACCGGCTCCTGGCCACTGACCCTGTCGGTCAGTTGTTGCAGCTTTTCAGGATGTGCGGTCATCGGTCAGCCCTCCGTGCCGGTGCGTCGTGAGGCGGGCTGGGTGGCCATTCTCGCGGCGACATGCCGGGCGATCATCTTTTCTTCGTCTGTCGCGCGCGCCTCGACGGTAACGCGCGCTCCGGGCTTCGAGATCACGATATGGCCGGCCTTGTTGGCGGCACCGTCGAGGTCGATCCCGAGATATCCGAGACCCACGCAAATTCGACCACGTATTTCCGCAGAATTCTCACCGATACCGCCGGTGAACACGACACGGGTAAGTCCGCCGAGCGCTCCGGTCAGCCGGGCGAGGTGAAGGCGTGCCTGATAACAGAAATACTCCACAGCTTCCGCAGCCTTCTCCCCGCGGCTGTCTAGCAGATCACGCATGTTGCGACTGGCGCCCGATATGCCCAGCAGCCCGCTTTGGTTGTACAAAAGGTCGGCAACCTGGTCCGGCTTCATCCCTTTTTCTTGCAAAAGATGCAGGAGAATGCCGGGATCAATGTCTCCGCTGCGTGTCCCCATAGGGAGACCCGCGATCGTGGAAAATCCCATGCTGGTCTCCACTGGCTGGCCATTGCGCAGCGCCACCATCGACGCGCCGTTGCCCAGATGGGCGATGATGATCCGCTCGGCGTCGGTATCAACGCCATCACTGTGCAGGCTCTTCAAGATATATTCGTAGGAGAGGCCATGAAAACCGTACCGGCGTATGCCATCCTCGGCATAGGCGCGGGGCAGGGCAGTCATGCGCGCCAAACGGGGAAGGTCGTGGTGAAATGAGGTATCGAAACAGGCCACTTGCAATAATTCGGGGCGGGTGTCTCGTACCGCGTCGATACTTGCAAGGTTGGCTGGCATGTGCAGCGGTGCAAGTGCGCTAAGCCGACGCAGGCGCGCGATCAGGGCGGGGGTCACGCGTTTCGGACAGTCGCAGTCTGGCCCGCCATGTACAAACCGGTGTCCGACAGCAACCAGATCCAGTGATCCCGGCAGATTTGCGATAGCCTTAAGCAGTCGCGTCAGCGCCGCCCTATGGGTATCAAGTGAGCCCGGTTCATCGACGACGATGGTTTTTCGCGCATCGCTCAGCTGGAAATGCGCACTCGACAGCCCGATCCGGTCAATCGAACCTGACCAGAGGCGTTTCGGGTGACCGGATGCCGTGAACAACGCGAATTTGAGCGACGACGAGCCCGCGTTGAGGGTCAGGATGACCTGCTCAGCCATTTGAACTTTCCTCTGCTTCAACAGCCGTCTGCCGGCCGGGCGCTTCGTGATTTTTATCTGAACCGTGATCCCCTTTCTTGTGCCCGCCCTTGTGTCCATGGCCGTGGCCAAACAGGTGCATGGCGAGCATTCCACCACCCACGAGCACCAGTATCCAGTTTTCAATTACCCATTGCATTTCTTGTTTCCTTTTCCGTCAAACCGGCACGTGGGGGGCATTCTCAACGTCCGGCACGTCGCCACCGTAGAGAGCCCTGAAGGTGCGTTCGTCTTTGGCATCACGGGCAATGCGTGCGCGCTCAATGGCTTTTCCGACAGCTTCAACTGCCGCCCGCTCGCGCACCATCATTGGATCGTCTGGCTCCAGCGGCACGCGGGTGCCGGCAATGCTGTCCGCCGCCTGCCGGACCAGGCGCATCCAGGGATTGAACCGTTCGGAAAACATCAGGCGGCTGGTGCGCATCGGGTGCATCCATTTCAGCATCTCGGCGCTGGCGGGCGTTGTCATCAGCCGCACCCATGGGCTGACGAAGGTGGCATAGAACGCCTCGTTGATCTCCGACATGCGCTCGACTTTCTCAAAGGCCTTTTCAGGCACCGGGGCGTCAAGGTCGCTGACCTTGCGCGGCTCGAACCGCACCTTGTAGTCGGGCGCATGGCAATCAGGATCGCCCGAGGGGTTGTCGATTTTCATCTCGTAAAGACCGGGCTTGAGTTTTTCGATCTTGCCGAGGCTTTCGAGTATGGCGCGATGTTCAAGCCGTGCGACCTTGGCCGAGACGAAAATACCCAGGTGTCCGACATGAGCATTCGTCATGTAGACGATGCGTTGCCCGGCGGCCTTGAGATCTGCCGTATCCTTGTAGACCGCGGGGATCCAGCCCAGAGCCTGCGCGGGCGGTGTGATATTGTCGCCGTAGGAGGCGAAGACGATCATCGGGCTTTTGATCTTGCGCAGATCGGCCACGCAATGGTCGCCGATCGGCATCTCGCCGCTTTCCAGCTTGTTGCCGATGAACAGGTTCTGGGTGATCGACAGGATTTCCGGGCGGCTGAGGGTGTAGAAACCGTTCCACCACCGTTCAAATTCGAGAAAGCGGTCGCGCTCGGTGTCGACGTTGGTGAACAGATTGGCGTATTTTTCCCAGATCGCCTTTTCCGGCTTAAGGTTTTCGAAATTCTGCGCCAGCCAGGCCCCGTCGAAACGTCCGTCGCCCAGATCGGCGGTCAGGTGCGCCAGCCATGCGCCACCCAGCAAGCCGCCGGACACCCGCATCGGGTTCACGCCTTCCTCGCCCGCCCAATAGGACAAGGGCGAGCCGTTCAGCACCACCGGTCCGGCCAGTCCTTCGCAATGCGCCGCGAGCAGCGTCACCGCCCAGCCCGCCTGACAATTGCCATAGAGGACCGGGGCCGCACCGTCGTGGCGGGCCGAGACGTCTTCGACAAAGTGGCGAAGCGCGAACAGCACATCCTCAAGCGTCTGATCGGGGGCGGGCTCGGGAAAAAAGACAACGAAATAGACCGGGTGCCCCTCGGCCATCGCCATGCCGACCTCGCTCTCGCGCTTGAAACCGCCGATACCCGGCCCGTGGCCTGCGCGGGGGTCCACCACGATGACAGGTGGTTTTGTCGCGTCGACGCAATCGTCCCAGCAATTGCCGTCGATCTCGGTGATCCTGAGCAATGCATAGTTGGCCGGGCGCTCGAACTGCCGCGCGTCCAGCACCGTTTCGTACTTGAAATCCAGCAGCGGTGGCATGCCCGCACGTTCATGCGCGATCATGTTGTCGGCCCGCTCGCGCAGCGTATCCAGAAACAGCACCGAGCGTTCCCACAGGTCGCGGCCATAGGCGGCTGGATCGGACGGCGGAACCGGTTCGGCAACTGGCAGGGAGGGAGTTTCTGCGTTCGCGGCAGTAAGCGGTCTGATTGAAGTTACAGTGTTCATGCCGAGGCACTCCTTGCAAAAAAGTTCCACGCGGGGACAAAGATCACGGCGACGTACCAGCCGTAAGCAAAGCTTTCGACGAGGCCGAGAAGGGCGCTTGGCCAGCTGATCCAGGTCACACCGGGCAACAAGGGCAGCCATGCCTGATACATTGTGGCCCCGGAAAACAGCAGGCCGAACACAACGCAGAGCGCGAAGCTCACTGCCAACAGGACGCCAAGCGTCATGCCGACAGGATAGATGCGGAAGGGCTTTGTTTCAGACATTTGGATTACTCCTGAAGTCGCGATGTCGCGCAAGCGCGACGCACCCGGCGTTTTTGCGGGTCTCGATATCAAGACGTCACCAGTGGGAATCCGTTACAACATCAGCGAAAAACTATTGGCGGAATTGTCTGTGCAGGCCATTTTTCGCTGATCAGGAACAAGGTGCACAATTATTGGTCTTGCATGGAGCACGCGAGGAACATGACCCCGGTAGTGGTCGAGAGACTGGTACCGGCCGGAATTGACAGCCGTGTGCTGGGGACCCAGGCTGGCGCATCGAACGCGAGTGCTGTGACAAACATGCCCATTGCGAAGCCTCCGTCCGCCAGCAATGCCGCTCCGAAGATGTGCCGATAGGCCATCCCGGCAGCAACTCACCAGAGTGTCTCACGTCAACGCTTATGGGTCCAGATAGGGGAAATTGCCAAGAGGGTGTCTTTGGCTCGTCGTAACCAGCAAGGAGTGGGAGTTGGGACAGGCAACTGGAACGCGCAGAAGCCCCGGCGGGAAGATCGTTTAAGACATCAAGCGGGCGACGTGCGAGGACTATCCGTCAGAAGAAAAGGTCCGCATCGTGCTGGACGGCCTGCGTGGTGGAGATAGCATTGCTGACCAATGCCGCCGTGAGGGTATCTCTGAAGGCATCTACTACAAATGGTCGAACATTTCCCGGCAAAACATGCAAAGTATGTGTGAGAGGGGATGTCATGGAAGCTGGCAAGCGCTGAACGGCGGGCGATACGGCGCGTGCGGTGACGACTACTGATGTAGTCAAAGATTGGCGCAGTGAAGCCTGTGATCTGAAGGAGGTCGTGGCAACGCCGGTGATAGCCATCAGGCCAAATCCGGTCCTGCGAGTAGCTTTTCATCTGTTGGTCGTCCCAAAGCGAGCGTCGTGGTTCGGGGCCCTCTTCACAATTTCGACTCACTCTCCCGAGCGAGTAGATCTCATCAAGCACCAAGATCATCGCCGCGTCAATAAATAAATAAACTTGATTTATAAACGCAGCTTGCAATACTGGCCACGGAGGATTCTCGATGAAAGATGCGATACCACACCGGGCGAGCGCGGCACCCGAAGGAGGAACGTTTGATCGCACCCCGAATGAGCGGCTTATCCTGTCCGTAATCCAGAGAGCCGGAGCCCTCCCATCCGCGGAGATTGCTCGTCTTGTCGGTTTGTCGGCGCAGTCGGGGTCCGTGATAACGAGGGCTTTGGAAGCCGACGGGCTGATCGTGAAGGACGATCCCGTGCGCGGCAAGGTCGGAAAACCGCTGACCCCGTTCCGACTGCACAAGGGTGGTGCGTTCTCCATCGGGCTGCGGATCGGTCGAAGGTCGGCGGATATGGTGCTGCTGGACTTCTGCGGCGGTGTGCGAGGCCACATCCGGTCCACCTATTCCTTTCCAACGCCACAAAGGATCATGCAAATCGCGCGTACGTCAATGGAAAGGCTATTGGCCGGGATTGGCCCGCAAGACCGCGACAGAGTGGTTGGTATTGGTGTGGGTGCCCCGTTCGAGTTGTGGAAGTGGCTTGATAGCACAGGAATACCCAGGATCGAGATGATGGCCTGGAAAAACTTCTCGTTTGCAGAGGCGTTTTCCGAGTTCACGCATCTGCCGGTCTACGTTGGCAATGATGACTCTTTGGCGTGCAGTGGGGAGCATGCCTTCGGAGGGGCCGCAAACCTGACTGACTTTGCATACATCTACGTGGGCTCCTTTATTGGTGGCGGCGTTGTCCTCAATGGCCGACTATATGCTGGACGGAACGGCAATGCGGGTGCTTTCGGTTCGGTGCCGGTGCGAACCGCTGACGGGTCATGGGAGCAGATGATTTCCCATGCCTCAGTCGTGCAGCTTGAAGACGCGCTGGAGGACCGTTTCCCGGGCAAGTCCTTGGAGATGTTGCGGCAAGATGAGTGGACCGGTTTCGATGACCTGCTTGATGCCTGGTTGACCCATACGTCGGAAACGCTGGCCTACGCAGCACTTGCGACTGCTGCTATCCTCGACGTGGCGACCATCGTTGTGGATTGCGGCGCCCCCGAGACGGTCAGGGCAAATCTGGTGGCCCGGATCGAAAGCATCGTATCAACAGCAGATGTGCGGGGTATCGAACAACCGCGTATAGCCGCAGGGCAATTGGGGCCCATGGCCGGTGCCCTTGGCGCAGGGTATCAGCCGATAGTATCGAGACTGCTGGTTGATTGAGCGACAACGGCTGCGTCCCATGGCGCGGCCAACTAAAATTAGATCTTAAACCGGGAAACGAGTTTACCACTAGAGAAAATAGCCATCAGGGCCGCCGATAGGCACCAAACGGAAATTGCGTTCGAGCTATATCTACAACACGTCCTACCTTGCGAAACACGCCGAAACGGAATTCAGCAATTGTCATCGGGTTACCCGGAATGGACGGGCACCCGTTTCGCCTTATGGCCGCGTTGGGGTATCGCCCGGACACCAGCCCGTTGAGACTTGATACCTTCCACCGAAAATGCCGCGCCCCAAGACGTGGCTTCGGCGCTGGCCTACTTTCGTAAAGGACAAGCATCTGAGCGCGGTCTTGCAACACATCAAGGCCGAACAAGATGCGGCTCCACCAAAACCCAAGGTGCGGACAAATTCAGAGAAGATGGGTTACGGTCCCAAACGGCACTCAGAGGCACCGCCGCCCGGGCAAGGGCAAAACACAAAGCCAGCCAGGACTGCGATATTTGACGTCTCCGCCCTGTCAGGCTTTGCTGCCCTCGGCGCACTTGATGACATTCCCGCTTTGCAGCATCAGTGACACTTCTGAATGGTTGCAACAGCATCAATCAAATTTTGCATGGGTAGGTCGTGGGTAGAATGGCTACGCATCGACCTTATCCAATAAAATCAATGGTGGGTGGCGGAGACGAAGGGATTCGAACCCTCGAGACGGTTTCCCGCCTACTCCCTTAGCAGGGGAGCGCCTTCAGCCACTCGGCCACGTCTCCGCCGCCGGGTCTACCGACGCGAAACACGGAAAACAAGGCTCAAATCGCGCGGCTTCTTGACTGGTTCAGCAGCGCAATCGAATAGAGCAGCAGCGCGCCCCAGATCATCGGGAAGGCGACAGCGCGGGCAGGTCCGAACGTCTCGTTGAAAGCGAAGACGGCGACCAGCATAATCAGCGTCGGTGCGATGTATTGCAGGATGCCGATGGTCGACAGGCGCAGCAGTTTCGCGCCGTTGGCGTAAAGGATCAGCGGCACTGCCGTGACCGCTCCGCATCCGATCAGCAGCCAGGTGTCAAGCGCCACGCCCACCGCGAAGTGGGTCTCTCCTCGCGCAGTGATCCAGATCAGCCACGCCAGCGCTGGCACCGACAGGATCAATACCTCCAGCGCGAAACCCTGGTTCGGGCCGATGGGCAGGCGGCGCTTGCAGAACGCGTAGCCGCCCCAGCTGAGCATCAGGCCGAGCGCCACCAAAGGGAGGCGCCCCATGGCGAAGGTCAGATAGGCCACTCCCAAAGCGGCCAGCGCCACCGCCGCCCATTGCAGACGATCCAACCGCTCTCCCAACACCACCGCGCCCAGAAAGATGCTGAAGAGCGGGTTGATGTAGTATCCCAACGCCCCGTCCAGAGCCTGATCGTTGGAGATTGCCCAGACATAGATACCCCAGTTTATCGAGATGAAAACGGACGTCAGGCACGCCATCCCCAACATCCGCGGGCTGCGCAACGCCGCGCGCAACTCGGCCGAGCGTCCGGTGACAAGGATCAGCGCCCCGATGATCGGCAGCGACCAGATAACCCGATGCGCCACCACCTCTGCCGCCGGTATGTGCGAGACAGCCTTGAGGTACAGAGGCAGGATCGCGCCCCACAAAAGGTAGGCGCTGATGGCATAGCCAAAGCCCGCTGCGGTGTCGTCGGATTGGGGGGTGGGCATGGTGCATTTCCTTGTCCGCCTGCCGGACGGCACAAGAAACCCCATGGCGGAACGAAAGGCAAATCAGACAGTGTGATGCCGGTCATCAAGGCAGCCGAAGCAACGCGGTCGCCCTTGATCCCTTGCGGGCTCAGTGGAACTTTCTTTTCCAACATGGCCCGGAGCGTTGCGTGGAAATTCTGTTCATTCTTGGCTTTCTGTTGGTTGTCTTGGCCATGGCCGCGTTCCGCTCTCCCCGTGGCAAGGGCGCGCGTGGTGAGGCCCGCGTGAACCGTGCCGTTCGCAAACGCCTGGATCAGTCTGACGCGACAGTGCTGGAAGACCTGACCCTTCCCGCCAGAGGGGGTACAACTCAGATGCCCGATACAGTATTTTGGGGGCCGCGCGCCGTGACGCGCTATATTGCAGGCATGCCGCGACAGGTGTTCTCTGAGGCCGACGTCCTCGGGATTATCCAGACCTTGCGTCAGGCGTAAAACCCGCAAAACCGCCAGACCGACCGTGATCATGTCACGGACGTCAAATCAAATCTTGCCCGCAGGCGCGATCCATCCGCCTGCCTTCGGTGTGGGAAAAACTGGTGGAATGCACAAGCCGCAGGACCGGCGACAGGTTTATGGGATGCATCGAGTTTCCGAAATGTCGGGGCACGCGAAACCTTTAGGCATCATCCCCCGTGCAGGAAGTGCAACACGTCTCCGTCCTTCACCACATAGGCCTTGCCCTCGGCACGCATCTTGCCCGCGTCTTTGGCCGGGTTCTCGCCGCCCAGTGCCACGTAGTCACCATAGGCAATCGTCTCGGCGCGGATGAACTTGGCTTCGAAATCGCCATGAATCACACCCGCCGCCGCGGGGGCCAGCGTACCCTGACGGATGGTCCAGGCGCGCGCTTCCTTGGGGCCGACGGTGAAATAGGTCTGCAGGTTCAGCAACTCGTATCCGGCGCGGATCAGGCGATCCAGACCGGGCTCCTCCAGTCCCAGTTCCTCAAGGAACATCTCCGCGTCCTCGGGGTCCAGCTGGCTGATGTCTTCCTCGATCTTGGCCGAGATCACCACATGGGAATTGCCCTGCGCCGCTGCCATCTCCGCCACCCGCGCCGATTGCGCGTTGCCCGAGCCCGCGTTGGCCTCCTCCACGTTGCACACATAAAGGATCGGCTTCGTGGTCAGCAGTTGCAGCATCTTCCACGCCTTCAGATCATCAGACGCGACCTCCACCACCCGTGCAGGCTTGCCATCTTCCAGCACCGCCCTGGCCTGCCGCAGCAGGCGCTCCTGCTGGACCGCATCCTTGTCGCCGCCGCGCACCTTGCGGGTGATATTCACCATCCGCTTTTCGATGCTTTCCAGATCGGCCAGCATCAGTTCGGTCTCGATGGTTTCGGCGTCGGCAATCGGGTCCACGCGGCCATCGACATGGACCACGTCGCCATCCTCAAAGCAGCGCAGCACATGGGCAATCGCGTCGGTCTCGCGGATGTTGGCAAGGAACTGATTGCCCAGACCCTCGCCCTTGCTGGCGCCCTTCACCAGCCCCGCGATATCCACAAAGGTCATCCGCGTCGGGATCACGCTTTTGGAGGCCGCAATCTTCGCCAGCCTGTCCAGCCGCTCATCCGGGACTGCCACGTCGCCCACATTGGGCTCGATCGTGCAGAACGGAAAGTTCGCCGCCTGGGCCGCCGCCGTACGGGTCAGCGCGTTGAACAGGGTCGATTTGCCGACATTCGGCAGGCCCACGATGCCCATCTTGAAACCCATGCGACGCACTCCTCTGGCGTGTTGTGACGTTGGAAGGCGTGATAGGGCGCAGCCACGGCGGAGGCAAGAGAGGCGGGGCGGCGTGTCGCAATCCGCCGGGTCGCGGAGCGGGTGTTGAGCTGACCTGCCCGTTCGCCTACCATTGCGCACTCCCCTCGCTGGACGACCGGACCGGAGCGCGCGCCCTATGATTGCCTACGTCACTGTCGGTGCGGATGACATCTCCCTCGCGAAGCGGTTCTACGCGGCCGTCCTCCCAGCCCTGGGATACAGTGTGACCGAAAGTGACGAGGGCCTGAGCTACACACTGCCGATTGCGCCGGGCCAGTCGCCGGTTCTGCCGGATTTCTACGTGAAACCTGCCTTCGACGGACGGGCCGCGTCGGCTGGAAATGGTGCGATGATCGCGTTCGAGGCAAGCTGCCAGGCCCAGGTTCGGGACCTCCACGCCGCTGCCCTTGTCGCCGGCGGGGTGGACGAGGGCCCGCCGGGCTTCCGCGCACCCTATGGACCGCATTTCTATGTCGGCTACCTTCGCGATCCGCAAGGCAACAAGATTGCCCTGTTCTCGAACGATCCGAACGAACCCGGACGGGACGATTGAACCAAATGCCCCGCAGCCGGCCGCCCTTTTGCGGCGTCGGAACCCATTGGGGCGAAACAGGCATTGAGTGCGACCAGCTTGCGCCGTCCTCCACGACACTCCGGCGCGCGGGCGGCCAAACGCCACCCGTGCCGTCGCGCGGATTGACTACGCGCCCTATCCGCGTAGACCGATGCGATGACGTCCTTCCCCTCCGCCCGTGCCGAACTTGGCCCCCTGATCCGCCTCGCGGTGCCGCTGATGGTGGGCCTGACCGCAGCCCTGCTGATCGGCGTGGTGGACACTGTGATGATCTCGCCCCTTGGCACCGTACCGCTGGCGGCGGTCGGCATCACCACGGCGGTGCTGATCATCTTGATCTCTGCTCTCTGGGGTCTTCTGACCGTGATTTCCGTGCAGATTTCCCAGGCCGAGGGCGCGGCGGACCCCTCCCGCGTTGCCCTCGCATTCCGCTGCGGCCTGCTGCTGTGTCTGATCGGTGGCATCCTCGGAGCGGTGCTGATGCTGGCGGTCTATCCCCTGCTTGGCCCGCTCGGCCAACCGCCCGATGTGCTGGCGATCCTCGCGCCCTACTGGGTCTCGATGGCGGTCTGGATCATTCCATTCACGCTGTTCTTTGGCCTCAAGGCGCTGTTCGATGCGGTCGATTGGCCGTGGACGGCCGTGGGGCTCAGCTACATCGGAGTGGTGGTGAATGTCCCTGCGAATTACGTCTTCATCCACGTTCTGAACATGGGCATCCTCGGGGCGGGTCTGGCCTCCATCCTGTCGCAATCGCTCACCCTTCTGGCCGCCTGGATGGTCGTGACCCGCGCGCCCGGCCTGCAAATCTATCGCCAGCAGGTCGTCGTTCTCTGGTCTGACGTGCGCCAGCAATTGCGGGAAAGCGCGCCGCTGTGCCTGGGATACGCGGGCGAAGGCGGGGCCTATGCGATGGTGGGCCTGATGATCGGCTGGTTGGGCGCGGAGGCGCTGGCCGCGCACCAGATCGTCAACGCACTCGGTGGCGTCGCCTATGTGATCCCTCTGGGCATGGCAGGCGCGGTCTCGATCCGGATGGGCAACGCCGTGGGGGCGGGCAGACGCGCGCGCCTGCGTCCGATCTTCAGGGCCTCCGTCGCGATGGTCGTACTGTGGCAAGTCCTGACGGCGTCGATCTTCATCTTCGGCGGCAACACTCTGGCCAATGCCATGTCCGTGGATCCCGCCGTGGTCCAGCTCGCCACCACGCTGTTTATCATGATGGCGATCCTGCAAGTCGCCGATGGCGTGCAGGCGACGGCACTCGGAGCGCTCAGAGGCATGTCGGACATGACCATGCCGACCGTCATCACTCTGGTGATCTACTGGCTGGTTGCGCTGCCCACTGCCTATCTTCTGGGCCTCGTTCTGGACGTCGGTGCCATCGGCGTCTGGAGCGGGTATATCGCGGGCCTTGCCCTTGCGGCCATTGTCCTGCCCTGGCGCTTCTGGAGCCTGACGGCGTGACGGCGTGACATCGTGACGGCCTTCCCCTCGCCAACGCCAAGGTCAGGGCCCGGCCTTCATCCTACCCGCGCTTTTCGCGCCGCTCGAAGATCACCAACCACGCCAGAAGCACGAACATGGGATGCGTCAGCCCGCCCGAGAAAATCAGCGCAAGGATCCAGATCGGAGCGATGATGATGCCCAGAATGATCCTACCGGCAAGGAAGATCGACAATGGCGGCAGCAGGATGGCAAGGATGTAATTCATACCCTACAAATGGGGACGCCCGCCGTTTTGTTCCATAGCCAGCGGGAAAACCCCGCTCCGTTTCCCCGCGTCCCTTCCCCCATTGATTTCCGTGCGCCTTTGCCGCAAACCACCGCGACGCATCTCTGACCAAGGCCACGCCCTCATGACCCGTATCGACGACGCCTTCGCCCGCCTGCGTGCCTCCGGTAAAAAGGCGTTCGTATCCTATATCATGGCGGGCGATCCCGACACCGCCACCTCGCTGGACATCATGCGCGGACTGCCCGGTGCGGGCGTCGATATCATCGAGTTGGGCCTGCCCTTCACCGATCCCATGGCCGACGGCACGACGATCCAACTGGCGGGCCAACGCGCGCTGGACGGCGGCATGACCCTTGAACGCACGTTGCAACTGGTCCGTGATTTCCGGGCCGGGGATACCGCGACGCCGATCGTGTTGATGGGCTATTACAACCCGATCCACTCCCGTGGTGTTCCGCGGTTCCTGACCGATGCCAAAGAAGCCGGGATCGACGGCCTGATCGTCGTAGACCTGCCGCCGGAGGAGGATGAGGAACTCTGCATCCCCGCCCAGGCCGCCGGCCTCAACTTCATCCGCCTTGCCACCCCCACCACAGATGACAAACGCCTGCCAAAGGTGCTGACCAACACGTCCGGCTTTGTCTACTACGTCTCCGTCACCGGCACGACAGGCGCCGCTGCCGCCGAGGCCACAGACGTCGCCCCCGAGGTTGCCCGCATCAAAGCCAGGACCGACCTGCCGGTCATCGTGGGCTTCGGCATCCGCACGCCCGAGGTGTCTGAGGCCATCGCATCCGTCGCCGACGGCTGCGTGGTCGGCTCCGCGATCGTGGGAGAGATCGCCGAGGGCAAACCTGTCCAGGACGTTCTGGCGTTCGTGAAGACCCTGTCAGACGGCGCGCACCGGGCTTGAATGTTCTCGGTCAGACTGCACCCATCCTGATCTCACCCGCCCACCATGCGCCGCCCCTAGACCAGTCCCATGGCCGCCTCTTCATTCTGAACAAGGCGTGACACCGTCAAACGCGACAGGAACAACGCAAAGTCCGGGTTGTCGTGGCAAACCCGGACAAGGGTCCTGCGGTCAATCCACATCAATTCGACAGCAACGATAGCCCGCGCCGGGGCCGGAGTCGGGGCCGTGCGGGTCCCTTTGGATGTGAAGAATCGGACCACTCCAAATACCGCACTCCCGGTTGGGACTTTCTCAAGTTCCCGGATCAAAACCTCACCTTCCGCCACGACGTGAAACCGATCCGCCACGTCGCCTAGGAGGAAGATGTTCGTCCCGGCTTCGAAAGTCTGCCGCGTCATGAAGGGCAAAAGCGTGCTGGGACTGGGCTCGTTTTCATGCAGAAGGTAAGAAAACCAACCCCGATGCTGCGACGCCAATGATATCGATGACGGAAAGATCCACGCTTTGCTCCGGATTTCCGTAGGCTGGTCGTAATGGCTTGACGTCAGCGCCAGTACTTCACGATTTGCGTTTGAACGGAGCCTTTGCCTTTTGACCGGTAAAGAGCGCACCGGAGATGGCCTGCTGCGGCGCCTGCTCTTGGTCGACCGAAGTTTTCCCGCTCCGATCCATGGGCGCGCCAACCCTTGTCCCAACACCGGCACCTCTACCCCCATGGACTCCGCCCACCGGGATTGGTAACATTTCCTTACCACGCACACCGGAGGCCAGAATGCCCGCCATCACCGAGATCGAAGACCTCAAACGCCTCTACAAGCGGCGCGTGCCGAAGATGTTCTACGACTACACCGAAACCGGCAGCTGGACCGAACAGACCTTCCGAGAGAACTCGTCTGACTTTGACCTGATCCGCCTGCGCCAGCGCGTTGCGCGCGACATGACCGGGCGCAGCACGGCAAGCCAGATGATCGGCCAGGACGTCGCCATGCCCGTCGCGCTCGCCCCCGTGGGATTCACCGGCATGCAGGCCGCGGATGGAGAGATCAAGGCCGCCCGCGCCGCCGAGCGGTTCGGCGTGCCCTTCACCCTCTCCACCATGTCGATCTGCTCCATCGAGGACGTGGCCTCCCACACCCAGAAACCGTTCTGGTTTCAGGTCTACACCCTCAAGGACGACGACTTCATGCGCCGCCTCTTCGCCCGCGCGAAAGACGCCAGATGCTCCGCCCTCGTGATCACCGTGGACCTGCAAGTGATGGGTCAGCGGCACAAGGACATCAAAAACGGCCTCTCCGCCCCTCCGAAACTGACGCCCGCCTCCATCGCCAATATGATGACCAAGGTGCCCTGGGGGCTGGAAATGCTCGGCACCAAGCGGCGGTTTTTCGGCAATATCGTGGGCCATGCCACCGGGGTCGATGACCCTGCCTCGCTCAGTTCCTGGACCGCGCAGGCCTTTGACCATTCGCTGGATTGGGATCGTATCCGTGAACTGCGCTCGTGGTGGGATGGCCCGGTTATCCTCAAGGGCATTCTGGACGCGGACGATGCGAAACAGGCAATAAACGTTGGCGCTGACGCGATTGTCGTGTCCAACCACGGCGGGCGTCAGCTGGACGGCGCACTGTCCTCAATCCGCATGTTGCCGCAGATCATGGACGCCGTTGGCGACAAGATTGAGGTTCACCTCGACAGCGGCATTCGCTCCGGTCAGGACGTGCTGAAAGCCTTGGCGCTGGGGGCGAAGGCGACAATGATCGGGCGCGCGTTCGTCTACGGACTTGGCGCGCGTGGGCAGCAAGGCGTGACAGAGGCGCTGGAGGTCATCCATAAGGAACTGGACCTGTCGGTGGCGCTGTGTGGCGAACGGAACGTCGCCGATCTGGGCCGCCATAACCTCCTGATCCCCAAAGGGTTTCACGACGAATACGAATAACGCGCCCGGTTGGCGCGCAGATAGAATACGAGGAGCGGAGCAAGCAGCGCCACTGCGGCGACCGCCGCGAATGCAACCCGCAGGCCGAACGCCCCCGACACGAAGCCCATCAACGACGGTGCCAGAACGAAACCCATGAAGCCGATCACCGCCGCCCGTGCCACAGCCGCCGTGCGGTGTTCCGGCCGCACCATTCGTCCGACCATCGCCAGCCCCACGGGACCGACCGCCGCAATCCCCAATCCCATCGCGCCAAAGCCCACATAGGCCACCAGCGGCGTCCACGAGACAGCCGCAACCAGCGCACCCAACACGGCCATACCCGTGCCGATCACGATGATCGCATGCTCCGAGAATTTTTCCGTCAGCGCCTGGCCGGAAAACCGCCCCACGGCCATGGTGAACCCCAGGACCGCTGGCCCAAACGCGCCCTCCGCCGCGCGGCCCCCCAGCGTGCGTTCGATATGCAGCGCCGACCACGCCTCCACGGTCGCCTCCACGAAGAACGCGACCAGAACGATGGCCCCGCACAAGATCACGGTGGCCCAGGGGAAACGATTGCCGCGCCGCGCCTCCTCGTCGACGATCTCGACCTCCATCCGCAGGCCCACGGACATCGCGACAATCGCCAAAGCCACCACAGTGAAAATCTGGACGGGGTCCCACCCCGCCTCTCTCGCAACGCCGGTCAGAACCGCTGATATCGCGTAAGCCACCGAAAACATGGCGTGGTTCGCGTTCATCAGACTTCGCCCGTGTCGCGCCTCCAGCTCTGACACCCGCGCGTTCATCACCACATCCAGAATGCCCGAACAATATCCGGCCAGCACCATCGCGACGAAAAACAACAGCGCAGAGCCCGCCAACGCCGGCCCCAGCGCCACCACGGCGAACAGCCCCCCCGCCAGCGGCATCGCCCATGCGCCCAACAATCGGTCGAACAGCGGCGCAAGCCACATCGTGGCGATCAACCCGATGGATGTGCCCAGCAAGATCAGGCCAAAGAGCGTATCATCCGCCGCGATCCCGGCCTTCAGCACCGGCACCTGGGCGGCAAAACTGCCCCAGAAAGCACCCACACACATGAAGGCGGCGGCCGGGCGGCGCGACAGGGACAGGGCGGACAGGATGCTCATGACGCCGAGCCGTCGCACGGCCATCGCAAAACCACAAGAGAGGGCTTTCCAAAATGCCCCCCCTCCCCTATACGCGCGACGTCTGTTGACGGCTACGCCAACGGAAATTGAACCAGAGCCGACACCCTTGGAGGCGGCTCATAACCTAGGAGAATAGCTATGGCTGGTGAGATTCCTGATCTTATCGCTGAGGCACGGACGGGGACAGGCAAGGGGGCCGCTCGTCAAGCACGCCGTGATGGCAATGTGCCGGGTATCGTTTACGGTGGTGGCGCTGATCCGCTTGCCATCCAGATCCCCTTCAACGTCCTTCTGAAGAACCTCAAGGCAGGCCGCTTCCTGTCGACGCTCTTCAACATGAAGGTCGAGGGCGAAGACGACGTCCGCGTGATCTGCCGCAACGTCCAGCGCGACGTCGTCAAGGATCTGCCGACCCACGTGGACTTCATGCGCCTGCGCCGGACCTCGAAGGTGACGCTGTTCATTCCGGTCGATGTGATCGGCGAGGAAGACAGCCCCGGTCTCAAGCAGGGCGGCGTGCTGACGCTGGTGCGCCCCGAAGTTGAACTGCGCGTGACAGCGGGCGATATCCCGGACTCGGTCACCATCGACGTGAGCGCATCCGAGATCGGTGACACGATCACCATCAGCTCCGTCACACTGCCCGATGGCGCGAAAGCCACGATTGATCGTGATTTCACCATCGCCACCTTGTCGGCTCCATCCGCTCTGCTGTCGGCTGAGGACGAAGCAGGCGATGACGAAGCGCCAGAGACCGAAGTCATCGGTGAGGCCAAGGAAGATGACGCAGCGGAGGAGTAATCCTCTGCCGTCACCTGCGACAATGACTGCGCCGTCCGGGGATCCTCGGGCGGCGCAGTCGCGTCTGCGACGTGACCGCCCTCCACGGCACCCGCCAACAGATGCGGACGCCACGACGGGATATGGTCGCAAAAGACGTCACCACATATGCCCCCGCCCACGCCGCAGGCCATGGCTGTTCCACGCGGGCGCTCGCCCCTCCCCCTTCATCTTGCCAAATACAACTCAATCCCGCCAGAAACCCTACGCGCGACCCGTCACGGTGACAGGCCACGCAGCAGCCACGCGGCTTACTTCGCCTCGCTCCAGACCTTTCGAAAGCCCAGTATTTTACCGCGCGACGTCACCGGATCGTAGGTCATATCCATCGCGCTCATCGCGTCGATGATCTTCTTGATAACCTCGGCGCCGTACTGCTTCGGATGGATCTCCATCACGCAGAACCTCAGCGGGCATTTCCAGGGGCGGTCGAAATAGCCCGCCTCGGCCCCCTCCACGTCCATCAGCACGACGTGGGGCCGGTGGGCGCGGATCAGCTCGTGAAACCCGATGAGCGGCACATCCACCTGACGCCCCCCCCTGGCCCCGAGCCGCGATCCGGTGAACCCGCCCGCGATATGGAAACTTCCGGTGTCGCCCTCCCTGGCCTGTCCGACCACCGCGCCGTGCATGACACTGATACCGCCCACCCCGTTGCGGGCATGATTGGCCCTGATGACCGGGATCAGATCGGGGTTGGCCTCGATCGACATCACATTCTCGGGCTCGGTTTTCCGGGCGGCCAGCGCGCCGATGTAGCCAAGCCCGGCCCCCAGTTCCAACACGCGAAATCCGGGCCGCACGGCGCGGTCGACCGCCCGCGCTTCGTCTCCCTCATAGGTCGCGTCGGCCAGTTTCTCGACAATCGCGTCATTGGCGAGGCCGTCCGGCACGCCGATATCCACCCCGTTGAGGGTATAGACAGCGCTCGCGGGGGCGTCGGGCAAGGATTTCATGGGATGGCCATACCGAATAACTTGGGCGAATTGAGGGCGTCAGGCGATCCAACGCGGTCGGCCCCGGCGGAGATCAGGCTTTTACCCTCGCTCATATCGCTGGTAAAGGACGCGGGCGCATTTGCCGTCAGCCCCGCCGCCACGGACCCGCCGCCGGCAAACCTGGCCGTCTCGCCCGGTCCGGGCCGTGGCACCTCCACCGCACCCGGACCATGCAGGATCGGGGCGCGCATGGCGCCCGGCCGCTCAACCATGCCTCGCTCCCCCCTGCGTCAACCTGCCATGGCCACGCGCGCCTTGGCAAACGACGATCGGAGCCATATGACGTGGGCCAGGTTACAGGAGGCACACGCGGATGCAGCTTTGGGTCGGTCTGGGAAATCCCGGCGCGAAGTACGCGGGCAATCGTCACAACATCGGCTGGATGGCGGTGGACCGGGTCGCGGGCGACCACAGGTTCGCCCCGTGGCGCTCGAAGTTTCAGGGCACGGTCTGCGAGGGCACACTTGGCGGCGAAAAGGTGCTGCTGCTAAAGCCCGGGACGTTCATGAACCTGTCCGGTCAATCGGTCGGCGAGGCGATGCGGTTCTACAAGTTGGACAGCACCGACGTGACCGTTTTTCATGATGAGATCGACCTCGCGCCCGGCAAGATCCGGGTGAAGGCGGGCGGCGGGCATGCGGGGCATAACGGCTTGCGCTCCATCCACCAGCACATCGGCCCGCATTATGATCGGGTGCGATTGGGCGTAGGACACCCCGGCCACAAGGATCGCGTGCCCGGATATGTGTTGAGCGACTTTGCCAGGGCCGAGGCGGATTGGGTCGATGATCTGATGCGTGGGATCAGCGACGGCGCGGCGCATCTGGCGCAAGGCGATACCGGTCGGTTCCTGAATGCGGTGTCCCTGCGCGTCGCGCCGCCCCGGTCCTCGAATACAAAGCCAAAGGACGCGGCCCCGGTGGCTGAAAAACCCGCCGAAGACCTGCCCGAAAACGCGCCTAAAGATACACGAAATCCGCTGCAACGTCTGGCCGACAAGTTTCGGTAACGCCCTGACGGGGCAGGCTCCCGCAAGTCACGGTGCAGAATCCGCCTTCACCTTGCAGCTGTTATCCGCTACGCCAAGGGCAGACGAACGTCGCCCCTGTGCCGGAGGTGCCAGCAATGGCCATGACCAAAGCCCCGTCTCTCAACGTGTTCGGAGACGCGATCGAAGCCTGCTCGACCGACCCGATGACCGGGTTTTTCCGGGACGGCTGCTGCGACACCTGCGCCGAGGATCAGGGATCCCACACCGTGTGCTGCGTCATGACGGCCGAGTTTCTGGCGTTCTCGAAGTATATCGGCAACGATCTGTCGACGCCACGGCCCGAATACGGCTTCCCCGGCCTCGTTCCCGGCGACGGCTGGTGCGTCTGCGCCGCGCGCTGGTTACAGGCCGCAGAGGAGCACGCCGCGCCAAAGGTGAATTTGGCCGCCACCCATCGGCGCGCGCTGGAGGTTATCGCGTTGCAGGTGCTGGAGGCCCACGCCGCCTGAGCGGTCCGGACGTCCCGCCGCAGACCCCGCCCCTGCGCGCCGGTCAACGTCCATCCGCCGATGGCTCACACCGGTGTCATTCGGATGCGGCACGGGGGGTATATTCATTTATAAGATTGATTTTTTGTTTAATTTCAGTCGATTAAAGGCCTGCTCAACCTTGAGCAGGCCGTTCTTCAGGCCCCGACCATATCCCAGCCCAAAGCCCGCGCGACGGTGAAGATATCCTTGTCGCCGCGCCCGCACATGTTCATGCAGATCAGATGGTCCTTCGGCAGATCACCCGCGATTTTCGCCACATGAGCCAGCGCATGCGACGGCTCCAGCGCCGGAATGATGCCTTCTGTTTCACACGACAACTGGAACGCATCGAGCGCTTCCTTGTCGGTGATGGAGACATATGACGCGCGCCCGATCTCGTGCAGCCAAGCGTGTTCCGGCCCGATACCGGGATAGTCGAGACCGGCACTGATCGAGTGCCCCTCCAGGATCTGCCCGTCATCATCCTGCAACAGATAGGTCCGGTTTCCGTGCAGCACCCCGGGACGGCCACCCGTCAGCGACGCGCAATGTTCCATCCTGGAGTTCACGCCGCGACCGCCCGCCTCGACCCCGATGATCGCGACGTCCTTGTCGTCCAGAAACGGAAAGAACAGTCCCATCGCATTGGAGCCGCCGCCAATGGCCGCAATCAGCGTGTCGGGCAAACGGCCCTCCGCCGCAAGCATCTGCTCCTTGGCTTCCTTGCCGATGATGGCCTGGAAATCGCGAACCATCGCGGGATACGGATGCGGGCCGGCCACCGTTCCAATGCAATAAAACGTGTCGCGCACATTCGTGACCCAGTCGCGCAGGGCATCGTTCATCGCGTCCTTCAGGGTGCCGCGCCCGGAGGTCACGGGGATAACGTCCGCACCCAGCAGCTTCATCCGGAACACGTTCGGCGCCTGCCGCTCCACATCCGTCGCACCCATGTAGACCACGCATTTGAGGCCAAACTTGGCGCAAACCGTTGCCGTCGCCACACCGTGCTGCCCCGCGCCCGTCTCCGCGATGATGCGGGTCTTGCCCATGCGGCGGGCCAGGATGATCTGGCCCAACACGTTGTTGATCTTGTGAGCGCCGGTGTGGTTCAACTCATCGCGCTTGAGGTAAATCTTCGCGCCACCCAGACGCTCCGTCAGCCGCTCGGCGAAGTACAGAGGTGAGGGGCGGCCGACGTAGTTGGTCCACAGATCCTGCATCTCGGCCCAGAAACTATCGTCGGTCTTGGCGTGCTCATATTGCGCCTCCAACTCAAGGATCAGCGGCATCAGCGTCTCGGACACGAAACGCCCGCCGAAATCGCCGAACCGGCCCTTTTCGTCTGGACCGGTCATGAAGCTGTTCAAAAGATCATCAGGCATCGTGCATCTCCCTTGGGCCAGCTTTGGGATGTAGCGCGACGCAGGGAAGGCGTAAAGCCAAACGGGTCAGGAATTGCGACATGCGGCGAGGTGAAGATCCACGCCACCTCAGCCAAGAAGCGCGCATGGACGCCAGAGTGGCCGCAGGTTTTCATCGCGACGGGGCTGGCTCGGACCGAGACGGCAAAAAACAAGCGGTCCCGGCGCAACCGGTCCAACGACTGGCATTCCTCCATCGCCCAGGCGACCTTCCCGGCGGCGGAGGCCAGTCTGAAGAAGCGCGGGAGTTGCAAGAGGCCTCTGCCTCCGACCGCTCCGACGGATGTCCAGATTGGTGCACCAAATTCGCTAGGGTTGTTCCGCCAAAGCCGCCGCAAAGGCGCGCATCCGCCCCGCGTCCTTCACCCCCGGCGCGCTTTCGATGGCGGAGCTGAGATCCACCTGCCGCGCGCCCGTAACGCGCAGCGCCTCGGCCACGTTGTCTTGCGTCAGGCCACCGGCCAGCATCCACGGTACGGTCCAGTATTTTCGGGCTTGCAGCAGGGTCCAGTCGAAGCTTTCACCGTTGCCGCCCGGCCGATCCGCCCCTTTGGGCTGTTTGGTGTCAATCAACAGCTGATCCGCAACCTCGGCGTAGACGTCGATCGCGTCCAGATCGCCGGCCTCTGCCACACCAATCGCCTTCATCACGGGCAAGCCAAAGCGCGCGCGGATCTCGGCCACGCGCCCGGGTGTCTCTGAGCCGTGAAGTTGCAGCATATCGAGCGGGACCTGCTCGACAATCTGATCCAGCACCGCGTCGCTTGCATCCACCACCAGTGCCACTTTGGCGATACCTGCGGGGACCTCCAGCGCCAGAGCGCGGGCCTGTTCCACAGTTACATTGCGCGGCGATTTTGCGAAGAACACGAAGCCCGCATAACGCGCGCCAGCCACAGCGGCTGCGGCCACGTCTTCCGCACGGCTTAACCCGCAGAACTTGATGGCAATGCCGGTCAATGGATCAGCGCGCGGCGTCGGCGTCGTCAAGGATCGCCAACACGTCGTCCTGGCTGTCGCCCCGGCGGCCCTTCATCGCGGCCACTTCCTGGTTCAGACGGTTCGCCTCCCGGCGCTGCACTTTCGCCTCAGCGCGGAAGCGATGTTCCCGCAGCCATTCCAGCACGAATCCCACAACGATCCCGATCAAAAGCGCGCCGCTGACCACAAGAAACAGCGGCAAGGTCAGCTCGTTCGGCAGGCCCAGGGCGTTGGCCAGCACATCCGGCATGAAGTTCAGCGTCACCGGGTCATTGTTGGCAAAGAACAAGAACACCAGCGCCAGCAAAACCAGAGCCAGGAATAGAAGTTTTACGAATCGCAGAATTTTCAAAGCATTTCCCCCGAGGCCTTGGCGGCCACTCAAGGACCAACTTATGTCAGCTATCGTGACCGTTCAATCTGTCGCGTAACAGTTTCCCGGCCTTGAAGAAAGGCACATGCTTTTCCTCGACCGAGACACTTTCGCCGGTGCGCGGATTGCGGCCCACCCGCGCGTCGCGTTTCTTCACCGAAAAGGCGCCGAACCCACGCAATTCCACGCGGTCGCCGGCGGCAAGCGCATCGATCACTTCCTCAAAGATCGCGTTCACGATCCGCTCAACATCCCGCTGATAAAGATGCGGATTTTCGTCGGACAGCTTTTGAATAAGCTCGGAGCGTATCATCGATCTTCCCCCCAGGTTCGCATGTAGTATCGTGTGGCTCTGTAGCACCTATTTTCCCCGACTATAGGCACATGACCGGGCCGTGAACACTCCAAAGCCGACATTTTCGCCCGTCAGACGCCGCCAAATACCTGTTTCCAAGCGTAATTTCACCTCTATCACACCATGCGTCCCACTCTCGGGCCGCATTTGACCCACCCGTGTATTTACCGATTCGCAGTGGAATGGCGGGCCCAGAAGGACTCGAACCCTCAACCCCCTGATTAGAAGTCAGGTGCTCTATCCAGTTGAGCTATGGGCCCGCTGAAAGCTGGTTTAGCCGCTCGGGACCGGGCCGTCCACGGGGTGTTTGAGGTCGCCGACCCGGCCTGCACACCGCGTACACACCCTGTACACACTCCGTACACCGATCCCGTCACACCGCGCGGGTCAGAAACAGGCTGGCGGCACGCGCGACGTAGGGACCGAAGGGCGGACACTCGACAAATCCGGCACGATCATAGAGCGCGCGGGCGGGGGCTGCGTAGTCGTCACTGCGCCCTGCCTCCAGAAAAATGGCATCGTAGCCCGCTGCTTTCGCCACTGCCAGGAGATGCTCCAGCAACGTTCGCGCGACGCCCCGGCCCCGTGCGGTTTCAGAGACAAACATGGACTTCAACTCGACCGACCCGGTGCCAAATGGCTTCAAGCCGCCAATGCCCAAGACCGCTTCGCGATCCCGAAGCGCATGCAGCAAAACGCCCGCCTCCGCCATCGCCACGCCGTCCAGCGCGTGGCAATCTTCTGCCGCGTAATGCAGGCTTGAGGCGGCATGATGGGCAGCAACAAGCGCGGCGACCGGAGGGTCAAGAGGATCGGCGATCTCGAAGCGAAGCGCGCTCAATGGGTCCAGGCGCCGCGACGGTTGGTGGCAAAATTCTCACCATACCCGCCAGCACGGACATTGGGTTTGCGCGACTTCGGTTTGGTCACCGTCGCCTCGATCCCGTGGTCCCTGGCATAGGCCTTTGCGGCGTCCAGAGTGTCGAATCGCAAGCGCACCTGGCTGTCCATATCCGACGACGACGTCCAGCCCATCAACGGATCTATCCCGCGCGCGGAGGTGGCGTTGTGTTCCAACACCCATTCTTTCGTCTTCGCGGTGCCGGACGACATGGCGGTCTTGGCGGGCTTGTAGATACGTGCGCGCATGGGGCGGCCTCAGTTGGGAACGAACGCCGCGACTATGGAAATTTCCGGCGCGCGTGGCAACTGCAAAGCGCCTCCGAGGCGCGGCACGGTCGCCCCTGCGCCGGGGCACGCTGACCGCGATCCAGATCAGCGACACTCGCAGTGCGATACGCGGGCATGAAGACGCGTGCGCCTGCGGCCAGTATCGTCGGACCGGCCCATCCCCGGACGCCGGACCACGGGTGCAAGCCCAGGTGTGTCGCGGGCCAAATGCACGCTGGTCTGACTGAAGGCTACCGCAATGCTGCGGCATCACTGGTGGAGCCGTCCCTGGCGCAGAGGTGGCGGCGGGGTCCGTCGCGTCACCAGCTTAGCCGGGCGGGGTAATCGTGACTGGCATACGGATCAGGTCGCGGTCCGGATCGCCGGAGCCGAAGTTGAGCCGGGTGAAGTAAAGATCCGCGGTGGCCCCTGTCGTCTCGTAGTTTTCGGACGGGGACGCAGGGTCGATCAGCGTCGGGTATAGGTAGACCGTCTCCCGCCCCGTGGCGCGCCACGGCAACCGGACCTCCAAGAGCGGCGTGCGCATGGTCCAGGTGATCAGATCATCGGAGAGCGCGTAGTAGAACCCGAAGGGGTTCGGCGTCAGGGACGGATCGTTGCTGGTCCCGACCAGAATGAACTGACCCAGCGCGGTGTTGTAGCTGATCCCCTCATGCATCTGCGCAATTTCCGGCAGGGCAATCGGCGTGCAGGTCGTGGCGCGCATCGCCCGCAGGTCGTCGCGGTAGGGATCGGCAAACCGGCCATCGAAACCGGCACCGGACCAATATCGCCAACTGTCCGGATCGTCCAACGTGGCGGTGCGCATCAGGCAGGTGTGCTGCGTGCCAAGCGGATAGGTCTGCACTTTGAAGACCACGTAGAAGTGGCCATCATAGGCTATGATGTTGGACGGGCTGAAGGCCCCGAAAATACCCTCGTCCGGGGCGTATTGTTCGGGGATCGACGCGACCAGGTGGTTTGGCAGCGCTGCCGCATGGCTGAAGCTGGCCCCGCCATCGACAGAAAGCGCTGCGGTGATAGAATTGTACCAACAGCTGAAATAGTCAGCTGACTGGCAATCCGGATAGCGGTTTCCCTGATATTCGTTGTGGATCAATGCATGAATTCTGTCACCCTGGAGGTAGGTGGCGGCGATCCATTCCGTGTTGGCGAAGGTGGCGGGATCACGATCACGGGCAGAGCGCATCGCGATCTCGCAATTGACCGTGAGGCTGTCAAAATCCGGCCCTGTCATGGTGCGGGTGATGTCGTGGCTCAGGATCAGCGTGACCTCTCCGTTCCGGCGAAACGCGCGCACGGGCAGATCGGCGAAGTGGTTGTCCTCGCATCTGTCGGTTGTCCAGTCGAACACAACCTCCGCCGGGCCCGCGATCTGAACCGGGCCCGGTTGGGCATAGATACGCGGCGGGTCGGCATCGGCGAAGGCGGGCTGCGTGAGGCTGAGGCAAAGGATTGGGATCAGGCGCATGTCAGCGGGTGTAGCACAGATGACCGCCCGTGCCTGAATCACAAAAAAACCGCCTGCGGCGAGAGCGGCCGGGCGGATGAAACGCAGATTTGGTTGCCAGCCCATAGCCGAGGGAGCGAGGGGTGGGTGGGTACGGCACGTGGCCGGCAACCGCTTCTGCTGCTTGCCCGTTCCTTATACGTTCCGGCGTGTCGGCGCGCAAAGCAATTGTCTGCTCAAAGCCCTTCAATTCATTAACGATTTGGTAACTTCGACTGGTATCGGGCGGTGCCCTGTCACGCCTGCGGCCAATGCCTCCCGACACCATGCTGTCATCAGCTTTGCCACCGCCCCCTTGCAGCCACCCGCACAAGGACCATTGTATAGGGCGACACCCCAAAGGCCGCGAGACATGCACAACAACTCACCCCAACAGATGCCCGCCACGGGCCGCGCCGTCGATGATATCCGCGCCCATCTGAAGATGGAGGGCGGCAAGACCTTCGTCATGCACTCCGGGTTTGAGCCCGCGGGCGACCAGCCTACGGCCATTGCGGAGCTGTCGGAGGGCATCCGCAACGGCGACCGGGATCAGGTGCTTCTGGGGGCCACGGGCACGGGAAAAACCTTCACCATGGCCAAGATGATCGAACAAACGCAGCGCCCGGCGATCATCCTCGCGCCCAACAAGACGCTGGCGGCACAGCTTTACGGAGAGTTCAAAAGCTTCTTTCCGGAAAATGCCGTCGAATACTTCGTTTCGTATTACGATTACTATCAGCCCGAGGCCTACGTCGCGCGGTCCGACACCTATATCGAGAAAGAGAGCCAGATCAACGAGCAGATCGACCGGATGAGGCATTCGGCCACCCGCGCGCTGCTGGAGCGCGATGACGTGATCATCGTGGCGTCGGTCTCGTGTATCTACGGCATCGGCAGCGTGGAAACCTACGGCGCGATGACGCAGGATCTGTTCGCCGGGCAGGACTACGACCAGCGCAAGGTGATCGCGGATCTTGTGGCACAGCAATACCGCCGCAACGACGCGGCGTTCCAGCGCGGGTGTTTCCGGGTGCGCGGCGACAGCCTTGAGGTCTGGCCCGCCCACCTGGATGACCGCGCCTGGAAGCTGTCGTTTTTCGGGCAGGAGTTGGAGAGTATCACCGAGTTTGACCCGCTGACCGGGGCCAGGACGGATACGTTCGAGAAGATCCGCATCTACGCGAACAGCCACTACGTCACCCCGCGCCCGACGATGCAGCAGGCGATGAAGGGCATCAAAGCGGAACTGGTCCTGCGCCTCGACCAGTTGATCGGTGAGGGCAAACTGCTGGAAGCGCAGCGGCTGGAGCAGCGCACGAATTTCGATCTGGAGATGCTGGAGGCCACTGGCGTGTGCAACGGGATCGAGAATTACTCCCGCTATCTGACAGGCCGCGCCCCCGGTGAGCCGCCCCCGACCCTGTTCGAATACATTCCCGACAATGCGATTGTTTTTGCGGACGAAAGCCACGTCTCCGTGCCGCAGATCGGCGGCATGTATCGCGGCGACTTCCGGCGCAAGATGACGCTGGCGGAGCATGGTTTCCGCCTGCCCTCGTGCATGGACAACCGCCCCCTGAAGTTCGAGGAATGGGACGCCATGCGCCCGCAATCCGTCTTCGTCTCCGCCACGCCCGCCGCCTGGGAGCTGGAGCAGGCGGGCGGTGTCTTCACCGAACAGGTCATCCGCCCCACGGGCCTTGTCGACCCTCAGATCGAGATCCGACCGGTGGAGATGCAGGTCGATGATCTTCTGGACGAGGTGGGCAAAGTCTCCGCCGCCGGATTCCGCACGCTGTGCACGACGCTGACCAAACGCATGGCCGAGGATCTGACCGAATACATGCACGAACAGGGCATCCGCGTGCGCTACATGCACTCCGACATCGACACGCTGGAGCGGATCGAAATCCTGCGCGACCTGCGGCTTGGGGCCTTCGATGTGCTGATCGGGATCAACCTGCTGCGCGAGGGTCTGGATATCCCCGAATGCGGGCTGGTCGCCATTCTGGACGCGGACAAGGAAGGCTTCTTGCGGTCCGAGACGTCGCTGGTTCAGACGATTGGCCGGGCGGCGCGAAATGCCGAGGGTCGGGTGATCATGTACGCCGACAAGATCACCGGATCCATGGAACGCGCGATGCGCGAGACGGACCGCAGGCGAGCCAAGCAGGAGGCGTATAATCTGGAGCACGGCATCACCCCCGCGACGATCAGGAAGAACGTCGATGATATCCTCATGGGCACCTATATGGGCGACACCGATCAGAGCCGGGTGACGGCGAAGATCGAGAAACCTCTGGTCGGGGCCAATCTGGCGGCGCATCTGGAGCATCTGCGCGACAAGATGCGCAAGGCGGCGGAGAACCTGGAGTTCGAGGAAGCCGCCCGGATGCGCGACGAGGTGAAACGGCTGGAGACGGTGGAACTGGCGATTGCCGACGATCCGCTGGCGCGGCAATCGGCAATAGAGGCAGCGGTGGAGGATGCGTCGAAGGCTCGGGGTCGGTCAACGGCCGGGAGGGGCGGGCAACGAGGCGGGAACGTGAAGCGGCGGGGGCGGTGACGGGGTGCTCAAGGTTGAGCAGAGCCTCAACCCTTTGACTCTCCATAAAAATAATCTTGCGTTAACTTTTTGGCAAAGATTTGCATGGTGGGATTTGCGCGGATTGCGGCCAGTGGGGTCGATTGCCGAAGACGGAATACAACCGGAAACATCGCTCAGGACCAGGCGCTTTGGTTTATCTGCTGGCGGTGTAGGCTGTCGCGGAGGATGTCATTGATCCTCCTTCTGAGGGAGCACTTTATGGCCGCCATGCCCGTCCGACGGGACGCCGATGCGCCAAGCCCAGCCAGATCGCCCTTCCGAGGGGCGGCGGCCTGCGGCCTTGATTCCGCGCCGGGTGCGTGGAATTGGCGTCTAAATCAAGCCGCCAACGCCTTCCTATCCAGCCACACCTTCCCCCGCCTGACCCCGCCGGTCACCAGCAGGCCCGGATCAGTCACCTCGGGGTAGACCTCTGCCCAATCGCGATACCGATCATTGGTCAGGACTTTCGCGCCCAACTCTCGCGCGGCTTCTAGGATGGTCGGATCGGCGGGCTCTCCCTTTGGAACGACCAGGACCCGGTCTCCGGGCAGGTCCAGCAGTTTCGCGAAGTGGCTGTCGTCCAGATACCTGTCCGCAAACTTGTAGCCTGCGTTGGCGTCGAAGATGATACCGGGCTGGCAGCCCCTGGCGCGCAATTCCGCGATCACCTGTCGGAGCGTCGCAAGGCGCGGAATCTCTCCGTCCCAGTGCATCACGTTCGAGCCGTCGATGACGACATGGGGACCGCCGCTTTTTCTGCGCTTGTGCGGTGTGTCCTTCGCGCGCTTGTCCGGCGCGGCTTTCGCCCGATCCTTGGGTGCGGGAACAGCCGTTCTGGGACGTCGCACCAAGGCCGAAACGATCAGCAGGCCAGCCGCAACCGCCGCCAGACCCGAGACCGCAAGCGGCAGTGTCAGGGTGGCGTTCCCAAACACATAGGCCGCCGCCGCGAAGGCGAGGGAGATCAGGAACAGGAACAGGGGTGTGCGCATGGGACCGGATTTCTTTGCTATGACACCGGCTTGTCGCACCCTCGGGTGGCATTTCTATGGCAATTGTGCCGCCCAGACACGGCACCAGTGCGGCCCTCACGCAGCCGTGAACACATAGTCTGAAACCTCTCCGCCGCCTGCTCCGTGGCTTCCGGCAAGATCAACACCAACCAACGGAGAGACCCCAATGACCTTCAAGACAACACTTCTGGCAACAGCCGCGTCCGCACTTCTTGCCACGGCGGCGTTCGGTGCCGCCCATTCTACCGCAAACCCGATGGTGGGCGGCGCGGAAATGCTGGCCGATCAGCCGATTGCCGTGAACGCATCCAACGCGCCGAACCTGACCACACTGGTCGCCGCCGTCACCCAGGCCGAACTGGTCGAGACGCTGGCAGGGCCCGGCCCGTTCACCGTGTTCGCGCCCACGAATGACGCGTTTGCCGCCGTGCCGGCCGACACCGTGGCCTTCCTGATGATGGATGAGAACCGAGCCGCCCTGCAAGGCATCCTGACCTACCACGTCGTTCCCGGCACGATCACGGCCGCAGATCTGATGGAGGCGATCCAGACCAACGAATACGCCAACTTCACCACGGTCGCCGGTGGCACGATCACCGCGCAGATGCGGGGCGATGACATTGTGATCTTCGACCAGACGGGCCGCTTTTCGACGGTGGAGACGGCCGATGTGATGCAATCCAACGGTGTTGTTCACGTGATCGACCGCGTGCTTCTGCCATCGGACTGACGACCGCCCGGCACGACCCTGACACAACACCGCGCCGCGGCCTCTTTCACGGGGTGGCGGCGTTCGTGTGCCGACGCGCCGCCCCTTGCCTTTCTGATGAACAGCGCCATCTTCCACCGCATGAAACGCACGCTTCTGCTTTTGATGGCACTGTTTATCGCACCCGCCGCAAACGCGTGGGAGGCAGGTCGGGTCGGTCCCGTCTGCACCTTGACGCATTCGGAGCGTGGCAGTGACATCCGGCTGACCTATGATCCGGGCGGGCCCCTGTACACGATTACCTGGACCATTGACGGCCTGTGGCCCATGGGCACGTTCGGCATCCGGTTTGACGGCGCGCAGCCCAATCTGATCACGACGGATCGGCATGTGATCTCGGACGATGGCCGATCGGTCAACGTTGCGGATCGGGGCTTTGGCAACGTGCTGGACGGTTTGCGGTTCAATGAAACCGCGACGGCGATGATTGACGGTGTCGCGGCGACTGTGGCACTGGCGGACGCCGCACCGGCAGTGGAGGCGTTCCTTGCCTGTGAGCAAGCGCCTTCGGCCTGACGCCGTTACCCTCCTTTGCGACCGTGACAGGCCGCACCACTCGCGCGGATCGCGATTGCGCGCGGGCGGAGGTGGTGGCGGCGGATCCGTGGCGAGACGCCCTGCGGGACCTGTCGGGCCGGGCCTTGAACGGGCAATCGGCACAGCGGTTACTGGACCGCGTGTGCGCCGATGCCGATGATCGACGGCGTGATCTGGTTGATCACGCGGCTGAAGCGGGTGATTGGCTGCTCGGCGATGAAAATCACGTCGCCGGGGCGCAGTTCCATCCGCGTGGCGAGGATCAGATTGGCAGCGTTGCCGCCATCCAATCGGCAGGCCGTGACACCGCCCACGGTCTCTCCGACGTCATGGCCGCGCAGCAGATAGATCTGCGACGGGTTGCCGGTGCTCTCATTCCAGCCGCCTGCATCGAACAGCGCGTCGGCCAGCGTGGCGCGGTTTTCAAACGGCAGGGGGAACCGGCCGGGGGTCGTGACTTCACCCGCCACATAGACAAATTCATCGCCCTCGGCCCCCAACTCCACACGGTCGCGGAAGTTCTGGCGGCTTTCCTCAAGCGCGGAGCGGCGGATGGAGACTTCGGCCTGCAGCTCACTGATCGCATCGGCGCGGGCGGCCCGGCTGTATTGAGCGCGCGCGATAACCTCTTCGAAATAGGCCTGCGTCTGCTGGAAATCATAGGCGGTGTCGATGAACAGACTGTCACCATCCACAAGGCGAATGCGTTGCAGATCCCGGTTTGCGTACAGCTGCTCCGCTGGGATCTGGTAGATCTGGCCATCGCGATAGATGCGGATCACGGCGAACTCATCGTTTTCGACCGACAGCCCGCCGGCCGACGCCAGAACCTCATTCAGATAGACCGGCGTCATGCCCACAGGTACCACGCCGGGGCTGCGCACTGCACCGCCCACGGACACCCGCCGGGAATTGAACTCTGCCACTTCGACGCTGAACGAGGGGGCTATCCGCGCCTCGATTTGCCTGGGCCACGACGGCGGGTGTCATGCGAACGACCTGCACCCCGTCTTCGCCCGCGAGCTGTGTCACATAAGAGGAAACATTGAGGCTTCCACAAGCGGCAAGCCCCGACATCGCAAACCCACAGATGGCGGTTCGCAGTTTTGACATCGCCTTTTCCCCTGTATGGCTCGCGCGCGTGGTCGCACCACGGCCCTCAGCTTCGGAATGGTGGCAGCACATGGCGTTGGCGCTGTTGCGTGGAGGCGCTGCCACGCTTCGCCAACAATAGTTTGCTGCCGATGCAATCAGGACACGGTTGCAGCAAGGTTTGCCAATTCCGGCGGTCGGGGCAGTATGACCCTTGAGTGTTTCGATTATGATCCTTCCCGGAAGTGGACTACCAAGCGGCTGAAGTGTGGGGAGACGAATCATGACGCAGTGGCAGGCGCCTGCGATGGGCGAGCTGGTCTTTGTGGTCGGCGACATACATGGCTGCATCGAAAAGCTTGCGGGCCTTTTGGCGCGGATCGACGATGACATCGCGCGCCACGCGGACCAGACGGCCCGTGTCGTCTTTGTGGGCGACTACATTGACCGTGGTGAAAACAGTGCCGATGTGTTGCGGTTCATGGCGGACGTGACGCGTCGCTACCCCGAACGCCTCGTCGCGCTCATGGGCAATCACGAGAGGATGTTACTGGATTTTCTGGCCGACCCCACCGGCTCGGCCAAGCGGTGGATCCGGTATGGCGGTCTGGAAACGCTGTCCAGTTTCGGCGTCGGCGCAGGGCTTACGACGGAAAGCCGCAATGCCGGCGAGTTGCTGGATGCCGCCGGGGATTTGATGGAGGCGATGGGCAGCGATCTTGTGGAATGGCTGCACTCCCTGCCGCTGACGTGGCACTCAGGTCCGCTCTGGGTCGTGCACGCGGGCGCGGATCCTGCGCTGTCGATGACCGCGCAGGCCAAGAAAGTACTCCTTTGGGGAGCGGAGGCATTCTTGTCGGAGGAGCGCACGGATGGGCAGTGGGTGGCCTTCGGGCACCAGCCGTTTGACGCGCCATTCTCCGAGGACGGACGAATTGCAACGGATACGGGCGCTGTTTATGGCGGCAAACTCACTGCCGCGCGGATTTCGCCGGATGGAGAGATCAGCTTTTTGACGTCCTAGAAAATTGAGGCGAAAACGATTTTCAGTCGCCGCGACCCAGAACGACGGAGGCGATCGTGCGCCAGACGATCCACAGATCCAGCCCGAACCCAGCCCGCGCGATGTAGTCCATGTCCCTGCGCGCCTTTGCGCGTGTGGCCTCGCGCCCCACAACATAGCCCAACTCGACCTGGGCAAGCCCGCTCATGCCGGGACGCACGGAAAACCTGTGGCTGTATTCCGGAATGCTGCCGAGAAACGCTGTGGCGTGGTGCAGGCAATCCGGCCGTGGTCCGATCAAGCTCATCTCCGAGCGGAGAACATTCACCGCCTGGGGGAGTTCATCAAGGCCCATACGTCGCAAAATTGCGCCAAGCGGTGTGATACGGTCGATCTCCAGCGCATCCTCCGGCCCACGGGGGCCTCCGGGCTGCGTCATGGTGCGAAATTTCAGCGCCGTAAACGGGATGAAGTTCCGCCCCAACCGGACCTGTCGGTAGAACAGGGGCCCGGGGTTGAACAACGGATTGAGCACCAGAAGCACGACGGAAAGCACCAGCACGACAGGCAGCAACAGCGCCGCCCCGATCAGATCAACCCCCGATTTCAGGCTCCAAAACGCGTCGGACCCGCCCACGCCCAAGGGGCGGGTGGCACTGCATTGGCCCATGGCTCGGACCGGCACCGAATTGCTTCGGTCAAAATCCGGAACAATAGTCATCAATTTCCCCGATCAGTCCCCAGCCTCGCGTTCTGCCTGGCCGGATCCACCGCTAGATAGGCATCGTCAAATTTACCCTGTGCGAACAATGTTAAGATGGGGTTAATAACGCAACGACACGCTCGGGACATTGCGAGGAGCGGGCGTTTTGCAATTGGGCCGCAATCTGCGATATCACGGGCTAAATCGCAATGGTCCGCTGCAACCCAATTGACACAAGGAACTGATATGTCGAACAAAAATGGGCTGCGCATTGCGATCCTCGGATCCGTCGGCGTGCCCGCCCGCTATGGCGGATTCGAGACGCTTGCCGACAATATCGTGACTTTTCACGCCCGTGCCATGCGCGAGGATCTGCTGACCGTCTATTGCAGCGGCCCCGCCTACCCCGACGCGAGGCCCGGGATCTATGGCCAGGCGAATTCTGCGCTACTCCGGCCTGCAAGCCAATGGGGCCTCCAGTATTCTCTATGATGCCAATACCCTGCGCGACGCGCTCGATCGTGGGGTGGATGTGGCCCTGCTGTTGGGTGTCTCGGGCGCCATTGCCTTGCCGCTGTTGACACGGCGCGGCGCGAAGATCGTGACCCATATGGATGGGCTGGAGTGGCGCAGGGCCAAATGGTCCCGTCCCGCGCGCGCGTTCCTGCGGTGGTCCGAGGCCCTTGCCGTGCGCCATTCCGACGCCATCATCGCCGACAGCCCCGCCGTGGCGGAGCATCTGCTGACCCGCTACGGAGCGCGCGCAGAGGTCATCGCCTATGGTGGCGATCACGCGGCACGAGCCCCTGCCCGCCCCTCCCCCACACCGGCGGGGCTGCCCGATGGCTACACGCTGGCGCTGTGCCGGATAGAACCGGAAAACAACGTCCGATTGATTTTACAGGCCAGCGCGGCGGCACATGCGCCGTTGGTATTTGTCGGAAACTGGGATGCCAGCGCCTATGGCCGGGATCTTCGCGCCCGTTTCGCATCAGTCCCGCACCTGCGCCTGCTGGATCCGGTCTATGCCCCCGGTCCCCTTCACGCCTTGCGCCGGGGGGCAGCGCGCTATGTCCATGGCCATTCGGCCGGTGGCACCAACCCGGCCCTGGTTGAGATGATGCACATGGGCCTTCCGGTGCTGGCGTTCGACTGTATCTTCAATCGCCAGACCACTCACGATCAGGCGCTGTATTTCAACGACGCGCAGGCGCTGACCGACCTGCTGCGTCAGCCGTCGGCGGCAAACACCCGGCTACAGGCCGTCGCAGTCGAGCACTACACGTGGGACAGGATCGGGGCCCAGTATTTCGATCTTTTCACCCGGTTGGCCACGCGCCCGGACACGACGGGGGCTGATCGGACGCCAGAAACATCGTCCGGGACCAAGCCGCATTTCATGCACTCTGGCGCGGGCCTTGCAAGTTCCACACTCGGGGCAAGGGGACGGCACGGCCGCGTGCCACCGGTTGCACGGTCAACTCCCCTCGCCCACAGCCTCCTGGATGCGCTGCGCCATCTGCGCAGAAAAATCGCCAGGATCGGCACGAACGAAATCTGGCTGAGCGCCCAGATGATCACCGACAACAACAGCGTCGCGCCCACGACCGTGCCAAGACCAGTCGCCATGCCGATGGCCATCCGGTAGAGCAGCACTTTGCGCACGGATTGATAGATCCGGAACATTTGATGCTCCCGCAGGAACGTCAACTCCTGGCGCAGTGCGCGCACCTCTGCCTCAAGGGTTTCGGGGGGGAGCACCGGGTCCGGGGTCTGTTTCTTGGGTCGCGCCATGATAGCCTTGCCTTTTGATGTGGTCCCACAAGGTAACACGCCTTCTGCGCTTATCCAGTCGCGATCGGCCGGAAATACTAGCGGCCCGACCGCCTGGGAGGACTTCACCGGCGCTCCGGCACCGTGGTGGGCAAGCGCTTATCGCGTCAGATACGCGCGCATCGCCTGATAGATCACCGCCGTCGCCGCATTGGCGAGGTTGAGCGATCGGATATGCTCCGAGCGCATCGGCAGATGAAACGTCCGCCCGTCTCGGCCATCGAGGATCTCCGGGGGCAGGCCTTTGGTCTCCCTGCCGAAAACCAGATAGGCGTCGTGCGGGTAATCGGTGTCATAGACCGATCCGGCGGAGCCGCCGTTCTCGAACAGGAACAACTGGTCTTCGGACGGGGTGCGGGCCTCCATAAAGGCGTGCCAGCTCTCGTATTCCGAAAGCCGGACGTGCTTCCAGTAATCGAGGCCCGCGCGGCGCACGGCACGCTCGGACATATCAAATCCGATAGGATGGATCACGATCAGTTCCAGATCCAGTGCCACACAGGTCCGTCCGACCGATCCGGTATTTCCGGGAATTTCGGGGTGAACCAGGACGATTTTCATGTCACCCCGGAGGGGTGTTTTTGGCATGTCACCCCGGAGGGGGGCATCAGGCATGTCACCCCGGAGGGGGGTATCAGGCATGGGGACGACGGTCGCGTCCCGTGACGGACAACCAGGGACCGCTGCCCCGACCTGCCAACCGCGCCTGCCGTGCAAGCTGTGCCAGGACCGGCGCGCGCCAGGGAGCCTCCAGCCGGGAGTGCGCGAACCTGTGGCCCCAATCCACAATCGCTTCCGTATCATCCGGGCGCAGGCGCAGCGCGCCGTCGATCAGCATCGAAACAGATCCCGCAGGCGTATACCAGCGGTCCTGCATGTCACGCAGCCGACCCGGCAGCACCTTGCCGAGCCCGCGCACCAGACCGCTGTCGGCAAAGCGCTGGATCAGGTGCCCCATCTCATCGCGACTGTAGGAGATCAGCGGCGGGAAGGTCTCAAGATATAACGGCCCGTCCTCATCCATCCCGAAGCGGTCGATCTGGGCGTGCAGGCCGACACGTTCGGGCCGTTGTGCCACGCGCCGCCAAAACTCCGCCACATCCGTCGCGACGCGGTCCAGCAGCCCGATTGCGGCGTCCGGTCCGGCTTTGCGGATCAGGTTTGGCAGCATCATTTCATCGGCCACCGCACGCTGCGCAATCACCGGACGCTGGACGCCCGCGTCATCGAGCAGCCGCAGATAGGTCTGAGGCACGCGCAGCCCTGCCAGGCGCAGACAATCGACGTAGGCGTCGTGGCGTCGCGCCAGCACCTCCTGCACGCCCGGATCACGGCCGCCGCGATATGCTGTCACGACATGATCGTGCAACGGCCCGCTTGCAGGCCGTGTGGGAACTCCGAAGTAGCGCGGGGGACTGTTGGTCGCCACCGCATCCGCCAGCGCCGCGCTCAGGTTTTTCGACAGCTCCTTCATCGCTGCAGGCTCCGTCGCGCATGCGGCCCGGCCCCCCGGCCAAACGGGCGGATCACACTGCGAAATGCAGAGGCAACAACTGGTATTCTGGCGTGGCGCAGAGCGGCCATAGCGGCGATCCCCCCGGATCTGTAGAGTGGCAGATCCTCAATATGGCGGTTCACCCGCACGGACGGCAACGGCGTTAGGGGTTTGTTAACTAACTCTGGCGTTAATCGTTTTCATGCGTTGCTGTTGCGTCACGGTTTGCTCCATTTTCATCACGTCCACCCTGTCCGGTGGGCAGGTTTCCGCTGGCCCATGGGCACGGGATCCGGGCGATGTGTTCGTTTCGTTCCAGATTTCAGCCGCAGAAGCGCCCGTGGACCTGATGGCAGGCCTGTGGGAGCCCGAGACATATCTAAGCGGCTACGGCGAGATCGGTCTTGGTCGCAGCCTGACCCTTGGGCTGGATGTGGGTGGTGGCGAGGTCAGCCAGCAGGCCGTCGGGTTTCTGCGCTATACGCTGACGACGTCGGACGCCGTTTTCCAGATGGCGGTCGACGCCGGACTGGGCGCGCGACAGGTGGGGGATGAAGATCCCCATGGCCTCGTCCGGCTCGGTGCCTCGATCGGGCGCGGGTTCGGCGGCGGCGGCGAGGCATGGTACATGCCGCTGCGCCATCAGGGCGGCTGGGTCACACTGGACGCGGTGGCGCTTTATGACGTGGAGATTGAACAGCCGATCTATCAGGCGGAGGCCACATTGGGCTTCAGCGTGTCGGACCGCGCCTCTGCCGTGTTTCAGATCAAGGCCGAGGATTGGCCGGGGTCGGAACCGCTGGTCACGGTCGCGCCGTCCTTCGTGTATCAGATTCCGGCCCGGCACATCGGTGCAGTTGGGCGCGCGCGGCGCGGTCACGGGCGGCGAAACGGTAGGTCTGTCGCTGTCGCTGTGGCAGGAGTTCTGAGGGCCTCGCCTTGCCTGCCCTCCCGCGTTAGGCTGCGGCGATGACCGGGCAATCCAACAGCACAATCCGACCGACCGACGGGGAGGCACGGGCCCTTGCGCAGGACCTGATCCAAACGGCTCGTTTTGCAGCGCTGGCCGTGCTGGACCCAGCGACGGCTGCGCCTGTCGTCACCCGCATCGCGCTGGTCGCCGGCCCGGACGGCATGCCGCTGACGGTGATCTCGACCCTGTCCACGCATACCCGCGCGCTCGATGCCAATCCGGTGTGCTCGCTGCTGATCGGAGAGCCCGGTGTCAGGGGTGATCCCCTGACACATCCGCGCCTGACCCTGCAGGCTCTGGCCATGCCGGCGCACAAATCGGCGCTCCGCGGGCACTACCTCGGCCGCTATCCAAAAGCGCGGCTTTACTACGATTTCGGCGACTTCCGCCTTGTCCGTTTCGCCCCCCAGTCAGCGATGCTCAACGGCGGGTTCGGACAGGCCTACCACCTGAGCGCGGCAGATCTTGTGGCCTGACGGACTCACCTCCGGGCCCGGACTTGCCCCGCGCGCGTTAACCATTTGGCGGGACTGGAATTCCGTGCCAGACTGTCGGCATGACAGACACCGATATCGACCCCGCTCTCGTTGGCATCTGGCTGGTCCCCGGCCAGCCGCAGACCTATGAGATCACCGCGGATGGCGGCTATTTTGTCGCCGAACCTGACGCGGTGCTGCGGTTTCAGGACGAGGGTGCGGTGATGGTCTGGGGTGGGCGACGCTACAGGCGCGTGTTGGGCGAAGGTGCCACACCCATCGGCACCTGGATCGAGGATGAGACGGGTGATGCCTGGGATTTTACCGACGACAACGGCTATTCCGTTCTCAGCCCGGCGGTTGGCGACGATGGGCTGACATTTGTGGGCATCTGGGCGCTCCGAAACCATGGCACCAGCCTGTGGGCCTGCGAAAAGCAGGCGGAACTGGAGTCAGACGGAGCGCATCTGAGCTTCAAGACCTCAACAGGCGAAATCCTGCGCTACGGCTATGCGACCGATGACGGGATGCTGACCCTGCTGGACCCCGAAACATGGACGGAATTGTCGCGCTACATCAGTGCGGAGCGGATGGTGCGCAGCGCGAGGACGTAGCCCCAGCTTTTCCGATGCCCAAGGTTCACCAGTGCATCGTCCCGTGTGCGCCCTTGATCTTTCCGGTCAGGTTGGGTGTCACCCATCCACCGTAGAAGTCACCGGGCTGCGCCATGACGCGAAACGCGCCGACATAGGCCTCATCCACAGAGGTGGCGTAGAACGCGATGTGATCGCGAAGGCGCTCGAAGCGGGCGGTCGGAGCGCGATAGCTCCACGCCGCATTGCGGGCGCGGCGCCCATTCAGGACCAGATCATAGAAGGTGGCGAGACCTTTGACCTCGCACAGCGTCTGTCGGGTGGACGGCACGAGAGCGGACATGATGATGTCGGAGGGCGGGATATAGTAGGTTGGGGCGTGGTGCGTCTCCAGCACTCTCAGGCCCGAACTCACTGTCTGCCAGCTCTATGCCCTTATAAATCACGCGCAAGCGCACTCCTGCTGGCTCAAGCACCGGGGGGCGCGGATAATCCTGGACGCATTCAAGACGCAACACGAGAGCTCCCATTAACCACCTGATCCCGAATGCAATTTAATGCACCGGGATCAGAAGGAAAGCCATCAATGCCCCCGGTGTCGCAGTCACTGCGCCACAGGGCGGACGCCCGGATCGTGTCAGTTATCGCAGCGCGCCGTCACGTAAACCGATCCCCTCACCGGTTGAGACCAACCGATGTTGAGCGATGTGCCTCCCACTCCCTGGAAGCCCTGGGTAAACGGCTGGGTGTAGATCGCAACGTTCGAGGCGCTGCGAACCGGGCCGTCGGGCAGAACCGAGAGACCGTATTTCACCGGAGCACCAAACGGTGTGTAGTCCGACATATCCACAGTCCAGGTCTGCGCCGCCGTGTTCTGGGTGGCGCGGATATAAGTCGGGTTCTCGGCCCGCTTCACGATGCCCTGGAACGTATTGCTGTCGAATTGCAGGTCCGCCGTGCGGCTCAGATCAAGCGAGGCAAAGCTGTCGTCCACCCCTTCCACCGCTTCCAGTTGCGCACCGCTGGTCTTTTTGAACAGGTTGCCTGTAACCGACATGCCGTTGATGAAATGGTCCGTGCCGAATGGCTTGATCGAAATGAACCGCATCCATGGAGCCGTGTTTGTGGCGAAGAAGATGTTGCCCTGAATGGTCAGCCCATGGAACGACAACCCGCCGGTGAAGTCAGGTGTCGGGTCCTTCTCGTTGGTCCATTCGAGGTAGCAATTGTCGACGTAGTTATTGGAGAACGACATCTTCGCATTGGCATCCGCGATCACCAGACCGGGCGAGCGCACGCCCTCGGCGACGCTGTCGCCCTGGAAGAAGTGGTTGCCGGTCATGATCGTTCCGGAGCCGGAAATGACCCCGAAGTGAAGGAACTTCACGCAACGGTTGTCGCGGATCTTGCAGTCCGACGAGTTGATGTTGAAGCCGACCGATTTGCGATCCGGCACATTGAGCGTCTGCTCGTTCGAGAGGAACTGGCAGCGGTCGATCTGCATACCCTGACAACCCTCGTCGGCAGAGGTGATGGCGCGGTCCTTGGGTCCGGTGAAGTAGCAGTCCTGGATCTGGAACACCAAACCGTCGAGCGACAGGTTGATCGCAGAACACAGGCCCCCGCACAGGAACTCTATATCCGAGACGATGAAGCGTTGCAGGTTCTGCCAGCCGATGAAGTCCAGCATGTATTTGAACCGGGTGAACGTATAGGTCTGGTTCGACGGAGGCGCCACGAGGGGCGAGGACAGGAACACTTTGTTCTGCGCGGCATTGACGGCGCGCACGTAAACCTCACGGCCCACACCAAGCGGCCCGGTCACCAGCGATCCGACCGGGATATCAGCTGCGTTCGACACGCCCGTCAGCTCAAACGCGGAACTGTCCGACCATGCCGCAGAGCGGCTGACGACGGTGTCGGCCCAGGCGCTGGAAGACGTCGCCACGAACTGCCCGTTGCGAAGCACCCTGCGGTTGGCGTAGGTGTTTCGGTTGCCGACAATACCCTGAATATCAAGCGGCTCATCCAGCACGATGCGGCGTTCGCACAGGTCGAAGGCTTCGAATTCGGACTGGTTGAAGAGCTGTTGCAGGCCTTTCTTGAGGCCAAGAACCTCGTCTCCGAATGCCTCGGCATAGCCGTCGAGGTCAAAGTTTTCATCAAGCGCGATGCGCACGTTGTCGGGCATCACCACGCGGCCCTCGAAGCGGGCGGGGTTGGTCAGCGTGACGTTGGAACCGATGAAATAATCGCCGGCGGGGATCATCACCTCACGGCCCGCCGCAGCGGCATCGGCGGCGGCAAAGGCCGCGCGATCATCGGTCACTCCGTCGCCAATCGCACCGTAGTCGCGCACATCGACCCAATCCATCAGCTTGCGGTGGAAGACGGAGGTGACGTCTTCAACGGTAATGCTCTCAATCCGGACCTGGCCACCGTTCGGACCGGTGAAATCGAGACCGACGTGGGCATAGCCGGGCCCGGTACCCCAGGCCAGATCCACGCCGCCGCGCGCACCGGTGCCGATGATCGCCGTCACCGTGGTGATGGAGCCATAGGCGGGAATGTCGACAGTCCCCGCCACCTCGTCCAGACCGGCGACATAGAGGTCCGCTCCGGCCCCGGGCCAGGCGGCGATGCGCACATCGGGAAGATTGCCCGACAGCACTTTCACGCGGGCCGAAATACGCAGATACGTGCCCGGAATGATCGGCGTCTGCCCCATGGAGCGGATGCGCGTGGTGGCGTCGATTTTCAGGATTTCCAGGCAATCGCCGAAGTCGCTGTCGGCGGCCACGATCGCGGCGTTGGGCGCCGTCGCCCAGGTATCGCTACCGGGCCGGCCATCTTGCCGGGACCAAACGCCAAGCCCGTCAGAGAAGGCTGGCGGCATAAGGATTAGGCCGTCTGTGATCACCTGGTTCATATCGTACCCCTTTTGGCACGGGGCGCGTCCCTGTTCAGGGGCCCCGCGTGTGTCCTGGACCGGAACAGGGGCAATCAAGGCACCCTGAACGGTCACCTCGGTTGTGTTGCAATGTCTGTAATTGATGCAGGCGCGACCGGTTGAAACGGCACGTGAGCCCACTTGCATGGATATCTCTAAGCCCGAGAGGTTAAGGGGGCGTTAACGGGCTGCGAATAATTTGACGGACGTCATGCCGCGACCGAAGGCGCAGTCAGGATCTGGACACCGTTGATGCGCCAGCCATCGGGCGTTTCCACCATCGCATAACCGAGGTAGTGCGTGTTGCCGCCCTGATCGATGATCTCGACCCGCTGGATCGTCAGACCCCCGAAGGCCTGAAGGTCAATGAACGCGGTCCGTGCCGGATCCCAGACCATCGGAAACGCCTCCTGAACCATGCGGCCAAAGGCCTGCGGGTCGCCGAAGATGCTCTGAATGGTCGGGCTGGCGTATTGCCATGCGTCCGGCACGTCCTGCCGCCGGAAGGCATCTAGCTGATTGCCGATGACGGCCTCAATCGCCGGGTTGGATTGCAAAACCTCTTGCGCGGCGACGGCGCGCGGCGCGATGAAAGCGGCGATCACGCCAAGGCCAAGCGCGAGAAATACGGACAGGGCGATAATGCGGATCATGGAAGTCTCCTGAGATCAAGAACACGTGATGATTTGAATAAACGTAGTGCGATCGCGAAAAGTTTCAGCCCGCAAGTTTGCCTGCCAGGCCGTCTTCCATCAGCGTGATCGTCTCCTCCACGCCGTAAAGTGCGATGAACCCACCAAAACGCGGACCCTGCGACGCGCCGAGGCACACTTCGTAAAGCGCCTTGAACCAATCGCGCAGCGGTTCAAACGCGTGGGCCTTTCCGACGGCGAACACGATGGTTTGGATCGCTTCATCCTCCACCGGGCCGTCGTAGGCTTTGAGGCGTGCAATCAGATCCTCCATCGCCGCGCGCTCCTTGTCGGTGGCAACGCGGAAGGTGCGCGTGGGCTTGACGAAGTCGTTGTAGTAGCGAACGGCAAAGCCCGCGGCCTGGTCCAGATCGGGGTGCGTCTCGGGCGTGGCGTCCGGCGCATAGCGTCGGATGAAGCCCCAGAGCGCCTCTTTGTCGGCGGCCCCGGAGACGGACGCGAGGTTCAGGAGCATCGCGAAACTGACGATCATCGAGGACGCGGGCACGTTGTGGCCGTGAATATGGTAGACCGGATTGGCAAGACGCTGCGCAGTATCCTGGCCCGCATAGGCGCGCAGTTGCTGGTGATACTCATCGACGGCCTTGGGGATCACATCGAAATGCATCCGCTTGGCCGTCTTGGGCTTGGCGAACATGAAATACGACAGCGATTCCGTTGAGGCGTAGGTCAGCCATTCGTCAATGCTGATGCCGTTGCCGGACGTCTTGGAGATTTTCTGCCCGCCCTCGTCCAGGAACAGCTCATAGCTGTAGGTCTCGGGCGCCTTGGTTCCGAGGATCTCGCAGATGCGGGAATAGATCGGCGTATTGGTGGAATGATCCTTGCCGTACATCTCAAAATCCACACCCAACGCAGCCCATCGCGCGCCGAAATCAGGCTTCCACTGGAATTTCACATTGCCTCCGGTCACCGGAAGCGTCCATTCGCGGCCCTCTTCGTCGTCGAAAGTCACGGTGTAGTCACGCGCGTTCACCGATGTCATCGGCACATACAGAACCCGCCCCGTTTCCGGATGGATCGGCAGGAAGATGGAATAGGTCTGGCGGCGCTCCTCGCGGAGGCTTTTGAGCATCACTTTCATGATGTCGTCATAGCGCTCCACCGCGCGCCTGAGGATCTCATCGAACTGGCCCGTGCTGTAGAACTCGGTGGCCGAAATGAAATCATACTCGAACCCGAAGGTGTCCAGAAACCGCCGCAGCATGGCGTTGTTGTGATCGCCGAAACTGTCGTGAGTGCCGAAGGGATCGGGTACGGAGGTCAGCGGGCGTTGCAGATGCTCGGTCAGGCTGTCCGCATTGGGCACATTGCCCGGCACCTTGCGCATGCCGTCGAGATCGTCGGAGAAACAGATCATTCGCGTCGGGATATCGCTGAGCACCTCGAACGCACGGCGCACCATGGTGGTGCGCAGGACTTCGCCAAACGTGCCGATATGTGGCAGACCGCTGGGGCCGTACCCTGTCTCGAACAGCACATAGCCCTTCTCCGGCGGGGCGCTTTCATAGCGGCTAAGCACGCGCCGCGCCTCTTCGAAGGGCCAGGCCTTGGAGGTCATTGCAGCGTCACGCAGATCGGTCATGGGAAGAAATCCTGATGCACGGGTCAAATTGCCCGGCCCTGCACCTATTGTCTGACACGTCCCCCGTCAATAAATGACACATGACCGCACAGAGGACGAACCCCATGACAGATCACATTTTCACCCCGGAAGATTCGCTTGTGGCGATCATGGTCGGGATCTCGGTATCAGACGAGACAATCCGCACATCGGAGTTGCTGTCGATCGAGCAGATGGTCAACTTCCTGCCCGTCTTCGGCAGCTATGACGCGGACCGGATGCGGCTGGTGGCGGGCATCGTCTTTGATCTCTTCGAGGAGGAGGACGGCCTGGACGCGCTGTTTGGCCTCGTCAAGGAGGAGCTGCCCGAGGCCCTGTTCGAGACGGCCTATGCCTTGGCCTGCGATGTGGCGGCAGCAGACGGCAAACTGGCTCAACAGGAACTGCGATTCCTCGAAGAACTGCGTCATTTCCTGAACATCGACCGCCTGCACGCGGCCGCCATCGAGCGCGGTGCGCGGGCACGGCACCTGACGCTCTAGGTGGTGACACGAGCCAGATTGTCATCGACGAAGGCACGTTCCGCATCGGTCAGCCGTGTGGCACGGGGATAGACCGGGTCTGCGCGGTCGTGTGTGATCGGCGTGTCCCAACCGCCTGTTGTATCGAAGAAATCCCGCGCGCCGTCTTCCCCGTATTCGTGCAGGTAGCCTTGAATGACGGTATCCAGATAGCTCAGCAGGATCGGGTGACTGCCCCCATCCAGATGTTGTGATGCGACGGAATAGATCTGCACATCCAGATCACCATGAACATGGCTGATGTCCTTGACCCTGTGGCGGATGTAGGCCTCTTCGCGCAGATCAAGTGCCGCCCAATCGTTTCCGGAACGGGCAGCGATCAAGCCCTTGATCACCCCCCCTGACGCTGGCTCCGCCGACAGAAACGCCACTTTGCGCAACCCGGTACCGCGCCAGAACCGCTGCCACCCGTGCACCTCCGCGTGGACCGCCCGCGGATAGGCGTGGGTTTGACGGTTCACCAGGCTGCCATAGCCGAAAAAGTAGGGATCAATCATGCGGTCCCGAATGGGGCAATTGAGGAGCGCTATCAAGACCCCTTGATCATGGCCCGCGTCCATGTATCCTGATCCCATCACAGGGAGACTCTCTTGTCGCCGGACCACCGGATGCAATTGGGCCGAAGGAGCAACCGCCCCGGTAATCTCTCAGGCAAAAGGACCTGTGGTGCGACGATACTCTGGAGAGTGAGGGCGCGTGCCCTCCGCCGAAGGGATAACGATCTCAGGCGAACGGACAGAGGGGGCATCACTTGGCACAGGTCCGTTTCGGGCCGGTGTGGCTGATGCAGATATGGGCGGGGCGAAATGACTGACGATCTCAAGACACTGGTGCTGGCCGATTTGCACGCTGAACTGGGCGGTAAATTCGTCGGTTTTGCCGGCTGACGCGATGCCTGTGCAATATTCAGCGGGCGTTATGGCAGAGCACCAGTGGACGCGCGAGAACGCGGGGCTGTTCGACGTCAGCCATATGGGTCAGGTCATGCTGCCCGCAGGCGCCGACGTCGCGCTGGAGACGCTGGTGCCTGTGGATGTGCTTGGGCTGGACGTGGGCCGGCAGCGCTATGGGTTTTTCACCAATGACGCGGGCGGCGTGCTGGATGATCTGATGATCGCGCGCGTGCCGGGTGGTTTGTTTCTTGTCGTGAATGCAGGCTGCAAGGATGGCGACATAGCGCATCTGAGGGCGCATATTGATGACGTGGATGTCATCGAGGACCGCGCATTGCTGGCCCTGCAAGGACCCAGGGCCGAGGCAGCGCTGGCAGATCTGATCCCCGAGGTGGCGGCCATGCGCTTCATGGACAGCGCCCGGATGACGTGGGACGGGACCGAGGTGTGGATCAGCAGATCCGGCTACACCGGCGAAGACGGGTATGAGATATCTATCCCGAATGAGCGGTCTGAGGCCTTCGCGCGCGCGCTGCTGGCGGACGAGCGGGTCGCGCCCGTAGGTCTCGGCGCGCGGGATTCGCTGCGTCTGGAGGCGGGATTGCCGCTTTACGGGCAGGACATGGACACCGGCATCAGCCCGGTGGAGGCCGGACAGGCCTGGGCCATCGGCAAGATCCGTCGCACAGGCGGTGCGCGGGCGGGTGGCTTTCCTGGAGCGGAGGCGGTGCTGAACCAGATCGCGAGCGGCGCACCTCGCCGTCGGGTGGGCCTGCTGCCGGAAGGTCGCGCGCCGATGCGCGCGGGCGTGGCAATCTATGCAGATGAAATCGCAACCGACCCCATCGGCACAATTACCTCCGGCGGGTTTGGTCCGACCCTTGGCGCGCCTATGGCGCTGGCTCTGATTGACGCCGCCACGCCGCGCGACATCACCTTGTTCGGCGAGGTCCGCGGCAAGCGCCTGCCCGTCACGCAAACCAAACTGCCGTTCACACCCCCCGGCTACAAACGCTAAATTCCCAATTTCAAAAGCGGAGATCCCTCATGAAATTCACCGAAGACCACGAATGGCTGTCAGCTGATGGCAACATCATCACTGTCGGCATCACGGAACACGCCGCCACGCAACTGGGCGACGTTGTCTATGTCGAATTGCCCGAGATCGAGACGCAGGTTTCAAAAGGCGATGAGATCGTGGTGATCGAGAGCGTGAAAGCCGCCTCCGATATCATCGCGCCACTGGACGGTGAAATCGTGGAGGTCAACGAAGCGCTCGCCGACAAGCCCGCGCTTGTGAACGAGGATGCCATGGGGGCCGCCTGGTTCTTTAAGATCAAGGTCGAGAGCGCCGAGGCGTTGGACGAGTACATGACCGAAGACGAATACAACGATCACATCGGGGAATAGGGGCGCTGCCCCTCGCGGCGCAGGCGCCGCACACCCCGGAGTTGTATCTCGCAAGATGAACGAGCATGCGCCGAGAGCACTGGCCAATGGAGCCCGCTATGACCTGGACGACCACCGACTACGACCCGACTGATTTCGCCAACCGCCGCCACATTGGACCCTCGCCGACCGAGATGGCGCAGATGCTGCGCTCGGTGGGGGCCGACAGCCTTGATGCGTTGATCGACGACACGGTGCCTGCTTCGATCCGGCAGGATCGCGCGCTGGCTTGGCCGGCTCTGTCCGAGGCGGAGTTGCTGGATCATATGCGGAGCATCGCGGCAAAGAACAAGCCAATGGTTTCGATGATCGGCCAGGGGTATTTTGGCACTCATACCCCGCCAGCGATCCAGCGTAATGTGTTGGAAAATCCGGCCTGGTACACTGCCTACACCCCCTACCAGCCGGAGATCGCGCAGGGTCGGCTTGAGGCGCTTCTGAACTTCCAGACCATGGTGTCGGACCTGACGGGACTGGAGGTAGCCAACGCCTCCCTGCTGGACGAGGCCACGGCGGCAGCCGAGGCGATGGTCATGGCGCAACGTGCCGGGAAATCCAAGGCGCGCGCGTTCTTTGTGGATGAGAGCTGCCATCCGCAGACGATCGCCGTGATCGAGACGCGCGCCGCCCCGTTGGGGATTGAGGTCATCATCGGCACACCCGAGGCGTTGCAGCCGGACGCGGTCTTTGCCGCGATCTTTCAGTATCCGGGCACCTTTGGCGGGTTGGCGGACCCATCTGCCCTGATCGACGCGCTGCATCAGGCCAAGGCGCTGGCCATAGTCGCCACAGATCTTCTGGCGTTGACGCTGGTCAAAGAACCCGGTGCCATGGGCGCTGACATTGCCGTCGGCTCGGCGCAGCGCTTTGGGGTGCCGTTGGGATACGGAGGCCCACACGCTGGCTTCATGTCCTGCCGCGATGCGCTCAAGCGCGCATTGCCGGGGCGGATCGTCGGGGTCTCCGTCGACAGTCACGGCCGTCAGGCCTACCGCCTGTCGCTGCAAACGCGCGAGCAGCATATCCGGCGAGAGAAAGCCACCTCCAACGTCTGCACCGCGCAGGCGCTGCTCGCCGTCATGGCAAGTTTCTATGCTGTCTTCCACGGCCCTCTCGGCCTGCGCGCCATTGCAGAGCGCGTGCATCTTCGAGCCGCGCGTTTGGCCGAAAGCCTGCGGGCGGGCGGCTATCCTCCGGACAACGAAAGCTTCTTTGATACCATCACCCTCCATGTCGGCGACAGGCAATCGCGGATCATGGCCGCGGCCGTCGCGCGTGGGATCAACCTGCGCGACGTGGGGACCGACGGCATCGGCATCTCTGTGGATGAGGTCACAACGGACGCGCATCTGGAGGCCGTCTGCGCCGCTTTTGGCGTCGATCTGGCCCCGGCGCAGAACGCTCCGGCCATCCCCGACGCGCAGCAGCGCACGACGGACTTCCTCTCCCACCCGATCTTCCACATGAACCGCGCCGAGGCGGAAATGATGCGGTACATGCGCCGCCTGTCAGACCGTGACCTGGCGTTGGACCGCGCCATGATCCCGCTCGGCTCCTGCACCATGAAGCTGAACGCCGCGGTAGAGATGATGCCCGTCACCTGGCCCGAATTCGGCGCGCTGCACCCTTTCGCGCCCGCGGATCAGGCAGAGGGCTATGCCGAGATGCTCGAAGACCTCGGCGCGAAACTGTGTGAGATCACGGGTTACGACGCCATGTCGATGCAGCCGAACTCCGGCGCTCAGGGCGAATATGCGGGACTTCTGACCATCGCGGCCTATCACCGGGCGCAAGGCGACACGGCACGGAATATCTGCCTGATCCCGGTCTCTGCCCACGGCACGAACCCTGCCTCCGCGCAGATGGCGGGCATGCAGGTCGTCGTCGTGAAAGTGGCCGAGAACGGGGATATCGACGTGGAGGATTTCCGCTCCAAGGCCTCGGCGGCGGGCGATAACCTGGCCGCCTGCATGATCACCTATCCGTCCACGCACGGCGTGTTTGAGGAAACTGTGCGCGACATCTGCACGATCACACATGAGTTTGGCGGTCAGGTCTACCTCGATGGCGCAAACCTGAATGCCATGGTCGGCCTGTCGAAGCCGGGTGATCTGGGTGCCGATGTCAGCCACCTGAACCTGCACAAGACCTTCTGCATCCCTCACGGTGGCGGTGGCCCCGGCATGGGGCCGATTGGCGTCAAAGCGCATCTTGCGCCTCACCTGCCGGGTCATCCTGAAACCGGTGGCACCCAGGGTCCCGTCTCGGCCGCGCCCTATGGCTCGGCATCGATCCTGCCGATTTCATACGCCTATGTGCACCTGATGGGCGGCAAGGGGATTACCCAGGCCACCAAGGTAGCGATCTTGAACGCCAACTACATAGCGAAGCAGCTCAGTTCCGACTATGCCATTCTTTTCAAGGGAAAAACCGGGCGCGTGGCACATGAATGCATCCTCGATACCCGCCCCTTCGCGGAGGCGGGTATTACCGTCGATGATATCGCCAAGCGTCTGATGGACCACGGCTTCCACGCGCCCACGATGTCCTGGCCCGTATCAGGCACTCTGATGGTGGAGCCCACCGAATCCGAGCCGAAGGCAGAGCTTGATCGGTTCGTGACCGCCATGCAGGCGATCCGCGCAGAAATAGCGGAGGTTGAGGCAGGCACGATTGCGGCTGATCGAAGCGCGCTACACAACGCGCCCCACACGATGGAGGACCTGGTCCGCGACTGGGATCGCACCTACAGTCGTGAGCAAGGCTGCTTCCCTCCCGGTGCGTTCAGGGTCGACAAATACTGGCCCCCCGTGAACCGCGTGGACAATGTCGCAGGCGACCGCAATCTGATCTGCACCTGCCCGCCCCTGGAGGATTATATGGAGGCGGCCGAATAGGCCGGGATTGCGGGAATGGGCTCCAGGCACTTTTCGCGCGCCGGAACCCTTGGTCTGCTAGCCGAATAAAACTCTAATCCCGGATCAGCGCCAGCGATTGAACCGCTGGTACAATCCGTCCAGCGAGTACGTTTCACCGACTGGCCCATGCTCCTCCGGGTAAAAGTCAGGATCAGAGGGTAAGCAACCGCGCCCGCACGCCTGCGTGATGAATCCGGTGGTGCCGTTCACGTACCACAGTCGGCCACCGGGTGTGGCGATCCAACCGTTCACACCAAACCGCATGTCACCTTCAACGTCTTGAATAGACGGCACTTCTCCGTCGTAGCCCAGGCCCCAGGCGGCATGGGTGTGCCATGACGACACCGGCCTCACTCCCGGCTCGATCGGCAAGGACGCGCAGTTGGCTTCGCCACCCCAGGACACTTTGGTAGAGGAATAGTTACCCTGCGCATCCTGCAGGATGAATCCACATACCTCCCGATTGAAGCGCACGGACAATTGGTTCATCGACGTCATGAGAGCCTGAACATATTCCGACTCCTCCGCGTCTTGGGCGGACGCTGCCGGGGCCAAAAGCAGGGTTGCAGCGGCGACGACGGTCGCGACTGTCTTTGAGATATTGCGCATGGTCTTGAGAAGCTCCTATGCGGTTGGACTGGAACAAGGTTAGCGGAGAATATGGCGCTGGCAACGCGAAACATTTCATCGGTCGTCGAATTCCCAGAAACGCGCGCAAATCTGCTCCCCGAAAGGACAGATTAAGATGTCCCGATGGATCGTTGGACCAACTTCATTGTGATGTGCACCGAACGATGGCCAAAGGCCGCGGTATTGACCAGGTGACATACGACGGGAACCTCCGCGAATGGCTGGTGTCCGGGCGCGCTACGGTGCATCGCGGCACGGGGACAGACTGCGGGGTCAGTCCATCATGGGCGAATTGGCCTTAAATCGCTGCCCAATCCGTGAAGCGGAAGGGTGCGGGACGCGGCTTGCGTTGGGGTGGTTCTGGCTTGCGCGGGGGCATGGTTTGGCTCCTTTTCACCCTAAATTTACGATGTTCAGGTGTTCTGTCAGTGGGTGGTACATTGACTTGACAGGGCTGTTCGGCCCCTCAGATTGAAGCCCAATCGGTGAACCGGAACGGGACGGGTGCGGGCTTGGAGGGGATCGGGTTGGTCGGGCGCCATACTTTGGTGGGGCTGGATTGTGAGGAACGGGTCATCGGTCGCGTCCTTGGGGTTGGTCTGTGGAGGAGTGCCTCGATCAAGGCCCATTTGCCCCGTGCCACACAATATCGGCGTGCTGATATCCGATAGCTTGCTGCCTTTCCCGCACTATTTCAGAGCGTTGGCGGATATTCGCCACCGTGGGCGGCAGGGCGCTCAGACGTGCTATGGTGATCGCAAGGTTCGAATAATCGGGCCAGACCACCAAAGGGAGAGAGCCATGAGCGTTGCTCGCGTAACCGAAATTATCGCATCATCCACCACAAGTTTTGAGGACGCCGTTCAGGAAGGCATAAAGCGCGCCTGCGAAACCCTGAAGGGTGTGCAAGGTGCCTGGGTGCAGGATGAGAAAGTCACGGTGAAAGACGGCAAGATCGACGAATACCGTGTCACGCTGAAGGTGACGTTCGTGCTGAACGACTAATCCGCACACGAAAAAGGCGCGTCCGCAACCGGGCGCGCCTGCATCTTGTCAGCAACTGCTGAAGCGTCGTTCAGACGGTCTTCAGGTTCACGGCGCTCTCGCGGCCATCACGGCCAGCTTCGAGGTCGAAGGTCACTTTTTGGTTGTCGGCGAGGCCCGTCAGACCGGAACGCTCAACAGCAGAGATGTGCACGAACACGTCCTTGCCGCCAGTTTCTGGTGCGATGAAGCCGAAGCCTTTGGTAGAGTTGAACCATTTCACGGTGCCATTGGCCATCGTGTGTCTCCTAGATCATAGTCCCGCCCGCGTGCATGCGGCGGTGTGGCGTCAGTGTAGCAGGATCGAAACTGAGGCCTTGGTAGAGGAGACAGTGGATCGAATGCGGTAACGGTCGCGAGAGCCATATGGCGGATTCCGGGGAGAAAAGCAAGTCTGTGCTGAATGGCTGCGCGCGATTGGCAAAGTTATGCCAATGCGTGACGGGGCTCCTAGCCCTTGGCCAGTTTCGCGGCGATCCGGTCCTTGAGCGCCACGCGCTCCTTCCGCAGGTCCTTTTCTGCTGCCGGGCTGATCGGTTCCACATTCGTCTCGGCCCGGTGAATCGCGCGGTTGAGGTCATGATACCGATCCGCAAGATGGCGAAATTCGCCGTCGGTTTCCTTGAGTTTGTGGATGGTATCGGCCTTGTCGGGGAAATCTTCGGCAAGCTCGTGGGGGGTGTGGGACATGGATTGTGTCTCCCTTTTGGGTCTCTGGATGGGGGGACACTAGAAGGGTGCGGTTCGGCGGGCGTTGATCTGGGTCAAGGGGGTGCTCAAGGTTGAGCAAGGCTTCAAGGCATTGATACTTTTCGATATATTATTTTCGTTAACCTTTTAGCAGGACATTAGGGCGGGCTGTGGCGGGGCGTTCAGGGTCCGTTAACCACACCGAGAGTATGCTTGAGAGATGCCGAATTACCGCAGGCCAGCGCTGACGGGTCCGCCCGTGTTCTTCACCGTCTGCCTTGCGGATCGTGGATCGACCGCGGTGTTGGATCATCTGGACGTGTTGCGGGACGCGGTGCGGGAAACCAAGCAGGCCCGACCGTTTGAGATACTCGCCTGGGTGGTTCTTCCAGATCACATGCATGCGGTGTGGCGGTTGCCGTTGAGCGATCCGGATTATTCGCAGCGCTGGGGCGCGATCAAGGCGCGGTTTACCCGTGGTTGGCGGGCGGCTGAGGCGGATCGTAGACCGGGCTTTAGCCCGGAGCCCCGGTTTCCGACGTCATTTCCGGAGGTTTCGATCGGGAAGTATTCCGGGCTAAAGCCCGGTCTACGCGTAGCGAAGCGCGAGACGGCGGTGTGGCAACGGCGATTCTGGGAGCATCATTGCCGGGATGAGCGCGATCTTGAGGCGCATATCCGCTATTGCTGGCTGAACCCGGTGAAGCATGGGTTCGTGGAGCGGCCCGTGGATTGGGCGGCGTCATCGATCCATCGCGATATTCGGTTGGGGCGGGTCGAGGCGGCGTGGTGCGGGGAGGAACGTGAGGGCGAATATGGGGAAGCCGTAGGGCGGGATTTATCCCGCCGCGCGCGGTTGGCGGGGTGACGTCGTCGCAAACGGAAAGGGAAGCCGTGCCGACAATGTCAGCGTAGCGAACGCACCACTTTATCTTAATCGTAAACCGCATTGGAATAACCCTAAGCGACGCCCATCCGGATGAGCAGTTAAGAACCACTCAGTTGCACTCAGTTGATTGTACCGCCCGTTACTCAGCGGTTCGCCAAACCCTATGATCAGTTGGGCCCGGCAATTCGACGGCTACCCATCAGCATCGCGCATCCGGACCGCCTTAGCCTGCTCCCCGCAAAGGTTTCGACACAGCGCCGCTCAGCGCTTGCAGCTTTCGGGCGGGATTTGCGGTTGTCGCATCGCGGTCCGCTCACCTGCCGCTTGATGGTTTGAGCACCTCCACCAGCACCACGATCTAAATCTCGATCCTATGAAAGACACAGAAATAAAACCGATACAAAGCGGCGGATGCTGCGTGGCGGGGTGAACCCCGCCCTACGAAATGCCCTGCGCGCCCGATGTTGCCACGGGGCGTTCGGGCCTCATCTCACAAACTTCTTGTGCTTGAGCCGCTTCGGCTCCAGAGCATCTGGCCCCAGACGGCGTTTCTTGTCTTCCTCGTAGGCCGAGAAATCGCCCTCAAACCACTCCACATGGGCCTCGCCCTCAAACGCCAGGATGTGGGTGCAGATGCGGTCGAGGAAGAAACGATCGTGGGAGATGACGACGGCGCAGCCTGCAAAATCGGTCAGGGCATCTTCCAGCGCGCGCAGCGTCTCAACGTCCAGATCGTTTGTCGGTTCGTCGAGCAGCAGGACATTTCCGCCCGATTTCAACAGCTTGGCCATATGGACACGGTTGCGTTCACCGCCCGACAACTGCCCGACCTTCTTCTGCTGATCGCCGCCTTTGAAGTTGAACGCGGAGCAATAGGCGCGGGAGTTCATGGAGGCGTCGCCCAGTTCGATGATCTCGGCCCCGCCGGAAATCTCCTCCCACACCGTCGCGTCGCCTGCCAGGGCATCACGGGACTGGTCGACGAAGGCCAGATCGACGGTGTCGCCATATTCGAGCGTGCCCGCATCGGGCTGTTCCTGCCCTGTGAGCATGCGGAAGAAGGTGGATTTACCGGCACCGTTCGGGCCGATGACCCCGACGATGCCGCCCGGTGGCAGCGCGAAGGTGAGGTCTTCGATCAGCAGCTTGTCGCCATAGCCTTTCTTGAGGTTCTCGATGTCGATCACCTTGCCGCCGAGGCGTTCGCCGTTGGGGATGATGATCGTGGCGCGCGCCAGCTTTTCACGCTCGGACTTGCCGGCCAGATCCTCATAAGCGTTGATCCGGGCCTTTTGCTTGGCCTGACGGGCCTTGGCACCCTGGCGGATCCATTCGAGTTCACGCTCCAGCGTTTTCTGGCGGGTCTTGTCCTCGCGCGCTTCGTGCTCAAGCCGTTTGGCTTTCTGCTCCAGCCAGGCGGAGTAATTGCCCTCATAGGGGATGCCGCGACCACGGTCCAGTTCCAGGATCCACGAGGTGATATCGTCAAGAAAATAACGGTCGTGGGTGACAATCAGGATGGTGCCCTTGTAGTCGATCAGGTGCTGTTGCAGCCATGAGATGGTTTCCGCGTCGAGGTGGTTGGTCGGCTCGTCGAGCAGCAACATTTCGGGCGCTTCCAGCAGCAGCTTGCACAGGGCGACGCGACGACGTTCACCGCCCGAGAGGGTGTCCACGGCGGCATCGTCAGGCGGACAACGGAGCGCTTCCATCGCGACGTCGATCTGGCTGTCGAGATCCCAGAGGTTTTCGGCGTCGATCCTGTCCTGCAGCGCCGCCATTTCATCCGCTGTCTCATCGGAGTAGTTCATCGCCAGCTCGTTATACTTGTCGAGCACGGCCTTCTTGCCGGCCACGCCGAGCATGACGTTTTCACGCACGGTGAGGGTTTCATCCAGTTGTGGTTCCTGCGGCAGGTAGCCCACGCGGGCGCCTTCGGCTGACCACGCCTCACCGGTGAAGTCCTTGTCGAGACCCGCCATGATCTTCATCAGCGTGGATTTACCCGCGCCGTTGACGCCCACGACACCGATTTTCACGCCGGGAAGGAAGGACAGGCGGATGTTTTCAAAGCATTTTTTGCCACCGGGATAGGTCTTGGAGACACCGTCCATGTGGTAGACATATTGATAGCTGGCCATATCGCGCACCCCGTTATCCGCACCGATTTGCGCTGGTCCTACCGCGATGACGGGGGAGGTTCAATTGGTGGTGTCGACGGGGTGCAGGTTGCCGGAGCCGGTGGCGTCATCGCGACTGCCGGACCGTTCGTGGAGGCAGCGGGGGCATTTGGTCCCGTCACGGTGCATCCCGGTGTGAGCTGCGCCAAAATGCCGGGCCAATCGTGGAGGCACCGGGGGCATTTGGTCCCGTCACGGTGCATCCCGGTGTGAGCTGCGCCAATCCGGGTCAGGCGGTGATCGGCGCGCTTGCGACACATCCCCTCCACCCCGTTCATTGTCTGGCCGAGCATTGGCGGCGGCGGGATGGATGCTCGCGCGGGGGCATTCCTGGCTTGGCCTGTGCAGGTGCCATGTTGGAACCGGGCGCGGGGTGTCATCTTCGTCGGCCCGGATAACTGCGGGACGTCGCTGCAGAAAACCAGTGCTGACGCCGATCAGGCGCTGCGCGCGATCAGAGATGGCGCTGGTGGGATAGAGATCGGAGCGCCAGCCTCCACCATTTTAATGACATCATCGCGGGTCATGGGACGGGCGATGCCGAAGCCCTGTAGCCGGTAGCAGCCCTGAGCCGCGAGGAATTCGGCCTGTTCCAACGATTCGATCCCCTCCCCCAGTGTGCCGACGCCCAGTTCATCACACAGGCGCAGGATGGCGGTTGTGATGATCCGCGCGCTGCGATCGTTGGTGACATTGGCGATGAGCGAACGGTCCAGCTTTACGCCGCTGACGTTGAGTTGGCTGAGGTGCGAGAGCCCTGCATAGCCGACGCCAAAGTCATCGAGGAAGACGCTATAGCCGAGATTTCGCAGATCATTGATGCGCGTGGCGGCAAGGCTATCGGTGGTATCGGCACCGAAGAACGTAGTTTCCAGCACCTCGGCAACCAGCATTTCCGGAGACAGTCGAGCCTCTCGCACCTCGTGCTGGAGGGTGGTCATGAAATCGGGATGGGCGAGGGATTCGGAGGACACGTTGAACGCGCCGCGAATGCCGTGGCCGAGTTTATTGAGGTCCGCGACAAGCGACGCGGTGGCGCGAATGGCCGAGAAATCGACATCCGTCATCCGGTTCACCCGGGCCGCGAAGCCAAGAAATACGTCAGGACCTATGACGCGCCCGTCCGGATGGTGCCAGCGGGCCAACGCTTCGAACGAACGGATTTTACCGGTGCGTGCGTCAAGGATCGGCTGATACATGAAGTCGATGCCATCACAATCGAGCGCATCCACAAATTGCTCCATCAACGTGTTTTCAGCGGTTTGACGGTCATGCAGGTTGGCGTCGTAGCGGGCGATGGCCGGGGCGCCGGGAACCTTCGCTTCATAAAGGGCAAAATCAGCGGAGCGGATCAGATCTTCCGCACGATCCGCAGCACCGGTGTCCAGTGCAAGACCAATCGAGGCCCCGCACGACAAGATCGCATCATCAAAGGTAATCGGGATGCGGATGCGTTCCAGCAGTGTATCGGCAATCATCTGCAGGGTGTCGAAGTCTGTCACGCCGGGACAGGCCATCACAAATTCATCGCCGCCCATCCGACAGGGCAGATCGCCCGGGCGGGCGGTGTCGCGCATGGCATTTGCCACATGCAGCAACAATTGATCCCCCGCCGCATGACCATTGGTATCATTGACGGCCTTGAAGTGATCAAGGTCGATATAGATCAGCCCGACTTCGGTTCTCTGACCCTTGTGATGCAGCACTTTGTCAGTGGCCTGCAGAAACGCGCTGCGGTTGAGCAGAGCGGTCAGCGCGTCATGGTGCGCCGCGTGGTAGAGGTAAGCCTGCGCTTCCTCCAGTTCCAACTCGCGGTGCACCTGTCCGGTAACGTCGCGTGACACCAGGATAACGCGCTGCTCACCGGATTTCAGATGCACCAGCGATAGGCTGTACTCTTCCCAGAACGTCTCTCCGGATTTGCGGTAAACCTCGCGGCGCACGAGGCCGTCAAACTCTGCACTGTCAGGGTCCAGTCGACAGTTATCCATCTCATCTTTCGAAATCGGAGGCGCCGATGATACGCAAAACTCCTGCGGGCGGCGGCCTATAATCTCATCCAGGCAATACCCCATCGACCGCAGGTAGGCCGCGTTCGCCCAGATAATGCGACCGTACATGTCATGAAAGACGAGGCCATCATTCGCGTTCTCCACGATGGCGCGCATGATGATTTCCTGCTCGGACACGGAATCGAGCGTTTGGGCAACTTCGGCCAGCGATTGCCTGGTCCGGTCCGCCAAGCGGGCTTTGACGGAAAGGATCACCAAGGTCATCATCAGCATCACGGCGAGCGCGATTTCCATGGCGAAGAATGCGATCGCAGGGTCGACGCCCACTGATACGAACCATTCCATGAGAGTCAGAGCCATCAACGTCATCAAACAGACCTGCCGCCTTTCCGCACTTGCCGCTGCCCTGAGATACAGGCGCGACTGAGAACTCCGGGTTAACGCGCGCCGGCCTGACCCGGAAAACATGAGCCGCTTTTAGTTAGAATGATCGCTATCGCGCCCGCCGGTCCGGGCGCATTGTTGACAAGTCCCCTGCCCCCGCCCATCAAGCCTTCTTGCTTGCCGACCGAGGATTCTTTGCCTGTGCGCCACACCGTGCCATATGCCCGACCGGGCCAAGTGATCGGGCTGTTCGGAGGCTCGTTCGACCCACCCCACGAAGGGCATGTGCATGTCAGCCGCGAAGCGCTGAAGCGGTTCGGGCTGGATCGCGTCTGGTGGCTGGTGTCACCGGGAAATCCGTTGAAGGCGCGCGGGCCTGCGGCGATGGAAAAGCGCATGGATGCGGCGCGCGCGCTGGTGCGCCACCCGCGTGTCGTGGTGACAGATATCGAGGCCAAACTGGGCACAAGAAACACAGCGCAAACGGTGGAGCGGTTGATCGGCCTGTACCCCGGAGTGCGGTTCGTGTGGCTGATGGGGGCTGACAATCTGGCACAGTTTCACCGCTGGCAAAGGTGGGAGTGGATCATGGAGCACGTCCCGGTGGGTGTGCTGGCGCGGCCCGGTCAGAGGATCTCGGCCCGCACATCGGTGGCGGCGCAAAGGTTCCGGGGCGCAAGGATGCCCGCATCGCAGGCCAGGTTGTTGGGCCGGGCGGACCCGCCTGCCTGGTGTTTCCTGAATGTGCCGATGGTGGATGTGTCCAGTTCCCAGATCCGGGCGCGGGGTGAGTGGACCTAGGCTGTGGCCTGCCCCCCCTTGGGCATGTCCGCCGAAGGGCAACTTCAGATCCGGACACCCTGCACCGGCTTGCACAGTAACGTGTCGAAACGAGGGGTTGAGCGCGCGCCCCGCGACGCTGTAATCTGATCGCAGTTGCCAACAGATTTGACACCATGATTACCAGACGCCTTTTTGCCGGCGGGCTTCTCTGCAAGCACTGCCACTGCCGCGTGGGCCGCGCCGCCGCAACGGTCGCTGCGCCCCGTGGTGCGGCCGCAAGGTCTTCCTGGTGGCACGATCCCTGACGCCGCCGAGATTATCCGCGCGGCGGAGCTTGGTGGTCGCGTCGGGTTCTCTGTGGCCGACGCGGCGACCGGAGAGGTCTTGGAGGTCGTGAACCCCCTTTACCCGCTTCCACCCGCTTCGGTCGCCAAGGCCGTCAGCTGCGCCTATGCGCTGGATCGTCTGGGGCCGGCCTACCGCTTCCGGACGCGGCTTGTCTCCGACGGAGTAATGGCTGACGGTCGGCTGGACGGCGATTTGTGGCTTGTCGGCTCCGGCGATCCGCTGTTTGACACCGATGCGCTGGCCCGGATGGCCGAGGATCTGGTTGGCATGGGCGTGCGCGACGTCACAGGTGCCTTCCGTGTCGCTACGGGAGCGTTGCCCGAGATCTGGCAGATCGACCCCGGCCAACTACCGCATGTGGGGTACAACCCGTCGGTGTCGGCGTTGAACCTGAACTTCAACCGGGTCTATTTCGAATGGGAACGGGTGGGCGAAACCTACACGATTTCGATGGACGCACGGTCCGAGTCGCTGCGCCCGGCCGTCCGCGTGGCACGCATGATGATCGCGGAGCGGTCCGCGCCGGTTTACACCTACGACGACGCCGGAGGTCACGACGCCTGGACCGTCGCGCGCAGCGCGCTTGGCAACGCCGGATCACGGTGGCTTCCGGTGCGCCGACCTGCGGCCTACATGGCCGAAGTATTCGCCACATTGATGGACGGTCTTGGTGTGGATCTGCCGGAGCCCGTTTATGACGACGCAGCGCCCCAGACGGCGTTGGTTCTGGTGGAGCACTCAAGCGATACGCTGGAAGACATCCTGCGCGGAATGATGCGCTGGTCAACCAATCTGACGGCGGAAATTGTGGGTCTGATGGCGACGCAGGAAGGCGGTGTCCGGCCCACAAGCCTACCCGAATCAGGCGACGCGATGACGGCGTGGATGACCGAGACATTGGGGGCTCGCAACGCAACCTTCGTCGATCACTCCGGCCTCGGCGTCGGCAGCCGGATCCGGCCGCAGGACATGACCCATGCGCTGGTGGCCTCCGGTCCGAACGGGTTGCTGCGCGATCTGATGAAAGACATCGCCATGCGCGACGGCGACGGAAACGAGATCGCCAACCACCCGATCACAGTGGTGGCCAAAACCGGTACGCTGGACTTCGTCTCGGCCCTCTCGGGGTATGCACGCACAGCCACTGGCCGCGATCTGGCGTTCACCATCTTCAGCGCCGATCTGGAGCGCCGGGACGCCATTCCCGAGGGTCAGCGCGAGCGGCCTGCGGGCACCAGCACCTACAACAGGTCCGCCAAGCGGATGCAGCAGGCGTTGATAGAGCGCTGGGGCGCCATATACGGCTGAAGCGCCGAGCTCCGTTATGTGGACATGGCAGAGCGGTACGCGGTCCGACCCATTCAGCATCTGAGTGTCGGGGCTGTGGGCCTTTGCCATTGAGAGTCTGCATCCCGGCCCCGCAGCGCGGAGCGAGTGACGCCGCGCTTGTGCAACCAATGTGATTTGGCAAGCAAGACATCGCCCGTCATGACGGCAAAAGACCACCCGCTGACGGGTGGCCATTGAGACAGGTGTACCCGGTTAAACGCTGACGGAGCCACCTTTGGGGCCTGCGAAGAGCCAGATGATGAAGCCCAGAACGGGCAGCACGAGGATCAGCAGGGTCCAGAGCAGCTTTGCGCCCACCGAGACGCCGGATGTCCAGGTTTGAAACAGCGCGTAGATGTTCGCGATCAGTACGATAAGGCCGAGAATGCCATATTCCATTGGTCAGCTCCGAGTTTATGAATATCTGGCTGATCAACGGAGCAGGGGCGATTTGGTTCCCGAATATGTTACCTGCGATGGTGAAAGAGCGTGAACAGCCGGGTTTGGCTGGCGAACGGCTCGTCCGGTGCGACAGTCTTCGCCACGTCCATCACCCGGCGAATGAGAACGTAGGACAGCAGTCCGAAAGCCACACCGCCGACAGCCTGTCCGATCAGCACGCCTTCGGCACCGAGCCATGCCGAAAACACGATCACCGGAAGGATCGTCCCCAATGTGTGCCGGCCCCAGTTCACCCAGGTCGACGTATAGGGGTGGCCTATGTTGTTGAAGCTGGCGTTGGAGACGAAAATCATTCCGTTGAAGAAGAACATGAGGGCCAGCGGGCCGCAGAACAGGAACAGCAGGTCGCGCGCTTCTCCGGTGGCGTCAAACAGCGCCGCGATGGGGCCGCGCAGGGCAAAAAGGGCCGCGCTGACGATCACCACGACGAGGGCGGTGAACAAAAGCGCCTCAAAGTACGTGCGTTTGACCCGGTCTTGTCGTCCGGCTCCGAAATTTTGCCCCACGATGGGGCCGACCGCGCCGGACAGCGCAAAGAGAATGCCGAAAGCCACCGGCGTCAGGCGGCCGATGATCGCCATGCCGGCCACGGCGTCTTCCCCATATGCCGCCATGGACCGGGTCACGAACGCCTGGCCGATGGGCGTCGCCAGTTGCGTCAGGATTGCGGGCGCTGCAAGGGCCAGGATCGGGGATATGTCGATGCGAAGGGCCGTGAATGACGGCGGTGCCAGCCCGCCGTGGTGGCGATAGATCGGGATCAGGGCGACCACGCCGATGGTGATCCGCGCGAACACCGAGGCAATCGCGGCTCCCGTCAGCTCCAGATCGAGGCCGAAGATCAGGATCGGGTCGAGGATCGCGTTGATTACCCCGCCCATGATGGTCGCCGTCATGGCGCGCCGCGCATCGCCATGCGCGCGCAGGATCGCGCCGCCGATCATGCCGATGATCAGCAATGGCATGGAGGGGATGATGATCTGCAGATACCCCACGGCAAGGTCCAGCGTCTGATCCGTAGCCCCCAGGAGGCGCACGAGTGTGGCGAGGTTGAGCCAGACCGCCGCCGCGAAGATGCCGCCGAAGATCACCCCGAAGGTCAGCGCGGTGCCGGCACGCTGGCGGGCCAGCGCCTCATCCCTCTGCCCCAGCGCGCGCGCCACAAGGGCACCGCCTGCGATGGCCATGCCGATACCGAAGGACGAGGTGAAAAACAGGACCGCGCCTGCGTAACCGATGGCCGCGGCAAGCTCCTCCTTCCCGAGCATCGAGATGAAGATCATGTCGACGAAATCGACAAGGAACACCGCCATCAGACCGATCGACGCCGTTAAAGACATCACCGAGATATGCTTGAAGAGAGAGCCTTCGAGAAAGACCGCTTGTTGCTTTGGCATCCCTCAGCCTGACACGCGGTGTGGCGGTTCGGAAGGGCCAAAACAGGCTTTCCATGCGCAGCGTGCCATGGGGCGAAGCCTTGTGCCCGAAGGGTCAGATTGCTCGTAGCACTGCCCGAATGGCCAGATTGCTCGTAGCGCTGCCCGAAGGGCCAGATTGCTCGTAGCGCTGCCCGAAGGGCCAGATCGTTCGCACCGCAGCCCGAAGGGCGAGGCTGCGGCGAAAGGCCGGAGCGGCAAGGGCGGGAGCCGTCGCTACAGCGAAGGCTTGACCTGCAACAGACGCATCACATCGCCCATCTCCGGGCCTTTCTCCAGCCCCGTCACCGCGCGGCGGAGCGGCATGAACAGCGCGCGTCCCTTGCGTCCCGTGGCCTCTTTCACGGCAGCGGTCCAGGTGCCCCATGTGTCACCGTCGTAGGGCAGATCGGGCAGCATCGCGAAGGCCTGGGCCACAAATTCCCGGTCCTCGTCCGCCACCAGCGGCGTTGCCCCGTCGCGGAACAGCGCCCACCAGTCCGCGATCTCGGACCGTTTGCCGATATTGGCACGGGCCACGTTCCAGAACGCGGGCGCGATGTCGGCGGGCACGCCGAGGGCTGCGATCTCGTCCTCGACCTCCGCGAAAGGTGTTTCATGCAACACGCTGGCCGTCAGGGGCCAGAGATCGTCGACGTCGAACTTGGTGGGCGCGGAGCCGAAGTGGCTGAGGTCGAACCCGTCGGCCAGTTCATCAATGGATCCGGCGATGTCCACCGGCTGGGACGAGCCGATCCGCGCCATATGCGACAGCAGCGCCATCGGCTCCATCCCTGCGGCGCGCAGGTCGCGCAGCGCCAGTGTGCCAAGGCGTTTGGACAGCGCTTCGCCCTGCGGGCCCGTCAACAGCGAGTGGTGCGCGAAGGCCGGTGCGCTATGGCCCAGCGCCTCCATGATCTGGATCTGCGCCGCTGTGTTGGTCACATGGTCCGAGCCGCGCACAACATGGGTCACGCCCATGTCGGTGTCGTCCACAACCGAGGCAATCGTATAGAGCACCTGCCCATCGGCGCGGATCAGAACCGGGTCCGATACGGACGCCGCATCCAGCGACAGATCGCCGAGAATACCGTCGGTCCATTCGATCCGCTGGTGGTTCAGCCTGAAGCGCCAGACACCGTCGCCGCGTTCGGCTTTCAGGGCTGCTTTCGCCTCTTCCGACAGGGCCAGGGCTGCCCGGTCGTAAACCGGGGGTTGGTGCATGTTCAGCTGCTTCTTGCGCTTCAGATCCAACTCTGTCGGCGTCTCCCAGGCCTCATAGAACCGGCCCTTTTCGCGCAATTCATCGGCAGCAGCGGCGTAGCGATCGAAGCGGTCCGATTGTTTCTCCAGCCGATCCCAGGTCAGGCCAAGCCACTCCAGATCCTCTTGAATACCGTCGGCAAACTCCTGCGTTGATCTTCCAAGATCCGTGTCATCAAGCCGCAAAATGAACGCGCCACCTGACTTGCGGGCGATCAGGAAATTGAACAGCGCCGTGCGCAGGTTGCCAACGTGCAGAAAACCGGTCGGGGACGGAGCGAAGCGGGTGATGACGGACATTTTGGCAGCCTTTCGAGAGAATGCGGCCTCTCCTCTTTCATGGCGTCTCGGTTTTGTCCATATCAAGGCCATGGACGACGACCGTACAGCCCCTGATCTTGCGACCCTCGAAGCCCTGGCCTATGCCGCGCGCGCCGCGCTGCCGGAGCCCTGGGCCGGGCCTGCGCGCGACGTCCTGATCCGGGTCGAGGATGCAGCCGATGAGGCCATGCTGGCGGAGCTTGAGATGCATGATCCGTTCGAGTTGACCGGGCTTTACGAAGGCATTCCGATGACCCGGAAATCGGTGCTGGACATGCCCGGGCAGCCTGACACTATCTGGTTGTTCCGGCGGGCAATTTTGAACGAATGGGTGGATCGCGGCAATGTCACCCTGGCGGAGTTGGTGGGCCACGTTGTTGTCCACGAGTTCGCGCACCATTTCGGCTGGTCCGACGCGGATATCGCGCGCGTCGATCGCTGGTGGGACTAAACCCGACGTTTTCTCCGCAAAAACCAGCGCCCGGAAAGGGTCTGTTAAGGTTGTGCCCTTACCCGTTAAAATAAGTACGGGCAGCAAGACGCAGGACAAACCATGATCGCACCACACCACGCGAATGAAACTTCGATGTCGCAGCTTCTGGCGTGGATCGACGGCATTGACCTGCCAATTTTCGTCGTAGCCCTCTTGCCGGGCAACCGGTTGGAATACATCCATGCCAACGCAGCGTTGAGCCGCGTGACCACCCTGCCGAGAGATGTGTTTCCGGGCCATGCTGCGACTGAGATATTTCCCGCCCGTGTGGCGGCGCGGCTTGAGGCAAACTATCGGTCCTGCCTGCGCGCGGCGGAGCCTGTGACCTACGAGGAATGCCTGCTGATCGAGGGTCGAGAAACGTGGTGGCAAACCACGCTGTCGAAAGCGGCAGGGTTCGATGAAAAGGTCATTCTTGGTATCGCGATCCCGGTCACGGAGCACAAGGAGCGTGAGTTCGCGAGCGCCGACATGATCTCCAACATGGCGGACCGGTTCGAGGAACTGCGCCTGTTCACGACCATGGCCGCGCATGATGCACGCAGCCCTCTGGCCACTGTATCGAGTCTGATCGAGCTTGTGCGCAGCGACTTTGAAGACATGGGTGATGGCAAGTTGGAGCTGCTGAATCTGGTGTCCAACACCGTTGAGCAGGCTTTGGAACAGATCTCCTCTACTCTGGAGCGGGCCAGGTCGCTGCGGACCGAGGATGACACTGCACAGCAATTCGATCTGGGTCGGGTCTGCGCCGATATTGCCGCGATGGTGGATCCTGAAATGGTCTTGGACATTGGGGTGCCACAGGCAATCGTGGACTGTGACGATGTGATTGTGCAGATGGGTGTGCGCAACCTGATGTCGAACGCCGCGCGCTATTGCAGGGATCGGATCGAAGTGACGTTGGGCGAAGATGTCCCGCGTGGCATGGTGTGGATTGATGTGGCCGACGATGGCCCTGGCCTGCCATCGAAGGTGAGCATCCGGGATCTGACCCATCGCGGAGAGGCACGGGACGGCGCACACGGATTCGGGCTGAGCGCGATTGCCAAGCTCATTCAGAGCCGAGGCGGCACGTTTGAGATAATTGAGGGCAAAGCGGCAAGCCGGTTGGGCGGCGCGTGCTTCCGCATGTCACTTCCAGGCAAGATCCAGGCGACAGGCGCCGGGTCCAGCGCAGCGCCGCCTCTGAGCGATGTGACTGAACCCGGATACGGACAATTGGCAAGAGCGGCGAAGGGCTGAAACCGGAGGCACAGGGACCGCCGTTGCCGCGGTGACGAGGATCATTGAAGACCTGAACACCGCCAAAGGACTGCGCGCCATGCCCATGATGCAAGGATCGTATGTCAGCTTTGGCATTTCTTTGAAGGAGCGGATAACGACTGCGGCACGCTCACGTCGCCGCAACCGGCCAGATCCTGTCCAGATCGCGAAGGCCGGCGCGGATGATCTCTTCCAGAACCATGATGTCCACGTCAGCAAGCTTGTTGATGTAAAGGCAAGCCTTGCCCTTTTTGTGTTTGCCAAGGCGACCGAGCATTTCGGCGAAATCCTGATAGCCGGGCATGATGTAGATCGACAACGCCGCCTTGCGCGGGCTGAAGCCGGTGGCCAGGCAATCGCCCTCGCGCCCGCTTTCGTAGATGTAGTGGTAGCGCCCGTATCCGACGATCGTTGTGCCCGCCATATAGGGAGTGAAGCCGGTGATACTGCGAAACAACGTGTCGAGCGCGATGGCGTCGGCGCGGCGGGTTGGGTGCCCGACCCGGTCAAGAAACGCCGCGACATCGGCGGGGTATTCCGGCAGGTCATTGGCCATGGGGCGTCCTTCTGAGGAGCAGTCCGAGCCATCCTACCATAGCGGCCGAAGACGTAAAACGGACAGTCAGACGCGGTCGCCCTGGTCAATGCGTGCAAGGAAGGCCTGAGCACTTTCAAGCGTCTCGGATTGCTTTGCGTCGCCCATCCGCGCCCAGGTGCGATACATCTGCGCCATGCGGGGATTGCTCGAAAAGCGGTCTTTGTGACGGATCAGAAAATTCCAGTACAGCGCATTGAAGGGGCAGGCTCCGGCGCCGGTCTTGAGTTTCACATCGTAGGCGCAGGATTTGCAGTAATCAGACATTTTATTGATGTAGTTTCCGCCCGACACGTAAGGTTTGGAGCCAACGATGCCGCCGTCTGCAAACTGGCTCATCCCGATGACATTTGGCGCTTCGACCCATTCAAAGGCGTCGGCGTAGACCGCGAGGTACCATTCGTGGACGTCGTGCGGGTCAATACCGGCGAGAAGTGCGAAGTTTCCGGTGATCATCAGGCGTTGGATATGGTGCGCGTAGGCCTCGTCGCGGGTTTGGGTAATCGCCTCCGACAGGCAAAGCATGTCGGTTTCGCCGGACCAGTAGAACTTTGGCAGGGCGCGGTTATGGCCCAGCGTGTTGTGCGCCGTGTAATCGGGGCCTTCGAGGAAGTAGATCCCGCGCATGTATTCGCGCCAGCCGATGATCTGTCGGATAAATCCTTCGACGGAATTGAGCGGTGCGACGCCGTCCTGATAGGCCTGTTCTGCGGCGTCGCAGACCTCGCGCCAGCCCAGAAGGCCCGCATTAAGGTACATGGAGATGACGGAATGGTAGAGGAACCGTTCATCTTTCATCATGGCGTCCTGAAAATCGCCAAAGCGCGGCAGGGATGTGGTGACGAAGTGTGTCAGGGCGCGGCGGGCCTGGGATGTATCGGTGGCGAACCAGAACCCGTCCACTGTGCCGAAATTGTCGGGGAAGCGGTCTGCCACGAGGGTGAGGACCGCCTCTACCGTTTCATCCGGCGTGAAGCGCATCGGGCCCGCGTCGATGGCGCCGGGGGGCGGTTTGCGGTTGTCATGGTCGAAGTTCCATTTGCCGCCTTCTGGTTTGTCACCGGTCATCAACAGGCCGGTCTTGCGACGCATCTCCCGGTAGAACCACTCCATCCGCAGCTCTTTGCGGCTCCCGGCCCAATCGGCGAACTCGGCGTGCGAGCAGAGGAAGCGGTCATCGGGGAACTGCGTGACCGGAACCGGGCCGTCTTCGAGCGCCCGGATCAGGCGGAATTCTCCGGGCTCGGTGGCCAACGCCTCCTGCGCGCCGGCGGCGTCACAGGCGCGCAGGAGTTCACCGGGAATGGAGTGGGTGTTGTCCGGGTCATCGAGCGTTGTGTAGCGGACCTGCCAGCCATCTTTGCGCAAGACATTGGCGAACTTGCGCATGGCGGCGAGGATGAAGGCGATCTTCCTGGGGTGGTGGGGGACGTAGTCGGTCTCGGCCGCAACTTCTGCCATCAGGATGATGTCTCGGGATTTATCGGCTTCGCGCAGGGCGGCGACGTCGGCAGAGAGCTGGTCGCCGAGGATCAGAATTAGTCTCGGTTTCACCAGGGAATCTCCGCCCCCGAGTAGTCGACAAAGCCGCCGGATTGATCCGGCCTCAGGCGCTCCATCACATCGCAGAGCAATTTCGCCGTCTCGCCCGCCGGCACGGTCTTGTGTGTCGCGGCGTAGGCTGCCGTGAACGGCGTGGCGACAGTGCCGGGGTGCATCGCGGTCACGATGGCGTCCCTGTGGGAGCGTCCCAGTTCAATCGCGGCACCCCGGATCAGCATGTTGGCGGCGGCCTTGGAGGCGCGGTAGCTGTGCCAGCCGCCGATGCGATTGTCGCCGATGGAGCCGACGCGCGCGGTCAGGATACTGGCCACCGAACGCCCGCGTCTGGGCAGAAGCCGAGGCAGGTGGCGAAGGACATTGGCGGTGCCCATGGTGTTGACGGCGAAGATATGGGCCATGGTGTGGGCGTCGATGGACGCCAGCTGTTTCTCGGGCGCGGCCCCGTCAGGCGCCAGGATGCCGGTGGCCATGAAGACGGTGTGGAACGGTTCCGTCAACGCACCCAGGCCTGCATCCACACTGTCGGCGTTGGTCACATCCAGGCCATCGACACTGCGCGACAGGGCCGTGACGTGACCGCCGCGCGCCCGCATCTCTGCCACCATGGCCTGTCCGATCCCCCCGGACGCTCCGATCACCAATGCATTTATCATGGTGCGAGGGTAGACGCCGCACGGCGGGGGTCAACGGAAAGGTGCGATTTAGGGGTTTTCAAACGGGTCCGGATCGGTCATTTCTTTCGCCATGACCAAGCGCCCACATATCGCCGCAACGGCCCCCGATGCCGGGACGCTCTCTGGTCTCCTCCTCCTTAGCCGCCTCTGAGCGTGCCTTTCGGCGCGACCGCTCAGGGGAGATGACGCGCCGGAGATACCTCATAAAATGCTAAGGACAAGACCATGACAGACAACCGTGTATTGATTTTCGACACCACGCTGCGCGATGGAGAGCAATCGCCGGGTGCAACCATGAGCCACGATGAAAAGCTGGAGATTGCAGCGCTGCTGGATGAGATGGGCGTCGATATCATTGAGGCCGGGTTTCCGATTGCCTCGGAAGGTGATTTCAATGCAGTGAGCGAGATTGCGAAGAACGCCCGGACCTCCACGATTTGCGGGCTGGCGCGCGCGAACCTCAAGGATATCGACAGGGCGTGGGAGGCGGTGAAGCACGCGAAATCGCCACGTATCCATACATTCATCGGCACGTCGCCGCAGCATCGGGCGATTCCAAATCTGACGATGGACGAGATGGCGGACCGGATCCACGAAACGGTCACGCATGCGCGCAATCTGTGCGACAACGTACAATGGTCACCGATGGATGCGACCCGGACGGAGTGGGATTATCTGGCGCGTACGGTGGAGATCGCGATCCGCGCCGGGGCCAGCACGATCAACATTCCCGACACCTGCGGGTATACAGCGCCGGTGGAGAGCGCAGAGCTGATCCGCCGCCTGATTGCCGAGGTTCCGGGCGCCGATGAGATCGTTTTTGCGACGCACTGCCATAACGATCTGGGCATGGCGACGGCGAACTCTTTGGCCGCTGTCGCGGGTGGTGCACGCCAGATTGAGTGCACGATCAATGGCCTGGGTGAGAGGGCTGGTAACACGGCCCTGGAAGAGGTCGTGATGGCCATGAAGGTCCGGCACGATATCATGCCGTATACCTGCGGCATCGACACCACGAAGATCATGCACCTCTCGCGGCGGGTGGCAACGGTGTCGGGGTTCAACGTGCAGCCCAACAAGGCCATTGTCGGCAAGAACGCCTTTGCGCACGAGTCGGGTATTCATCAGGACGGGATGCTGAAATCCGCCGATACGTTCGAGATCATGCGCCCGGAGGATGTGGGTCTGGCAGAGACGAATATCGTCATGGGCAAACACTCGGGCCGGGCGGCGTTGCGGTCTAAGCTGAAGGATCTGGGGTATGATCTGGCCGACAACCAGTTGAACGACCTGTTTGTGCGCTTCAAGGCATTGGCGGACCGGAAGAAAGAGGTCTTTGACGACGACCTGCTGGCGCTGGTCACCGATGCCGGGTCCGATGGAGAGGGGCATCTGGAGGTGAAATTCCTGCGGGTGATCTGCGGGACGGATAGTCCGCAATCGGCGGAGATTACTCTGCGCGTCGGCGACACGGACCATCAGGCCAGCGCCCAGGGTGACGGCCCTGTGGATGCGGCGTTCAACGCCGTGAAGGCGGTGTTCCCCAACGAGGCGGCATTGCAGCTTTACCAAGTGAGCGCCGTGACCGAAGGCATGGACGCGCAGGCGACTGTGACCGTGCGGGTCGAGGAGGACGGGCGGATTGCCACGGGCCAGTCGGCGGACACCGATACGGTCGTGGCGTCGGTGAAGGCCTATGTGAACGCGTTGAACAGGCTCATCATGCGCCGCGAGAAGACCGGCGGCGACGTGGCCGAGGTTAGCTACAAGGATGTTGGCTGATCGGCAGGGCGGGGCTCCCGGTCAATCCGGGTGGAAATCGGTTCGGGTGCACCCGCCCTCAAGCACCACCGCGATACGGTTGATGTTCAACTCGATACCCCGTTCGGCTAGCCAAGCCTCCTGCAGGGCGTAGGCTTCCGGCTCCTGGGCGCCTGGACAGAAGAAATGCCGCGCGCCGGTCTGACGGTGGTGCACCAGTTCGTGCAGCAATACGGACACTGACGTCGGATCGTCTGCTGTCCACGGGCGGACAAGATAGATCGTTGCGTTCTCGGGATCGTATAGGCCGCGCATGGGTCCTGTCATGCGACCAACCGGACCCTGAATATCACGCGCCTCCGAAGGATCGACCAATCGGATCGTCGGAGTTACTTCCCGTCGCGGATACTCTAGCTGTGTATCAAGCCATGCGTTCAGCGGCTCCAGCAGCGTATCGGGGGCGACTGACCACGGATCGCTGTTCAGCGCGTCAAGCCTGAGGACGACCCGATCGGCCCGTGCATCCTGCACCGAGACCATAAGGCTGAGGGCGGTGACCCATAGGGCCACGCGGCGAAAGGATGGCATGGGCGCCTCCGAGCTTTGCAATGAAGTGACCCAATGGTAAACTGGGCCTGGTGAGAGGATCAAAGGATCATTCCTCAAGCCCGGATGAGAGAAATTCACATGGCCCGACGTTTGCCACCCTTCACGGCGATCCGCGCATTCGAAGCAACGGCCCGCCACCTGAGCATGACAGAGGCCGCCGACGAGCTGTGCGTGACACCATCGGCGATCAGCCACCAGATAAAGGCGCTTGAGGCTTTTCTGGATACTGCCTTGCTGAACCGAGACGGGAACCGCATCAGCCTGACCCTGACGGGCCTGTCCTACCGACTGCATCTGTCGAGCCTTCTGGACATGCTCGATGACGCCACACGCGACATCGCGGAGCGGAAGGATCTCAGAGTGTTGGCGACCCCGGGATTCGCGGCACGGTTCCTTGTGCCACGGCTATCGCGGTTCAAGCATGCGCAAATGGTTCGGCTGAAGGTGTCGGAAGGCGCGCCCGACACTGATTTCTCCCGCAATGGGTCGGATGTGGTCATTCAGTGGGGAGAAGGGCCTGTTCCAGACGTGGCCGTGGAACCCTTGATGGAATCGGGGCGCTACCCGGTCATCGCGCCAAGCCTCAAGCTGGCTGAAGATATCTCAGCGCCGCAAGACCTGCTGCGGGTGACTCTTTTTCATGATGAGGTCATGGATGCATGGCCCCAATGGTTCGAATGCGCCGGCCTATCGGTTCCAAGCATGCCACGCGGACCGGAGTTCGCACACTGCGAGTTGTCATCGACTGCGGCGGAACGCGGACAGGGCGTCGCCTTGGCATATGACGCCGTGCTTCGTGACACCCTGCGATCCGGAAGCCTGGTACGGTTGTTCGAAGCGGTGACCTTGCCTGTCACGATCTATTCAATCGCCGTGCCCGAGACCCGTCGGCGCGACCCCATTATCCGAGCGTTTCGGGATTGGTTGTTCGAGGAGGTCGAAAGCGAACGGGTGCTGGCCCGAAGTGGACTGGGGTTTGTGGCTTAACCCTTGCCCATCCGCATGAGCGATCCCGCGCCAACGTCCATCCCCGCTGCCCCTTGCCGCCAAGGGGGGCGCGAGTCTATATGCGAGTCTCTTACGGGCGTTCCACCGACGGACCGCCCCTTGTTTTGACTAAAGAACGGACCCTGCCCCATGGCCGGATTTTTTGGCAACCTCTTCTCCTCCGATATGGCGATTGACCTCGGGACCGCGAATACGCTGGTCTATGTGCGGGGCAAGGGGATCGTTTTGAATGAGCCCTCCGTGGTGGCCTATCAGGTCAAGGACGGCGTCAAGAAGGCGCTGGCGTTCGGCGAGGATGCCAAGCTGATGCTGGGGCGCACGCCCGGTTCGATCCAGGCGATCAGGCCGATGCGCGACGGTGTTATCGCGGATTTCGACGTCGCCGAAGAGATGATCAAGCACTTCATCCGCAAGGTTCACAAACGTACGACGTTTTCCAAGCCGAAGATCATCGTCTGTGTCCCACACGGGGCCACCCCGGTTGAAAAACGTGCAATCCGGCAGTCCGTTCTGGGCGCAGGCGCGCGCAAGGCCGGCTTGATCGCGGAGCCGATTGCGGCCGCGATTGGCGCGGGCATGCCGATTACTGATCCGACGGGCTCCATGGTTGTGGACATCGGCGGTGGAACGACCGAGGTCGCGGTTCTGTCGCTGGCCGACATTGTCTATGCGCGCTCGGTGCGCGTGGGTGGCGACCGGATGGACGAGGCGATTATTTCGTATCTGCGCCGCCAGCATAACCTCCTGATCGGGGAATCGACGGCGGAACGGATCAAGACATCCATCGGCACGGCGCGGATGCCGGACGATGGACGCGGAGCCAGCATGCGCATTCGGGGGCGGGATCTGCTGAACGGCGTGCCGAAAGAGACTGAGATTTCGCAGGCTCAGGTGGCCGAAGCATTGGCGGAGCCGGTACAGCAGATTTGTGAGGCTGTTATGGGTGCGCTGGAAGCGACCCCGCCCGACCTGGCGGCAGATATCGTGGATCGCGGTGTGATGCTGACGGGCGGCGGAGCGCTTTTGGGCGAATTGGACCTGGCGCTCCGAGAGCAGACCGGTCTTGCGATCAGTGTTGCGGATGAAAGCCTGAATTGCGTGGCGCTTGGTACCGGCAAGGCGTTGGAGTATGAGAATCTCCTCCGTCATGCGATAGATTACGACAGCTAATCTGATTTCCTCCCAGGGAGGCCCGTTCCGCGATGGCACGCGACAGCTACGACGACAGCTATACCAGACCTGTTCGGCGCCTGGCCCTGACAGTGCTGATTTTGTGTCTGGTGGCGCTTGTGCTGGTGTGGCGGATCGACAACCCGCGGGTCGAAAGGATCCGCGCCGCGGTCGTGGATCGCTTTGTGCCCAACATGGAATGGATGATGGCGCCGGTGACGGGTATCGCGCGGATGGCGGAAGATTTTCAAAGTTACACGCGGCTGTTTGAGCAGAACCAGGAATTGCGGCGCGAGTTGCAGCAGATGCGCGCATGGCGCGAAGCGGCTTTGCAGCTGGAACAGGAAAATGCCCGGCTACTGGACCTGAACCGGGTGCAGTTGGACCCGGAGTTGACGTTTGTGACCGGAATCGTACTCGCGGATTCCGGCTCACCGTTTCGCCGCTCCGTCCTGCTGAACGTTGGCGCGCGGGATGGGATCCTGGATGGATGGGCCACGATGGATGGCCTGGGCGTCGTCGGCCGGATCTCGGGCGTAGGGGATCGCACCGCGCGCGTGCTGTTGCTGACCGACGCGGCCAGCCGGATTCCAGTGACGATCCTGCCGTCGGGCCAACAGGCGCTGTTGATGGGCGACAACACGGGCACGCCATCGTTGGATTTTCTGGACAACGCAGACGACGTTGCGGCGGGCGACCGGGTGATTACATCAGGCGATGGCGGGGTGTTCCCGCCAGAGTTGCTGGTGGGTCAAGTTGTCTTCACCACCGACGGGCTGATGCGGGTGCGCCTGGCCGCCGATCTGCAACGCCTCAGTTTCATGCGCGTCATGCGAAGCCATCCCGGCACGACGCTTGACAGCCCCGCCGATCTGATCGGTCCGCCCTGGCCGCCCGAGGGGACGCGCCTCGAGGATGCAAGCGTATTGGTGCCGGACGATGTGGCAAGGGCGGAGGCGTCGACCCCATGAGCGCGCTTTCGACACGCCACGTCATGAGCTATCGGGCGTTATTCGTCATTTTGGCGGCGATCGTGATCGCGCTGAAAATGCTACCTTTGAACCTTGCCACAACAGGCATTCCCGGACCGGACATTCTGGTTCTTTTGGCCCTTGCATGGATGGTGCGGCAACCGGATCTGGTGCCGCTTGGACTTCTGGTCGCCGTGTTCCTGTTCGCTGATTTCCTGCTGCAGCGCCCGCCGGGGTTGTGGACACTTCTGATGGTACTCGCGTCCGAGCAGATCAGGCGCAGGCGGCTTCCGATGACGGAATTGCCGTTTTTGGTCGAATGGGGTGCTGTTGCGATGGCGATCATAGGCATGGTTTTGCTCAATCGCCTGATTTTGTGGATGCTGCTGGTCGATCTGGACTCTCTCGGGCTTACGTTGGCTCATGCGATTGTGACAATTGCGGTTTATCCTGTCGTCGTTGGCATCTCGAAATTCGTCTTCGGATTGCGTAAGCTTGGACCGACCGAGCTTGAAGCCCTGTGAGTCTGAAAAAGCGATATGAAACGCACTGCCAAAGAGATCGAGGACAGCACCCGCAAGATTGGCCGTCGCAGCCTGATCATGGGCGGCGTGTTTGCAGGCACCTCTGCCGTGCTGGCAGGCCGGATGCAGTATCTGCAAGTAGAGCGCGCCGATGATTTTCGGCTGCTGGCCGAGGACAACCGGATCTCCATCCGGCTCCTGCCGCCCGAACGCGGACTGATCTTTGACCGCACGGGCGTGCTTCTGGCAGGCAATGCACAGAACTACCGCATTACGTTTGTGCGTGAAGATTCCGAAGATGTGGACGCGGTTCTGGAGCGTCTGTCGCAAATCGTGACGCTGGATATGCGCGCCCTGGCACGCACGCGGGACGAGATTTTTGCCGTGCGTCCCTGGGTTCCGGTCACGATCGCCGATCGCCTGAGTTGGGAGGAAATGTCAGCCGTTGCCGTCAACGCGCCTGCGTTGCCCGGCGTGAACCCGGAGGTCGGCCTGTCGCGCGCCTATCCGATGGGGGCCGATCTGGCCCATGTCGTAGGGTATGTGCGCAACGTGCCACGCAGCTATCGAGAGCATACCGGCGATACCGATCCGGTCCTGAGCATCCCCGACTTTCAGGTCGGGTTGCTGAACGTCGAGGAAGGGCTGGAAGACACTCTGCGCGGCGAGGCGGGTACAACGCGGTTGGAGGTCAACGCCAATGGCCGGGTGATGCGCGAGTTGGGCCGCGACCCTGCCGTGCCCGGCCAGGACGTGCAGTTGACCATAGATGCGGGTCTGCAAAATTACGTCGAAGCGCGGCTGACCGGTGAAAGCGCCGGGGTGGTCGTGATCGATTGCACCAACGGCGACATCGTTGCGCTGGCGTCTTCGCCCACTTATGACCCGTCCATCTTCACGCGGCCCTTGTCGTCCGCAATCTATAATGGATTGATCAACGATCCCTATCGCCCGTTGTCGAACAAATCGACGCAAGGTCTCTACCCGCCCGGTTCCACCTACAAAATGGTGGTCGCTTTGGCGGCCCTTGAGGGTGGTTTCATCACGCCAGAAGAGACGGTGCAGTGCAACGGTTATATCGAAGTCGGCAACCGCCGGTTTCACTGCTGGAAGCGCAGCGGCCATGGCCGTATGAACCTGCTGGAGGGCCTGGAGCAATCGTGTGACGTCTATTACTACGAACTGGCGCAGCGGGTCGGGATTGAAAACATCTCGGCCATGGCGATGCGTTTCGGCTTCGGCGTGTCGCACGATCTGCCGCTGTCGAGCATCGCCGAGGGGGTGGCCCCCACGATGGACTGGAAACGTAGTCGGTTCGATCAGGAATGGGTCGTCGGCGACACGCTCAACGCGGCTATCGGACAGGGCTACGTGCTGGCTTCGCCGCTGCATCTGGCGATCATGACCGCACGCCTGGCGTCCGGCCGCGCGTTGGAGCCGACGCTGGTACGCTCCCTAAATGGCAGGCCTTCGAGCCGCACGCCGGCCCCGGATCTGGGTATTGATCCCGCGCAACTGGCATTGGTGCAGCAAGGCATGTGGCGGGTCAGCAACTCCGCTCGCGGCACGGCGTATCGTAGCCGGGCCATTGGAGATGAGTTCGCCATCGCGGGCAAAACCGGCACCAGCCAGGTTCGCAATATTACCGCAGCAGAGCGTGCGACGGGCGTGATCAGCAACGAAGACCTGCCGTGGGAGCGGCGCGATCATGCGCTGTTCGTGGGCTACGCGCCGTTCGATAATCCGCGTTATGCGGTGTCGGTGATTGTGGAGCACGGTGGCGGCGGGTCCACGGCAGCGGCCCCTGTCGGACGCGATATCCTGCTGCGAGCCCAGGTGGGCGGTGTGCCGCCGCCGGAGCTTTACCCCGTCAGCCAACGCCGTGAGATCCAGCAAATGCACCGCGATTTGCCAATTCTGGCCGAACCGCCCGTCCCCTCCGGGCGGGAGCCTCGTCGCGCATGAGTTTTCTCGAATATAACGTCAAGACCACACCCACGGGTTGGCGCAAGATCCTGCATCTGAACTGGGCGCTTGCACTGCTGATCGTCAGCGTCGCAAGTGTCGGCTTCCTGATGCTGTTCTCGGTGGCGGGCGGGTCGCTTTCGCCATGGGCAGAGCAGCAGATGCAGCGGTTTGTGCTGGGATTCGTGTTGATGTTGGTCGTCGCCATGGTGCCGATCTGGTTTTGGCGCAACATGTCGGCGCTGGCTTATATCGGATCGGTTCTGTTGCTGGTTTATGTGGAGTTCTTCGGGGCCACGGGCGGTGGAGCACAGCGCTGGATCGACCTGGGGTTCATGCGTCTGCAACCGTCCGAGATGGCGAAAATCACCGTGGTGATGGCGCTGGCAGCCTACTACGACTGGCTTGATCTCGGCAAAGTCTCCCACCCGCTTTTTGTCGTTGTCCCGCTGTTCATCATCGGGCTGCCCGCGGGCCTGACATTCATTCAGCCGGACCTCGGAACCTCGGTCTTGATCCTGATCGGTGGCGGCGCGGTGATGTTCCTGGCGGGTATGCATTGGCTCTACTTTGTCACCGTCATTGCGCTTGGCGTTGGCACAATGAGCGCTGTCTTCGCCAGCCGAGGCACAGATTGGGCGCTGTTGGCCGATTACCAATACGGGCGGATCGACACGTTTCTTGATCCATCCTCCGACCCTCTGGGCGCCGGTTACAACATTACACAAAGCCAGATCGCACTGGGATCGGGCGGCTGGACCGGACGCGGCTTCCTGCAAGGCACTCAGATCAGAGGCAACTTTCTTCCCGAGAGCCATACTGATTTCATCTTCCCCACGCTGGCCGAGGAATTCGGTTTCATCGGCGGTGCGTCATTGCTGCTGCTCTATGTCCTGATCCTGATCTTCTGCATCGCAACCGCAATGATGTCGCGCGACCGATATGCAGCACTCATGGTGATGGGCGTGGCGGTCACGTTCTTCCTCTATTTTGCGCTGAACATGGCGATGGTCATGGGCCTGGCGCCCGTGGTCGGCGTGCCGCTGCCGCTGGTCAGCTACGGAGGCTCGGCAATGCTTGTCCTGATGGCGGCGTTTGGGCTGGTGCAGTCAGCCCATGTCCACCGGGCGCGATGATGGCACCCGTGATCCTGTTCGCCGCCAGGCCCGAGCGTTGGCCGGTTTACGAGCCGCATCTGCGGGCGGCGTTGCGGGCCGAGGGCGTCGATGACACGGCTCTGTGCACGCAGGCCGATCCGGCGGATGTCGATTACATCGTCTATGCGCCGAACTCCGAAATCCAGGATTTCACGCCATATACGCGCTTGAAAGCGGTCCTCAACCTGTGGGCGGGCGTGGAGAACGTGGTGCGAAACGAGACGCTGCAGGTGCCGTTGGCGCGTATGGTGGATGCGGGGCTGACAGACGGAATGGTGGAATGGTGCGTCGGTCATACGATGCGGTATCATCTGGGGCTGGACGTCCATATCCACGGCCAGGATGGCATTTGGCGCAATGAGGATGTCCCGCCACTGGCACGCGACCGCGCGGTGACTGTCCTTGGGTTGGGGGAACTGGGCCAGGCCACGGCGCAGGCGCTTGCAGGCCTTGGCTTTCCGGTCGCCGGCTGGTCGCGATCGCCGAAAGATATTTCCAGTATCGCTACCTACCACGGGGCGGACGGGCTGCATGCGGCGTTGCGCAGCGCCGGGATCATCATCCTTCTGCTGCCCGATACCCCCGCGACAGAATGTATACTGAATGCGCGAACCCTTGCCCTGGTGCCCAGGGGCACAATGATCATCAACCCGGGCCGTGGCCCGCTGATCGACGATGCAGCACTGCTGGACGCGCTCGGTACGGGCCACATCGCCCACGCCACGCTGGACGTCTTCCGCCAGGAACCTTTGCCCGCCGATCACCCTTACTGGGCCCACGAAAGCGTGACCGTCACGCCGCACATCGCATCCGAGACGCGGCCCCGGACGGCGTCGCAATGCATCGCCAGAAACATTGCGCGTGGCGAAGCGGGAGAGCCGTTCCTGCATCTTGTGGATCGCAATCTCGGCTACTGAGACCACACGTCCCGGATCCGGAACCATGACGGACGGCGTGTTGAGGGGGCTGACGCCTGCACCGCTTATCGCAGGCGCGGCGGCTTGTCGGGGTCACTGCCCGGTGCAACGCGCGCCACGGGATCGGCCAATTGCGGCAGGTCGAACCGAAGCCCGACCTTCGCCATCGACGCACAGACAGGATCGGAGGTGCGGAAAAAGCCCACGTCCAAACTCCCCGCCTCAAGTCCCGAGAAGCTCAGGGCATCGCCCACCAGTTGCGCCAATGCGCCTTCGGTGCCGTCCATCGCTTCCACAAATGCCAACAGATGTCCCCGCCTGCCGTCAGCGAACCGCGTGGCCACCAGATAGGCCAGTGCCGCGCGACCGTGGGTTGTGGCGAGCCGTGCGTCCAACGCGCGCAGCAAGGTCTCGGGTAGGCCGTCGGGGGCCATGACCTCTTCCGGCAGATCCTCCACCGCTTCGGGGGTTTGGGAAAGGGTGCCGGTCAGCCATTCGATGGCGTCCGGTTCCAGCACCGTTTCGGCCTCAGTCCCCAAATTCACCGCCAGTCCCAGGCCCGAGCCGGACAGCATCTGCGCCAGGGCCCGCCCAGACAGAGCCGCGTAAGGCGCCACCGAACCTGCGAAAGCGGCAAGCCGGTCTTCGCGGTCGAAGGCCAGCACCAGATCCGCACCCTCCACGGCGAAAACTTTCGGACGGATGCGGTCGCCCTCTGCTTCGGCTTCCAGCAGCAGGACCATTTCCGACGCAGACAGACGGTCAAACCACGCAAGGCGCAGGACCGCATCGTTGGGCGCGGCGTCCATTTGCGCAAAGGCTTCATCAAGTGGGGTCATTTAACACCTCCGACACACGGGCGCGCAGGCAAGGCAGAAGCTCGGCCTCGAACCACGGGTTGCGTTTGATCCATGCGGTATTGCGCCACGACGGGTGAGGCAAGGGAAAGACGGCGGGCGCATGGTCGCGCCAGGCCGATACCCGGTCGGTGACCGACGCCTTTCCCCTCAGGTGCCAGCCCTGCGCATAGACCCCGATCAGGAGGGTCAGGCGCACGTCCGCAAGCGCCTCTATGATCGGTGCGCGCCATGTGGCAGCGCAGATTTTCGGCGGAGGCAGATCCGAGCCTTTCGCATTGTAGCCCGGAAAGCAGAAAGCCATAGGCACAATGGCCACACGGTCGCGGTCATAGAACCTGTCCTCCTCCACCCCCATCCAGTCGCGCAACCGCACACCAGATTGGTCCCGGAACGGCGTGTTGCTCAGATGGACCCGCATTTCCGGCGCCTGGCCCGCGATCATGACGCGCGCGCCGGGTTTGAACCATGCGACGGGATTCGGGCGATGCTGGGTTTGTGTCGCGGCAAAGCGGTCTGCACAAAGACGGCAGGCGCTGAGGTCTTTTGCGATTGTGCTCAGATCCGGCATTGCCCGTAACTTACGCCGGAACGCCGCCAAGAAAAGGACTTCCCATCGTTTCGTTATTTCTATAATGATAGAATCATGAAACAGATAAGCCCCCCCCTCCCCGAACTTACCCTGGCGGCCACAGCCTTTGCCGCGCTCGGCTCCGAGCAACGCCTCGCCATCGTCCGCCGCCTTGTGCGCGCGGGCCCCGCCGGCCTGCCGATGGGAGAATTGGGAGAAGATGTGGGCGTTACAGGATCAGTGTTGACCCATCACCTCAAACAATTGGTGTCCGCAGGGCTTGTGGCCCAACGCAAGGACGGGCGGCGGATCCTGTCGACCATCGACCATCCGGCAATTGCGGCGCTGTCCGGATTTCTCATCGCGGAATGCTGTGCCGACCAGAGCATGGATGGAAACGGAGGCCAAAATGGCTGATCAGACACTCGCCCCGCGCCTGCTGCCGCAGCTTTGGCACCGCATTGACAAGGTCGCCGTGACCTTCGTGTTGATCCTCGCGGTCCTGGCGATCTATGACCGCAACGCCGTGGTCCCGACCCTGGCTGACACGATGGAGAGTTTCGGAAGAACCTTGCCGTTTATCCTGTTCGCCATTGTAGCCATTGGCGTGATGAAGGCCACCGGGTCAGAGCGGCTGCTGGATGGCGCTTTCGCGGGCCGGGAGGTGCGGATGATCGTGATCGGTGCGTTGGCAGGAGGGCTCTCGCCCTTCTGTTCCTGCCAGGTAATCCCATTCGTCGCGGCGCTTCTGGTAGCTGGCGTTCCGCTAAGTGCGGTCATGGCCTTCTGGCTTGCCTCACCGCTGATGGACCCGGCCATGTTCGCGATTACCGCAGGCGGCATCGGGTTTGAGTTCGCGATTGCCAAGACGGTTGCGGCCGTGGCCCTGGGCCTGTTCGGCGGTGCGATGGTGATGACGTTCGCCAAATCGCCTGTCTTTGCAGATCCGTTGCGTGCGACGCCCAAGGTGGGTGGCTGCTGTTCGGCCAGGAAGGCCACGCTCAACTGGCGCTTCTGGCAGGAGGCGGACCGCCGTCGTACCTTCGCGCAATCCGTTTGGGACAACTTCCTCTTCCTCGGCAAATGGCTGATGTTTGCTTATCTGCTGCAATCGCTGCTGATCAAATTCGTCCCCGCCGCGCTGATCGCGAATGTTGTGGGTGGCGACGGCGTGGTGCCTATCATCATCGGCGCTTTCGTGGGCGCTCCTGCCTACCTGAACGGGTATGCCGCCGTGCCGCTGATCGCAGGTCTGTTGGAACAGGGTATGAGCCCCGGTGCGGCGATGTCCTTCGTGATCGCGGGCGGCGTCAGCTCGATCCCGGCCGCTGTCGCGGTCTGGGCTCTGGTCAAACCGCGCGTGTTTGTGGCCTATCTGGGCCTTGCCCTGATCGGGGCCGTTGGCGCGGGTCTGGTCTGGAGCGTAATCGCCTGAGCTATGGACCTGGCCGCGTCCATTGGGTAACACCAACAAACGAGTTGGGACGGCGGCAAATCGGGGATAGCACATGTATCGGGTCTGGAATTTCGTAGCGGGGTATTCCCTGCTGTTGATTAGTGGTGCGATTGTTGCACTGATTTGGGCTAATCTGGACATTGACGGGTATCATTATTTCACAGAATTCGTGATTTGGGAAAATGCCCCCATCGGCTATCTCAATGCCGCCGAAGATGGGGGTGAGGCCTACCGCACCCTGACGCTTCACTACTTTGTGAACGATGTGCTGATGGCGCTGTTCTTCGCCATCGCCGCGAAAGAGGTGTGGGAGGCGGTGATCCTGAAAAACGGCTCCCTGCGTGGCAGAAAAGCCGCGACTCCGCTGATAGCCACTGTGGGCGGCATGGTCGGCCCGATCTCCGTCTACCTTGGCATCGCTTATTTCCTGGGATCGTCGACCTATGACGCGGTGGCCAACGGGTGGGCCATACCCACTGCCACCGATATCGCCTTTTCCTACCTCGTGGGGCGGATCGTGTTTGGCGCGGGCCACCCGGCCGTGCGGTTCCTGCTTTTGCTGGCGATCGCGGACGACGCGGCAGGCCTGTTGATCCTGGCGATTTTCTACCCTTCCGGCGAACTTGCGCCAATGTGGCTGCTGTTGTCGTTTGGCTCTGCCGTCGGTGTATACGTGCTGGCCAATTGGTTGCCACGCTATCTGGACCGCGGCGATCAATTGCGCCGCCGCTCGACCTGGGTCCGACAGAAACTGTCGTTCTGGCCCTATGCCTTGGCCGGATGCGCAAGCTGGTACGGGTTCCAGGAATCCGGTCTGCACCCGGCACTTGGTCTTCTGCCCATCGTCGTGACGATCCCGCACGCCGACCGGGCATTCGGACTCTTTTCTGCCGCGGAGGAGCATCTGCACGATCTTTTGAACACGATGGAGCATGCACTGAAATACCCCGTCGAGATCATCCTAGGCCTGTTCGGCCTGATGAATGCGGGCGTTGCGTTTTCTGCCATGGGCGACGCTACCTGGCTGGTTCTTGCCGGCCTTCTGATCGGCAAGCCTGTCGGCATCTTCCTGTTTGGCTGGCTGGCCGCGAAACCCATGGGGTTGGGTCTGCCGCAAGGCATGCGGCTCATTGATTTGATTGTGATCGGGTGTGTCGCTGCCATCGGCTTTACCGTGTCTTTGTTCGTGGCCTCGGTCGCGTTCGAGGCCGGCGAGGTCCAGGACGCGGCGAAGATGGGCGCGCTGCTGTCTTTCGGGGCGGCGGTGGTCTCGATCGTGGTCGGCAAGCTCACGCGGGTCCAAAAACAGGAACTCTAGCCAGATACGCGGCGCCCGCCCCATATTTCCCTGTGACTTACAGGTGAATTGGACATAATACTGCCCTATTGGAACAGTATGTTTCCGTATTGGTGACACCTTGCGTGTAAGACGAGGTGCACTGGCAGGCATAAGTGGGCGGCATTTAGGATGTTGGAGTTCTCAGGCGTATCGAAGTCCTTCTGGACTGGTGAGCGGCGCAAGGTGATCCTTGATCGCGCCTCATTCCGCGTGGACATCGGTTATTCCATGGGCATTCTGGCCCCCAACGGCACCGGCAAGACGACCCTGATCAAAATGATGTGCGGGCTGGAAAAACCCGACGAAGGCACGATCACGCGCGGTGCGCGCATCTCCTTTCCACTGGGGTTCATGGGTGGCGTGGTTAGCAAACTCTCGGCCATGGAAAACTCCCGCTACATTGCGCAACTCTACGGTCTGGACCCCGACTACGTGGAGGCGTTCTGCCGCTGGGTCTGCGGGATCGAGGAATACTTTGACATGCCCATCGGGACCTATTCGTCCGGCATGAGCGCCCGGTTCAACTTCTCTCTCCTGCTGGCGCTGGAGTTTGATATATATCTGATCGACGAAGGAATGCCCGGATCCACAGACGCTGAATTCAATCAGCGCGCGGGTGGTATTCTGGCTGAGCGGCTAAAGCACGCGACGGTGATCATCGTCTCGCACCAGGCCGAAACGCTGGAAAAATTTGCGCGTCAGGCGGCCGTTCTGAGGGACGGAAAACTGCATATGTTCGACACGCTGGAAGAGGCAAAGCAGCTTTATGACTACGAAACCCAAAGCTAGAAAATTCCGCATCCGGCGTAGCGAAGGCGAAGCAGCGGCTGCCGCTGGCGCCGCGACCGTGCCTGAAGCTGAGGTACAGGCACCAGCCGGAACCGCTCAGCCTTCGCCCTCCGCTGCGCCGCAGGTAGACGTGGAAGATACCAGCCTGCCCGGCCGCACATCGGACGGGTTTGGCAATCTGGCATTGCCGGGGTCTGCGGCTGCGGACCGTGCTGCGGCGGACTTATCAAGTAGCGCGCCTGCGGAAACCGTGGAAGCGCAGTTGGTCGCGATCCGGGCCGAGGGGCTGACGGGTCGGCAACTGCGCATGGCGCGCCGGGCCGCCCAGAAACACGGACTTCAACCCTCCTCGGATTTTGACGCGGTGCGCCAGTTGCGGGCGCGTGGCCTGGATCCGTTTGGCCAAAACAATATGCTTGAACTTGTTGTCAGTAAGAACGACGGCGCCCCTCCCGGTCTACACGGTGGGGTTGCAGCAGGTGCCGTGCCCGCAGGCGGCAACACGCTGCCGGTGCGTGCCGAAACCGCGCAGGTGCCCGCCATAAAGCCCGCCCCCGGTACACCGGGCGGTGGACGCCATTCCCCTGAATCCCGCGCTGCAGAGATTATGGGTGTGCAGCGTGACATCGTGCGCCGCCGCCGCCGAAAGCTGATCCAATTGGCCACGCGGCTGACGCTGTTCATCCTGCTGCCGACGATGTTGATCAGCTACTACTACTACGCAGTGGCAACGCCGCTTTTCGCCACCAACACCGAGTTTGTGATTCAAAAGGCAGAATCCGCCCCATCAGGCGGTGCCGGCGGGCTTGGCGGGCTGCTTGGGGGCACCAGTTTTGCGACGGTGCAGGAATCCATCACCGTTCAAAGCTACCTTGAGAGCCGCGAGGCGATGCTGCGGCTGGACCGGGAGCAGGGATTCCGCGCGCATTTCTCAGGCGACGATATTGATCCGTTGATCCGATTGGCCCCTGATGCCTCGGACGAGCAGATGTACGTGACCTACTTGCGCAACCTGACCATTGGCTATGATCCGACTGAGGGCCTGATAAGGATGGAAGTACTGGCCGCCGACAGCGCAACGTCGCAGGCCTTTTCCGAGGCATTGATCGCCTACGCAGAGGAGAGGGTCGACCAAATGTCTTCCCGCCTGCGCGAAGATCAGATGGCGGGCGCCCGCGAAAGCTTCGCCGAAGCGGAGGAACGGTCACTTGTCGCACAGATGCGGGTGTTGGAATTGCAGGAACAACGCGGCGTCTTGTCGGCGGAGGCCGAGGTCAACCAGGTGTTCGGCCAGATCGCCACATTTGAGAGCCTTGCCACCGAGCAGAGGCTGCGCCTGGCTGAAATCAACGCCTCACCGCGCCCTAATCCCACTCGCGTGCGCGTGGCCGAGGAAAGCATCGCCCGCTACGAGGACTTGATCGCGGATTTGCGCGCGTCGCTGACGGAAGAGGCGCAGGGCGAAGTCTCCCTCGCGCGTATCCAGTCGGAGTTGGTCATTGCGCAGGCCGATCTGGAGACCCGTCAGCTGATGCTGACCGAAGCCTTGCAGGCAATGGAATCGGCGCGGTCAGAAGCAAACCGGCAGACGCTTTATATCTCCATGGGTGTGTTTCCGATTGCACCGGATGAGGCGGCTTATCCCAAGGCATTCGAGAAGACGTTGCTTGCACTTGTCGTGTTTTCTGGCATCTACCTTATGATATCCATGACCGCCTCTATCCTTCGTGAACAGATAAGTTCCTGATCACGCAAGCCTGGGGGCGTGTCTCGCGCGCCTAAGGGGATTGCCTGATGAAGACCATCGAGATTGGCCGAGTACGTGCCGCCAATGGCGCACCGCTGACAGTGATTGCGGGGCCGTGTCAGCTAGAGAGCCTTGATCATGCGCGCATGATTGCCGGGCATATGGCACAGGTCTGCGGGGACACGGGTGCGCAGTTCGTGTTCAAAGGCAGCTACGACAAGGCCAACCGCACCTCGCTTGGCGGACAGCGGGGCCTTGGGATGGATGCGGGGCTGGCGATATTGGCGGCAATCCGCGACGAGTTCGGCTGCCCCGTGCTGACAGACGTTCACGCGCCCGACCAATGTGCGGATGTGGCGGAGGCCGTAGACATCCTGCAAATTCCTGCGTTCCTGTGCCGTCAGACGGACCTGCTGTTGGCGGCAGGCGAAACAGGGGCTGCGATCAACGTCAAGAAGGGCCAGTTTCTGGCCCCGTGGGATATGGCCAATGTCGTGGCCAAGGTCGCCAGCACCGGGAATGAGCGGCTTTTGCTGACCGAGCGAGGCGTGTCGTTCGGCTACAACACTCTGGTCGCAGACATGCGGTCCCTTCCGGAAATGGCAAAGACGGGCTATCCGGTGATCATGGATGCCACCCACGCCGTGGCGCAGCCCGGCGGGCTTGGCGGATCATCGGGCGGGCAACGCGAATTTGCGCCTGTTCTGGCGCGGGCGGCTGTGGCGATTGGCATCGGTGGGGTGTTTCTGGAAACGCACGAGGACCCCGACAATGCGCCCTCCGATGGGCCGAACATGATCCGATTGAGTGACATGAAGGAGGTGATCGGCACACTGATGGCGCTCGACGCGGTCGCAAAGGCGCACCCGGTCCGGCTATGACGCGCTGCCTTCTCAGACCGCTCCTTGCGGTGCTCCTCGCAGGTGTCCTGGCCACCACTGCCATAGCCCAGACCGAGGGCAGTCAGCCTGACGGAGCGATCGCCGTGGAAAGCGACCGGGCGCAGGATTTTGCCACCCGCGATCGGATCATGAATATCCTCGGGCAGCTTGAGGGCTACTCCGATGTGCGCGCAACAGTCTCAAACGGCATCGTAACGCTGCGCGGGACAGTCGTGGACGCCAATCGGATCGCCGCGCTGAACGATCTGGTTGCCCGTGTTGACGGTGTGGTCGCCATCGAGAATACGGTGTCTGAGAGCACGGATGTCGTTGAACGGCTAAACCCCGCCATTGATCGGATGCGCGTGCGGCTGGAGCAGTTCATCGCCTTCTCTCCCCTGATCCTCGTCGCGTTGAGCGCGGGTCTTCTGATGGCCATCTTCGGTCTGTGGCTGGCCCGACGATCGTGGCCGTGGGACGCGATCGCGCCCAATGCCTTCATTGCCGACATCTACCGTCAGGTGGTGCGACTGCTGTTCCTGGTACTCGGCGTGGTGCTGGCACTGGATCTGTTGAACGCAACGGCCCTTCTGGGCACGATCCTGGGCGCGGCGGGCATCGTTGGCCTCGCCATCGGCTTTGCTGTGCGTGATACGGTGGAAAACTTCATCTCATCCATCATGCTGTCGATCCGGCAGCCGTTCCGCCCCAAAGATCTGGTGGAGATTGAAGGCGACATGGGCCACGTCATCCGCCTGACCAGCCGCGCCACGATCCTGCTGAGCCTTGATGGCAACCACATCCGCATCCCCAACGCGACAGTCTTCAAGGCGCGGATCATCAACTACACCCGCAATGACGAGAGGCGATTCACCTTTACCGTCGGGATTGATCCGAATTCGGATATCGCGGAGGCGCAGACGATCATTCTCGCGGCACTGAAGGAGCTGCCGTTCCTTCTGGAAACCCCAAGCCCCGCTGTCTGGGTGGAAGGTCTGGGACACTCGACACTCGAAGTTGCCGCGGCCGGTTGGATCAAACAACATGAGACCGGCATTGGCATGGCAAAAGGCGAGGCGATCCGCGTCGTCATGGCGCGGCTGAACGAAGCCGGAGTTGCGATGCCGGATCCCGCGTACCGCCTTCTGCGCGACGCCACTGCAGACCAGCGTTCTGCCCCTGACCCGCAAGCCAGCCCGCCCGCCGCGCATGTCGAGGCGCAGAACGTCGGCACTGATGAGGCATCGGAGTTGCACGGAATAATCGAAGCCGAGCGTGAAGCCCTTCCCGACGATGATCTGCTGCGCGGCGAAGCCCCTCAGGAATAGCGGAAATCCCACCGGTCAAATCGCGCGGGATAAATCGCAACGAGGGTCTTGATCCCACCCGCGCGGGCGCGTAACTACCGCCGCACAGTTGGGGTGTAGCCAAGCGGTAAGGCATCGGTTTTTGGTACCGTGTATCGTAGGTTCGAATCCTACCACCCCAGCCAAGTACTCTCATATCAGCGATATAGCGAGTGCTGTGGCCCCCTTGGGGTCAAAGTGCCCCAGATTATGCCCCAATGCTACGCGGGGAAGCGACCCTTTCAAACAACATGGATGCCACCCTCAGCGGTCTCTCAGAGGTGGCCCGACAAATCTGAACAGTTGAGTTAGGTGGATTTTCCGTTCCCAATCCGGCAGCTTTGCCGGGGCGAAGGAGCGAAGATGACAAGACGACCCAGACGGAACCACAGCCCTACTTTCAAGGCGAAGGTCGCATTAGCGGCGCTGAAGGGCGACAGAACGATGAGCGAGCTGACGACGCAATTCGACCTACATCCGAACCAGATCATGCAGTGGAAGGATCAGCTCCTCGACGGCGTGTCAGATGTGTTTGACGATAAGCCCAAGGCGTCGAGGGCGCCGGAGATCGACGTCAAATCTCTGCATGCGAAGATTGGCCAGCTGGCGCTGGAAAATGATTTTTTAGAAGGAGCGCTCGACAAGGCCGGTCTGTTGTCCCGTGAGCTACTGTCAATTCTGGTGTCCAAGCGGTCGTCATGCGGCGGCCTGATCTGTGTTTGATGGCTTGATGCCGTTGACGAAATCGACGCCCTGAATGACGTCGGCGAGATGGACAAAGCCGCGCAGTTTGCGCCAGCTTTTCTCTGCGCATTGGCCGAGTTTAAACATCATATGAAGCATACCGTCTCGGCTGAGGCAGCCTTTGGTGCGCTTGGTTCGATGCCGTATCGTCGCGAAGGCGCTTTCGATGGGATTTGACGTGCGGATGCTTTGCCAGTGCTGGGCCGGGAAGTCGTAAAAGGTCATCAGTTCTTCTCGGTCCTTGATCAAACATTCAGTGGCCTTCGGGTACTTCGCCTCGAAGGTTTCGATGAACAGATCAAAAGCGGCATGCGCATCCTCTCGCGTCTCAGCCTGCCAAATGTCATGCAGCATCTTCTTGGCCTTTGGCTGGGTACGCTTGGGTAGATAATTCAGTACGTTGCCGGTTTTATGCACCCAACAACGTTGCTGTTTGGTGGAGGGGAACACTTCCTCCAGGGCTGACCAGAAGCCCATAGCACCATCGCCGATGCCCAGTTTCGGGAAGCTAAGACCCCTGCTTTTGAGACCAAGCAGTACCTCTCGCCAACTTTGGGTACTTTCCCGGACGCCGTCCTCGATGGCAAGAAAATGCTTTTCTCCCCGTGCGTTGACCCCGATGACGACAAGAACGCAGAGCCGGTCATCGGTGCCGCGCAACCCGCTGTAAATGCCGTCCGCCCAGACATAGACCCATTCATCCCGGCTCAGATCTGCCTTGCGCCATTCGTTGTATTCCGCCGCCCATTGGCCTTTCAGGCGCGAAACGGTCTTTGCGGAGAAACCGGTGGCGTCCGGGCCAAGAAGCACCCTCAATGCTGTGCCCATTTCACCGGTAGAAATACCTTTCAGATACAGCCAGGGCAGCGCGGCATCGATAGATTTGGCCTTCCGGACATAGGGCGGGACCAGTGCCGAGTGGAACGTCACTGGTTTTCCGTCTTTCGCCCGCACTTTTGGCACCTTCACCGTGACTGGTCCGATCCCGGTTTGCACCGCGCGTTCAGGATGATAGCCGCTGCCGACGACCGCTGCGCGGCCATCCGACGTGCGGCGCTCGGAAAACCTGGCAAGAAATGCATCCCGCTCGGCCTCAACAGCCGCTTGAAGCAATTCCCGCGCACCCTTGCGCAGAAGATCAGTCAGCGGATCAGTGACCGCGTCTCGACCGGTGAAATCAATAATGGTAGCGTCGTCCATGGTGGTGCGTCCTTGAATGGTTGGTGGCTTGTGTCGCAACAACAAACCAACCAGATGCACCGCCAGCTTTCAAATCACCCGGACACCAGATTCACTCATAACTCTTGTCCCGTTGCCCGGCAGGCGATTTGGCAAAGCCAAATCTGCCGAGAGGGGGCGCAAGGAAATGACGGACCCGAACCACAGGCTGAGGCTGACACGGCAGGCCAGGCTTCTTGGGATCAGCCGGGGAAGTCTCTACTATGAACCGCGCCCGGCCAGCGTCGCGGGTCTCAAACTGATGCGCCGGATCGACGAGCTGCACATGGAATATCCGTTCGCGGGCAGTCGGATGATGAAGGGCCTGCTCAGGCAGGAAGGCTTCACTGCCGGGCGGCTGCACGTGGCGACCTGCATGAAGGTCATGGGGATCGAGGCGCTGTATCGCAGGCCGAACACGTCCAAACCCGACCTGGGGCACAAGATTTACCCCTATCTGCTGCGCAAGTTGGCAGTGACGCGGCCCAATCAGGTCTGGGCGATGCACTGACCGACAGGCGATTTGCAAGGCAAACCTGCCGTTAGGGACATTACCTATATCCCCCCTCTCGGCAGATTTGCTTTGCAAATCGCCTGCCGGGCAATGGATGGCCCGGGGGTTCGTCTATCTGGTGGCGGTTCTGGACTGGTTCAGCCGAAAGGTGCTGACCTGGCGGCTATCAGTGACGCTGGAAACCGCACCCTGCCTGGAGGCGCTGAACGAGGCCATGCGCAAATATGGCAAACCAGAGATGATGAATACGGATCAGGGGTCGCAGTTCACCTCCATCGACTTCATCAAGGCGCTGAAGGACGCCGACATCCAGATCAGCATGCCTCTCGTGACATTCGCTTCGCGAATGCACTGCCGGTAATAGACGGCAAGGGCGCATGGCGTGACAACGTCTTCCCCTCTCATGGTTTGCTTGCAAACCACTGCCGGGCAATGATCGAGCGGCTCTGGCGCAGCATCAAATACGAGGAGGTCTACCTGCACGCCTACGACAGCGTGTCGGCCGCACGCAGCGGCATTGCCCGATACCTGACATTCTACAACACCAGAAGACCGCATTCATCACTGGACGGGCAGACGCCCGATCAGGCATATCACATCAAGCCTCAACCAATCCCGGTCGCGGCGTAACCGAGCAGGAAATCCACCTAACAAACGGCTCGAAACTGTTCAGACAAACCGAACCACCTCTCTCAGAAGGAGAGGTAGCGGGTGAAGATATCGTTGGTCTGAACTGAAGGGAATAGGGGGAATAGAGGGATATACCCAAGAGGTATAAGTAATGGATAAGAGGGGGAGATAGGACGGGAAGGTCTGAGGTAGAGAGGGGGGGGTAATGTGATAATTATGATTATATATTAGTGACTTAACTCTTACCTACCTTAACGATCATTGCTTCCTCAGGTTATAGGCTCACCTCGCTTGTCCACTATACCGGAGACACGCTCCTGCCCGTCCTCTTGTCATAAGCAACCATACGTTCCATGTAACCTTTGCAAGCAGTCTCATCTCCACCATAGACCGCCCAAGTGAGTCTACCGATGTGCTCCTTGATATCCTTCTCGGGAACGTCATCGAACTCGCCAAAGTGGGGGATGCTCACGCCACACCGAAGAGGCCTGCCTACAACTTGCTCTGACGCCTCTGCCATGAATTGCCTCAACTCATCAACATAGTGAACATCAATGATGTAGCTATCATGGACCGACAGGACTGGAATGCCCTTTTGGGTGAAATAGCTATGGACATGTTCAGTGATTTTGGCGTCGAGGCGCATCAGCCGGATACCTTGATCATCGAACAGATAGGCCTCCAAACATGGGTTACGCACCACGAAAGCGTCCAAGAGCCCATCAAGTTGGTCGTTGGTCATTGCCTTCCCTGCATGCCCTGTCGGGAAATCGTTTCGGAACGACCTATAGGCTGAAGATTTGTCCTTTGCATTGATGGCCATGAGAGCCAACTTCTTGGTTAGCTTTCGAAGCAGTTCCGGTGGCATACCTGAATAATTATTATCGAATGTCTTGTACGGATCTCGGGTCATCGCCTGTCCCGTCTTCGCGTAGAGCATCGCGACATGCAGACCTTGGAAGTCCACCTCGATTGTGGGCTGGTTGTCTATGCAGATCTTCGATCTCAGGTCGCTGTTGACCCGTTGCCACCAGCCGCCAAAAAAGCGCCCATTGTGGTTCCAACTTCCCCGACTGAATATCCTATGGGTGCGGTAGGTATCCTCATCCAGCCGTATGCCGCGTGTATCCCCGTCATCGTCGGTGATCGCTAGAACGGGCTCTTCAAGAGAGCGGATGTCGATGAACGAGGAGGCGATCAACTGATTGTATGCCTTTAGCCTCTCACGCATTCGAGTGGTCTCAGGGGTGTCCTCGTATTCGACTTTGCGACCCTGATCGTCCTTGAGGATGATGATCTCTTCTTCTGCTGCTCGCATGATGTTTGGTCGTGAGAACTTCGCATCGGAGAATAGTTGCTGCAGTGATTTGGATGCTCGGATACGAGTAACCCTGTTGCCCGGCGCGTTGGGCACACTGTAGCTGCCTTTGTTCACATCGAGCAGCTCTGCCTCCTGAAGTGCCGGAATAATATTCAACAACCGCTTTGAGAGATGCAGGGCGTTATATCTCGAGGTGGTGTTCCAAGCGTTTACGGACATCGCTACGCCAACACTGAGATCGGGATCTTCCAGCCAAGCAACATACAAATCCAAGAGCAGCACCCTCAACTGCTCCTTGAATGGTCGCTTAGGCTTAGGCCCTGTTTTTCCTAGGAGTCTATCCAACCCAGCAGCATCCCAGACCGCCCTCTCCAACCCTTTCACCTCAGGATGATCAGACCACCGGTGAACATCAATCGGTCGAGAATGCCACGGATTATCAATCTCAGTCATATCATCACCTCCACCTACGCCCGCAGCCAGTCCACTCCCAGAACGTCAGAGGATGAGAGGAGAAGCAAGGCTATACCGTCGATGGCGGTGGCCTCTTGGGATCGACAGGACAAGCGAGGTGAGCCTATAACCTGAGGAAGCAATGATCGTTAGTAAGCGTCCGGCGACGCTGCTCTGACGCCTCATAGAGTGTGTTGATAGTGTCCACCAACGATAGTGGACATCTTGAGGACGGATATGGCGGGTAAGAAGGGTCAGAAGAAGCGGTTCTGGTCGGATGAGGAGAAGGTGTCGATCTGTGCGCAAACCTGCGCGCCGGGGGTATCGGTTGCGCAGGTCGCGCGGCGGTATGCGATGAACGCCAACCTAATCCACAAATGGCTACGTGATCCCAAGTTTGCACCTGATCGGGAGATCATCGAAGACGATGTTGGTGAAGCGCCATGTTTTCTGCCTGTGGAGATTGTTGACCGGCCAGGTGCTGAAGAACCGGTTCCCGCGCTTGCGGCCAATGCCACATCCGGCCATAGCGCGATTGAGATCGACATCGCGGGCGGTCATCAGCTGAGGATTGTCGGTAGCTACGATCCCGAAGCATTGGCTCGGCTCATCCGAGGCCTTTCTGCATGATCCCTGTCCCGGCGAACACGCGCGTCTGGCTGGCTGCCGGTGTGACCGACATGCGTCGTGGGTTCACGACGTTGGCTGCGCAGGCTGAACAAACATTGAAGCAAGATCCGTTTACCGGGCATCTGTTTGTCTTTCGTGGACGGCGCGGTGATCTGATCAAGATCATCTGGTGGGATGGCCAAGGTGCCTGCCTGTTCAGCAAACGCCTTGAGAAGGGTCGGTTCGTTTGGCCATCGGCGAAGGAGGGCAAGATCGCCTTGACCGCCGCCCAGTTGGCGATGCTTTTGGAAGGGATTGACTGGCGCCTGCCACAGCGCAGTTGGACACCGCTCAAAGCGGGATAGACGCCCGCAAGGGATTCCCGTCGCGCTGTTGTTTTGCTATAGTCTGGCCATGCTGGACGTCGATAAATCACTGCCGAAAGACCCTGATGAACTCAGGCAGTTTACAGCGATTTTGCTGGCCGAGGTAAAGTCGCAGGCAGTTTTGATCGAGAAGTTGCGGCATCAGTTGGCAGGTCAGCGACATCATCGGTTCGGCTCTTCATCAGAGAGCATTGTGCAACTTCAACTGGCCTTGGAGACGAGCGAGATCGCGGTTGCCAAGATGACGGCGAAGCTGCGTCTCCCCGACGAAGAGCCAAAGGATAAGCCCAAGCGTCGCCCGATCCCGGATCATATTCCGCGCATGAAAGTTGAGTTGACCACTGGCGACGACGACTGCGCCCAATGCGGTGGTGGGTTGCGCCGTCTGGGCGAAGATGTGACCGAGGAGCTTGAGTATGTTCCGGGGCGCTTCATCGTGAACCGCATTGTGCGTCCACGCTTTGCCTGCTCGGGCTGCGAGGCGTTCACACAAGCAGCGCTACCATCGCGCCCAATTGAGCGTGGCCGTCCCGGTCCGGGTTTGCTGGCCCATGTTCTGGTCAACAAATACGCCGATCACCTGCCACTTTATCGCCAAAGCAACATCTTCGAGCGCGACGGGATCGACATTGACCGTTCAACGCTGGCCGACTGGGTTGGTAAATCCACAGCTCTCCTGGAACCGCTGGCGGATGCTATCGGGCGGCACGTGCTGGCGGGTCAGGCTATCTTTGCGGATGACACGCCAGTCAGAATGCTGGCCCCCGGCACCGGCAAAACCGCGACAGCGCGTTTGTGGGCTTACGGTCGAGATGAACGGCCCTGGGGCGGCGATGCCCCGCCCGCCAGTTGGTATCAGTTCTCGCCGGATCGCAAAGGGCAGCACCCCAAGGATCATCTCGCAAAATATCGGGGCTGGATGCACGCGGACGGCTATGCCGGGTTCGAAGATCTCTATCGTTCCGGCGACATCCGCGAGGTGGCCTGCATGGCGCATGTCAGGCGCAAGTTCGTCGACATCCATCGCGCCCAAGGCTCAGCTATCGCCGAAGAGGCAATCCAACGCATCGCGCAACTCTACGCCGTCGAAAAGGAAGCGCGCGGATCGCCGCCAGACATGCGTGCAGAGAACAGGCAAGCGCAGGCAAAACCGATCTTCAACAATCTGGAAACATGGCTGCACGCCCAACTGCCCAGTATCTCTGGCAAATCGCCCTTGGCAGGTGCAATCCGCTATGCCCTGACGCGCATGGCGCGGCTGCGGCCCTACCTCGATCACGGCATCCTGGAATTGGACAACAATACCGCAGAACGCGCCATGCGGTCTGTCGCAATCGGTCGCAAGAATTACCTGTTTGTCGGATCACAAACCGGCGGCAAAGCCGCCGCTATCGCTTACACATTGATCGAAACGGCCAAACTAAACCGCATCGATCCGCAGGCTTGGCTGGCCGACACCATGGCACGCATCCCAGACTACAAAATCAACCGCGTCGATGACCTGCTGCCATGGAAAACTGCTTCATAGGGCGGTCAGACCGGACGCTTACGATCGTTAAGGTAGGTAAGAGTTAAGTCACTAATATATAATCATAATTATCACATTACCCCCCCCTCTCTACCTCAGACCTTCCCGTCCTATCTCCCCCTCTTATCCATTACTTATACCTCTTGGGTATATCCCTCTATTCCCCCTATTCCCTTCAGTTCAGACCAACGATATCTTCACCCGCTACCTCTCCTTCTGAGAGAGGTGGTTCGGTTTGTCTGAACAGTTTCGAGCCGTTTGTTAGGTGGATTTCCTGCTCGGTTACGCCGCGACCGGGATTGGTTGAGGCTTGATGTGATATGCCTGATCGGGCGTCTGCCCGTCCAGTGATGAATGCGGTCTTCTGGTGTTGTAGAATGTCAGGTATCGGGCAATGCCGCTGCGTGCGGCCGACACGCTGTCGTAGGCGTGCAGGTAGACCTCCTCGTATTTGATGCTGCGCCAGAGCCGCTCGATCATTGCCCGGCAGTGGTTTGCAAGCAAACCATGAGAGGGGAAGACGTTGTCACGCCATGCGCCCTTGCCGTCTATTACCGGCAGTGCATTCGCGAAGCGAATGTCACGAGAGGCATGCTGATCTGGATGTCGGCGTCCTTCAGCGCCTTGATGAAGTCGATGGAGGTGAACTGCGACCCCTGATCCGTATTCATCATCTCTGGTTTGCCATATTTGCGCATGGCCTCGTTCAGCGCCTCCAGGCAGGGTGCGGTTTCCAGCGTCACTGATAGCCGCCAGGTCAGCACCTTTCGGCTGAACCAGTCCAGAACCGCCACCAGATAGACGAACCCCCGGGCCATCCATTGCCCGGCAGGCGATTTGCAAAGCAAATCTGCCGAGAGGGGGGATATAGGTAATGTCCCTAACGGCAGGTTTGCCTTGCAAATCGCCTGTCGGTCAGTGCATCGCCCAGACCTGATTGGGCCGCGTCACTGCCAACTTGCGCAGCAGATAGGGGTAAATCTTGTGCCCCAGGTCGGGTTTGGACGTGTTCGGCCTGCGATACAGCGCCTCGATCCCCATGACCTTCATGCAGGTCGCCACGTGCAGCCGCCCGGCAGTGAAGCCTTCCTGCCTGAGCAGGCCCTTCATCATCCGACTGCCCGCGAACGGATATTCCATGTGCAGCTCGTCGATCCGGCGCATCAGTTTGAGACCCGCGACGCTGGCCGGGCGCGGTTCATAGTAGAGACTTCCCCGGCTGATCCCAAGAAGCCTGGCCTGCCGTGTCAGCCTCAGCCTGTGGTTCGGGTCCGTCATTTCCTTGCGCCCCCTCTCGGCAGATTTGGCTTTGCCAAATCGCCTGCCGGGCAACGGGACAACAGACCGGCCTTGTCGAGCGCTCCTTCTAAAAAATCATTTTCCAGCGCCAGCTGGCCAATCTTCGCATGCAGAGATTTGACGTCGATCTCCGGCGCCCTCGACGCCTTGGGCTTATCGTCAAACACATCTGACACGCCGTCGAGGAGCTGATCCTTCCACTGCATGATCTGGTTCGGATGTAGGTCGAATTGCGTCGTCAGCTCGCTCATCGTTCTGTCGCCCTTCAGCGCCGCTAATGCGACCTTCGCCTTGAAAGTAGGGCTGTGGTTCCGTCTGGGTCGTCTTGTCATCTTCGCTCCTTCGCCCCGGCAAAGCTGCCGGATTGGGAACGGAAAATCCACCTAACTCAACTGTTCAGATTTGTCGGGCTGAACCGCGCCGGGTTTGGCGGAGGCTCCAACTCATGAGTAGGATGGAGCATCATGAACAAAACGACGAACAAATATTCACCAGAAGTGCGCGAGCGTTCCGTGCGGATGGTTTTGGACAATCAAGGGCAGCATGAGAGCCGCTGGTCTGCGATCGTGTCGATTTCATCGAAGATCGGCTGCGCGCCGCAGACGCTTAATGAGTGGGTCAAGAGGGTTGAGGTTGATAATGGCCAGCGCGGTGGCGTCACGACCGAGATGGCCGAGAAGATGAAGGCCCTTGAACGGGAGAACCGGGAGCTCAAGCAGGCCAACGAGATCCTTCGCAAAGCGTCCGCATATTTTGCCCAGGCGGAGCTCGACCGCCCGTTCAAACGATGATCCAGTTTATTGAAGATCACCGCGCCGATCATGGGGTCGAGCCAATTTGCCGTATGCTGCCGATTGCCCCAGCCACGTTCTATGACCATTTGGCAAAGCGGGCTGATCCTACAAGGCTGTCCGACCGTGCCCGACGTGATGCTGATCTGACGCCCGAGATCGAACGTGTGTTTGAGGAAAACCTCAGCGTCTACGGCGTCCGTAAGATTTGGCATCAGATGCGCCGGGAAGGCTTTGATATAGCGCGTTGCACGGTTGCGCGCTTGATGAAGGACATTGGGATCGAGGGCGTCATTCGCGGCAAGAAGCCGAGGACAACGATCCCTGACAAGGCGCTACCTTGCCCGCTGGACCGGGTGAACCGCCAATTCTGCGCGCCTGCGCCAAACGTCCTCTGGGTCAGCGATTTTACCTATGTCGCGACGTGGCAGGGGTTCGTCTATGTCGCCTTCGTCATCGACGTATTTGCCCGGCGGATCGTCGGTTGGCGCGCGAGCCGCACGGCCAGTGCCGGTTTTGTTTTGGATGCCTTGGAACAGGCCATTCATCAACGCAGACCAGCGCAGGACAAGCTCGTTCACCATTCGGATCGAGGGTCGCAATATCTGTCGATAAAATACACAGAGCGGTTGGCCGAAGCCAAAATCGCACCATCGGTCGGCAGTGTTGGAGATTCCTATGACAACGCCTTGGCCGAGACGATCAACGGCCTGTTCAAAGCCGAAGTCATTCATCGCCGTGGTCCATGGCGAAGCTTTGAAGCTGTCGAATATGCCACGCTCGAATGGGTCGACTGGTTCAATACCCGGCGCCTGCTGGAACCAATTGGAAATATCCCGCCAGCAGAAGCCGAGGCAAACTTCTACGCCGATCTGGAAAAATCAGACATGGCCGCGTAACTAAGACAAATCAGCCTCCGCCAAACCCGGCGCGGTTCAGGCCACCTCTGAGAGACCGCTGAGGGTGGCATCCATGTTGTTTGAAAGGGTCGCTTCCCCGCGTAGCATTGGGGCATAATCTGGGGCACTTTGACCCCAAGGGGGCCACAGCACTCGCTATATCGCTGATATGAGAGTACTTGGCTGGGGTGGTAGGAACCCTAGCCTTGCTATCGCTTCCTTGGGCTTAGCAGGGACGACGGTTAAGCTGGGGCATTCCTTGGGGCATTCTAAGGCTCTTTGACAGGCTCTCCGGTTGGTCTTGCGTGCACAGCCATCAAGGTGTCCGAGAGAGCCTCCTGACAGCGCCCAGCGTGCCCCTGTGTCCAGAGATAGGCTGGGGGTCAGACCCAGAGAGATGTGTCCTGAGGATCGCCAAAGGAAGGCTGGTTCAGAGGAGACCCGCGATGTTCCAGGAGGGGATTACCGGTCAGAGGCAGTCGATGGGGAGGCACAGTGGGGCTCAGGGGAATAGGTATAAGTAATGGATAAGGAGATGATGTTGGAAGAGAGAGGTGGAAGGGATGAAGAGGGATGGAAGGAAAAGGATATCTAATAAAAAAAATAAGGAAGATAGAGCCCCTTCCCACCGACCTAGTGACCTGCCCAGCAACAGGGGTATCTAGATGGATGGAAAGGGACGTGTGTTATGGTTTTTTTCAGTGGCGGAGAAGCGGTAGAAGCTTGGCATCTATACAAAAGAAACCATCTTGGAGATGTATAGATGTCTACGACCTTCATGCTGCTTTTGGCGGCTGGGGCTAGCGTTCGGCTGGCCCTCTCTCAGACGCTTAGACGGCGTTACAACCTTTCGCTAGAGATACCTCAGACCCTCGTGGTCGGACTACTCGTGGTGGCTTGTCTGCCCGGCTGGGCCTCACCATTGGCGCTACCGTTGCCTCTCGGCTTCGTTCTTGGAGCTGTTCTCCCGGACATCTTCGTCAGGAGGACCTAGGCATGGACCCATTCAACCTCACGAGAGACGACGTGGTTGTCATTGCTGCTGGTGATGAATGGCCCGAGCACCTGTTCCAGATCTGGGACGTCTATGAGGACTGCATCACGGGCATCGCGATCACAGGCCCATTGGCAGGCGTATATGGCGAACCAGACCACGACCTGATCTTCAGCGTTCACAGCCGCGCCAAAGGCTGATCCCCAACACATCGTTAGTATACAAGAAAGGAGGAGACCTATGTCTTCTGCCCACATTCGCTATGCCTACTTGAAGGGCCAGACATGGCTCTATCGCCGCAACTACCCAAAAGAGGTAGCCGCAACTCTGGGGCGACAAGCCCTGAAGCAATCTCTCAAGACCAGTGATGCCAAGGTTGCCCGTCAACGGGCCGCTGAGGTTAATATTCGCTATGAGGATACCGTGGAGCAGGTTCGAGTTATGAGTGAATCTGGTGTCCGGGTGATTTGAAAGCTGGCGGTGCATCTGGTTGGTTTGTTGTTGCGACACAAGCCACCAACCATTCAAGGACGCACCACCATGGACGACGCTACCATTATTGATTTCACCGGTCGAGACGCGGTCACTGATCCGCTGACTGATCTTCTGCGCAAGGGTGCGCGGGAATTGCTTCAAGCGGCTGTTGAGGCCGAGCGGGATGCATTTCTTGCCAGGTTTTCCGAGCGCCGCACGTCGGATGGCCGCGCAGCGGTCGTCGGCAGCGGCTATCATCCTGAACGCGCGGTGCAAACCGGGATCGGACCAGTCACGGTGAAGGTGCCAAAAGTGCGGGCGAAAGACGGAAAACCAGTGACGTTCCACTCGGCACTGGTCCCGCCCTATGTCCGGAAGGCCAAATCTATCGATGCCGCGCTGCCCTGGCTGTATCTGAAAGGTATTTCTACCGGTGAAATGGGCACAGCATTGAGGGTGCTTCTTGGCCCGGACGCCACCGGTTTCTCCGCAAAGACCGTTTCGCGCCTGAAAGGCCAATGGGCGGCGGAATACAACGAATGGCGCAAGGCAGATCTGAGCCGGGATGAATGGGTCTATGTCTGGGCGGACGGCATTTACAGCGGGTTGCGCGGCACCGATGACCGGCTCTGCGTTCTTGTCGTCATCGGGGTCAACGCACGGGGAGAAAAGCATTTTCTTGCCATCGAGGACGGCGTCCGGGAAAGTACCCAAAGTTGGCGAGAGGTACTGCTTGGTCTCAAAAGCAGGGGTCTTAGCTTCCCGAAACTGGGCATCGGCGATGGTGCTATGGGCTTCTGGTCAGCCCTGGAGGAAGTGTTCCCCTCCACCAAACAGCAACGTTGTTGGGTGCATAAAACCGGCAACGTACTGAATTATCTACCCAAGCGTACCCAGCCAAAGGCCAAGAAGATGCTGCATGACATTTGGCAGGCTGAGACGCGAGAGGATGCGCATGCCGCTTTTGATCTGTTCATCGAAACCTTCGAGGCGAAGTACCCGAAGGCCACTGAATGTTTGATCAAGGACCGAGAAGAACTGATGACCTTTTACGACTTCCCGGCCCAGCACTGGCAAAGCATCCGCACGTCAAATCCCATCGAAAGCGCCTTCGCGACGATACGGCATCGAACCAAGCGCACCAAAGGCTGCCTCAGCCGAGACGGTATGCTTCATATGATGTTTAAACTCGGCCAATGCGCAGAGAAAAGCTGGCGCAAACTGCGCGGCTTTGTCCATCTCGCCGACGTCATTCAGGGCGTCGATTTCGTCAACGGCATCAAGCCATCAAACACAGATCAGGCCGCCGCATGACGACCGCTTGGACACCAGAATTGACAGTAGCTCAGCAGGTTCTCACAGGGGCTCTGTCTCTGTGCGAGAGTGCTACGCCCGTGAACGAGTGTGACTCTGGCTGGGCAACCCATTCGGAAGTCGCTCTTGCTCGTCTACGGTCCACCCTGGAGCACTCTGAGCCAGTTCAGTACCACCGGGCGGTTAGCCAACACCGGGTAACCGTCAATGAGGCTGCTCGGCGGTATCTGATGCTGCGTCAGGAGGAACTTCGTCCGGGTGGCTTCAAGAGTGTCCGTTACTCGGTCGAGCTGTTCCAATCGAAGTGCGGTGCTCTCGCTCTGAAGGAGGTCACACGAGATCATGGGCGTGAGTTTCTGTCCCTGATTGCCCAGATCAGTCCCTTGCTGGGGCGGTCACACAAAACACAGGGCAAGGACCTCGATTCTGCCGTTGCGTGGTCTCGGGACAAGGCCACCCGGATCACGGGTCGGACTCAGCGGCGTATCTGGTCACAGGTCAATCGCTGGTTGGAATGGTGCGTCTACGAGGGCGAGTTGGAGACAAACCCGTTCACCTCTGTTCGCTTCGAAGCCAAGGTTCGACAGGCCTCCTATGCGGTGCCCACTGATGAGGAGGTGAGGGCATTGCTACGCTTGGTTGATCCTGTCATCGGGAACGTGCTGCTGACCTGTCTTCTGTCCGGCATGCGGGCCGGGGAAGCCGCTGGGCTGCTGAGAGAGGATCTCGTTCCAAAGGGCAACCTTGGGACATTCTTCCACGTCAGGCCAAACAGTCTTCGTCAACTCAAGACTGATGCGGCTGATAGGATGGTGCCAGTTCATGCTGAGCTGGAGCTGATGCTATCCACTCTCCCAACCTCTGGCCCCTTGTTCCCTGACCTCTCGGTAAACAATATCACAAAGCGGTTTGCCAAGGTCAGGCAGGCGTTAGGGGTGGATCGTGCCGGTCTGGTGTTCCACTCCTCCCGGAAGTGGTTCATCACCCAGTGTGAACGAACAGGAGTGCCAGAGCACTTCACTGCAAGCCTCGTGGGCCACAAGTCTGCACGGTCAGAGAACGGGATCACGTACAGCATCTACTCGGCTGGGATCTCGGATGAACAGAAGCGCGGGATCATCGACCAGATCAGGTTGCCAGTCTCATGACACCTATCCCTGACATAGAGGAGTTCGAAGAAAGGGCCGCTATCGCTGAATACGATGGCGGCCTTGCTCGTTCCATGGCCGAGGACCTTGCCGCTAGGGTCAGGGGTTCCGCAATGCGGATGCCTACTGGCAGTGGCTTGCCGACTACGTGGTGACGAAGAAGATGCCCTTATAATCATGTTCCCGGCTGGCTCAGGTTGGCCGGGGGCAACCAGCTCACAGCAAGTTACTATCCCAGTTGGCTCAGGTTCTTCGTATCTTGCCTGATACCCACCCAGCGGCTGAGCGAACGCCTTTTCCGGGTGCCTTGAGTGTTCGCTTTACCGAGTTATAGGCGGATACCTCTTGATTGACCGCTCCAACGATCCTGTCGATTGCCATCTCCTCACGCTCGTCCACAACTCCGTCCGCTTCAGAGATTTCGGTCAATAGCTCGTTAAGGCCCTTCCGGATCTTTGCGAAGTCACAGTCGGGACTGGTCCGGGCAAACTCCGCGAGCATATTGGCCATTTCGCTGATGCGTTGATCTTTTGTGGTATCTTCAAGAAGATCCAACGCGCGCTTTGTGTAGGCTGGATCAAACCCCCATTCATCGATGAAGTATTCTCTGATGGCTTTCCGTTCCCGCTCGTGAATGTGGCCGTCGATAGCGGCAACCTTGATAGCCAAACTTCCCACGAGATCGAGAAAGGAGGCTCCGAGGACGTCGATTGGCGAGTTGAGAAATCGAGGAACCTCATCGATCCGGCTGCCGTAGTAGGTCTGGAAGAGCCGGTTCACCCCATAGTAGAGACCGCCAGCCGCTGCTCCTGCACCGAGTACCCAGCCGACGGGAGTCGTCGCCACTCCTATACCGAGAAATCCTGCAATGCCTGAGGACGAAAAGAAGGTAGAAGCTATTGCACCGGAGCCCATTAAGGCCGCACCGTCACGCGCCGCACCACCTACACCCCACAATTCAGTGAGCAAGTCGGCCACCCTAAGGGAGCCGAAAGCACTGGCACCAGCGCCAACCCGAGACTTGAACTTCTCTTCATTGGCCACAACGCGTTCAACGGCATCGAAGCTGTGTATTTGCTCTTCTAGGTTCGCCATTAGCCTGTCACGCCATTGACTTGAAAGGAGCGAATTCAGCTGCAATACTATCCATAGTCGCTTTCATCGGACCTTGGCGAATGTCTGCCAAAGTGCCGCTGGCAAGGCCGATGAGCACCATGATTTTGCTGATGAAGGCACCAAAGATGGGCAAAGAACCAACCCCCGTAATCGAGACTAGTACGACCGCCACGATCACTCCGAAGGTCATATTGGGGAACTTAGAGATCAAACCCATCGCGAGATCGAGTACTCTGCGACCCACCGTGACGACTACTTCGCCTACCTTCACCGTGACGCGAGCAAGATCGTAGAGAAGCGCCTTCATATCCGCTGACAGGTTCGTGCGATCCAAGTATTCTTTGACCTTCCGCAATGGCAGCGCGGTCTGAATCCGTTGCACGGCTTCGTCTGCGGTAATGATCTGGTCCGCTACAGGGTATTCGTCGTTGCTCATTTTGCGCCTCTAAAAATGATTGGTTAGTACATATGATCAGTCAAGCTTGGTGACCCGTTTACGTGATAATGGCGGCGACAAGGAACCACCGCAATCCCCCCTTTCCATCCATCTAGATACCCCTGTTGCTGGGCAGGTCACTAGGTCGGTGGGAAGGGGCTCTATCTTCCTTATTTTTTTTATTAGATATCCTTTTCCTTCCATCCCTCTTCATCCCTTCCACCTCTCTCTTCCAACATCATCTCCTTATCCATTACTTATACCTATTCCCCTGAGCCCCACTGTGCCTCCCCATCGACTGCCTCTGACCGGTAATCCCCTCCTGGAACATCGCGGGTCTCCTCTGAACCAGCCTTCCTTTGGCGATCCTCAGGACACATCTCTCTGGGTCTGACCCCCAGCCTATCTCTGGACACAGGGGCACGCTGGGCGCTGTCAGGAGGCTCTCTCGGACACCTTGATGGCTGTGCACGCAAGACCAACCGGAGAGCCTGTCAAAGAGCCTTAGAATGCCCCAAGGAATGCCCCAGCTTAACCGTCGTCCCTGCTAAGCCCAAGGAAGCGATAGCAAGGCTAGGTCACGCACTCATAAACCTCTAGCGGGATTGTGCGATTGCTGATTTACTGTTTGGAAAGAGGAGAGCAGCATGAGCCAACGGCGTTACGAGCTGAGCGATTTTGAATGGTCGATCATGGAACCGCTTCTACCGAACAAGCCGCGAGGCGTTGCGCGGGTGGATGACCGGAAGGTCCTGAACGGCATATACTGGCGATTGCGGACAGGCTCGCCCTGGGCTGATATCCCGGAGCGGTATGGACCCTATACCACCTGCTACAATCGGTTCGTGCGGTGGCGGCGGCTCGGGGTATGGGATAGGATATTTACAGCAGTGTCAAAAGCTTATGATGGCTGTGAGCAATCGGTGGACTCATCTTCCATCCGGGTTCACCAGCACGGGGCGAACGCAAAAAGGGGGGCGCGGACGCCGCCCAAGCCCCCGATGTGGCTGACCTTCGAGCCCTCTGCATGGGGCGCTCGCGCGGCGGTTTGACCACCAAAATTCACGCAGTCACGGACGCACAGGGCCTGCCGATCGCTCTCAAACTCACGCCCGGCCAGGCCCATGATGGGCGCTCGGCGGCAGATTCTGCTGGACACGGTCGGCGCGGGGCAGGCGCTGCTGGCAGACGCCGCCTACGACAGCAATGAGCTGCGCCAAACGCTGGCGGACCGCCGGGCCATCGCCGTAATCAAGCCCGTTGCCCGTCGAAACCCCAAGCCTGCCTTTGACAAAAACACCTACCGAAAGCGCAACCGCATCGAGCGCTTCTTCTCAAAAATCAAACATTACAGGGCGATAGCGACACGCTATGAAAAGCATGACGCAAACTACCTCGCTCTCATCAAACTCGCCGCAACTCGCATCTGGTTGCGCGCTTATGAGTTGGTGTCCTAGGGTTCCTACCACCCCAGCCAGACACTCCGCCAAAAGCAGACGATACGACTGTCCGTCGTGATAGTCGCCTGATTTCCGTGGGTTATCGGGATGCGCACCGAACGCAGACCGTCCGCACCCCACAGATATGCCGCAATATGCCCTAAAGTCTGAGGTCGGGCTTTTCGCGATACGAGTGTCCGGTGACTTGCGTTCAAAGAGTCGCGATCAGAGCGCGCTGGTCCTTCCAGTTGCCCGGCATAGCATGCTGTACACACCAGTCGGACGTGAAGCCCAGAGGCTGCTTGCTGTCGAGGACATCGCGGATGATGTCGGGCGCGAGGAAGGCCAGATCGATCAGCTTGTATGCGAATGCATCACATCAGGTTAAGAACTCGCGTCGATATATCCCCGGCCACGCTTTTGGCTTTCGAGTTCATCGAGCGCCTGTACGGCTTGGTCATCGTTCTGATACGTCATTACCATCGATCGGCTGCGGGTGCCAATCCGACCGCAGTAGCGGATATCCGCTTGTGAAATGGACGGCCACTCCGCCGCCATTGCCTGAACCGATCCGCAATCTAACGCCCGTCCCTTGCAAGAATAACTTGTTCCATGCAGAACAATATGCTCAGAATTTGCCTGACGGGAATCACGCTGCATTCCCAGCAAGAAAACCATCAAACGGGCCCGCGCAATGTCGAAGAGATCCTCGATCGAAGCCGAACGCGATTTCACGCGCATCTTCGACACCATCGAGTATCCCGAAGCCTACCCGATCCTCTACCTCGCCAATGCCATCGTGCTGCCCGCCTACGAGGCGATGCAGCGCGACCTCAACCTTGCGCGCTCGGAATATATCCTGCTTTTGTGCCTGTCGCACCTCGACAATCTGACCGCCCAGGACGTGGCCAACATGGCGCAACGCCCGCGCAATACGATTTCGCGCGCCGTGCACCGGATGGTCGCTGATGCCTATATCACTCGCGAGCCCGATCACCGCGACGCGCGCCGTGCCCGGCTGCGCATCACAGAGGCAGGACGGGCGCTACAACTGAAGGCTGTGGCCTACCTGAAAGATCGCCAGGACGAGGTGCTGGGTGCCCTGACCGGACAGGAGCGCGAAACACTGTCAGCCATCCTCCGGAAAGCCGCTCTGCACACCTCGGCATTGGACACATGACTGCTATCCTCTGCCCCACACCAAAGGACATCCCATGAAATCTCGGACGAAAGTTGTGGTCATCGGCGGCGGAATTGCCGGATGCTCGACGCTCTATCACCTGACCCGGGAGGGCTGGAGCGATGTCGTGCTGGTAGAGCGTAACGAACTGACCAGCGGCACGACATGGCATTCGGCAGCACAGGTCACAAACTTCGGCATGACGCAAACCATGGTCGGACTGAAGAGCCATTCCATCGCGCTCTATCAGGAGCTCGCGAACGATCCGGAGTATCCTATCAACTACCACCACGGCGACGGCGGAATACGTCTGGCCAATACCGAGGCGCAGATGCAGGGCTACCGCCACTTCGCCTCCATGGCGCGGGGAATGGGGGTGGAGTTTGAAGTTCTGGACGCGGCGGAGTGCGCGCGCAGGCACCCTCTGATCTCGACCGAAAACCTTCTCGGCGGGTTGTGGGACGCCAGCGATGGAGACATCGATCCTGCGCAATTGTGCCAGGCCCTGGCGCGGCGGGCGCGTCTCGCAGGTGCCGAGGTCTATCGCAACACGCCCGTGACCGCTCTGACCCAGCACAGGGATGATACATGGACGGTGCACACGGAACACGGCGATATAGATTGTGATATTGTCGTCAACGCTGGCGGCTACCGGGTGAACGAGGTGGGCGCGATGATGGGCGTGTCGCATCCAGTGGCCTCGATGGAGCATCAGTATTTCCTGACCGAGGAAATTCCCGCGATCCGCGACGCGGGACACCGCATGCCGTTGTTACGCTGCCCGATCAGTGACTATTATTGTCGCCAGGAAAAGAACGGCCTCCTGCTCGGCTTCTATGAACAGGACTGCAAGACCTGGGGCATGGACGGGATCGACCCGAATTTCGTCAACGCACTTTGCCCCGACGATCTGGATCGTGTGACCGACGTGCTGGACGGCGCGTTCCAGCGGATGCCCGCACTGATGGAGGCTGGGATCCACACCATCGTCAATGGCCCGATCACCTACACAATCGACGGCGCGCCGCTGGTGGGGCCCATTCCCGGCAAACGCAATGCCTTCTGCATCATCGGCCTGCGCGCGGGCCTCGGAGAAGGTGGCGGCCACGGCTGGCTTCTGGCGCAGCAGATCGTCCATGGCGAGGCGCAATACGACACCTGGGTCATCGACCCACGCCGATTTGCGGGCCATGCGACGGTTGAGTTGACGGCTCTCAAGGCAATCGAGGACTACCAGAACGAATTCCGCTTTCACTTTCCGCACGAACGTCGCCCCGCAGGTCGCCCCGCCAGGACGACGTCGCTGACACCGGTCTTCGCCGCGGCGGGCGCTGAATTTACAGTTGTGAATGGCTGGGAGCGGGTCGACTACATCAAGCCGTCTCCAGATTTCCACCCGACGCTCGGGTTCAATTTTGATGAGACGTTCCCCCTGATCGCAGCCGAAGTCCATCAGGTTCAAACCAACGTCGCTCTGGCCGAGGTCAACGGTTTCAACCGGTTCGAGATTACCGGACCTGACCGCCACGCCTTCCTTGACCGCATGATCTGCGGAAACGTCCCCAGACGACCGGGCCGAATGGGCCTTGGCTATCTGCTCAACCATCATGGCATGGTAAAGGGTGAAGCGACTGTCGCCAATATTCCTTCGTCTGATCGGGGACCGGACCGCGTCTGGTATGGGTCGGCAGCGGCGGCAGAGTTACATGACTTGGACTGGCTGACTGCGCATTTGAGCGATGATGAAGATGTGCAGATCCGCTCCCTCACCAATGACCAGACGATCCTTGTGCTTGCAGGCCCCAACGCGCGCGCCGTGCTGCAGGCCGCCGCGCGTGGCGACTGGTCAAGGGAAGCCTTTCCGTGGCTGAGCGTCCGCGAGGCTTGCGTGGGTTTTGCGCCCGCGACGGTCCTGAACGTCAGCTTCTCCGGCGAACTGGCCTATGAGATCCATGTTCCCAATGCGTCCCTCTACGCGGCCTATCTGGCGCTTCGAGAGGCGGGCAAGCCGTTCAATATGGGTCTCTTCGGTGCTCGCGCGGTGGATAGCATGCGGATGGAGAAGGGTTTTCTGCACTGGAAGGCGGATATCCTGACCGAGTTTGATCCGTTCGAGACGGGGCTGGACCGCTTCGTCAAACTGGATAAGGACAATTTCATCGGCAAGGCTGCGTTGGTCAAACGGACCGCGACCGCGCCAGCCAAGCGCCTCGTGTCGCTGGTCATCGACAGCACCACTACGCCCGCACATGGAGGAGGGTCGTTGATGATGGATGGCAAGGTCGTCGGCACGATCACGTCGGGGGACTGGGGGCATCGTTTAGGCCTGAACCTCGCCTATGCGTTCGTGGATGCGGAGGTTGCTCCGGTCGGGACCAGGATGCAATTGGATCTTTGCGACGAAATGATTGCGGCCGAGGTTATTCCAACTGGCCCATACGACCCGGACTTTGCCCTGATGCGCAGCTAACGGTTGCGCGCGGGGAGCCACACCCCACGCATCCCAACCTTAATCTCCATCAGCCACACCCGGCACGTTCCGGCTGGCCCGCCAGGAGCGGATGCTTGGCAGCAGCACCAGCAAGGCGGCAAAGATCAGCAGACCAAGTGTCATTGGACGCTCCCACATGAAGCTGACCCCGTCCGACACCTGCATCGCGCGGGAGAAGTTGTTCTCCAAGAGCGGCCCAAGAATGAAGCCGATCAGCAGGGGCGCAAGCGGGTAACTGGCGAACTTCAGCATCGTCGCCAGCACGCCGAAGCCCACAAGGATCAGCAGTTCCGTCGCATTGTTCTGCCCGATATACGCCCCCATCAACGTGAAGAACAGGATGAAGGGGATCAGGAAGTTGCGCGGCACCGCAAGTACCTTGGCGATGTAGGGGATCAGCGGCAGGTTCAAAATCAACAGCACCAGATTGCCGAGATACATCGAGATGATGACCGCCCAGAAGATCTGCGGATCATCCACCATCAGCCGCGGCCCGGGCGAGACGTTGAGCGCAATCAGCGCCCCCAGAAGGATCGCCGTGGTGCCCGACCCGGGAATGCCAAGCGTCAGCAACGGAACGAATGACCCGGTGCAGGCCGCATTGTTGGCAGCCTCCGGTGCCGCGACCCCCTTGATGGAGCCCTTGCCGAATTCTTCCTGCTCCTCCTTGGAGGCGATGTTTCGCTCCACCGCGTAACCGAGGAACGACGCAATCGTGGCCCCTGCCCCCGGCAACACGCCGATGAAGAAGCCCTGCAACGATTGTCTTCCAATGACCGGCGCGATCTGGCGTGCTTCAGCGCGGGAGATCCGCAAGTCCTTTATCTCCGAATTGCTGGAGCCGTCCGCACCCTTGGATCGGTTGGGATCGAGGACAAGATAAATCGCCTCAGGCAGCGCAAACAGTGCCATGGCCAGCGTGATAAAGCCGAAACCCGATTGCAGGTCCATGATACCCATGGTGAAGCGCGCGGCGTTGAACAGCACGCCCTCGCCCACGGTGGCCATCATCAGGCCAAGAAAAGTCATCAGGAGTGCCTTCAAAACCTGACCCGAGCCCGCGAAGGCCGCAATCGCGGACAGTCCCACCACCATCAGGCCGAAGTATTCGGCGGAGTGAAACAGGAGCGCGACCGACGACAGCGCGGGTGCGAAGATCATGAGCAGGACCGCACCGATAGTGCCGCCCGCAAAACTGGAAATCGCGGCAACGGTCAGAGCCTTGCCAGCCTGCCCCTTCCGGGTCAGCGGATAACCATCGAAACTGGTCGCCACAGTGGACGCGACCCCCGGCGCGTTGATCAGGATCGACGAGGTGGAGCCGCCGAATACGGCGCCGTAGTACACTCCCGCCAGCAGGATCAGCGCGGTAGAGGGATCGCCGATGGTGATGGCGATGGGGATCATGATGGCGATGATGCTCATCGGGCCAAGGCCCGGCAACATGCCGATGAAGGTGCCGATCAGGCAGCCTCCGACAACCATCATCAAGTTCATCGGAGTGAACGCGGTCGTGAGACCGATCATCAGGCCTTCCAACATCTCAGCGTCCTCCACTCAAGATACTGGGCAGCGGGCGCAGGTAGATCCCCAGCACGCTGTCCACCAACCACCAGATCGAGCCTGCCGCGATAGCGGCCACTATGATCATGATGAAGAAGCGCCGCTCCCCCAGAATGAGGCTGCCGACGGTCAGGAACAGGAAGGTGGAGGCCAGAAAGCCGGCCGGACGCAGGAACAGCGCATAGGCCACCATCAGCCCCATCAGGGCCACGGCCTGACCCAGTTTATATTCGCGAATTTTAGAAAAGCTGAGGTCGGCCTCGCTCTCGGCGTCGGGAGATTTCTCCAGGCCCACAAGGATGGCGAGGGACAAGAGGATGCCGCCCACAGCCAGAACTTTGGGGAAACTCGACGGCCAGACAGGGCTGCGTTGCAGGATCGGTGGAAGCAACTGATCCATCGTGAAATACGCCGCGTAGCCGTAGGCCACGCAGATGACCAGAATGACAAACGCGATCCAACGATCCAAGGCCATGGCCTGTCCCCTCCCCTTGTTTTATTGATTCTTGGAGATGCCCGAGCGCGCAGGCCCGGGCATGCCAATGGTCAGTGCAGAGGCTTAGAGGAAGCCCAACTCTCGCATCAGATCGCCGATTACCTGCTCCTGCTCTTCCAGGAAGATGCGGAAATCGGCGCCGGAATTGTGAATGTCGACCCAGCCGTTGCGGTCGCGAACCTCGGCCCACTCTTCCGTGTCGTACATCTCAGCCAGCACGCCTTGGTAAGCGGCCAGATCCTCATCCGGGAGGCCCGGTGCCGCGAAGAACCCGCGCCAGTTCACGAAGACGGTGTCATTGCCTTGTTCTACCATCGTCGGGGCATCGGCGTAGGTCGGCACACGCTCGTCCGAGGTCACGCCGATGATGCGCACCTCGCCAGCGTTGGCAAGTTCGATCGCTTCCGAAAAGCCGATGGACACGGCCGCGACCTCACCGGACAAAAGGCCCGCCATCGTCTCACCACCGCCATCGTAGGGCACGTAGCTCATGTTCAGGGGATCTGCACCTGCCGCCTGGAACACCATGGCCGCAACCAGATGGTCCATACCGCCCGGGACTGAGCCGCCGCCAATGGACGTGGCCGACGCATCGGCATTGAACGCCGCGATCAGTCCGTCGATGTCCATGATTTCGCTGTCGGCATCAACAACGATGGCTGCGTAGTCACCGATGGTGCCAGCTACCAGCGTCAGGTCCCGGAAGCTTTGCGGGAAGACACCAGTCAGCGAGCGGATCACGATAGGAGTGGAATTCACCATCAACGTGCCGTAGTTGCTTTCGGCGTTCTCGATCAGATAGCCGATGGCCGCACCACCGCCGCCGCCCGACATGTTCTCGTAGGAGGCAGAGCCCACAAGGCCCGCTTCCGTCAGCGCCTCGCCAGTACCGCGTGCGGTGCCGTCCCAACCGCCACCGGCGCCACCTGGGATCAGAAAGTGGATGCTGTCGATCATCTGATGACCTTCGGCCAGCACTGGTGTGCCAAGGCCAAGCGCCGCTACGCTTGCGGCCGCAAAGACCGCCTTCGTATGTTTGATAAATGCCATGTGTTCCTCCCTGGAATTGGCTTGGTATGCCCGAAAATCGAGCGGGTCGTATCTTGCAGTGGCCGGGCTTTTGACGGGCTCGCCGTCGTGTGCCGGTCCTTGGAACTGCGTGCCGCTATCGGCTGTGGCTGTCGCCTTACCCAAACATCGACATAAGTTATCGTGTCGTGAATCAACTTGTCGCGCAAGGTTAGCCATGGTCTTTTTTATTTGCTTTCTGCTCTGGCAAACAATTGCTGCGACGCAACAAATCCGAAGGGTAGAGCAAGCTCCCCTCCATCATCCGTCGTTGCGTGCGAAACGTGGTAGCCGAAACCGCGGTAATCCGGCCATCTATGGTTTTCACATCGGCCCGCACCGGCAACACGCCTGAGGGGTTGCCGATGCAAACCTCTCCACCGGCTTGCGCCACATCGTGGACAAGAGAGCCCGGAATACTGGCCGCAACGCCTACACACATCGCGCCCGACAACGTGATCGCCCGATGAAAATTTCCCATAGAGACCAGCCGGATAGCCACATCATATTGATCGGCTTCGTAACTACGCCCGTCCAGCGCGGTGAACGGGCCAGGCCGGGCCACTATCGCTATGCGCGGATTGGAGAGCTTCACCTCGTCAGGGTGCCCGGCCATCCCCATGGCGACCCCACCGGCCCGTCGCACCGCATCAATCAGCTTCAAAAGATCGGCGTCGGCATCCAGATCCTGCGGCGCTTCCATCGCAGTGCAGCCGACATCCTCGGCTCGTAGAAACACCACAGGGTTAGACGCATCAACGAGCGACACAACGAAGGTACCGATTCCGTCCACCGCCAGTGTCTCGACTGACTTGCCGGTGGGCAGAAGTTTGCCCGTTGACGCCCCACCGGGATAAAGAAACTCTAGCTTCACTGGTGCGCCTGTGCCCGCCACACCGGGGATTTCAAAAGTTCCCTCTTCCACCGCCGCACCGTTTTTCACCGCGAAATGCGCATTAAAGAGCTTGCCGGTATTGGTGTTGTGAACCCGCACGACCATGCCCCCATCGACCACAGTCACCATGCCTTCTTCCACCGCGAAGGCCCCGATGGACGAAGACATATTCCCGCACATCGCACCGTAATCGGCCACTGGTTCTTTTACCGCGATCTGCACAAAAGTGTAATCGACGTCCGCATCGTCGCGTGCGGATGGCTCCACGATGATGACCTTGGACAGAGACGATATTCCGCCTCCCATCCCGTTCAACTGCCGCCCATAAGGGTCGGGTGAGCCCAAGACATGCAAGAAAATGCGGTCCCGAATGCTCCTGTCGGCAGGCAGATCGGCCCCATTGAACACCACTGCGTTGGACGTGCCGCCGCGATAGTACGCCGCCCTGATCCGTGATGTGGCACTCATGCTGCGGCTCTCATGAATTGGCGGAAGGATCGTGGCAGCAAACCGCCTTCCGCAAATGTCGCCCGCTCCGCGTCATTGTACAGACGCAACTCCAACGGGGTGAATTGGGTACGTCCATCTCTGCGATGGATCGTCATCTGCGCGCTGCGCAGATCATCGGCCAGAGCAATGTCGAATACCTCTGTCCCGTCCAGCTCCAGCGTATGGCGCGTCACGCCATCAGGAAAGCAGCACGGCGCGATCCCAATGTTCACCAGATTTGATCGGTGGATCCGCTCAAAGCTCTCCACCACCACAGCCCGAACTCCCGCCAGCCAAGGCGCTTTCGCCGCCGTATCGCGGGACGATCCACAGCCGTATTCCTTGCCACCAATGACCAGAAGCGGCTGACCGCGATCAAGATAGGTCTGGATGGCTTGGAACACGGTCGCCACCTCACCCTCGGGTTCAATGCGCGCCCACGAGCCCTCCCGGTCCGGTGTCATCTCATTGCGCAGGCGAAGATTGGCGAAGGTGGAGCGGATGACCACATCCGCACACCCCCTTCGCGTTCCGAAGGAGTTGAAATCGCGCGGCGCCACACCGCTGGCGATCAGAAATTTACCGCCGTCAGAGTCAGGAGTGATCGTGCCGGACGGCGAGATGTGGTCCGTCGTCACCGAGTCACCAAGGATCACCAACGGCCGCAACCCTTCAAGAGGGGGCAGCCCCGGATGAATTGCCGTGATCTGTTTCACGAACGGCGGGAAAGACACATAAGTGGATGGACCCCATTCATACATCCCGGCATCCACGTCCAGATCGTTCCAATGGGCGTTCACATCCGCAATCGCGTCGTAATTGGCCTTGAAATCATCCGCGCTGAGGTGATCCTCGAGGATTTGATCGACCTCTTGCACGCTTGGCCACAGGTCGTCGAGGAAGACAGGATTGCCATCCTCGTCGGTCCCGATTGCCTCTGTCGATATGTCTTTCAGGATCGTTCCCATCAGCGCATAGGCCACCACCAACGGCGGCGAAGCCAGCATATTGCGCGAGGCCAACGGGTGAATGCGGCCCGCAAAGTTGCGGTTTCCCGACAGGACTGCGACGCCCTGTACATCATGGGCCTTGATCGCCGCCTCATGTTCGGGTGCCAGCGGCCCCGACATGCCATTGCAGGTGGAGCAGGAGAACGCTGCAATCTGAAACCCAAGTGCGCTAAGGCTGTCTTGCAGGCCGCTTTCCTTCAGATACCGCGCCACGACACGGGATCCGGGTGCAAGTGACGTCTTCACATGTGCAGGCACTCGCAGCCCCCGCGCCACGGCATTGCGTGCGATCAGTCCCGACAGAACCATATTGCGAGGATTGGCCGTGTTGGTGCAACTGGTGACCGCCGCGATGATGACGTCGCCATCGCCGATGTCGTGGTCCGCGCCCTTCACCGGGACACGGCGCGCAACCTCTCCGTCCCTCCGCAACGTCGCGGAAGCCTTCGCGAGATCAATTCGCTGCTCGGGCCGTGATGGACCAGCGACCGACCGGCCAATCCGGCCTAGGTTCAAAGTTATCACTTCGTCGTAGTGGACACCGGGCGCTGCCCCTTCGCTCCACATGTCTTGACCGCGACAATAGGCCTCCGTGCGCCTTACATGCTCGGGCGCCCGGCCCGTTTCACGCAGGTAGCGGATCGTGTTGGCGTCCACGGGACAGAAAACACAGGTGGACCCGTACTCCGGTGACATATTCGCAATCGTGGCACGGTCCGCGACCGAAAGCTGGCCGTAGCTGGGGCCGAACATCTCCACGAACCGATCCACGACGCCATGGGCCCGCAGCTTTTCGGCGACGGTCAAGGCGACATCCGTGGCGGTCACGTCGTGAGACAGATCGCCCATCACCTCCAACCCGATAACTTTCGGGACATTCACGGCGCTGCACTCGCCAAACATGAGCGCCTCGCCTTCCAGCCCGCCGATGCCCCAGCCAAGCACGCCCAGACCATTGATCATCGTCGTGTGGCTGTCAGTTCCAAGGTTGGTGTCGGGGATCAGCATCTCACGATCCGTTTGATCGCGCATCACGGTGTGTCCCAGATACTCGAGGTTCACCTGGTGCATGATGCCACCGCCCGGTGGCACAACGCGCAGATTGGCAAACCGCACTTCGCAGGCCTTGAGGAAGGCAAACCTCTCAAGGTTCACTTCAAACTCACGCTCCATGTTCTTGGTCAGTGCCAGCTTCTCGGCCCAATGGTTGATCGTCATCGAGTGGTCGATCACCAGATCGACGGGCAGCGACATGTCGACTTTGGACGGATCCCCACCCTGTTCGGCCAGCGCCGACCGCATCGCCATCATATCGACCAGCAGCGGCAGCCCCAGCATATCTTGCAGAAGAAGCCGCGCAGGCCGGAAAGGCACCGCATCGCCCCTGCGATTCAGCACGGCCTGCGCCGATCCGCCCTCCGGGTCCTGGCGCGCGGCATTTTCCGCCAACACCCGCAGACTGTAGGGCAACGACGAGATCGAGCCATCAATATGCGACGCATAATCAAAGACGCGGTAGGCGGTGTTCGGCAGGAGGCGAGTGGTCATGAGGCGATTCCCTTGGTTGTCTAATCGCTAGACAAGAGACACGGCACCGGGCAACAGAGTAGTCGCATCGTTTCACTGGAGAGAACGCTCATGGCCACCAACCGAACCGAGTCCGTCGAGCGGGCCTTATCGATCCTCAGCGCGTTCTCCGCTGCCATGCCGCAACTGACACTGGCCGAGATCGCGCGCGAAACCGGCCTGCATAAAAGCACGATCCTGCGGCTTGCAAACTCCATGATCCTTTACGGGTTTCTTCATCGCGATGCAGACGGGCGGTTTGGTGTCGGGGCAAGCGTCTGGCGGCTTGGCCTGATATTCCGCAGAGACTTCGCGTCGCGTGAAAAGATTGCGCCCGCGCTGAAAGAGCTGGTCCGGGCAACGGGCGAAACTGCTTCGTTTTATGTTCGAGCAGGGCAGGATCGGGTCTGCCTGTACCGCGAAAACTCGCCAAACCTCCTGCGCTTTCATGTGGAGGAAGGCATGCGGCTGCAACTCTCTACCGGGGCGTCCGGAATGGTACTACGCCAATTCTCCGGCGAACCTGTCACGGACCTTGGCGCGTTCAACTCTCAGGGAACGGTCAGTTCTGTCGGGCAAACCAACCCCAACATCTCCTCGGTCGCGACACCTGTCTTCTCGGCGACTGGCACCTTGCAGGGCGCCCTGGCAGTCTCCGGTCTGGTCAGCCGATTTGACGACCGGGCCCGGCGACAGGTGACGCCGCTGCTGGAGGCATTGGCGACGTCTCTTTCCACATGAAAATTCTACTGTGCGAAACGCAGGATACACCGAATTGTGCGGTGCGTCCGGATCGACTAGGCCATCGTTACCCCATAAGGATTCCGCCCCATGCTTCCCCACGATATCAACAAAGCATTCCGCAATCGGTTGGAACAGGGCGGTGCGATCCTGATGCCAGGAGCCGCCAATGCTCTGGCCGCACGGGTGATTGATGACCTCCGGTTTGAAGCGATATACTTGTCTGGCGCGGGTCTGACGAACACCTTTCTCGGAATGCCGGACCTTGGCTTCGTGTCCCTGCCGGAAATCGCGCAGCACACCGCCACAATCCGTAACATGACCGATCTGCCCCTGGTCGTGGACGCCGACACCGGCTTCGGCAATGCGCTCAACGTTCATCACTGCGTGCGAACGCTGGAACGGGCGGGCGCCAGCGCGATCCAGTTTGAGGACCAGGTCAATCCCAAGCGCTGCGGGCATTTCGCGGGTAAGGATGTTGTGGATTTGGTCGAGGCGCGAAACCGCATCAAAGCTGCTGTTGATGCCCGGCAGGATCCGAACCTGCTGATTGTGGCCCGCACCGATGCGCGTGCCACTCAGGGATTGAACGCGGCGCTGGACCGTGCGGCAGCATTCATCGAGGACGGCGCGGACATCACTTTCGTCGAGGCCCCGCAGACCGTAGAGGAGATCCGCGCGATCCCGGCGCAGCTGCCCGACACGCCGCAGCTGGTGAACCTTGTGGTCGGCGGCAAGACTCCGATCATGGGCCTCGACGAACTTGATAAGATGGGCTTCAGCCTTGTCCTTTATGCCAACGCCGCTCTTCAAGGCGCGCTTTTGGGCATGCACACCGCGCTGTCGCAACTCAAGACTGAGAAGAGGATGGATGAAGATGGTCCCGTCGCCAGCTTCGCCATGCGCCAAGCCGCTGTTCGCAAAAAGTATTATGACGAGTTGGAGGCCAGGTATGCAGATCCCTGACCGCCGCGCAAAACCCGTGCGAATCCATCGGCCACTGCTTCCAGATTATCCGAAGCAAGGCCTGCCACGTTGATCCGACCATCGACTGCAATGTAGATGCCGTGGTCCTCGCGCAGCGCATGGACGGCGTCCGCGTTGAACCCGGTATAGGAAAACATGCCGACCTGATCGGTCAGAAACGACAGGTCCTGCGTCACCTGGCGCTCTTCCAACATCGCACGCAATGTGGCGCGCATTTCCGCCACGCGCTCTCGCATCTCATCGAGTTCCGACGACCAATCGGCAGTTAACGTCGGATCGCCAAAAACCGTGGCCACAATCAACGCACCATGGCTCGGAGGCATGGAGTAATTGCTGCGGATCACCGTTTCAGCCGCGCCCTGAAGGACAGGCAACTGCTCTGCCGTCGCGGTCATCAGCGTAACTGCGCCCGTCCGTTCGCGGTAAATACCGAAGTTCTTGGAGAACGAGCTCGCAACCAGCAGTTCAGGCACGCGGCCCGCCAGATGGCGCAGGCCCCCGACATCTTCCTCCATACCGCGACCGAGGCCTTGATAGGCGCAATCCACAAAAGGCAACAATCCACGCCCGACGACAAAATCCGTCACGATGGCCCATTGATCCAGCGACAGATCCACGCCCGTCGGGTTATGGCAGCAGGCATGCAGCAAGATCGCGTCGCCCGCCTGCGCCTTTTCGTCCAGATGCGCCATCATCCCGTCGAAATCGAGGCCACGGTCAGATTGGCGGAAATACGGGTGACTTTCGACCGTCAGACCCGCATCCTCGAGAATCGGTACATGGTTCGCCCATGTCGGCGTGCTGACCCATATCCGTTGGCCCGGATTGATCGAATTGATCAGGTCACTGCCGACTTTCAGCGCGCCCGAACCGCCAGGGGTCTGCAGGCTGGTCACGCGACCATCCGCGATCTGTGCAGCGTTATCTCCCAGCAAAATCCGTGCGACGTGGGCACGATAATCCGCGTCGCCCGCCATGCCGACATAGGTCTTCGTGGTTTCATGTTCCAACAGCGCCTGCTCCGCCGCCTTGACCGCGCGCATCACCGGGACATCGCCCTTGGCATCCTTGTAAACACCCACTACCAGATCGACTTTGTGGTCCCGCGGATCGTCTTGAAACGATTTCATCAGCGCCAGGATCTGGTCCACGCCCCGGCTCTTGACTGTCTCGAACATCCCTGAACTCCGTTAGAATCGACCACGCGTGACCGTATGTCACGACTTCTAATGTCAGACCTGAGGCCACAGGCATAGTCGGGAACGACGGACACGACTACTTCCGACGCTGCTAGACCTTTGGTTGCAGGTCTATCGGCGTCGACGGATGCAAGGCTAGGCGTACTCGATCGTGTCGATCTGGTTCGGGGTGGCGGCCAGATACCAGGCGGTCTCGCTGGCCGCATCAAGGCACGGCCCGCTGATCGGCGCAAGGGAGCGGATCGACTGCGGCACCACGCTGGACGTCGCGGCAGGGACAATGTTCTAGGCGACCAGCTGCTCGGCCTTCAGTTCTAGCGATGCGGGCACGATCAGGAAGGCGGGACGGACGTTCAGCACCGTCTTCTTGTCGAGGCCAGTCTTGTTGAATGTCACTCAGAACTGACCCGGTGTTGTCACCGAGATTTGACCCGCTCAGTCGTTATGCTTTTTTCGTCATGATGTGGTCAATGCTGGTGTCTCCTTCCGTTTCTGTTTCGCTATCTCGGAGCCGGCTTTGAAGCGATAGCTGTCGTTGCCAGTCTCAAGAATGTGGCAGCGGTGGGTGAGTCGATCGAGCAAGGCAGTGGTCATCTTGGCGTCACCGAACACCGTCGCCCATTCGCTGAAGCTCAGGTTTGTGGTGATGACCACGCTGGTTCGCTCGTAGAGTTTGCTGAGAAGATGGAACAGCAGCGCGCCGCCCGATGTGCTGAACGGCAGGTATCCGAGCTCGTCGAGGACGACGAGGTCCGTCTTGACCAGCGTTTCAGCAATTTTCCCGGCTTTGCCCAGGGCCTTTTCCTGTTCCAGCGCATTGACCAGTTCGACCGTAGAGAAGAAGCGGACGCGTTTGTGATGATGCTCTATGGCTTGAATGCCAAGGGCGGTCGCAACATGCGACTTCCCCGTGCCTGGTCCACCGATTAGGACCACATTCTCGGCCGCATCCATGAACTCGCAACGATGTAGTAGGCGCACGAGAGCCTCGTTGATCTCGCTGTCGGAGAAGCTGAAGCCGGACAGGTCCTTGTAGGCCGGAAAGCGCGCCGCCTTCATGTGGTAGGTGATAGAGCGCACCTCTCGTTCTGCCATTTCCGCCTTGAGGAGCTGTGAGAGCATGGGGACGACCGCATCGAATGCGGGTGCGCCTTGTTTGATCAGATCACCAACAGCCTGCGCCATGCCCGGCATTCTTAGGCTGCGCAACATGATGACAATGGCGGCATCGGCGGGATCATGACGCATGACGCGTACCTCCTTGCCGGAGCACGTCGTAGCGCGCGGCATTGGCCTCAGGTTCCTTTCTCAGGGAGAGAGCTGATGGCGGCGTCACATCGGGTTGGTCGGTCGGAGTACCATCCACTAGCCTGTGAAGCAGGTTCAGCACATGGGTCTTCGTCGGCACGCCTGCTTCCAGCGCCATCTCCACGGCACAGAGCACCGCCTGTTCGTCATGCTGTAAAACCAACGACAGGATATCGACTATCTCTCGATCACCGGCCGGCTTTCTCATCATTAGATCCTGTAATTGGCGGAAGGGGTCGGGCATTTCCACAAACGGTGCGCCATTGCGTAACGCGCCCGGTTTGCGCTGGACCACAGCCAAATAATGCCGCCAGTCGTAGATGACGCGGCTAGGCTGGCGATGGGAGCGTTCAATGATGCGCTTATGGGTGCAAATGACCTGCCCCTCGGTAACAACGACCAACTTCTCGGGATAGATGTGCAGGCTGACAGGGCGGTTCGCAAAGCTCGCTGGCACAGAGTAGCGGTTGCGATCAAAGGTAATCAGACACGTCGGTGACACGCGCTTGCTCAGCTCAACAAAGCCGTCAAAGGCTGTTGGTAATGGCATCAATGCCGGTTTCTCAGCCTCCCATATATCAGCGATACTGCCCGGCAAGCTGCCATGCGCAGTCTCGACCCACAGCACCTTGCAGCGATCTTCCAGCCAGTTGTTCAACGCTTCAAGATCAGAGAAGACCGGGGCGACCTGCCACAGACGATGGCGCGCATCGCGGACGTTCTTCTCAACCTGACCTTTCTCCCACCCGGCAGCTGGATTGCAAAACTCAGGCTCAAAGACGTAGTGGCTGGTCATCGCCAAAAAGCGCGCGTTCACATCGCGCTGCTTGCCTCGACCAACACGGTCAACAGCAGTCTTCATATTGTCATAGATGCCCCGGCCTGGAATGCCGCCAAAGACTCGGAAGGCATGCCAATGGGCATCGAACAGCATCTCGTGTGTCTGCAACAAATAGGCCCGCACCAGAAACGCACGGCTATGTGACAGTTTGATATGGGCGACCTGAAGCTTGACGCGCTCGCCGCCGATCACGGCCCAATCTTCGCTCCAGTCGAACTGGAACGCCTCGCCAGGTTGGAACACCAACGGCACAAATGTCCCCCGCCCGGTTGTTTGCTGCACGCGCTGTAGGTCCGCCTTCCAAGCCCGCACAAAGGCCGCAACCCGTTCATACGATCCGGCAAAGCCGAGCTTCACCAAATCTGCATGCATCTGCTTGGCGGTGCGCCGGTCTTTGCGTGATTTGCGCTGCTCGGTAATCAGCCAGCCCGACAGTTTCTTCGCAAACGGATCCAGTTTGCTTGGCCGCGTCGGTGTCCGGAAACTGGGCTCAACGATATCAGTCCGCAGATATTTCCTGATGGTGTTGCGAGACAGCCCAGTCCGCCGTGAAATCTCGCGAATGGGCATCTTGTCCCTCAGTGCCCCCTCTCGTGCATGTAAACATGCACTGCCGGGCAATGATCGTCGAATTACGCTCAAAAATCCCATGTCTATCACTCCAATAACCCCCGACACTTCCCGTCAGGGGCAAGGTTGCACATGGGTCATTTCTCAGTGACAATTCTGACCCCTACCGGGTCAGTTCTCGGTGACATTCAACAGTCTTGCGGGACATGATCCTCAAGCGAGAACTCATAGAACAGCGCCGGTTGCACCTCCTGCCTCGGTCCCATCATCGCCGTTCCTCCCACCCATTGGCAGAATTGAATCAGTGCGGCGCCCCTCGATCAAGCGCTAGTTTTTCAACGAAATAAGCCCATAGCAGAAGTCATGATTTCTTGCTGCATGGGCTCGCAGCGCAAAGATTTCTGCAACCGCGAGGAAAACTGTGCCGCCGCGCAGCGGGTTAACCGGCCATTCATACAAGGCGCAGCGAGGCAGAGCCGGTCAAGATACAAGTCGCGGACTTTGCAAACCTTCGCTGCATCTGTGCCAATAGCTGCTTTGGCGAAAACTGCATTTACAAGATGGCCGCTTCACCGTTCAAAAATAAGTGTGATAGTGGAAGCAAGAAGCCGATAACAAGGCTCATCCGCCGAAAAATTGACAAGTAGGTGACGTTGGCGGCGGGATCGGCGACAGCCAGAAAACAGAGCCATTCAGCAAAGGCCCATGACAGCCCTGTTAAAGGAATCCAGATTGACCATCGAAGTTTCTTCACCTGAGCGGAACTTATCGACACAACCAAGAAAACAAGGGCAGCAAGCAGGAACCGATGAATCGCGGACCAGGCCTGGATATCAGCGATAGGAAGGCCAAGACTTTGGACAATAATCTTGTCGTATACAGTAGTTAGTGCTACGACAAGGCTCCATTGGAGCGGGTCCCGTTTCCCACGTTCGGCTGACGCTGAGTGGTTAACGAAATGTCGATGGCGTTAACCTTTCGCTAACCAAGGCTGCGCTACGGCTGGGAGCATGTTTGAAGCTGCCAGCCCCGAATCCCTGTCGATCACTCACACCGTGGCGTTTGAAGGCCTGGATGCCCGACGCGTGGAGGTGCAATGCGCCGTGACCGCAGGCCTGCCCGGTTTCGCTATCGTGGGCCTGCCGGATAAAGCCGTATCAGAAGCTCGCGAACGCGTGCGCACGGCGTTGCAAGCCATGGCCATCGCCATGCCGTCGCGCCGGATTACAGTGAACCTGTCGCCCGCAGATCTGCCCAAGGAAGGTTCTCACTTCGACCTGCCGATTGCGTTGGCCTTGCTTGCGGCCCTCGGGATAATTCCGAAGGAACGGGCCGAAGAAACGCTGTCGCTGGGGGAACTGTCCCTGAACGGTCGGCTTGTGCCGGTGCTTGGTGCCCTGCCCGCTGCGCTTGCGGCAGGAGAGGACAACCGTACCTTGCTGTGCCCCACCGGGTGCGGGGCAGAGGCCGCCTGGGTTGGCGCTACACCGGTATTTGCCGCAGGATCCTTGGCCGATCTGATTGCACACCTAAGTGATCGCTCGCCTCTCGAGCCCGCGCAACCGGGCGAAGTCGCCGCCGATCCTGGTCGCAAATGCATGTCCGACGTGCGCGGCCAGGAACGCGCCAAACGCGCGCTGGAGATCGCGGCGGCGGGCCGGCACCACCTGTTGATGATCGGCTCCCCCGGCTCCGGCAAATCCATGCTCGCCGCCCGCCTGCCGGGGATATTGCCGCCATTGTCAGCGCCTGAAGCGCTTGAGACATCGATGATCCACTCGTTGTCGGGCTTACTGAATGAGGGCGGTATTTCTCGCACCCGCCCTTACCGCGCGCCGCATCACACGGCGTCGATGCCCGCAATCGTGGGCGGTGGACGCGGCGCGAAGCCCGGCGAAATCAGCCTGGCCCACAATGGTGTACTGTTTCTTGATGAGTTCCCCGAATATCCGCGTCCGGTGCTGGAGACTCTGCGCCAGCCGATTGAGACCGGCGATGTTGTGGTAGCGCGTGCCAACGCCCACGTTACCTATCCCTGCCGGTTCCTTTTGATCGCAGCCGCGAACCCGTGCCGCTGTGGCAACCTTTACGATGCCAACGCCGCCTGCAATCGAGCGCCGATTTGCGGACAGGATTATCTGGGTAAGATCTCTGGCCCGCTCATGGACCGCTTTGATCTGCGTCTTGAGGTGCCGCCTGTCAGTTACGCCGATCTGGACCTGCCCGCTTCCGGCGAGACCAGCGCAGCGATTGCGCGGCGCGTCGCGCAGGCACGGGCGCTGCAGGCCGACCGCTTTTCCGCCCTTGGGGCGTCAGCGCTGGTAAATGCAGATGCGGAGGGTGCATTGCTGGATCGGATCGCGACACCGGATGCGGAGGGCAAGGCAATGTTGTTGCGTGCGGCGGAAACCTTCAAATTGACTGCGCGCGGCTATCACCGGGTATTGCGCCTGGCGCGCACCATTGCAGATCTGGAGGGAACGGACGTGGTCAGCACGCCGCACATTGCCGAGGCCGTGGGCTACCGCCTTGTCGGCGCGCGCGAGACCTGAGCAGAGAAACGTTCGGTGCAATGAGTACTTGTCGCACCTGCGGTGCGCGCTCGTCATCGCACCTGCGGTGCGCGCTCGTCATCGCACCTGCGGTGCGCAGTTACACAGGGTACCTAAGGAGCGCTAGACACCCATAGCCGCATGCCGATCCTCAACAGCCTCCCAAATCTTGGCGGCAATATTTACCCCGTCGAAGCACTCCAGCTCCTGAATACCCGTGGGCGAAGTGACATTGATCTCGGTCAGCCACCCCCCGATCACGTCAATTCCGACAAATACTTGTCCCATCTCCTTGAGCCTTGGGCCGATAATCGCGCAAATCTCCAGCTCCCGTGGCGTGAGCGCAGTGGCCTCGGGGCGCCCGCCGACATGCATATTGGAGCGGACCTCGCCCTTGGCTGGCACGCGGTTGATACCGCCCACCGGCATTCCGTCCACCAATATGACGCGCTTATCGCCTGCGGAGACATCGGGGAGGAATTTCTGCATGATCAAAGGCTCTCGGTTGATGCCGCCAAACAGCTCATGGAGCGAGCTGAGGTTGCGGTCCTCTGGCGTCAGGCGGAAGACGCCTGCTCCGCCATTGCCGTAGAGCGGCTTGAGGATCACGTCGCCGTGGTCAGCCTTGAACGCTTTCAACGTCTCTAAATCGCGGGCGATCATCGTGGGGGGCGTCAGATCCGGGTAGTCCAGTACCATCAACTTTTCGGGCGAGTTTCGCACCCAGAATGGGTCATTCACGACCAGCGTCTTGCCCTTCAAGCGATCCAGCAAATGCGTCGTGGTGATGTAGCCCATATCGAAAGGTGGATCCTGGCGGAGCCAGATGACATCGACATCGGCGAGGTTCACAATCTCCGGCTCTTCCGCCACTACATGATTTCCGACCACGCGCTGCACGCTGATCCGGCGCGCTTTCGCGCACACCTTGTCCTCTGAGTAGAACAGGTCGTCTGGTCCGTAGACCATCAAATCATGGCCGCGCGCCTGCGCCTCTTCAGCCAGTCGGAAGGAAGAATCCGCGTTGATATCCACGCCCTCTATCGGGTCCATTTGAAATGCCACCAGCATGCTTGTTCCTCCGGGCTCTAAGCTTGCCTCCTATGTGGCGCGGCTATCAGGAAGACGCAATGGGGTCAGGCGGTGGGCATCACGCTGCCAGGGCGTTCATGATCACATCCATGCGGCCCTGCCCGTCGACGAGGGCCACATCGAAACGCATCGGCGTGGACGAACCCTTTGGGAAGCTGCCAAGGCAATGTTCCGCGCTCCTCATCAAGCGCCCGATCTGACGTCGTGAAAGGGCAGCGGCGGCAAGGGCATGGGTACGCGATGCCTTCACTTCGACGAAGATCACGTCGCCGTCCTTCTCCATCACCAGGTCAATTTCTCCGGCAGGACCGCGCCAGCGACGGGCCACCATTCGGTAGCCATGGCCAAGGTAGGCGCGCATCACGCAGTCTTCGGCCGCTTTGCCTTTGAGGTAGGCCGCCTGCCCCTTCAGCCGCCGTTTTTCAGCCGTAGCCCCATCTGGTAGACGTCGCGCCTGGAGATCTGCAACCGCTCCGCCACCTGAGCAGACGCTGCCTTCAGCGGCATCGTCTCCAGAGCCGTCATCAGCGCTGCTTCGACATCCGCTGGCGTGGCTTCCACGGTATCGGGACGGGTGATCACCAACGCTATTTCGCCCTTCAGCGGACGGCCTGATGCCATCCGCTCCGCCACCATGGCGCGGACCTGACCACAGGGCCCGCGCAGGACCTCCTCGAAGCGTTTCGTTAACTCGCGGCACAGCGCAATCTCCCGATCTTCCCCCAAAACGTCGCACAGTTCACCTAATATTCTATGAACGCGCTTCGGGGATTCGTAGATAATCACCGTCGCCCGCGCTGCATCCAGACCGGTCAGCCAACGAAGACGCGCGCCGGACGCCGCAGGCGCGAAGCCCGCGAACAGGAATCGGTCCGACGCCAGGCCGGATACGGTCAGGGCCGCCAGGGCCGCCGATGCTCCGGGAGCTGAAAAGACGCGAAATCCCGCCGCAATGGCCGCCCGGCCCAACTGGTAACCGGGATCAGCCACCAAGGGCGTCCCTGCCTCGGACACATAAGCGACGGATTGGCCCTTTTCCAACGCCGCCAGCACCCGGGGCCGCGCGTCCACTCCGTTGTGGTCGTGGTAGGGAATCATCAGCCGGCCCGCGACGTGGATGCCATGGATATCCATCAGCTTGCGCGCGGTCCTCGTATCCTCTGCGGCTATCACGTCAACGCCTGCCAACACATCCAGCGCGCGCAGTGTGATGTCACGTGCCGACCCGATGGGCGTTGCCACAAAGTGCAATCCGGGGGAGATTGTGACGGGAAGCATTTTCGGCGAACTCATGGGCGCGCCTCCGCCTGCTTTGAGGACCAGCGCACGGTTCCCCTTGTCATAGCCCGCATTTCCAGTCCATTTGCGCCGATACGGCGAGCCAAGTCCCGGCTGCCACGTTTACTTGATCGGTTAATCACCGTAGCATGCCTTCGCGGACCTTCCGCCAGTCAAAACAATACAATGCCTCTAGGGGAGGACACGTCGCTCATGGTTTCCGGTTTCAGCACCCTTCGCAACCCTTTCCGGGTCTTGGTAGTCCTTGTTTTATCCGTCGTGCTGACCGCGTGTCAGGTCGGTGGTCCCGTTGGTGGCGTGGCAGGCCCCCGGATTTCCGGACAGACCGTGCAGGTGGCCATGCTGCTGCCTGTCAGCGCCGGGGGTGGCGATGCGCTTCTGTCGCGTAGCCTTGAAGATGCAGCCCGTTTGGCCGCGGCTGATGTGGCGGCGAACACCCTGATCGAGATCACGGTGTATGATACGGGTGGCAATAATTCCACTGCTGCGACCCGTGCCCAGGAGGCTTTGGCCAATGGCGCTGATGTGATCGTCGGTCCGCTCCGCTCTGGCGCTGCGGCGGCTGTGGGTGTGGCTGTCGCCAATACCAACGTGGCCGTGCTCAGTTTCTCCAACAACACCGAGATTGCGGGCGGCAACGTGCTTGTTCTTGGCTATACCTTCGCCAACACAGCCAACCGCATCGTCGGCTATGCGGCCCGCCAGGGCCGCGGCAATATCGTTCTGGTCCATGCCAACAACCTCGCGGGTGAAGTTGCGCGCGATGCCGTGCGTGGAGCGGCCGCTCGAACGGGGGCGACCATCAGCGCCACTGTCCCGTATGAATTCAGCCAGAACGGCGTGGTGAACGTTGTGGGCCAGGTCAACAGTGCCGTGCGCAACAACGGGGCGGATTCCGTGCTCCTGACGTCCGACAGTGCCGGCGCGCTACCCCTGTTCGCGCAGTTGCTGCCCGAGAACGGCCTGGACACATCATCCGTTCAAATGATGGGCCTGACCCGTTGGGACACGCCGCCTGCGACGCTGGAGTTCTCCGGTCTTCAGGGCGGATGGTTCACGCTGCCCGATCCAACGGCAAGCGCCAACTTCAATGCCCGCTATGCTGCTGCCAACGGTACGTCTCCGCATCCGCTCGGCTCGCTTGGCTATGACGCCGTCCGGGCCATTGCCGCCGCCGCACAGGCCTCGGGTCGGATGGGTCCTGCGGATCTGATCGGCGCGGGTCAGATCGACGGGGCCAGCGGTTCGTTCCGCTTCCTTGGAGATGGCACAATCGAACGCGCCCTCGCGGTCGCAGAGATCGCCAACCAACAGGTGAACGTCATTGACCCCGCCCCAAGACGCCTCGGCGGTGCCGGTCTCTGACCCGGATCCGCTTCTCCGCGACCAGAACCCTACGCTTTCTACCGCATCCTCGCCGGGCACGCTTTTGCTGCCCGCCAAGGCGATTGTGGACCGAGCAGCGCTGGCTGCGCGCATTGATGCGGCCTGCCTCTCGGCCAGGGACCCCGCCGCAATCCGCGCCGCCACGGTGGCGGAACTCAGCACTGCGCAGGATATCGCCCGTGCCACATTGGCCAAGTCGGTCACCGAGCAACCGCTGGCCGCGCGCCGGGCGACGCGATCCTACGCCTACCTGACGGATATTCTTGTCACCGAAGTTCTGCGGGTAGCCCAAACCTTTCTGCATCCGACCAATATCCAGACCGATAGCGAACGTATCGCCGTGTTGGCCGTGGGCGGCTACGGCCGTGCTGAAATGGCGCCTTTCTCGGACGTGGATCTGCTGTTCCTGTGCCCCTGGAAGGTCACGGGCAAGATCGAGTCGATCATCGAAAGCACGCTCTACATGCTCTGGGACCTGCGCCTGAAGGTCGGCCATTCCTCGCGTACCGTGAAAGAATGCCTCCGACTGGGCCGCGAGGACTATACCATCCGCACAACGTACCTCGAGATGCGCCACCTCAGCGGCGATCCGGCGCTGTCGGACAGGCTGCAATCGACCCTGCGCGAACAATTGTTCGACGGCACCACCGGCGAGTTCATTGAGGCCAAGCTGGAAGAGCGCACCAGCCGCCACACGCGCCAGGGCGGTCAGCGCTATATGCTGGAGCCCAATGTCAAAGAGGGCAAAGGTGGCTTGCGGGATCTGCAAACCCTCTACTGGATCGCCAAGTATGAACACGGAGTGGTCAAGGCCAAGGAGCTGGTCCCCCTGGGCGTATTCCGGCCCGAGGAGTTCGAGGCCTTTGACGCGGCGGAGCGCTTCCTCTGGGCCGTGCGCTGCCACCTGCACCTCATTGCAGGACGCGCACAGGATGTGCTCAGCTTCGACATGCAGGTCGAAGTGGCCGACAGGCTAGGCTACGCCGACCACTCCGGCCGCCGCGCAGTTGAACATTTCATGCAGGACTACTTCCGCCACGCGACGCAGGTCGGGGAGTTGACCCGCATCTTCCTGACAGGTCTTGAAGCCCGCCATGTCAAAAGCGAGCCCGCGATCTTTGGCTTCCTGCGGGGCCGCTCCCGCCGCAAGAAGCTCAAGACCGGATATGAAGTGGTGCAGAACCGCCTCAACATCCCTGACCCCGATACTTTCTACGCCGACCCCCTCAATATCCTGCGGCTGTTCGAGGAGGCCCTGCGCACCGGCTACCTGATCCATCCCAATGCCATGCGCGAGGCCACGACGCGGCTGGACCTGATCGACGACAATCTGCGCCGGGACCCGGAGGCCAATCGCATTTTCCTCGACCTGATGCTGAAACACGGAAACCCCGAACGGGGGCTGCGCCGGATGAACGAATTGGGGGTCCTTGCGGCCTTCATGCCCGAATTCGCGCATATCGTGGCGATGATGCAGTTCAACATGTACCACAGCTACACGGTGGACGAGCATACGATCCAGGTGGTCTCGACCCTGGCGCAGATCGAGCGGGAAGAGCTGCTGGAAGAACTGCCGCTGGTCTCCGGCATCCTCAAGCGCGGTGTGAACCGGAAGGTGCTGTTCGTGGCCTGCCTGCTGCACGATATCGGCAAGGGCCGCAATGAGGATCACTCGATCCTCGGTGCGCGCATGGCGCGGGTGATCTGCCCGCGTCTTGGCCTGAAGCCTGCGGAGTGCGAAACGGTCGAATGGCTCGTGCGCTATCACCTCTTGATGTCCGACATGGCCCAGAAACGCGATATCGCCGATCCGCGCACCGTGCGCGACTTCGCCAAAGCGGTGAAGACCCGTGAGCGCCTCGATTTGTTGTGCGTTCTCACGGTTTGCGATATCCGGGGCGTCGGGCCAAATACGTGGAACAACTGGAAGGCCACGCTGCTGCGCTCGCTCCACCGCGCCACGGCGCAGGCTCTGGAGACTGGGCTGGAAGACCTCAACCGGGGGCAATTGGAGGGCGAGGCCAAGAAGGCCCTGCGCGAGGCACTGTCGGATTGGTCCAAACCCGCCCTCAAGGTCGAGGTGGATCGACACTATGGCCCCTATTGGCAGGGTCTCGATCTGGCCACCCAGATCACCTTTGCCAAGATGCTCTCGGGCCTCAAGGACGATGAAATCAAGATCGACACCAAACAGGACACGGACCGTGACGCCACCCGCGTCTGCTTTGCGCTGGCCGATCATCCCGGTATCTTCTGCCGCCTCGCGGGCGCTCTGTCCCTTGTTGGTGCCAATGTGGTGGACGCGCGCACATATACGTCGAAAGACGGATACGCGACCGCCGTGTTCTGGGTGCAGGACCGCGACGGCCATCCCTACGAGAAGGCCCGCCTGCCGCGCCTGCGGACGATGATCGACAAGACCCTCAAAGGCGAAGTCATCGCATCGGAGGCATTCGAAAGCCGGGACAAGATCAAAAAGCGCGAGCGGCCTTTCGATGTGCCGACGACGATTACCTTCGACAATGAAGGATCCGAGATCTACACAATCATCGAGGTCGATACCCGTGACCGACCGGGCCTGCTCTATGATCTCACCAAAACACTTGCGAGCAATAACATCTATATCGCGTCCGCCGTCATCGCGACCTACGGAGTGCAGGTCGTGGACACCTTCTACGTCAAGGATATGTTCGGTTTGAAACTGCATTCCGAACCCAAACGGGTTGCGTTGGAGAGAAAACTGCGTGACGCCATTGTGCGTGTAGCGGAACGGGCCGGAGCGTGATGGGCGAGGACGATCCCTTCAAGCCGCCGCCACCAGTGGAAGACGCCGATGATGCGTCTTCGGAGCAAAATCGGACACCCTTGACGAAGCCCATCCGCCTGATCTCGGGCTTCTTCACTGTGGGTGTCTGGACCATGGGCTCGCGGATCTTCGGCTTTGCGCGCGACATCCTGATCGCGGCCTTCATGGGGACAGGGCCGGTGGCGGAGGCCTTCCTGATCGCCATAGCACTGCCCAACATGTTTCGCCGTTTCTTTGCCGAGGGCGCGTTCAACACCGCGTTCGTGCCGCTGTTCTCCAAGAAGGTGGAAGGCGACGACGATCCGCTGACCTTCGCGCAGGATGCCTTCACGGGCCTGGCCTCGATCCTTATCGTTCTGACGCTGATCGCGCAGGTGATCATGCCGTGGATGGTGCTGGCCATGGCGGGCGGCTTTGCGGCGGATGAACGCTTTGGCCTCGCCGTCGACTACGGACGCGTCACGTTCGTCTATATCCTGTTCATCTCTTTGGCGGCGCTGTTTTCGGGCATGCTCAATGCCGTGGGCCGGTTTGCCGCCGCCGCCGCCGCGCCGATCATCCTCAACGTGGTTCTGGTGTCCGCGATGCTGTGGGTCAGCGCCACGCTTCCAGTCGGCAAAATGACCACGCTTGTTGACCCGGCGGAGCCCTATGGCTCGGCACTCGCGTGGGGCGTACCGATCGCGGGTGTGGCCCAGATGGCGCTGGTCTGGTGGTGCGCGTGGCGCGCGGGCTTCCCGGTGCGGCCCCGCCTGCCGCGCCTGACGCCGGACATGCGCAAACTGGCCGTGATCGCGCTTCCTGCGATGCTGGCGGGCGGGGTGGTGCAGATCAATCTCCTGGTCGGACGCCAGGTGGCGAGCTTCTATGACGGCGCGATTGCCTGGCTGTCCTATGCCGACCGCCTCTACCAACTGCCACTGGGCGTTGTTGGCATCGCCATCGGCGTCGTGCTTTTGCCCGACCTTTCGCGCCGCCTGCGCGCGGGCGACGACATCGGCGGGCGCTACACGTTCTCTCGCGCCGGAGAGTTCGCGATGGCCCTCACCATCCCCGCCGCCGTGGCCCTGATGGTGATCCCGGTGCCGCTGATCTCCGTTCTGTTCCAGCGTGGCGCTTTCACCGCCGATGACACCGCCGCAACTGCGATGGCCATGACGGTCTATGCCATCGGCCTTCCGGCCTTTGTGCTGCAAAAGGTGCTGCAACCGGTCTACTTCGCCCGCGAGGATACCCGCCGACCGTTCCGCTATGCCTTGGTTGCCATGCTGGTGAATGCCGTCATTGCCGTGGGCCTTTCATATCTGACCGGATCATTCATCGGCGCCGCCATCGCCACCACGGTCGCCGCCTGGGTCATGGTCTGGCAACTGTCGCGTGGCCGCAGAAATCTGGGCGAGGTCGCGCAGTTCGATGGCCGCTTCCGGTCCCGCATCTGGCGCATTGTCGCGGCTTCGGTCGCGATGGGCGTCACCCTTTTGGGGTTGGAGTTGCTGCTGGGTCCGTTCTTGGGCGAACCGGGTCTGCGCTACATCGCCTTGGCGTTGTTGGTGGGCCTTGGCATGGCCGCCTACTTTGGCTTTGCCCGCCTGTTCGGAGCGTTTCGCATGTCAGAACTGAAGGGCGCGGTTCGCCGGGGTAAGTAGTCATGCGCTCCGACCGGGATTGCAGGTTCTGTGCCCCGCGCCTGAGCGGCCATCACCTCTGCCTCATCCGCGCCAGCATCCGGGTCCACCCTCCGGGGCTGACCACAAAGGACAGAGCCAGCCCGGTGACAAACCCCGAGAAATCCGCAACCACGTTGCCGAAATCCCCGTTTATCAGGCCGAACAACAGTTGGATCCCCAAGAGAGCTCCGATCAACCCAAACGCACGCATCTGGCCCGTGCCCTGTGCCTCTGCGCGCATCCACATCAGGAACGTGAACGCCCCGATCAGCCCGTAAACGCCGGGATAACCGCCCACCAGCGGGTATTGGCTGTCCAGTATAACCACAAATCCCAGGGCCCCGACGATGGCCGACACCCAGAACACGGCGAGGAACGCGAGGACCGAATAGACCTCCGCCACCATCTTGCCGAGCGCGAGAATGAACACGACCACAAAGGCCGCATGCACAAAGCCGGTGTGGATCAGCGGATAAGTGATGAAGCGGATCAAATGCTCTGCTGGGAACTGGCCCGTGCTCATCATCCAGTTCCAGACCGGATCCAGGACCGCGTAATCTTCCATCGCAGCCAGACGCCAGCCGATGCCGCCCTGACCGCCCAGAAGCCCCGCCGTGGCGGCCTGGAACATCAGCTCCAACCCGCCGATCACAACCGCCAGAGCGATCACCACAGGCGGCAGGGCGTTGAATGGTGAGACGTTGTGCTGTTCCATAGCGAAGCGACCCTTGGTTGACGATGTATCGGGCCATGGGTAAGCCGTGACGCGTCGCTTGGCCAGTGGGGCCTTGCGTGTTTGAGGACGCAACCCATGGCCGAGACACAATTCACTCCGCGCGTATTTTCGGGTATCCAGCCGTCAGGCGGATTGACCCTCGGAAACTATCTGGGTGCCATCAAACGGTTTGTGGAGATGCAGGACGCGGGCACGCATCAAACGGTCTACTGCATGGTCGATCTGCACGCGATCACCGCACGGCTATTGCCGCCGGACGAGCTCCGCAACAACACGCGCGAGCTGTGCGCAGGATTCATCGCCTCGGGCATCGACCCCGAGAAAAGCATCCTGATCAACCAGTCACAGGTCCCGGAGCACGCGCAACTGGCCTGGATCTTCAACTGCATCGCGCGCATGGGGTGGATGGGCCGCATGACCCAGTGGAAGGACAAGGCGGGCAAGGACGCGGAAGGCGCGTCGCTTGGCCTTTTCGCATATCCCGCACTGATGGCCGCCGATATCATGATCTATCACGCCACGCACGTTCCCGTGGGCGACGATCAGAAACAACATCTGGAGTTGACGCGCGACATCGCGACCAAATTCAACCACGACTACGACGTGGATTTCTTCCCGATCGTGGAGCCGGTGATCGAGGGGGCGGCCACCCGCGTAATGAACCTTCAGGACGGCACCAGGAAGATGTCCAAATCCGATCCGTCCGAGAAAACCCGCATCAACATGACCGACGATGCCGATACGATTGCGAAAAAGATCAGGAAGGCCAAAACCGATCCTGATCCATTGCCCGATAACGTGGACGGCCTGGCGCAGCGCCCCGACGCCCGCAACCTCGTGAATATCTACGCCTCTCTGGGGGACATCACCCCACAGGCGGTTCTGGACCAGCACGCCGGGTCATTGTTTGGCCACTTCAAGGTGGCCCTGGCGGATCTGGCTGTCTCCAGGCTGTCGCCGATCTCCGGCGAGATGTCGCGCCTGATGGATGATAAAGCCGAGATTGACCGCATCCTTGGTCGCGGGGCAGAGCGCGCGCGTGAGATCTCCGTGCCGATCCTTGAGAAGACCTATGATATCGTCGGTATGCTGCGCACCTAGTTTTCGCACAGACACGGTGCAAATACGCGGACTTGTGTGCGCCACGGCACGGTGCCACTTTTGATACGACATCAGGAGGCACCCCATGCCCTACACCGCTCCCCCCGGCACCCACGTCGGTCACGTTCATCTGCGAGTGTCCGATCTGGACCGCTCCATCGCGTTCTATGAGGGCGTGTTGGGCTTTACGCTCAACCTGCGCTACGGCGACAGCGCCGCGTTTCTGGGTGCGGGCGGGTATCACCATCATATCGGCCTGAACGTGTGGGACAGCAAAGGCGCCGCGCCGCCACCGCCCGGCCACACCGGACTATACCATGCGGCGTTTCTCTATCCCGACCGCTTTGCCCTGGTGGATGTGATCAAATCCGTTCAGGCGGCTGGCATCCCCTTTGACGGTGCCGCCCATCATGGTGTGTCCACAGCCGTCTACCTGCGTGATCCGGACGAAAACGGCGTAGAGTTGTACTACGATCTTCCGCAAACCGACTGGCCCAAGGATGCCGATGGCAACCTGACACTTGTCAACGACCGGTTTTCTGTCTCGGACTACGTCGCCCGGACCGAGGCGATGTCGCGATAAAGCGCGCAGCCGCACCCGGTTCTGCCGAGCGCCTCCGACTTACGGACCCGGTTAACTTTACATTGACGTATCTTTCGCTATGGTACCGCCAACAGCAACATCGTTACCAACCCAAAGGGGAACTGTATGAGCAGTCGTCTCGACACTCGTTCCAATTCCATCCGTCCGACGGACCGGATTCAGGCCACGCCTACCACGGCCCGCTCCAAGCATCCCAAATGCGTGCGGACCGAGCATAAGACAACTCGCACCGAACCCCACGCGACTGCGCCCGAAGGTGCCAGCATGTCGTATCAGATGGGCTTCACCTCTGGACCTTCGGTCTAACCTGCGTCACGTTTCCCCCTGACGCGTTTGAGGGGGAAGACCATGGCCACCGGCACCAACATCAAGACCTATTTCGACGGCGCCTGGCATGATGCGGATATCCCGGTCATGCGCGCAGGCGATCATGGCTCATGGCAGGCCACGACGGTCTTTGATGGCGCGCGCTTCGTGAACGGCCTCGCGCCGGACCTCATATCCCATTGCGAGCGCGTCGTTCGCTCCGCCCGCGCGCTGTCCCTGCATCCCGGAAAGACAGGGCAGGAGATCTACGACATCGTCTGGGACGGTCTGAAACGCTATCCCAAAGACACGCCCGTCTATGTGCGCCCGAACTTCTTCGGCATCGACGGCGGGCACTACGGGATCGTGCCCGCAGAGGTCGAGGCCGGCTTTTTGTCTGCCTCGAAGAAGTGCCGATTGCCCCCGCCGACGCCGCCTCGCGCCTGTCGACCACGCGGTTCCACCGCCCCGTCCTGACCACCGCCGTACTGGACGCCAAGGCCGGCTGCCTCTACCCCAACAACGCGCGGATGCTGATGGAGGCGCGCTCCAAGGGATACGACAACGCGCTGGTTTGCGACGCGCTCGGCAATGTGGCCGAAACCGCCACCGCCAACATCTTCATGGTCCGCGACGGCGAGGTTCTTACACCGATGCCGAACGGCACCTTCCTCAACGGCATCACCCGACAGCGCCACATGGCCAACCTGCGCGCCGATGGCGTGACGGTCACCGAAAAGGTTCTGACCTTCGCCGATTTCCGCGCCGCCGATGAAGTGTTCATGTCCGGCAACCTCAACAAGGTGACGCCGGTGCTGGAATTCGACGGCACATGCTTTCAGCACGGCCCGATCACGAAACGCGCGCGGGATTTGTATTGGGACTGGGCCGCAACCGCTGCCTAGAATCAGGGCGCGCTCATTCCCCGGTAGACAGCCCCGCCCCCGCACGCCATTCTGCGCGGCGGAAAAGGGGCCTGACCTATGCGTAAATTTCTCGTTGTGCTTGATGACACCCGCGAATGTCTGAACGCCATGCGGTTCGCGGCGATGCGCGCCCATAACACCGGCGGCGGGGTCGAGATCCTGTCGGTGATCCCGCCCGATGAATTCAACCACTGGATCGGTGTGGGGGATATCATGCGGGCCGAAGCGCGCGAGCGGATCGAGGCGCACTTCAACGTCTTCGCCAAATGGATGAAGGACAAGCAACAGATCGACCCGTCGCTGGTCATCCGCGAAGGTGAGCCGGTGGAACAGATCCTCGCTCATATCGCAGAGAACGAGGAGGTCGGCGTACTGGTTCTGGGGGCGAACTCCGGCAAGGGCGGACCGGGACCGCTGGTCACGCAACTGACCAAGAGTGCGGGCAATCTGCCGGTGCCGCTGACGATTGTGCCGGTGGAGTTGAGCAAGGAACAGTTGGAGGCGATCACGTAAGCCCCCTCAGACCCCTCGTCGGGCCAGATCTCCTCGCGGCGGGCTCGCGGGTGCCGGAACCTGACGACACGCCAATGTCGACTGACACGCCGTTATCGGACTGAGGCAGGCGAATATGTTCGGTGTATTCCGCGCCAACGGCAATTCCGCTTTCGTGGTGGATGTCTGTCCCGAAGGCGCGAACGCGCTTGACCGCTAAATCATAGATTAGAACGATTCTAGTTCTATTGACTCTCGGGCTCTGCGGGCTCATATCTGACTAAACCTGTAAGGATCTGCGCAATGTTCATCCAAACCGAATCCACGCCCAACCCCGCAACGCTGAAGTTCCTGCCGGGACAGACTGTGCTTGAAGCGGGAACTGCTGACTTTCCCTCCGCTGCGACGTCAGACAAATCGCCCCTCGCCACCCGCCTCTTTGCGGTTGAGGGTGTGACAGGCGTGTTTTTTGGCACCGACTTTGTGACCGTGACCAAAGCTGACGGGATCGAGTGGGACCATATCAAGCCCGCCCTTCTGGGTGCGATCATGGAGCATTTCCAATCCGGCGAACCGATTATGGAGGGAGAGGGGCAGGCCGCTGGCGGTCACGCAGAACACAGCGGCGAAGATGGCGAAATCGTCGGTCAGATCAAAGAGTTGCTCGACACCCGCGTGCGCCCTGCTGTGGCGCAGGACGGCGGCGACATCACCTTCCACGGCTTTGATCGCGGTGTGGTGTATCTCCACATGCAAGGCGCCTGTGCGGGCTGTCCGTCGTCTACACTGACGCTGAAGATGGGGATCGAGAACCTGCTGCGCCACTACATCCCCGAGGTGGTCGAGGTGCGCCCTGTCGCTGTCTGAGGCTCCGATCACAGGCCGCTGTTACTGCGGAAAAGTTACGTTTCACGCCACTTTCCGCCCGTTCACGACGACGTATTGCCATTGCTCGGACTGCCGCCGCCTGTCGGGTGCGCCGGTGGCGGCCTTTGCCGCTTTCCGCCCCGATCAGGTGCGCTATGCGCCCTCCCCAGGCCCTCGCAAATCCTTCACCAAGGGCGTTGACCGCTGGTTTTGCGCGGACTGCGGCACCCAGCTTTCGGCGACCTATGATTACCTGCCGGATCAGGTCTACGTGCCACTGGGGATCATCGATCAGGCAGATACCCTCCCCCCGAGGGCCACGCTCATGCCGGCAACACCCTGCCCTGGCTGCATATCCAGGACCACACGCCGCGCGACAGCGCCTCTGCGCGGACCCGCTTGCAAGGGCAGCCGTCCAAAGGCTAAGCCACCCGCATGTCTCAACCTATTGTCCTCGCGTTCGATACCTCCGGTCCATGGGTTGCCACGGCCCTGTTTCGCGACGGCGACGTGATTGCCGCGCAGTATACCGACATGGCGAAGGGTCAGGCAGAACGCCTGATGCCGATGGTTGAGCAGACGCTGGCCGAGGCTCAGACCAGTTTGCAGGAGTTGAGCGCAATCGGCGTCGGTGTCGGGCCGGGGAATTTCACCGGAATCCGGATTTCCGTCTCGGCCGCACGCGGGCTTGCGCTTGCATTGGGCTGTCCCGCCATCGGTGTCAGCCTGTTGGAAGCCCTGGCCTTGGAGGGGCCACGCCCGCTTCTTGCCTGTGTAAACGCGCCGCGCGGGGCCAGATACCTGCAACGATTCGGAGACGGCGTGGAGAGATCGCCGGCGCTGGTGGCGGCGGAGGTCTGGTCAGATTGGGTATGCCCGGATCTGACCGTCATAGGCCAGGACAGCGCAGATCTGGCCGACATTTTGGGCGTTCAGCATGCGCCGGCCGCTTTCGCGCCCGCCTCCGCCATCGCGCGGATTGCGGCCCTGCGCGTGGGCACGCCCCATCCGCGCCCCGCCCCGCTCTATATCAAACCCGCCGACGCCGCGCCCTCGCGCGAACACGGGCCCGTCATTCTATGACAGCCGCACAGATGGCGGCACTCCATGGCACCAGTTTCGCGCGCGGTTGGTCCGAGGCAGAGATCACAGCGTTGCTGGCCAAGCCCACGACCGTCGCCGTCTCCACAGCGCAGGGATTCTCGATACTGCAAGTCGTGGCGCCCGAGGCAGAGATCCTGACCATTGTCATCGACCCGGCCCGGCGCGGGCAAGGTCACGGCCAATCCCTGCTCGGGCAAACCCTCCTCGCAGCGGCTCAAAACGGAGCGGACATTGTGTTTCTTGAGGTCGACGCCGGCAACGGGGCGGCACTCGCCCTCTACGCCCGCGCGGGTTTTGCCCAAAACGGCATCCGACGCGCCTATTACGCGCATCCGGACGGCACCAGCACCGATGCAATCACGATGACACGCTCCGCCAAACAGAGCACGTCGCGTTAACTCGGGCGCTGCAAGCGCGGAAATCATCACAATCACCTTGACCCTTGCGCGCCGCTTTGCCCTTATTCCCCATGAGGATTCCGCCCGCGCGGCGGATCTTATGTCCGGGGACCAGTGGCCAGCATAGGCCTCGCACTCCCCGCCACCTGACCTGGGAGACTAAAATGTCCATGATGAAAACACTTCTTGGCGGCGCAGCAGTGCTGGCCATTTCCGCCACTGGCGTACTGGCCGAAAACCCTGCCGTGATCTTCGACCTTGGCGGAAAGTTCGACCGTTCGTTCAACGAGTCGGCCTTCAACGGGGCCGAGCGTTGGGCCGAGGAAACCGGCGGCACCTACCGTGAGATCGAGCTGCAAAACGATGCGCAGCGTGAACAGGCCATGCGCCGCCTGGCCGAAGCAGGCTCCAACCCTATCGTGATGGCAGGTTTCAGCCAGGCGTCCGCTCTGGAAGTTGTCGCACCGGATTATCCTGACACCAACTTCGTCATCATCGACGGTGTCGTGGATGCGCCGAACGTGCAGTCGATCATCTTCTCCGAGCAGGAGGGTAGCTACCTCGTCGGCATGATGGCTGGCCTCGCGTCCGAAACGGGCACCGTGTCCTTCGTCGGTGGCATGGATATCCCGCTGATTTCGCGCTTTGCCTGCGGCTATGCACAAGGCGCGGTTGCGGCCAACCCGGATATCAACGTGATCGCAAACATGACGGGCACGACGCCTGCCGCCTGGAACGATCCCGTGCGCGGGGGTGAGCTGACCCGTGGCCAGATCGGCCAGGGATCCGATGTTGTATTCGCAGCCGCCGGCGGCACAGGTCTGGGCGTTCTGCAAACCGCAGCGGACGAGGGGATCCTCTCCATCGGTGTGGACGCAAACCAGAACTACCTGCATCCCGGAATGGTCCTGACATCCATGCTCAAGCGCGTGGACGTGGCGGTTTACAACGCGTTCTCCGCTGATGAGGACGCGTTTGAACCCGGTATCGTGGTTCTTGGCCTGGCCGAAGAAGGCGTGGGCTACGCGATGGACGAATTCAACGCAGAGCTTGTGACCGAGGAAATGATCGCCGCCGTGGATGCCGCCCGCGAACAGATCATCTCGGGCGAGATCGAGGTGCACAACTTCTCGGACGATGGCACCTGCCCAGTGGCGATGCAGTAAAACAACGGCTTAGGCCGGTATTTCAAACCCTCTCGGGCCGCGACACCAGACTGGTCGCGGCCCGACTGTTATCCGCTCAAGGACACGTCCCCCATGCCCGCTCCAGCCTCCGCACCCGCAATCGAGCTCAAGGGCATCTCCAAGGCCTTCGGGCCGGTGCAGGCGAACAAAGACATCTCGATTTCTGTCGCAAAAGGCACGATCCACGGCATCGTCGGCGAAAACGGCGCGGGTAAATCGACGCTGATGTCGATCCTCTACGGCTTCTACAAGGCCGACAAAGGCGAAGTTTACATCAACGGGACCCTGACCCCGATCCCCGACAGCCAGGCCGCGATCCGCGCCGGTATCGGGATGGTCCACCAGCACTTCAAGCTGGTCGAGAATTTCACCGTGCTGGAAAACGTCATCCTCGGCGCGGAAGACGGCGCGTTGTTGCAGCCGTCCCTGCGCAAGGCTCGCCGCATCCTGACCGATCTGGCGGCCGAATATGGCCTCGACGTGGACCCGGATGCTGTGGTGGAAGACCTCAGCGTCGGGCACCGGCAACGGGTGGAGATCCTCAAACAACTCTACCGGCAGGCCGATATCCTGATCCTTGATGAGCCGACCGGCGTGTTGACCCCGTCCGAGGCCGACCAGTTGTTCCGCATCCTTGGCCGCCTCAAGGAAGAAGGCAAAACCATCATCATGATCACCCATAAACTGCGTGAAATCATGGACGTAACCGATACTGTTTCTGTCATGCGCCGTGGTGAGATGACGGCGACGGTCAAAACCGCCGAGACCTCTGCGGCCGGTCTGGCAGAGCTGATGGTCGGGCGTAAGGTTCTGCTGGAAGTGGACAAGAAGCCCGCCACGCCCGGCGATGTCGTGCTCGATGTCCGGGATCTGCGCGTTGTGGATGGCGCAGGCGTCGAACGGCTCAAGACCATCAGCTTCCAGATCCGCGAAGGCGAGATCCTCGGCATCGCGGGTGTCGCGGGAAATGGCCAGTCGGAGCTGCTCGAAGTGCTCGGCGGCATGATCCCCGCCACCTCCGGCACCGTCACCCTGCGCGGCCAGCCCATCGACCTTACGGGCCGCCATTCCGATGGCCGCTCGCGCCGGGATCGCGGCATTGGCCACGTCCCCGAAGATCGTCAGGTTGAGGGGCTGATCATGCCCTACGAGGCCTGGGAAAATTCTGCCTTCGGCTACCACCATGACCCGAAATACCAGGCTGGCATCCTGATGAACAACGCCGCGATCAAGGGCGATTGCGTGGACAAGATGGAGCGCTACAACGTCCGCCCTCCCAACCCGCGCCTGCCCGCCCGCAACTTCTCGGGCGGGAACCAGCAGAAGATCGTCGTCGCCCGAGAGATGGACCGCCAGCCCGATCTGCTGCTTGTCGGTCAGCCCACACGCGGTGTCGATATCGGCGCGATCGAGTTTATCCATAAACAGATCATCGCCCTGCGCGATGCTGGCAAGGCCGTGCTTCTGGTCTCTGTGGAGCTTGATGAAATTCTTGGCCTCAGCGACCGGATCATCGTTATGTTTGACGGACAGGTCAGCGGTGAGCGTCTGCCGGAAAACACCAATGAGGGTGATCTGGGCCTCCTGATGGCCGGCGTGACGGAAGGGGCCGCGTGATGTCCACACCCACTCCCGCCCCCATTGGCGACAGCATCGGCAAATCCGCTCTGGATGTTTTCCTTTTTGCGCTGGTCATCGGCATCATCTACCTGATCGTGGGCCCCATCGGCGACGCAGCATTGGCCGGGCTTCAATCGCTGGTCACCACTTTGTTCGAGTTCCGCGTCCCCGTTTCGGTGCAAGAGCTGGATCCGAATTGGGCCGACAACTTTCCGGCGTCGTTTCGGGCCATGCTTGGGGTCGAGTTGTTCGTAATCGTGGTTTCCGGCTTGCTGATCGTTCTGCTGCTGACGCTGTTCATCTTCCGCCGCCTTCCCGCTCTGCGGGATACGGTTCTGGTCCCGGTGGCGTCGATCTATCTGGCACTGATCGGTACGTCGCTCACCATCACCTTAATCGGTGAATCCCCGATAGAAGCCATGTCGATCATGATCCGGGGCGCGTTCGGGAACGCCTACGGCTGGGGCTACACTCTGTTCTACACGACCAATTTCGTGTTCACCGGCCTGGCCGTGGCCGTCGCCTTCCATGCGCGCCTGTTCAACATCGGCGGTGAAGGCCAGGCGGCCCTCGGTGGCCTCGGCGTCGCCGTCATGGCGCTCTATATCCCGTGGCCACACTGGTCTCTGGCCCTCCTTGCCTGCACCATTTCGGCAGCGCTCTTTGGTGCGGCATGGGCCGCGATCCCGGCCTACCTGCAAGCGAAACGCGGCAGCCATATCGTGATCACCACGATCATGTTCAACTTCATCGCAGCCGCGCTTCTGGTCTACCTTTTGGTGAACGTCTTCCGCGTCGAAGGCTCCATGGCGCCGGAAACCGCGCGGTTTCCCGCCGGCACGCACCTGCCCAACGCCTCGCAGTTCGCAGGGTTTCTGGGCTTTGGCCGCTCGACGCCGCTCAACGTATCCTTCTTTGTGGCCATCGCGTCCTGCGTCGCGGTCTGGCTGCTGATCTGGCGCACCCGGCTGGGGTACGAAATCCGTGCGTTCGGCCATTCCGAGACCGCAGCCATCTACGCAGGCATCAGCCCGGTCAAGATCACCATGATCGCGATGCTGATCTCAGGCGGCCTCAGCGGTATGATGGCCATCAACGGCGTCCAGGGCGAAGCGGAACGCCTCGTCATCGACTCGGTCCAGGGCGCAGGCTTCGTCGGCATCGCGGTGGCCCTCATGGGGCGCTCGCATCCCATCGGCGTCTTTCTCGCGGCGCTGCTGTTCGGGGCGCTCTATCAGGGCGGCGCGGAGCTGGAATTCGACATGCCCGCCGTCTCCCGCGAGATGATCGTGGTGATTCAGGCCCTCGTGATCCTGTTCACCGGCGCACTCGACAACATGGTGCGCATGCCGATGGAAAAACTGTTCATGGCGATCCGCCCGCGTGGGTCGGTCGGAGCAGCGCCCGAACCCGTTCCCACCACGCCCATCCCGATGCCAGAGGAGCCTGAGCAAAAATGACCGAGCTTCTCCCCTTCCTGCCTGCATTCATGGCAGCCTTTGGCATCCTGCTGGTCGGCGCATCCTCCCCCGGCCCCGCCGTCGCGATGATCATGGGGTTGTCGGTCAGTCAGGGCCGCAGCGCCGCGCTGGTTTCCTGCGCTGGCATCGCCACCGGTTCGTCGACCATCAACCTGCTGACAATCGCTGGCGTCGGGTTGATCCTCAGCCAGGCCGCCTGGGCGATGATGGCGCTGAAACTCGCAGGCTCCGCCTACCTGACATATCTCGCCTACGGTGCGCTCAAGAAGGCCATTCACCCTCCGGTGATCAAAGCCATGGAGGTCAAGCGCCAATCCGCGCAGGCGCTCTTTTTCAAAGGCTACCTGCTGCAAGTGACCAACCCGAAGGCCATCGCCTTCTGGCTTGCCATCGCTGGCGTCGGGGCCACGACCGGCGCGCCTTTGTGGGTGATCGCGCTGTTCGTCGTGTCGATGTGGGTGATTTCGTTCACCTGCCACGCGGCATGGGCGCTGGCCCTGTCCGCCGCCCCGGTGCGCACCGCCTACCACCACGCGCGCCGCTGTATCGAGGGCGCATTGGGCGCGTTTTTTGCCTTAGCCGCCTTCAAACTCGCGACCAGCAGGATCTGAGCCTATGGATTTCATGACCATCCTCCAAGTGCTCGACAGCACCGTCCGCCTTGCGACACCGCTGCTTCTGGCCTGCCTCGCCGGCCTGTTTTCCGAGCGGGCTGGGATCTTCGACATCGGGCTGGAAGGAAAGATGCTCGCCGCTGCATTCTTCTCCGCAGCGATTGCGTTCGCGTCCGGCAATGTCTGGATCGGTCTCGGCGCGGGCATTGCGGCCTCCATTGTGCTGTCCATCCTGCACGGGCTGGCGTCGATCACCTTCCGTGGCAACCAGCTGATCTCCGGCGTGGCGATCAACTTCCTCGCGGCGGGCCTTACCGTTGTCATCGCGCAAACCTGGTTCTCCCAGGGCGGCCGCACCCCGCCCCTGACCGGTGCCGCGCGCTTTGACGAGATCATCCTGCCCGGCGCCGCCTCCCGCATCCGCGACATCGCACAGCAAGAGCCGCTGATGCAGATCTATTCCGAGCTGATCTCCGGCCATTCCATCCTCGTTTACATCTCGCTGCTGATCGTGCCGCTGTCCTGGTGGATCCTCTATCGCACCCGCTTCGGCCTGCGCCTGCGGGCCGTGGGCGAGAACCCCGGCGCGGTGGATACCGCCGGCATCAGCGTCGTGGCACTCCGCTACGCCGCCGTCATCATTTGCGGCGTGCTCTGCGGGCTGGCAGGCGCCTACCTCGCCACCGGCCTCTCGGCGGGCTTCGTCAAGGACATGTCCGCAGGCCGCGGCTTCATTGCACTGGCGGCTCTGATCTTCGCGAAATGGCGGCCCTGGCACGCGCTTTACGCCAGCCTTTTGTTCGGCCTGCTGGACGCCGTCGGGAACCGGTTCCAGAACATCGCGGTGGTAGAGCTTCTCTACCTGATCACCACCATCGGATTCTGGGCGCTCGTGGTGTTCCTCATCGTCACTCTGATCCAACGGATGCGCGCTCAGGTGCCTTGGCGCAGCGTCGTGAACGTGGGCCTCATTGCCGTCGGTGCCTTCGCCCTCAGCTTTGCATTTGAATTGATCGGGCAGTCCCAGAACCCGATCATCGCGGTTCTGAACGTCGTCATCCCGGTCCAGTTCATGCAAGCACTTCCCTATATCCTGACCGTGGTGATCCTCGCGGGCTTCGTAGGCCGCGCCATTCCTCCGCGCGCGGGCGGCGAGCCCTATGTGAAAGAGCGCTGAACACAATACACCTCAGACGCTGCACACTGTGGTCGATGTCGGATTTGAGTAGTATTTGGCAAGATGAATGCAGGAGCGCGGTGAAGACCGGCCACCATTTCGCAATTCGTCAACGTCGCATTCAGGTCAACGCGCTGGAGCGTGATGACGTCAGGTTGAAGCATATCCTGCGTTGAGGAGGGAGTTTGCGCACCCCTGCGGTGCTAAGCGGTCGACGGGCGCGCCGATCCTGCGCCATGTTGCTTCCATTGTTCGTTCGGACGTGTCGCGCAGCATGTGCATGAGCCTGGCAAAGACCTGTTCGATGGGGTTCAGTGAACCGCACCGTGTTTGCCGGAGGCTCCAACTCCTGAGTAGGATGGAGCATCATGAGCAAGACACCGAACAAGTATTCCCCGGAAGTGCGCGAACGCCGGTGCGGATGGTTTTGATCCGACCGAAGGCGAAAATGCCCGCGCCCGATCGCCCGATCCTGTTGATCCAGATCGCACCGAAGGTGCATTCGCGGTCAGGTCGCGGCTTTCGCGGCCGACTTCGTAGTAGCTGAGGTAACTTGCCCCCATAGGCGCGATGACCGCGCCGCCGATGATGCTCAGTCGAACAGGGGCCATCAGTCGTCGCTCCAGTCAGAGCCTGCAAAGCGGCTCTTTGTGTGCAGGGCGCGGCGTGCGGTGACGTATACCCAACCCAGACACGCAATGATCGCAAGGCCGAAGACCCAGAAGCCCGTGGGCTTGCCCTGGGCCACCTGAAACGACACGGTGCCCCGGCCCAGATCGGACCCTTGGGTTTGGGCCAGTGATGCGGTGCAAGTGCCGGATGCGGGCGGGCGGAACCGGACCCCGTTGCGGCGTCGACCCTCGGACCAGGATTCTCCGCCGTCACGGCCAGAGTAATACGACACCGTCCGCTCGCCCACCAACACCGCGATCCCATCGGGTCCCCGAACCTCGGTGCCCAGGGTGGCCCATTGATTGTTGAACGTCGTCTCGAACGTCATGCTCGCGCGAAGCCTTGCCTTAACTTTGTCGGAAGCCGCCGACGATCTTGATGCCGCCCGCGATGTGCCGTCGGTGCAGCTGCGCGACCTGTTGCTTTAGCTCCTCTCGCACATCGCACGATCCCCCCCTCGCACATCGCACGATCCCCCCCTCGCACATCGCACGAAGCCACGGTAGGAATACCCATGGCCGACATCGCCCCCAGCTTTTCCGACGACCAAGCCCATGCGCACGACCGCATCGCCGAGGTCTTGCGCGATATGGGCGTGGACATCGACAACGACACGCTGTCCCCGGTGGTCGAAGGCCAGGGCGCGGTGCTTGCGGTCACCGGCAAAGCCGGGTCGGGGAAAACCCTGCTACTGGCTGAAATTGTGAAAGCTCTGGAACGCGCGGGCGTTGATATCGTGTCCGGCGACTGGGAGGGAAAGCGGCGAAAAGACAAGCGCACCGTCGCCGTCCTGGCGCCGACCAACAAGGCCGCAAGCGTGTTGCGCGCCCGTGGCGTGCCCGCCACCACGATGCACCGTATCCTCTATACGCCGATGTATGACCCCGAATTTGAGAAGGTCGCGGAATGGCTCGCCGGCAATGGCGACCGACCGTCGATCGAGGCGCTGACCGACGCCGCCATGGACCGCGCGAAGGAGGTCTATGAGGCGACCAAATCCGTCCCCGCAGCGCTGGCCTCCGCCGGGTTGCGCGGCTCCGATTTCATCACCGGCTGGAAGCGGCGCGAGGATGGCCTCGATATCGGGCTGGTCGACGAGTCCTCCATGCTCGACGACAAGCAGTTCCAGGACCTGAAAGAGATCTTTCCTGTCCTCGTTCTGTTCGGCGACCCGGCTCAGCTCGCCCCCGTCGGCCAGTCCGGAGAGATGATCTTCGACCGCTTCAGGGGCGACACCCGCCTGAACCTTGCGCGCATCCACCGCCAGGATGCCGACAACCCGATCCTTGATCTGGCCCACGCCCTTGGTGATCCCCAACTCGAATTTCGCGACTTCGAGCGGATGATCGAGGATGCGAGTGCCAAGGACGACCGGATCGTCATCAGCCCCCGCGCCGACAGTGACGCGATGGCCCGCAGTCCGGTTCTGGTCTGGCGCAACGCCACCCGCATCCGCCTGATCGCCGCCTTCCGCGCCGTCCACGGAGCGGGTGACGAAGAATTGCTCCCCGGAGAGCCGCTGATCTGTGACGGCATCGAACTGCCCCTGAAGCACCGCAAGAAGCGGATTGATCTGGAGGCGCGTGGTCTGATCAAAGGCGCGCCCGCCATCTATCTCGGCCCCGGCAACCGCCCCGGCTTTTCGCGTCTTCACGTCCTCGGCGCGGACACCCCGCGGTTTTCCGCGTCCTCCATTGTCAAGATCGAGAAACCCGGCGAGGAAGAACCGTTCCTGCCCTACGCCGCCCGCATGGGGGCCGCTTTCCTGCATGGCGCGGCAGTGACAATCCACAAAGCCCAGGGCTCCCAGTGGCCCGACGTGCAGGTCTTTGCCCCCGACCTCTACGCCGCATCCCGCGCGGGCCGGATGGAGGCGGGACAGGCGCTCTGGAAACGCCTCGCTTACGTCGCCATCACCCGTGCCGAGCAACGGCTGATCTGGGTCACGCGCTACATGCTGTCGCGCCCGGTCGCGCCACTGGGGATCGAGGATCTGGAGGTGAAGGCCGCGCCGCTGGAACTGGCGGCGGAAGACCCCGATCAGACCGCCTCCTGATGTAAGTCGCGTGCGTTTCGGTGTACCGGGTGTGTACGGGGTGTGTACAGATGTCACAACGGAGAAGGCCCATGAAAACCATCCTCATCACCGGTGCCAGTTCCGGCATCGGCCGCGCCACCGCCGAGGCGGCTCTGGCCTCCGGCTGGCGCGTGTCCCTTCTCGCGCGCCGCGGCGCGCTCCTTGCAGATGTGGCTCAGGGGCATGAGAATGCGCAGGTGCTGGAGGCTGACGTGACGGAGCTCGCGCAGGTGGAAAACGCTGTGGCGCAGCTGGTCGAAAAGTGGGGCCGTCTCGACACATTGTTCAACAATGCAGGCATCTTCACGCCCCAGGGCACGATTGACGAGATCGACGTAACCGACTGGCACAAAAGCATTTCCGTGAATTTGACAGGCATGTTCCACTGCGCCCGCGCGGCCTTCGCGCAGATGCGGGCACAGTCGCCGCAGGGCGGTCGGATCATCAACAACGGCTCGCTCTCGGCCCATTCCCCGCGCAACGGCAGCATCTGTTACACCACCACCAAACACGGCGTCACCGGTCTCACCAAAACCCTCAGCCTTGATGGTCGCCCCTTCTCCATTGCAGCGGGTCAGATCGACATCGGCAATGCCCAGACCGACCTCGTGGACGCCTTGAACACCCGCCTCCTCGCAGACGGCAAGCCTTTGATGGATATGATGAATGTGGAAGATGCGGCGAAATCTGTCCTGCACATGGCCGACATGCCGCTCAGCTCAAACGTGCTCTTTCAGACGATCCTCGCAACCAATATGCCCTACGTCGGACGCGGCTGACGCCGCCCGAAACCGCTCCCTCCTTCATCTTGCCAGATACACCTCCGGGGGGAGACGCGCCCTTCGGGCGTGGCGGGGGCAGCGCCCCCATTTCTCAGCACAAAATCAATCCCCTGGCAGCCGGACCCAGGCCCTGCGCCATTGCGGTGCCTCAAACGGATCCGGCCAGAACTCTCGCTGAAACGCAATCAAATCCCCCCTCACGGTGTGAAAGGTCAGGGCCGTCGCCCGCACGCTGCCGTCGCTCACGCCCACTTCCGTCACGATCTGGTCCCCGTCCCCCACAATCCGGCGCAACTCAAAGGTCCACGGGCCGCTTGCGGGATAGGCCGCGTTCAACCCGGCAAAGGCCTCGCGCCCCTCGATCATCTCATCTGATTGCGGCCATTGCAGGCGAAAATCATCGGTTAAACAGCGACTTGCGGCGCTGAAGTCATTGCTTGCCATGGCCTTCCAGAACCCGCGCACGACGTTCTGCGCCCTGGCACTCATGCGCGATCTCGATGGATCGCGACGCTCACGCGCGGATGTAGCGGAACACGGCAGAGGCCATCCATCCCGCCAGAATGGCGATGGTCAGCGACAAAATGCCGTAAACCAGGGGCCGCTCCTGGGCGAGATTGTAGATAAACCGTTCCAAACCGACTTTCCGCACTGCAATGTCCTGCTCGTAGATGTCGAGGACTGCACCCCCACGAGTCAAGATTATGCGCGCACGATAGGCACCTTCAACCAGGTTCGCGGGAAGTTGAATGGATGTGTCGAACAAAGTCTGGTCGCGCAGCGTCACGCCACCTTCATTCAGCTGGTACAAATCCTCACGCTCGCGGATCCGGATCAAGGCACTGGTATAGGCCTCCCCGTCCGCCACGCCGATGCCCACAGCCCTTATTGCATTGGGGATGGAGACCTGATGGCGCAGGTCCTCGGTGGCGGAAATCGCGTCGTCGAACGCATTGGTCGTGGCGACGGCGTAGAACGACGGCGCGGCGTCGACCTCGATCGCGTCGGTGTTCACCCAGATCCCGAAGCGGCGGTCCTTGCGGCGTACGGCCAATGGCAGCGATGGGCCCTCTATAGTGATGATCACCTCAAGATCGCCTTCCGGGGCTGGGGCAGTCCGGCTGACGGCGCCAAAAATCAGGATCTCTGACCCTTCGAAATTTGCCGTGATGTTGATCGCGTCGCGTGACAGGCCTGCCACCACGGTTTCCGCCGTGGCAGGCATGGCCCAGGCGACGAGGGCCACGAGGAGGGGTCCAAGACCCCTCAATGTCCCGCACTCTCGCCAATGGAATACAGTTCCGCCGGCATCACCAGCAAATCAAACGCCAGCTTTCCACAGACAGCCAACACCATCGCCGCCAATAGAATCCGCAACTGCTCGGCCTTCATCTTCACACCGATCCGCGCTCCGACCTGCGCACCGATCACGCCACCCAGAAGCAGCAGGACCGCCAGCACCATATCCACGGTATAGTTCGTCGTGGCGTGCATCAGCGTCGCGAAGCCGGTCACGAAAATGATCTGGAAGAGCGACGTTCCGACCACAACTTTCGTCGGCATTCCAAGCAGATAGATCATGGCAGGCACCATGATAAAGCCGCCGCCTACACCCATGATCGCAGCCAGCACGCCCACGAACAGCCCGACAAGCAGCGGTGGAATGACCGAGATATAGAGACCCGAGGTGCGAAATCGTGTCTTGAAGGGCAGCGCGTGGATCCAACCGCGCTGGCGGCGCTTTGGCACGACCACGCCGCCCGCTTTGCGCGCCCGGCGGATGGCGTTGAGGCTCTCAAAGAACATCAACGCCCCGATAATCCCCAGGAAAACGACATAACTCAGCCTCACCAGCAGATCGACCTGGCCGATCGCGGTGAGCATCGCAAACACCTGCACCCCGATTGCGGCGCCAATCAAACCCCCGATCAGCAGCACGCCGCCCATCTTCAGATCAACCGTCTTGCGTTTGAAATGCGCCAACACGCCCGAGAATGACGAGGCCACGATGATGTTCGCCTCGGTCGCCACAGCCACTGCGGGCGGAATGCCGATGAAGAACAATAGCGGCGTCATCAGGAACCCGCCACCGACACCAAACATTCCCGACAGGATACCGACCATCCCACCAAGCCCCAGCAGAAGGAACGCATTCACGCTCACCTCGGCAATGGGTAGGTAGATCTGCATGGGTAGGTCCCTTGAGTCGGTATCCGTTGGTTTAACCCGCGCGTGTCACCAAACGCCAGTGCCCTTGCGCAACATGACCAGAGACGCCAGGTCCCGTCCTCAGCTTTGGAGGCCACACAGGGATGTCGTCAAGCGATTTTTGAGATTATCGGTCTCAATACTGACTGCAATTGACCGCACCCGGATGAAATAAATTATTTCGGCCCCAAGGATCGTCCACTCACGCCCGTCATAATATATGAGATGCGTATGATGGTGAGTGACGAAGACCTGGCCCTTGCGGCCGCGGGTGGCGACGCACAAGCGTTTCAGCTGTTGCTGGATCGTGTGTATGACCGCCTGTTCGGATTGTGCTTCCGCCTCACCGGATCGAAGGCGGAGGCCGAGGATTTGACCCAGGACATCTGCCTTGCCCTGCCCGGAAAGCTCAGCGGATACCGCGCGCAGGCGAAGGTTACGACCTGGCTCTACCGCGTGGCGGTCAACGCCGCGTTGGACAGGCGGCGCAAAGCGGCCAGCTACGGGCGCGCCACGCAGGGTTGGGCCGATTGGGAGGTTGACCGCGTCAAGTCAGCGACAGAGACCGCAGAGGCCACAGCGTGGCTTCATGCCGCCATAGCCGCCCTCAAACCCGCCCTGCGCGACACGCTGGCCCTTGTGCTGGATGACGTCACCCACGCCGACGCGGCCGAGATCCTCGGCGTGTCCGAAGGCACGATCTCCTGGCGCATTTCCGAGGCCAAGACCCGTCTGCGCCTCGCGAAAGAGAAGGAAGAGGCCCTATGAAACCCTCCAGGGACATCAACCTGACCGACGTGAGGCGCGCCATGGACGCCACCACACCCACGCCCGATGCCGACCGCAAGGCCGAGGCGATGCGTCGGTCGATGGAAATTTTCGCCCAGAACCGCAGCGCGACCCAAGGACCGCAGGATGCGGCCCGTCAAAGCTCTGAAACCCCGAGGAGTCGGGGATTTTTCAAAGGAGCATTTGACATGTTGATGACCAAGACCGCCGGAGCCCTGACCGCCACAACCGCGCTTGTTGCCGTGGGCTTCCTGTTTCTCAGCCCGCAAGGCCAGAATATGTTGCAAGGGCCCGCGCCGGTATTCCAGACCGGCGAACTGGACGGCGACCTGCCTGCGCTGGCTCCGGTGACCGCTCCCGTCGTTCAGGTTGAGCGCGCACCTGAACGCGCCGTCCCCGAGGGTCGGGGGCCTGGTCCAGAGGCCCCGCCTGTCGCCCAGGTTCTGCCCGCCCCTGCGCCCCCTGCCGCCAGCGGAGTTCTCGCCGAGAGCGGGTTCACTGAAGAAGCGCAATCCGGGTTCAATGGCACTGCCACCGACCAGTCTGGCATAGCCAACTCTGCCCTCGTCGCGCCGCAAGGGCGGATCGGGCAAAGGCCGCTCGATGCAGTCCCAGGACCCGCGCAGGACCGCGAGGAGTTTGCCAACGCCACCGACAATCCCCTGCGTGTAGTGACCGATGATCCCGTCTCCACATTCTCCAGTGACGTGGACACCGCCGCCTATTCGCTGATCCGTTCAACACTGAACCGAGGTCAATTGCCCGCTGCGGATGCGGTGCGGATCGAGGAAATGGTGAACTATTTCCCCTACGATTACCCCGCCCCCACGGCGGATGACGTCAGCCCGTTCCGCCCAACGGTGCAGGTCTTTCAGACTCCATGGAACGCCGACACGCAGTTGGTTCACATCGGCATCCAGGGCGAAATGCCCTTGGTCGAAGATCGCCCGCCCCTGAACCTCGTATTCCTGATCGACACAAGCGGCTCCATGAATGATCCCGCCAAACTGCCGCTGCTGATCCAGTCCTTCCGCCTGATGCTGAACCGTCTGACCGCCGAAGATGAAGTTGCCATCGTGACCTATGCGGGCACTGCAGGGGTTGCGCTTGCGCCAACGTCGGCGGCTGACACCGCTACCATTTCCAACGCCCTGACGTCCCTGCAGGCGGGCGGAGGAACCAATGGCGTCGGCGGGCTGGAGGAGGCCTACAGGCTGGCCGCTGAAATGACGCAGGACGCAGAGGTCAGCCGCGTGTTGCTTGCAACGGACGGAGATTTCAACGTCGGCCTCAGCGATCCCTCCGCGCTGGAGGATTACATTGCCGGGCAGCGCGAGAGCGGCATCTACCTCAGCGTACTCGGATTCGGTCGCGGCAACCTGCAAGATGACACGATGCAGGCCCTGGCCCAAAACGGCAACGGCACGGCGGCCTATATTGATACGCTCCATGAGGCGCAGCGCGTGCTGGCGGACCAGGTCGCGGGCGCGCTCTTCCCGATAGCCGATGACCTGAAGGTACAGGTGGAGTTCAACCCGGCGGTGATCGCTGAGTATCGCCTGATCGGGTACGAGACCCGCGCGCTGGCCCGTGAGGATTTCGCCAATGACGCGGTGGATGCGGGCGACATCGGCGCGGGCCATTCGGTGACGGCACTCTACGAGGTCACGCCAGTGGGCTCACCGGCCACGCTGGTGGCTCCGTTGCGCTATGCCGCCGATGAAGGCGCGGACGTCGAATACGGCGACGAGTTGGGGTTCATATCCCTGCGTTGGAAAGAGCCGGGCGCTGACGAGAGCCAACTGATAGACTTCCCCATTGCGGCCACCGTGACCGACCCCGGTCCCGATGCCCGATTCGCCGCCGCCATCGCCGGGTTTGGCCAACTGTTGCGGGGCAATGATTTCCTCGGAGACTGGGGCTATGCGGAGGCCATCGCGCTGGCCAATGCAAACCGGGGCACGGATGAGTTCGGGTATCGGGCTGAGGCCGTACAACTGATGCGGCTGGCGCAGAGTTTGTCCGGGAACTGACGCAGCCATTGCCCTTGCGCCTATTTCCTGGACGAGCAATCGGGTGTATCGAACCTGTCGCACCGACCACATCCTTTGATGAAGCAGTCGTCAACATCCGTGATCATGACATACGGCCTCCGGGGCGTCGCGATGCAGTATGTTATCGCAGGGCCGCGTCGGGGATCAATCGGAGTAAAATAGAGGCGAGCGTGTCCGTTGGAGATGCTTTTCCCCGGGAAATACCTGTCGACCTCCCGCCTCCCGCATGGCAAAAAGCACTTGGTGGGGCCTGGCGGGATCGAACCGCTGACCCAAGCGCGTGGCGAAGACACCGCAAGGGTCATGCGCTGACATCAGCGCGGCTCCTGTCGAATACCGAAACACTGGTTGAATGGTGGAGCCTAGCGGGATCGAACCGCTGACCTCCTGCATGCCATGCAGGCGCTCTCCCAGCTGAGCTAAGGCCCCATTGCCGCGCGGTGTAAGGCCGGGGCGTGATCCGTGCAAGCGGAAAATCCACTCGCACAGCCCACGATGATCCGGCCTCAACCCAAGGTAATCGCCTTGCCCTGCCGATGATCAGCCGCCAAGTCCCCGTCAGGCTTCGCCTTCTCGGGACATTGGCGGCACCAGAACACTGGAGCGAAGTGCGAGACGCCTTAGTCGTCGCTGCCGGGGGCAGCCACATCGGCCAGATCGTCCAACGCGACGGTATCATCGTCGTCATCATCCAGCACGTCGTCATCGGGCAGATCGACGTCATCGTCATCATCCGCGACAATGTCATCGTCCAGGACCAGATCGTCCTCTTCCTCGGCTTCTTTGGCTTTGGTTGCAGCTTTATCGGCTACCAGGCTTTGGGCACCGCCCTTGCCGGTTTCAAGCACAACGACTTCGCCCGTGTACGGGCTGACGATGGGGCTGGCCCCAAGGTCGTAGAATCGTTTGCCAGTGGTGGGACAGACGCGTTTAACGCCCCATTCCTCTTTGGGCATGACACCCCCTTCAATCATAGGTATCGCGGGAGCGGTCGCCTTGCCATAGTGTCGCGGCACTGTCAAAGGCTTTAACCGCAGTTAAGAGGTGTCACTTGGCCCCAGCCGCCGCCAATTCAACCCATGTGTTACCCGGAGACCCTCCGGTGACAGTGCTTTTGCGCCGAAACGCGCGGGCACGACGGTTCTCTTTGCGTGTCAGCCGGTCCGACGGGCGGGTGTCATTAAGTTTGCCGGTCTGGGCGCCTGAAGCGGAGGCACTGACGTTTCTGCGCGAAAGGGAGGCTTGGGTGCGACAGCATTTGAAAGACGCGCCCGGCGTGCAGCAGGCCCAGATCGGGGCGGAGGTGCCGCTTTGCGGGCTGCCGCGACCTGTCGTGGAAGGCTCGGGCCGTTCAGCGCGGTTTGTGGATGGCGTGTTGCAGGTCCCTCCCGGCCCACGAGAAGGGCCGCGGATCAAGGCGCTATTGACTGCGATGGCACGGGAGCGGTTGAGCACCTCCGTTGCGCTACATTGCGCGGCAATCGGCAAGGCCCCCGGCCGCATGACCCTGCGCGACCCTCGCTCACGGTGGGGGAGCTGTTCGTCCAAAGGCGATCTGATGTTCTCGTGGCGACTGATCATGGCGCCGCCGGAGGTGCTGGATTACGTTGCCGCCCATGAGGTTTCGCACCTGGTTGAAATGAACCACTCAGCCCGGTTCTGGGCGCTGTGCAAGCAGTTGTGCCCGGCCACCGATGCCCATCGCAAGTGGATGCGAGCCAATGGCGCGGAGCTGTTGGCCTGGCGGTTTGTAGCGACCTGATGCTGACCAATCCCCGCCCTACAGAGACGGGTGCAGCCATCGCCCATGACCGCGTCTACCGGGCGTTGCGATCGCGCATCATGTACGGCGAGGTCGACCCCGGAGAGGCAATGACCCTGCGCGGACTGGGCCGCGAGTTCGGCGTTTCAATGACCCCCGCCCGCGAGGCCGTGCGCCGGTTGGTCAGTGAAGGGGCGCTGTTCATGTCCGCCTCTGGCCGTGTGTCGACCCCGGAACTCAGCAATGAACGGATCGAGGAGTTGGCCGCCATCCGCGCCCTGCTGGAGCCGGAACTGGCCTCGCGCGCGCTGCCCCGTGCGCATCCCGCCCTGATCGAGCGCATGGAGGCGATCAACGTACAGGTGGCGCAAGTCATCGCAAGGCGCGATGCGGTCGGCTACATTCGGTCCAATCTCGAGTTTCACCGCACCCTGTATCTTCGGGCCCAGGCGCCTGCGATGCTGGCGCTGGCAGAAACGGTCTGGTTGCAGATGGGGCCGACAATGCGGGCCCTCTACGGACGGCTCGGACGCACGGAAGCGCCGCCGCACCACCGATTGATCCTTGCTGCTCTGAAAGCCGGGGATGAGCCCGGCCTGCGTCTGGCGCTGCGAGCAGACGTCACACAGGGGCTGCGATTGTTGGCGAATTAGCAACAATCCCGTCGGCCCGGTTCATAAAAACCTCAACAAAAAATGCTATTCAGGACTTTGGTCCGCCCAATTCCTGCCGTCTTCAAAGGCCACAAGCTCTCAAAAGCAAAACAATGTGCAAAAAGTGAGTATGGGGACATGGACCAGATATTCGGATTTCTAGCGGCAGTGCTTGATCGTCTCAGCAACGTCATTCTGTCACCTACAGACCCCATGAACCGCATTTACTGGCTATATTTGCTGACCTCTGCCGCTGTCGCATTTTGCGTCTACCTCACCGTGCGCCGTGCGGGCAATTCCAAGAACCTGAAGGTGGCCGAGGCGGCACAGGGGAGTTTCCTGCAGTTCCTGTTTCCCAAATCGGTGTGGAGCAACCCCTCCGCATGGCTCGATGTGCGCTATGCAATTTTCCACAAAACCGTGTCCGGCTTTTTGATTGCGGGTCTCTCGACGATCGGCCTGACGCTTGGATACCGCATTGCAATTGGCGGCGCGACGCTCTCCTCGGCGGTTGAGCAGGGCGCGCTTGTCACTGTCAGCGGCTTCGCCATCGCAATCGGATTCATGGTGTTGATGATGATACTAGGCGATCTGATCGCCTGGGCACTGCACTATCTGCAGCACAAAGTTCCGCTGTTGTGGCAGTTCCACAAAGTCCACCATTCCGCTGAAGTGATGCACCCGATCTCCAACTTTCGTGAGCATCCGGTGGACAACATCCTTTATGCCTCGGTCATCACATTCGGCTTTGGCCTGTTCTACGGCGCGGCTGTGCGGGTTTTCGGCTTCGTTCCGTCGATGCCGGCGTTGTTCGGCGTGCCCGCGCTGATGTTCGCGTTCAACATCGCGGGTTACAACCTGCGCCACAGCCATGTGTGGCTGCGGTGGCCCGGCGTCTGGTCCAAGGTGTTCCCCTCGCCCGCCCATCACCATGTCCACCACTCCTGCCACCCCGATCACATCGACAGGAACTTCGCGTTCATGTTTCCCTTCTGGGACGTCCTGTTTGGCACCTACACGATGCCTGACGACGACCGGGATGTGCAGTTTGGGGTTCCCGAAGAGCAGGGCCGCGATCTGGACAGTGTGCTGAACCTCTACCTCGTGCCGTTTCGCGACGCATTTCGGTTGTTCGTGAGCAAGGACGGGAGCGAAACGGAAGATAGCGCGGCCTCAGAGAAGGCTCAGGTCCCGGCAGAGTGAACCTGCAAGGAGGGTTTGCGCCGACTGCGTCGTCGCCGGGGGCCTCGCGCGCCTGCGGCGCGCGAGGCCACTGCGCTTCACTGGTAAGCTCTGCGCTTCGTGCGAGTGCGTTCAGGGGGCGCTGCCCCCATAGCGCCCCTTTGCAGGGGCGCATCCCCCGGAGTTGTACGGGGCAAGATGAACAAGGGACGCGTCGGGAGACGTTTCCGAGGCTGCTGGCCGTGGAGGGTTTTGGTCAGGCGTGGATCGCGCCGTCACCGCACGCCAGCGCCGCTTCACGCACCGCCTCTGAATAGGTTGGATGTGCATGACATGTCATGGCAAGGTCCTGGGCCGAGGCGCCGAATTCCATCGCGACACAGACCTCATGGATCAGATCACCCGCCATTGGGCCGATGATATGCGCCCCCAGGATGCGGTCGGTTTCCTTGTCGGCCAGGATCTTCACAAACCCATCTCCCGCGAAATTTGCCTTCGCGCGCCCGTTGCCCATGAAGGAGAACTTGCCGACTTTGTAGGCGCGCCCTGCCTCTTTCAACGCCTCTTCGGTGGCCCCCACGGTGGAGACCTCAGGATGGGTGTAGATCACGCCGGGGATCACGCCGTAGTTGACATGACCATGCTTGCCAGCGGCCACTTCGGCGGCTGCCATCCCCTCATCTTCAGCTTTGTGAGCAAGCATCGGGCCAGCGATTGCATCGCCAATGGCCAATACGCCGGGGATGTTGGTGCGGTACTGCGGATCAACCTCGATCTGGCCACGATCTGACATCGCCACGCCCAAGGCCTCCAGCCCGAGACCGTCCGTGTAGGGTTTGCGGCCCGTCGCGACAAGGACGACATCGGCGTCAATCGTAACCTCGCTGTCATCCTTGCGTAATTTGTAGGTGACTTTGGCCTTGGTCTTGGTGGCGGCAACGGATTGCACCGCCGCCCCCATTGTAAACTCAAGCCCCTGCTTTTTCAGCGTGCGCTGGAAGACCTTGGACACTTCCGCATCCATGCCCGGCGTGATGTGGTCGAGGAATTCGATCACCTGAACCTCTGACCCAAGACGGGAGTATACGGATCCCAGTTCCAACCCGATAACACCCGCGCCAATCACAACCAGCTTTTTCGGCACTTTTCCGAGGCTCAATGCGCCTTCGCTGTCGACGACGACCTTCTGATCAACCTCAACGCCCTTCAGGCTGGACGGCTCCGAGCCGGACGCCACGATGATCGTCTTGGCCTCGTGCACATCGTCACCGACCTTCACTTTGCCGGACTCGGGAATGCTCCCCCAGCCCTTCAACCAATCGATCTTGTTCTTCTTGAACAGAAACTCGATCCCCTTGGTGTTTTGCCCGATGACGTCGTCCTTATAGGCCTGCATCTGCGGCCAATCGACGGATGGTGACTTGCCCTTGAGGCCCATGGCGGCAAAGTTATGTTCCGCCTCGTGCAGCATATGGGAGGCATGCAGCAACGCCTTGGACGGAATGCAGCCGATGTTCAGGCAGGTGCCGCCGAGTGTCTCCCGCCCCTCCACGCAGGCCGTTTTCAGGCCCAGTTGCGCGCAGCGGATGGCGCAGACATAGCCGCCAGGGCCGGAGCCGATTACGATAACGTCATAGCTGGACATGGATGTCTCCTTCAGAAAAATCGGCGGTCACAAGGCGTACACACCCTGTACACACTCTGTACATACACGGGGTCATGCAAGGCCACCCAGAAGGGCGGCTGCCATCATAAGCGCTGAGGCAAGGAATCCTACCGCCCAGATGGCCGAGCGCCACGGCGACCAGCCGAAGTAATAGGCCGGAACGTAAAGGATGCGCGCGCCGAGGTAGGCCCAGGCGCAGGCGGCGGTGAAGGCTGTGGCTTGGTCCGAGAGGGTGACGACGACCACGGCGAGGGTGAACAGGATCAACCCCTCGAAATGATTGTTCAGCGCGCGGTAGAGGCGACCGGTCTTGACCGACAACAGGCTTTCGACGGTTCCACCAAGCCGTTGCGGATCTCGGGGGGACGTGGTCTTGCCGGTGCCTAGCTCGCGGTTGGCGGCGATCGACATCAGGGCGAACTGGATCACCTGCAGGAGGCCTGCGAGGGCGAGGACGGTGAGTTCGGGGGTCATCCTTCCGAACCGTTTCCGGACCATTCGTATCCCAGTTTATCTTCCACTCGACTCTCTAGCGCTGAACCGCCTCCAACAATTGCCTGGTCGTTCACGATATCCCAAATAACCTTAGAGCCTACTGTTAAGCCAAATATCAAGGTTAAACCAATGCAGCCAAAATATGCCAAATAGAACGTGTTTCTTCTTCGCGAATAGAACCTTAGTGCCAATTCTTCCGTCCCTAAATCTCCCTTTATAGAGTAGAAATTGGTAACATATAGAGGTGCGAGAGCAGGGATCGTCAACAAGATGTATAAGACCATCTCCACCAATATTACGGTCCCGAAGATATCGAGCGCGGCCCCATCATAGAGAAAATAGAAAATAAACGCCGTAACGGCGATCATAAGCGAGATGTGAGTGAGTAGGGCTGCAGCCTTAGTATTCAGAATATCCAAGTGCCTTAAAATCTGCCTCACGCGAGGATTATCTTCTAAACTTGCAATTGCTACGAAATAGGCTTTCTCCCTAGTTGCCTTAAAGGGTCGCGAATTTTGAATCGTTTCGATGAATTGTGCAACGATGATCCTCATCACAAATCCATCAACAGCCGCCGCGGATCCTCCAGCGCCTCTTTCACCCGCACAAGGAACGTCACGGCACCTTTGCCGTCAACGATCCGGTGGTCGTAGCTCAGCGCCAGATACATCATTGGGCGGATCACGACTTGCCCTCCAATCGCCATCGGGCGGTCCTGGATCTTGTGCATCCCCAAAATCCCCGACTGTGGCGGGTTCAGGATCGGGGACGACATCAGCGAGCCGTAGACACCGCCGTTGGAGATCGTGAACGTTCCCCCCTGCATTTCGGCCATGGACAGTTTGCCGTCGCGCGCCTTGGCACCCATCTCGGCAATCGCCTTTTCAATCTCGGCAAAGCTCATCGCGTCGGCGTCGCGGATCACCGGCACCACAAGACCCGCAGGCGTGCCCGCCGCGATGCCCATATGCACGAAGTTCTTGTAGACCACTTCGGTGCCGTCAATCTCCGCATTCACCTCGGGCACTTCGCGCAGCGCATGGACGCAGGCCTTGGTGAAGAACGACATGAAACCGAGTTTCACACCGTGCTTTTTCAAAAACAGGTCCTTGTATTCGGTGCGCAGATCCATGACTGCGCCCATGTCGACCTCGTTGAACGTGGTCAGGATCGCGGCGGTATCCTGCGCCTCTTTCAGACGCCGCGCGATGGTCTGGCGCAGACGGGTCATCTTGACCCGCTCCTCGCGCGCCTCATCATCCGCCGCGACAGGGGCGCGCTTGTCCTGGGCAGGCGCGGCGGACGCGGTCGTCCCCGATTTCGAGGTCGCCGCCGGGGCCGAGCCTGCGGCCATGGCCTTTTGCACGTCCTCTTTCATGATGCGCCCATCGCGGCCCGTGCCCTTGACGTCGCCCGCCTTCAACCCGGCGTCCGCCATCATCTTCTGCGCTGATGGCGCATTTTCCACGTCCCCCAGGCCATCGACTGCATCGGGCGCTTTTGGCGCCGCAACCTCTTCTCCACCCTCGGCAGGCTTCGCACCGGGGGAACCGCCAATCACCGCCAATCTGGCAGAGGCTTCAACGGTTGCGCCTTCTTCAGCGAGGATCTCGCTCAGCACGCCGGCCACCGGTGCCGGCACCTCGACAGAGACTTTGTCGGTCTCCAACTCACACAGCATCTCATCCTGTGCGACCGTGTCGCCGACCGCCTTGAACCAGGTAGAGACCGTGGCCTCCGTCACCAACTCGCCCAGCGTCGGCACCATGACATCGACGGCGTTACCGTCCGCATCGTCGGAGGCGCCATCGCCGCTATCGGCGTCCGCCGCGTCCGCCTTCGCCGCCGGGGTTTCCCTGGCGGCCGAGGCGCGTGGTTCCACCTCGGTGGACGACCCGGCATGCCCGGCTTCCGCGACCACCGCCAAAAGCGCGTCGACACCCACTGTCTCGCCTTCCTTGGCAACGATCTCGTCCAGTATCCCCTCCGCAGGCGAGGGCACTTCAACCGTCACCTTGTCGGTCTCCAACTCACACAGCATTTCATCAACGGCCACCGCGTCGCCCGGCTTTTTGAACCAGGTTGCCACAGTCGCCTCTGTCACGCTTTCGCCCAATGTGGGCACTCGAACTTCTACAGACATGATCGGTTATCCTTCGATGGTCAGCGCGTCGTCGACGAGGGCTGCTTGTTGGGATTTATGGGTGGAGGCCAGGCCCGTCGCGGGCGAAGCCGATGCTTGGCGACCCGCATAGCGCGGCCGCGTGTGGTCAGATTTGATGCGGGTCAGGACCCATTCCAGATTGGGCTCGATGAAGGACCATGCGCCCTGGTTCTTGGGCTCTTCCTGGCACCAAACGATCCTGGCCTTCTTGAACCGCTCCAGTTCCTTGGTCAGCGCAAGCGCGGGGAACGGGTAGAACTGCTCCAGTCGCAACAGATACACATCGTCGATCCCGCGCGCGTCGCGCTCTTCCAGCAGGTCGAAGTAGACTTTACCCGAGCAGATCACGACCTGCCTGATCTTGCCATCCGCCACCAGGCTGGTATCCGAATTGCCCTTCTGCGCATCGTCCCACAGGCAGCGGTGGAAGCTGGACCCGGTCACGAAATCCTCCTTCGTGCTGACCGCTAACTTATGACGCAGCAGTGATTTCGGCGTCATCAGGATCAGTGGCTTGCGGAACGTCCGGTGGATCTGGCGGCGCAGGATATGGAAGTAATTCGCCGGTGTCGTGCAATTGGCGATGATCCAGTTGTCCTGCCCGCACATCTGCAAGAACCGCTCCAGGCGCGCCGAGGAGTGCTCCGGCCCCTGCCCTTCAAAGCCATGGGGCAGAAGGCACACAAGGCCCGACATCCGCAGCCACTTGCTCTCACCCGACGAGATGAACTGATCGAACATGATCTGCGCCCCGTTGGCGAAATCGCCGAACTGCGCCTCCCACAATGTCAGCGCGTTGGGCTCGGCCAGTGTGAAGCCGTATTCAAACCCCAACACAGCATACTCCGACAGCATCGAATCGATGACCTCGTAGTGCGCCTGCCCCTCACGGACGTGGTTGAGCGGGTAATACCGATCCTCGTTCTCCTGATTGACGATACCCGAATGACGCTGCGAGAACGTGCCACGGGTGCTGTCCTGACCAGACAGGCGCACCGGATAGCCTTCGGTCAGAAGCGAGCCGAATGCGAGCGCCTCTCCCGTAGCCCAATCAATCCCGGTGCCACTGTCGAACATCTCCTTCTTGGCGGCGAACAGACGATCAATCGTCTTGTGGACCGGAAAGCCCTCCGGAACCGTGGTCAGCGCCTTGCCGATCTCGGCAAAAGTCGTGGCCTTGATCGCCGTCTTGCCGCGCTGGTACTTCTTTTCCTTCATCTTATCGAGATGCGACCACTTGCCGTCCAGCCAGTCGGCCTTGTTGGGACGGTAGTCCTTGCCGGCCTCGAATTCCTCGCTCAGGTGGTTCTGGAACGCCGCCTTCATGTCCTCGATCTCGCCCTCGGGGATCAGCCCGTCGCGCACGAGGCGCTCGGTATAGAGCTGCAAGGTCGTCTTCTGGGCCTTGATCTTCTTATACATGATCGGGTTGGTGAACATCGGCTCATCGCCCTCATTGTGTCCGAACCGGCGGTAACAGAAGATGTCGAGGACAACGTCCTTGTGGAACTTCTGCCGGAATTCCGTGGCCACCCGCGCGGCGTGAACCACAGCTTCCGGGTCATCGCCGTTCACGTGGAAAATCGGCGCTTCCACCATCAACGCGATATCCGTGGGATAGGGGCTGGAGCGCGAGAAGTGCGGCGCGGTGGTAAACCCGATCTGGTTGTTCACGACGATATGGATCGTCCCGCCCGTCCTGTGCCCGCGCAGACCCGACAGGCCAAAGCCCTCGGCCACAATCCCCTGCCCTGCAAAGGCGGCGTCACCGTGGAGCAGGATACCCATCACCTGCGTGCGGCTCTTGTCGCCCTTCTGGTCCTGCTTGGCGCGGACCTTGCCCAGAACCACCGGGTTCACGGCCTCAAGGTGCGAGGGGTTCGCCGTCAGCGACAGGTGGACAGTGTTGTCGTCAAATTCCCGGTCACTCGACGCGCCGAGATGGTACTTCACGTCGCCCGAGCCATCGACGTCTTCGGGCTTGAACGAGCCGCCCTGAAATTCGTTGAAAATCGCGCGGTAGGGCTTTTGCATCACGTTGGCCAGCACGCTGAGACGCCCCCGGTGCGGCATGCCGATGATGATCTCATTGATGCCCAACTGACCACCACGCTTGATGATCTGCTCCATCGCGGGGATCAGGCTTTCGCCGCCATCCAGACCAAAGCGCTTGGTGCCCATGTATTTGACATGCAGGAATTTTTCGAACCCCTCGGCCTCGACCATCTTGTTGAGGATCGCCTTGCGGCCATTCTTGGTGAAGGCAATCTCCTTGCCGTAGCCTTCAATCCGCTCCTTCAGCCAACTCGCTTCGACCGGGTTGGAGATGTGCATGTACTGAAGCGCGAAAGTGCCGCAATACGTCCGCCGCACGATCTCCACGATCTGCCGCATCGAGGCCACTTCCAGCCCCAGCACATTGTCGATGAAGATCGGACGGTCCATGTCGGCCTCTCCAAAGCCGTAGGACGCAGGATCCAGTTCCGGGTGCGGGGTTTGATCGCGCATGCCAAGCGGGTCCAGATCGGCCACCAGATGGCCCCTGATCCGATAGGCACGGATAATCATCAGCGCGCGGATACTGTCGAGGACGGCGCGCTGGACCTGATCATCGGTCAGCGCAACGCCCTTTTCGTCGGCCTTGTCCACAATCTTCTTGCCCGCGGCCCCGGCCTCGGTGGCGGCCGGGTACTCTCCGGTCAGGGCCGCCGTCAGATCGTCGCCGGGAACCGGTGGCCAATCCTTGCGCGCCCACGATGGTCCCTGCGCGGGCGCCGCTGCATCCTCGGCGTCGCCAAGCTGCGCAAAGAACTCCGCCCAGGCGGCATCGACCGCTCCGGGGTCCTTGGCGTACTGGGCATACAATTGCTCCAGATAGGCGGCATTGTGCCCCTGCATGAAGCTGGAGGCATGGAACTGGGTGTTATCAGACTGGTCGTTCATCTTTACTTCTCCATTCTCGCGCAAAAGGCTCTTGCGGGCGCTGCGACTGCTGGCATTGAAAATAACGGGCGGGTATCCACGGGACGGCCTGGGTCAAGGTCCAGGCCAGCGGCGCTGCGGCCCGAATGGCCACAGATCTCAGACGCGAAGATCTGCGCTGACCGGGTCGTCGCGCGGCGGCTGTCGCACCGGACACGATACCCACCGCGCCCGTTTGACATATCGAATACGCCGTCCGGCAAAGCGGCGCGCACGGCCCAACGGGCCAGTCCGGGCGCTTTGCGGGTAAGGGTCCTGAACGTCGTCTTCCGTGTCATGCCAAAGGATCCTCTCCGTACTGGTTCGGGCCATCCGTGCCCCTGGACGCCATCCAGATGATGACCAGAAGGCTCGGCAGGGTCTGGATCCCCGACAGGATCGACGACGTGCGGTTGAGGTCGTCAACCTCCCGCATCAGGTTGGCGATTTCCGTCGACGACGCATCGGGGTTGAAGGCGAGGGACATCATCTCCGCCGATTGCGGACCGACCACGCTGAACACCACGAACGACATGATCGTCACGAAGATCACCGTTGCGATGAACCACCAGCCGGGCCGGTTGCAATCGTGCATTCGGCGCACACCCACCGCAAGCACGGGAAGGTAGTTCAGCAGATACCAAAACGTCGTGATCGGCATGATGTTGATGTAGAAATCACTGATCGAGCCGAAATTCGCCGCCAGAAAACCGCCCATCTGATCCAGAGGCGGCCAGAAGATCGCGACGTCCAGAGCGAATGTCACTACCGATCCCAAAGCGATGAACAGAATGTACCACCAATAGGCCGACCGCGGCGAGCGGCCCCGGAAGGTAAGGCATTCGACAATGTTGGACCGGATGGCGTCGTTGAATGTCATGGAGCGAGGATCCCGGACGCCGCGCTGCGACGCTGGCAAAGGCCATACTGATCGCCTGAACCGCAAGGGTCACGAAAGGCTGGCTGTGCGCCCCACTTGGTCATTCCTCCTGCTCCTGCTGATCCAGAAACGCCAGATGGCAGGTTTGGACCACCTCGACGACACCGGGAAACCAATCGGCAAAGGTCCCATCGGCATCCGCTGCGTCGCGCTCTGCCAAAAGCGTGCTGAACTGGCGCGCGATTTCGTCCGCGCCGTCGCTGCCCGGTTCAAACAGATCCGCAGCGGCAAGGAACAGGTCCTCGGACGCGCGCGCGGCCATGGTTTGAAACCCGACCGAGACCTCCGCGCCCATGTCCACCATGCTTTCAACCGTGCCGTTCACCACCACCGCATAGGCCGCGCATTCGATCGCCCGAGCGTCCGCCTCTGCCAGCTGTGCGGACGCGCCGGACGCGACGCCTGCAAAGCTGGCGCACAGCAGCAGAGGAGCAACCCGCGGCATCAGCCGATGGCCTTTACCACGGCCTCACCCAGCGTGGCGGGGCTGTCGGCCACGACGATGCCCGCAGACTTCATCGCCTCGATCTTGTCTTCCGCGCCGCCCTTGCCGCCGGCAACAATCGCGCCTGCGTGGCCCATGCGACGACCCGGAGGCGCCGTGCGACCGGCGATGAAACCGGCGGTGGGTTTGGAGCGGCCGCGCCTGGCCTCGTCTTTCAGGAACTGAGCGGCTTCCTCTTCCGCGCTGCCGCCGATCTCGCCGATCATGATGATCGACTGCGTCTCATCATCGGCAAGGAACCATTCCAGCACATCAATGTGCTCGGTGCCCTTGATCGGATCGCCGCCAATGCCCACGCAGGTCGACTGCCCCAGACCCACATCGGTAGTCTGCTTGACCGCCTCATAGGTCAGCGTGCCAGAGCGCGAGACGACGCCGCACGATCCGCGCTGATGAATATGGCCGGGCATGATGCCGATCTTGCAGGCGTCGGGCGTGATCACGCCGGGGCAATTGGGACCGACAAGGATTGATTTCGACCCTTCCAGCGCGCGCTTGACGCGCATCATGTCAAGCACCGGGATGCCTTCGGTGATGCAGATGATCAACTCCATCTCGGCGTCGATCGCCTCGAGAATCGAATCCGCGGCAAAGGGCGGCGGCACGTAGATCACCGAGGCATTCGCCTCTGTCACCGCGCGCGCCTCATGGACCGAGTTGAACACCGGCAGGTCAAGGTGCGTCATGCCGCCCTTGCCCGGCGTCACGCCGCCCACCATTTTGGTGCCATAGGCGATGGCCTGCTCCGAATGGAACGTGCCTTGAGAGCCGGTGAACCCTTGGCAGATTACCTTGGTGTTTTCGTCAACGAGTACGGCCATCGGGGCCTCCTGTGGTCGTGTGAGAATGATGTATTGGGGTCAGTTGAATTGAAGCGGCGGGCCAGTGCGGGCCACCGGGTGGTGGTGGATCACATCCGCGCTGATGGTCTTGGGAAATCTCTCCGTGTCCTGCGCCATGTCTCGGGGCAATATGTCGATCCTGCGCCCTCATCGGCCTGACGCCTGCGGGGTCAGCCGTTCGACAAACACGAATGTCTCGACGCCGTTGGGGCCGGGCCGGGTGCCGACATGGACCACAGCGACACGGGCCGGGTTCAATTGCCGGGCCGCCAGAAGGTGCGTCCCGCTGGTCGGCTCGTATCCGCCCGGCAGCGGAGCCTCGGTGCCGATCCCCTCCATGTCCAATCCGGTCAGGGCCGCACTGGCGGCCAGCTCGGAATAGTCACCGTCAAATGCCACTTCGCAGCGGCGGTCCGTGTCCGGCGTGGCAGGGCGGCCGATGACAGGCGACACGGCAGTGTTGGACCGGGGCGAGAGGTCGTAGAAATCGACGCGCGCCCCGGTGGAGGACAAAACCTGCGCCGCTTGCTCAGCCGTCATGAACGGGCTGAAGCAGTGTCGGGCAAATGCCATGCTTGCCATCGCGGCGACACCATCGTCCTGCGCCTGCGCCGTTGCGGCGGCAAGCAGGGTCGTCAGAGCGGCGCTGATTGATACCCGTTTCATGCCGCCCTCTTTTCAAACAAGGCGTTGATATTGTCGTCCAGCTTCAGCCGCACCGGGTTGAGAAGCCGCATATCGAACCCCGTTCTCCGCGCCAGATCGCGCAGGGTCGCCGGCGTGAAATACTGCACATGGTCAGGATAGCGAAGCCCGACCCACCTGCGGCCGAAAATCGCCGCGCCGACGCTGCTGAAATTCGGCACCCGCACATAGGCGCGCCCGCCGGGTTTCAGGATCCTGGCGACATGCTCCAGCACCGGGCGGGGTTGGTCTTCGTGCTCCAGGTACGAGCGGAGGATCACGCCATCAAACATCGCGTCCGGGAATTCGCGGATCGCGTCCGACCCCGGACCATGGACGCAATAGCCGCCGTGGGCGCTGAGGGTGTCGTTGGCCATCGCCGCCAGCTCGGCCGAAATCTCGATCCCGTATTGCGTGAAGCCGGGGTATTGCACGGACGCCCCCGCGCAGCCCACGTTGAGCAGATTGCCACCGCCAAACCACTGTGCATAGCGCACCGCATCAGGCTTGCGCCCGATGGTGTGCCGCCAGCGCGTCGCAAGATCCGCGCGGTGCATCAGGGGGCTGGCCTCCAGCCTTGCTGCCTTTTCGGTCTTCCAGGTCTTTTCCCAGGCGTAGTCTTTCACCAGCGCGGCGTATCCCGGCGGGTTCAGCAGGTAGACGAGACCGCAGGACGGACATTGCCCCATGCGCCACTTGTCGCGGTGCAATGCCGGATACTCCGCCGGATCACTGGCGCCGCATGACGGGCACGGGCGCATCGCGTCGATGATGGTGCTTGAGGCATTCACCACGCCACCTCGATCCCGGCGCGCGCCAAGCCGCCCTCTGCACTGGTCGCATTGAACCTGAAGCTGGCATCGACACTGGCGTCCGGGTTTGCCCCGGCGACGCTGCGGTGAAAGACCCCGGTTTCCGGTCTGTCTGGCCCTGCCACGCCGCGCAGCGCGCCACCGACCGGCGACCGCGCCAAAGCACGGCCATCCATCGCCGAACCGGTGATGGCACATGCGGTCGGGACTGGCGCGCAGGAGGTCACGATTCCGGCCGACCCTTCAGCACGTCACCCAACTGCTCGTGGCTCCACAGCGCCATGACGCGGCGGCGTTTCCAGGGGCCGACATCGGGCGACGTCACATCAGACATCTTCAGATCCGCGCTGGACTCCGGGATGTGGTGTACCGGATCGGGAAAATTGAACGGCGCCATCATCGGGTTGAAGTTGCGATGCTGTCCGTCCCGCTCCAGCGGAATGTTCTCGTCCACCAGATCGACCGTCAGCAGCATGTAGGGAATCTTCGCCTTGTGGATATTGGCGAACACGTCCCACCGCGACTGATCGGTGAGGTGTATAAGACACTCCCGGACCATGATCATATCGGCCTTGGGCAGTTTGCTGGACGTCAGATCCAGATGCACGAACTTGCGATCCCTGTTGCCGTGCCTGGCCTTGACCTCATCGACCAGCTCCTTCGAAATATCGCCGCCGATGTACTTTACCCCGGACAGATCCACGGCCGTCATCCAGTTCCAATCACCGCAGGCCCCGTCAAGGAAGGTCCTGACGTTGTAGTCCCGTAACAGGCCCGGCAACGCGCGTCGCAAGCGCCGTGTGCGTGGCAAGGTCGATCCGGGCCCGCTGCGCGGCTTGCCCTTGTCTTCCTGTTCCCAGGACTTCTTCTCGAACACGTCTTGCAGTGCTTTATCCATGGCCGTTTATCCCTTTACGGCCTTCACGATCTTCTCTGCGCCGTCCTTCAGGTCATCGGCTGCGATCACGTCGAGGCCGGAGCCGCGGATGATCTCCTTGCCTTTCTCCACATTCGTGCCCTCAAGCCGCACGACCAGCGGCATTTTCAGGCCGACCTCCCTGACGGCCGCGATCACGCCTTCCGCGATGATATCGCAGCGCATGATGCCACCGAAGATGTTCACGAAGATGCCTTTGACCTGCGGGTCGGAGGTGATGATCTTGAACGCCTCCGTCACCTTTTCCTTGGTCGCGCCGCCGCCCACATCGAGGAAGTTTGCAGGCTCGGCACCGTAAAGCTTGATGATGTCCATCGTCGCCATCGCCAGTCCCGCCCCATTGACCATGCAGCCGATCTCACCGTCCAGCGCGATGTAGTTGAGGTCGAACTTGGACGCGGCCAACTCCTTGGGGTCCTCCTCCGTCTCATCGCGCAGGGAGGCCACATCAGCGTGGCGGTAGATCGCGTTGCCGTCGAAGCTGACCTTCGCGTCCAGCACCTTGAGATCACCCCCGTCGGTGACGATCAGCGGGTTGATCTCCAGCATTTCCATGTCCTTCTCGACGAAGGCTTTGTACAACTGACCCATCAGCTTTACGCATTGCTTGATCTGCTGACCTTCCAGACCAAGCGAGAACGCGACCCGGCGACCATGAAACGCTTGATACCCGGTGGCCGGATCGACCGAGAAACTCAGGATCTTCTCAGGCGTGCTGGCTGCAACCTCTTCGATGTCCATGCCCCCCTCGGTGGAACACACGAAGCTGATCCGGCTGCTCTGACGATCCACCAACAGCGCCAGATACATCTCTGTCTCGATGCCGGAGCCGTCTTCGATGTAGATCCGGTTCACCTGCTTGCCCGCCGGTCCGGTCTGGTGTGTGACCAGCGTGCGTCCGAGCATTTTCTTCGCCTCGTCCGCCGCTTCCTGCGCTGACTTCGCAAGCCGAACACCACCCGCTTCACCGGCGTCGGCTTCCCTGAACTTTCCCTTGCCGCGCCCGCCCGCATGGATCTGCGCCTTCACGACCCAGAGCGGTCCATCCATCTCTCCGGCGGCGGTCTTGGCCTCTTCCGCCCGCAGGACCACGCGCCCGTCAGACACCGGAGCGCCATATTGCTGCAGGAGGGCTTTCGCCTGATACTCATGAATGTTCATGGGACTGGTCCGTTCGTTGGGTCATGTTGCCTCTTGGGTGCCACAACCGTTTGATGCATTGAACCATTATTCGCAGCATATGCAGCGTTTCTCTCGAAAATCCGACATTTGTGATCACAGTTTTCGAGGTGTGATCACAAAAACCACACCTGTTAGCGCAACCGCCCGGCCCGCGCCCTGTATCCTTGCAGACAGCCGCGATCCGGCCCAGATTGCCCCGACGCGCAGGCGAGGCGCACGAATGGAGTGAAGCGCGAATGCCCGACGACATCCGCTGGGGAATCGTAGCCACCGTGGCAGAGCCCGCACAGCTCGTCATGGCATTTGTGGCGCACCACCTGACGCTTGGCGCGGCCGAGATCCATATCTACCTCGACAATCCGGACGATCCGGTCGGCGATGCGCTAGACTGGCTTCCAGCCGTTCACGTCACCCGCTGCACGCCCGAGTACTGGACAGATCTGGTGCGATGGCGGCCCAGACAGCACGTCAATCGTCAGACCTTCAACGCCACCCACGCCCGCAAGGCCTGCGCAGTGGAGTACCTGCTGCACTGCGATGCGGACGAGTTTTTGCGCCCCGGATCCGACGTGCAGGCGCAACTGGCCGATGTACCCGATGACCGCAAATGGCTGAAGGTCTTCAATCTTGAGCGGGCCTACATTGCCGGCGCACCGCAGGGCTCAGTGTTCGACGGCGTCTTCAAGGTTCACTACCAGCAAAGCGAAACCACGCCTCTGCGCATGTCCGAGATGACGCCGTTCGGCTTCACCGGCCATGCCGCCGGAAAGCCCTTTGTGCGCACCAAACACCCGTTCAACATCGGCATCCACGTGCCGCGCTTCGGCCACATCAAATCCCGCCGCGTGCCCCCGCACCATCCGGCAGACCTGATCGAGCTGGTGCATTTCGACGGAATGACCCCGCTGCACTGGGCCGCCAAGTTCGTGCGCCAGGCGGCCTTCAATCCGGACCGGCTTGAGCGTCTTACGCCGCACCGCATCGCCCAGTGGCGCCGGATCTTCGCCTGCCTCGATGACCCGCCCGCCCTGCGCGCGCTCTGCGATGAGCTGAACGGGTACACCGAGGCGGAGATCATGACGCTGGAAGACAGCGGCGACATCATCCGGGACAGCTTCGACATCGGCCCTGCGGCAGAGGCCGCCTTCCCCGGCCAGACTCTCGACCTCAGCCCCGAGGCTTTCGATGAGGCTTTGCGTCCGCTGGTCAGATCCTGGCGCAAGAGGGCGCGCCGCAAGGGGGTGGAGATCTGAGGCCTAGGTCAGCGCATCCCGGAAGCTGGCGAACCTCTCGTTCGCGGGCTTCCACGGAAACGTCCACCCGGCATCCGGTACGCGCCAATCCTTGCCGTAGTTGCACACCAGCATCGCCTCCGGATCGCTGGGGATCTGCAGGCCTGTGGGTGGGTTCAGGTCGTAGGGCAGCAGTTGTTCACGCGACAACTCACCGAAGGTGTGCGGATAAACGAACACCCGGTCAGCCGCGTCGATCCACGCCGGAAACAGATCCACGCCAAATTGCCCGAGTTTCCTGAGCTTGAGCGTGACCTTGCTCCAGCTGCTGCGTTCAATCGCGATCCCCTCGGCGATCAATCGGTCGCACAGCGCCATCCACTCCGCTGCCGCATCCTCGGGCGTCTGCGCGTTCAGCAACACGCCGAAATCGAAGTCATTGTCATGCTCCAGCAACGTGCCCTCGCGTACGATGCCCAAAAGCGTGCCTGAATTGGCGAAAACCTCCAGATCGTGACCCGCCAGTTCCGCCGCCAGATCACCGCACCTGGCCATGACCTCGCCCACATCGACACCCCGGAAGCTTTCGCCGTAGGAGGAGCCGTTGGGCAGATAAAACCCCAGATCGTCCTGGATATGGCGCAGGAATTCTTCGAAGTCCGCCACCGTCCCGCGCTTGCGGCACTGCTTGTTGTAGCGCGACATCAGGCGTTGCGTGCCAAACGCACGGTTGCGGGTGGCGCAGTTCAGCGCGATCCACGCCTGTACCCACGCAGGGTCAGCGGGCGCGCGGACCTCTTCCAGCGCGTCGAACAGCCGCCCGTATTCGGCCTTGCCGATCGGCCCGCCTTTGACGCGTTCGCGCACTTGCTCGATCACGGACATGAAAATTCCCTCACAACCCACCGGCCTTCGTGTTCAACGTCTCGATCAGGTGTTTGATTTCCTGGAGCTGCTCGTCGCGCAACGCCTCCATGAACGCTTTCAGCGAGGTGGAGGACACGTCCTCCGTGCGCGGCAGATAGAACACTTCGCACAGATCGCCGAGGTCGTTGAACTTGCCGCTCCAGTCGTCGCCCATGGCGAAGACGTCGATCCGCTCGCGCGCGATATCATCGCGCTTTTGATCCCAGTTATCTTCCGGGATCACCTGGTCCACGTAGCGACAGGCGGCGACGATCTCGGCCCGTTGCGCGTAGGGGATCACTGTTTTCTTGCCCTTCACCGCGTTGAACTCATCCGTCGACACGCAGACCGTCAGGTGATCGCCCAGATCAGCCAACCGCTTCAACAGCCGCACATGGCCGATGTGAAACAGATCGTATGTGCCGTAGGTGATGATGCGTTTGCTCACGACGTGGGCCTTCTTGTCAGGGCGTTGGGGACTTGAATCAACTTCCCCCCCGGCGATCAAGGGTTTTCTCGGATGCCGGTCGCAACGAAAAAGGCCGGGCCGCCATGGCCCGGCCTTTTACCGTGTATTGCACCCAGGTCAGCCCAGAGTATCGTCGATGGCTTTGCACGCGTCGACGAGGCCGTTCACGGCGGCAACAGAACTGTCGAACATCGCCTGCTCGTCCTTGGTCATCTTGATGTCCACGATACGCTCGACACCGCCAGCGCCGATCACGGTCGGAACACCGACATACATGCCCTTGAGGCCGAACGCGCCGTCCACATAGGCCGCACACGGCAGCACGCGCTTCTGGTCCTTGAGGTAGGCCTCTGCCATCTCGATCGCGGAGGTTGCAGGGGCGTAGAACGCGGAGCCGGTCTTCAGCAAACCGACGATTTCCGCGCCGCCATCACGGGTGCGCTGTACGATGGCGTCCAGCTTTTCCTGCGACGTCCAGCCCATGTCCACCAGATCCGGCAGCGGGATACCGGCAACGGTCGAGTAGCGCGTCAGCGGCACCATTGTGTCGCCGTGACCGCCCAGAACGAACGCGGTGACGTCCTTCATGGAGACGTCGAATTCATCGGCCAGGAAGTGGCGGAAGCGCGCCGAATCCAGAACGCCCGCCATGCCGCAGACCTTGTTGTGGGGCAGGCCGGAGAATTCGCGCAGCGCCCAGACCATGGCGTCCAGCGGGTTGGTGATGCAGATCACGAAGGCATCCGGCGCGTTGGCGGCAATACCCTCGCCCACGGATTTCATGACCTTGAGGTTGATGCCCAACAGGTCATCGCGGCTCATGCCCGGCTTGCGCGCGACACCGGCGGTCACGATGCACACGTCCGCGCCTGCGATATCGGCATAGTCATTGGTGCCGCTCAGCTTCGCGTCAAACTTTTCCGACGGACCTGATTCTGCGAGGTCCAGCGCCTTGCCCTGAGGCACGCCCTCCGCGATATCAAAGAGGATCACATCCCCCAATTCCTTCAATGCCGCGAGGTGGGCGAGCGTGCCACCGATCTGTCCCGCGCCGATGAGCGCTATCTTGGGTCTGGCCATGTCAAAAGGTCCCGTTTTGGATGTCTTGGTCGGGCGGAGGCCTACCGCCAGACCGCCCATTGCGCAAGTGGATCTGTCCGAAACGGGTAGGCAAATCCTCTCAAACCGGGCGCATTTTCAAAGATCGTCCCCAACTGGCTGCGGCACCATCTGCGCGAAATGCTGGCCAGCGGCCATCAGGCAGGTGGTGCCGTCCGCCGATGTGACGGTGATCGTCCAAGTGCCTGTTTCCTCTGACACATATACCTCCATGATGCGGTCCTGATTGGCCAGTCCCATGCCGCGAACCTGCTCTCCGTAGCGGTCCGTCAATGCGGTGACGATCACTGCGCGTTCCCCACACAACATGTTCATACGGACATTTTGCGCCTGCGCGGTTGAAACCGGGAGGCCGAGCAGCGCGGAGTACAGCAATATCGGGGCTGCAAGTGATGCGAATCTCTTCATGGCTTTCGTTCCTTTGTTCAAAAGGACGCGAGTGGTAGCGGTAGCAAGCGCCCTGATCCTTTGGGATTCCCTCCGAATGAGCGCGCCTTTGATCGACGTCTGACCTCCAGCTTAGGCAAATGGCGGTTAATATCCGGTGAATTTCTCCGTCGCTTCACCGCGCGATTCAGGGTCGCCCCCGCCGCAGTGCAGCAAATCCCTTGCGTTTGCGCGAGCCATGTGGTCCCAAATGACCACCCGAACCAGTGAAACCCACCATGACCCAGCCCTGCCGATCCGCCCTCTACATCCCCGCCTCACGCCCGCGCGCGATCGAGAAGGCGCGGACACTGCCCGTCGACGCGATCATCTTTGACCTGGAGGACGCCGTCGCGGTGGAGGAGAAATCCGCCGCCCGCGAGGCTCTCGCAGAGACATTGCAGACCACGGACTTCGGCCCGCGCCTGAAGATCGTGCGACTGAACGGATTTGACACGCCCTGGGGCTCCGACGACCTTGAGGTCATCGCTCGGGCCGGCCCGCAGGCGATCCTGCTGCCGAAGGTCAATTCCGCTGCGGATATCGAGGATTTGGCGCGCCTTCTGGACGCCAACCCCAACACTGCCGACACGAAAATCTGGGCGATGATGGAGACGCCTCTGGGCATCCTCAACGCCGCCGGGATCGCCGGCGCGCCCCGTATGGCGGGTCTTGTGATGGGCACCAATGACCTCGCCAAGGACCTGACCTCGCGCACCCGTGACGCGATGATCACATCGTTGCAGATGTGCATTCTGGCGGCCCGCGCTCACGGGCTGATCTGCGTCGACGGGGTCTACAATGCCTTCAGGGACGAGGACGGCCTGAAAGCCGAATGCGACCAGGGCCGCGACATCGGGTTCGACGGCAAAACCCTGATCCACCCGGCTCAGTTGGCCATCGCCAACGCGGCCTTCGCCCCCACAGCTGACGATATCGCGCTGGCCCGCCGCCAGATTGACGCCTACGCCAAAGCCGTCGAAGATGGCCAGGGCGTCGCCGTGGTGGACGGCAAGATCGTCGAGAACCTGCACATTGAAACCGCCCGCGCGACGCTGGCGAAAGCTGATGCCATCGCCCGATTGGAGGCCGCATGATATCCTGGATCCTACTTATCGCAGGGCTCGCCCTGTGGACCGGCGCACACTACTGGAAGCGCCTTTCGCCCGATAGCCGGACCAGGTTCGGCGACAGGGGAAAAGCCATCGTTGCGGGTCTTGTGGTCCTGTCGATCGTGCTGATGGTGTTGGGCTACCGCGGGGCGTATGGCCCGGTCTGGTGGGGCCGCTCAAGTGCCCTGGTGGGCATCAACAACCTGCTGATGGTCTTTGCATTCTACCTCTATGCCGCCTCAGGCGCAAAGACCTGGATCACCACTAAGGTCAAAAATCCGCAACTCACCGGCTTCAAGATCTGGGCCTTCGCGCACCTTTTGGTCAACGGCGACCTCGCGTCCTTCGTGCTGTTCGGCGGCCTTCTGGCCTGGGCCGTCGGTGAGGTCATCCTGCTCAAGCGGGCGGGCGACCCCTGGACACCGCCGCACCCGGTTCCGGTGAAAAAAGAGATCACTGCAATCGTCGCCACTATTGTCGTATTGGTCATCGTGATGGGCATCCACTATGCCCTTGGCGTGACCCCGTGGGGTTGACCCGATGCAAATCTACCGCCTGTTGACCGAGGATGATACCTCCGCCTTCTGCCACAAAATCTCGGACGCGCTGGCCAAGGGCTGGATGCTGCACGGCGATCCGGTGATGTCGTTTGACGCCGCGCGCGGCGTGATGCGCTGCGGGCAGGCGGTGACCAAGGACATCGAGGCACCCTATTCGCCCGACATGAAGCTGGGGCAGCAATGAGCGGCAAGACCAATCAGGGCTATTTCTTTGAGGACTACCGCGTCGGGCAGATCCTGCACCATGCCACCCCCCGCACGCTGACCCCCGGCGACGTGGCGGCATATCAGGCCCTCTATGGCCCGCGCTTTGCCCTGCACGCCTCCGGCGATTTCGCCGCCGCCTGCGGGATCGAGCCCGCGATCCTCGACGATCTGATCACCTTCCACACGGTGTTCGGCAAAACCGTCCCGGACATATCGCTGAACGCCGTGGCGAACCTGGGCTATGCCGAGGGGCGTTTTCTGAACCGTGTGCACGCCGGCGATACGATCCGGTCCTCGTCCGAGGTCATCGGCCTGAAGGAAACCTCCAGCGGCAAGACCGGCATCGTCTGGGTCCGCACCCGTGGCATCGCCAATGCCGATACGCCGATCCTGGAGTATGTCCGCTGGGTGATGGTCCGCAAACGCGCCACCGACGCCCCCGCACCCGCCACCGTTCTGCCCGATCTGGCCGCCTCCGTCCCGCCCGAGGCGCTGCATGTCCCCGACGATCTGGACTGGTCATCCTACAATTTCGCCGATGCCGGAGAGCCGCACCGCCACGGCGATTACACCGTGGGCGAGATCATCGACCACGTCGATGGCGTGACCCTCACTGACCCGGAACATATGCTGGCCACGCGCCTGTGGCAGAATACCGCCAAGGTCCATTTTGACGTGACCGCGCGCGAAGACGGCCGTCGCCTGATCTACGGCGGCCACATCCTCAGCCACGCCCGTGCCCTGTCGTTCAACGGGCTTGCCAACGCGCAGTTCATCGCCGCGATCAACGCGGGCTCCCATGCCGCGCCGGCCTATGCAGGCGACACGATCCGCGCCTGGTCCGAGGTGCTGGATACAAGCCCGACCTCCAACCCCCACGCCGGCGCGCTCCGGTTGCGCCTTGTGGCCACCAGGGGCACGCCCGGCGCGTTGCGCGCAGAGACCGGCAAATACCTGCCCGAGGTGCTGCTTGACCTCGATTACTGGGCGCTGATCCCGGTCTAGCCTGGCGCCTCTCCGTCCGTGATCACACACGCCGGACGCGTGATCGCATTTGAACATTCTGCGGCGTTAAGCCCCATAATGTCCGACACTTTTGCAACCCAAGTGCGTGACTACGCCGGGAATGTTGCTATCTATGGCTGCAACGCCGGCAAAATACGCCTGCAGTCAAACCGAAGGGACGCACCACATGGCCGACGTCAACCGCGGCAATCGCCCGCTTTCGCCTCATCTGACGATCTACAAGCCGCAGCTGAACTCCATCACGTCGATCCTCGTGCGGATCACCGGCAACGCGATGCTGATATCCGCGATCCTGGTCGTCTGGTGGCTGATGGCCGCCGCGTCGGGCCCTGACTATTTCGCCAGCGTCGACGGCTGGGTCACGAGCTGGCCTGGCGATCTGGTCATGGCGCTCAGCGTTCTGGGGCTTTGGTATCACGCCCTCGGCGGCCTGCGTCACCTTGTGTGGGACACCGGACACGGGCTGGATATGGACACCTCCGACAAGATGGGCTGGGGCATGTTGATCGGCAGTGTCGCGCTCACCTTCCTTACACTCATCGCAATATAAGGGGCGCTGCACATGTCATTCCTCACCGAACGCAAGCGCGTCACTGGCCTTGGCTCTGCCCGTGGCGGCACCGCGCAGCACTGGTCGATGACCATCACCTCCGTGGCTCTGCTGATCCTCACCCCGTTCTTCCTCGCCGTGATCGGCCCTGCCTTGGGGTCTGAGTATACCGACGTGGTCGCGACCCTGGGCCGTCCGGTCCCCGCGCTGATCGTGGCAGCCTTCCTTGTCGTCGGCATGCACCACTGCCGTTTCGGGGTGCAGGTGCTGATTGACGATTATTTCCGTGGCATGACCCGCAAGCTGGCCGTCATTGGAACCACCATTCTGTGTTACGGGATCGCCGCTGGCGGCCTTGTCGCGCTCATGCAAATCGCTTTGTGAGGGTCACATGAAAGACACCGCCACTCCCGCCTACGCCCTGACCCATCACACCTATGACGTCGTCGTCGTCGGCGCCGGAGGCTCCGGTCTGCGGGCCACGCTCGGCATGGCCGAACAGGGGTTGAAGACGGCCTGTATCTCCAAGGTGTTCCCGACACGCTCGCACACCGTGGCCGCTCAGGGTGGCATCGCCGCCTCGCTCGGCAACATGGGGCCGGATCACTGGCACTGGCACATGTACGACACGGTGAAGGGATCGGACTGGCTGGGGGACACGGACGCGATGGAATACCTCGCGCGCGAAGCCCCCAAGGCGGTCTATGAGCTGGAGCACTACGGCGTGCCGTTCTCGCGCACCGAGGATGGCACCATCTATCAACGCCCCTTCGGCGGCCATACGACCGAATTCGGCGAAGGCCCCCCGGTACAGCGCACCTGTGCGGCTGCGGACCGGACCGGCCACGCGATCCTGCACACGCTGTATGGCCAATCGCTCAAGAACGACGCGGAATTCTTCATCGAGTATTTCGCCACCGACATCCTGATGAACGACGACGGCGCCTGCGTCGGCGTGGTGGCCTGGAAGCTGGACGACGGCACCATGCACGTGTTCTACGCCAAATCGGTTGTGCTGGCGACGGGCGGCTACGGCCGTGCCTACTTCTCCGCCACGTCTGCCCATACCTGCACCGGTGATGGTGGCGGCATGGTGGCGCGGGCTGGCCTGCCCTTGCAGGATATGGAGTTCATCCAGTTCCACCCTACCGGGATCTACGGCTCCGGCTGTCTGATCACCGAAGGCGCGCGCGGCGAAGGCGGCTACCTGACCAATTCGGAGGGCGAGCGGTTCATGGAGCGCTACGCCCCCACCTACAAGGACCTCGCGTCGCGCGATGTGGTCTCCCGCTGCATGACGATGGAAATCCGCGACGGACGCGGCGTTGGCGAGGCAAAGGATCACATCCACCTGCACCTCAACCATCTGCCGAAAGAGACGCTTGATTTGCGCCTGCCCGGCATCTCCGAGTCGGCACGGATCTTTGCGGGCGTGGACCTGACCAAGGAGCCGATCCCGGTTCTGCCCACGGTCCACTACAACATGGGCGGTATTCCGACCAACTACTTTGGGGAGGTTCTGAACCCCACCAAAGACAAACCCAACCAGATCGTGCCCGGCCTGATGGCTGTGGGCGAGGCCGGCTGCGCATCGGTTCACGGGGCCAACCGCCTCGGCTCCAACAGCCTCATCGACCTTGTGGTGTTTGGCCGTGCCGCAGCGATCAAGGCCGGTGAGACGGTGGATCCGGACGCCGCCAATCCTGACATCCCGCAAGCCGCCATCGACAAAGCGCTGGACCGCTTCGACCGCTTCCGCAACGCCAAGGGCGAGACGACAACGGCGGACCTGCGGCTGGAAATGCAAAAGACCATGCAGGAGGACGCCGCCGTCTTCCGCACCGACAAGACCCTGGCCGAGGGGCTGGAGAAGATGATCGCTGTCGCGGGGAAGATGGATGATATCTCCGTCACCGACCGCTCGATGATCTGGAACTCCGACCTGATGGAGACGCTTGAGCTGGACAACCTGATGCCCAACGCGCTGGCGACGATCGCAGGTGCTGAGGCGCGCAAGGAAAGCCGTGGCGCCCACGCCCACGAGGATTACCCGGACCGCGACGACAAGGAGTGGCGCAAGCATACGCTGGCTCTGGTCGACGGCAACACAGTGACGCTCGACTACCGCCCGGTGCAGGTAAAGCCGCTCACGACCCAGAAAAACGGCGGCATCGACCTGAAGAAGATCAAGCCAAAAGCGAGGGTATACTAAGTGTCTACTGAGCCCGATAATCTTGTGCTCATGCAACTTCGCAGCATCCGGTTAGAGGTGTCTCAGTTGCGTACCGACGTACACGATCTACGATCCCGAATGTTTGAACACGAAGAGCGGCAAATTTTGGAGGCTCAAACGCGTCAGCGACATGAAGAACGGCTGGCAGAGTTGCATGTATCCCTTGATAGATTGAATATTAGATTGGGTTTGAGCGATGGATCATAAACGTCACTTGGGTCTACAACACGCCATTGAGCGTTTGAAGAATTTGTACCGAGAGGATCAACCGACGGATTTCATCTCTTTGGAATTCTTGGTCTCTCCTGAAATATTGGCGTCCGTCGTTCCTGGCTCCAAACTCGATACTGCTCTGCGCAATGCAGAACGAGGAATACCAAAAAACGGGTTCGAGTGGCTTGGAACTGACAATGACCTAGCACGGATAATCGAAACAATCCGGGGTAGTCTTTCTGGCACAACAGACATTGAGGCAGACAAACTATTCATCAGCCTATTGACCGAACAGGATCCCGCCGTTCTCAGCCGTATCACCGTGCGGCCGCACTCATGACCCGCAGCCTCCTAATGCTCGCCCTTCTCCTCCCCCTCACCGCCTGCGTGGGCGTCCAGGACGTGGCCGATCAACTGGCCCGCGAACAGGCACGGCAATATGTCAACGCCGAGGTGCAAAGCCGCTTCCCCGGTGTGGACGCCACACCCGTCACCAATTGCGTGATCGACAATGCCTCCGCGCAGGAGATCATCACCATCGCGGGCGGCTTTGCCCTGGGCGACACCGGGGCCGCATCCAACACCGTCAACACGGTTCTGCGACGCCCCGCGACGCTGCAATGCAGCGCGGGCAACGTCTTCGGTGGCCTGACGCGGATGGGCTTGTGATGCGCCTGCGGTCCCTCCTCATACCCCTCCTCGCGCCAGTGGCGCTCCTCGCGGCTTGCGGGGCGTCGCAACCGCCGTCGCGCGCCACGGCAGAGCGTCTGTGCGTGGACGAAGCGCGACAGGCCGATGGCATTTCCGGACGCGTCGGTGTGGGCGGCGGCAGTGCCGGGCCCTCGGCCGGTGGCCGCGTGACGATCACGTCCGACATCCTCACGCCGCGCAACGAACAGGACGCCTTTCGCGATTGCGTCGACCGACGCATGTCCGGGCAGCCACACCCGTCGGGCGGTGGACTGACGGTCGGGATATCGCTCGGTGGCCGCACATGACACAGCCCTTCGCGCGCCGTTCCCGCGCCCCCCGAACCCAAGGAGATAGCAACCATGGTTGAACTCACCCTCCCGAAAAATTCCCGCATCCGTGTGGGCAAAACCTGGCCCAAACCCGAAGGTGCCACCAACCTGCGCAAGTTCCAAATCTATCGCTGGAACCCCGACGACGGCAAGAACCCCTCCGTCGATACCTATTGGGTCGACATGGACACCTGTGGTCCGATGGTTCTGGATGCGCTGATCAAGATCAAGAACGAGATCGACCCGACCCTGACCTTCCGCCGCTCCTGTCGCGAGGGTATCTGCGGCTCCTGCGCGATGAACATCGGCGGAGTGAAATCCAAGGGCATCAACACGCTGGCCTGCATCTACGGCATGGACGAGATCGTGGGCGACGTCGCCATCTACCCCCTGCCTCACATGCCTGTCGTCAAGGACCTGATCCCGGACCTGACGCATTTCTACGCCCAACACGCCTCCATCATGCCCTGGCTGGAAACAGCCACATCGCACCCCGAAAAGGAGTGGAGGCAATCCATCGAGGATCGCGCCAAACTCGACGGGCTATACGAATGCGTCATGTGCGCCTGCTGCTCCACGTCGTGCCCCAGCTACTGGTGGAACGGCGACCGCTACCTCGGGCCAGCCGCCCTGCTCCACGCCTATCGCTGGATCATCGACAGCCGCGATGAAGCCACCGGAGAGCGTCTGGATGAGCTGGAGGATCCCTTCAAGCTCTACCGCTGCCACACGATCATGAACTGCACCAAGACCTGTCCCAAAGGCCTGAACCCGGCGGCAGCAATCACATCAATCAAAAAGATGATGGTGGAGCGGCAAGTTTAAACCCGCCCCATGGCCGGCGGCGTTGTTGTTGCAATCCTGATCTGGACCTTGGTCGCGATCGCACTTTTTGTCCTCGCGGGCGGCTGGTCGTATTGCGCCGTTCGCGGCATTGTCCGTATGGTGCCGGGTCAGGGCGGCGCGGTGTCGTCTGCACTGGCGATGATCGCGGGCATCCTTCGTTTTGGCTCCGCATGGGGGATGGCAGCGCTGCTGTTTCCCCCGGGGCTACTCATCGCCCTGCCGGACATCGCAGCGTTGCCATCACCGCGCAAGTCGCCGCCTACGCCCTGACAGCCACCGCAGTTGTGCTGACCCTGTGCCTCATCGCGCCGCGTCTTCGGCCATTCGCCAACTTCCTTCCGGAGCTCACGCTGATCGCCAGGCCGCTCATCGCGGGTGAGGTCCTGTCATCCCGCGCGATGTGCGTCACAGCCGCTGAACAGGGCTTGACCAATGTAACCCGCAACATCTTTCTTTGGTCGGTGAATAAATCAGGCTACGAATATCAATTCGACATTCATGCCATCGCATCGCGCGGCGGAGATCGCTTTGGATGGAACTTCTCAGATGTGGATTGGTACATTCTGCCCCCGAAAACCCTGTCCCCAGCAGTCTGGGACAATGTCCAATCCGGCAGGCCAGCCTGCAATCTGTAACCCGCTCCCGCGTCTTCATCTTGCCAGAACAACTCCGGGGGCGTTGCGCTTCGCAGGTGCGCTACGGGAGCAGCGCCCCCTCTTTCACCCCAACACCACCAGTTCCTCAAACTGCGTCATGTCGTTGAACGTGCAAAACGCAGGCGACCGCAGCGGGATCACCGGTGCGGCCCTGGCCAGATCCTCGCAGATCTCCGGCAAAGCGCGCTCCCAGGTGGCCACATCCGCATCGGACAGCCATGCGGTCATATAGGCAAACGTCATGTGGAAGCGGTAGGCGTCATGCTCTGCGTGGCGAAAGCCGAACGCTGCCGCCAAAGCCTCCCGCCATGCGCCTGCCGCTTGCGCATCCGCATCGGTGGCCGGAGACAGGATCAGACCATTGGGCGTCATCGCCTCCAGCCGCATGGCAAACGCGGGCGGCGCGTTGAACCCTGCGAACCGCTGCACCATCGCGTCCGTCACGGCATCAACAGGCGCGTCGCGGTCGATGTCCGCAGGCCAGGCATCCACCGTGCGCCGCGTCTCGATCACACCCTCAAACACCGTCATGTGCAGGCTGCTGACAGGCGTGGACAGCCGACGCTCCGCCCCCGGCAACGCCTCCATCCGCGCCCGCGCCTGCAAGACCGCCTGGTGCGCCGGGTCGCTGCGGTCGAGATGGCGCACGACCGTATTGCCCGCCTCCGGCAAGAACCGCTCCGCCGTGTAGCGCTGCCCAATTCGGGGCGGCGGCCCGTCATGCGCGCCCTGCGCGAAGGCGGCGAGGTTGCACTGAAAACCCATTGCGACACTCCTGTTCGATCTGCCGTCCGAGCGTCGGCTATTGTTTCGTCGCACGCAACCCGCCAAGTCCTTCCGGCCCACTGTTGCCAGATCCGCGTGTTATCCGCCGCCACTGCTAACGTCTCCGCTCCCCGACCTTGCCCCGTTCATGGGTGCCGCCATGGTCATCGCGGGCCTTCTGGCCTGCATCCTCAACGCCCGGTCCCTGCGTCACACGCGAAGCACCGAAGCCCTCGGCATCCCGCCGGAGATGGCCAATCTGCCCTCCTCCGACTGCCCATGGCACCTTGTGGGTCGCCACCCGAACGGCGAAGTCTGGATGTATATCTGCGCGGACTGTGACGGGATGGGGCCCGGCGCCGATAACTTCGCCCCGCGCCGTCGTGCCAACCTTCACGGCCAGCGCCGCGCAGCCAGGGACATTGCCGTCCCCAGGCCTGATCCGCGCCGATCCGCCTCCCTTGCCAAGCCGCCGCCCCCGTGCGTTCCTCAGCCCACCCGCAGGAGGACGCCAAGCCATGCCCAACCGCCGCCCCAAAACCTCTGTCGCGCCGGACGATGCCCGGCAGCGTCGCGCCGTCCTACCCGTGATCTGCTACCCGCCCGACACCCTGCCAGAGCCACGAAACCTCGGCCCTGCCACGCCCACAGGCCCGATCACCACCCATATCGCGCCGCCTCGTGACGCCGCCACCTTCCGCGCAAACGCGGGCCAGACCATCCGCATCACCAGCGTTGAGGGCCCGCAGGTCGGCGATCTGAACCTGTGGTGCGCGCATGACCTCAGCGAAAAATTCTTCTCCGGCAAAACCCGCGCGCTCCATGGCACCCACGTCACCACCGGCGACACGCTGTGGTCCGCCCTCCCGCACCTGCGGGCGATGGCCACGATCACCCACGACAGCCTCGATTGGTATGGCATTGATGATTACGGCGGTGCGGTCCACGACGTCATCGGCACCCGCTGCGATCCCTACACCAATGCGCTGCTGAACTCCGGCGATCCGTACCACCACTGCTGCCACTCCAATCTGACCCGAGCGCTGGCCGATACCACGGGTCTCCCCCTGCATGAGGCCGAGGTCCACGTCCACGACGTGCTCAACGTCTTCATGTGCACCGGCTTCACCCGCGACACCGGGCAGTACTTCATGAAAGCCTCCCCCGTGCGCCCCGGCGACATGCTGGAGGTCCGGGCCGAGATTGATCTTCTGGGTGCCCTGTCCGCCTGCCCCGGCGGCGATTGCGGGGCCGAGCATTCGTCCGACACCACCCCCTGCTATCCGCTCAGGATCGAGGTTTTCGATACCGCCGATACGCCGGGCCACCAATGGCCCGTGAAGAACCCCTACGACCGCAGCCACGGACGCGGCTGAGCCGCAGGCCGGACCGGACCGGTCCCGTCGCAGCGCGCCAGGGGCTATGCATTGCCGCCAGGATCTCGTCCGGCCCCCGCACCGCCCCGGTTTGCAGATAATCCATCGCGCGCAAAGCCGCGTCATAGACCCCCGCGCAATGCCGCGTCGCGGGCCTCCGCCGCGCAAAGCCGCGTCATGGGCCTCAACACCCGATCCCGCCACGCAGTCTTCGATCACCCGGCAAAAGTAGTCGCCCTGATGTGCGTCGACAAAGGTGTAATGGACGCAGACATCCGTCAGCCCGCCCACAAGTATCAACGTGTCAACACCCGACCCCTTCTAAAGGACCTCAAGGTCCGTGCCATAAAACCCCGAATACCGCCGCTTTCGGATCACACGATCCCACTCGCGCAGGTCCATCTCGGCCACCGCCAGCGCCGACGTCGGGTTGTCCTCCAGACAATGCACATCCTCGTCCCCGTCCATCTCGCGCCCGAAATCAGCGCCCGCGCCTGCCTGTTCCTGTTGGCCAATGCCCTGCCTCCCCGCTCCCGATGGTGTGCCCAAAATCGCACCCCCCAACCTATAGCGAAAAAAATTCTGGCCCAGCGCGATTAGGTCTTGATCCGAATCCCCTCTTGGCCCATCTGGCCCCCATAGACGCCAACGCACGCGCCTCTGTCACGGGTGGTAAGTCGAGGAAGATCCTCGGGATACCCATCGCAGTTACGTAGCGACGGTAACGTCTCCCTTTGAATGCAACGCGTCTGTTCACTCAGGCGTTTCGTCCACTTGGAGATCGTGATGACCGCTACGTTCCTCGGGCTTTCGCCTGCCCATTCCGCATCCGCATCCCGTGCAGAGGCTTATGCCCGCACCAACACATTCGAGCGTCCAACGCTCATCCTCGATCTCGACCGGGTCGAGCAGCAGTACCGTGCGCTCGATGCCGGCCTCGGCAACGCGCACATCCATTACGCGATCAAAGCCAACCCTGCGCCCGAAGTTTTGTCGCGGCTGGTCGCGCTTGGCTCCGGTTTCGACGCCGCGTCGCGGGTGGAAATCCAGATGTGCCTCGACGCGGGTGCAGCGCCCTCGCATATCTCCTTTGGCAACACTGTCAAACGCCCCTCCGACATCGCGTTCGCCCATTCCGTGGGCGTCGATGTCTTCGCGGTCGATGCCGTGGAAGAGCTGGACAAGATCGCCGAACATGCCCCCGGTGCCCAGGTCTACATCCGCCTGCTGGTGGAAGCCTCCGGTGCCGACTGGCCCCTGACCCGCAAGTTCGGCACCACCCGCGACAACGCCATCGCGCTGATGGCGCACGCCCGCGCGCTGGATCTGCGCCCCGTGGGCCTGTCGTTCCACGTCGGCTCCCAAACCCGTGACCCGATGATGTGGGCACCGGTGCTGGACGGCATCGCAGCCGTCTGGGACGCGGCGCATGAGGCGGGCTTCGGCCTTGACCTGCTGAACATCGGCGGCGGCTTCCCGGCCTTCTACGGCGACGACATCCCGCATCCGACCGCCTACGCCGCAAAGGTGATGGACCTTGTTCACGCCCGCTTCGGCAATGTCGCGCGCATCATGGCAGAGCCGGGCCGCTCCATGGTCGCCGAGGCGGGCATGATCGCCGCCGAGGTCCTGTTGGTCTCGCGCAAGTCGCCCGACGACCTGCACCGCTGGGTGTATCTGGACATCGGCAAGTTCTCCGGTCTGGCCGAAACCATGGACGAGGCGATCCGTTACCAATTCGTCACCGACCGCGACCATGAGCACACCGGACCCTGCATCCTCGCGGGCCCGTCCTGCGACAGCGCCGATGTGCTCTATGAGAAACGTCCGGTCTCCATGCCCCTGGGCCTGAAATCCGGCGACCGGATCTGGATCCGCAACTGTGGGGCCTACACAACCACATACGCATCCATCGGCTTCAATGGCTTTCCGCCGCTGGACGTTGTTGTTCTGGATTAAGTCGCGGTACCCTGCGGGCCAGCGGGGCACTGCGGGACGGCGGGAGGGGCGAGGTCGACTATTTTTGCCAGGCAAAAATCGTTGACCAGCGTCTCCGCGCCGTGTCCCGATCTCAGCCGTAGATCTCGATCCCCGGCCAGTTCTCACCGCCATAGCGCGCACCGTGGGCAAACCCCACCGGCAGGATCCGCTCTATTTCAGCCAGATCGTCAGCGCTCAACCCGATCCGCTCAGCGCCGGCCAACTCCGCCAGATGGTCGGCCGACCGCGTGCCGGGGATCGGCACGATATGGTCGCCCTGCGCCATGACCCAGGCCAGTGCCACAGCCGCCGTGGACCAGCCGCGCCGGGCGCAGAACGCCTTGAACCCGGCAATCGCCTCCAGATTTGCGCCGTAATTCGGGTCCGAGAACCGAGGCGACCCGGCCCGGAAATCCCCCGCTCCAAACGCCTCCCGGCCCGGAAAACTGTCGCTCAGCATCCCGCGCGCCAACGGGGAAAAGGCCACAAACGCCGTGCCCAGGTCCGCGCAGGTCTGGATCATCCCCAACTCCGGCTGCCGGGACCAGAGCGAGTATTCCGACTGCACCGCCGCCACCGGGGCCACAGCCGCCGCCCGGCGCAGCGTGAACGGGGCGATCTCGGAAAAGCCGATCCCGCCGATCAGGCCTTCTTCCTGAAAGCCCACCATCGTTTCCATCACCGCCTCAACCGCAATGGAATGATCGCGGCGATGGATGTAATAAAGCTCCACCGACGACCGCCCCAACCGCTCCAGCGACCCCTCCAGCGAGGCGCGCAGCCGATCGCCCGCATTGCTGAAATGCCGCTCCGGCTTGCGGTAGATCCCCGCCTTGGTGGCCAGCGTCACATCAGCGCCCGTCTGCGCCAGAAACCGGCCCATCACCGCTTCGCTCACCCCGTCGCCGTAGACTTCCGCCACGTCCCAATGGGTCACACCCAGATCCAGCGCGGCTTGCAAACACGCGAAACTCTCCGCCTCATCCGTGGCGCCGTAGACGCCGCCGAAACTCATGCACCCCAGACCGATCGCGCCCACCTGGTGCCCTGCCAAACTCCGCTGTTTCATGAAAACGCCGCCTCCAGCGCGATCTCCACCATGTCCGAAAAGCTCGATTGCCGATCAGCCGACGGCAACGCCTCTCCGGTCAGCAAATGGTCGGACACCGTCAACACCGCCAGCGCCCGGCAGCCATGGCGTGCGGCCAGCGTGTACAACTCCGCCGCCTCCATTTCCACCGCCAGCACGCCGTGGCGCACCATCTGCTCGTTCAGATCCGGCCGCTCGTCGTAGAACACGTCCGACGAATAGATCCCGCCGACATGGATCGGCGATCCCTTCGTCTCCGCCGCCAGGTACGCCGCCTGCAACAACCCGTAATCGGCACAGGGCGCGTAATTCAATTCCCGCAAAATCCCCGAGGACGGCGTGGACAGCGACGAGCATGTCATCGCCAGGACCACATCACGCAGGTTGATCCTCTCCTGCATCGCGCCTGCCGATCCGATGCGGATCAGCGTCCTGGCACCGTAGTCGCGGATCAACTCGTTGGCATAAATCGACAGGCTCGGCATGCCCATGCCCGACCCGTGGATCGTAACGCGGTTGCCGCGCCAGGTGCCGGTGAACCCCAACATGCCGCGCACCTCATTGATGCACACGGGATCATCCAGAAACCGCTCCGCCGCCCATTTCGCCCTGAGCGGGTCGCCGGGCATCAGGACCGTGTCCGCAATATCGCCGGGCTTTGCCCCTATATGAACCGTCATCTGCCTGCCCCTCTCATGAACCCCGGACGCCGATTGTCAGGCCAGCACGCCCCGGAGGCAATCCCTTCGGACGCAAAAAGACCGGCTCACTGGACCGGTCCATTTGATGCCCTACGCTTTGCGACGGCTTAAATCGCCATGTCGTCCAGCGACTTTCCAGATGCCATTGCCGCCTTTACCCAATTGGGCTGACGACCGCGACCTGTCCAGGTCTGTGTGGAATCATCGGGATTAGCGTATTTCGCAGCACCCTTGGGGCGGGATGCCTTCGAGGCCTTGCCACCGGTGAATTCGTCCAACGTGAAGCCATGCTTTTTCGCGACGGCTTTCAATTCTTTCAGGCAATCTGCCCGACGGGTCTTCTCGTAGCCCTTTATCGTCGCGGCAACCTCGCGCTGATGGGATTGCAATTCCTCTAGGCTCATTTTCTCAAGTGCCTTTGCCATTTCCGGAGTCCTTTCGCTGACAGTCTGGAATTCGCCATTTGCAATAAAGTCACACCCATAGCAAGCAAACTTTTAGACATGCCCGTTTTTGGCCGGAATGGGCCTGAGCCTATTCCGCGGCAACTGCCGTAGGGTCAAGCAGCGTCACAATATCCATCATTATGCGATTCAACTCGAAGTCTTTTGGCGTATAAACCTTCGCCACTCCATATCCCAACACCGTGTCCCGATCCTCGTCGGGGATAATTCCGCCAACCATGACAGGCACATCCATGCCTTGCGCGCGCAATCGCTCCATCACGTCTTTTATCAAGGGGATGTGAGAGCCGGACAAGATCGAAAGTCCAATCACATGGACATCTTCCGCCTTCGCCGCCGCCACGATCTCTGCGGGGGTCAGGCGAATACCCTCATAGGAAATATCCATTCCGCAATCGCGGGCGCGGAATGCAATCTGCTCGGCGCCATTCGAATGGCCATCAAGCCCCGGTTTCCCGACCAGGAATTTCAACCGGCGCCCCAGCTTGTCGCTGACCAGATCGACGGCATCGCGGATCTCGTCGAGCCCTTCGGTCTTGTTGGACACGGCCCCCGAAACCCCCGTAGGCCCCCGGTATTCGCCGTGCACTGCGCGCATCACCCCGGCCCATTCGCCGGTCGTGACACCTGCTTTGGCTGCGGCGATGGAGGCAGGCATGATATTGCGTCCCTCCACCGCCGCGTCGCGCAACTCCGCCAGCGCGCTGGCCACGATCTCCCCATCGCGGCCCTCCCGCCAGGCGCTCAGCCGCGCGATCTGTTGGGCCTCAACCGCCGGATCAACCACCATGATCCCGCCATCCTCGCCCAGCAGCGGCGAAGGTTCAGAGGCCGTATACTTATTCACTCCGACCACGACAGTTTCGCCGCGTTCAATCCGATTGACCCTCTCGGCATTGGACGACACCAACTGCCCTTTCATGTAATCAATCGCCGCAATCGCGCCGCCCATTCCGTCCAGGTTGGCCAATTCCGCCCGCGCCCCCCGCTTCAATTCCTCAACCTTAGCATCCACCACAGCGTTGCCATCAAACAGGTCGCCGTATTCCAGAAGGTCGGTTTCAAACGCCATGATCTGCTGCATGCGCATCGACCATTGCTGATCCCAGGGCCGCGGCAGTCCCAGCGCCTCATTCCACGCCGGCAATTGCACCGCCCGCGCGCGGGCCTTTTTGGACAACGTCACGGCAAGCATTTCGATCAGGATCCGATAGACGTTGTTTTCGGGCTGCTGCTCCGTCAGTCCCAGCGAGTTCACCTGAACGCCATACCGAAACCGACGAAATTTCGGGTCGGTCACGCCATAGCGGGTTTCGCAAATTTCATCCCACAGATCCACAAAGGCGCGCATCTTGCACATCTCGGTCACGAACCTGATACCCGCATTCACGAAGAACGAGATCCGCCCCACCAGCGTCGGGAAATCCTCCGCCGGAACCCGAGGCCGCAATTCGTCCAGCACCGAAACTGCGGTGGCCAATGCAAACGCCAGTTCCTGCTCTGGCGTCGCGCCCGCCTCCTGCAAATGATAGGAACAGACATTCATCGGATTCCATTTCGGCACCTGCGTATAACAATACTCAGCCACGTCGGCGATCATCGCCATGCTTGGTCCGGGCGGGCAGATATAGGTGCCCCGCGACAGGTATTCCTTCATCAGGTCGTTCTGTACCGTGCCCTGCAGACTGGCCACATCGGCCCCCTGCTCCTGCGCCACGGCAATATAGAGCGACAGCAACCAGGGCGCCGTGGCGTTGATCGTCATCGAGGTGTTCATCTGTTCCAGCGGAATATCCCTGAACAGCGCCGCCATGTCGCCCAGATGGCTGACCGGAACGCCCACCTTGCCCACTTCGCCGCGCGCCAGCACATGATCGCTGTCATAGCCCGTCTGCGTCGGCAGATCGAAGGCCACCGACAACCCCGTCTGCCCCTTCGCGAGGTTGCCGCGATACAGCGCGTTTGACGCCTCGGCCGTGGAATGCCCGGCATAGGTGCGGATCAGCCAGGGCCGGTCCCTGGCGCCAGTATCGTCCTGCGCTATGCTCATGGGGCTCTCCAACTCGTTCCAGGTAATATCGTTTCGCGAAGACACCTATACGAACAACTTTATGACTCTGTCAATTCGCTGCACCCGCAAAGCTGCACCGCGGCAACGCTGCTTCATCTTGCCCGGTACAACTCCGGGGGGCCAGGGGGCAGCGCCCCCAAATACAGGGCACGGGCAGCGCCCCCAAACAGAAGGCACGGGCAGCGCCCCCAAATGCGGTGGGCGGGCGGGCCCGCCCCGCTCCGCCCAATTGCACCGCTTCAAATTTCCTGACACCGTTCCGCCATGACGACGCCCATCACGCTCCCGCTCTGGCTCTTTGCCCTGATCGTGCTCTTTGCAGCCGTCACCTTCGCGTCGCATTTCCTGTTTCCTTCCGTCCGCTGGTTCCTGCGCCGCCGCCTCGAACATGCCGTCTCGGAACTCAACAAACGCCTCAAGACCCCGATCCAGCCGTTCAAACTCGCGCGTCGCATGGATACCGTGCGCCGCCTCGTCTACGATCCCGATTTGGCGGCAGCCATCGCCGAATATGCCCGCTCCAACGGCATCCGCGAAGACGTCGCCGCCCAGACGGCCGAGCGCTATGCGCGTGAAATCGTCCCCGGCTTTTCGGCCTTCACCTATTTCGCCTTCGCCATTCGGGCGGCGAAGGTCCTCAGCCAGTCCCTGTACCGCGTCCGCCTGACGAACCCGAATTCCGAGGCGCTGGAGGCAGTCTCCGACGACGACACCGTCATTTTCGTGATGAATCACCGCTCCAACATGGACTACGTGCTGGTCACCTGGCTGGTCGCGGAACGCTCGGCACTGGCCTATGCCGTCGGCGAATGGGCGCGCGTCTGGCCGCTCCGGGGCCTCGTCCGCGCGCTTGGCGGCTACTTCATCAGACGCCGCCACAACAACCCGCTCTACCGCAAGGTCCTCGCGCGCTACGTGCAGCTCGCGACCGAGGCAGGCGTGACCCAGGCCGTCTTCCCCGAAGGCGGCCTCTCGCGCACCGGCGGCCTTGGCAAACCCAAGCTTGGCCTGATCTCCTACATCCTCGACGGCTTCAAACCGGGCCAGTCCCGCAACGTCACCTTCGTGCCCGTCGCCATCAACTACGACCGCGTGATGGAGGACCGGAACCTGATCGCCGCCCAGAACGGCGGCACCGGCGGCTTCCGCTTCTCGCTGCTGCCGATCTACCGCTACCTGCGCCGCCAGATCTGGCATCGCATCACCGGGAAATTCCACCGTTACGGCTACGCGGCGGTCAGCTTCGGTGATCCCCTGTCGCTCTCCGCCTTCCTCGACCAAGCGCACGACGACAACGCAAGCGCCCTCGGCGCCGCTCTCATGTCGCGCATCGCCGCCGTCACCCCCATCGTCCCCGTGCCGCTGGTGGCCCATGCGCTCCGCGACGGCGCACGCTCAACCGAGGCACTCAAATCCGCCGTCCAGACCCGCGTAGACCGGGCCTCGGCCCGGGACACCAGCGTCCACCTCGCCCGCGACGATCTGGATTACACCATCGAAGCCGGCCTCCGTGCCCTCATGGAACGCGGCTTCGTGCAGCGCGACGGCGACGCCCTGACCGTGACCGAACGCGGCACGTCCGTGGTGGACTACTACGCCGCCAGCGTCGCGCATCTGCTGGATGCCGGGGCCGTTGCAGCGGCTGTGGAGCGGCCCGGTTCTCCGGTGCGGTGAAAACCTGCGCCGCAAATCCATTGCGGCGACGGGCCGCGGTTCGGCGATCCAACCGTTGTTTCCGCCACTTTATCTCTACCAAACGCGCAAACCCTCTCAGCGCACCACCCAGCCCAGCCAAAACGCCGTGCCGGAGGGGGGCGGGTCATGCTGGACGCGTGCCAGTGGCACGACCGACGGCACGGCGGCCCAAGGGCCTCGAGTCCGCGCCCATGCGCTCGACAGCAACCCCTCCACGACATAAAATTACCCACGCACCCCAGTTCAAGGTTGCAATCTTGCGCGCCCATCCGTAACCCTCGCATCAGCAGCATCCCTTTCCGCAGCGCAGCATCCGCGCGCGCAAGCCTGATGGAGACCCGACATGGCCCTGGACGCCCCCACCGCGACGACAACCTACGATGCGCCGATCAAAGACCTTTACGAGCTTGGTGAAATGCCCCCCATGGGCCATGTCCCCGCGCAGATGTACGCCTGGACCATCCGCCGGGAACGTCATGGTGAGCCGGACAAGGCCTTCCAGGTCGAGATCGTCGAGACCCCAACGCTGGACAGCAACGAGGTCCTCGTCCTCGTGATGGCCGCCGGCGTCAACTACAACGGCGTCTGGGCGGGCCTCGGCCAGCCGATTTCGCCCTTCGACGGCCACGGCGCGCCGTATCACATCGCGGGATCAGACGCTGCGGGCATCGTCTGGGCCGTCGGCGATAAGGTCAAACGCTGGAGCGTCGGCGACGAGGTCGTCGTCCACTGCAACCAGGACGACGGCGATGATGAGGAATGCAACGGCGGCGATCCGATGTTCTCCACCTCGCAGCGGATCTGGGGCTATGAGACCCCCGACGGCTCCTTCGCGCAGTTCACCAACGTGCAGGCGCAGCAACTTATGCCGCGCCCCAAACACCTGACGTGGGAGGAATCGGCCTGCTACACGCTGACGCTGGCCACCGCCTACCGGATGCTCTTCGGCCATGAGCCGCATGACCTGAAGCCCGGCCAGAACGTCCTGATCTGGGGCGCGTCCGGTGGCCTCGGCTCCTACGCGATCCAACTGGCGACGACGGCGGGCGCCAACGCCATCGCCGTCATCAGTGACGAGAGCAAGCGTGATTTCGTCCTGTCCCTCGGCGCAAAAGGCGCGATCAACCGCAAGGACTTCGACTGCTGGGGCCAGTTGCCAACCGTCAACACCCCCGAATATGCCGCGTGGTTCAAGGAAGCGCGCAAATTCGGCAAGGCGATCTGGGACATCACCGGCAAGGGTAACAATGTCGACATGGTGTTCGAACATCCCGGCGAGGCGACGTTCCCGGTCTCCACCCTCGTCTGCAAAAAGGGCGGCATGGTGGTGATCTGCGCCGGCACCTCCGGCTTCAACTGCACCTTTGACGTGCGCTACATGTGGATGCACCAAAAGCGCCTGCAAGGCTCCCACTTCGCCCACCTCAAGCAGGCGGCGGCGGCGAACAAGCTGATGTGCCAGCAACGGCTGGACCCCTGCATGTCCGAGGTCTTCCCATGGGCGGACCTCCCCGGCGCGCACATGAAAATGCTCCGCAACGAGCATTTGCCCGGCAACATGTCGGTGCTGGTGCAGGCGCCCCGCACCGGCCTTCGGACTTTGGACGACGTGCTGGAAGCCGGGCCCAACCCCTGATTCGCCATGCCGTGACCAAAAGGTCCGGTGACGGGAAAAATGGCGCGAAGCCCTTTTTATTATGGAGATCAGGGCTTTGCCGTCTGCGCACTGGAAACAGCCCGTTTCCGGATATGTCCCTGTATATGTCTATTTGGACAGGTGGTCATATCGGCGATTTTCCGCCATAACAGCGATATTGATCGGTCTTGCAAAGATCGCTCTCGTCTAAAGACGTTCAACAGTACTCCCGCCTTTTGCGGATCATCGTAATCAGTATTGCCCACATTTTTCGTGGGTGGCGTAAAAGTGTTCAAAGCCTCGTACCCGAATGTTGGGTGCGGGGCTTTGTTTTGTCCCGATGCAACATTTCGACGGCCGGGCGTCATCGACCCCGCTTCCTGACGGTGGCCGGGACCTCCGCCTGCTCCCGGTTGACCGGGGCCGCCTGGGTTGCGGCAGTCATCCTCCAGGTCCGCGATGCAGACCTCCAAATGATGACCAAAAGGTTAACGCTCAGAGAAAAATGAACTAAGTCAATTACTTGCGTTCCTGCTCAACCTTGAGCAGCCTCCCGGATCGCCCGGATATTCTCGCCGTAAGGTGCCGGATCCTCCACCGATCCACCCCGGAAAACCGCCGATCCCGCCACCAGCACATCCGCGCCCGCCGCCGCCACCAGCGGCGCCGTTTTGATGTCCACACCGCCATCAATCTCGATATGGACCTCCCGGTCGCCGATCATTTTCCGCAGGGTGTCGATTTTGGAGGTCATGTCGATGAAAGACTGCCCGCCAAAACCGGGGTTCACCGTCATCACGCAGACCAGATCACATAGATCCAGGACATGCGCGACGGACGACGCGGACGTCCCCGGATTGAGCGCCACCCCCGCCTTCATGCCCGCACCCCGGATCGCCTGCATCGTGCGGTGAATATGCGGCCCGGCCTCCACATGGGCGGTCAGAATATCCGCGCCCGCATCCGCATAGGCATCGATGTAGGCATCCACCGGCGAGATCATCAGATGCACGTCCATGACCGTGCTCACATGAGCCCGCAGCGCCTTCACCATCGGCGGGCCGAACGTCAGGTTGGGTACGAAATGCCCGTCCATCACGTCGATATGGATCCAGTCCGCGCCCTGCCCCTCCACCGCGCGGACCTCGGCCCCGAAGTTGGCGAAATCCGCAGCAAGGATCGACGGAGCAATCTTGATGGAACGATCAAATGTCATGGCTATTCCCCTTTGGGCGGCGTGATATCTGCTGCGACTGCCCTTGGCAAATCCTCTACGGGCGCGCACTCTCATGCAATTCCACGTCGACGCAGGCCGCCGCATGTCTACCCAATTCGTCTACGCACTCACCGTCGTGGCGATTGGTCGGGCATGCATAGCCAAACAAGCCGTTCGGAACGGACGCCTCAGGGCGCAACTGGGCGATCCAGTGACCGCGTCCGATATCTCATTCATCGTGGCGGCTGTCTGGCTCAGCCTCATCGTGGTTGCCCGTGGAACGGTGCCCTCCGCCTCGGCCTTGGCAGGCGCGTCTTGGTGGGTCTGGCTGGGTGGGGTCCTCGGCGCGTTCTACGTCTGGTCCTCTGCCTATTCCGTCAGCACGCTCGGCGTGGTCACTTTGATGGCGACGCTGGTCTTTGGCCAGATGGTAGCTGCCGTCGCGCTGGACGCAATCAGCGCATTCGGGTTTCAGGCTCGTGAGGTCAGTTGGACTCGCCTCGCTGCCGTCGTCTTGGTCGCAGCCGGGCTGGTTCTGTCGCGCCTCTGAGGGATTTGACCGTTTGGTCAACCTTGCCTTTGGCGCCCACCCGTGAGACGCTTTCGCAGCCCAGTCCCGAAGGCTCCGACATGACTCAATCTGCCACCGCTACGCTCTCCAAAACCGCGACAGATCACCTGCCGCAAGTGCATCTGCCGCGCAATGCGGGCATGGCTCTGGACATGGATTGGGTCGCGCGCGTGCAAGCCAACACCTCCGCCATCGAACGCCGCGCCGCGACCTTGCCGGGCCGGCGGTCGGTGAAAAAGGCCTATCAGGCGGCGTGGCTGGCGAAGGCCGTGACATGCATCGACCTGACCACCCTGTCCGGCGATGATACTCCCGCCCGTGTCCGCCGCCTCTGCGCCAAGGCACACCAGCCGGTGCGCGCCGATATCCTCGACGCGCTCGGCCTGCCGCCGATCACCACCGGGGCTGTCTGTGTCTACCATGACATGATCGAGACCGCTGTGGATGCGCTGCAAGGCACCGGCATCCCGGTCGCTGCCGTCTCCACCGGGTTCCCGGCGGGCCTGTCGCCGCTGCACCTGCGCGTGGCCGAAATCGAGGAGAGTGTCAAAGCAGGCGCTGCCGAGATCGACATCGTCATCTCGCGGCGCCATGTGCTGACCGGCAACTGGCAGGCCCTCTATGACGAAATGCGCACCTTCCGCGCGGCGTGTGGGGAAGCACACGTGAAGGCGATCCTGGCCACCGGAGAACTCGGGACGTTGCGCAACGTCGCGCGCGCCTCGCTGATCTGCATGATGGCCGGGGCCGACTTCATCAAAACGTCCACGGGCAAAGAAAGCGTCAACGCCACCCTGCCCGTGTCATTGACCATGCTCCGCGCAATCCGAGCCTATGAGGCGCGTACAGACTTCAAGATCGGCTACAAACCTGCGGGCGGTATTTCGAAGGCCAAGGACAGCCTCGTCTACCTGTCCCTGATGAAAGAGGAGTTGGGCAATCGCTGGCTCCAGCCCGACCTCTTCCGCTTCGGCGCATCGTCGCTTCTGGGCGATATCGAACGGCAGCTGGAGCACCACGTGACGGGTGCCTATTCGGCGGGTTACCGGCACGGGATCGGGTGACGCACCATGGCCATAGACCTTAACCTCGTCCTCCTGATCATCGTCGTCGGCACCTGCATGTGGCTGATGATCCGCGTCAGCCGCCCGCTCCGCGACGAGGCGCGCAAGCTGTCCGTCGATCAGGCTCGCACCTTCCACACCAAATACCGCAGACCCGCCAACCGTGCCGACATGCCCGCCGACCTTCGCCCCATCGCCGAGGCATCCGACCGCGCGCGCCCCGTCACGCTGGCCGCCTGCGCCGCTTCGGCATTGTCGATCGCCGCCTACGTTTTGATCGGGAGATAACCCATGAGCACCGCAGAGATTTTCGAGACCATGGACTACGGCCCTGCCCCTGAATCCGGCGCAGAGGCCATGGCATGGATCGCCAGGCACGACGCCCGGTTTGGCCATTTCATCAATGGCAGCTTCACGGCGGCAGGTGAGACCTTCGCCACGAAGAACCCCTCCAATGGCCAGGAGCTTGCGCAGATCACCCAAGGCACCGCCGCGGACGTGGATACGGCGGTCAAAGCCGCTTCCCGCGCCGCGCCGAAATGGGCCAAGCTGACCTGCCACGCCCGCGCGAAATACCTCTATGCGCTGGCCCGGCTGCTGCAAAAACACGCGCGCCTCTTCGCCACGCTGGAAACCCTCGACAACGGCAAACCGATCCGCGAAAGCCGCGACATCGACATTCCACTGGCGCAGCGCCACTTCTACTACCACGCGGGGCTTGCGCAATTGCGCGACGCGGAAATGCCGGACCATGCGCCCATCGGCGTCTGCGGCCAGATTATCCCGTGGAACTTCCCACTTCTGATGCTGTCCTGGAAGATCGCGCCCGCGCTGGCGGCCGGCAATACCGTGGTGCTGAAGCCTGCAGAATACACGTCGCTGACGGCGTTGTTGTTCGCCGAGATCTGCCTGGAGGCAGGCCTGCCCAATGGCGTGGTGAACATCGTCACCGGCGATGGCAGGACCGGGGAGGCCATCGTCACCCACCAGGACACCGCCAAGATCGCCTTCACCGGCTCCACAGCCGTGGGTCGCCGCATCCGCGAACAGACTGCCGGGATGGGCAAATCGCTGACGTTGGAACTTGGCGGCAAATCGCCCTACATCGTGTTCGACGACGCCGATATTGATTCAGCAATCGAAGGCCTCGTGGATGCCATCTGGTTCAATCAGGGTCAGGTCTGCTGCGCCGGATCACGGCTGCTGGTGCAGGAAAATATTGCCGATGACTTCCATGCACGCCTAAAGGCCCGCATGGCAAAGCTGCGCATTGGCGACCCGATGGACAAAAGCATTGATGTGGGTGCGATTGTCGACCCGGTGCAGCATGAGATGATCACGCGATTGGTGGCAGCCTCGGATGGTGATATCCACCATGCCCCTATTTCGGTGCCCGAGACAGGCTGCTACTACCCCCCTACTCTGATCACCGGGCTGCATACGGCCTCGCCCCTGATGCAGGAAGAGATTTTCGGCCCCGTTCTGGTCTCCACCACTTTCCGCACGCCATCCGAGGCCGTGGAAATCGCCAACAACACGCGCTATGGCCTCGCCGCTACGCTGTGGACGGAGAACCTGAACCTCGGCCTCGATATCGCGCCCAGACTGGTCGCGGGCGTGGTCTGGGTGAATGCCACGAACCTCTTTGATGCAGCGGCGCCGTTTGGTGGGGTGCGCGAATCGGGATTTGGCCGGGAAGGCGGATGGGAAGGCCTGAGCGCCTACCTCAGGCCCACCGCAAGAGTGATGGCCGCCAAGACTGTCAGCCCGCCGGACGCCCCCGCAAACCCCGACGCCCCGGACCTCGACCGGACCGCCAAGATGTACATCGGCGGCAAACAGGCCCGCCCGGATGGCGGCTATTCGACAGCGCATTACTCTGCCAAAGGCGTGCTCCTGGGGCACACGGGGCAAGGCAACCGCAAGGACATCCGCAATGCGGTGGAGGCGGCGCGCGCGGCGGTGAAATGGGGGAGTGCCACGGGGCATCTGCGCGCCCAGATCCTGTATTACGTCGCCGAAAACCTCTCAGCTCGGTCAGAAGAATTCACCGCCCGGATCAAAGACACGACAAATACGTCGCAATCAAAGGCCCGGCTCGAAGTGGATACCGCGATCGAGCATCTGTTCACCTATGCCGCCTTCGCAGACAAATTCGACGGCACCACCAAAGGCGTGCCCCTGCGCGGCGTGGCGCTGGCGATGAAGGAACCCTTGGGCATCATCGCCGCACTTGCACCCGACGACCACCCCCTCCTCGCGACAGTGTCGCTCCTCGCAGCGGCCATCGCCATGGGCAATCGCATTGTACTGGCCCCGAGCCAGGCCGCGCCACTCCTGACGACGGATTTCTACCAGATTCTCGACACCTCAGATGTGCCGGCGGGCGTGGTGAACATCGTGACCGGAGCGCACGGCGATCTGGCTCCCACCATGGCGTCCCATATGGAAATAGACGCGCTATGGTCCTTTTCGCCTCATACCGACCCCGCAGCGCTTGAAATCGCCTCCGCCAGTAACCTCAAACGCACCTGGATCAATCATGCCGGCAACCCGGATTGGACCACACTGGCACCCCAGGCCATTCTGACCGCCGCGACCGAAACCAAGACAATCTGGATCCCTTACGGTGAATAAACTCCCCTGCTTCATCTTGCCAGATACAACTCAATCCTGCCGCCGACCACAAGCGCGTCGGGCGGAGACAGGCGCGGACCTCACCGTCCCCCAAGCCGATCCTTGAACTTCGCCCACCGCACCAGCGCCCCGTCCTTGGTGGGAGCAAGCACGCGGTCCTCGAACCTTTCCCAGATGCGCCAGATCATGAACAGCAGCGCCGCCAATACGAGCAAGATCACGATGCTCTGCCAGGGGATCAGCCGCACGTCGGGTCCGTCCACGGGCCGGATCGACAACGCGTTTGGGTAGGATGACAACAGATTGCTGCGCCACCCATAGTGGGTAATCGCCACCCAGACCGGATCTGCGGCAGTGGATGTCAAATTCGTCGCTTCCGCGTGCAGATCAGCACTGTCGAGCTTGAAATACGGCGGCCAGCCGAACCCGGTATCCTCGTTTCGAAACACCAGGTTTCGACCCAGCGATTGCGGCTCACCATCCGGCGCAGGCCGCGTCGTGTTGATAAACCGCAGATCACGGCTGTCACTTGTCGCGCCGCCGGTGTCACCCTGGGCGTAGAACCAGCGGTTCAGGCCCGAAAGATCAGTCCGGATCACGTCGGTTCCGGTGATCCGCACAATCTCGGTTTGCGGCAGGGTATAATGCGCAAACGCCCCCAGGATCGACAAAACAATCAGCAGGAATACAATTCGAGCCCAACGCATACGCATCTTCCTTCAGTTGGCGAGCCAGACAAACGTGACAAGGCCCACGACCGGAATGACATAGACCGCCACCACCAGCCAGACCCTTATGCGCGCGGCCACGGGCGCCACCCGTGCGTCAACCCATTCGTCCATCTCTCCGGGACGGCCAGCCTCAGCCCAGTCCTCCTCCAGCCGCATCCGCGCGCCGGAGCGCAAGTAGAAAAACAGGCTGACGTAGACAACGGTCAGGCCCACTATCATCAGGATCAATCCCCGTCCAAGTCCTAGCATGTTTCTTTCTCCGTTGCGGCGTGGAGACATATATAGGGCATGAGTGCGCCAAAGGGCAGGCCTTGCGGCGCCGCCGCACAACCGCCAGAGTTCGCCCATGCCAGATACCCCGCTTCTCCAGGCCGTCGAGGCCCGCCGCGACGAGTTGATCGCGCTGACCCAGGCGCTGATCCGCATTCCCACGCTGAACCCTCCGGGGCTGCAGTATCGCGATATCTGCGACATGCTTGGCCAACGCCTGCGCGCGAAAGGGTTCACTGTGGAGTTAATCCGCGCGCACGGGGCCATTGCCGACAGTGACAAGTACCCGCGTTGGAACCTTGTGGCGCGGATTTCATCCGGGCCGGGCGACTGCGTCCATTTCAATTCGCACCACGATGTCGTCGCTGTGGGCCATGGCTGGACCCGCGATCCGTTCGGCGGCGACCTGGACGACGGCAAGATCTACGGGCGCGGAGCCTGCGACATGAAGGGCGGACTTGCCGCCAGCGTGATCGCGGCAGAGGCATTTCTTGAAACCTACCCCGCCTTCAACGGCGCAATTGAGATCAGCGCCACGGCGGATGAGGAATCCGGTGGCTTCGGCGGTGTCGCCCATCTGGCGGAACAGGGCTATTTTCATCCCGATAAAGTCCAGCACGTCATCATCCCCGAACCTCTGAACAAAGACCGCATCTGCCTCGGTCATCGCGGTGTCTGGTGGGCCGAGATTGAGACGCACGGGCGGATCGCCCATGGCTCGATGCCATTCCTCGGGGATTGCGCGGTCCGCCACATGGGCGCCGTGCTGGAGGAGATGGAGGCGACACTGTTCCCGCTTCTGGCCACGAAGCGCACCGATATGCCCGTGGTGCCTGAAGGCGCGAAGCAATCCACGCTCAACATCAATGCCATCCATGGCGGCGAGCCGGTGCAGGACGCCGATTACACCGGCCTGCCGTCGGCCTGCGTGCCGGACCGGTGCAAGATCACCATCGACCGGCGGTATCTGATCGAGGAAAATGAGGCAGAGGTACGGGCAGAAATCGTGGCCCTGCTGGAGAAGGTCAAGGCATCCCGCCCCAGCTTCACCTATGACCTGACCGAGCTGTGGTCCGTCGCGCCGACCATGACGGACCGCGATGCGCCGGTGGTGAAAACGGTGGCGGCTGCGATCACCAGGGTCCTGGACACGCAGGCCGAATTTGTCGTGTCCCCTGGCACTTACGATCAAAAACACATCGACCGGATCGGCACGCTGAAGAACTGTATCGCCTATGGTCCCGGCATCCTTGACCTGGCGCATCAACCTGACGAGTGGGTGGGCGTCCAGGACATGGAGGATAGCGCAAAGGTCATGGCGTTGACCCTGGCGGAATTGCTGCTCTAGCGGGGGTCAGGCGTATTCGGGAAATCCGAGATGCTCCAGCGCAAGGGCCGCCATCTTGTCACCGGCCAGCAACTTCTCGTTGAGGTTTTTGATCAATGGGTTCAGCATCTTGGCGCTGATCATCTCTTGAACAAAATCGGCGATCAGGTCGCTTTTGATCGCCAGAATGTCATGAATGCTCGGCATGTCAGGTTGCTCCCAGTGGATGTAGTTACACGTTACAATTGGATAGGGCGATTCTCTGCGCTGCGGAGGATTTTCGTGAGGCATTTGAAACTAAATTGCCTTATCCACAGTGGCCTGTCCAAACCCCGCCGCCTTATCCACAGACCCGCCCGGAATTGCGGCAACTTGATCCCTCTCGCCGCGCCACACTAGAGTATGTTTCCTGTGTGCAACAAGGATGCCGTCCGATGGCTGACGATAAACCATACGACCACTTGCTGATCGGTGCAGGCGCCATGAAAGCCGGCACGACGTGGATCTACGACGCGCTGCAACGCCATCCGGACATCTTTTTTTGTCGCGAGAAGGAGATCCACTACTTCTATGCACGCCACATCAATCCCAATATTCTGTCGGATCGCGCCCGCATGCGCCGGGCGCAGGGATATCTGTACTTTGATCCGGAAGTATCCGCCCGCCCAGTCTTGCAAAAACGCGTGCGGTGGACGGCAAATTGGCTCGACGGGCAGGTCAATGACGCATGGTTCAATGATCTGTTCATGCACCGCGAACAGGCCACATGGGTTGGCGAGTTTTCCAACCTGTCGGCGTTACTGCCAACGCAGGCCTGGGCCGAAATTCACGCCCGAACCCGTAAACTGCGTGTCCTTTACACTCTGCGTGAGCCCATGGATCGCCTGTGGAGCCACGTACGTTTTCACTTGAAAATGCAGGGCCGCACAGAAGAACTGGCTATATGGTCGCTTGATGAGTTGGAGGATCATATCCGCACTGGTGCGGACTACCTGCAACACAACGACTACGCCTCCGCCGTGGCGCGGATGCAGGCCGGTCTGCCGGAGGACTGCCTGCGCGTCGACGTCTTTGACCGCATCGCAACCGAACCGCGTGCCTTCATCGCCGATATCGAACGTTTTATGGGTGTCAATCCTCACAATCTCCCCGATGATCTGATCAACCGCGTCGTAAATCCCTCGCCGCCGCGACCGATGCCCGACGGGCTGGAAGATCGGTTCAGGGACGACATCAAGGCGCAAATGACCGCGCTTACGGATCTCGGCATCCTGCTTCCGCCGTCCTGGGGGGAGCGCAATTAACAATTCCCTGTGACTCCCCGGGCCACCTGCGGCACAATGCCTGCAAACGACTATCTCAGGGAGAGAGAGACATGATGACCACGACCCTCCGCCTTAGTGCCTGCGTGCTGGCCCTAACCGCTGGTGCCGCCATGGCGCAGCAAACCTCCATCACCGTTGGCATGCAGCTGGAGCCACCAATGCTCGACCCGACGGCCGGGGCCGCCGCGGCGATCGACGAAGTGGTCTATTCCAACGTCTTCGAAGGTTTGACGCGCTTTGCCTCGGATGGATCAATCATCGAAGGTTTGGCCGAAGACTGGGTCATTTCGGACGACGGAACCCGGTATGTCTTCTCCATCCGCGACGGCGTCACGTTCCACGACGGTGAAGCGCTGACCGCCTCCGATGTCGTCTTCTCCCTCGACAGGGCGCGGGCCGAGGGCTCCGTCAATGCGCAAGCGGCCCTGTTCGAGAACATCGTCAGTGTGGAGGCCGAAGACGACCTGACGGTTGTCATCACGCTCGACGGCCCCGACGGCGCGTTCCTGTTCGATATGGCCTGGGGCGACGCCGTGATCGTGGATCCGGCATCCGCCGAGAGCAACGCCACCAACCCCATCGGCACGGGCGCCTTCGCGTTCGAGGAATGGCGACAGGGCGACAGCGTCACGCTGACCCGCTACGATGATTACTGGGGTGAGGCACCGGCACTGACCGACGTGACCTTCCGCTTCATCTCGGACCCCTCCGCCGCATTGGCCGCGATGATGGCAGGCGATCTGGATGCCTTCCCGGTCTTTCCCGCGCCCGAAAACCTCGCGCTCTTCGAGGCCGACCCGCGCTTCAACGTTATCGTAGGCTCGACCGAGGGCGAGACGATTCTTGCGATGAACAATGGTGCAGAGCCGCTCAACAACCCGTTGATCCGGCAGGCAATCACCCACGCGATCAACCGCCAGGACATCATCGACGGCGCGATGTTCGGCTATGGCACGCCCATCGGCACGCACTTCGCGCCGCATAACCCGGATTACGTGGATCTGACGGAGGCTTCTGCGTTCGACCCCGACCGCGCCCGCGAACTGCTGGCGGAAGCAGGCGCCGGGAACCTGACGCTGCGCATGATGCTGCCCCCGCCCTCCTACGCGCGTCGCGGCGGCGAGATCATCGCCAGCCAATTGCGCGATGTGGGGATCAACACCGAAATCACCAACCTCGAATGGTCGCAGTGGCTGGAGCAGGTGTTTCGGGGCTACGACTTTGACCTGACCATCGTCAGCCACACGGAACCCGCGGACATCAACATCTACGCCCGCCCCGAGTATTATTTCCAATACGACAGTGCCGATTTTCAAGCCCTGATGGCAGAGCTTGCCGTCACAACCGACCCGGCGGAGCGGACGCGGATCAACCAGACGGCACAGCGGATGATCTCGGACGAATACGTCAACGCCTACCTGTTCCAGCTGGCGAAAACCGGAGTGGCGGACGCCCGGATCGAAGGGCTGTGGGCCAATGCGCCGACGCAGGCCAACGACATGACCGGTGTGCGCTGGACGGAGTAGATCGAGTTTTATTGGGGGGGGCAAACGCAAACGCCCCTCTCGGTATGCGAGGGGATGGTCCATGTGGCGCTTTTGCGTGCTGGCTACGCCGCTGCCAGGCGCCATGTCCGCCCCAGCCGATCCGTTGCCGCAGGGCGGACTCGTGGCTGGCGGTCACAATTGGCCCGATAAACGGTTGCCGCGCTATGCGACGGTCTGGTTCGACGGCGCGATGATCTTGGCAGAGCGTTCCGGCCCGATCGCACCCGACGACCGCCTCGTCACGCGCCTGTCACACGCAAAGCCACACACGCGTCACGACCATAGGAGACGCCCCATGACACCAAATAATCGCTTTTTTTGCTCCGCCGTCCTTTGTCTCGTCGGCGCGCCTGCCTTCGGGCAAGACACCTTCCTCGTGACCAATTTCGACGCCACGGGTGACGGATCGCTGCAAGCCGCGCTGGATGCGGCTGCGGCCACGCCGGACCGCTCCACCATTATCGTGACGGAGGCCTTTGGCCGGATCGAGACCGACACCGGCCTGACCTACGCAGGCGCGCCGCATCTCACCGTGATCGGCAATAACGTCACGGTGGCCTCGGCGCAGAACGTGACGCTTTTTTCCGTGGCGGAGGCCGAAGTCATCACACTCAGTAGCATGACCTTTGAAGGCCCCGGTGGGTGGAGCATCGAGGCTCGTGGGGATCTGGACGGCCCCGCAGGCAAGGGGCTTTTCTTCGATGTGGCAGATGATGCCACCGATGCGTTCCGCTTGCGCCTGAGCGATATTTCCGTGCGCGGCGTGGCGGGTCACGGCATCCACATCTCGGACTGCACTCTGGCCGATGCCTGCGGCAGCGGAGACGGCGACGCGGGCGGCGGATCAGCCGCGGGCGTTTCCGTGCGCCTCGACAGCGTGACGATCGAGGACGTGGGCCAGGGCAGTTTTGACGCCGACGGGCTGCGGGTGGATGAACGCGGGCCGGGGTCGATCTTCGTTTCGGGGATGTATGTCACACTGCAAGAGGTGGGCGCGGATGGGATCGAACTGGACGAGGGCCAGGATGGCGATGTGATGGTCGACCTGCTGTCTGCCGATTTTTTCTATAACGGCAATTACTGTAACCCCGCCGCCCTGACGCCGTTCCTGCCAGCCGCTGTCGAAGGCGAGTTTGATGAAGGTGCCATGGCCGCAGATGCCATTCCCGCCCGCATCGAAGGCTCTCCGGATGATGCTTGCTTTGAGCGCGAAGTCGCCCTCTACGACAGTGGCACGGTGGAGAGCTACGCCTTTTCCATCGACGTTGACGATGGCCTCGATATTGACGAAGCCGGGCCAGGGTCCATCGAAGGTCAGATCACGCGCGGGTTCATGGAAGGCAATTTCGACGAAGGTTACGATTTCGATGAGGCAGGTCCGGGCAACATCGAGGTTGTGTTCAACGCCATCTTCGCTGGGGGAAATGTCGACGACGCCCTGAAGATGAGCGAGACCGGCGCGGGCAATGTCATGCTGTCGATCTACGGCTCGGAATTCATCTCCAATGGCGGGGTCGGCATCGTCGTCGAAGAAGAGGGTCCAGGTGATCTGATGACGGTGCTGGTGGTCACCGCCACTGTTGGCAATGATGGCGGAAATCTGGGCGTGGACGTGGTGCAGGATGATGATGGCACGGGCGAAGTCTACGTGATCGACAGCGAGATTGCCGACAGGATCGAGACCGACGGGGCGCGACTTGATGCGGATTGACCCGCGCACCCGGAGGCCGGGCACGCGGAAACGATGGCTAGCCCACGACGTTGAAGTCGGGACCATACGGATAACCGGTGATGGTCTCGGCTCCGTCTTCGGTCACGATCAGGATGTCATGCTCCCGGTAACCGCCGGCGCCGGGCCGGCCCTCGGGTATCGTCAGCATCGGCTCCATCGAGATCACCATCCCCGGCTCCAGCACCGTGTCGATATCCTCACGCAATTCCAGCCCCGCCTCGCGCCCGTAGTAGTGACTCAGCACGCCGAAGGAATGGCCGTAGCCAAAACTGCGGTACTGCAGCAGGTCGCGCTCCTCAAAGAACGCATTCACACCGTGGGTAATTTCCGCGCAGGTCTTGCCGGGTCCGATGAGGGACATGCCAAGCTCATGCGCCTGGATATTGGCCTGCCAGATCGCCAGGGACGCCGCGTCCACGTTGCCCACAAACATCGTCCGCTCCAGCGCCGTGTAATACCCGGAAATCATCGGAAATGTGTTGAGCGATAGGATATCGCCGCGCCGCAAGACCCGCCCCGTGACCGGATTATGCGCCCCGTCGGTGTTCAGCCCGGATTGGAACCAGACCCAGGTATCGCGGAATTCGGCATCGGGGAATTCCCGCGCGATATGCGCCTCCATCGCGTCGCGGCCGGCCATGGCCACGTCGATCTCCCGCGCGCCCTCACGGACCGCGTCACGGATCGCGTAACCGCCAACGTCAGCCGTGGCCGCCCCGGCCCGGATCAGCGCGCGCTCTGCGTCGGATTTCATCAGGCGCTGGCGCATGGTGGCGGGCGCGATGTCGGTGGTCCGCGCGGGCGCAAGCCTCTCCTCCATCTGCCGCATCTGGGTCAGCGTCAGGTGGTCGCCCTCAAAGCCCACTGCACGTCCCTCGCCGATGATATGCTTGATCGCGCGCCAGTAATTGCCCTGTTCCCAATCGGTATAGGTCAGCGCCTCGTGCGCACAACGCCGCCACGGTTGGCCCGCGTCGATCCCTGCGCTGATCACAACGGACCGATCCGCCGTCACGACCAGCCCATACGCCCGCCCGAACCCGCAGTAGAGAAAGCCGGAGTAATAGGCGATGTTGTGCATCGAGGTCAGCACGCAGACCTCGACACCCTGCGCGTCCATGATCGCGCGCAGACCTGCCAAACGCTGGTCATACTCGGCCACGGAAAACGGCAATGCGGCCTTTTCGCCGTTGTGGAATTCATGATATCGGGGGCGAGACATGCGCGACCCTCCTTTTCTCAAGAAGGCCCGGGCGTTCAGGGCGATTTGGTCAAATGGGGTGACGCCATCACCTTTGACCTGCACCGCCACTTAGCCGTCTGGCGCGTCGCAAATCAAGTCCCCTCTGGTCCATCTCCCGCGCGCCCCTTAACGTCACGCCCATGATCCGCTATATGGCCATCCGCGCGCTTTCCCTTGGCCTCAGCCTGATTGTGGCGAGCGTCATCATCTTTGCCGCGATCGAGGTGCTGCCCGGCGACCCCGCCGCCGTGATGCTCGGCCTCAACGCGACGGAAGAGGCGATTGCCAACCTGCGCGCCGAACTGGGCTTGGGTGGCGGCATGGGCACACGGTATGTGGCGTGGATCACCGGTATGCTGTCCGGCGATTTCGGCACCTCCTATACCTACCGCGTCCCGGTGGCAGAGCTGATCGCGGACCGTGTCTGGATCTCCGTTCCTCTGGCCATTCTGGCGCTGATCCTGTCCACGGTCATCGCCATCCCCGTCGGCATGATCGCTGCCGCGAACCGGGGTCGCCCCGGCGATTACGCCATCATCGGCATCACCCAATTGGGCATAGCGGTGCCGAATTTCTGGTTTGCGATGCTGCTGGTCTTGCTGTTCTCTGTCACGCTTGGCTGGTTCTCGTCGGGTGGATTTCCCGGCTGGGATCAGCCGCTCGCGGCACTGAAAGCACTCACCTTGCCCGCAATTGCCCTTGCCCTGCCCCAAGCCTCCATCCTCTCGCGGGTCATGCGCTCCGCCGTGATCGAGACGCTGGATCAGGATTACATCCGCACCGCGCGCGCAAAGGGCCTCAGCGTTCGCGACGTGATCCGCCGCCATGCGCTGCGCAACGCCCTGATCCCGGTCCTGACGATTATCGGGTTGCAATTCAGCTTCCTACTGGCGGGCGCAATCATCATCGAAAGTGTCTTCTTCCTGCCCGGCCTCGGCCAGTTGATCTTCCAATCCATTCGCCAGAACGACCTGATCGTCGTGGAATCCGTGACCATGTTGCTGGTCTTCGCCGTCATCGTCATCACCTTCCTTGTCGATGTGGCCTACGCCATCGCCGACCCAAGACTGCGCCGCAAATGAGACGTCTGCCCCCCAGCCTGCTGATCGGCGCCACGATCACATCCCTGTTCGTGACCGCCGCGCTCGTCTCGCTGGTCTGGACGCCTCATGACGTGACCGCGCTGAGCATCCCCAACCGGTTTCAGCCGCCCTCGGGGAGCCACTGGCTTGGCACCGACCAATTTGGCCGTGATTTGGTGTCGATGCTGATGGAGGGGACGCGGATTTCCATTGTCGTTGCGCTGGTCGCCATCGGGCTGGCGATTTGCATTGGCGTGCCTTTGGGTCTTGCTGCGGCCGCAATGCGCGGCTCGTGGCTGGACGAAGTGATCATGCGTTCGAACGACCTGATCTTCGCTTTCCCCCTCCTCGTTGTGGCCATCCTGATCACCGCGCTCTACGGCCCATCCGCCAGCAACGCGGTGCTTGCTATCGGGATCTTCAACGTACCCGTGTTTGCCCGTGTCGCGCGGGGCGGTGCATTGCCGATATGGACGCTGGATTACATTCTCGCCGCCCGCACCGCCGGAAAATCCCATGCGCGTATCTCGGCCGAGCATGTGCTGCCCAACATTACCAACCTGCTGATCGTGCAGGCCACGATCCAGTTTTCCCTGGGAATTCTGGCGGAGGCTGGATTGAGCTTTGTCGGCCTCGGCACCCAGCCACCCGACGCGTCCCTTGGCAAGATGCTGGCGGATAGCCAGACGCTGATTTACTCCTACGCCAACCTTGCGCTTTTGCCCGGACTCGCGATTGTGATGCTGGTTCTGGGATTGAACCTGATGGGCGACGGTCTGCGCGATGCGCTTGACCCCCGGTTGCGGAGGGCGAGGTGACCAAAGCGGAGTGGATGATCGACGTCGAGGGCCTGAGCCTCTGCATTCGTGCGGTGCCGATCCTGCACGATGTGTCGCTGAGCATCGGCGAGGGAGAGATCTTCGGGCTGGTCGGCGAAAGCGGCTCCGGCAAGTCCATGACTGCGCTGTCGCTGATGGGGCTGCTGCCGCGCGGCGCGGTGTTGACGGGCACAGCGTCCCTCGATGGAACCGATCTGGTGAGCTTGCCGGAAGCGGCGATGCAGGGCCTGCGCGGCAATGACATCTCGATGATTTTTCAGGAGCCGATGACCGCCCTGAACCCGGTGCAGACCATCGGCGATCAGGTGGCAGAGACATTGCTGATCCACGGCAAGGCGGATCGCGGCGAGGCCGCGCGGATCGCGCGCGACAGGCTCGACCGTGTGGGCCTCAGACATATCGCCATGGACCGCTATCCGCACGAGCTGTCCGGCGGCCAACGTCAGCGCGTCTGCATCGCGGCCGCCGTCGCGCTGCATCCCCGCCTCTTGATCGCGGATGAGCCGACGACGGCTCTGGATGTGACCACGCAGGCGCAGATCCTCGACCTGTTGCGCGATCTCGTGGCAGAGGAAAACATGTCCCTGCTGCTGATCACCCACGATTTGGCTGTTGTGGCCGACATCGCCGACCGCATCGCCGTAATGCAGCGGGGACAGGTTGTGGAACAGGGCGCCACGGCACAGGTTCTGCGCAACCAGACCCATCCATACACGCGCGCCCTGTTTGCGGCCTCCTCGCATCAGCCCGAGCGCGCGGAGGCCGTCCAATCCGACGCAATCCTTACGCTGCAAGACGTCCACCGCCACTATCCGGGCCCACGCAAAGGGATCTCTCGAGGTGATCCGGTCAAGGCCGTCAACGGCGTCTCGTTCGCGTTGCAACGCGGGGAAAGTCTCGGTCTTGTGGGGGAAAGCGGCTGTGGGAAGTCCACCCTCACCCGTGCGATCCTTGGCCTTGATCCGGTGACGTCGGGCACCATCACGCTGAACGGTCAGCCCGTCAGTCCGCAGATGCCCCGCGCGATGCGTGCCGACATTCAGGTCGTGTTCCAGGACCCCTACGGCAGCTTCAACCCGCGCTGGCGCGTGGACCGGATCATCACCGAGCCATTTCACCTGCTGGATACGCCGCCGCCGCGCGATGCCGCGATTGCGCAGGCGCTGGAGGCTGTGCACCTGTCTGCCGATGACGCGTTCAAATACCCCCACGAGTTTTCCGGGGGGCAGCGCCAGCGCATCGCCATCGCGCGGGCGCTGATCACCCGGCCCAAACTGTTGGTTCTGGATGAGGCGGTCAGCGCGCTGGACGTCTCCGTTCGTGCCCGGATCCTTGACCTGCTGGTGGATCTGCAGTCGGAGTTCGGCCTCAGTTATCTGTTCATATCCCATGACCTGACCGTCGTGCGCGCCATCACCGATCGCGTGCTGGTGATGCAGGCCGGTGAGATCGTGGAACAGGGTGAAACCGAGGCCGTCTTTACCACACCACAGCACCCCTACACGCAGATTTTGCTGGCCGCAGCGCCCCAGCTTCCCACTGGCATCGGAGCCCCTCATGACAGCCTTCAGCCCTTTGGGGTTTGACCCTTCCCTCTGCTTCATCGGCGGCCGTTGGCAACCGTCAGCCACAGGCAAGACCTTGCCCGTGATAAACCCCTCCAACGGCGAGGAGATCGCCCGCATCGCCCGGAGCGGCGCGGAAGACGTGAACGCCGCCGTGGCAGCCGCGCAAGCCGCGCTTGACGGTGAATGGGGCGCGCTGACGGCGGCGGACCGCGGTCGCATCCTGTTCCGTCTTGGGCATCTGGTGCTGCAAAATGCGGACGCCCTGGCCAGGATGGAGGCCTCGGACGTCGGAAAACCGCTGACCCAGGCGCGCGGCGATGTGACCGCATTGGCGCGCTACTGCGAGTTCTACGGCGGCGCGGCGGACAAGCTGCACGGGCAAACCATCCCGTTCCAGCAGGGCTTCACCGTCTATACTCTGCGCGAGCCGCACGGCGTCACGGGCCATATCATTCCGTGGAATTACCCGATGCAGATCATCGGACGGTCCATCGGCGCGGCGCTCGCGACCGGCAACGCCTGTGTGCTGAAACCGGCGGAGGAGGCCTGTTTGACCGCGCTGGCCTTTGCCGACCTGGCGCGTGAGGCGGGCCTGCCGGACGGCGCGCTGAACGTCGTGCCCGGATTGGGCGCTGAAGCGGGCGCGGCGCTGACGGCGCATGCGGGCGTGCGCCACATCTCGTTCACCGGATCGGTCGCGACCGGGCGCGCAGTGCAGATCGCGGCGGCAGACAATATCGTCCCCGTCACGCTGGAATTGGGCGGCAAGTCCCCGCAACTGGTCTTCGTCGATGCGGATCTGGACAAGGCGCTGCCGTTTCTGGTGAACGCCGGCATTCAGAACGCGGGCCAGACCTGCTCTGCCGGGTCGCGCATTCTCGTGCAGCGCGAGATCCACGATCAGTTGGCCGCACGCCTTGCAGCAACCATTGCCACGCTGAAAGTCGCTCCGGCGATGAATGACGCAGATGTCGGTCCAATGGTCTCGGCGCGTCAGAAGAGCATCGTCGACGCCTTCCTTGCCCAGGCAACACCGGAGCAGATCCTGGCTCAGGCGTCGTTGCCCACGGACCTGCCCCAGGGTGGCAACTACGTCCCTCCGACCCTGATCGGAAACATCGCGCCAAATCATCCGCTGGCCCAGGATGAGATCTTCGGCCCGGTTCAGGTCCTGATCCCGTTCGACGATGAAGACGACGCCGTGCGCATCGCCAATGGCACCAGATACGGGCTGGTCGCTTCCGTCTGGAGCGCGGACGGTGGCCGCCAGATGCGGCTGGCAAAACGTCTGCACGCGGGGCAGGTGTTTCTCAACAACTACGGAGCTGCGGGCGGTGTAGAGTTACCCTTTGGCGGCACCGGGCAGTCCGGACATGGACGCGAAAAAGGGTTCGAGGCGCTCTATGCCTTCACCACGCTGAAAACCGTGGCGGCGCATCACGGATAGGCTCCGATCCCCCGGTGGCGCCGGGGGTTCGGTGGGTGGGCCGGCGTCTCCGGGGGATCATCCTGACGTAGACGCCCCGGATCGCGCCCGTTACGCTCGCACCATACCAATCAGGACCCTCGCCGATCATGGGTAAGTTCCCGACCTTTTTCGCCCTGCTCTTCGCGCCGCTCCTCGCAGCGGCGGCGTTCGGCGCGCTCGCGGGGCTCTTGGGTGGGCTCTACGCCGGTGCCTCAGGTTTGCTCGATGAGCGGATAACCTTCCCGGACGGCCCCAACCGCCAGGACCTGCTGCGTGCGGGCTTCATGCATGATGCAAGCTACCTCGCAGGTGCACTGGGAACGGTCGCCGCCATTTCCCCGATGCGCCAGGCGCGCTCGATTGATTTACACACATCCAGGAAAGGAACTTCCCATGCAACTTGAAGGCAAAACCGCCATCGTCACCGGCGCGGCATCGGGCTTTGGCGCGGGCATTGCGCGGATCTTTTCACGCGAAGGGGCCTCGGTCATGGTGGCCGACCTGAACGAGGAGGCCGCAGTGGCCATCGCAGATGAAATCGGCGGCGCCGCAATCAGAACCGATGTCTCCAAAGGGCCGGATGTGGAGGCCATGACCATGGCCGCCCTGGACCAGTGGGGCCGCATCGATATCCTGGTGAACAATGCGGGCATTACGCACCTGCCCATGCCACTGGAAGACGTGAGCGAGGACGAGTTCGACCGCATCTTTGCCGTCAACGCCAAGTCCGTTTACCACACCGCGCACCACATCGTGCCGTTGATGAAGGCGGCAAAGGCGGGTGCGATCCTGAATATTGCCTCCACGGCAGGCCTGTCACCGCGCCCGAACCTCAACTGGTACAACGCCTCCAAGGGCTGGATGATCACAGCGACCAAGACCATGGCGGTAGAGCTTGCACCCGCCGGCATTCGTGTCAACGCGCTGTGCCCCGTGGCGGGAGAAACGCCGCTGCTGGCCAGTTTCATGGGCGAGGACACGCCGGAGATCCGCGCCAGGTTTCTGTCCACGATCCCGCTCGGCCGTTTCTCCACCCCGCAGGACATCGGCGAGGCGGCGGCCTTCCTCTGCTCGGACGCGGCGTCAATGATCACCGGAACCGCGCTGGAAGTGGACGGGGGCCGCTGCATATGAGCGAGGGCTGGCCTCAGTGGCATTCCTTTTTCGGCAGGTTGACTGCTGCCATCGCAGGCACCTTGAATGACAACAAACTGTCTGGAGATGGCCAGAGCAACCCCAACCGCGTCCACTTGTTTGCCGGGCAGTTCGAGGATGACGCCGCAATGTTCGCCTATTGCTTCACGCCGATAACGCCCAATGGGCCGGAACGGTTGAACCTTGATCTGCCGGGCGCTTCAATCGACACTGGCCAGATCGACGCTGCGCGGGGCGATCAGGTTCTTGCACGCTTGTCAGAATACTTTGGCCGCAAGCAACGCCGCGCCATCATGGGCAAGATGAAGCCGGGTGAGGCGATCATCCTGATCCCGATGGGTGCATTCATGGGGCGGGAGTTTGAACTCAACAACACGCCACGTTTGCGCCATATCGGGTATGAGGACAGCCTTGCCCCGGCTGCGGTGGAGGCCGCGCGATGAGCTACACGCGCCGCAACCTGCCTGCCGATATAACGGTGCTGAAGGGCACATTCGCCACACAACCGCAGGTCTTCGCGCACCTGCTGAACCAAGCGCCAGAGATGGATCTGTCCCAGGTCGAGGTCATCCAGTCCGGCCATTCCGCCCGCCTGCGTGCCTATTTCAATGAGGCGACGACCGCGCGGATTTCGAAGGATGCGACAACGATTGTTCTTGTGCTGCCGGCCGCCCACACGAGCCTCGTCTGCCCGATCGGTGCGACCGAGCATCTGACCCTGCTCGGGGTTTTTCGCGGCACCGTCCCGCACCTGAGTGTCACGCCGTGATGGTGCCGGGACCACGCAACCTGATCACCGATGTCGCGGGCCTTCGGGTCGGCAACGCGCAGGACCCGGAGGTCAAAACCGGAACCACCGTGCTGACAGCAGAGGCGCCCTTCACAGCTGCCGTTCATGTCATGGGCGGCGCGCCCGGCACGCGGGAGACGGACCTGTTGGCCCCCGACAAGACAGTGCAACGGGCCGATGCGTTGGTGTTGTCGGGGGGATCTGCCTTCGGCCTCGACGCCGCCTCCGGCGTCGCGGATGCCCTTCGGGCACGGGGGCGCGGCTTCGCCGTGGGGGATCAGGTGGTGCCGATTGTGCCTGCGGCGATACTGTTTGATCTCATCAATGGCGGGGATAAGGACTGGGCCGGGAACCCATACGGACGTTTGGGGGCATCGGCCCTGGCAGGCGCAGGCGAGGATTTCGCTCTTGGTTCGGTCGGTGCCGGAACAGGTGCGCTCATCGCGGACATGAAAGGTGGGCTTGGGTCCGCCTCCCTGCGGATCGGGCCCTATACGGTCGGCGCTTTGGTCGCCGTGAATGCGTTGGGGCGTGTGACCGTGGGCGAAACGGGTCACTTTTGGGCAGCACCATTTGAGATCGGGGCGGAATTCGGCGGCGTCGGCCCCGCGTCGGCCTTCGATCCCGGTGTCGTCCCGCACATCAAGGGCGGCGATAGCCGCAACACCACCATCGCGATTGTCGCGACTGATGCTGCGCTGACTCAGTCGCAGGCGACGCGCATGGCCGTTGCCGCCCACGACGGCATGGCCCGCGCGATCTACCCGAGCCACACCCCGATGGACGGCGATCTGGTGTTTGCGGCGGCGACGGAAACGGTCCCCCTGGCGTCTGAGGCCGATACGCTGATGATTGGCCACGCGGCGGCACTGTGCGTGTCGCGTGCGATCGCGCGCGGAGTATTTGAGGCGGACCCGGCGCATGCAGACATCGTGCCGACATACCGATCAAAATTCGCCACCAGTCTGTAGTCCCGCAGCGGGTTGGCGCACGGGGGGAGGGCGGGTGGGCCGTGGGCCGTGCGCCAACCCGCTGCGCTCCCAACAAAAAAACCCCACCGTATCCGGTGAGGCCTCATCAGTCCATCGACGCAAGGTTAGTGCAGTTGACGCCCGACCTCTTCAATCGCGTCGTCGATCATCTTGTCCTGATCCGCCGCAGATGTACCGCCTGCGATCACTTCCGCCGCCGCGGCAATTGCCGCAGAGGCTGCGCGGTCACGCACGGCCCGGGAGGCTTTCGCCTCGGCGCTGGTGATCTGGTCTTCGGCTGCGGCCAGACGGCGCGTGATCGAGCGGGCAATGTCGTCTTTGGCCTTTTCAGCCGCCTCTTCAGCCGCTGCACGCGCCTCGGTCACGATCCGTGCAGATTGCTCTTCGACCTCCCGCGCCTTGCGCTCGTAGGAGGCGAGGAGCGTCTGCGCCTCTTCACGCAGCCCGCGCGCCTCGTCTAACTCGGACCGGATCGTATCGGCGCGAGCGTCGAGCATGCCACCAAGCATCCTGGGCACGGAAAAGTAGAACAGGATCGCCAGGAACAGCAGGAAGCCTATAAACACTACCCAGTCGGTATTGAATAGCGAGACGAGGCCGTAGCCAGGTTCGTACCCGTCTTCCTCGGCAAGCGCGGGCGTGGCGAGGAAAACAGCAGCGATTGTCAGAAAACGCATCATCACTTTATCCCTTTACCCGTGCGGACACAGCAGCGGCGACTGCGGCTTCGTCGATCGTCTGGCCGGGGGCCAACGCGCGCACAATCTCGCCCGCGACGTCGCGGGCTACTTCTTCGGCGGTGGCCAGGGCCCCGGCTTCGATCTCGGCAATCCGTGCTTCGCCTTCGGCTGCACGCGCCGCTATCTCGGCGTCTGCCTTGTCGATCTCCACCTGCAACTGCGCCTGGATATCATCCCGCGTCTGCTGACCGATCGCTTGCGCCTCAGAGCGGGCATTGGAAAGCGCGGTGTTGTAATTTTCTTCTGCCTTTGCGGCTTGGCGTTTGAGATCTTCTGCCGTTGCCAGATCGTTGGTCAACGTCCCCTGACGTTCCGCGATCACGCTAGAGATCCGAGGCAATGCAATTTTCGACAAAACGAAATAAATCGCAAGAAGCGTCAGAACCAACCAGAAGATTTGATTGTCGAACGTCGCAAAATCCAGCTGCGGCATGCCAACAGAATCCGTGGCCCCGTGATTGGAGCCAGTGGCCACCTCAAGGCCAGCCTCCAGGCCGCCATAGGCATCTCCAGTGGTATCGGCGTCTTCTGCCATGTCATTCTCCAACCGGGGGATTTACGAAGGCGCATCCGCCGTTGATAAGGATGCGCCAGCCGTAAGGATCGTTCTCGGACCTAAGTCTTAGACAGCAAACATCAGCAGCAGCGCGACGAGGAAGGCGAAGATGCCCAGAGCCTCGGCAAACGCGATACCGATGAAGAGTGTTGCGGTCTGGCCAGCAGCCGCGGAGGGGTTGCGCAGGGCACCGGCGAGGAAGTTGCCAGCCACATGGCCCACACCGATAGCGGCGGCACCAGAACCGATGGCGGCAAGGCCGGCACCGATGAATTGACCCATTTGTGCGATATCGCCTTCCATGATGTATCTCCTTACGATTTGTCATGTCCGGGCAGTGCCCGAGTTTTCGGAAGTTTCGTTCTCTCGGACCGGGCAGCGCGCCCGGACAGAATTCAGTGAGCGGGGTGAAGCGCATCCTTCAAGTAGACGCACGTCAGGATTGTGAACACGTAGGCCTGGATCGCGGCGACCAACACTTCCAGCCCTAAGATGGCGATGATGCCGATGATTGGCGCGATACCTGCAACACCCAGAGCACCTGCGAAACCGGCGAACACCTTGATCACGGCGTGACCTGCCATGATGTTACCGGCCAGACGAATGGAGTGGCTGACGGGGCGAACGAAGTAGGAGATCAACTCAATGATCGCGAGGATCGGGCGCAGCGCGAGCGGCGCGGATGCAACCCAGAACAGGCTCAGAAATCCAACGCCGTTTTTGATGAAGCCAAGGATCGTGACCGTGAAGAACACGGCCAGCGCCAGAACTGCTGTCACCGCGATGTGCGATGTGGTTGTCAAACTGCCCGGGATCAGACCCAGGAAGTTGGCGAAAAGAATGTAGAGGAACAGCGTTAAGATGTAGGGAAAGTAGGGCAGCGCGTCTTTGCCTGCCACGTCTTCGACCATCGACCGCACGAAACCATATGCGAGTTCCGCCATGGATTGACTGCGCGACGGGATAACCGCACGACCGCGCGTGCCCCAGACCATCAGCGCGATGACACAAAGCACCGACAACGCCATCCAGAGCGTCGCGTTGGTGAGTGTGAACATGCCAACCGCACCGTCACCGAACAACGGAGAAATGATGAACTGATCCATCGGATGGATCGCAAGCGGAGCCTCGTAGCCGTCCATGACGGCACCGATGAAGGCGAGGGCCGCGAGTCCGATCAGAACGAAAGCCACCGTGCGACCCATGCCGCCTTTGGCTTCAGTGTTGGTGCTGTCAGTCGCCATCCTGCGTCCCCGTTCTGTCCCTGGCACTTGTCTGTGCCATCAACCTATCGCGCTCCAGCGCGGCTTCCTGGATTTCACCCGCCGAGCGGATCATGGTTTTGATCCCGGCGATAAAGCCCAAAATAACAAACACGACCATCAGCCACGGTGTGGTTCCCAACAGCCAGTCGAGCCCGTAGCCTATGCCGAAACCGATGCCAAGACCCGCCACCAGTTCGATGACCATCCGCCACGCCAGTTGCGCTTGGGAGTGGTGCTCCTCTGCCTCGGACCGCTTCGGCCCGGACCGTGCCTTGGCCGCAGCAATCCGCGCTTCCAGCGCGTCCATGCGGGTTTGGTCACTGTCAGCCATAGCCATGCGGCCTCCGTGCGAGGTGTGCGTGTTGTCTAGGCTGACACCCTTACAGAGTTCAACGAGGGATATTCTGCCGCAAACATCTGAATTATATCAATATTAATGCCGAGCTTGCCAATCGATCCGCCCTTACCCCACGATAGGGATATTCAACCAATCAGTTGACGATTGCAGCCATATCTCCATAACCAGCCCCATGACCCAAACCCTAGAGACCACCTTTGCCGCCCTCGCCGACCCCACACGCCGCGCGATCCTCGCGATGTTGCTGGAGGACGATATGGCCGTGACCGACGTGGCAGAGCCGTTTGAGATGTCGCTGGCCGCGATCTCCAAGCACCTCGGCGTGCTGACCTCTGCGGGCTTGATCACGCAGGAGAAACGAGGCCGGGTGAAGTGGTGCAAGCTGGAGCCGGACGCACTGAAGGCGGCCTCCGTATGGATGCAGGGGTTTGGACAGTTCGAACCGATCCACCTGGATGCGTTTGAGGCGTTCCTGGAGCGCGAGTTGGGTCAGGAATAGCTTACCCGACAGGTCCTGCCCAAGTTGTTATGCTGTTTCAAACGGAAAGGACCTGTTCCATGCGCCTCAGACCCCTCATCGGCATAAGCCTCCTCGCAGCCTCGCCCTCGTTCGCCCAAACCTGCGAGGCCCCGGTGGGCCCGATTGAGACCTGCCTGGTCGGGGCGTGGGTCGGACGCTCCACAATCCCCGACGCTTTGGAGCGCGCGATGCGGTCGATGCCCGACAACATTCGCGCCAGCTTCAGTGCCTTCGGGTTGCCGGTCGGCATGATCATCTATGACGACGGCTTCTTCGAGACCTTTCCGATCGGCGCACAGGGCGAGGCAACGTTTGTGGATAGCGAAGACACCGTCACGACGTATGAACTGCTCGGCCAGACCGTCACCACGGCGGGCTATGTCACGGCACTCGGCGGCACGTTGGACCTGTGCTATCTGCCCGGCGGAGCGGGCGGCATGAATGGCCAGATGACGGTAACTGTGAACGGCGACAGCGCGACGGTGCCTCTGGCGGCTCCACCCGGCCCGATGAGCTTCAATCCGGTGATCACTTACACCTGCGCAGGCGACACGATGCAGCAGAACGTGGCTCTGCCCGCTCCGATCGGAACGATCACCTACGACCTGGTCCGGGTGCCGCTGGATGCTTTTCCCTTCGCGATGCGTGCGGCGGCAGAGTAGTCAGTTAGCCACACAAACGCCGGGGCGGGATGACCTTCCCCAATTGTCTGGCCCGACCTGGAAACGCGCCTAGATGATGCCTGCAAGTCGCAAGATGGCTAAGACGACCACAATAAGGCCGATTACATAAAGAATATTGCGCATTTGCTGCTTCCTTCAGATCAGGTTGATTACTGCAACGACGACAACAATGAGGCCGATGATGATGAGGATAGAGCGCATGGTGTGATCCCTTCAATGCAATTAATCGGACAACCGCGTTCGCTACCGATTGGTTCCAAAAAAAATCGGACAGCTCAATCTTTCAACAAAATCGCAAGGGCCAGACCCGTCAAGGCGACGCCCACCAGCACGAGGCCCGAAGGCACGGGTTGGCCCGAGGCGATCTCCCACAAAATCACCCAGCTTGGAGTCAGATAAGTATAGGCCATGACCTTGGATGACGGCAGGCGCAGCGACGCGTATTGAATCAGAAAAACCGTCAACGCGCTGGCGAAAACTGCGACATAGGCGATGGTGATCCAGACCAGAGGACGAAGTGCGCTCCAGTCGGTCGTGACCAGAGCGCCGGTGCCCCAGATTGTGATGATGCCTGCGCAGGCCGTGAGTGTCAGGAAGGCAAAGACCAGAACCGGCTCACCGCGATTGAGCACGCGCACCATGGGAGTATATAGGGCATGGGCGACGCAGCCTGCAAAGTAGATCGCCTCTCCGCGGCCGACCTCAAACGCCAGAAGGGCGGACAGATCGGCGCGGAAAATCACCCAGGCGGCCCCGACACCGCCAATCGCGAGGGCCAGCGCAATGCGGGGGCTGACGACCTGCCGCAACAAAAACCAACCGAAGATCGCCGACAGTACCGGTGTCAGGGTGAAGACCGCCGCCGCCGCCACCGGAGGGGCGGTCTTCAGGCCCTCGAACATCATCACGAAGTAGAACGCGAACAGCCCGCCCAGAATCAGATACCGCCAGGGCGCATGCAGCGCAGTGCGCGGCACACCGCCCTTCGCCCACACCACAGCGCCCATGATCACCACGGCCAATCCGAACCTCACGGCGTTCAGTGCTGTGGGTGCAATCTCTGCCGCGACCTGACCTCCAAGCGAGAACGACCCCGCCACCAGTGCCGAGAACGCCAACATCGCGACGTGTCCGCCCCGCGACCGCATGGCGTCTGCGGCTCCTACCCCACTGGCCACGTCTTCACCTGCTCTTTCAGGTGTCGCACGAACGCCTGAACCTTGGCCGTGCGATGGAGATCCATGTGCGTGACAAGCCAGAACCTGGCGCTCCATTCCTCCATCGGGGGCAGGACATCGAGCAGGTCCGCGTTCTCCGGCGTGTCACGGGACGACACGAAGCCGATGCCAATGCCCGAAACCACAGCATCGCGCATCACTGACATCGACGAGGCGCGGAAATAGATCGAGCTATTGGGGATCGTTTTGGCGAGCCACTGAAGATAGGGCGCGCGCGGGCTATCCTCCGTCGAGCCGACAAACCGGTGATCGCCAAGGTTTTCATCCGTCAGCACGCCATACCGTTCGACGTACCCACGCGTCGCGACCAGACGCAGGGTCTCGGTGAAGAATGGCTGCACGACGTTGTCGGGGTCTTCCGGCAAGGCACCGGCCCGGATCGCGACGTGGGCCTCGCCGTATTCCAGCCGGAACAGGCGGATGTCGGTGATCAATCGCACGCGCAGATCCGGATGCCGGTCCTGAAACTCGGCAATGGCCGGAACCAGCAGCGGCGACAGAACCGCAAGCGAGGTCACGATCAACTCGCCGGTCACTTCATCGCCCCGGCCCTTGATGCGACTGGCCAGCTGACTGAACTGATCATCCGCCTGCCCTGCAATTGCGAACAGATCCTGGCCCGCTTCCGTCGGCGAATAGCCCCGCGCGTGGCGTTGGAACAACTTGGCACCCAACCGTGCCTCCAGCGCGTCGATGTGGCGGATCACGGTGGCGTGGTGCACGCCGAGCGCTTCTGCCGCACCCGAGACCGTTCCGACCTTCGCAACCTGAAAGGCGGTTCTGACTTCATCCCAATTGTCCATCGGCTGCCGTGCGCCTCCTCACGCAAATAGCTGTGAGGGCTACAATGCGTGCACAAGGTCACAATGACAATGCGAACGGGAGGTCATGCGTATATGTGCAATTTCGCACAGTACAGTGGCAAAATCAAATATTGTGATCATTTTCGCAGAGGGTAAGTAAAGGTCAATGAAACCCAATCTGGACCTGAACCCATGAAAAACATTCTCCGCATAGATGCCTCCGCGCGCACGCAAGGCTCTGTCACCCGTGACCTGACCATGCAGATCGTCGACCGGCTTGGCGCGGCGACCGTCGCCACCCGCGATCTTGCCGCAGGGGTTCCCCTGCTGTCCGAGGCATGGGTCGGCGCAAACTTCACTCCCGCCGATCAGCGAACTCCCGGTCAGACGCGGGAACTGGCGCAGTCCGATACGCTGATCGCTGAGGTCTTGGCCGCCGATACACTCGTGATCGGCCTGCCGATCTATAACTTCGGCGTCCCGGCCGCGCTGAAGGCCTGGGTCGATCAGATCGCGCGTGCCGGTGTGACGTTCAGGTATACCGAAACCGGGCCGGAAGGCCTGTTGAAAGGCAAGCGCGCCATTGTGGCCGTCGCCTCCGGTGGCGTGAAAGTCGGATCCGACGTGGATTTCGCCTCCGGCTATCTGCGCCATGTCCTTGGCTTCATCGGCATAACGGACGTCACCTTTGTGACCGCTGATCAGTTGATGCAGGATGCCGATGCCGCGCTCAGCACCGCGACCACTCAGATCGCGGCATTGGCCGCGTAGACCACCTTTGACGGCCTGAACCTGCCGATCCCCCGGTCCGCGCGTCCGGGGGATCGCCGCCACGCTTTGATGCCCCCGTAAGGCATGGTATACTAGGCGATGAGATGGATTCTGACCACGACCGCCCTTCTGCTTGCGGCGCCTGCAACGGCGCAGTCCTGCCTGCTCAACTTCACTGTCGAGGTCACACAAGGCGTCGGCACGATCCGCCCCGGCACGCAACTGCCGGGGACGGCGCAATTCACCACCAGTGGGCAGTCCTTCCGGCAAGAAGGTGGTGCCATGGGGCATTTGGCAACCGGGCAAATGACGATTGGTGATGGGATAACCGGGCCGATCTGGACGCTGATCACCACTTCGCGCGGCCATGCTGCCGAACTGGTCGGCATCTATGCGCGCGAGATTGAAGGCCTGTCGTTTGCCGGGCTGGACTATGACGGGCCCATGGCCCTGACGCTCTATGGCTTGCCCGGATCACGGACGGAGGCAGTGCCGCCCACAACACAGGACGAATGGGACATCATGGACCTGCGCCGCGCGTTCACGCTGCATGCCAGCGGCGGAGACATGCTGGCGGGGGACGTGCTGGATCTGGCGGTTGAGTGTATCTGACCGCCCCCTGTTTGACCTTTGATTGACTCGGACCGCCAAGCGGCCTACACCCCGCCTCAATAGCCGGAAAGCCATGCTTCCCGGTCCCGCGCGCGTCCGCAGGATCGCCCCCCGTCAGCGAGTTTCGCCCACGGGGGTGATTTCGTATTGGCGCATGGGGCTTGGAGCGACTGGTGTGAGGCCCCACCTTAGGGACTCATCCGGATCGTATCAGAGGGGCCGCGCCCATGTTTGAGAACCTATCAGAACGCCTGTCGGGCGTCTTCGACCGCCTCACCAAACAAGGCGCGCTGTCGGAGGATGACGTCCGCACCGCGATGCGCGAGGTTCGCGTTGCTTTGTTGGAGGCCGACGTCTCTCTGCCCGTGGCGCGGACGTTCATCAAGAACGTGGAGAAGAAGGCGACCGGCGCGGCTGTCACGAAGTCGATCACTCCCGGCCAGCAGGTCGTCAAGATCGTCCATGACGAACTGATCGCGACCCTGCGCGGATCGGAAGACCCCGGCGCGCTGAAGGTCGACAACCCGCCGGCGCCGATCTTGATGGTTGGCCTGCAAGGCTCCGGCAAAACGACGACGACCGCGAAGCTGGCCAAGCGCCTGAAAGAGCGCGAGGGCAAGAAGGTGCTGATGGCCTCGCTGGATACCAACCGCCCGGCGGCGATGGAGCAGCTGGCGATTTTGGGTGTCCAGATCGGCGTCGATACCCTGCCGATCGTCAAGGGCGAAGACCCGGTCGCGATCGCCAGGCGTGCCAAGGCGATGGCGGGTCTGGGCGGCTATGACGTCTATATGCTCGACACCGCCGGCCGGTTGCATATCGATGCCGAGTTGATCGCGCAGGCCGCCGCCGTGCGCGATGTGGCCAAACCGCGCGAGACTTTGCTGGTCGTAGACGGCCTTACCGGCCAGGACGCGGTGAATGTGGCGACGGAGTTCGACGCCAAGATCGGCGTCTCGGGCGTGGTCCTGACGCGGATGGACGGCGACGGCCGTGGCGGTGCAGCGCTGTCGATGCGCGAGATCACCGGCAAGCCGATCCGCTTTGTGGGTCTCGGGGAGAAACTCGACGCGCTGGAGACGTTTGAACCTGAGCGCATCGCGGGCCGTATCCTCGGTATGGGCGACATCGTGGCGCTGGTCGAAAAGGCTCAGGAAACGCTTGAGGCCGAACAGGCCGAGCGGATGATGAAGCGGTTCCAGAAGGGTCAGTTCAACATGAACGACCTGAAGGGCCAGTTGGACCAGATGCAGAAGATGGGCGGCATGCAGGGCTTGATGGGCATGATGCCCGGTATGGCCAAGATGGCCGGCAAGATCGAAGAGGCGGGTTTTGACGACAAGACCATCACCCGCCAGGTCGCGCTGATCCAGTCGATGACCAAGAAGGAACGCGCCAATCCCGGCCTGATGCAGGCGTCGCGCAAGAAGCGGATTGCGAAGGGCGCGGGGCAGGATGTCTCTGATCTCAACAAGCTGATCAAGATGCACCGCCAGATGGCGGATGCGATGAAGAAGATGGGCAAGATGGGGAAAAAGGGCATGATGCGCGGCGGCCTGGGCGCGCTCATGGGCAAAGGCGGCGGCATGCCGGCGGGTATGGACGGCGGCGGTGTGGATGCCAAGGCACTGGAACGCGCCGCCAAGCAGATGGGTGCTGGCGGCGGCGGTTTGCCCGGTCTGGGCGGCATGGGAGACCTCTCGGGGCTGGGTAAGAAGAAATGATCACCTGCACCGTGCGATACGAGATTGATCCAGACAAACTGGCCGAATTTGAAGTCTATGCCAAAGCGTGGCTGCACCTCGTTCCCAAACTTGGCGGCGTCCATCACGGCTACCATATGCCCCATGAGGGGCCGAACGATATCGCCTACTGCCACTTCTCGTTTCCGTCCCTGGCCGACTATGAGGCCTATCGCGCAACCATGTGGGACGATCCCGAATGCCATCGTGCCTACGCCCATGCGCAGGCCACCAAATGCATCCGCCGCTACGATCGCTCCTTCACCAAGCCAATGTTCGATGGCGCAACTGTGGATGAACTGGGCCTCTGATGACCCCGCGCCTCACCGATATCCCCCGGCTCACGACTGAGCGTCTGATCCTCCGCGCACCCGTGCCCGGGGATTTCGACGTGATCGCGCCGTTCGTGATGTCCGGGCGCGCCGTGCATATCGGTGGCGGCACCGACAAGGATATCGGCCACGCCTGGCGCGTGTTCGCGACGCTCTGCGGCCACTGGCACCTGCGCGGTTACGGAGTGTTCGTGGCGGAGCGCAAAGACACCGGCGCGGCGATCGGGTCGATGGGGCCTTGGCATCCGGAACCGATCCCTGAGAAAGAGCTCACCTGGACAATCTGGGACGACAACGCCGAAGGCACAGGCCTCGCGTTTGAGGCGATGACCGAAATCCGCCGCCATGCCTATGCCGATCTCGGCTGGACCACCGCCGTCAGCTTCATCGATGCCGCCAACACCCGCTCCACCGCGCTGGCCAGGCGCCTCGGCTGCTGGATCGACACGGACGCGCAAGGCCCGCATCCCGACGATGTGGTCTATCGCCATCCCTCTCCGGAGGCGCTGGCATGATCCCCGTCTTGCAGACTGACCGCCTGACCCTGCGCGGCCCGGAGGCCGGCGACTGGCCCGCCTTCCGCGAATTCTTCGCCACAGACCGGTCTGCCTACACCGGTGGCCCGAAAGATGAAAAACAGGCGTGGACGCTGTTCGCCGCAGAAATCGGCCATTGGCATCTGCATGGTTTCGGCATGTGGACCGTGACGCTGGATGACACGCCCATTGGCCTTGTCGGCTGCTGGTATCCCGCCGGTTGGCCCGAGAAGGAAATCGGCTGGCTGATCTGGGACGGCCATGAGGGCCACGGCTATGCGCAGGAGGCCGCTACCGCCACCCGTGCCCATTGCTATGGCGCCCTCGCATGGACGACCGCCGTCAGCTACATCCGTGCCGACAATGCCCGCTCCATCGCCCTGGCAAAACGCCTTGGCTGCACCCTCGACACAGACGCCTCGCATCCCAACCCGGACGCGCTCGTCTACCGCCATCCAGCCCCTTTGGAGATCACCACATGAGCGACACCGCATCCCGCGCCGCCGAGATCCTGAAAGGCCATCGCGACAGCATCGACCGCCTTGACGCGATCCTCGTCTACACGCTGGGGGAGCGTTTCAAGCACACTCAGGCGGTGGGCGCGCTCAAGGCGAAACACGACCTTCCCCCAAGTGATCCCGCGCGTGAAGCCACGCAGATCGCTCGGTTAGAAGACCTGGCACATCGGGCCGATCTGGACCCGGAGTTTGCCAAAAAGTTCCTCCGCTTCGTCATCGACGAAGTAATCCGTCACCACGAACAACACCAAACGTGAGGCACCCGCCTCAGTACCCAACATGAGGCACCCGCCTCAAACAGCCATCAATTAGGAGATACTTACAATGGCCATCAAAATTCGTCTCGCCCGCGGCGGTTCCAAGAAGCGCCCCTTCTACCGTATTGTTGCAGCCGACAGCCGCATGCCTCGCGACGGTCGCTTCATCGAGAAGCTCGGCACCTACAATCCGCTCTTGCCCAAGGACAGCGAAGAGCGTGTGAAAATGGACATGGAGCGCGTGCAGCACTGGCTGTCGAAGGGCGCGCAGCCTACCGACCGCGTCAGCCGTTTCCTTGAGGCCGCAGACGTGCTGCCCAAGAAAGAGCGCGCCAACATGAAGAAAGCCGAGCCCGGCAAGAAAGCCGTGGAGCGCGCCGAGGAGAAAGCCGCCAAGGCAGCCGCAGCAGCGGAAGCAGCAGCAGCCCCGGCGCCGGAGCCTGAAGCTGAGGCACCAGCCGAGGAAGCGGCCGCGGAAGAAACCACAGAATAGAATCTCGCATAAAAGTTTCCGCCGCCCACGGTTTGTGGGCGGCGGCACACGACCCTGATGAAAGCATGCACCATGACCGAGACCGACAAAGTTTGCGTGGGCGCAATCGCCGGGTCCTTCGGCGTCAAAGGCGAAGTGCGCCTTAAAAGTTTCTGCGCCGAGCCCTCGGACATCGGCTCCTACGGTGCGCTCACATCCGAGAATGGCCGCAGCTTCGACATTCAACTCACTCGCCCGGTGAAATCCGGCTATGCCGCCAAACTCTCCGGCGTGGACACCAAAGAGGCCGCTGACGCCCTGCGCGGCACCCGCCTCTACGCCCGCCGCTCCGTCCTGCCGAACCTGCCCGATGACGAATATTATCACGCCGATCTGATCGGCCTGATGGCATTGGATACCGGCGGCGTGGAACTGGGCAAGATCACCGCCGTTCTCAATCACGGCGCGGGTGATATACTTGAGCTTCGTGGCAACGGCGCGGGCTCTGGCCTGCTGATCCCGTTCACGCTGAAAGCCGTCCCCACGGTAGATTTGACAGCTGGCCGCGTGATCATCGACCCGCCCGCAGGTCTGCTCGATGACGGCGGCGATGATCAGGGCGAGCCCACTCCGCCTCTCGGTCAGGATTTCGACTGACCCTCCGCCCTGGCGCAGGCTCCCCCGTTCATCTTGCCAAAGACAACTCGGATCCCGCAATCAATACCCCGCGCCACCCTCAGGCCCGGATGCGCCATCCGGTCTTGAAGATCCAGCCGATCACCGCGATGCAGGTCCCGGTAAAGCCCAGGATCGCCACGACGGACCAGCCAAGCGCCACGTCCGCGACGCCAAAGAAGCTCCAACGGAACCCCGAGATCAGATAGACCACCGGGTTGAACAGCGTGATTGTCTGCCACCCCTCCGGCAGCATCGAGATCGAGTAGAACGCGCCGCCAAGGAAGACCAAAGGCGTGACGGCAAGCAGCGGGATCAGTTGCAACTGCTCAAAATTCTGCGCCCATATGCCGATGATGAAACCGAACAGGCTGAAGCTCAGGCAGGTCAGGACGAGGAATGTCAGCATCCAGAAAGGATGCAGGATCTGCAGGTCCACAAAGAAGAATGCGGTCGCGAGGATGATCAATCCGATCATGAAACTCTTGGTCGCCGCCGCCAACACATATCCCGCCGTGATCTCCAGAAACGACGCGGGCGCAGAGAGCAATTCGTAGATCGTGCCGATGAATTTCGGGAAATAGATCCCGAAGCTGGCGTTGGAAATTGATTGGGTCAGCACCGTCAACATAATCAGGCCAGGCACGATGAACGCGCCATAGCTGACCCCTTCGACCTGATCAATGCGCGAGCCGATCGCGGTGCCGAACACAATGAAATAGAGCGACGTCGACAGCACCGGCGACACGATGCTCTGCGCCAGGGTGCGAAACGTTCGGGCCATTTCGAACACATAGATGGCTTTTATGGCTTGAAGGTTCATGCCTGCTCTCCGTCTTTGACCAGACCCACGAAAATCTCCTCAAGGGTGCTTTGCTTGGTCTCCACATCAACCACCACCAGCCCTTCAGCCTGCAGCGCGGTCAGCAGCCGAACGATCCCGGTGCGCTTCGCCCGCGTGTCGTAGTGATAGATCAGTCTCGACCCACCGGCCTGCAAATCCAGAGCCCGATCCGACAGCGCCTCTGGCAAAGCCTCAATCGGGGCGGCAAGATCAATACGCAGTTCTTTCTGGCCCATGCGCGCCATCAGGTCGTCCTTCTCCTCCACCAGCAGGATGCGGCCATTGCTGATCACACCGACACGGTCGGCCATGGCCTCGGCTTCTTCAATATAGTGGGTCGTCAGGATGATCGTGACGCCGCTTCGCTGCAAATCGCGCACGATTTTCCACATGTCGCGACGCAACTCGACATCGACGCCTGCGGTGGGTTCGTCCAGGAACAGCACGCGCGGCTCGTGGCTGAGAGCTTTGGCAATCAGCACCCGACGCTTCATGCCACCGGACAAAGTGCGGATCGCGTCATCGCGTTTGTCCCAAAGCGATAACTGCCGCAGCACCTTCTCCAGATACGCATCATTGCGGGGCTTGCCGAACAGCCCGCGCGAAAAGCGGACCGTGCTGATCACTTTCTCAAATGGTTCAAGATTGATCTCCTGCGGCACCAGCCCGATCAGTTTGCGCGCCTCACGGTAGTCGGTCAGCGTATCATGGCCGCCGACGCTGACCGATCCGCTTGTGGGCTGCACGATCCCGCAAATGGCCGAGATCAGGGTTGTCTTGCCCGCCCCATTGGGACCCAGCAGCGCCAGAATCTCACCTTCCGCGATCTCCAGTGACACCGCATCAAGCGCGGTAAACCCGCCTTCGTAGGTCTTGGTCAGCTTATCGACTGTCAATATAGGGGCTGTCATGGCGGGCGTCTCCTTCGCGAAGGCGCAACCTATGGCGCGGACCTGCGCGCGGCAAGGTGCGCCTGCGCAGACCTGCCATACAGGAACGCACGGGTCCGAGACGCCCTGCGTTGCGCGGGTCACTGGCCCGAGTACGGTCTCCGCATCGCTCAATGTCATGAAGGACGTCCATCATGATCTACACCTAAGCCGCCGTCGGGGCCGTCGCGTCTGTCAACACCCTGCTTGTCATGCGCCCCCCCAAAGGTTTCGGCGACAGCCAAGAGGCCCCATTGATCGTCATTGGCGGGGCGCGTACACGCTCCTCCATGACCACGCCCAACAAATCCCACGGCCGCCTGTCCCAATCCGCCAGCTTCAAACCGCGCGAGTTGATGACCGATACGCCGCGTCTTGCCGATGCCTGGTGCGCCAAGGTGATCACGTTGTTTCCGGAAGCTTTTCCCGGCGTGCTTGGCGCATCGCTGACCGGCAAGGCGTTGAAAGACGGGCTCTGGGCGTTGGAGCCTATTGACCTGCGCACCTTTGGAGCGGGCAAGCACCGGCAGGTGGATGACACGCCTGCGGGGGGCGGCGCGGGGCTGGTGATGCGCCCCGACATCATGGGCCGCGCGATTGACATGGCCAGCGCAGGCACCCCGCCGGATCGGGCAGACTGGCCGATTGTCTACCTCTCCCCGCGCGGCAAACCCTTCGATCAACGCGATGCGGAACGCTTTTCCAGGGCGCGCGGCATGACACTGGTGTGCGGGCGGTTCGAGGGCCTCGATCAACGCGTCATTGACCACTACGCGATGGAGGAGGTCTCCCTCGGTGATTACGTCCTGACAGGCGGAGAGATCGCGGCGCAGGCCCTGCTGGACGCCACCGTCCGCCTGATCCCCGGCGTGCTTGGCAATGCCGCATCCGTTGAAGAAGAAAGCTTCTCCGACGGCCTGCTGGAGCATCCCCAATACACCAAACCGGCCCAGTGGCGCGGGCATGAGATCCCGCCCGTGCTGCTCTCGGGCGATCATGGAAAAGTAGCGGACTGGCGGAAGGAACAGGCGGAGGCCCTGACAAAAGAGCGGCGGCCTGACCTGTGGGCCGCCTACACAAGCCGCACAAAGACCTAGCTTTACCACGCAGGCCTGCCCTATCGTTGCCCCACCCCAGCGGAGCGGCTCCATGATCCAGGATGAGGTTTTCGGAACACTGGAACAGCAAACCGTCCTGCGCCGGGGCCGCGCGCTGTATGATCTGTTGGCCGACAATCCCGACGTGACTTACTATGGGCGCGGGGTTGGCACGCTCAGACCTGACGCCACCGGGTTGGCCCTGCTGGACCGTTTGGTTGCCCTGCAAGGGGTCAGCACCATCTTCGAGGTGCCCGAGACTGAGCGGCCTGCGCTCCAGAACCATTTGACGGAACAGGGATATTCCCTCACCCACTACGCGACATGGATGGGCGGTGCGGAGGTCATTGCCGCCGCCAACGCCACGTTGGCAAACCGCACCCTGCCCGCAGATATCACGACCCGGGTCATCGACGCCGCCTCTCCCCCGGAAGATCTTGCGAAACTGGCGGAAATATCACTTGCCGCAGGCGTGATGCCGATTGCCGGATCAGTCATGCGGGGCAGGCTGAAACCCGGTGTCGGCGCTGTGGCGATTGACGGCACAGGACGCCCGGTCGCCTGTGCCGCTGCCGCCTCCTATGGCCACCCCGATGCGCGCGGATACGATGATCTGGCGTGGTGGGGGATGCTGGCCACTGACCCGTCCCGGACTGGTGAAGGCCTGGCCCAGATCCTTGGAGCAACAGTCCTGCATCACATGCACGACCGCTGCGGGTTCAAGCGCTTCTTCACCGGCGTGCAGCCGGGAAATGCCTCCTCCGAGGCGGTTTGCAAGAAAGCGGGGCTATCGCTGCAAGCCAGCGCCATACTGACCTGCGTCGATCCCGGCGCGCTGTCTGGCGGAAAACTCACCAAATAGACCGTCTCAAACGGCCAATCCCCCTTGAATGCTTGGCGCTGCCCCCGTATAGCCCGTCCATTCGGGGTCGGATTCGGCCACCGGATTGCGTCTTGTGGCTTGGATCAAACTTTCGGGATCCCCCGGTTGCCTGAGATGAAACCAAAAAATGAACGCAAGTTCTTACCTCTGGCGGGCGTCTTTCTTCGGAAACGCGGACCCGGTCGAAGACCAGAGCTCTGGGACGGCATCACATCCGCGGGCAAACCGCGCGTATATAAGGAGCGTTTCAGATGAACCTGATCGCAGAACTCGAAGCTGAGCAGATTGCTGCGCTCGGCCACGACCTACCGGATTTCAAGGCGGGCGACACCATCCGCGTCGGTTTCCGCGTGACCGAAGGCACACGCACCCGTGTGCAGAATTACGAAGGCGTCTGCATCGCGCGCAAGAACGGCCACGGCATTGCCGGATCGTTCACCGTGCGCAAGATCTCCTTCGGTGAGGGCGTGGAACGTGTGTTCCCGCTGCACTCCACCAACATCGACAGCATCACCGTTGTCCGCCGTGGCCGTGTGCGTCGCGCCAAGCTGTATTACCTGCGCCAGCGTCGCGGTAAGTCCGCGCGGATCGCCGAGGACACCCGTTACAAGCCGCTCAAAAGCGCGAAATCGTAAGGAGATCACGAGATGAAAAAAGACCTGCATCCCGATTATCACACGATCAACGTGAAGATGACCAATGGTGACATCCTTGAGATGCGCTCCATCTGGGGCGCCGAAGGCGACACGTTGGCGCTCGACATTGACCCGACGGTTCACCCCGCATGGACCGGCGGCGGCGCCCGCCTTCTGGACACCGGTGGCCGCGTGTCGAAGTTCAAGAAGAAGTACGAAGGCCTCGGATTCTAAGCCAGCCTTTGCCGTCCGCGATTGCAGACGCCGCTCCCGCATCGGGGGCGGCGTTTCTTGTTGTGAAGCGATTTGGGGCGCTGCCTCTTTGCAATCCGGGAACCGCATCTCCCTGAGGGGGTATCTGGCAATAGGACGGAGCCGCCAACGGCGGAGGAGGCCCGCCAGCGATACCGCGAGGCAGCGCAAACCCTGACGGAAGCCCGCCCCCTATGGAACTGAGCGGCGCCCCCCTCCCCCCGAAGCACCTCTACTTGGACTTGTTCAGGAAATATGGCGACAATTCCACGTCGCACGGAATATCCATCGCTTTGAACAGGTCAGGGATGACTGTCCCATGCTCCGCCACAGCGGCGTCATAGTCGACAACCTGCGGCGCGCCCAACCCGGACCAGAAGGCCAGAACCGCGTCGCGATCGAAATACCATTCGTTGCGGATATTATCTGTCCCGTCACCCGCAGGCCCTTCAAACTGGGCCTCCCACCGATCCAGATGGGAGAACCAGCTTTTGCGCCAGCCCCTGTCAGACCGAAAGCAGATCACCGGAACGATCGAAAGCCCACCGCGTGCGAACAAGCGGCGGATATCGTTGCGCTCGTCGCTGGTGCGCGCGAAACAGAACGCTTCGGCGGACACGATGGCCTTGGCGCTGTCTTGCGACGCCAGGAACCGTTTGATCCGCGCATCCTGCACAGCCCGCTGAAACAGCCCCTGCTTCTTGACGTAGGCCGCGCGGCGGCTTGGGGTCTGAAGACTGCGCCTGAGAACCGAATGTGCCAGCTTCACGCAATTGGCCGAGGCCGGATCCCCCTCCGCTTCCACATAAAGCCGCGCGCCGTTCTGCGCGAGCGCGTCACGATTGTTGTAAAGGCACGTTTGAAAGGAGGTCGTCCCCGTTTTGTGGGTGCCCACATGGAGGTAGACAGTCTGTGTCATGGGTTGGGTCCGGGTCCTGTTTTGACGTGCCGACACCGCAACGTCTCAGGCAAACCGTTGCAGTGCAACCCAACCTGACCAAGTCCCGGCGGGACGTGACATATTAAAGTGCTGGTGTCCTAACGCGTCACGGCCTGGGCAATTTGCATCATATGCCGCATGTCCGTGCCGCAACATCCACCCAGAACGCGGAGCTGAGGATGCAGCCCGCGCAGGTCGGCCAATTGCTCACCCAGCTCCACCGGATCGCCCGCGTCCAGTGTCGTTGCCTCATCAAGCTCCGCGTGGCTGCACCGAGACGCATTCGCGACCAGTCCCAGCACCCGAGGCTGTTCCGCCAGGGCATTGCCGAAGTGATCGGGATGCGCACAGTTCACCATGAAATACGCCGGATATCCGCCCGTCTGCGTGTCTACCTCAGCTATGGCGTCGGCCAGGGTCATGCCGGTGGGAAGGCGACCATTCGTCTCGACGGTAAAGGCGATCACCACCCGAAACCCGGCGCGTTTGGCGGCACGCACCATGCCCACGGCCTCGGCCGTGTAGGCAAGCGTATAGCCGCTGACGACATCCGCCTCCGTGCCGCGCCAGGCCGCCAGTTGCTCGGCATGATACGCCTCGGCCTGCGCCGCTGTCATCTGCCCGGACGGCGCATAGGCATCCGCGCGCGGGCCGACATTGGCGCTCAGCACCACGGCCACGTCGTCCGCCCCGCGGCGCACCTCTGCCATCAGGGCAATCGCCTCCCGGTTCAAAGCAGCCAGCCGGGGCACCGAATACCCGATCGCCCGCCCCCGGTCGCGGTTCGCCACCCAGGTCGGGCTTTCCAGAATGACCCCGGTGCCGCTGTCCCGCGCCAGGGCCACCATATCCGTGAAGTAGGATCGCAAGAGCGCCCGCCCCTCGGCCGTCTCAAGCAGCGGGAAGGAGGCGAAACCGGGCAAGTCCAGACCGTGTGCAAAGATCAGATCCGTCTCCATCCCCACATAGGTGAGGAAGATCTCCGGCGTTTCCGGCAAAGGAAATTGCTCGTTCACGCGTCATATCCAGCAACCGGGGCCGCCTGCGCAAAGATCACCCGTCGCGTGGCCGCCGCGCGCCGCGCCTCGTCGCGTGCGCCGGTTCGCAACAGGCACAGCAGCCACGTCAACTCCAGCAGATCGCGCTGCGCCCTTGATCCGCCCAACCGTGCATGATCGACCATCACCGGGGTCAGATCCTCCAGCGCTCCGCTCCAGTCCCCGCGCGAGGCGCAGCCCCAGGCCCGCGCCACCGGCCCCACCAGATCCGCCGCAAATCCGTGTTTGGCCTTCGCCAACCGCGCCAAAGCCTCGCCGTCTCCGGCCATCGCAAAAGCCAATGCCGCATGCATATCCGCGAAACTGTGGCCCGGATCAGGGAAATGCTGCGTTGCATACCCCGCCAGTCGCTGCCACTCCTTGCGCGCCACAGCAACACCCGCAACCTCCGCTCGCCACAGCAACGCCGCACCGTCGCTAAGCACATTCAGTGGCAGAGATGCAGATGTCCCCGGCGCAATCGCGCCATGGTAATGCCGCCACATCCCGTCAACATCGCCCTGCTCAAGGGCCCACAGCGCCTCATGCCATGACAGATGCCCATGCAGCAGCGCGCGCTTGTCATATCCTTCCATCCAATCCGACAGATAGGCCCGCCCGGCCCGAGCCTCGCCCTGCTCATACAAGGTATGCGCCTTGAAATGAGAGCCATTCGCATTGCCGTTGTTGAGCGCCAGCGACCGGTCCATCAGCACCATCGCCGCATCCAGTTGTCCAACCTCACACACAGCCTGTCCATGCACACTCAGCAGCCACCAATCGTCACTCAGATGTCTGTACAGGGCGCTGGTATAGGCCAATTGCGCCGCCTCCCGGCCCGGTTCTCCACCCAATCCGATCAGCCCGAAAATGTTGGTGCAGACCTGCGCCACCAATACGTCGCGCGGCCACTCCGCCACATGGGCCTCCACCGCGCGCCGTGCCTGCGTCACCTTGCCCGCCAGCAGCAGGCCAAAGACGGCCACATGCGCGGCCTCCCGCGCGCTGACGCCTCCTGCCAGCGCCTCTGCCCGCGCCAGGGCCGCCCTGGCAGCAGGCATGTCCGCCGCATACATTGCGGCCCGTGCAGCACCAACATGGGCCAGCGCAAACCCTTCATCCAGGTCCAACGCGCGCCCGAATGCCTCCCGCGCGCCAAAGGTTGCAGCCAGCACATGGGCCACACCCGCGTCATAGGCCTCTATGGCCCCGGCCACGCCCGTGCTCAGCTCATTTCCGTACCGATCCCGCATTGCCGTCCCTCCCTTTGCGACAAAAGGGTCGCACGGCGCGGGCGAAAAGATCAACGGTGTAAGGCTTTCCGCTTAACAGTGCGCTACGTACAACCTATAAAACCCCAAAGTTGCCGCAGGCCCCGGTCAAGAAGGGCCTCAAGCGGTGCAACTGCAAAGTAAAAAGGCGGGACAGGCCATGGCGCACATCATTGTTCTCGGAAACGAGAAGGGCGGATCGGGGAAATCCACGACCGCGATGCATGTGGCGACCGCGCTCGCGCGTCTGGGTTACGTCGTGGGCGGGCTCGATCTGGACCTGCGCCAACGCAGCTTCCACCGCTACCTCGACAACCGCCGTGCCACGATCGAGCGCAGGGGGCTGGACCTCGCCTGCCCACTGATCCTCGACCTGCCCGACATCGCCGCCGAAGATGTGCCCGAGGGCGAGAACATCTATGACCTGCGCCTGTCGACCGCCGTGGCCGAGCAGGAAGCGCGCTGCGATTTCGTCGTTATCGACTGCCCCGGCAGCCATACGCGGCTGTCTCAAGTGGCGCATTCCCTCGCCGATACGCTGATCACGCCGCTCAACGACAGCTTCGTCGATTTCGACCTGCTGGCCCGCATCGACCCGGAGACCTTTGCCCTCAAAGGCCCCTCGGTCTACTCGGAAATGGTCTGGCACGCGCGCCAGTTGCGCGCCAAGGCGGGCCTCAAGCCCACGGACTGGGTCGTGGTCCGCAACCGCCTTCCGGCGCAACAAATGCACAACAAGGCCAAGATGGGCCGCGCATTGGAGGAACTGGCCAAACGCATCGGCTTTCGCGTAGCACCCGGCTTCTCCGAACGGGTGATCTTTCGCGAACTCTTCCCCTCCGGCATGACCCTCCTGGACCTGCGCGACATGGGGGTCGAACGGATGAACGTCTCCAACCTCGCGGCCCGCCAGGAGCTTCGCACACTGATCGCAGCCCTCAACCTGCCGCGTGTCAGCGTCGACTTTTAGGGGTCAATTCAATCGGCCCCTGTAGCGCCGCTCAATGATGGACCGCCCGCGCACACCCGGCAAAAGTCGCTTCTCACAGTACTCAGGGTCATGCATTTCGTCCCGATCGAGCGTCCCCCGACACGCGCTCAGAAAGCGCCCAACAAATTGGGAACCTTCGATTTCGGTACCAATAAAAGTCTTGTTTCGTTGCCGTTGAAGCGAAGCGTTCGCAAGCAATCCCTGATCAAAACGACCCAATTGGTTCTGCCACAGCTTCCTGTCCAAACTGTCCGAGATGCAGAAGATTTCGCAAATCTGATCGTCCGCATTTAAATGCGGTCTATCGGAAAACGGCTGAGCATCCACGATGGGTCAGCAAAACGAAGATCGGGTCGAGCGCCATTCGGCAATAGCACAGATCTCCTGATCGAGCGGGCCCCAGAGCATACTGACACCCCCGTTCATCTGGCCGGATACAACTCCGGGGGGATGCGTCCCGTCAGGGATGCAAAGGGGGGGAGCACCCCCCTCTTTCTGATCAGGACACTGCGCGAACGCGCTCATTTTGATCCAGGCGCACTCCACCCTAATCGTAACGCAACTCCGTCGCCTTGCCGCGGAAAATCACATAGGCCAGGATCGAATAGGCCGCGATCACCGGCACCACTACACTGGCACCGATCAGAATGATCAGCAGACTTTCAGGGGCCGAGGCCGCCTCGTAGATCGTCAGGCGATCCGGCACGACATAGGGATAGAAGCTGTAGGCCAGCCCGATGTAGGCCAGCGCGAACACCCCCGTCGCCACTGCAAACGGCTGCCATGACCTTGCGTCGCCCTCAAACGGCATTCGTCGCAACATGCGCCACAGCCACACCACCAGCAGCCCCGAGATTACCGGGATCGGGACCAGCCACAGCACCTCCGGGACCTGCAACCACCGATCAAAGATCCGCGCCGACACCAGGGGCGTCGCCAGCGACACCGCCGCGATGCCCGCGATCACGCCCAACAGGCTGTCCTTCGCCCATTGCACTGATTTCAACTGCAACGCATCTTCCGTCTTGTGGATCAGCCAGGTCGATCCGATGAAGCTGTACCCCACCGTCAGGCACAGCGCCGTCAGCGCCGCAAAGCCATAGGTGGCCCATGTTTGCTGCAATCCCATAACGTAGAGGCCCAGCATGAACCCCTGCGACAGCGCCGTCATGGTCGATCCCAGAAAGAACAGATTGTTCCATAATGTCTTGCGCCGTGCATGCGCCTTGGCGCGAAACTCGAACGCCACGCCGCGAAGGATCAACCCGATCAGCATAATGAAGACGGGCAGGTACAATGCCGTCAGGATCATCCCATGCGCCGCCGGGAAGGCCACCAGCAGGAGGCCAACGGCAAGGACCAGCCAGGTCTCATTGGCGTCCCAGAACGGCCCGATGGAGCCGATCATCCGGTCCTTCTCCACGTCATCTGCCAGTGGAAACAGGATACCGACACCCAGATCGAAGCCGTCCAGCACCACATAGACAAGGATCGAAAAGCCCATCAGCGATGCGAAGGCCCACGGCAACCACTCTGCAGGATTTGCGAAATCAGGAAACATCGGCGCCTACTCCCCCGGTTGCAGGGCTTCGACCTGCGCTTTGCCCGAATGGGACATGTCATTCTCAGGTTCATCCTGCCCCCGGGCCGCCTTGCGGGCGAGGTAGGCAATAACGGTGATGTAGGCAAACAACAGCAAACCGTAGACCGCGAGGTATCCGATCAGCGTGCCAGCCACCATCGGCGCGGGCACATCGGCCACGGCCATGTCGGTCGTCATCACGCCCTGCACCAGCCACGGCTGACGCCCGATCTCGGTCGTGTACCACCCTGCCAGCGTGGCAACCCAGCCGCTGAACGCCATCGGCACAAGCACCCAGAAAACCGGCCTGGGCAGACCTTCCACGGCCAACCAGTGTCCTGCTGCCGCATTCACATGCATGCGTCTGCGCTTCCACATAAGGAACATCGTGGTCCAGGACACCAGAAGCATCGCCACGCCAGTACCGACCATCACCCGAAAGCTCCAGAACACGGGAAACACCGGCGGGTGCATCACCGCGCCATCCCCGGCCACGAAATCATTCAGCCCCGGCACGACACCGTCAGCACGATGGGTCAGGATGATCGAGGCAAGGTTGGGCACCGCAACTTCAAACCGGTTCTCCCGCGCGTCGTCGTCGGGGATCGCGAACAGCAGCAGCGGCACATTCGGGCCGGTCTCCCAGTTCCCCTCCATCGCGGCGATCTTCTGGGGCTGATACTCCAGCGTATTCAGGCCGTGAGCGTCCCCCATGTAGATCTGCACCGGGATCAGAAGCGCGCCGATGGACACGCCGACCTTCAACGCGGTGCGTACATCGCGGGATGTATCGCCAAGCAGCCAGCGGAACGCCGAGACACCGGCGACCAGAAAGCCCACCGTCAGACCCGACGCGAGCAACATATGCGCAAAGCGATACGGCATGGAGGGGTTGAAGATGATCGCCCACCAATCGGTCGCGAAGGCCACACCATCAATCATTTCAAAGCCTTGCGGCGTGTGCATCCAGCTGTTCAGCACGATGATCCAGAACGCCGACACGGTCGTGCCGAACGCCACCAGAAACGTCGCGAGGATGTGCAGCCAGGCGGGCACGCGGCTGAACCCGAACAGCATGATGCCGACGAACGCGGCCTCCAGGAAGAAGGCGGTCAGCACTTCGTAGGCCAGAAGCGGCCCCGCGATATTGCCGACGGTTTCCATGAACCCCGGCCAGTTGGTGCCGAACTGGAATGACATGGTGATGCCGCTGACAACACCCATCGCGAACGACAAGGCGAATATTTTCACCCAAAACCGGTAGATGTTCATCCACTTTTCATCTTTGGTCTGCGCAAAGCGCACCCGGAAGAACAAAAGCACCCACCCCAGGGCTATCGTGATTGTCGGAAACAGAATGTGGAATGAGATATTGGCCGCGAACTGAATGCGGCTCAGGATGAGTGTATCTATCGTCTCCATCGGCCTATCCTCTGTCTTTTCTAAGCGAAAACGCTCCGCTGGTCTTGTCGATCAACCCCGCAATCTTGCTGCCAAGGGTCATCATCTTCACCAGTCGCTCCGTCTCCAGCTTTTCCATGTCGGCGTAAAATCCGGTCATCAGCTCGATCATCTCGCGCAGCTCCGAGATCCGCGCCTCTGCGTAGTCATCGCCCCTGGGGCCCGCCAACTCCAACTCGCGCAGCTTGGTCAAAGTCGGGTCAATCTCGCGCTTCTTGCGCTCCGCGATCAGGATGCGGGTGATCTCCCACAGGTCCTCGGGCGTGGTGAAATAATCCCGTCGGTCGCCGGGAAAACTGCGCAGGCGGACCAGCGACCAGGATTGCAGTTCCTTCAGCCCCATCGACGTGTTGGAGCGGCTGATCCGCAGCCCTTCGGTGATCTGTTCAGCATTCAAAGGCTCGGACGACAGGAACAACAACGCGTAGATCTGCCCCACCGTGCGGTTGATCCCCCAGCGGGAGCCCATCTCGCCGAAGTGCAGAACGAAGTCTTGTTGCAGGGGTGTCAGAGTCATTTTGTCGCCCATGTCAGGAATTTCAGTAATTTCTGAAATTCAGGTAGCACTCTCCGGCGACAAGGCAAATGCGGCGCTCTGCGACATGTTGACCTGCGGGTCCAGATGCCCTCCGTCAGGCAAGCGCAGGCGCTTGTGCGTTAGGACAGTTCAGTTTGGACAGACATCGCCATGACCGTTTGAACAAGATCTTCAAAGCTTTGCGCCACTGTCACGGCTCCTTCCGCCAGCAATTCGACCGGCGGATTATAGCCCCAGGACACACCGACCGCACTGACGCCGGCGGCCTTGGCCATGCGCATGTCGTAGCGGCTATCGCCCACAAGCACTGTTTCTTCGGGCCTGCGACCGGTCTCCATCAGCGCGCGCCGGATCATCCCCGAGTTGGGTTTGGAAGGGTTGTCATCCGCGCATTGAACCGTGTGAAAATAGTCGATCCAGTTCATCGACTCCAGCATGTAGTACGTGCTTCGCCTGGCCTTGCCGGTCGTGATGCCCAACACATACCCCTCCTCCCGAAGCCGCGCCAGCGCTTGCCCGGCGCCGGGGAAGACGGGCGGTTCATCCTCCTGTTCGACACAGTCAAAGTACCGCAGGCGATATCCGGACAGGATTTTTGCGCGGCGATCTTCGGACAGATGGCCTCCGAGCGTTTCGACCATTTCCGGAAGGGATAGCCCGATTGTCATCTGTACCTCCTCCCGTCCGGGAGGGGGTTCGCCAGCCGCAAGAAACGCCTGGATCATGATGTCGGAAATCAGCCCGCCCGCATCAAGCAAGGTGCCATCGACATCGAAAAGGATTAGCGCGCCCTCAAGCGGCGCCGGTCGAGACTGATGCGAAGACGTGCGCAGTTTCGACCAATGTCGACCTACCATTGTCGCTCATTTATTTTACCCGTGTGCCGTAATACTGCACCGCAGCAGCATCATAGTAAATGTGTCGCTTGGGCCACGCCTAAAGGCACCTGCGCCGGTTCGGAAAGGCTTTGACCCCGCACGCTGTCAGCGCCGGGCTTGGCCGCGACAGACCTTTGACATCGCGAGGCAGAGCGCGCGACCGGCGCATCGGCACGTCATCCGTCGAAAAGGACAATTAGGATTGCTTCGGAACGTTTAAGACGCCGTTAAAGGACGTTTTGGGACGGGTTGGGCGACGTTGAGTGCATCAGAACACATCAAAAGGATCACCCCCATGGCTCTGTTCTCCACCAACGCAACCGCGTCGCCCCTGGGATCGCTCTCAACGATCCTCCGCATGATCGCCGCGCTCTGGTCCGCGCGTCCCCAGCAGCCCACATCAGAGCATACCCTCGCCGCCAGCGCCCGCCGTGAAGCCGCCCGCGCACGGGTGGACAAGCTGCTGCGCTAATCCGGAAAGCCAAACACCCTCAGCGCCTCGACTACCGATTGGGTGTAACTCGCGTTTCGCTGCGGCATCGCGGCGATGAAGGCAGACACCCGCATGTCCGGGATCTTTTGGCTCAACCAATCGGCCATGTCCCGCGCCTCTTTCATGCGACCCAGTTCCACGTAGATCGCCATCAAGCCAATCTGGTTTGAGGCAAATTCCGGATACTCCGCGCGTGCCGTCTCGTAGTAACCGACAGCCGTTTCCAGATCGCCCATCTGGACATAGGCGTTGGCAATGCCGGAATTGATCACGGCGATGTGTGGATGCAAAGGGCTGATCCGCTTAGCCCGTTCCAACTGCGCAATCGCAGCCTGGTTTTGATCAAGGTAGATGTGGATCCACCCCAGCAGCATCGCCACCGTGGCCGAATTGGGGTTGAGGATTACCGCCCGCTTCAACGCGGCCAGCCCGACGTGATACTCCCGCCCGATATAAGCGATGTAGTGGCCCGCATAGGCCAGCGCCATCGGGTCGTCAGTGCCGGAGTCCAATACGTCACGCGCCAGCGGAAGCACCGCGCGCGCCTCTTCCAGAGTGCGCCAGCGTGTCGCGAAAGACGAGGTATGCGCGTAACAGATCATAGCCTTGGCCTGGGTATAATTCGGATCCAGCACCAGCGCCTCGCGCAGCAGCACCATCCCGCTCTCCAGGCTGTCGCGTGTGTGTTGCAGGTACACCAGCGGCGCGGCCTTCAGGCAAAGTTCATAGGCGCTGAGGTTATCGGTCGGCTTTGCCGTCGCGCGTGCGGACTCGGCCCAGATCAGCCTGGGCTCCAGCGCCCCTGCGACATGTTCGGCCACCCGGTCCTGCAATTCGAAGATCTCGCGGGTGGCTCCGTCAAACCGATCCTGCCAGATCATTCGACCGCTCCTGGCCTCCACCAGTTGCGTAAAAATCCGCAGATTGTCGCCCGCCTGCTGGATCGAGCCTTCCAGCACATAGCGCACGCCCAACTCGCGGCCCACATCCGCCAGATCCACGACGCGGCCCTTGTAGGTGAAGCTGGAGGTGGACGAGATCACGAAAAACGATGACACCCGTGCCAGAGCCAGGATCACCTCGTTGACAATCCCGTCCACCAGATAATCGCTATCGGCTTGCCCGGTGAGGTTGGCAAACGGCAGCACCGCCAGCGACGGGATGCTCGGCACGTCCAGTGGCGTGACGGGAGCGCTGGCCTGCTCCTCCACAATCAACCGATATCCCACCCCCGGCACCGTCTTGATCCGCTCGCGCCCCACGGCCTTGCGCAGACCGGCGATCTGCACCGACAGGTTGCCCTCCTCCACGATCATGCCCGCCCAGACGTGATCGAGCAATTCGGCCTTCGACACGGTCCGGTCGGCATGGGCAAAGAGGTACGCCAAAACATCAAACGCCCGCGCACCCAGTGCCAGCTCCTGACCGTTCAGAACGGCACGGCGTTGATCCTCAGATACGCTTAGGGTCACGAGATTGGGCCGCCTTTGGTGCGAAGTCCGTCCCGTTAGCGATGCACGCCACCGCGCACCGTGTCAAACCACGCGCCCGCAGGCACCCTAGTCGGCGATCCAGCGGAACGCATCGCCCTCCGCCTCCACCCGTCCTGTGGACGGCATCAGGAAATGGGTGCCCAGAACCCGCGCACCACTTTCCGAGACGCTCTCCAGCAACGCCCGGCGTGACGACACCGCAACCGTCGCATCCGCGTCATAGGTGAAATGCCAATCGGGAAACCGGACCTGCGGCGTGGTGTGGATCGCGTCTCCGGTAATCACCGCCTCTGCGCCCAGAGACCGGATCCGGACCGAGACATGGCCCGGCGTGTGGCCGGGTGTAGCGATCAGTGTGATCTCGTCGCCGATGCCGTGATCCGGACCAATCTCCTCGGCCTGTCCCGCCTCGATCACCGGCAGGATGCTTTCGTCATACATCGGATGCGGCCGGGTCTTGAACACTTCAAGGTCGGCGCGTGGGAACAGGTAGCGTGCATTGGGAAACGTCGGGATCCAGCGCCCATCCAGCAATTGCGTGTTCCATCCGACGTGATCCACATGCAAGTGCGTGCAGAACACATAATCCACGTCCCCCGTCCCCACTCCAGCCGCTCCGAGCGAGGCCATGAACCGTCCGTCATCGCGCCGGTTCCAGTCCTCGAACGAGGGGACAGACTTGTGATTGCCGACACACGCATCCACCAGGACAACATGTCGCCGCGTCTTGAGGACAAACCCCTGAACGGGCAGGATCACCTTGCCTGTCGATGCCTCGATCTGACCCGGCGCGAGGTCGTCCATGATCCGCGCCACATCCGGCCCTGCCGTCGGGAACAATGTCTCGGCCTCCCGGAAAGGTCCGTTCAACTCCAGAATCCGCCAGACCTCAACATCCCCGATCTTGCACAACATCGCCCGTTCCCTCCGGCTATCTGCGTGCATCCTGGCATTATTTCGTCCGCCTGTGAAACGGTCAGACGGCCCCGCGTGCCAGTCGCCCTTCGGTCGCCTCACCCATTCGGGACCGCCCGGAAACGCCCGGCGCCGATTTCTGAACGCCGCCTCCGCCGCGATCCCTGCTGTCGCGGACAGTCGCGCTGGCCCATCCGGCCTGCCACCCGGTGCGGATGGCACGCGCCTATGGTCACGGCTTACATCGCCAGCACCTCAGGCACCCCGGCGCACCGTCGATCCGGTCCTTGCGATGGCGTGCACCCTGGCATTCATGCATCGGGGCCTTATCCGGCACGCGGGGTGACTTATGACGCAGGGCGCGCCAATGTCGGGACATGGACACCACCCTCCTTTTCGACGGCAACGATGCCCTGTTCCGCGCCGCCGTGGCAGATGCCCGCATCTATGGTGAATACGGGCTAGGCGCGTCGACCCTGTGGATCGATCAGAACACCGACGCGCAGATCATCGGCGTTGAGACATCGGCGAGTTGGCTGGAACAGGTGACAGCCCGCCTGACCCGGCCGGATCACGACATCCGCCATATCAACGTCGGCCCGGTCGCGAAATGGGGCCTGCCGCGCAGCTATCGCAAACGTCGTAATTTCATTCATTACGTGGAGGGGATCTGGAAAAACGCCAGTCCGGAGGTCGTGCTGATTGACGGTCGCTTCCGCGTCGCCTGCTTCCTGACCTGCCTGCTGCGCGCCAGGCCGGGGTGCGTGGTGGTGTTCGACGATTACGTGGATCGCAAGACATACCATGTGGTTGAGGAGGTCTTGACCCCGGAGGCCGTGAATACCCGACAAGCCGTGTTTATCGTTCCGGAGACATTGGACATGACCGCAGTGAAAGCGATGAGGGATCAGTTCGTGATGGTCATGGACTAGGTGCCTGACCGCATCCCGCAGAGCCGCCCGGCTCCACGGCACGCAGAAGCCGCCGTCGGTTTCCCAACGGCGGCTTCGACTGGTTTCACGCTACTAAGTCAGGCGAATTAGTCGACGTAAGCAGGCTGTGCTTCCAGCGCTTCCTGGGTGCTGTCGATGTAGACGCGCACATCGTTGTTGCCGTTGCGCACGATCTGCAACTCATCCATCGAAACGGCGATGGAATGCTCGCCCAGACCCAGGAAGCCGCCGATGTCGAGAACGGCACGGTCCAGCGTACCGTCATCGTTCACCAGCAGTTCGCTGATTTCACCCACGTCTTCGTCGTCGATGCCGTAAATACGGGCACCTGTCAGGTCCTCGGCGGTCAGATCGTCGCGTGCGACCGTGGCGTAACCGTCACGCTCGATCATCGGAGCCGTCAGCATCGGGCGCTCCATCGGGGATGTCGCGTCCATGGCCTCGTCTTCGTCCATGTCCATGTCGTCGTCCATGTCCATGTCTTCTGCGCCACCCACTGCCATGCCGGTGCGCTCATAGGCCGGGGCCTGCTCAACGTCGGCAGCAACTGCGTTGACGACGAGGAAGTAATCATCGCTGTCGCCGTCTTCGGCCACAAACTGGATCTGATCCATGTTCAGCGCCACATCACGCTCGCCCATGCCAAGGAAGCCGCCGACGCCGACAATAACGGCCTGCACATCGCCGTCGCGGGTCAGGATGACGTCGTTGATCTCGCCGATATCATCCCACTCCGTCTCGCCGTCCGCTGCGACAATACCGCTGGAGACGTCTGCTTCGGTGACATACACGCGCATGCCAATGAAGTCGGACGCATGGATATTGGACGCTTCATCAAACGTTATTGCCGCGAACGGTTGCGGGTTGTGCGCGGCAGCGAAAGCGCCGGTGGCAAGGATCGTTGCGGCGGCGGTTGTCATAAGAAAACGTTTCATAGGTTTCTCCTTGTTACATATAGCGCCAGTACGGTGCGCCATTGAACAAAGAACTTCACAACCACCGCCAGAGTTCCGGCCGCACAGGCAAATTCCGAACAAAAATTTTTGAGTTTTGATGGAACGAATTCGGCGCTTCGGTGTTTGCGGCGGGCCTTGGAACCGGCCGCTCCCTCATCGCCCGATATTGGCCATTTTCCAATGAAAAAGGCCCCACCGATTGCGGCGGGGCCTTTTCGTGTCGGTCCGACGTAGACCTTACTTGTCGTCGTCCTGCTTCAGAGCTGCGCCAAGGATATCGCCCAGGGATGCACCGCTATCGGAGGAGCCGAACTGCTCAACCGCTTCCTTCTCTTCCGCGATCTCGCGGGCCTTGATCGACAGACCCAGGCGGCGCGATTTCGCGTCGATGTTGGTGACGCGCACGTCCAGCTTGTCGCCGACGCCGAAACGCTCCGGACGCTGCTCGGAGCGGTCGCGCGACAGGTCAGAGCGACGGATGAAGGACTTCATGCCTTCATAGTCGACCTCGATGCCGCCCTCCTCGATCGCCGTCACTTCGACGGTGATGATCGAACCGCGCTTGACACCTTCGATGGTCTCGCCGAACGGATCGCCATCGACTGCCTTGATCGACAGCGAAATACGCTCCTTGTCGGTGTCGACTTCGGTCACGACGGCCTTCACGATGTCGCCCTTGCGGAACTCACCGATCATGTCTTCGCCACGGCCTTCCCATGTCAGGTCTGACAGGTGAACCATGCCGTCGATCTCGCCTTCAAGACCCACGAACAGACCGAATTCGGTGATGTTCTTGACTTCACCTTCCACCTGCGTGCCCTCAGGATGGCTCTCAGCGAACACTTCCCATGGGTTGCGCATGGTCTGCTTCAGACCAAGCGAGACGCGACGCTTCACAGTGTCGATCTCCAGCACCATCACTTCGACTTCCTGCGACGTGGAAACGATCTTGCCCGGATGCACGTTCTTCTTGGTCCAGGACATCTCGGATACGTGCACAAGACCCTCAACACCGGCTTCCAGCTCAACAAATGCGCCGTAATCGGTGATGTTGGTCACGCGGCCCGTGTGGGTGGTGTCGAGCGCGTACTTCGCCGCGACGGCATCCCATGGATCGTCCTGCAACTGCTTCATGCCAAGGCTGATGCGGTGCGTTTCCTTGTTGACCTTGATCACCTGCACCTTGACGGTCTCGCCGATGGTCAGGATCTCCTTGGGGTCGTTCACACGGCGCCAGGCCATGTCGGTGACGTGCAGCAGGCCGTCCACACCGCCAAGGTCGACGAACGCGCCGTACTCGGTGATGTTCTTGACCACACCGTCCACCACGTCGCCTTCATTGAGCTTGCCGATCACCTCGGCGCGCTGCTCGGCGCGGGATTCTTCAAGGATCGCACGGCGCGAGACAACGATGTTGCCACGGCGACGGTCCATCTTCAGCACCTGGAACGGCTGCTTGAGACCCATCAGAGGGCCCGCATCGCGCACCGGGCGCACATCCACCTGAGAGCCGGGCAGGAACGCAACCGCACCCCCCAGATCCACGGTAAAGCCACCCTTCACGCGGCCAAAGATCGCGCCTTCGACACGCTCTTCTGCGGCGTAGGCTTTTTCCAGACGATCCCAGGCGGCTTCGCGGCGGGCCATTTCATGGCTAAGCACAGCTTCACCGCGCGCGTTCTCCACGTTGCGCAGGAACACTTCGACCTGGTCGCCAACTTCGATTGTGGGCGCTTCGCCGGGGTTTGCAAATTCTTTCAGCTCGACACGGCCTTCCATCTTGTAGCCGACGTCGATGATGGCCTGGCCCGCTTCGATCGCGATAACCTTGCCCATGACCACCGAGCCTTCGTCCGGCGTGTCAATTTCGAAGCTTTCATTCAGGAGGGCTTCGAATTCCTCCATTGATGTCATTGCCATGTGGCGATTGTTTCCTATCAATTTGATGCTGGCCGCGCGGTTGTCTCCGCCGGTCTTGAGTGAGATTTGGTCCACGACAGTTTCAAAACGAAAGAAGGCCGGAGTAGCCCCGACCTGCCTGTGCCTTTCGCCCCACAACTTATACGTCGTCTTGGACAGACGCGCGTATAGCGGGGGTTGACCTTATGCGCAAGGCTAACTCGCAGGCAGGGCCCCGTCGCGGGTCGTGTCGCGGGTCGTGTCGCGGGACTGGGCCCGCGCTGTCGGTCCATCGGACCGGTCACCGCACTGGCACCTGATTTGCCAGCATGAAATCAATGAACAACCGCGTCGGGCTGTTCGGCCCCGCATTGGCCGGCCAGATGATATGCGTCGTGATCCCGCGCAACGGCACCTCCGGCAGGATCTTCACCAACCGTCCCGCTGCGATGTCGGCTGCCACCGTAACCTTCGGGATCGGGATCACCCCCACACCCGCCCGCACCGCATCCAGCGCGATGAAGATCGAGTTCAGCGTCAACGCCGTCTTCGGCGCCGCTCCTTTCCTGTCCTCCTTGCGTTGCAGCATCGTGGCCAGACTAAGCCCCGGCGGGTATTCGATCCAGGCCCAGTCCGTCAGGTCCTGCGGCTGCCTGGGAACCGGTCGCGCCTTTGCGTAGTCCGCAGATGCTGCAAGGCACATCTCGAACCCACCCAGAACCCGCGATTTGTAGCTGCTGTCCGGCAGATCCGCCGTATAGCCCCGGATCGCCACGTCATAATCCGATCCGGCCAGGTCGACGATCTCGTCGGAGTAGGAAATCGTCATCTCGATGCCGGGATACAGGCGCAGGAAGTCTACGTAATCAATCCCGAAACTTGCATGCTGGCCCGCTGCGGGAACCGTGATCTTCAGCTTTCCCACGGGCTGATTTCGCCGGGCCGCCATCGCTTGCAGCCCGATCTCTGCCGATTGGGTCATCCTCTGGGCACTGGCCAGCAATTCAACCCCCGCGTCACTCAGCGACAGCTTCCGCGTGGTGCGGTAGAACAGCGCCATGTCCAGCTGCTCCTCCAGCGCGCTGACATGGTGGCTGACGACCGAGGGCGACAAGCCAAGCCGCTTCGCGCCACCGCGGAACGAGCCTGCTTCGGCCACGGCCTGAAACACCGCCATCCTGTTCAAGTGGTCCAACATTGTCCCACCATATCGAATTATCAAACCGATTGAAGCCGGATTATGCGATCGGGCGGATTGCGCAATAGTGATCTTGCAAGGCATCGCATCCCGCTCCGCCACCATAAAGGATCACCCCAATGACCAAAATGATCTCAATCGCCCGCATCGACCGCTCCAAAACGCCGGCCGATCCCGTTGCCGCCCACAACGCCGCATTCGGCACCTACGCGACGATGCTGGCGACCTTCCCCCACAGCGGCGATGCCAGCCAGATCGCCGCCCTGTTCGAAGTGCACGATCTGGAGGGCATGCGCACCCAGTCCCGCACGCCTGAGGTGGACGCCAAAATGCGCGACATGGGGTTTGTCGAGCAACTCGACTACTACCTCGAAGCGTGATCCTCAACGCTGGACCTGCGCCCGCATGGGAGCAGGTCAAAACCCCGTATCGCCCCGAACACTCGCTATCTGGCCCCAAACCGGACAAAGCCGGATGGGCGCACTATCAACCCCTGAATCATCCCGATACAGTCGCCCAAAGGACCAGTATCGCAGGACATTTCCATGGGGTTTGCCAAGACCAAAGACCGGGCGTTTTCGGCCTACGAGACGATGTCCGGCTGGCTCGCACGCCGCTCTGCGCCGGTTCGTCGGGGCGTTTACGCGGCGCTGGGATGCCTGCTCTGGATCCCCTACGTCCTGCCCCGCAGTAAGGTGCGCGCGACCATGACCGCTCTGGCGGATCAGGTCGGAGGCCGCTCCCCCACCGGGCTTTTTCACCAGTATATCAAACGCTTCATGCGCGGGACGGAGTTGGCCGAACGGGTGCGACACGGCTTTGGCGCGGAGATCGACGGTATGCTGCATATCCCCGAGAAGGCCCGTTCTGGACGCTATGCTCGCGACCAGAGGCATCTTCCTTGCGCTGCCGCATCTGCATGCCTCTTTTGCCATGGTGCGCTGCCTGTCGCAGGCCTACCCGGTGCTGGCCGTCGTCAGCCTGACCAGAAACCCCGACCGCGCCCGGGCGCAGCGGGAGTTGTATGCCCAGGGCGACTGCGACGTGCTGGATGTGCGCAGTGAAACGCCGGCCGCCGTGGCGCGCCAAATCCTCAAGGCACTGAAATCGGGCAAGATAGTCGCCGGAACCGTCGACCGGATCACGCACGCCCCTGATCAGCCGTTTGACAGGGACCGCGACGTCGTGCGCGCGACAGCCTTCGATCAACCGGCAGGCTTCGGCGCATGGCCTACGCGGTTTGCGGCCCGGGCAGGCGCCCCGATTGTGCCTGCGATGGTGGAGCAGACAGAGGCGGGCCTGAGCCTGATCCTTGGCCGCGACGCGGTGCCGACGCAGGACACCGTGGCCTCCACCCAGATCTGGGTCAGTGAACTGGAACGCCTGCTGCGCGCCTGTCCTGAGGAATGGACGTTCTCGCTCGACAAACACTGGTCGCGGGTCCTGACGGCCACCCGTCCCTGACCCTTCGGCCCCTCAAAGCTCCTCGCCAAGCTGCCGCAATTCCTCCAACAACCCGCGCGTATCGCCGCCGCCGAACATGATCGCACCCGAGGTGTAGGTGTCCCCGTAGGACTGCGCCAGCGTCACCGTCTGGGCGATGCCAGAGATAAGCTGATCGTCGGTCAACTCCCGCAGCGGATGGATGAAGGTGGAGAAAAGCCGATTGTTTGCAACCGCATACCGGGCATCCAGCGCCGTGTCGAAGTTGGCCTGCAACAGCCGCATCAACTCCGCTTCGCTCAGCCCGTCCGAGGATGAGATCGGCACCAGGATGCGCATCCGGTTGGCGCGCGGATCCACGATCACCGTAACCGGAACCGACGCCACGGTAAGGGTGATGCCGCCCGGCTCCACCACGGCTGCCTCGTCAATTGCCCTGAGGATCGTCGCCATGCGCGGCACCGTCATGGCCCCGGTTCCGGGCTGCTCCTGCGCTGGCGGGGCGACCTGGGCCGTGACCGCGAGCGGCATGGTTGCGGTCAAAGCGACGATAACTAATGTGCGCAGCATGGAACGGCCTCCGAAGCATGTCGGTTCACCCTAGCGCCGGATGCGGTGCGGTCCTAGTACGGAATGCCTCACGCGCCGTCACGCCTGCGTGGGATGTTTTGCCTCCACCGCGGCAATCGCCGCTGCAATCGTGGCCTCCACCGACAGATCGCTGGTGTCGAGGGTCAGCGCGTCCTCAGCCGCGATCATCGGGGCAGCCGCGCGGTCGGTATCGCGCGCATCGCGGGCGCGGACGTCGGCAAGGACGGTGTCGAACTCAGCCTCCAGACCGCGCCCGAGCAATTCCTGCATCCGCCGCATGGCGCGCACCTCGGCGCTGGCGGTCACAAACAGCTTCACCTCCGCCCGAGGGCAGATCACCGTCCCGATATCGCGCCCGTCCAACACTGCGCCGCCTGTCCTGTGGGCAAAGGCGCGCTGATAATCCAGCAGTGCCGCGCGCACCTCCGGGATCACCGCAACCTTGCTGGCCGCCTGCGCCACATCGGGGCTGCGAAGCGCGTCCGGATCAGCCAGATCATTGGGCGACAGCGACAATGCCGCTTCAATCGCGCGCTCGCCACGCAGGGTCCGCGCACCAACGGCACGGTACAGCAACCCGGTGTCGAGGTGCCCGAACCCGAACCGCTCCGCCACCGCACGCCCGATCGTGCCTTTGCCCGCCGCAGCCGGCCCATCTATCGCAACCGTAAATCTCATACCCGTTTGACTGTCACATTTGTCCCGGCAAGTGCAATCACCCTGACGCTCAAAAACCGAAGGATACCACCGGCATCGACCCAATCGCGGGGTCTTACCCGTTCGATATCTCCAACCGCGCCCCAAGCTGCCGCATCAGTGGCTCGAAGATCGGAAAGGACGTCGAAATCGGGCCGACGTCGTCGATGGTGATGCCCTGCTGGCTGGCGAACCCGGCACAGAGAAACGACATGGCAATGCGGTGATCCAGATGCGTGGCCACGGTCTCGCCGCCTTTGACGCCACCGGGCCCGCGCCCGGTGACGATCCACCAATCGGGGCCGTCCTCTACCTCAACGCCGCAGGCGCGCAACCCGTCAGCCATGGCGGCGATCCGGTCGCTTTCCTTCACCCGCAACTCCCTGACGCCGCGCATGATGGTCCGTCCCTCGGCATTGGCCGCGACGACCGACAGGATCGGGTATTCGTCGATCATCGAAGCGGCCCGCTCCGGCGGCACCTCGATGCCCTTCATGTCGGGCGAATAACGCGCGCGCAGGTCGGCGACGGGTTCTCCGCCCTCCTCACGACGGTTTTCATATGTCAGATCCGCGCCCATATCGCGCAGGGTCTCAAACAGGCCCGCGCGGGTGGGGTTGAGGCCGATGTTGGGCACCAGAACGTCCGAGCCTTCGACGATCAGCGCCGCACAGACCGGAAACGCGGCAGAGCTTGGGTCGCGCGGCACGGCGATGATCTGCGGCTTGAGGTCAGGTTGCCCGGTCAGGGTAATCACGCGCCCCTCTGGCGTGACCTCGGTGGAAATCTCTGCCCCGAAGCCCGCCAGCATCCGCTCCGAATGGTCGCGCGTGGCCTCTGCCTCGATCACGACAGTCTGGCCGGGTGCGTTGAGACCCGCCAGCAACACGGCGGATTTCACCTGAGCCGATGGCACCGGCGTCGCGTAGTGCACCGGCAGCGGATCTGCCGCGCCGACCAGGGTCATCGGCAACCGTCCCTGGGCGCGGCCATACGACCGCGTGCCGAACAACGTCAAAGGATCGGTGACCCGCGCCATCGGCCGCGACCGCAAAGACGCGTCACCTGTAAACGTGACGCTGATCGGCGTGGTGGCCATCGCCCCCATCAGCAAGCGCACACCGGTGCCGGAATTGCCGCAATCCAGCACATCCTCCGGCTCCGCAAAGCCGCCAACGCCAACGCCGTGGATCGACCAGGTGCCGTCGTTTCCGCGCGCCACCTCCGCCCCGAATGCGCGCATGGCAGACGCCGTGTCGAGAACATCCTGCCCCTCCAGCAAGCCCGTCACCCGCGTCTCCCCCACGGCCATCGCGCCAAGGATCAGGGATCGGTGCGAGATCGACTTGTCGCCCGGAACCTCCGCCGTGCCTTTCAGCGCGGCTCCCTTGCGGGCCGTCATCGGTCTGGGATCACCATGGCTGGACATATCAATCTCTCCTTCTTGCGCGGCCAGGCACCGACGCACCGCCCTGTCGGCCTGATACCTGCGACGCAAAGGGGCGTCCACACCCCAAAACGCCGTTAGGCGCAGCAGCCGATCCCGCGCGGCCCCAAGGCCCCGACGCCCATGCCAAACCGTGATCAGATCGTTGCGGCAAGATAAACAAAGAGTTAACGGAATTTATTTGTTGTTATTTTGCAGAGGCTTGGAAGGTTGCTCAACCTTGAGCAGCCCCTGGTCTACGCTTTGCGAAACGTCATGTAATGCGGCGTGCGGCCCTCCCGGAAGGCCTTCTGCTCGTACCGCGTTGACAGCCAATCACCCCACGGCTCTCGCCAGTCGGAGGCCTTTTCGGCGAGCCACTCAAAGCCCGCCTTCGGGACCTCTTCCATCGTCTGGCGCACGTAATCCTTGATGTCCGTCGCCACCCGAAACTCTGCTCCGTCAGCCAGAACGCGGCGCAACGGCTGCAGATGATCCGCCGTCACGAAGCGCCTGCGATGATGGCGGGATTTGGGCCACGGATCGGGATAGAGAAGGAACGCCCTGGCGATGTAGCCCTCCGGCAGCACATCAAACAGATCGCGTGCATCACCGGGGTAGACGGCAAGGTTGCTCACCCCCGCCGCCCGGATTTTACCGAGCAGCATGGCGACGCCGTTGATGTAGGGTTCACAGCCGATGATCGCTACGTCGGGATTGCGGACGGCCTGATGCACCAGATGCTCGCCGCCGCCAAACCCGATCTCCAGCCAGACGGGTGCTGCCCCGAACCGATCCGCCAGATCCAGCGGCGCCCGGTCCGGATTCACGTCCCAGTCGACTGCACCGGGTGACAGCCGGGCCAGATCCTGCTCCAGGTACCGCTCCTGGCTATCGCGGAGGTCATGGCCTTTTCGGCGGCCATAGAAGTTGCGGTGCGGGCGGAGGGGGTGCGAATTTGTCATGATAGCGGCAATATGTCAAAGGCAGGCGACGGCTCGAACATCAAGCCGCGCGCCACCTCACTCCAAATGTTCTAAAGTGCGGCCTTGATGGCGTCGGCCAGATCGGTCTTCTCCCACGAGAAGCCCCCATCCGAGTCAGGCGTGCGGCCAAAGTGACCATAGGCCGCCGTACGCTCGTAGATCGGCTTGTTCATCCCAAGGTGCGTGCGGATGCCACGCGGGGTGAGATCCATAACCTGACGCAGCGCCCGCTCGATCTCTACCTCATCGGCTTGGCCTGTCCCGTGGGTGTCGGCGTAGATCGACAGCGGTTCCGCCACACCAATTGCATAGGCGAGCTGGATTGTGCAGCGGGAGGCCAAACCAGCCGACACCACGTTCTTGGCCAGATAGCGCGCGGCGTAGGCGGCGGAGCGGTCGACCTTGGTCGGATCCTTGCCCGAGAACGCGCCACCGCCGTGCGGGGCGGCTCCGCCATAGGTATCGACAATGATCTTGCGGCCCGTGAGACCTGCGTCACCGTCCGGCCCGCCAATCACGAAGACGCCGGTCGGGTTCACGTGCCATGCGGTCGTCTCGGAAATCCAACCCGACGGCAGGACGTCACGGATATACGGCTCCACGATGGCGCGGATATCGTCCGAGGTCTGATCGGTGCTTTCATGCTGCGTCGACAGCACGATGGACGTCACTTCAACCGGCTTGCCGTCTTCATAGCGCAGGGTCAGCTGCGATTTGGCGTCCGGGCGCAGAGTCGGCTCGGTGCCATTTTTGCGCACCTCGGCCAGACGGCGCAGGATTTTGTGAGCGTATTGGATTGGGGCCGGCATCAGCTCTGGCGTCTCATCCACTGCGTAGCCGAACATGATGCCCTGATCGCCGGCGCCCTCGTCCTTGTTTTCCGCCGCATTGACGCCCTGGGCGATATGGGCGGACTGCTCGTGCAGAAAGTTCAGCACATGGCAGGTGTCCCAGTGAAACTTGTCCTGCTCGTAGCCGATATCCTTGATGCAATCGCGGGCGATCTGGCTGACGCGACCCATGTAGTCCTTGAGCTTCTCCGGGTCCGACAGACCGACTTCACCACCGATGACAACCATGCCGGAGGTGGCAAAGGTTTCACATGCCACACGCGCTTCAGGCTCCTCCGTCAGAAACGCGTCAAGGATTGCGTCGGAAATCCGATCGCAGACTTTGTCGGGGTGGCCTTCAGATACGGACTTCTGAGGTGAACAGATAATTATTACGCGCCATGGGGAGTGCTCCATTGAAAATTTCTCCACGCCAGGAAGCCGTTGTGGAGGGGTTGACGCGGCTTACGCGGCTTTTGAGACAGGATCAATGGGCGCGCGTACGGCGGGCGGTGACCAGCCCCGCCAATGTGACAAAAATGGCCAGGACGAGCGCTGGAAGGTCGCCTGCGCGCGCATAGACCGTCGGCGGCAGCGCCTGCGGAAGGCGGGCATCAATCACGCCCTGGGTATCCATCGCAAGCGCCTCCACAATAGTGCCGCGCGCGTCGATCATGGCCGACACGCCGGTGTTTGCGGCCCGGACCAGCGGCAGACCCTGTTCAGCGGCGCGAAGGCGGGCAAGCGCGAGGTGCTGGTATGGCATGGCAAAGCTGCCGAACCATGCGTCATTGGTGACTTGGATCATGACATCAGGCCGCTCCACCGCGCGAATGTAACGGCTGAAAATTGCCTCGTAACAGATCATCGGGAAGGCCCGGCCGATCGTGCCAAGATCGATCAGTTGCGGACCCGGACCGGGGCGATAGCCGCCGGACATCTGTTGCGCGAGGCCTTGCAGGCCGAGGCGATCCGCCAATCCGCGCAGCGGCATATACTCGCCGAACGGGACGAGGTGGTGCTTGTCGTAAACGGCAGCGACCTCTCCTTCGGCATCCAGCAGCGCCAGGGTATTTCGCGGCTCAATCCCCGCATAGCGTTGCCCACCGACCAGCACCTGCGCGGCGCCTGCGGCCTCAGCGATCTGCGCGCGCGCCGTTTCAGACCGTCCCAAAAGCTGAGGCAGACTGGATTCGGGCCAGACGACCAAATCAGGTGCGCCGAGCGGGCCGGGGACGCTTTGGGTCAGCGACAGGCCACGGTCGAAGAAAACCGGGATCATGTCGGGCTGCCATTTCAGATGCTGAGGGGCGTTGATCTGGACGATCCGGATGACCGGCGCATCGGGTGCGGACACCGGCGCGGAGGGTGCGAGAGGGATCAGGCCGATCCCCAGGCCCGCCGCCAGCGGCAATCCCGCAATCACAAGTCCGCGCGTAAGGTAAAGCGCGGCGGACCCCGCAGAGATCGCGAGCACCAGAAGGGTCAACCCGTAAGGTCCGCCCCATGCGGAGAGCGCCAGCATTTGGGACGCAATCAACCCGTGGCCGGGTTCCGCCCATGGCAATCCCGAAAAGACATAGCCACGCGAGGCTTCGGTCAGCGTCAAGATCCCGGCGAAGACAAAGGCGCGGCCCGCTCCCCGCGACGCGATACGCCCGGAGATCCATCCTGCGACACCCCAAAACAGCGCCAGACCGCCCGCAAGCAAGACAAGCGCAAATGGCGCCATCCAGCCGGTTGCAGCGGCATCCACAAAGAATGGCTGCACAATCCAGTGCATCGCCACAGCAAACCACCCTGCGCCGGCCGCCCATGCCTGCCATGCCGCTTCCCGCGGTGATTGCGATGTGGCCACGAGTGCGGCGATCAGGGCGAAGGCGGGGAACAGGACCGGCCACACATCAAACGGCGGCAATGACAGCGCGGCTACGCCGCCGGAGACCGCCGCCAAGGCGCGCGATTGCCAACGCCCCAATGTCGCGCCGTCCGCTAAATTCACTCGGCTGCCTCGGCAGGCATCCGAACGCGCAACCGCTTGATCCGGCGCGGATCTGCGTCAATCACCTCGAACTCCACGCCAGAGGGATGTGCGACGACTTCGCCGCGCGCAGGCACGCGTCCGGACAGAAGGAACACAAGGCCGCCGAGCGTATCGACTTCCTCTTCCTCCTCCTCATCCACCAGATCAAGGCCGATCTCCGACTCGAAGTCCTCCAGCGGGGCGCGGGCCAGCGCCAGAAACGCACCGTCTTCCTCGCGCACCCAGGGCTGCGCTTCTTCCACGTCGTGTTCATCCTCAATCTCGCCGATGACCTGCTCGATCAGATCCTCGATGGTCAGAAGCCCGTCGACGCCACCGTATTCATCAATCACCAGCGCCATATGCGTCCGGTCGGCCTGCATTTTGGTCAGCAGCACGCCGATGGGCATCGAGGGCGGCACGTACAGGACAGGCCGAAGCGACTCCGACAGGGTGAACGTCTCATTCCCGCCGTTGAACCCGTATCCGAGCGCGATATCCTTCAAATGAACCAGTCCAATCGGCTCATCCAACGTGCCGTCATAGACAGGCAACCGTGTCATTCCGCTGTCGCGGAACACCTGAACCAGATCGGACAGATCAGTGTCATTGGCGACCGAGACAATCTCTGCGCGCGGGATCGCCACGTCTTCCACCCGCATCTGCCGCAGGTTGGAGATGCCGGGCAGGCGTGGCCCAAAGGTCGGGGTGTCAGAACGGACCTCTGGTTCGGCCTCGCCGTCGGGGTCAGGCCCCTCCGCGTCCGTACCAAATATCCGGGCAAAGAATCCGGGCCGCTGAGCCGGGGATTCGTCATCGTCATCAAGCGCGCTTTGCGCCGCCTCAGACGAAGGATCGGGATTTGAGCTCATGGCTCCTTTCCAAAATGATAGGGCAAAAATTGTCCTACAGGATCAATATGGGTCAGGGAGGCCCATCGTGGCAAGTATTTGTGTTTCCAACGCTTCCATGACGTCGGCGTCAAGGTCTGTTTCGTGGTCATAGCCCAGGCAATGTAACAACCCGTGAATAATCAGATGAAAAACGTGGTGGACAAGCGGTTTGCCGCCGTCCTGGGCCTCTCGCGCACAGGTCTGGTAGGCCAGTGCGAGGTCTCCGAGCTCCTCCGGCGGACCGTCGTTGCCCTCCGGCAGGTCCGGGATCGCGCCGGGACGGTCGGGGGAGCGATCCTCGGATGGCCAGCTGAGGACATTTGTGGGCGTAGGCTTACCCCGAAACTCAGTATTGAGAACCGCGATGCGGGCGTCGTCGCAGGCGAGGATGGACAGGGAAAATCGCGCAGGATCCATTCCGACGCCGTGCAGCGTAGCGACGCATGCCGCCTGCGCCAACCTGGGCAGATCTACAGCTTGCCATTCGGGCGACTCAATAAGGATATCAATCTCCATCACAGGCCCCTAACACGGACCGCAGCGGGGTCACATGCCTTCGATTGCGTCCGACAATCTGTCCGGACCCAGCCACATGGGTTCCTTGATCGCGATGGTGGCTTCTGTCGCTACGTTTCAGGCGAGCGGCGCTTGCCCGACAGGTCGCCAGATCTGGGGTCAGGTCTACATTTGCGACAGCGCAAATCAGCCGTGCATGATCGAATTTCCGCCTATTCTGGGATCTGAAACAATTTGCCCATCTTTTGCCCCATTGTTTCGCTACCTCGAAGAAAACAAAATCTGAGGCAGGCAAGAAAATGATTCTATCGACCACTGCGCTGACGAGTTTCAGCGAAACCCTGTTTATGAAACTGGTGGATCACCCGGTCTTCGCTGTCGCGACGATTTTCCTGGCGATCGCTATCTGGTTTTTGCCGACTTGGTTGATGAACGAGTCCGACACCAAGGACTGAGGTCTAACCCACCGGGCCATCCTTGTCGTAGGCTTGGATGATCTTGGCGACCATGTGGTGGCGAACGACGTCTTTGGCGGTGAAGTAGTTGAAACTGATCCCCGGTACGTCGCCCAGAATGCGTTCTGCATCCGACAGCCCGCTGGTCACGCCGCGCGGCAAATCCACCTGCGTGCGGTCGCCTGTGATCACCATTCGGGAGCCCTGCCCCAGCCGTGTCAGAAACATCTTCATCTGCATCGACGTCGCGTTCTGGGCCTCATCCAGCACCACATAAGCGTTGGACAGCGTGCGCCCGCGCATAAAGGCCAATGGAGCGATTTCGATGGTCTTTTCCTCCATCAGTTTTGCCAATTGCTTACCCGGCAGGAAATCGTTCAACGCGTCATACAGCGGCTGCATGTAGGGGTCGACCTTGTCCTTCATGTCACCGGGAAGGAACCCGAGGCGTTCGCCTGCCTCGACCGCCGGACGGGAGAGGATGATCTTGTCGACATGACCACTCATCATCTGGTTCACGGCGACGGCCACCGCGAGATAGGTCTTGCCGGTGCCTGCGGGACCGATCCCAAACGCCAACTCATTGCTGTAAAGTGAGCGGACGTAGTTCTGCTGCGCCAGCGTGCGCGGTTCGACCGTTTTCTTGCGGGTGCCGATCTCCAGCGAACCGCCATTGAACATCTCGATCTGGTCGCCGTCGCGAACGCCAGTGCCTGTTTCGGACACACCGAGACGTATTGCCGCGTCGATATCGCCCATCTCAACGATTTTGCCCTGTTCCAGCCGCTCATAAAGGCCTTGCAGGATGTCACCAGCGCGGTCGCGCGTCTCGCCGTGGATCGCCAGCACATTGCCCCGCCGCAGGATCTGAACAGACAAAAGCTGCTCTATCTGGGCGAGGTTCTTGTCGAACTCTCCGCAAAGCTCGATCAGCAGGCGGTTGTCGGGGAACTCTACCGTGCGCTCAAGCGCTGCGGCGTAAGGTGCCGTGTCCGTGTCGGTCAGCTGGTCAGTTACCAAAGAATGCTCCGGTCAGGGTTTGGGCCCCGATCACACCGGGGCGCGCTTGTTTGATGGGGTGAGTTCGACCCCAGCGACCCTGCCTTGTCCACTGCGGATCGGTGATTTTCCGCAAGGTTTTGGGGCTGGCATGCGGAAACACGCCAAACCTGCCCATATCATACGCAAACAGGCGACCCCGAAAGCCCGCCTGCGAATACGCTGTTTGGCAAAAGGTCAGCGACGGTTTGCGCTCCGCGGAACGCGGTCCGGAATACCCGGGCTGCCCGAGGAGTAATCACCAATGATGGAGCCGGGAGGCGCGGGTTGTGTGCAGACCGGCAAGCCCGAGCGCGGATCGAGGCGGCGCGACCAGTAGCCCTCCAGGCCATCGTCGATCATCCAGATGTGGCATCCATCGGGATCAATGAAGATGCCCGCCTCAAGCCGCGAGAGCGAGCCGGCGTCGCGGCCTCGGTCTTCGCCGATCGCGATGACAGGTGGTTCACCGTTGGGTCCGGTCCGCGCTGCGGTCGTGCCTTCGATACAGCCCGCCAGGGCCAAGGTCGCGCTGATCAACAAAGGAAGTTTAAACATGCTCATTGTGTAGGTCCTTCCTCCGCCTTAGCGGTAGCACACGATTTCAACGCGACGGTTGCGCTGCATGTTGGCGGCCGAATCGTTTGGCGCCACCGGGCGTCGTTCGCCATAGCCGATCTCGCGGGCGACGCGGGCTCCGACGGAGCGGGCGACGTTTGCCACAGCAGCGGCACGACGGTTGCTCAGGCGCATGTTGTATTCGTCCGAAGCCCGACTATCGGTGTGGCCATAGATGGCATAGGCATACGCCCCGGCCTCTCCAAAAAACTGTTGCAGATAGGCGCGGCCAGAGCTGGTCAGGCGCGCAGAGTCGGTCTGGAACATCGTGTCGGTGTTCGCGACGCCGCACGCGTTCACTTCAAGGCAAACCGGCATACCGTTGACCGGATTGACCCGGCCTTCCATATACCCCTCAACGCCACCATCAGCGACCCAATGCAGGCACCCATCGGGATCCACCCACAGTCCCGGCTCAACCGTGCCACTTACAATAATTTGTTGCTGAGCAGCAGCCGGGGTTGTAGTGGCACCAAACGCCCCTGCAATCAAGGCCGCAACGGCCAGCGTTCCAGTCAGTCCCCGTATCGGTGCATTCGTCACTCGCGCATCCCCCTTTGATCCGATTTCGCCCACCGCACCCAGTCACGGCAGTGCTTTAGTCTGTTAATTAGGCGTCTTCCCGGCGGCCTGGCAGGACCGAGACAGAATACACCTTGGATTACGGCACGATAGCACCTTATCCCTAGTTGGGAAGGGGCTTATTCTTGGATTGGTTGCGGTTTTGGAAACAGCAACCACGCGATTCGACTACTTTTTCCAGCCCCATAACCGATGGACGCGATGTGACCACCTTCGCCACCGGGCTGCACTCAGACATCGCGTCTTTTGTTGCCGTTTCACAGACGATCGGACGAATCAGTTACGATTGTTTTGGCGTCCCCCGACTGTGTGATCAGTGGACTGCGTTGACCTTAACGGCTGCCCTGTCCTGCCCGATACCGACTAGATGAGGCATCCCATGAGCGAGTTCGTTTTGCTCTCCACGATCTCTACTTCGGCAATTTGCCCGCGCAACTCAGGCGGACCATCGACGTGGACGGAGTGTAGGTAATCCGATTTACCGATCATCTGGCCGGGTTTGCGCCCTGCCTTCTCGAACAGCACTTTCACGCGGCGACCCACCATCGCCTCCTGCGCGATGAGCTGTTGGCGGGTGATCAGCGTTTGCAGGCGCTGCAGCCGTTCGCTGGCGACATCATCGGAGACCTGGCCATCGCGCTCAGCCGCCGGGGTGCCGGGTCGGGGGGAGTATTTGAACGAATAGGCGGCACCGTATCCGACCGTTTCCACCAGATCGAGGGTCGCTTGAAAATCCTGCTCGGTCTCGCCGGGGAAACCGACGATGAAATCACCTGACAGCAGCAGATCGGGACGAGCGCGCCGGATCCGTTCGATCAAGCGGATATAGCTTTCGGCAGTGTGCTTGCGGTTCATCGCCTTGAGGATCCTGTCCGATCCCGACTGCACCGGAAGGTGCAGGTACGGCATAAGCTGAGGGCAATTGCCATGGGCGTCGATCAGGTCGTCTTCCATGTCGTTGGGGTGCGACGTGGTAAATCGCAGGCGGTCCAGCCCGTCGATTTTCGCCATCTCCCGGATCAGCCGCGCCAGGCCCCAATCGCGATTGCGATATGCATTTACGTTCTGCCCCAGCAGCGTGATTTCCCGGACCCCGCGTTCCGCCAGATCGCGGGCCTCACTCAACAACCGCTCGGGCGCACGGGACACCTCGGCGCCCCGCGTATAGGGCACGACGCAGAAGGCGCAGAACTTGTCGCAGCCCTCTTGCACAGTCAGAAACGCTGCTGGCCCACGGGGCGCACGCAGCTTGGGCAGGAGCGCAAATTTGTCCTCTTCCGGAAAATCTGTGTCCAGCGCCTTCTCGCCCCGGTCCACGGCCTCCATCATCTTTGGCAGGCGGTGGTAGGTCTGCGGGCCAACGACCAGATCGACCATCGGCTGACGGCGCATGATCTCTTCGCCTTCGGCCTGTGCCACGCAGCCCGCAACGCCGATCTTCAATTCGGGATTGGCGGCACGCAATGGCCGCAAACGCCCAAGATCGGAATACAACTTCTCTGCCGCCTTTTCGCGGATGTGGCAGGTGTTGAGCAGGATCATATCCGCGTCGTCCGGCTGATCGACCTGCTCGTAACCGCCAGCGCCCAGAGCCTCCGCCATGCGCTCACTGTCATAGACGTTCATCTGACAGCCGTAGGTCTTCACAAACAGCTTCTTGGTCATTCTCGCGGCACCTGCGCCAAAGGATATGGAAATCTCAATGGTCGTGCCTTACCCTGCCCGCGCGCATGCTTCAACCGATGCCAGACCTGAATCGAAGCCAGGCTTGCGCCAGGCCCTGCGTGCAGGCATCTTAACGCAAAACACGATCAGAGCAGCCGTCGTCATGAATTTCGCCACTCTTTCCAGCTTCAAAGCAGTTCCTGCGGCTTCCCTCGGCAAAGGCCCCTTCGCTGTGCTGATCGCAGAGGACCGGGTCGAATTGGCGTCATCGCTGGACCACCTGCATTCGCTCGGCTTCAAGGCCATCTTCATCGTCGCCCCTGATGAGGTGGAAGTTCCCGACGCGGCCGAGACTGCGGGGACCGTTCAATACATTATCCGCCACCCATCCCGCCAGCCCGGCGCAACGCAGGATGTCGTCAATGCCCTGATCGAAAAAGTGCCGGGGGAGTGGATCCATTACTGCTACAACGGCGAATACCTGTTCTTCCCGTTTTGTGAGGATCGCATGGTGACGGAGCTTGTCACCTGGGTGATGGAGGAACGCCGCGCCTCTGTGCTGACCTATGTGGTCGATCTTTACGCGGGTGATCTGTCTTCCCATCCCAATGCCGTCGATCTGGATGGCGCACTGCTCGACAGCTCCGGCTATTACGCCGAGACCCGGCGCACTGGCGCAGAGAACAATGAGGTGATGGAACGGCAGCTGAACTTCTACGGCGGGTTGCGCTGGCGGTTTGAAGAGCACGTCTCCAAACCCAAACGCAAGATCGACCGTGTGGGCCTGTTCCAGGCGCAACCCGGCCTGACCCTTCGCGAAAACCATACTCTGTCGGATGAAGAGCTGAATACCTACTCTTGCCCGTGGCACCATTCACTTTCGGCCACGATATGCTCGTTCCGGGTCGCCAAGGCCCTGCGCACCAACCCTGGTTCGCGCCACGACATCCCCGACTTTCGCTGGCACAAATCCGTGCAGTTCCACTGGTCCTCGATGCAGTTGATGGAATTGGGCCTGATGGAACCGGGGCAATGGTTCTGACACGTCCGGAGCGCGGCTATCCGTAGCCGATCTCGGGAAACCCAACCGCCGCCCCGCGACACTGGATGGATCATTGGACAACACGACACCCACTTGCCGGATCGAAATGCCGGGCGGCATTTGGCATCTGTTTGATCCAGTCGGTAGACCCAAAAAGGGCGGCCCGTTATGGACCGCCCCAGATAGTGCGTAGTCTGGCGGAGCGCTTAGGCGTCCACCGTCTCCGCCTCAAGAGCCTTGGCGGTGCTGCCGCCAATCTCGATCTGGCGCGGCTTCAGCGCCTCAGGCACTTCGCGCACCAGGTCGATGTGAAGCATCCCGTGCTCGGCCACGGCGCCCGTCACGCGAACATGATCGGCAAGCTGGAACCGCTTTTCGAACGACCGGGTCGCAATGCCACGGTGCAGATAGGTTTGGGAGGTCTCGGCCGCTTCGCGCTTGGCGGACACGACGAGCTGGTGCTCGCGCTGCTCCACGTTCAGATCCGCGTCCGAGAACCCGGCTACCGCGACAGAGATGCGATAGGCATTTTCGTCGATCTTTTCGATGTTGTAGGGGGGATAGGTCGACGCGCCTGCGTCTTGGGTCAACACCCGGTCAAGCATATCCGCGACGCGGTCGAAGCCGACTGTGGCACGGTAGAGTGGTGAAAAATCATAGGTTCGCATGGGTCATCCTCCATTGAGCGACAACTAAAGTCTGGGCTGCCCGATTTCGGCACAGGCCCGGTTGCTGGTTGTATCGGTCCGCTCAAGCGGCACCGATGGAATGAATGTGGGAAGCCCGTTTTGGGGTTTCAAGACCCCGGATCCTAGGGCCGGATAAAGCGCGCTCCACCAACCATGTTGCGATCGGAAGCCGTTTGGCCGAAGACGGTCGTATCGCCACGAGATGCCGAAAACCCGCCGCTACTGATCCGTTGATTCATCAGCAAAGCCAACTGTTGGTCCAATGCCACCACGAGCGCTACTTCGTCACCACGCACTTCGCCCACCGCTGACACCACGGCCACGATCCGGGGGATTCCGCTCCGCATCTGCATGACCGGCGCGCCAGAGCTGCCCGGTACGATGGAGCAATCGAGTGAGCGCACATTGCCCGAGCGATCCAGCACCTGGCAGCCTTCCTCAATCGACGCGTGGTCTTCCCTGTCGCGCCCATAGGAGACGATGGTCACGGTGTCATCACGCTCCAACCCGATACCGGTTTGCAATGGCACGATGCCCGGATCATTGATGGCGCTTGCAAGCTCAACCAAAGCAATATCCTGGCCGATCATCTCCAACCCCTCCCCCTCACCGGGGCGATAGCTTGGCAGCACAATCGTGCGTTGCGCGGACCGGGACGCCACAGCGCGCCCATTGCGCAGTCCCGCCGCAAACAATAAATCTTCAGCGGCGAAACGCTGTCCTGTCTCCGGATCAAACACACAGTGGGCCGCCGTCAGGATCAGATCGGCCGCAATCAAAGTGGCCGAGCAGAAGGACACCCTGGATTCCAGCCGACCAATCGCCCCCCATCCGCGCGCATCCTCTACCGTCGTCAGCGCCCGCAAGGGTTCATCCGAACCGACTACAGGCAGCATTGACTGGCCCTGCGCGACAGATGTCAGGCAGCCGAACAATGCCGCAACGATCGGACTGAGAGAACGCATATGGCAACACTCCTGACCCCTGATTTCAAGGTCAGATAGTCGGGCCGTTGGGCAGAATTATGGCCGTCCTATCGCAAGAGCGGCACAGCGGGCGCGCTTCGATCCCGATCCAGCGCTGCAGGGCGAGGGCCACCGGTGGCCCAATCCAGCAATTCCACCGTGTGGACGATAGGAATATCGGTGCCGCCTCCGATCTGCATCATGCACCCGATGTTGCCCGCCGCGATGATATCAGGGCGGGTGGCCTCCAGCGTTTGAACCTTGCGCTCCTTCAACTGACCCGAGATCTCGGGTTGCATCAGGTTATAGGTCCCCGCCGATCCGCAGCACAGATGGCTGTCGGCAGGCTCCACCACTTTAAATCCGGCGCGTTTGAGAAGATCCTTGGGGTAGGTCTTGATCTGCTGGCCGTGCTGAAGCGAACACGCTGCATGATAGGCCACGCGGATACCTTCGCCGGGCCGCTTTATGGCCTCTGCAGGAAGCAGGTCCATCAGCACCTCACTGATATCCCTGGCCAGCCCCGCCACAGCCGCGGCGTCGTCAGCCAAAGCATCCCCACGGAACATATGGCCGTAATCCTTGACTGTGGTCCCGCATCCCGACGTATTGATCACAATCGCGTCGAGCCCATCGCCTTTTATCTCTGACGTCCAGGCACGAATGTTCTTCGCCGCCGTCCTGTGACTTTCCCCGGTCTTTCCCATGTGGTGCGTCAGCGCCCCGCAGCAGCCCGCGCCCTCGGCCACCACAACCTCTGCCCCCAGCCGCGTCAGAACCCGGATCGTGGCGTCATTGATATCGGTGTTGAGAGCTTTCTGCGCACAGCCCGTCATCAGAGCCACGCGCATCTTCTTTTCCACCGCCGGAAACGTCTGCGGATCATCGTTGCGGCTGACCGGAGGGATGTACCTCGGCGCCATCTCCAGCATTGCCCGAAGCCGCGCATCCGGCATCAGGCGCGCAAACGGACGCCCGATTTTGGCACCCAGAAGCGCCAACCGGAAACGCATGGGATAGGGCAGGATCTGCGCAAGCGTCCATCTCAGGATGCGCTCAAACCAGGGGCGTCGATAGGTCTGTTCGATATAGTCGCGCGCGTGATCCACCAGATGCATATAATGCACACCCGATGGGCACGTCGTCATACACGCCAGACAACTGAGACAGCGGTCGATATGCTTCACCGTCTGGGCATCCGCCGGGCGGCCCGCCTCCAGCATATCCTTGATCAGATAGATGCGTCCGCGCGGGCTGTCCAACTCGTCGCCCAGGACCTGATACGTCGGACAGGTCGCCGTGCAGAATCCGCAGTGCACGCAACTTCTCAGGATGTCGTTTGATCGTGCGGTGGCAGGGTCGCTCAATTGCTCAGGTGAGAACGTCGTTTGCATGGATCAGCCCCAGTCGAAAGAAATTGCAAAGGTAGATGCGATGACGGCCGCACCGGCCGAGGTCGCGAGGCCCGGCAGGCCAACCGCAAGGCCGATGCTGTCGGACCAAGCTCCCGGTCCGCTCACAGACCGCACCGGGACCACGGCCATCGACCTGAACGGGATCACCCTCACTCCCATGGATTGGTCCGACAATCGCAGAGCGCCATCAAGTCACCTCGGCCACAGGGCAGGGGTCCATCAGACCACGGTTCAGAATGCCACGCGGATCGAACCGCTGCCGGAGCCCCCGAGACAACGCCGCCACACCCGGTGCGTCCGGCTGGAACACACTGACCGCTCTCAAGACAGTTTCAGGCGCTTTGTACAGCGTCGCATGTCCGCCTCCATGGGTCACCACACCGGCCTGCAATGCCTTATGCATCTCCACAATCCGCGCGTCCGAGGCACCCTCACGCAACCGCACCCACGCCAACCCACCGGCCCAATCGAATTGCATTTCCAGATCGGCGCTGGCCAGAGCAGGCATCAGCCGCTCCATCAGGTCCGATGGCTTCATCGAGACCCGCCAGACCGCCGCACTGCCGCCCGCAAAATCAGTCACGTCGCGCAAGCGTGTCCACAAACGCTCCGAGGCAGCAGGATCTTCAACCACCTCAACCTCGCCCAAATCGCCCATCAGCGCCGAGACCCGCGCGACCCGGTACGATACCGATGTCTCCAATCCTTCAAGGCGCAGAAACACACCCTCGCCCGGCACAGATGCCGCGCCCGAGATCTCAAACGGAGAGGTCACGGCCCGCGTCATCACCGCCAGTGCATCCAACGCACCGCGCACAATCACAGTCGCCCCATCGAGCTTTGGCAAAACCTTGAATGCCACCTCCGACAGAACGCCCAAAGTCCCCCAGGACCCGGACATCAGCTTTACCAGATCGTAGCCCGTGACGTTTTTCATCACCCGCCCGCCGTTCTTCAACACGGTGCCCGTCCCATCCACAAACCGCACACCGATCAAGCTGTCGCGACAGGCCCCTGCCTGGAACCGCCGTGGGCCGGAGGCATTGGCCGCCACCACTCCGCCGATAGTCGACACACCGTCGCGTCCCAATAGCGCGCCCATCTGGGCAGGTTCAAACGGTAGCCGCTGTCGCTCTGCCGCCAGGGCAGCCTCAATCTCCGCCAAGGGCGTTCCTGACCTGGCCACTAGCGTCAAAGCACCCGGCTCGTAAAGCGTGATGCCTGAGATCTCCGCCAATGACAGGACCTCACCCGCCCCGGCAGCACCGATCGACCGCGTGCCACCGCCGACGATCCGCAAAGGACCGGTCGCACCTGCCACCGCCTCACTCAATTCGATTTCATTCGCTGGGCTCAACATCCGGCCCGCTCCTTCATCTTGCCAGTTACAACTCTCAGGGGTGAGTGTGAGAGGGGCAGACAGCCCCTTTCACCGGGGGGTCCGGGGGGCCCCAGCCCCCCGGTTGGTCGCCGCCATCAGGCGGCGAAATCCCTCTCCCGTCGTGCCTTGGTTGCCTCAAGCGGGAACACCTTCGCAGGGTTCAACAACCACGCCGGATCAAACACATCCTTCACCCGCATCTGTGCCTCCATATCCGCATCGGTAAACTGCGCACTCATAAGATCGCGCTTTTCGACGCCAACGCCGTGCTCGCCGGTCAGGCAGCCGCCAACCTCGACACACAGCCGCAGGATGTCCGCGCCGCAGGCCTCGCACAATTCCAGATCGCCGGGTTTGTTGGCGTCAAACATGATCAACGGGTGCATATTGCCATCTCCCGCATGAAAAACATTGCCAACCTCCAGCCCGTACTTATCCGCGATCTCCTTGATCCCGGTCAGAACTCTCGGCAATTCGCTCACCGGGATGGTCCCGTCCAGACACATGTAATCGGCCACTTGCCCGACGGCGCCAAAGGCCGACTTGCGACCCAGCCATATCCGTCCGGCCTCCTCTGCCGTCGCCGCTTCGCGCAGGTCAACCGGATCGTGCGACCGCGCGATCTGCTTGATCAGTCCAAGCTGCGCGTCGATCTCCTGCTCACTGCCTTCGACCTCCACGATCAAGACCGCCTCGCAATCGGGGTATCCGGCTCTTGCGTAATTCTCTGCAATCTCCAGAATCGGCCGATCCATGAATTCGATCGCCACGGGCAGAACTTCCGCCTTGATGATATCACTGACGCAGGCGCCTGCCACCTCGTTGCTGTCAAAGCCGATCAACACGGGCCGCGCGCCCTCCGGCTTGCGCAAGATCCGCAGGGTTGCTTCTGTAACGACGCCCAACTGGCCCTCGCTTCCACAAATCAGCCCGAGCAGATCATACCCGCCCGCATCCAGATGCGCTCCACCGATCTCGATCACGTCACCCTCCATGCTCACCATGGTCACGCCCAGAAGATTGTTGGTGGTCACACCGTACTTCAAGCAGTGCGCCCCGCCGGAGTTCATCGCGATATTGCCCGCAATCGCACAGGCCAGTTGCGAGGACGGGTCAGGCGCGTAAAAGAAATCCTCTGCCTCGACAGCCCCCGTGACGCTCAGGTTCGTGCGGCCCGACTGCACCCGGATAATCCGGTTGTCGTAATCCGTCTCCAACACGGCGTTCATCCGCGCCACGCCAAGGATCACACTATCGGCCGTCGGCAATGCGCCCCCCGCCAAAGAGGTGCCCGAACCGCGCGGCACCACGGGAACGCCTTCCTCAAAGCAAATCTTCAGGGCAATCGCGACCTCTGCCGTCGTTCCCGGCAGGACAACCGCCAGCGGCGGGCATTTGTAGGCCGTCAGCGCGTCACACTCATAGGCGCGCGTCTCGTTGGGGTCGCTGATTACAGCGGCGGCGGGCAAGGCCTTGGTCAGCCGCGCCACGATCCGAGCTTTCCGGGACATCACACCCGCGTCCGGGGTCGGCATTTCCATCTGTTCACTCCCGCTGACCACGAATACTTCAGAAATTGGTAAAATAATATAACCAATACAGCCCGCTGGCAATTGTTTTTGCATGCAAGCCCTAACCTGCACCTTGCAGAGCCTCACGATGCTGCGCACAACACCTCCCATGGAATGGATGAAAGTCATACATCTTCTGTGCGTTATGGGGTGGATGACTGGCATCTTCGCCGCACCGCGGGCATTGATCTTCTGGAAAAGAGAGTGGACAGCATCGGGGGAATTTGGCCCCACTGGCGATCTTACCATCCGCATATACCGCTTTTCCGCAGGCCTCGGCGTCATCGCGATTCTCTCAGGTCTGTATCTCGCGCAGCTCTGGGGCTGGCCCACATGGAGCCTCGCGAAGACCGGTGTCGTCTCCCTGCTGATCGCGCACTACGCGTGGACCGGACGGCTGGTGATCCGCGCCCGGCAAGGCATCTTTGAACAATCCGACCGCTGGCTGCGCATCTACAATGAGATCAGCGTGATCGGTGCCATCGGCGTGTTGATCCTCGTGGTCTACAAACCCTTCGGCTGATCACAGCGCGCTTTGAACCGGGCCACCCAGTCGTGGCTTGTTGCATCCGCCAGGGGCGCGGTTCCCGGTGACAGGCCCGCAGCCAGCGACGCCTCCAATCCCAGGAACTCCAATACCCGCTCCAGACCCGACAGTGGGGAGGCCGCCAGGTCCTCATAGGTCAGCCGCAGCGGAGTAATCCCCTCCGCGACAAACCACGCCCGCCACGCCGCGTCATCACGTTGCAGGGCTGCCAGATGAGCCGCGATCACCGCCGCGTCATAAACCAGAGGCCTATCGGGAGCCGTCCGTTCGATCTCGCGCCCGTCCGCAGCAAGATGCCAGAGCCCGGTCTGCTCTGCCTTCGCCAGTGAAACGGCCTGCGCAACCTTGTCCATGCGCGACAGATGGACATAGACCGGATTGTTGAATGCCGCCGCAAACAGCGCGCGCTCTGTTGCGGCATCCGGGAACAATGGGCGCAGGCGATCCACCAGAAAGTCGAAACTCTTGCGCATCAGTCGCAGGCCGAAGGGTCCGGTCCCCTGCGATCCCGCCGCCAGAACCGCACGCAGGATCACCCGCAAATCCGTCTCGCCCGTCGGCAATCCCAAACTCGCAGACCAGCGCGCCACATCCGGCACATGGACGTATGAGGCGGGCCGCCCGGCAACGCCCGTCTCCGTCAGCATACGGCACAACATCGTCGTCCCGCTGCGTGAGGTGGCGCACAGGATGTATGACCGCTGAACTGGCCTCACCGCTCCCTCTGACAAGTTGCCTCCTCCCTTGTCCCGTCCTATCGGCATTGTGACTGCCCCGCAGCCTCCTCCTTGGCTAGACTAACGGCTATGAAGCACTTTATCCCACTTCTTCTTGTCACAGCACCGGCCTTTGCGGACCCGGCACGGGTCACCGATATCTCGGCCACGCAATCGTCTGGTGGTTGGCGCTTTGACGTCAGTCTGACCCATGGCGACACCGGTTGGGACGACTATGCCGACGGTTGGCGGGTCGAGCTCGCGGACGGCACCGTAATCGGAGATCGCCCTTTGGCGCACCCCCATGTGGACGAGCAGCCGTCTACCCGCTCCACCTCAGGGGTGATGATCCCGAACGGCACTGCGCAGGTGTTCATCCGCACACGCACCAATCTTGAGGATTGGGCGGATCAGACGACAACCTTCGACCTCCCGGAATAATCGCTCCTCACCGGCCCCTAAAGCGTTTTGCATTTAATCTGAGGCATATCCGGCAGCCTTGATGAAGTTCCGGCACTCTTGGGGGTCGAAGAGTTCACAGATTTCTGCGAGCGCCTCGAATAGGGCGTCGAAGGTTCTGGCCCCGATCCGTCGGAGGTGTGCCTTGAGTTTTGAGAATGCCAATTCGATTGGATTAAGGTCGGGGCTGTAGGCGGGCAGGAACAAGAACCAACAGCCTCGCCGTCGCAATGCTTCGGCGGCGCGGGGGCTTTTGTGCGTGGACAGGTTATCGAGGATGACAACAGTGCCGGGTTCGAGTTCGGGGGCCAGTTGCGTTTCGATATACCTGTCAAATGCAGGGCCGTTCATGGCCCCGGTGATGACCCAAGGCGCAATCAGCGCGTTTTGCGTCAACCCGGCGATGAACGTCTGTGTCCCCCATTTGCCGAAGGGTGCGGTGCCGTAAAGCCGTTCCCCAACCGGCGCACGGCCACGCAGGCGAGTGAGGTTCGTCTTCACCGCTGTTTCGTCAATAAACACCAGCCTGTGCGGCTCCTGGCGCATTCTCGGCTGGCGACGCATGATCCAATCCCGGCGTGCCAGGCGTAGCGCAGGCCGATCACGTTCAGCCGCGATCAGTCCTTTTTTTATATGACAGCCCGGCCCGTTCCAGTGCCCGGTGCAACGATGAGAGCTGAACCTGCACGCCGTGGGTCTCAGTCAGAGCCGATGCTAATTCCTTGAGAGTGATGTCCGGCTCGGCGCGCACAATATCAAGAAGGAAGTCCGTATGCGGTGCCAACTTGCCAAACCGCCCAGGCGGTCGCCCTTGCGACATCGGAGCACACTCACCCTTCGCCCGATGTTCAGCTCCGAACCGCACAGCGGTCGCAGCACTCACACCAAACACCCGCCCCGCAGCACGCGCTGAATGGCCCCGCGCAACATATGCGCAAATCCGCTTTCGAAGATCCAAAGAGTAAGGCTTGCCCATGATCCACCTCCCAACTGGAGTGAATCAGACAAATCCTTCCCTGTGAATCCCATTCGACTCACATAAAAAGCAAAACGCTTTAGCCGGGGCTGGCGGGTGGGGGTGGGTGGGTGGGACATCTGCCAGCCCCGGCGCTACTGCCGTCCTTCGCGAAGCCAGCCCGCCAACATCAGACCCGCCGCAAGCAACAAGAACACCCAGGCCTGAATGAACGGTGTCACCGTGACATCCGTGGTGATGTAAGCCTCTCGCGTGGTCAGGCCCAACCATCCACGGCCGTGCGCACTTCGGCCCTCGGACACGCGGCGCACGTCCGGCACGCCATCTTCCAGACGGAACGTTGTCCCGCCCACGGCCTCAACCAGCGGATCGACCCTCTCAGGCCCGGCAATAGTCACCTCAAACTCGCGCGGCGCGGCGGGTCCAAGCGCGATAACACGCTCCAGATCGCCCTCTTCCAACCGGTAGAGCCCCTGCTCGTCCCCCGTGATCTCTGCTGTGAAAGCTCCGGGCGACGTTTCCTCCAGCATCACCTCAATCTCTTCGCCTTCTGGCGTCGTCACGATCACCGTACCCACAGTCTCGGCGAGAGTCCGGCGTGTTATCGTGATCGTCTGACCGATCACAGAAGCCATCAACGCCTCTTCCTCAAGGTCCGGCTCACCCATCATCCAGTGTGCCAATCGGCGCAGCAATTCCAACTGCGGCCCGCCGCCCTCATATCCACGATCCCAGAGCCACGCGTTATCAGACGCCAGCAACGCGACGCGCCCCTGCCCGACCCGATCCAGCATCAACAATGGTGCGCCGCCCGCGCCGTCCATCACGGTTTGGCCGCTCTGTTCCGTCAATTCAATCTGACGAAACCAGCGACCCCAGGGATCCTCGCTGCCCGGCAGCGGCGTATGTTCGCCCTCCAGACCCGTCGTGACCGGATGGCGCGCACCCAACTCGGTGATCCGTGGCAGATATGGTTCCTCAATCACCCGCGCGGTCGGTCTTCCGGGCAGGATGTCGGCCAAAGGCGTGCGATAGAGCGATGACGCCCCCGCAAAGTCCGGCCCGGCGGCCACCAGCAGTGCACCGCCGTCTTCGACATAGCGGCGGATGTTGTCGATGTAGACCATCGGCAGAATGCCGCGACGCTGGTAGCGGTCAAAGATGATCAGATCGAAATCGTCGACCGCTTCCATGAACAATTCGCGGGTCGGAAACGCGATCAGGGAAAGCTCCGATACGGGCACACCATCCTGGCGGTCCGGCGGGCGCAGGATCGTGAAATGAACCAGATCCACCGCAGGGTCGGACTTCAGGAGGTTGCGCCATGTCCGCTGGCCCGCATGCGGCTCGCCAGACACGAGCAGGACGCGCAGGCGATCCCGGATGCCGTTGATCTGCACCACGGCGGCGTTGTTGCGAGTGGTCAGTTCACCGTCAGCCTCCGGCACGGTGAACTGGATGACGTTCTGCCCGGCATGGTCCAACGTCAGCGGCAGGTCGATGCTTTGACCAACAGGCGCCGTGTAGGTCTGCGGCGGTCCTCCGTCGACGGCAATCACGATCTGCGACTGCTCGCCGAGGCCAGCCGGCACAGCCCCTTGATCCTCAATCCGAATTGTCAGTTGCAACTCTTCACCGATGATCCCGAACGCGGGCGCGGTCTCGATCACCAGCCTGCGGTCCCAATCGTCCGCACGCCCGGTGATCAATGCGTGGATCGGGGCTGGCATGTCCGGCACCAAATCTGGATCATGCAACCGCCCATCGGTTATCACCACCGCCCCCGCAACGCGCGCGCGCGGCTCCTCTGCCATCAGGCGCTGTAACTCAGACATCAAAAGCGTGCCGGAGTTGTCATCGGCATCGCCCACACGGGCCACGCGCGTCTCCATCCCGAGGGCTTCGACCTCCGCCTCCAACGCCTCCAGCGCCTCCGCCGTTTGTGCAGGGCGGTCACTGATGCGCTGGCTGGCGCTCTCGTCAACGACGATCAGCACGATATCGGTCAGCGGTTCGCGATCCTCGGTCTGCAGCGAGGGGTTCGCCAAGGCGGCCAACAGCGCCAGCCCGGCCAGCAGGCGATACGGCCACCCGGTCAATCCGCGCAACAAAGACAGGGCGACAATCGCGATCAGCGCCGCTCCAAGCCCGAAAATAACCGGCCAGGTCACATGCGGGTCAAAAAGGATCTGGTTTGCCATATCCATACTTACTGCCCCAACCGATCCAGCAGAGCAGGAACATGGACCTGATCCGACTTATAATTCCCGCTGAGGACATGCATCACCAGGTTCACGCCAAACCGCAGCGCAATCTCGCGCTGGCGCTCCCCGGTGGAGCCTCGGCCCACGGGAAACATCGGTCGGCCGGACGCGTCCTGCGCCCAGGCCGCCGCCCAATCGTTGCCGCCAATCAGAACCGGAGTGACCCCATCATTGAGATTGCGAAATGGCATCCCCTCGATCTGTTCGGCATCAGGGGGGGCAGCCTCCACCCAGACATCCCGCGAATTGAACCTGCCAGGAAAGTCCTGCAACAGATAAAACGTGCGCGTCAGGACGTGATCTTCAGGGATCGGCTCCAGTGCAGGGATGTCCAGCGGAGCGGCAATCAGCTGCAAACGACGGCCCTCCGGCGTGCCGGATCCGAAGCTTCCGACATTGGCGTCGCGGGTGTCGAACAGGATCAATCCGCCGCCGCGCAGGTAGTCATTCAGACGGCGATACGCGTCCTCCGAAGGGATAGCCTGATTGGCCGTGATCGGCCAATAGATCATCGGAAAGAACGCCAACTCATCGGTCTCCAGCGTGAGACCGAAAGGCGGTGCCGGTTCGACAGAGGTGCGCTGAAACAGCGTGTTTGACAGGCCCTGAAGCCCCGCACGGGACGTTTCGTCCACATCCGCGTCGTCTGTCAGCACATAGGCCAACGTTGTCTCTGACGTCGCCAGAAGCGCCAATTCCTCCGACAGGCTCATCTGCGCCTCGGCCTGCGGGGTCAGCATCAGGGCCGCAGCGATCACGGCAGTGCTTCGCGCCAACCCGCCAAGGCGTCCGGCCAGCCAAAGCGCTGCGATGGCGTCGATCAACAACAGCGAAAGCGCGGCCACCAGAAATGCCGCCATCAGATCGGTGGGACGCGTTATGGACATCCCCTCGACCGAAACGCCCACAGGCCATGTCGCCGCGACCAATGCCGCGTCCCGAACCATTACATTGCGTGCCAAACGGCGATCCTCTCCGGCATAGAGACCTGGCAATATCTCCAACGAAAGGCGCGCTTCGACCAGAACCTCCCCTGCCACACCGGGCCGCGTGCCCGCATCGCGCAACACTCCGAAGCCGTCCAGAACCTCCTCCGGTGTCCAGATCGTGCCTTCCAGATCCGCCGCGTCGGGCGTCGCCGGACGGGTGGACACGGCCAGCCGCTCCAACATCTGCACAAACAGGCCAGACAGCGGCAGCGACGACCATTCTGCATTTGCCGTCACATGAAACAACACGACCGAGCCCTGTCCGAGCGGCGCACGCGTCACCAACGGCGTGCCATCCGACAGGGACGCAATCGTGCGGTCGCTCAGCGCAGGGTCCGGCTGCGCGACCACCTGGCTGGTGACCTCCACATCACCGGGCACGCTCAACCCGAAGAACGGAAAGTCGTCCACGAATGGCTGCAATTGCTTCGGCTCACCCCATGACATCGCGCCGCCCACGGTCCGTCCGCCAGCGCGCAGGCGCACGGGCATCAATGGCCCGGCTTCCTCACGGCCAATATCGGACGCGGCCATGCGTGGACCGGCAAAGCGAACCAAAAGCCCGCCGTTCTCGACCCATTCTATCAGACCGGCTTGCTCGTTCGGGGCCAATGTGGCCACATCCGCCAAGACAATCACGTCAGGGCTGGCCACCAGAATATCTGACAGCGCGCCTTCCATCAGGTCCGCCGTCGGCTCCAACGCCTGGCGCAGGTAATGCAGCGGCGACAAAAGCGCCTGCTGTTCATCATCCGCACCCGCCGCGATCAGCGCGACCTGCCGACGTTGCAGCGCGTCATCCGTCAGCGCGACAGCACCGGCATGCCGCTCACCCGACACCTCAAACCGGGTCAACCGGTTGCGCAACTCCGGCGGCAGGTCAAACTCCACCTGGGCCACCGCCTCACCGGCGGCAAACGTCGCGGTTGCCCGAGCCAGATCGCGTGGCAGGCCAGCGGGATCAAGCCCGTGGGCCACGACGACGACGTCACGCGGCAAATCCGAGCCCAGGCGGACCAGATCACCGCGCACGAGGCCATCCTCAAACCGTGGCGGCGCAAAAGCGATCAACTCGCGGTCGCCTTCGAATACCGATAATTCGCCGGGAAGGGCATTGATCAAATCCTCTCGCCCGGCATGGGCCAGCCCGTCCGAGAACCAGAACACATCCGCAGCGCCGTCCAGCGCCTCGGCCCAGGTGACGGCTGCCGCCATATCCGGCGCGTAGGGGGCGGGTTGCAACGTGGGGATGCGGGGTGCCCAGGCATTTGCAGCCTGAAACGAAGGCCCCCCGGCTGGCAAATCCGTCAATTGCACAACGGCAACCTCTCGCCCCGCCCGCGCGGCATCATCGAGCAATACGCCAGCCCGCTCCAACCGAGCGTCCCAATCGCGCGCCGAGGCCCAGGAGGCATCCATCAGGATCAACAGCGGCCCATCACCCGCCGCCCGGTCCTGTTGCGGGTTCAGCACCGGACCTGCAAAACCGATAATCGCAGCAGCCACCGCAGCCATGCGCAGGACCAGCAGCCACCACGGGGTTTTATCGGTCTGCGACTCGTCGTCGGTCAGTCCCAACAACAACGCGATGCCCGGAAAACGGCGCTTGATCGGCGCGGGCGGCACAGCGCGCAACAGCCACCACAGCAGCGGCAATGCGATCAGCGCCAGCAACAGAAGCGGCGCCGTGAAGCCCAACGTTCCAGCCATCATCGACGCTCCAACGCTTGATAAAGCCACAGCAGCGCGGGCTCTGCGGGAGTGTCAGTGTGATGCACATAAAAGCTCCACCCGGTGCGCCGTGTCATGGCGCGCAGGGCGTCTTTGCGGGCGGCGAGCCGTGCCAGATAGTCTTTCCGCAGGTTCTTGGCCTTCAGCGTCTCAAACCGGATCGCACCCGACATCGATTCAAAGACCGTACGACCGTCGAAGGGGAACGCTTCCTCATCGGGATCAAGGATCATCACCAATGCGCCCTTGACGCCACGGTCAGCAGCGCGGCCAAGGACCGTTTCGATCGCTCCGGGATCGCCAAGGTAATCGCTGAAGAACACTGCACGTGCGCCCGCTGGCATCATCTGAGGTTTCGGCTCCCCATATTCGGGGCGATCCACTCCGTCCATGAGCGCCGTGGCCAGTCGTAGCAACTGCGCCTGCCCGCCGCGCGGTGGCTCGGCCAGATGGGTCAGGCCCACCCGTTCTCCACCACGAACCGCAATCACCGCCAACGCCATCGCCAACGTCTGCGCCCGGCGCAGTTTGGAGGGGCGCGATCTGGCGCCCGAGAATGTCATCGACGCCGCATCGTCGACACCAATCATCACCGATTGCGCGGCCTGCCATTCCGTTTGCCGCAGGAAATGTTCGTCCGATTTCGATGAGCGCCGCCAGTCGATGGACCGAAAGCTGTCACCCTGGACCGCCGGGCGATATTGCCAGAACTCATCGCCCGTACCCGCACGTTTGCGCCCATGAATGCCAAGTAATACCGTCGCCGCCAGATGCTGCGCGTCGGCCATCAGCGGCGGGAGTGAGGCCGCGACCGACTCAGACCTCGACCTCAGGCTGTCGGGGGTATGGAGGCTGAGTTCGTTCAAGCCGCACGCTCAACCCGCGTGACCCGCGCCGTGACCTCGTCAATGATCTGTTCCAGCACCGCGCCTTCCGCCCGCGCCGCGAAGGACAGCGCCATGCGGTGGCCCAAAACCGGCCGGGCCAGGGCTGCGACATCTTCCACTGATGGCGCCAGGCGTCCGTCCAGCAGCGCCCGCGCCCGCGCCGTCAACATCAGCGACTGGGCCGCGCGCGGGCCAGGCCCCCATGCAACCGCAGTTTTGACGATGTCCGGCGCATCATCCTCCGTCGGGCGGCAGGAGCGGACAAGATCAAGGATAACCTCTACCACCGTGTCACCCACGGGCATCTGCCGCACAATCTTCTGCGCATCCATCAATTCCATCGGAGTGAACACGGCCGTGGCCTCCGCCTCGGTCGTGCCGGTGGTCGCGATCAGGATGCCGCGTTCGGTCTCGCGGTCCGGATAGGGGACGTCGATCTTCACAAGGAACCGGTCAAGCTGCGCTTCGGGCAAAGGGTACGTGCCTTCCTGCTCAATCGGGTTCTGCGTTGCCAGCACGTGGAACGGTGCGGGCAGTGGGCGATGTTCCCCGGCAATCGTCACTTCACGCTCCTGCATCGCCTGCAACAGCGCCGATTGCGTGCGCGGTGAGGCGCGGTTGATCTCATCGGCCATCAGAAGCTGGCAGAAAATTGGCCCCTCAAGGAAGCGAAACGCGCGCGAGCCGTCGCTCGCCGTCTCCAACACTTCCGACCCCAGAATATCCGCAGGCATCAGGTCCGGGGTAAACTGCACGCGGTTGGCTGACAGCCCCATAACGGTCGAGAGCGTATCGACCAGAAGCGTCTTGCCCATTCCCGGCAGACCCACCAGCAACGCGTGGCCACCCGACAGCATCGCCGCCAGTGCCAGCTCCACCACCTCTTCCTGACCAATGATCCGTTGCGCGATGGAGGCCTTGGCGTCGGCCAGCTTACCCCCAAAGGCTTCAATCTGCGCGACAGGAGTTTCGGGGATGGCCATGGCAATGCGTCCTTCGGGTGTTAATATAGTCCAACAGGTAACAGACCTATTCCCTGGACCACATATGGCAAAAGGGAATGGGGGACAATTCATCGTGAAGTTGATCACAACGGGGCGCAAACCATGGCAACTGCCACCGATACACTCCTTCAGGCGGCGAAAAATGCCGCAAAACAAGGCAAGTTGCCTCCGGTCCACCTGTGGAACCCCGACTTTTGCGGCGATCTGGATATGGAAATCCGCCGCGATGGCACCTGGTTTTACGAAGGCACGCCGATTGGCCGAAAACCGCTGGTACGACTGTTTTCCACCATCCTGAAGCTGGAGGACGGCAAATACTTTCTTGTGACCCCGGTCGAGAAGGTCGGCATCCGCGTCGTCGATGCGCCGTTTGTGGCGGTGGACATCGAGGCGTCCGGGGAGGGTCGCGACCAAACCCTGACCTTCACGACCAACGTGGATGACACTGTGACCGCCGGGCCGGACAACGTCATCCGAGTGCAGCGAGACGCGGGCGGAGAGCCCTCCCCCTACGTCCACATCCGCGCCGGGCTGGAGGCGCTGATCGACCGAAAGAGCTTCTACCGACTGGTGGATATGGGCACGTCCCATGACGTCGACGGAACCGATATGTTCGGCGTCTGGTCGTCCGGCACGTTCTTCCCGATTATTCCCATGAAAGACCTGCCCACCTAGCCGCTCACCACATCTTCCCCGTCTCTGATTTGGCTTCGTGCAGATCACCACCACTTATCCGATCCCAGAAACGTCCCCCGACGATCTGTTCAGCATCATAGGTCTTCACGAGATAATCCTCGAAATCGCCGTCCAGCGGCTCATTGGGCATCTCGAAAGTTCGGAGCGAAAGCCGGCCTTTATTGTCTTCGTAAAGAACGCTCTTGATAAATGCATGGGGCACGGGCACGTCAATGCCATATTCATCGTATTCGTCGCCAATCGTTTCAACCGCCCTGCCAAAGTAAAACACCGGACACGTAAGCACATAGGTCTCAAGAACTGACTCGCGATCATTCAATCTGCGGATTTCCTGCTCCAGCATACGCCACTTCTGTCGATTGAACTGGCCGTTCTGCGGTGACATGTTCGACAAAAGGAAGGTTTCGCTGTTCTGTACCTCAAGAATGTTGTTGTTCGCACTGGCAACCAGATGGCCGCGATCGTAACCACTGTTTTTGTAGGCGTTCAGGCCCGCCCGAAATCTGACCGGAATTCTCGTGTCGGCTCGGAAATGATCCTGTCTCTCCACCTCAGTCAAAAGATGATCATTCCGATTTACAATTTCGAGCGTCCATTTCGCCTGCCTGAAATACCACGAATAGCCGATCGTGAAGTATCGACCAGTCATGATCTGATCACAGACAGGTGCGCCATAGCGCAATTCCGGCTGCATCTGAAACGGATCATCCATTCCGCATCCTTCTCCCAATGTGAATTATCGGTCCATTTTGCGTCACTCTGTAATCATAAGTCAAAACGAGATCTGGTCGCTTACCCTGACACACTCCTGACACCACGCTGTCAGGAGGGCGGTGCTAGGCAGGTGCAGCAACACCGACCTCAAAGGAACAAACACATGTCTAACCCTGCTCAAAACTCCGGCTGCTGGTTCGAAATCGCCGTCGATGATCTTGACGCTTCCATGGCCTTCTACGCCGCCGTGCTGGACCAGGATCTCAGCATCGACACCTCCGGCCCCAATCCAGTTGTGATGCTGGACTTCAACGACGACACGCCCGGCATCGGCGGGCACCTCTATCCCGGCAAGCCGTCCCGCGAAGGCACCACCATCCACCTGGTTGTTCCCGACAGCCTCGACGCCGCCCGCGGGCGCATCAAGGCAGCAGGTGGCGAAGTCGAAAGCCCCGACATCCAGATCCCGCCAGGCCACTTCTTCTACGCCCGTGACATCGACGGCAACTCGATCGGCATGTTCAAGTTCAACGGCTGAGCGACAATACTATGGGAGGCCCGAAAGCGCGGCCTCCCTCCTTCATCTTGCCAAATACAACTCAATCCCATCCTCTCGTCCCACGCGGCCGCTTCGATCCGCACCGCCACCACCCCCTTGCAAGGACCCGACAATGCGCCGCGCCGACCGCCTCTTTCGCCTGATAGACCGCTTGCGCCCCGGCAAACTCACCACTGCGCGGGCGCTGGCCGACGCGATGGAAGTGTCGGAGCGGACGATCTACCGCGACATAGCACATCTGCAAGGCAACGGCGTGCCGATCGATGGTGAAGCTGGCCTCGGCTACATGATGCGAGACGGCTACAATCTGCCGCCGTTGATGTTCTCCGAGGAAGAGATCATCGCATTGAGCGTCGGCGCGCGCATGGTGCAGACCTGGGGCGGCACTGCCATGGCGCGCGGCGCCTCAAGTGCGCTCGACAAAATCACCGCCGTGTTGCCCGACAGCACCCGAGCGCGCGCGGATGGCCTGCGGTTCGAGGCCTGGACCACCAATCCGCTCGACCCGCAAACCCGCGCGATCATCGACACGATCGAGGCCGCGATCCAGGTGCCTGAGCGTATTGCCATTGACTACACCGACGACAAGGGCGCAGCCACGGAGCGTTCACTGCGCCCGCTCGGTCTCTGGTTCTGGGGATCAGTCTGGACACTGGTGGCGTGGTGCGAATTGCGCGAGGCCTACCGCATGTTCCGACTGGACCGGATCAAAGCCTCTCGCCTCCTCGGCCCTTATACGCCCGATCCCACGCAAACGCTGGACCACTTCTATGCGACAGAATTCGACCGTCACCGGTCATCTGGTCCCAGGTGCGACTAAGCCTGCGTCCGTATCCCTTCGATGCCGTACTTCGTTGCGCCAAGGCATGACGCAAGCAAGATCACAGCCGGACTGCCAGGGCGCCACACCACACTGTCGGGCGCGGGCCGGTCGGCCCCTGTTGCGGGCCTTGCCCAATCGCGCACCCGCCCTTCATAGTCGGCCGAACGAAAGGCCGCGCCGATGACCCATCCAGTAGATTTCGACCTGAACCGGATTGACGCGGACTTTATCGAGAACCCCTATCCAACTCTGCGCGCCCTTCGAGCGGCATCCCCGGTGCATCGCAACGCCGATGGGTCGGTCTTCCTGACCCGCCATGACGATTGCCTCGCCACATACCGCTCCCGCGATATGCTGTCGGACAAGACCGAGGCCTTTGGAAAGAAGTTTGGCGACTGTCCACTGAAGGTCCACCACACAACATCGCTGATCTTCAATGACCCACCCTACCACACCACGGTCCGCAAATTGATCTCGAGCGCGTTCACACTGCGCAAGCTGGCTGAGATGGAGCGGCTGATCGAAGACATCGTCGCCCGCCTGTTGGATCGCGTCGAAGACCTTGGTGAGTTGGACCTGATCGCGGATTTCGCGATGATGCTGCCCACGGAGATCATCAGTTTCATGCTTGGCGTGCCGGAGGCCCACCGCGCCGAGCTGCGCGGATTTTCCATTGCGATCCTTGGCGCGCTGGATCCGGTGGTGTCCAGGGAACGGCTTGAAGCGGGAAACCGTGCTGTAGAAGAATTTGGTGCGATCCTCAGCGACCTGATCGACCACCGCCGCGCCAACCCTGATGCGGCGGGCGAAGGGGAGGTCCTTGAATCGCTGATCTTTGGCGAACACAACGGCCAGCGCCTGACCCAGGAGGAGTTGGTCCAGAACTGCATTTTTCTGCTGAATGCCGGACATGAAACGACAACGTCTTTTGTCGGAAATTCCATTGCTCTGCTCCTCGACAATCCCGACGAGCATCGCCGGCTGATGGACGACCCAGCCCTGATTGGCAGCGCGGTCGAGGAATGTTTGCGCGCGGAAAGCCCCCTGCAGATCGGCAATCGCCTGGCAGGGGAGGATATCACTCTGCCCTCGGGTGAGACCATTACAAAGGGCACCTATATCCACACTTCCATCGCCGGCGCGAACCGGGATCCGGCAGTCTTCATCGAGCCTGACCGGTTTTGTATCGCCCGCGAACCGAACCCCCATATCTCCTTTATCACCGGCATCCATGTGTGCCTCGGCGCGTCCCTGGCGCGGATGGAGGGGAAACTGGCCCTTGGCCAGTTCGTGGAAAGGTTCCCGAAGCTGACCGCCGATGGGCCGGGGCAACGCCTTGGCCTTGCTCGGTTTCGAGGGTTCACGTCATTGCCGATCCGAGTGCGGTAGTGCGCCCTGTCGACGGTCGGTGCATGTGGCGCGGACGGGATTGAGTTGTATCTGGCAAGATGAAGCAGGGGAGCGACGCACGTTATCGGGACTCGCGGGTCCAGTCTTTCAGGCTCAGGTTGCGGTCGGCGCAGTCGGCGAGACTGGTGCTAAGCTTCCAGATCACCGGGTCAGCGGCCTCCAGGTTGCGGATACGCTCCACGATTTTGTCCACGCCGAGCGCGTCTGCATAATGCATCAGCCCACCGCGCCAGCGTGGGAAGCCGTAACCGAACACGGTCACCAGATCGATGTCGGCGGCGGAGGCTGCAATGCCCTCGCCCAGAATATCCGCCGCCTCGTTGATCATGGCGAGGACCAGTCGTTCGCGGATTTCATCATCGCCGATCTCGCGCCGCTCCACGCCTGCAAACCGCGCTTCTTCTGCGATCAGGTCTTCGATCAGCGGATCCACGACCTTGCCGCCGCCGCCGGGATAGCGATACCAGCCGACGCCGGCTTTGCGGCCCAGGCGTCCCTCTTTCACCATGCGGTCGGCGATCGGAATGTAGCGCCGGTTCGGATCGCGTTCCGCGTCCTGGCGGCGTCGGTTGGCAAACCCGATATCAAGACCCGACAGATCGCCCACCTCAAACGGTCCCATGGCGTAGCCAAAGACCTGCATCGCCTCATCCACCTGCCATGGCACCGCGCCGTCCATCAGCAGAATGTCGGCTTCCTCCTTGTAGCGAGAGAAGATGCGATTGCCGATGAAGCCATCGCAGACACCCGCCTGCACCGGCACCTTCTTCAGGAGTTTGGCCAGACCAAACCCCATCGCCAACGCGCGGTCACTGGTCTGCGCGCCCTTCACGATCTCGAGCAGTCGCATGACGTGGGCGGGGGCGAAAAAATGCAGGCCGACAACCCGGGAGGGGTCGCGGGTTCCTGCTGCGATTTCATCGACATCCAGATACGAGGTGTTGGTGGCCAAAATCGCATCCGGTGGCAGGGCCGTGTCGAGCCTGGCGAAGATCTCTTTCTTCAGGTCCATCGACTCGAACGCCGCCTCGATGGCCAGCGACGTACCGCTGGCCACGGCGTAGTCGTCGCTCACCTGTAACCGCGCCCGCAGAGCGTCCGCACCGCTGGCGTCCAGCCGACCGCGCGCAATGCCCTGGGCGATCAGCTGGTCGACGTTGAACGTCGCGCGCTCTACCGCTTCGGCATCCGTTTCCAGCAAAACCACAGGCAATCCGAGCACCAGGCAAGCGTAGGTGATCCCCGCCCCCATCGTACCACCGCCAACAACGGCGATCTGCGTGATTTCCGGCGCGGGCAGCAGCGCGACCGGAGCTTTCGCGGCGCGTTCCGCGAAGAACATATGGCGCAGTGCACGCGATTGTTCCCCTTGTTTCAGCCCCAGAAACGTGGCGCGTTCCAGTGCCATTGCGCTTGCGAAATCCATTGTTAACCCGGCTTCGACGACGTCCACAGCGCGCAACGGCGCGATCTGTCCGGCCATGCGGTTGCCGAGGCGATCGCGCACAGCCTCGAACACAGAGCCGTCCATGGCGGGCGCGGGCAATTCCCATGTCGGCACGACGCACAACAGCTCTTCGGTGTTGACCATATCGGCAGCCTCGACCGGGTCGTCCTCGACCGCGTGGATCAAACCTGCCGCCAGCGCGGCCTTAGCCCCCAACGGGCGCCCAAAAGCGATCATCTCAAGCGCCGTCTCCAATCCACAAAGCCGCATCGTCCGCTGGGTGCCGCCCGCGCCGGGGATCACGCCAAGGGTGACCTCGGGCAGACCGATCTGCGCGCGCGGGCTCATGATCCGCATCCGGCAGGCCAGCGCGATTTCGGCCCCGCCACCGAGGGCGACCCCGTTTATCGCCGCAATCCAGGGCACGAAGGACCGCTCGATCGCGTCCAGCACGTCTGGCAAATGTGGCTCCATGGCCCCGCTGTCGAACTCGCGCGCATCGGCTCCGGCAGCAAAGGCGCGGCCCGCGCCTGTTACGATCACCCGGTCGAGGTTCAAGCCTTCGGCCCAGGCCACCGCCTGCAACAGCCCCTCGCGCATCGCGCGGCCGATGGCGTTGACGGGCGGGGTGTCGAGGGTCACAAAACCCGTCAGCCCGTCTTGGTGCATGGTCACGCTCATGGAGTCTCTCCGGGCAAAAAGCGGCGCGTCTCGATCAGCGCCAAAAGCGCCCGCGTCGACGTATCGACGCTGACGCCAGAGGTGTCGAGAACCGCATCGGCGCGGCTATACTCAGCCTCACGCGAGGTCAGGATCAACCGCAATTGCGCCATCGCTTGCGGGTTTCCATCCATCGGACGAGTGTCGCCCTGGGCGCGCACGCGGGCCATATGCTCTTCGGGGGCGGCTTTCAGCCACACGGTATGGAAGCGCTTGAGCAGGCTTTGATAGGTCGCTGCGTCGCTTACAATTCCGCCCGCGACCGCAATGATTGCGCGGTCGTGATCCGCCACGATCCGGTCCAGCGCGTCGGATTCCAACTGGCGATACCCCTCTGCGCCATACAACGCCATGATCTCGGCAATCGGCATGCCGCCCGCGTGTTCAATCGCACGGTTCAACTCCACGAAGGGCACATTCAGCACCGCCGCTGTCCCCGCCCCAAGCGTGGATTTCCCCGCCCCGCGCAGACCTATCAGACACACGCGCCCGGCCCTGGCGGTGGTTTCGGCCAGCAGATCGCGAACCTGTGCCTGCGTCGCAATGTCTGCTGCTGCATAGGACTGCCCCATCCGCCGCGCCTCCGGCGTCAGAACTGTTGTCGCGATCAGCGCCTCCATGCTCACGCCCAACGCCTCCGTCACCCGCAGCAAAAGCCCGATGGAGATGTTACCCTCTCCCGCCTCCAACTGTGCCAGATAGCGCAGAGACACGCCTGACCTTTCGGACAGCGCCCGCCGCGACATCGCACATGTCTTGCGCGCCGCGCGCACGCGATCGCCAACCTGGCGTTGCAGGGCAGTGAACGCAGCGTCCGCGGCCACGGGGGGATGGCGGCCCTCTCTAGACATCGGAACCATCGGGCAGGGGGCGCGCCGGAATTTGCGGCTCGATGATCGCGCGCAGATGATCCGGTGCAGCCTGGCTTTTGAACTGATCCGCGATTGTAAAGACGCAGGTGAACGCGCCCTGGAAACAGGTCACATGATCCTGCAAAGCGTCCACCCGGAACGTGATGGACTTGGTGCCCAGTTTGGCAGGCCAGACGTGGCACCTGAGGATGTGGCGTGGCGTGACCGGGGACAGGAAGTCCATCTCCAGCCGGACGAACGGGGTGCCGACGTTGGTGTCCACCTCCAGATGAAACCATCCGCCGGGACCGTGAAACTCCGACCACCACGCATCAATCGCATCAAGCGCGAACCACGGCAGGCGGGCGGTATAGGCGATCTTCGCCGGGTCGCAATCGCCCCATGTGACGCGGACGTCGTGGACGAAAGCGGTATCCGGGCGCGGGTCCATCAGGCAGCCCGCTTTTTGAGTTGCGCCAACACGTCATGCGCCCAGGGGATACCCAGATCCTCCGGCAAATCGACGGACGAAGCATCGTGGATGCACCGTTTTCCGATCATCACGGCCTTCTGCTCCAGCAGCTTTTCCATCAGGATCCTGGACCCGAACGCGAAGGTCTCCGCGAACACCATGTCGCCGAGTCCGTATATCGCAAAGCGCAGATGGCTCAGGTCGAGGTCGCTCGCAACAATCGCGTCATAGAACGGCTGCGCGGTGACCGGCAGATCGCCGTTGCCATAGGTCGAGGTCACGAAGAAGTAGAACGTGTCGGCGTCAAGCGTCGCAGGATCAACATCGCCAAGCGAGTCCAGAGCAACCTCAAACCCATCACCAAGTTCGTCGCGGATATCCTCGCACAGCATCTCGGCTGAACCGGTCTCCGTGCCGTAAAGAAAGTGAAGTTTCATAAAGTGCCTTTCCGGGCTTTGGTTCCGATCAAAACATGCCGTTTGGATTTTGCGAGATCGCGGGCAGTGTCTGCAATACGTCCCAATGCTCTACAATCTTGCCGTCCGGATCAAAGCGGAAGATGTCGATACCCGCGTACTCCTCTTCGGGCCAGATCTGATGGCAATGCAGCACAACCAGATCGCCTTCGGCCACCGCGCGCTTCACCTCCACCCGCTTGCCGGGATAGTCGCGCGCCATCCGCTCAAAGTAGTCGATAAAGCCCTGTGTGCCGGTCGTCACATGGGGATTGTGCTGAATATACTCAGCCCCCACGAACCGCTCAATCGCGCGGGCAGGCTGGCAATCATTGAACATCATCTCATAGAACGCGATAGCGTTGGCCTTGTTGGCTTGAAGGTCGCTCATGCCATATGCAACTTCACATACTCGAAATCGCCGGGCTTGTTGTCGATGCCGACCTTCGGCGGTGCGATCCAGCTGGCGAATTCGCCGGGCTCGTAACAGGGCACCATGAGCGATGTGATGAAGGCCGCGTCGTCCGTCGTCGGCAACCAATCGTGCACCTTTGCGTCCCAATCGGCCTGGCTGATCAAGCTACCGTCCGGGTCTGCCTTGATGGCCGAGAACACACCGATCTGACGGTGAAATGCCTGATCCGGCAGTTTCAGTTCGAACTCGATACCGGTGCGCTGGATCATCTTGTTCCACCGTCGCAAACCACCGCTCGCGTCCCGGATATAATCATCCCGCAACCGCATGTTGATCGCCGTCAGCGCAGGCACCTCCTTGTCGAGGATCTTGCCGTCTTCCACCAGTTTCACCGAATACGTTGCGTCCGTCAGGCGATGATCGTCGTCAATCCGCATCTCCATATAGCGCCCTTTGACGCCTGCATTGAACGCATTGGCGGCGTTGGTCGAAATCTCCTGCCCGAACAGATCGAGGCTCAGCGAATAGTGCATGTTCAGCTTTTTCTGAATCGTCGGCAGGTCAATCACACCCAGATCGCGAACGCGCCCGATGTCATAGGGGTCGGAAATCCCCGCCTCCACCATCGCCTCGCAGGTCTTCTGCACGATCCGGCCCACGCCGGTTTCCCCCACGAACATGTGGTGGGCTTCTTCCGTCAGCATGAAACGGCAGGTGCGCGACAGCGGATCAAAGCCGGATTGCGCGAGGCTTTCCAACTGCATCTTGCCATCCCGGTCGGTGAAATACGTGAACATGAAGAACGACAGCCAATCCGGCGTTTCCTCATTGAATGCCCCCAACATGCGCGGAGCCTCTTCGGACCCGGACGATCGGCGAAGCATATCATCCGCCTCCTCCCTGCCATCCTTGCCGAAATACTTTTGCAGCAGATAGACCATCGCCCAAAGGTGACGCCCCTCTTCCACATTGACCTGAAACAGGTTGCGCATGTCGTAAAGGCTGGGTGCGGTCAGCCCCAGAAACCGCTGCTGCTCCACCGAACCCGGCTCGGTGTCGCCCTGAATCACGATCAATCGCTTGAGCATGTTGCGGTATTCGCCCGGCACCTCCTGCCATGCGGGCTGCCCGGCATGCTCGCCACACGGGATCGTCCGGCCCTCAACCTCGGGCGCCAGCAGCACGCCCCAGCGGTATTCGGGCATCTTCACGTAATCAAACTTTGCCCAACCTTTCGGATCCACAGACACAGCCGTGCGCAGGTACACCATCGATTCCTGAAAATTCTGCGGGATCAGACGGTTCCACCAATCAAGGTAGCCGGGGTGCCATTTCTCAAGCGCCTTCAGGACCTTGCGGTCGCTCGACAGGCCCACATTATTGGGGATCTGAGTGTCGTAGGATACGTCCAAAGCCGTCATGATATCTCTCCCAGATGTTAGGCGTATAAACTGCGCTCAAGTCGCCCGACGGGCGGGAGCAGCATAAAAAATCTACACACGCTCCATGTTGTAGTCGCCGCGAATGCCGGTTCCGTACCGCTGCAACGCGCCATTCTCGCCCACGGCGTTGGGCCGGTTGAAGATCCAGTTTTGCCACGCCGTCAGCCGCCCGAAAATCCGTGTTTCCATCGTTTCAGGCCCCGCAAACCGCAGGTTTGCCTCCATTCCGGTCATTGCATCCGGCGAGAATGAGGCCCGCTCCTCCAGAATGATGCGGATCTCGTCCTCCCAGTCGATATCGTCCATGATCATCGTCACGAGGCCCAGGTCTTCGGCCTCCGATGCCTCAAGGGCCTGTCCCGTTCGCGTCTGCATCTGGTCCACCACCTCGGGCGTCCCGAGGAACCGCGTTTGCAACCGGGTCAGACCGTTGCCCATCGGATAGGTGCCAAAGTTGCCGTCCGTCACCGTGATCGTGGCCACTGGCCGATTGTCGCCCTCGAACTCACCTTCCATCATGTAACTGCGATCCGCGGCCCAGATCAGCTCCGCCAACATACCCGCGAAACACGATCCATGTTCCACCAGCGTCACCAGGCTGCGCGAGGTCACGTCCAGCCGCTTCAGCGTCCGTTTCCAGTAGGTCCGCACTTCGGCCGCCAGCCAGTGGTCCGAGGCCAGGACCGCCTCATGCGCCGCCAGCAACTCCGCATCGCCCTGCGTGCGCAGGGTCCACAAACCGCACTCCATTTCATTGAGCCGCAAGTGCAGGATCGCGTCCTCGAACTCCCGCGCGAGGCGCAGCATATACGCCTGATCGCCCTGCGCCTGGAACTCGGTCATGTCGGCTGGGGCCGCGCTATCAGGGCCCTGTAAAGTGATCACAGCGGTACGTGCCGCGCGGTCCACCGCGACCTCCACAAACTTATAGGCGACGGACCCTTCGTCGGAAATTTTCCGCTCCAGCGCGCCCAGTTCGATACCCTTCACGTCCCGCGGATCATTGGCAGCAAACTCCGCCGCCCGCTCGGCGACGACTTCATCGAACCTCGCGTTCGGCACAATCTCATCGACCAGACGCCACGCGGCGGCGCGCTTGCCCTTTACGCCCTCTTCAGTTGCGCAAAACACATCCGCCAGATCGCGGCGCACCATCCGTTTGTCCGTCACCCGCGTCAGGCCACCGGTGCCGGGCAGGACTGCCAGCAAAGGAACTTCCGGCAACGACACCGAGGAGGTCGCGTCATCCACCAGCATGATGTGATTGCACGCCAGCGCCAGCTCATACCCGCCCCCCGCACAGGCACCCCTGATCGCGGCCACATACTTCTGGCCGCTCTCCGATTTCAGCCGCTTCATAGGCGTTGCGCGTCTCGTTGGTGAATTTGCAGAAGTTGACCTTGTGCGCATGCGCCGCCCCGCCCAGCATCCGGATGTTCGCGCCCGCGCAAAACACCTTGTCCTTGCCGGAACGCAGGACGACAACCCGCACCTCAGGATGCTCAAACCGCATCCGCTGCACCACGTCATTCAACTCGATATCGACGCCAAGATCATAGGAATTCAATTTCAGCTGGTAGCCGTCGAACAGGCCGCCATCCTCGTCCACATCCATCGTCAGGGTGGCAACAGGGCCGTCGTAGGTGACCGACCAGTGCCGATAATTCGACGGGTCCGTGCGGAAATCGATGACTTTGCCCATGCATAGCGCCTCCCGTCGTTTAATGCATTATAGCGCTCGGATAGTCCGACACAAGCACCACAATACGCCTCTAGCGGGTATTCGGATACCCGGAGCGCCAAAATTATGTATTATTGTGCATAAAATTGGCAATTGCCGTAAGGACGATATCACCGCACTCCAGATGTGGCACATGCCGACAGTCCTCCAGAATCAAGGCGTCCAATGCCCCTGAGACCCGGTGTTGCAGCGCCTCGATCTGCGCCAGAGTTCCATATTGATCGTCCCGCCCCTGCACTGCCAGCACCGGCGCACGGATGCCGCTCAGCACATCTTCCACGTTCCAGGTCCTGAATTCCGGTGACAGCCATGCGTCGGCCCAGCCTCGGAACGTCGCCACCGGGTCGCGGTGATACCTGCCCATCCGGTCTGCCATTGCACTGGCCTCAAAGCCCTTTGCGGCCCGCGCGATCTGCGCCAGACCCACCTGCTCGGTGAAGAAGTGCGGCGCCATCAGGACCGCGGCAAGGACGCGCTCGCGGAGAAGCGTTCCCGCCGCGATCGCGGCAATCGTCGCCCCGTCCGAGTGCCCGACCAACACCGGAGCACTCAGGTCGAAGGCTTCGATGACCTGCGCCAGAACGCCCGCCTCCCGCGTCATCCAATCCAGCGGCCTCGGCACCTCATCCGCCTCGGACCAGCCGTATCCGGCGCGGCTGTAGGCCAACACCGGCCATCCGGTGGCCGCACTTAGCGCCTCCGGAAATCCCTTCCACAGGGCCACACAGCCAAGCCCTTCATGCAACAACACGATGGCGCGACCATCCGTGGGCGCGGTGCCCCAACAGCGGTAGTCCAACCGCTTTCCACCCGCCTCGACACACCCGCCGGACCAGATCATCCGCGCAATTTGAAGCGCTGGATCTTCCCCGTCGCGGTCTTCGGCAGATCGTCCAGAACCTCGATCCAGCGTGGGTATTTCCACATCCCGATCTTGTCCTTCACAAAGTCCTTCAGCGCCTGATCGTCCGGTCGCTCCGCCCCATCCTTCAGCACGACGAACGCCGCCGGTTTGTCGAGCCCCTGCTCATCCGCGCGCGCCACCACGGCGGCCTCCAGAACGGCAGGATGCTCGACCAGGGCCGATTCAACTTCAAACGGTGATACCCAGATCCCCGAAACCTTGAACATGTCATCCGTCCGGCCGCAGTAGGTATAGCGCTTTCCCACGCGGTCATACTTGTCACCCGTACGCGTCCACATCCCCTCGAACGTCGCCTGCGATTTCGCACGCCGGTTCCAGTACCCCTCTGCCGAAGACGGCCCGCGCACCAGCAACTCTCCGACCTCCCCGTCGGCCACATCCTCGTCATGCTCATCGACCAGACGCAGATCATACCCCGGAACCGCCTCGCCCGACGTGCCGTAGACACAGGCTCCCGGACGGTTTGACAGGAAGATATGCAGCATCTCGGTGGACCCCACACCGTCCACGATCTCAACCCCCGTCACCCTCTGCCAGCCTTCGCCCACCTCGCGCGGCAGCGCTTCCCCCGCGGACGTGCACAACCGCAGCCTGTGCTCGACTGCCCCACTGGCTGCCTGCACCAACGCCGCGAACAGCGTCGGCACGGCGCAGAGGATCGTCGGCCTATGGGATGCCAGAATGTCAAAGACGGCGCCCGGCGTCGGGCGCCCGCCAAACAGCACCGTCGTTGCTCCGACCGACATCGGAAAGGACACGGCATTCCCAAGGCCGTATGCGAAAAACAACTTCGCGACGGAGTAGACGATGTCCTCCTCCCGGATCCCCAGAACCTGGCTGCCGAAGGTGTCACACGTCGCCTTCAGCGCTCCATGCACATGGCGCACGCCCTTGGGCTGGCCGGTCGAACCGGACGAATAGAGCCAGAACGCCAGCTCGTCTTCATGGGCCTCCACCGTCTCCAGCACCTCCGCACCATCGGTAAAATCCCGATACGACACCGTCGCCGCAGGGGTCGGCTCGTGCTCACCCGCCTCCGGCGTCCCCTCGATCACGACAATCGCCCGCAAGGACCGGTTGTCCCGCGTCGCAGGCTCAACCACCTCCCACATCTCTGCGGACACCACCAGGACAGAGGCCCGGCTGTCGGACAAGATCGTCTCGTAGACATCCGCGGCCAGAAGTGTGTTCAGCGGCACCGGAATGGCCCCCGCCTTCATCGCGCCCCAGAACACCACAGGCCACTCGATCTGATCGCGGACGATCATTGCGATCCGCTCTTCCCGACGCACCCCATGTCGCGCCAGAGCACCCGCAAAACGCCCGGCCTCCCGGTGCAAGGCGCCGTAGGTCAGCGTCCTCTGCTTCCCGTCCGCCTCGATAAAGGCTGGCTTCTCAGCCCGTCCTTCAACCACGTGACGGTCCACAAAATACCGAACTGCATTTCCCGGCATCGCTCTCTCTCCCAGTTTGCTGTTGGTTCCACCGCTTCGATCGGTGCGGGCGGTTTGGTCGCCGCCACATCGCGGCTTGAGGGGGTCATCCAACTCTCAACACAACCGCCATCGCGGAATCCCCCGCTGCGCAGCCCTGAAACAGACCCACGCCGCCGCCTTTCATCTCTAATTCTTCTATAAGTTCGATCATTGCCCTTAGCCCGGTCGGTCCCTGCGGGTGCCCCCAGATCAGCGATGACCCGAAGTTATTCATAACCCGCCAATCAAGCCCAAACGCCCGCGCAAACGCAATATCGTTCACCGCGAACGGGTTATGCGATTTGATCGCGTCGACCCGGTCAATCCCCATCCCGATACGCTCCAGCGCAATCCTTGCGGCCTTGATCGGAGCAGAGGGCATAAAGCCTTTCTCCTCACGCCCCTGCCCAACGGCCAGAATTTCCACCACAGGTCCGTCACCGATCTCAACCGCCCTGTCCCGCGAGGCGACGACCACCATACCGGCGTTCCCATCCGCCGGGTGGGTCTGCCCCGCGAAAGTGATCGTCCCGCCGACCAGCACGGGCCGCAACCCAGCCAACTTTTCGGGCCGCGCAGGTTCCACCCCCTCATCCGTCTCCAATGTCGCAACCGTCTTCCGGAACCGAGCGTCCGGCACCTCCAACACGGGCATATACCGTCGCTGAAACGCGCGATCTTTCGCCAGTGCATCGTCATATTGCGCTCGCCTGCATAGCACGAGATCATGCTGCTCTCCCGTGGAGATCGCTTCGCGTGCCGCCACGTTCTCTCCGGTCTGAAGCATCGCGTTGCATGCCCATGGATCGTGCCCGAAGTTGTCCATCACGACGTCTTCATGCGTGCCCGTGCCGCCCGGTCCATGGGGGGCCGGGAAATACACGTGCGGTCCGTTGGAGCATCTGTCGCCCGACACAATCAACGCCTGGCTCGCGCCCTGCGCGATCTCCCCCACTGCTGTGGCCAGCAAGCGCGCGCCAGTCGCACAGGCCTGCGAGACCATCGGCGCTGCCAGTCCCTCCGCGCCAAGCATTGCCGTAAACCACGGCCCGCCGAAAAAACTGCCCTTCTGGATCACCGTCTGCCCGAAGGCCGCGAAATCGAACCCGTCGGCCTCCAGACCGATGCGCGACAGTTCCGTCCGCCCGACATGGGCCGCGAACTCCACCGAATTCAGATGCGCCAACGCTCCCTGCCAGCGAGCAAACGGAGTCGACCAATAGGCTCCATACGGAATGTACGCCATCACACCTCTCCCACCAGGATCACTCCCTCACCGCCGGCAAAAAGCCGCTCCACAAGGTCCGCGCGCAGCGCCCTGATCTTCGCGAAGTTGAGGTTGCCCTTCGCCGTAATCTCGCCGTGTTCCATGCTCGGCGGGTCTGCCAGCACCAGTGCCCGCGCCACCCGCGCCGCCGATCCTCCCGTCATCGCCGCGAGCGGAGCCAGCAACCCGGCCTCGATCAGCAAAGCGCCGGAGGCCTCGGACGCACCGTCCCTCACGCCCGCCGCCGGGACAATCAGCGCGCCCACGTCCGCGTGTCCTTCGCCCACCAGGATCACATCCTGCGCCACGCCCTTCAACGCGTCCAGAACCTGCATCCGCATCGCTGCCGCACGCACCCATGTCCCGCTCGTCAGCTTGAACTCTTCACTCATCCGCCCGTCAAAGCGCAGGCCTGAATTCGGATCCTCCGCGTCCACAAACACCATCGCATCGCCGGTGCGGAAATACCCGTCCTCGTCGAACGCCTCCGCCGTCCTTGCGGCATCGCCCAGATACCCCGCAAAGATCGACGGCCCCTTTACCCGCACCTCATAGCGCCCCTCCACGGGCAGCAGTTTCGCGTCCACGCCCGGCAGTGGCACCCCGACAACGCCCGAACGGTTTGTCGGCTCATGCTGCAAGAACGCCGCCGGTGCCGTCTCCGTCAGGCCCCAGCTAGAGGTAAACAACGGCAACTCTCCGCGCGCATCCATGGCCATCCCGGCCAGATCCGTCCAGACGTCCTGTGGCAGCGACGCTCCGGCGTAAAACAGCATGTCCAGATCTTTGAAGAACGCCCTGGCAAAGCCCGCGTCGCCCTGCATCGCGTCGCGCAGCGCGGCGAAACCCACAGGGACATTGAACGAAATCGTCCCCTGTTTCAGGCGATTGTTCTCGATCGTCCGGCCCACAAGTGCGGGCACAGGCTTGCCACCATCAATATATAGCGCGCCGCCATTGGCCAGAACGATGTTGAAATTGTGCGAGCCGCCAAAGACGTGATTCCACGGCAGCCAATCCACCAGAACCGGTGGACGTTCGCGCAGGAACGGCAGGGCTGCCGCGATCTGGGCCTGGTTGGTGCACATCATGCGGTGTGTCGTCAGAACCCCTTTCGGCGCCGAGGTACTGCCAGAGGTCATCAGGATCTTCGCCACAGTATCCGGCCCGACCGCCGCATCCAAAGGCCCGGCCACCGCCGCAAGATCGTCCAGGGTCCGGCCCGGCCCCCGCGCCATCAGCGGGCGCGCGGCGCTCAGACTTTCGCGCCCGAAGACCTCCGCCATCTTGCACCCATCGTCTGCGAAGACAGCCGCAGGCCGGATAAGGGACGCGATGGAATCCAACTGCCCCCGCGCAGCGGGGATCACCGCGTATTGCTCTGCAACCGGCACCACCGGAACGCCCGCATACTGGCAGGCCAGCGCCAGCAGCCCGTGCGCGACCGAGTTGCCGGAGATCACCATCACAGGCCGGTCCGGCCCAAGCCCCATATCAAGCAAGCCCACAGCCAGCGCCCGCGCCTCGGCCCTTGCCTCGCCATAGCGGACCTCCCGCCACCCATCGCCCGCCCGTTCCGCAAGAAACACCGCGTCCGGCGTGGCGCTTGCCCAATGCTCCAGCCAGTCCGTCGTCCGCTCCGCCACCGCGCCCAAAGTCGCACGGGCGCGCAGCAGGATGGAGCCATCTGCCCGATCCTCCCGGATCACATCATGTGGTCTGTACTTGCCCAGCATCCCGGCCCTCCACAGCCCCCGCGCCGTTCTCTTCCACTTGCCGTAAGGCGGCGATCAGCGCACGCCGCTCCTCTGCGCTCATGTTGCGGGTCAGCCGCGCGTCGTAGGCCTGCAATGCCGTGTCAGCCTGCGCCAGCAGTGCCGCTCCACTTTCGGTTACACTCAACAAATACGCGCGTCGGTCGGTCTCGTCTCGGGCCCGCACGATCAGCGCGGACCGCTGCAACTCATCCAGGACCTGCACCAGATTGGGCGGTTCAATCGCCAGGGCCACCGCCACTTCAGATTGTCGGATCCGGGCGTTCCCCGCGATCACCGACAGCGCCGAGAACGTCGTGCGCCGCAGCCCGAAGCGCCCCAGCAGCCGCTCCACATCGCCCATGATCGCCGCATTGGCGCGTTTGATGCCATAACTGACCAGCGCCCTCAGATCCGTGTCTCGGCTCATTCGAATTTGGGTGCGCGCTTGTCGAGGAAAGCCCGAAACCCCTCCTTCGCATCCGGCGAGGTCTGCGCCATCGCCGTGGCCAGACTTTCCGTAAAGAACCCTTCCTCAGGCGCCATGGAGTTGATTTTGGCCACGGCATGGATCGCGAAATAATTCGACATTCGGGCATTGCCGGCGATCTGCTCCGCCAACTCCCTCGCCTTGGCCAGCGGATCGTCGGCGAGGTAGTGGCACAGGCCAAGGGCCAGCCCCTCCTGCGCGCCATAGGTGCGGCCGGTCAGCATCATCTCCGTCAACCGATCCGGCCCGAGGATCCTGCCCACCCGCACAGTCGCGCCGCCGCCCACAAAGAAACCCCGCTTGCCTTCGGGCAGTTGAAACCGCACATCCGGCGCCGCCACGCGCACATGACAGGCACTGGCCACCTCCAGCCCGCCACCGATCACCGCGCCCCGCATCGCGGTCACGACAGGCAAGCCGCCAAACTGCACCCGCTCCAGCGCCCGGTGCCACGCGCGCGAATGCGCCATGCCCGAAGCCGGGTCCCGCTCCACCTGCTCGGACAGGTCCAGCCCGGCACAAAAGTGATCCCCGCCACCGGTCAGCACGATCACCCGCACACCACCGGGCGGCGCATCACAAAACGCCGCCAACTCCGCGATCAACGCATCATTCATCGCATTGCGCTTGTCGGGGCGGTTCAGCGTCAGCGTGGCGATGCGACCTTCGATATCAATCAACAAACTCATCGCGGCGGCAACCGGGTTGCGCCATCCAGGCGGATCACTTCGCCATTCAGATACGGGTTCTCGACAATGCTTGCGACCAACTGCCCGAATTCCGCCGGATATCCCAGGCGCGCCGGGAACGGCACGTTCGCCACAATCGCCGCGGTGGTGTCCTGGGGCAGGCTCTCCATCATCGGAGTGTTGAACAGCCCCGGCGCAATCGCGTTCACCCGGATGCCGGGCCGGGCCAATTCACGCGCCAGCGGCAGACACATGCTTGCAATCGCGCCCTTGCTGGCCGCATAGGCGGACTGTCCCACCTGCCCGTCCTGATAGGCGGCCGACGCCGTGTTGATCACCACACCGCGTTCGCCGTTGTCCAGAGGCGGCAGGTCCATCATGCCCTGCACCGCATAGGTCATCACGTTGTAGGTGCCGATCAGATTGACCTCGATCACCTTGCGAAACACGTCCAGCGAGGTCTTGCCTTCGCGCCCCACCATCCGCGCCGCAAGGCCGATGCCCGCGCAATTCACGCAGATCCGGGCGGCCTGTCCGAACCGCGCCATGGCGCTGGTCACTGCGGTTGCCGCATTCTCCGCATCGGTCACGTCGCATTGCTGCGAATACCCGCCGATCTCCACCGCAATCTCCGCCGCGCGATCACCGTTGAAATCCAGGATCGCAACGTCGCATCCCCGCGCCGCCAGATAGCGCGCCGTGGCCTCCCCCAACCCGCTCGCACCGCCGGTGACAATCGCGACCTGTCCATCAAGCTGCATGAGACCTCCCCTTCCGCTGCACATTGAGCACTCAGAACTAATTATACTCTATAATCATCTACCATGAAATCAAGATCAAGGTTATCGTCGGAAATGCCGCCAGCAGCACCACGCGCACCAGATCAGAGGCCACGAAGAACAAGACCGCCTTGTAGGTTTCGGTCATCTTCGTGGTTTTCTCCATCGCATTGATGATGAACAGGTTCATCCCCACCGGCGGCGTGATCAGGCCCACTTCCACGACGATCAGAACCAGAATTCCGAACCAGATCGCGATCAACTCGCTGTTGATGCGGAACAGCGCGCCCTCGTTGATGCGGCGCAATTCCAGCGCGCGGGCCTGGTCGCGGGTCAGTTCTTCGCCTGCGGCCAGCGACTGGAACACCGAGGTCAGGACACCCGGCTCCAACTCATACCGGGCCTCGATTGCGGCGATCGCCGTGGCCTGGCCTGCATCCAGCGCCCCACCCGACGCGATGGCCTCCTGCAAACCCGATATCATACCGGAGGTCATATCCGGAACCGCCTGCATCGCCTCCAGGGCGCGGGCGCTGTGCAGATCGACCATGGACACAAAGCCGAAGTCCAGCCCCTCCATCACCGGCCAGAAGATCGGGATGGTCAGCAGGATCATCGAAAGCGAGTCCATGAAACAGCCGAGCACAAGGTAGAACATCAGGATCAGGAACAGGATCATATAGGGGCTGAACCCGCTGGTCCCGACCCATTCCGCGATGCCCTGTGGCACCTGCGTCAGCGCGAGAAAGCCGTTGTAGAAGGCAGCACCCAGAATGATGAAGAAGATCATCGCCGTGGCCCGTGCGGTGACGATGAACGACTCCATCAGCGTCACACGGGTCAGCCCGCCGTTGACCCAGGCGATCAATCCGGTGCCAAGCGCGCCCACAGCCGCGCCTTCGGTGGGCGTGAACCAGCCCGCGTAGATGCCGCCAACAACCGCCCCGAAGACCAGCAGCACCGGCCAGATCTTCACCAGCGACGCGATGCGGGCCGAGTATGGAACCCGCTCCCGCAGGCCCGCGGCACCCGGGAACAGGCGCACATAGATCGAGATCGCGATGACATATCCCAGCGCCGCGATGACGCCGGGGATGAAGGCCGCAAGGAACAGCTTGGCGATGTTCTGCTCCACCAGGATCGCGTAGATCACCAGCACGATGGAGGGCGGGATCAGGATACCGAGCGTGCCGCCCGCCGCCAGAACCGCCGTCGAAAAGCCTCCGTCATAGCCGTAGCGGCGCATCTCCGGCAGGGCCACGCGGCCCATCGTTGCGGCGGTGGCCAGCGACGAGCCGCAAATCGCCCCGAACCCCGCGCAGGCCCCCACAGCCGCCATCGCCACACCGCCCTTGCGATGGCCAAGCCACCCCTCGGCCGCCTTGAACAGCGCCTGCGACATGCCGCCCAACGTCGCGAAATGGCCCATCAGCAGGAACATCGGGATGATCGACAGCGAGTAGCTGGAAAACGTCGTGAATGTCTCAGACTTCAACCGCCCGAACGGCACCTGCGTTCCGTCCGTCACCATCACGAGACCGATCAAGCCGGTCACGAACATCGACAGCCCGATCGGCACACGCAGGAAAATCATCGTCAGAAGCAGCGGGAACGACAGGATCCCGATCAGTTGATCGCTCAATGCTCCGCTCCCAGATCAGGCGCAAGGATCATGCGCCCTGTCGCCATCTCGAATATCCTGACACAGGCCAGATAGACCGACACGATGGCCGCCAGCCCGGCCCCCGCCATCGCAATTGCGTAAGAATACCAGACCGGAAATTGCAGCTCCAACGTGGTCTGGCCAGAGTTCAGCTTTCCGATCATGCCGCCATAAAGCTGCACCGCGATCAGGACCAGAACAGCGGCGAACATCAAATCCGTCACCCCGCGCAGCACCCGGTTTGCGCGATCCGACATGCCAGAGGTGAATATATCCACCGTTGCGTGGCCCCCCGTCATCTGGCAAATCGGCAGGAAGGCGAAGACCACGAAGGCCACGCCCGCCTCGATCAGTTCGAACATCCCCAATTTCGGGCCGACGCCCGCGTCGATCATCCACTGACCGAGGCCCGCCATCACACCCTCGTCGGTCATCCACTGGAACAGCCGGTCCAGCGCGCGGGTGACGACGGTGAACATCGTCAACAAGATCACCACCGACAGCATCAGGCCGCCTAGGACTGCCATCAGGCGCGACAGGAAAAGAAGGGCGCGGTGCATAGAACGTCCGTGAATTGCGGCCACAACGGCCCGTAACGAAAGCGGCCGTGGCAGATCCCCGCCACGGCCTTGTCGGTCAGAGGATCACTGTGCGCATTCGCCCGACATCAACTCCCGTGCCCGGTCGATCAGCGCCTGACCGTCCATGCCGTTTTCGGCCAGATCTTCGATCCACGACGCGTAGATCGGCTCCACCACCGGCAGCCAGTTCGCTTCCGCATCCTCCGCGCTTACCGTGATGATGTTGTTGCCCAGATCCACGGCAATCTCGCGCGCGGGACCATCGGCGTCCGCTTGCGTGCCGCCTGCGAAAATCGAGAAATCGAGGCCCGAATTCTCATCGAGAATGACCTGCAGATCCTCCGGCATCGCGTTGTAGGCATCATTGTTCATCGCCAGAACGAAGGTCAGCGTGTACAGGGCATTGCCCTCGAACTCGGTGTGGTTTTCGACCAGTTCAGGCACCCGCAACGCGGCCGTGACCTCCCATGGGATCGTCGTGCCATCCAGCACGCCACGCGACAACGCCTCGGTCACGGCAGGCACGGGCATACCCACGGGCGTGGCGCCGGTCAGCTCCAGCAGCTGGTTCACCAGACGTGAGCCGCCCCGGATCTGCATGCCCTGAAGGTCGGACGGGACTTCGACAGGATCGTTGGTGTGGAAAATGCCGGGTCCGTGAACCCATGTGCCCAGAAGGTGAACGGCTGCGAATTCCTCCTGCATGCTCTCTTCATACATCGTCCAGTAGGCGCAGGACGCGGCACGGGCATCGGCGACCATGAACGGCAGCTCAAACACCTCCGTGCTGGGGAAACGACCGGGCGTGTAGCCCACAACGGTCCAGACGATGTCAGCCACACCGTCAATAGCCTGATCCATCAGCTCCGGCGGCGATCCACCCAACTGCATGGAGGGATAGCGCTCGATCTCGATCCGCCCGCCAGAGGCTTCCTCGACCTGATCGGCCCAGACGTCCAGCACAAGTGCGGGCACGTTGGCCTGCGCAGGCAAGAACTGGTGCAGCCGCAGCGTGACCTCGGCCTGAGCGAACGCGCCCGTCGCGGCCATGGCGCCCATGGCAACCGTGCCCAGCGCGGTGGCAAGTGTTTTCTTCATCATTGTGGTCTTCCTCCCTTGGTGATCCATGCGACGGTCGTGGTGCCATCTGCTTGGGATTGCGCGCGGCAGCATCCTCCGGCCTTCCGCATGTTGAATAGATGTAGCGCACAACTATTATGCCATGTCACTAATTTTCACTCGAATCTGCCGACACGATACGCTGCGACCCGAAAAAAGAAAGCGCACTTATCATCGGCGCACTTGGCCGGGCGGTTCAGCTTGGATAGAATCACGTCATGAGTGAAATCTACACGATGCCCGGCCATCTGATACGGCGATTGCAACAAATTTCGGTATCCGTGTTCTCGGATCGGATGCGCAGGCTTGGGCTTGACCTGACCGCGCCGCAATTTGCGACGCTGGCGGTGTTGTCGCACGCGCCGGACATCGATCAGGCGACGCTGGCGGGCCTGATCGCCCACGACCGGCCCACGATTGGCGGCGTGGTGAACCGGCTGGAGGCCAAGGGTCTTGTCACCCGGCATCAGAACGAAAAGGACCGTCGTGCCAAGGTTCTGACCATCACTGGCGCGGGCGCGGACCTGTTGGAGACGCTCCTGCCCCATGTGCGCGAGATGCAGACCGAGATCCTTCCCGGCCTCACCCAGCCGGAGCGGGCCGAGTTCGTTCGCCTTGCGTCCCTCGTGGCAGAGGCCGGAAATGCTGCGGCCCGGGCGCCGCTCTCGCGGGGTCAGGACGCCACCTGAAGCCTGTCGAGGCGGAGCGGCCCGAGCGTCTCCAGAGTGGCGTGGACGACCTCGCGGCACCGGATCTCCGCGCGTGTCGGCCCCAGCGCCGCCTCGGCCGCCGGGTTGGACCGCAGGGCCAGCCGTCGCCAGCCATGCAGCACCAGGATGCGCAATGCGGCCCTGTCGGGGTCCGGCTCAGACCCCTCCTCGGGCGTCACGTCGATCGCGCGCAGGGCGCGCTCCAGCGCCGCGAACCCCTCCTCGCAGGCGGCCTCTTCCAGCAGGCTCCGCACCCACACAGGCAATCGGCGCCCCGACGGAGCCGTGATCAGCCAGTCCTCGGGCAGGCCCTCAGGGCTGCCGCAAACCAGCGCGAAGCTGCGCGAGATCGCGATGGTCGGGACGTCGTCGGGCAGGTCCGCCAATCCCCCCGGCGCATCCGGCGGCAATCCCACCAGGTGCCAGTCCACGGGCGCCGCAGCCGGCCCGTAAATGCGCCCCTCCACCGCCCGTGTCTGCGTCAGCGCGGACCGCGACAGCCCGTGAAAGCCCACGCGGCCTTCGCGGCGGCTTTCTATCCATCCGTCCCGTTTCAGGCGGTGCAGCGCCACGCGCATGGCCTGCGGTTGCAGCCCCATACGCTCCACCAGAGCCGACAACACAAGGCCCGAAACATCGACCGTCCCTCCCCGGCTCGCGTCGCCGAGGCAGGTGATCAGGACCGACCACAGCTTGAGCGGCGCGTCCCGCGACAGCGCCTCCGCAAGGCTTTGAACCGGGTCACTCATCCGGCGACCCGGTCACTTCGCCACCATCGTCAGCAACTCGTACTCCGCCACCGCGTCTCCATCGTGATTGCGGACCGCCGCGTGCCACCGCACCTCGCCATACTCCGGCGTGCGGGACTTTCGCTCCATCACGGTCAGGTCCACGGCGATGCTGTCTCCGGGCACGATAGGCTTCAGGAACCGCAGATTATCCAGTCCCGTGTTCGCCAGAACCGGACCCTCGGCCGGGTCCACAAACAACCCCGCCGCGAAGCTGAGGATCAGGTAGCCATGGGCCACGCGTCCGGGGAAGAACGGGTTCCTTCTGGCCGCATCATCATCCATATGGGCGTAGAACGTGTCTCCGGTGAATGCCGCGAAATGCTCCACGTCCTCAAGCGTGATCCGGCGCGCCGGTGTGCTGAGGGTCCGCCCGATGGCAAGATCCCCGAACCGCAGCCGAAACGGATGCCCCTCCGCTGCGTCAGTTGCGGCTCCCGGCACCCAACGGTCCGTTATGGCCGTGATCATCGACGGAGATCCCTGCACCGCAACCCGCTGCATGTGGTGTGTCACGGCGCGGATCCCGCCCAGTTCCTCACCACCGCCAGCCCGCCCCGGCCCGCCATGGGTCAGATGCGGCATCGGCGCGCCATGGCCCGTTGCCTCCGCCATGCTGTCGCGATCGTTGATGTACACGCGCCCGTGCCAGGCCCCGATGCCCTGCACCACCTGCCGCGCGACATCGCTCTCATGGGTGATCAGTGAGGCGACAAGGCTGCCCTCACCCCGGTTCGCCAACGCCACCGCGTGATCCAGATCGCGGTAGCCCATGATGGTCGAGACCGGCCCGAACGCCTCCGTGGCATGAACGCGGGCGGCGGCATCGGGATCAGCGCAGTGCAGCAAGGTCAGAGGCACAAACGCGCCCTCTCCCCCGGGCGCATCGCCCTGAAACGCGACCTCAGCCTCGCCCCGCAGCGCCTCAATCGCCTCCAGCACATCGCGCCGCTGATCTTTCGAGACCACAGGCCCCATGCGCACGCCCTTGTCCCGCGGGTCGCCCACGACACAACGGCCAAGCTGCGCAGACAGCCCCTCAATGAGGGGGTGGATAAGCGGCTCGGGCGCAATGATCCGCCGTATGGCGGTGCATTTCTGGCCTGCCTTGGTGGTCATCTCCCGGACCACTTCTTTTACAAGAATATCGAATTCCGGGCGCCCCGGTCCGGCATCCGGCCCCAGAATGCTCGCGTTCAGACTGTCCTGCTCTGCCGTGAACCGCACAGCCCCATTCAGCGCGCCCCTGACCTTTTCAGCCGTCACCGCCGATCCGGTAAACGTCACCGCATCCTGCGCCCCCAGATGGCTCAGCCCATCACCGACGCCGCCGCAGATCAGCTGCAACGCGCCATCGGGCAGCACATCCGCATCCAGCATCAGCCGCACGCATAATTCCGTCACATGACACGTCGCGGTCGCCGGTTTCACGATCGACGGAACCCCCGCCAGGATCGCAGGCGCGATCTTCTCCAACATCCCCCAGACCGGAAAGTTGAACGCGTTGATATGCAGCGCAACGCCCAGACGCGGTGTATAGATGTGCTGCCCTCCGAACCCGCCGGTCCTGCCCAGCGCCTCGAACCCGCCATCAAGCAACACCTGCCCCTCCGGCATCTCCCGCCTGCCCTTGGAGGCGAATACGAACAGCGTTCCCAACCCGCCATCCACGTCAAACCCATGATCCGCCTGCGTCGCCCCGGTGGTGAACGACAGGTCGTACAAAATCTGCTTGTGGTTGCTCAGATGCACCGCCAGCGCCTTCAACATCCGCGCCCGGTCATGAAAATCCATGCGCCGCAGCGCCGGACCTCCAACCTCGCGCGCATAGGAAATCATCCCCGCCACATCCAGCGCATCATTGCCGGCCTCGGCGATCACCTGCCCGGTAGCGGCGTCAGCAATCGCCCGCGCGCCCGCTCCGGGCTGCTCCCACATACCCTTCGCAAAACTTGCAACACGTTGCATAATTCGCTCCCTCCAAAATTTCTTGTAACACTTTGCGAGATGCGGCACTCTGGCGCAATACCGATGATGCGGCACTCTGGCGCAATACCGATGATGCGGCACTCTGGCGCAATACTGATGATGCCGCACTCTGGCGCAATACTGATATTGGGAGGTATCACATGCCCTCAGGCAGCACCGCGACAGAGCCTCGCGCATGACCCCGAAAGAGCGCGCCGAAAGAAGCGCAAACGCCATGTGGGCGGGAGATAACGCCTCCGCATGGGTTGGCATGACACTCCAGACCGTCGATGAAGGCACCGCCACACTCAGCCTCAGGATCCGCGCCGATCACTGCAACGGCCACGGCATCGGCCATGGCGGCGTCACCTTCATGCTGGCCGATTCCGCTTTTGCCTTTGCCTGCAATTCCCGCAACGTCGCCACCGTGGCGCAACACAATTCGATCAGCTTCCTCGCCCCCGTCCGCCGTGACGACACGCTGACCGCCGTCGCGACAGAGCAATCACTCAAAGGCCGCTCCGGCATCACCGACGTCACCGTCACCAATCAGGCCGGCGACACGGTCGCGCTGTTCCGGGGGGCCTCCCGCGCCCTCGGCACTGCCCTTTTCGAGGAGACCTGAGAATGAGAGACCTCACCCCCGACCGCAGCTCCCTTGACCCGATCGAGATCGCATCCCGCGATGAAATCAGCGCCCTGCAAGTGCAGCGCCTGCAATGGTCCCTCCGGCACGCCTACGACAACGTCCCGTTCTACCGCGACCAGTTCGATGCCACCGGCGTGCACCCGTCCGACCTGGTATCGCTCAAGGATATTGCGAAGTTTCCCTTCACCCTGAAATCCGACCTGCGCGACTCCTACCCCTTCGGCATGTTCGCGGTTCCCCGCGACCAGATCATCCGCATCCACGCCTCCTCCGGGACCACAGGCAAACCCACCGTCGTGGGCTATACGAAAGCCGACATCGACACCTGGGCCACCCTCGTCGCCCGTTCGATGCGCGCCTCCGGCACCAGGCCCGGCGACATTGTCCACGTCGCCTACGGGTATGGTTTGTTCACCGGAGGCCTCGGCGCGCACTACGGGGCCGAAAAACTCGGCTGCACCGTGGTGCCTGTCTCCGGCGGCATGACGACGCGACAGGTCTCTCTTATACAGGATTTCCAGCCCACCACGATCATGGTGACGCCCTCCTACATGCTCAACCTGCTCGAAGAGTTTCGCCGTCAGGGTATCGACCCGCGCAATACCTCGCTTGAGGTCGGCATCTTCGGAGCCGAGCCCTGGACCAACAAGATGCGGGCCGAGGTTGAATCGGCCTTCGACATGCACGCCGTCGATATCTATGGCCTGTCAGAGGTCATGGGCCCCGGCGTCGCCAACGAATGTGTGGAAACCAAGGACGGTCTGCACATCTGGGAAGACCATTTCTACCCCGAGATCATCAATCCAGCGACCGGCGAAGTCGTCGCCGACGGCGAAATGGGGGAACTGGTGTTCACCACCCTCACCAAAGAGGGCCTGCCCCTTATCCGCTACCGCACCCGCGACCTGACCCGCCTGCTGCCGGGCACCGCGCGCAGCATGCGCCGTATGGAGAAGATTACCGGCCGCTCCGACGACATGATCATCCTGCGCGGCGTAAACGTCTTCCCCACCCAGATCGAGGAACAGGTTCTGACGGTTCAGGGCCTCGCGCCCTACTACCAGATCGAATTGTCGCGCGATGGCCATATGGACACCATGCGCGTCCTCGTCGAAAGCCTTCCGGGCGCAGCGGACGCAGAGTCGCAGGCCGTTCAGGCCGCAACACTCTCGCATCGTATCAAGCAGGTCGTCGGCGTCACCGCCCAGGTCTCGGTGACCGATCCCGGCACCGTGGAGCGCAGCGAAGGAAAAGCCCGCCGCGTTGTGGATGGACGCAAGCCCTAGGGCCGGGATGACGCCGCCGCTTGCCCTAAAGCGTTACACCGTCTCGTGGTCGTTCAGAATTTTGTAACACAAACTGGACCAAACGACGCGAATCCACTAAAGTGCGGCCAGATGGGATGATCCTGAACCCGCTATCGTCCCGAACTGGTGCCAACGCGTCCGAAATGGAATGATCCCGATGTATGCTCAAATGGTGAAATCCGAAGCCTCGCAGGATGACCCCGACCTGCTTGCCGTGTTTCAGGCCCGCATCGACGCGGGCGACAAGATCGAGCCGAAAGACTGGATGCCGGAGGGATACCGCAAGACGCTGATCCGCCAGATCGGCCAGCACGCGCATTCCGAGATTGTCGGCCAGCTTCCCGAAGGCAACTGGATCACCCGCGCCCCGACACTGGAGCGCAAGGCCATCCTTCTGGCCAAGGTGCAGGATGAAGCAGGCCACGGTCTGTACCTGTATTGCGCCGCCGAAACACTGGGGGTCAGCCGCGACGAGATGACGGAAATGCTGTTGGACGGGCGGATGAAATACTCCTCCATCTTCGCCTATCCGACCCTGACCTGGGCCGATATGGGCGCTGTCGGATGGCTCGTGGATGGCGCCGCGATCATGAACCAGGTGCCGTTGCAGCGCACGTCCTTCGGCCCTTACGCGCGGGCTATGATACGGGTATGCAAGGAGGAATCCTTCCACCAGCGCCAGGGCTTCGACATCATGATGAAGATGTGCGCCGGATCCGAGGCGCAAAAACGCATGGCCCAGGACGCCCTCGACCGGTTGTGGTTTCCATCCCTGATGATGTTCGGCCCAGGCGACGCCGAAAGCGTCCATTCAAGCCAGTCGATGGCGTGGAAGATCAAGATGAACTCCAACGACGAGCTGCGCCAGAAATTCGTCGACCAGACCGCGCCGCAGGCCGAATACCTCGGCCTGACCATCCCCGATGAGACCCTGACCTGGAACGAAAACAAAGGCGGCTTTGATTTCGCCGAACCCGACTGGGACGAATTCTTCGATGTCCTCAAAGGCAACGGCCCCTGCTCGACAGACCGGATCGCGACGCGCCAATCGGCCTGGGACGACGGCGCATGGGTGCGCGAGGCGATGACCGCGCATGCCGATAAAAAGGCCTCACGGGTTGCCGCAGAATGACCCGTCTGGCCGCGATATCCGGCCCGAGGTGACCCGCTGGAGGACCATGCAAGATGTCGCGCAAGCACGAGGTTGAACCATGACAGACAAACGCGAATGGCCCCTGTGGGAGATCTTCATCCGTGGCCAGCACGGGGCCTCGCACCGGCACGTCGGATCGCTGCACGCGCCCGACGCCGAAATGGCGATCCTGAACGCGCGCGATGTCTACACCCGCCGCAAGGAAGGCGTGTCCATCTGGGCCGTCCCGACCTCCGCCATTGCCGCCTCCAGCCCGTCCAAAAAGGGCCCGATGTACGATCCGGCAGAGGATAAGGCCTACCGCCACCCCTCGTTCTTCACCATCCCCAAGGATGTGGGGCCGATGTGATGGACACTTCCCGATCCGCAATCGCGTCTCGGCCCGCGGCGACCGACCCGATATTCGAGCACTGCCTGCGCATGGGCGACACCACTCTGGTCCTCGGCCACCGCTTGTCGGAATGGTGCGGCAAGGCCCCGATCCTGGAAGAGGATATCGCGCTTGCCAACACGGCGCTCGACTTCATCGGGCAGACCCGGATGTGGCTTGGCCTCGCCGGTGAACTCGAAGGCGCCAGTCGCACCGCCGACGACCTTGCCATGCTCCGTGACGTCTGGGACTTCCGCTGTTTCCTGCTGGTGCAACAGCCCAACGGCGATTTCGGTCAAACCATCATGCGGCAATTCCTGTTTGATCACTGGCACCTGCCGCAGCTCCGCGCCCTGACCGAAAGCACCCACGACCAGATCGCCGCGATTGCCGCAAAGGCTGCGAAAGAGGCCACCTACCACGCGGAACGCTCCGCCGATCTGGTGATCCGCCTTGGCGACGGCACCGATGAAAGCCGGGCCAGGATGCAGGCCGCACTGACCCGTCTCTATCCTTTCGTGGGAGAGTTCTTTACCCGGGACGCCACGGACCAGGCCCTTGTCGCCGACGCGATAACGCCCGACCCGGCGTCGCTGCGCCCCGCCTACGACGCCACCATCACCGATATCCTGACCGAGGCCACCCTGACGGTTCCCGACAGCCGCTTCAGCCATGAAGGCGGCAAAACCGGCGCGCGCCATACCGAACACCTCGGCCATCTTCTGACGCAGATGCAATGGCTGCAACGCGCCTACCCGAACGCCACATGGTAAATCCCTCAACCGATGCGATCTGGACCCTGCTGGACACCGTCCCGGACCCCGAAATTCCGGTGATCTCCGTGGTCGATCTCGGCATCGTCCGGGATGTGCAATGGCGTGGAACCACCCTCGAAGTGACCCTGACCCCCACCTATTCCGGCTGCCCCGCCACTGCGGTGATCAAGATCAGCGTCACCGACGCCCTCACCCGGCACGGCGTGCAAGACTTTAACATAAAACAACAAATCTCCCCGCCCTGGACCACCGACTGGCTGTCGGACAAGGGCCGCGCCAGGCTGGAGGCCTACGGCATCGCGCCGCCCGATCCCGCAGGCGGCCCCGCCCGCTGCCCGCGTTGCCAATCGACCGCTCTGCAAAAAATCAGCCAGTTCGGCTCCACCCCCTGCAAAGCGCAGTGGCGGTGCACCGACTGTCTGGAACCCTTCGATTACTTCAAGTGCATCTGATCCCATGGCCAAATTCGTCCCCCTCATCGTCACTGACATTCGCCGCACGACCGCCGATGCGGTCGCCGTGCAGCTGCGGCCCGCGGACGGCTCCACCCTGCCCTTTACCCAGGGCCAGTACCTGACGTTTCGCCAGACAATCGACGGAACCGAACTGCGCCGCGCCTATTCGATTTCCGCGAACGTGACCGACGCGACGCTGGAGGTCGGCATCAAGAAAGTCCCCGGCGGCGCGTTCTCCACCTGGGCCAATGAGGTGCTCGCCATTGGCGACACGGTCGAGGCGCTGTCGCCCATGGGCATGTTCCATACACCTCTGATTCCAAACGCTGAAAAGCACTATCTGGGCTTTGCCATCGGCTCCGGCATCACGCCGGTCCTGTCCATCCTGCGCAGTACGTTGACCGTGGAGCCAAACAGCCGGTTCACGCTGATCTATGCAAACCGAACCCAACGCGATGTGATGTTTCGTGAGGAGTTGGAAGACCTCAAGAATTCCCACATGGGCCGTCTCAATATCGTGCATATCCTCAAGAATGACCCTACCGGCATAGAGCTGTTCACCGGGCGCATCGACGCCGCGAAACTTGACGCGATGTTTGCGCAATGGATCAACGTGGACACGGCCGACGCCGCTTTCATCTGCGGGCCGGAAGCGGCGATGGAGGTGGTCGCGGATCGCCTCGCGGATCATGGAATGCCCCGCGATGCCATCAGGTACGAGCTTTTCGCCGCGACCCAGACAGGCCAGCTTCCGCGGCGCGATATCGCGGCCGCCGATGCCAGAGCCACCCGCGCCACGATCATCCTCGACGGGACCGCCCAGGACATTGACGTGGCCCCGGACGAGACACTCTTGAACGCCGCTCTGCGGGCCGGCCTCGACGCGCCCTTCGCCTGCAAGGCGGGGGTCTGCTCGACCTGCATGTGCAGGGTTCTGGAGGGGGAGGCGCAGATGATCACCAACCATGCGCTGGAGGACTACGAGGTCGCACGCGGCATGGTCCTCAGTTGTCAGGCCCTGCCCATGGGCGACACGATCACGGTGGAATATCAGGACCACTAGAGCGCCGTCGGCCGTGTTTCCCAGGTCCGGGAATGTCCCCGCCGCAGGCCTCCCGGCTTGCCGCGCAAAGAACGCGTTAACTCTTTTGTTGTTTTAGTTCAGCATCTTGAATACCTGCTCAACCTTGAGCAGCCTCAAACCGCCTCCAAAGCCAGCGCAATTCCCTGCCCCACACCGATACACATCGTGGCCAGCGCGTGCCGCGTGCCGCGCAGCTTCATCTCCAGCGCCGCCGTCCCCACAAGCCGCGCCCCCGACATCCCCAGAGGATGCCCCAAAGCGATGGCGCCGCCGTTCGGATTCACTCTCGGATCATCATCCTCCAGCCCCAGCCCCCGCATCACCGCAAGGCCCTGAGCCGCGAAGGCCTCGTTCAATTCGATCACGTCGAAATCCTCGATGCCAAGGCGCAGCCGCTGCATCAGTTTCCGCGAGGCGGGCAGCGGCCCGATCCCCATGACGCGCGGCTCAACTCCCGCGACAGCCCCGCCCAAAACCCGCGCAACCGGCGTCAAACCATGGCGACGCGCGCCCGCCTCGGACGCGACGATCAGCGCGGCGGCTCCGTCGTTCACACCCGACGCATTGCCGGCCGTCACGCTGCCGCCGTCGCGGAACGGGGCGCGCAGTCTGGCCAGGGATGTGATGTCCGTGTCCGGGCGCGGATGCTCATCGTCCTTCACCACCAGCGGGTCGCCCTTGCGACGCGGCATCGTCACGGGCGCAATCTCTTCCGCCAATCTGCCCGAGGCCATAGCCGCCCCTGCCTTCGCCTGAGAGCGCGCGGCGAACGCGTCCTGATCGGCGCGCGGGATCGCGTAGACTTCGGCCACATTCTCTGCCGTCTCGGGCATCGAATCCACGCCGTATTGCGCCTGCATCACCGGGTTGATGAACCGCCAGCCGATTGTTGTGTCATGGACCTCAGCCCTGCGCGAAAACGCGGCGTCGGCCTTGGGCATCACGAACGGCGCGCGTGACATCGATTCAACGCCACCTGCGATCATCAGGTCAGCCTCGCCAGCGCGAATGGCGCGCGACGCCGCCAGAACCGCATCCATGCCCGAGCCGCAAAGCCTGTTGATCGTGGTGCCCGGCACCTCCACCGGAAGGCCCGCCAGCAGGGCTGACATACGGGCCACGTTTCGGTTGTCCTCGCCCGCCTGATTGGCGCAGCCATAGCAGACATCCTCAACCATGCTCCAGTCCACACCAGTGTTCCGCGTCATCAGCGCACGCAGAGGCACGGCGCCCAGATCGTCGGTGCGGACGCCGGACAAAGCGCCGCCAAACCGGCCGATGGGGGTGCGGATATAGTCGCAGATAAAGGCATCGCGCATGGTCTGTGTCCCCCGGTTTTCATGCCACGCTAGCAGGCAGCAAAGGCGCAGGGAAGCCGCAACGCCGGACCGCGTCTGATCCCGCGACTGCGCGTGTCAAGCGCGACCTGACGTGTCGGAGCTTCGACCGGCACCGTCGGCTCGCAATCGCGTTCGGCCACAACCTCAAACCCGCGCGCGCCTGCGTTCGTCGGGGGTATGGTCAGCGACACCGGTTGCCGCTCGGCTCGTGACGGCCAGACCAGTGGCGCATCGTGCTCGACGTCTAACCCGTGCCCGTGAACATCCGCGGCAGGGCCCAATGCGGGCTCCGGTCTCGTCGCGCTGAGGGAGAGGGCACCTGGCGCCTTTCATCACGTCAGAGGGTTGCTTGCGGCGTGGGTTTACGACGCAGCAGACCTCAGCAAACCGCCACCGACCTTCAGCAGCGCGAATACGCCCGCGACAATCAGGGCGGCGATGAGGGCTGTCAACGTGGTTTGATACATCAGCAGAAGTCCCGCCACGGCGATCAAAGCCCTGCCGATCAGGCTGATCGGGTGGATGAAGTAGCCCACCACGGCGCTGGCGATGCAGAAGACCGCCAGAAGGCCCGTGACGATGGCCGCGACAATCTCCAATCCGGTTCCCTGCATCAGCAAAGCGGGGCTGAAGAAGAACATGAACGGAAGGATATAGCTGGTGATGCCGTAGGCAAAGGCGGTCCAGCTGGTTTTGTTGATGTCGCTGCCTGCAATGCCTGCAGCCACGTAGGAGGCCAGCGCCACGGGCGGCGTTATCGTGGAAATACAGCCAAAAAAGAACACGAACATATGCGCGGTCAGGATCGGGACGCCCATCTCCACCAACGGCGGCGCAACGACGGTGGCAAGGATCAGATACGCCGCCGTTGTGGGCAGGCCCATACCGAGGATGATCGCCAGAACAGCGGTCATCAGCAGAGCGATGAACGCCTGTCCATCCGCCATCGCAATGATCAGATTGGAGATCTTGGAGCCCAGCCCCGTCATCGACAGTATGCCCGCCACGATCCCTGCCGCCGCACAGGCCACTGCGATGGACAAGACCGCTAACGCGCCCTGCTCCAGCGATTTGCCAACTTTGAGAACGAAGCCCTTCACGTCGCGCCATTCGAAGAACGAGCACCCGATCAGCAACACGACCAGGGCCACGAAGGACGCGCGAAACGGGGAATATCCAGCCAGCATCATGCCGACCAGCGTGCCGAACGGGATGATGAAACGCAGGCCGGGCAGAAAGATGGTTGCAAGCGGCGGACCCTCCGGCACCTCGGACGAACGGGCCATATCGGATTTCACCGCCTGCAAATGCACGATGAACAGAATGGACGTGAAAAACAGCAGCGCCGGGATCACCGCGGCTGTCATGACGTCAGAATAGGGTCTGCCGATGATCTCGGCCATGATGAAGGCCGCAGCCCCCATGATCGGCGGCATGATCTGGCCGCCGGTGCTGACTGCCGCCTCGATCGCCGCGGCCTGATTGGGCTTGTAGCCCTCGCGCTTCATCATCGGGATCGTCATCGTGCCCGTGACCGCGACGTTTCCTGCGGCAGAGCCTGAGATCATGCCAAGGAAGGTGGAGAAGATGACGGCGGTTTTCGCCGACGCCGCCCGCGCGTTCCTGGTCACGGAATGGGCCAGATGAAAGAAAAACTCGCCCGCGCCGAAGTTGTTCAGAAACGCCCCGAAGATCGTGAAAATAATGATGTAGGAGGCGGAGACACCAATCGGAATTCCGAAGATGCCTTCGGTCCCGGTAGACAGGAAGATTGCCACCCTTTCCCAACCGTATCCACGGGTGGAGATAAACGACGGCAGGTATTCGGACACGAACGGATAGATCAGAAAAACCCCCGCGATCAGCGCCAGCAGCAACCCGATCCGGCGCACCACGGCGATCAGCACCAGCGCAATCAACACGACGCCGACAACCGCGTCCAATTCGTTGGTCAGCCCGCCGCTGAACGCGATGGGCTTCCAGCGCAGGTAGGTGTAGACGCCGACCCCAACGGCCATCACCGCCCCGGACAACCGCAGGGTCAGGTTCAGCACGGTCGAGCCGGTATTTTGTCCTGACGGGCCCTGCGAGCGGGCGGCGATGAACACCAGAAACAGCAACGCGGTCAGGTGGACAATACGGATATCCATGGTGGAATAGCTGAACACGCCCGCGACGATGGACAGATGCCAGAGGCTCAGACAGATCGCCACGGTGGTCACCGTGTATTTCAGAAGTTTCTCAATGACACGCGTGGGTGTCGTATCAATCGTCTCCAAGAGGAGTCTCCGAAATTGGGTGAGGGACAAGATGGGCGGCACACCGGAATGCGCCGCCCGGATCTATCCTTTCGCGTCGGCCTTACTGCTCGAAGTACCGCGCCGCACCGGGATGCAGCGGGATCGGCAGGTTCAGGGAGCGCTCTGGCACGATGCCGGCCGCAAGTGCGTTTTCCGCGATCAGCGCGTCGAGGTTGCCATAGACAGCCTCAGCGATGGCGAAGGCCAGATCGTCGTCCGTGTCCGCGTGGGTAATCAGCATGTTTGCGGAGCCGACCACGGCGATGGGGGCCTCGGTGCCGTAGGTATCGGCAGGCACGTCGACGGCGGAGTAGTAGGGATAGTTTTCCAATAGCTCGCCCATCATCTCGCCCGACAGCTCGATGAAAGACAAATCGTTCGTGGCCCCCGCCTGAACAACGGCGGCGGTCGGGAAACCTGCCAGCGCGAAAGAGGCGTCGACAGAGCCATCGGCCAGTTGGCTCATGCCGTCGGAATAGGACAGGAAGCTTGGCACGATGTCTTCCATCGTCATGCCATGTATTGCAAGGATATCACGCAAGATGTTGAGCGTGCCGCCGCCAGCGGGGCCGACAGCCACGCGACGCCCTGCCAGATCGGCGATGGAATCGATGCCCGATCCGGGCAACGTGACCATGTGCAGGACACTGGAGTGCAGCGTTCCGATCGCGCGGATCGGAAGCGGGTCAGGGTAGGGTCCACGACCTTCATAGGCGAAGAAGCCAAGGCTGGCGGGCGCAATTGCGAACTCCACTTCACCCGACGCAATCAAGCGCGGGTTCTCTGCGCCACCGCCAGTGACGATGGGCAGCATCGTATAGCCCTCGGCGAAGTTGTTGACGTTGTTGGCCAGCGCCTGACCCATCGGATAATACGCGCCGCCAAGGCTCGCCGTGCCGATGCGCAGTTCATCCTGCGCCACGGCGGCTGTCGCGCCACCAATGGTCAACGCTGCAATGGTCGTAAGTCTCAGAAACATGTTCATGTGAACCTCCCAATCCGCACAGAGAACAAGGCGCCACCCATCTGCAGCGACAACCTTTCCCCCGGACGTTACCGAAGAAAAAATAATTTGCAATATTTTATCGATTTTTTTGATCAGCCGGAGAGAGCTTTGATGAGAGTCTCCCGGTTGAGCGGCAGATGCGCAAGCGGTTGACCGAGGCACGCACTGACCGCATTGACGATGGCCGCAGAGGTCGGACCGACCATACATTCGCCCACGCCAAGGGGCGGACGTTCGTCCATCGTTTCGTCCAGTTCGACATGAAGGCGGGGAACGGCGTCCCAACCGATCGTCGGATACTCCGCCCACCCGCTCGTATCCATGGTTCCGTCACGCAGCATCACACCCTCGCAGAGCGTCCAGCTGGTGGCCTGGATCATCCCGCCCTCGATCTGATTGAGCGCGCCCGTGCGGCTAACCACATGGCCCGCATCCACAAAGGCCCAAAGGTCCGTCACGCGCGGCGCATCCTCCAGCTTCACCTTCGCAGCGACAGCTGCATATGCGGCTTTGCCCTTGTAGCGGCCAAGTGCGATGCCGATGGCTTCATCCTCGGCCACATCCATCGCGTAGGGCCCCCGAAGCTTCTCCAGCACAGCAATGGCGCGCGGATCGTCCAGGTGGCGGACCCGGAAATCAATCGGATCTTCGTCGATCTGACCGGCCAGTTCATCCATCAGCGCCTCAATCGCGACGGTGTTTATCTGCGCGCCCAACCCACGCAAAGACGACGTGCGCACAGGCATGTCCTGCACGATATGCGTCGTCACCGCGATGTCAGGAATAGCATAGAGAGGCACACCATTGCGCCCGGCCCCGGAACCGAGACTGGCGGGCAGATCCGTAAGGGGCTCCGATGGCCACAGGCTCGGATCCCGCTCCATCGCGGCCAAAAGGTTGATGTTTCCCTGGCCACCGGGACGCTGCCCGTGAGATCCGCTCCAGACCTCCTGATGCCAGGCGGCAATGCGTTTTCTGCTGTCCAAAGTGGCCGAGGCCTCCACCAGCATCGGCGCGCCAACGGGACCGTGCCGGGCCTCATCTTCACGAGGCCAAGCGACGCGGACAGGCCGGCCCGGCAGATGCATCGCGATCATCGCCGCATCGCCGGCGGCATCATCCGCGCCGCTGTGGCCGTAAGTTCCAGCGGAGGGGATATGGCGCAACTCCACCTGCTCAGGCTCCAACCCCACCATCCGCGCGATCTGGATGCGCAACGGATGCAAGCCCTGGGAATGGGTCCACAGGATAAGCCGGTCATCGGCCCACAAGGCAATGGCGCAGGACGGCGCAATGGAGCCGTGCAGCAGGAACGGCCTGCTGGCGGCGAGTTTTGTGGTCTGCCTGGTGGCCGTCCCGCTGATTTCCGTCCCGAGGGCGCACCTCCTGATCCAATCCGCGACAGGCCCGTCGTGGGACTTCGGGCCATCGGGCGCTATCTCCGGCAGCTTGTCCCAGAGCGCCAGAAGATCTGCGTTGACGTCCGAGGTGACAGCGGCAAATCCAGCCTCCTCGATGATCCGGCAACCGTCGAAGAGGAGCTCTTTGACCTGCGCCACACTCCGCCCTCGCAGGGCACGCGCATGAACCATGTCGGGCAGACCCATGTCCTGCAAATAGACCCGTCCGCCTTTGACGGCCTGCTCAATCAACGGATACGACCGCGCGACCGAGCCAGACATGTCGCGGACCGGTGCAAGCCCGAACAGGTCACAGGCCGCCTCCCCGCTGGAGTACATCAGCGTACCGGGATCCAGCGACACATCCTCCACCGCAACATTCATCCGGCGCGCCGCTTTTGCGCCCAAAACCTGCGCCAATTCCGCAACTTCCTGCGCGATGGTCTGACCCGTGACCTGGATCGAGACACTGCCAACCGTCAGCCCGTCATCGGGGCTATCAGAGGTACTGACCGGGCAGACATGCACATGACGCGCATCGACGCCGAGGGTGCGGGCCACGATCTGCACATAGGCATCGTGGACGTGCTGGCCCAACTCCACTTTACCGGTACGCACGCCGATCAGCCGAGATCCTGCATCGAATATCAGGCGCGAGGGGGTTGTCATTCTCCATCCTCCGCCAAGCTGGAGCGCACTCTGGTCAGCGCCGCCAGGATCCTGTGATGGGTCCCGCAGCGGCAGATGTTTCCCGCGAGCGCCGTTGGAATATCCGTGTCCGCACCATCCCGCGCAAAGGCTCCGGTCGCCGCAGAGACGATCCCTGGCAGGCAATACCCGCACTGGGCCGCGCGTTCGGCAATAAGTGCCTGTACGATTTTCGCACCCAGCGGGTCCGTGACCAACCCCTCCACCGTGGTGACCACTGCACCATCCGCAGATCTCAGCGGCATCTGGCAGGTTTGCACCGCCACGCCGTCGACCACCATCGTGCAGGCTCCGCAATCGCCGCTTCGACACCCGAGCTTTGCACCGGTCAAGCCCGTGCCACGCACGTATTCCAGCAGGCTCAGGCCGGCGCGAGACTGCCCATCGCACACCTTGCCGTTCAAGGTGAGGGAGACGTGACCTCCCGTCATGGTATCACCTCCGCGCGGGCGTCGAACAGGTCCGCCGCCCTGAATGGAAGCGTTGCACCAGTGTATCGTTCCCGCAGCTCCATCACGCGCCGGGTGCCGGACAGCGACACGGGAAGCCCGGTGCTGAGAATGCTCGAAGGGCCGCGCAATGCTGCGGCGACCTGCTCTGCCCGCGCAGCGCTCATGTCACCCAGATGCGCGACAAGCGCGTCCGCCACGGCACCGGCGTTGGCGGGATCATGGACGAATTCAACGCCGCGCAAAACCGCAGCCATAAAGGCATCCACAGGCCCAACGTCCAGGAACGCCTTCTGCGCGCAAAAGGCGTTGCCCTGATAGCCATCCCACGGGTCCGGGTCACTGATCAATGTCCGGTAGCCAAGGTTGTGAGCCTGCCCTTCAAGATATGCATTGAGAAGAGCGCCGGACACCGCACCGGATTGCACGGCCTGCCACCGCTCCAATGGCGCACCCGTGGGGACCAGCGTGTAGTCCTGCGGCGCAAGCCCGCCTGTGGCCAGCATATCCCGCAGCAGGAAGGCAAAGCCCGTCGACAGCGCATCAACCGCGATCCGGGTGCCGCGAAGATCGGCGAACGTCTCAACCTCGGGAGCCACCACAAACGGCAGGCGATAGGTGGCGCTGCCCATGAATACCCGCAGGTCGGACAGTATCCTGGGCCGCGCCGCGCCGAAGCCCGCGTTGTAGGCGATCACATTGTCGATGGCCGTGGCCGCAATCTGATAGGCACCATCGACCACACCGACCATCTGCGTGACAGAGCTTGTCGTGCCCTCAACCGTCACCCGCAGTCCCACGTCCGCAAAGAACCCTTCGCGTTGCGCGATCTCCAGCGGCACCGTGCCTGCATTGGTGAAAATACTGACCTTCAAATCCATCTGCGTCCTCCATCCTCAATCAGACGATATATGTCTCATTCGAGATTTTCAATAAAATCGATTTTCCTTGCATGGGACCGCGTGCGCCTTAGACTGTCGCAAATCATGCAAGGGAGGACTCAGATGTCCAGACATGTTCGCCGCGTTGTTACCGGCCACGACGAAACCGGCAAATCCATTGTTGTCTCGGACGGACCGGCCACCAACATTCTGGAGCGGCCCAACCGCCCCGGCGTGGCGTTGATCAACCTGTGGCAGACCGACGGCACGCCCGCGCAGTACGACGGCCCGGACGAAACGGTGAGTGACGCTTTGATCCTGCATCCGCCCAGAAACGGGGCCGTCTTCCGCGTAATTCATTTTGAGCCGGAAGATCCGGAGGTTCTGGCCACGCTCGACGGCAAAGCCGCCTTCGCGGAGATGGGGGCCGACAGCAACATCGTTGAAGGCGCGCGTCACCCGTTCATGCACGCCACCGACAGCGTCGATTTCGCGGTTGTTCTCAAAGGCCGCATCATGATGCTTCTGGACGACACGGAATACGAGCTGCGCGAAGGCGATACGCTGGTGCAGCGCGGCAATAACCATGCGTGGTCCAATCGATTTGATGAGACCTGCATCATGGCCTTCGTGCTGATCGACGGCACCGGAAACGTGGACCGGCACGGGTAAGGCCGCACATGTGGGACAGCCCTGACACTCTCGTCCTCGTGATCGCAATGGCCGCATTTGGCCTCGGCGGGATCGTGAAAGGGGCGATGGGCTTCGGCCTGCCGCTGTTGGCTATTCCGGCGATCACGGCGGCGCATTCTCTGCCGATGGCATTGTCCATCGCCGTCGTGCCCGTGGTCGCCACGAACGTCTGGCAGTTGTGGACCTTTCGCGCCGCCCGCGCGGAGGCGGCTTTTCTGCCGGCGTTCCTGATCGTCGGCGCCGTCGGCCTCATTGCCGGCGTCTTTGCCCTGTCATGGATCCGGGATGCTTACCTGGAAATTGCACTTGGCGGATTGGTTCTTTCGTACCTGCTGTTGAGGCTGCGTGGCAGTGCGGGCGAAACTCCGCTGTGGGCCAGCACCCGCCTCGCACCCGTTGTCGGTGGCTTTGCCGGCGCGGTGCACGGTGCGACGGGGCTATCGGGCCTTGTCGGCACACCTTACCTGCATGCCATGTCCCTGCCCCGCCCCGCATTCGTCTTTGCCAACGGGGCAATGTTCACACTGTTCTCGTCCATGCAAGCGCCGACGCTCTGGGCGCTGGGCCTCTATCAACCGACCGCCATATGGATGGGTTTTCTGACCCTTCCGCCCGTTATCCTCGGCCTGTGGATCGGCAACACCCTGGGTGCACGGCTCAGATCCGAGGCGTTTTCCAACGCCGTCCTTGGCATTCTGGCCATCGCGGCCATCATCCCCGTCTGGAACGGCCTGCGCGCGCTTTTGGCCGCATGAAAGGATCACGACCTATGCTAGAACTCTATCACGCCAATCATTCCACTTGTTCTCAAAAGGTCCGCCTTTGCCTTGCGGAAAAGGACCTCACGTTTGAAAGCCGTCTGATCAACCTCGGCACGAATGAGCATCTGACGCCCGAGTATCTGGCGATCAACCCCAATGGAGTCGTGCCGACGCTGATCCACGACGGCCGCGTCATCCGAGACAGCGGTGTGATCTGTGAGTATCTGGAGGAGGTCTTTCCCGACACGCCCCTAATGCCGACTGACCCCGTGGACCGAGCCGAGGTCCGCGCGTGGGTTCGGTATCTGGACGAGGTGCCGACCAGCGCAGTCCGCGTGCCGTCCTTCAACATGGCGTTCCTGCCGCGCTATGACGGTCTGGACGATGACGCCTTTCAGGCCGAACAGGCCGATATCCGGCCTCTGCGCAAACACTTCTACGAAAAGATGGGTCGCAAGGGCTTCGACGATACCGAGGTCCACAATGCGATCGAGCAGTTTCGATCCACGATCGTGCGCATGGACCGGCAGCTGGATATCACGCCGTGGCTGTCAGGTCAGGCGCTTGGCCTTGCCGATTTCATTGCCACGCCGCTGATCGACCGGATGGACGACCTTGGATTCGCCGCGATATGGGAAGACGGCGCTCCAGGGGTTACGGATTGGCTGGCGCGGATTCGGGCGCGTTCCTCGTTCGCGCAAGCCTTCTATACCAAGTCGCGCCTTTCGGAGTTTCTGCCCATCGGCCCGCTGCATCGAGAGGTGGCACCGGTTTGAATTTCGCCCCTCGCCACGTCGCGCCGAAAATCGATTTTGTTTGAAATTTTGGCACTTCCGACTTATTCACTTCCAAGGGAGCGTCATTATGGATGAACATCGGTCACTCACATCTCTGGCCCACCACCGCATCCGCGACATGGTCCTGTCGGGGGAGCTACGTCCGGGATCCCGCATCCAGATCGACGCGTTGCGCAAGAGCCTGGACATGGGCGCAAGCCCGGTGCGCGAAGCGTTGTCGATCCTGTCGTCCGAGCAGCTGGTCGTGCGCAACGAACAGCGCGGCTTCTGGGCACCCGAGATCAGCGCAGGCGATTTTGCTGTCCTTTTGGAAACCCGCTGCCGGGTGGAGGCGATTGCCTTCGCCGATGCCATCCACCACGGCGGACCCGAATGGGAAGAACGGATCGTGCTTCTGCAGTACCGCCTCAACGCATTGGACCGGGCCGAGAAAAATACGGAGTGGGAGGCCGCGCACCGGGAATTTCACACAGCGCTGATCGCAGCTTGCCCGTCACGCTACCTGCTGAATTTCTGCGCGCAGCTCTACGATCTGGCTGTACGCTACCGAAACGTGGCGCGGCTGGCCGCTTATCCGTCGCGCAAGATCAGTGATGAACATTCGGTGATCGCGAAGGCTGCCTTGGCGCGGGACACGGACAAAGCCGTCGCCCTTCTGGTGAACCACTACCGGACCACGGGCGACTTCCTGTATCGAGAGCTGGCCGAGCAGGAAGCCACCCAGATCAGCGCCGCCGGATGATCAGGCAGGCGGAAGTACGAAGTCGAAATCGACTTTACTGAACGTGTCATCCAGCTTGGCCTTCGCTTCAAAATCGTCCGCCAGAGCGCTCCGGTCGCCCGGTGTATATTCCATCACCAGATCACTGCGCACACCGAAGACCGCGTCCGCATCAAGGTAGGGGTCATCGCTGGGAAAAACCTCGGTGACGAGACTGCGGAAGCCGTAGGCCTGCACGATGAAGTGCAGATGCGACGGCCGCCAGGCATGCCGCCCAGTGGCGCGCAGCAGATCACCTCCGGGGCCGTCTGTCGGCACCAGATAGGGTGCGGGCCGGATCGTGCTGAGCGCGTATCGCCCATCCGCGCCGGTGGTCATGGAAATCCGCAGGTTATACTCCGCCTGCGCGTCGTCCTGATTGGAATAAAGACCATTGTCGGCGGTCTGCCATAGTTCAATCACCGCGCCCTCGACAGGGGCGCCGTTCTGGTCCTTCACATAGCCCTCGACAACCACCTGCGGACCCAGGTTGTCACCTATCATGTCGCCGCCAACAGGCAGCGCCGGAGCGCCCAACATGTGAAACGGACCCAGCACCGAAGAACTGGTGCAATTGTCGGGCGAGTTGATCATATCCACAAGCGAAGACAGGCCCAAAAGGTCCGAAAACAGAACAAATTCATTGCGCTCACCGTCCGTGATCTCGCCCGCGCGGGTCAGCAATTCCAAGCCTTTGCGCCATTCATCATGGGTCAGGCCGACCTCTTTGGCGAAGGCATGCAGATGCGTGACAAGCGAGGTCAGCACGGCCTGTGTGCGGGGGTCGGTGTCGGGGCCGGAGAGCCCAAGCATAAGATCGGTGAGGGTATCAGGCGTGACAGTGCGCATGGGAGGACTCCGGTCAGTTAAGGCAGAAGTGCCGTGGACAGAATGGGAAATTGTATCAGGAAGAACAAGACAACCAGCATGACCGCCGCGAACGGCAGCGCGCCCATGAAGACGTCCTTAAGAGTAATATTCGGATCGTTGATCGTGGATTTTATCACGAAGCAGGATATGCCGAGGGGCGGCGTCAGCAGGCCGATTTCTGCCCCGATCACGACAATAATGCCGAACCAGACGAGAGACACGCCAAGCGGCTCCACGATCGGCAAAAACAGCGGCACGACGATGAGGATGATCGAGGCCGTATCAAGCAGCGTGCCGAGAAACAGCATCAGGACAACAAGCATGATCATCACGGCAGTGAAGCCAAGCTGATACGTCTCCAGGAAATCGCCAAGCGCATTGGGGATGCCCGCGATGCCAAGCATCCGTGAATAGATCGAGGCGGCCGTGATCAGAAACAGGATCGCAGCGGTAATGTGACCGGTTTCCAGCAATGCAGTCCAGAAGCCCTTGAGGTCCATCTTGCGGCGGAGTACCGCGAAGATCAGGCCAAGCGCCGCGCCTGCGGCACCTGCCTCGACCGGCGTGAGCCAGCCAGTGTAGATGCCGCCCAGGACCATGCCCACAAGCAAAACCAGCGGCAGGCAGAGAAGGATGATCTGGCCTGCATCCAGTAGTTCGGAATCGTCGGTCTGCCCGCCGCCATCGTTCACAACGGACTTCGGCGCGAAGGTCGACATGCCCCAGATCGCCACGATGTAGGCGACAGACAGCAGGATGCCGGGGATGATGCCCGCAAGGAACATGTGGCCGACGCTGACCTCGGCCACGATAGCGTAGATAATCAGCATCGCGGAGGGCGGTATGATCATACCCAGCACGCTGGACCCTGCCACAACTCCGACCGCGAAGCGTTTGTTGTAATTGAGCTTCATCATCTCGGGCACGGCGACTTTGGTGAAGACCGAGGCGCTCGCTATAGATGACCCTGTGACAGCCGCGAACAACGCATTGGCGCCCACTGTCGCCATGCCGACGCCGCCGATGATACGGTGGAACAGCGTGTTCATGACCCGGTAGACGTCCTCGCCCATGCCCGCTTTGGATACGATCAGGCCCATGAAGGTGAACAGCGGGATCGTGGCGAAGGAATATTCCGTCACACTATCACCGAGCGCAATTTTCAACAGCGCCAACGGAAGCTCGAAACTATCGCGCAATATCCAGATCGTGACGAAGGACACGACACCCAACGCGACGGGAATGTAGACGCCCAGATAGATCAGCGCGACCATAGCGATAACAGAGAGACCGCCGATCTCGAACGGGCTCATGCGCCGGACTCCTCAACGTGCAACAGTTCCGGGCGTCTACGGCCCGAGATCGCCTTTGTGGCAAATATCAGGGCCGTCAGCGCAGCGGCAAACACGATCACCAGCTTGATTGGCCAATGCGGTGCGGTGAAGATTCCGGGCGTTCCGAAGTAGGTATTTTCAACCCAGGCGCGAATAAGCTCTGGCCACATCGCGTAGGCGATTAACCCCATGAAGATGGCGGATACGGTGTCGATCAGGCGCGCGAAGAACCGCGCCACGACGGGGCGCCTGTCCGCAAGGACCGCCAGAAAGCCATCCGACCGCGTCAGACGGTTGACCCGGACGACGTCTGGCAGTTGCAAAAAAACGATCATCACCATCAGGAACTGGACCGCCTCGTAGGTGCCGCGAAATGGCGCGTTGAAGGCGTTGCGCGCGATCACATCGGTGTTGATCAAAAGCACCAGACCCAGCACCACCAGCGTTCCCGCGGCATTGGTGGCCTTTGCCACGCCCGCCATTGCGCGCGCCGCCTTATGGGCCGCGCGCGACAGGGCGGGGCCTGATCGAGGCTCCACCGTTGGATCAAGATCGCTCACGAGCGCAGACCTAAAGCGCCCAGTTGCGCGCGGGCGTCTCGCCGCCTGCGATCAATTTGTCGATGTAGGCAGTCAGCATACCGGAGCCGTCCTTGCCGTCCGCATCAAGCGCATCGGCCCATTCGCGGGCGATGTTTGGCATCGCGTCAGCCCAAGCTGTCCGCTCCTCTGACGCAAGGTCCACAATCGTGCCGCCCGCTTCCACGTAGGCAGCCTCACTTTCCGCCGCGCGGCCCATAGCCACCTCAGCCAGGCGGTCACGGTACAGGATACCAACTTCGCGCAACACACCCTGCACCTCCGGATCGAGGCTATCCCAGAAAATCTTGTTCACGGTCAATGTCTTGGTGTTAACCGAACCAAGATTGGCGCGAAGCATGTAAGGCGCAACCTCTGCGATGGCGAATGTGACCGACGCTTCGGGCCAGATCATGCAGCCATCGGTGACGCCTGTTTGAACCATGTTGTAGAAGTCGGTCAGTCCGCCGCGTACACCGACTGCACCGTCCAGTCCTTCAAGATAGCGCAGGTTATAACCCGCCGCTGCGAACCGCATATTTGCCATATCGGCGAGTGTGCTGATCGGGCTGGTTGCGAACATCTGGTAGCTATCAAGCACCACTCCCGTCGCCAGATAGACCTGATCCTGCGCCTCGAACTCCGCACGCATCGCGTCGAACTCAATCGCGATCTCATCCACTGAGCGCGCCACAAGGCCCGCATCGGCGGAGATAAACGGCGTCACGGCCGAGATGCCTTGCGACGGCAATTCGGACGAATGGAAGATCGTGGTCACAACACCAATGTCGCCCAGACCCAGACGCATACCTTCCAGAACGCCGCGCGGGCGCACGATGGAACCGCCGTAGCTTTCCTGAAAATCCATCGCCTCCAGACCCATCGCCGTCAGGCGCGCATTCACTTCGGGCAGGAAGAAATTCGACAGCTCCTGAACCCACATCGCGCGCTCTGGATACCCGTCGATGACAGTCACGGAATGGCCTTGCGCGACGGCAGGCAGGCCGAAATTTGCAGCCATGGCGGCGGCGGCTGTGCCGGCCAACATGGAACGGCGGTTGAGCTTGATAGTTGTGGATGTTCCTCCCAATCCAAAAAATATAAGGCTTTCGCCCGTGTTACGGCGCTCTCCCGGGCGCCAACGCCTTCACATAAAACTGCACGCCTCTTCAAACGGCAGCCTCGGCAGCTTGGGGAAGATCGCGGTTTCATCCGCGTACCCCAGGTTCAGCAGAAAGTTGGAGCGCTTGGTCGTGCCTTTCAAAATTGTCTCGTCCACGACCTTATTGTCAAAGCCAGAAATCGGCCGGCAATCGAGGCCAATCGCGCGGGCCGCTATCATCATGTAGGCGCCCTGCAAGGTTGCGTTGCGCACGGCGGTGTCGTCAATATAGGCGTCCTTGGCCCGGAACATCGGCTTGCGATCTTCGTGGGGGAACAGGTAATCGAGCCGCTCCCAGAACCTCATCTCGTCGGCGATGATCACGGTCACTGGAGCGCTCAACACCTTGGCGACGTTCTTGGGCTTGAGCGCGGGAACCAACTGCTGCCGCCCCTCGTCCGTGGTCACGAAGATGAACCGCGCGGGCGCGCAATTCATGCTCGTCGCACCCTGTTTGGTGATGTCGTAGAGGCGACGCAGCTGCGCCTCGCTCACGGGTTTGTCGGTCCATGCGTAGTGGGATCGCGCCTTCGTCAGCATCAGCTCGATGCCGTCCTCATCAAGCTCGGTGATGCGTGAACACAGATCAGTGATCTCGGCCTGTGCAGCGGAGCGGGGGTCGATAGCGTTCATTCTGCGACCATCATATCGACCTCGGCCACAATCTGATTGCGGCAAATGCCGATCTCTTCGATCTCGACCTCAACCACATCGCCAGCCTTCATCCAGACCTGTGGCTTGCGGGCGTGGCCGACGCCGGGAGGCGTGCCGAAAGCGATCATATCACCGGGCTCCAGCGTCATGATCTCGGACACGATCGCGATCGTTCTGGCGACGGTGAATATCATGTCGGAGGTGTTGGAATTCTGCAAAACTCTCCCGTTCAGCCGCGTCGAAATCGCCAGGCCACTGGCCCCTTCAGGCACCTCGTCCGGCGTCACGACGATCGGGCCAATCGCGCCCGTGCCGTCAAAATTCTTGCCAGCCGTCCACTGATGCGTCTTGCGCTGGTAGTCGCGGATGGAGCCGTCGTTAAACGTGGAATACCCGAACACATGGCCAAGCGCGTCGGCCTCCGGGATATGCCGCCCACCTTTGCCGATGATCAGCACCAGCTCTGTTTCATAGTCAAAGGTGTGGGATGCCGTGGGCAAAACCATTGGCGCTCCGGCGGCTATAATCGACGTAGACGCGCGCAGGAACATCGCCGGATAATCCGGCACGTCATAGCCGCCCTCCTTGGCGTGCTCGGCGAAGTTGAGGCCAAGACACACGATCTTGCCGGGGCGCGCGACGGGCAAAGCCGGCGTCACCTCGGCCACATCCACCGACATTGCACCGTCTGCGGGCACCGGCATCGGGCCACCGTCCGCGACCGTCGCGATCATGGCGGACAAATCGCCCGCGTCCTCTGCCAACATCGTCGCGCGCCCGTCCGAGACGGAAAAAACCGATGGTCGTGATTTGCCCGCTACTGTGCCGGTCAGAAGCTTCATGATATATCCTCCGCATGATCTTGCCAATTGGTCGCAAGCGAAAAACGGGTTGTCAAACAAAAATCGATTTTTTACAAAAGTAGCGAGTTATGGATCGGATGACATGCCAAGCGAGACGTCTTTCCTAAACCGCCTGCGCGCCCTGATGGGCGTCAAGGGAGTGGCGCGCCTGTGGGGAGATGCAGTCGTTGACGATCCGGTCGCGTTGAGCCACCGGTTGCTGACCGCACGGGGCGAGGCCTCTGGCGCGGCGATTGCCGACCGCATCCTTATGCTGGTGGAGAAGGCCGAGGATACCGGGCTGCGCCGGTTCTTCGCGGCCCTTCGCGATGAATTCGAAGTGGATCTGGAAGCCGTCCTGTCCGCCGCAGAACGCGCGCGCGAAGACGGAACCGCGCTCAAGACCCTGCAACTGGCATCCGAGCCGCCGCGCCAGGAGTTGTTCCGCCGCCTCAACGCAGCTCCGCGTGGCACGGTGCGTCTGGTGAACATCCGGCAGAAACTGCTGCGTGCCCTGAAGCGGGATGCAACTCTCGCCCCCATCGACAGTGACCTGCGCCATCTTCTGCGCTCTTGGTTCAATCGCGGGTTTCTGGTGCCCGCCCGCATCGACTGGGACAGTTCCGCCAATCTGCTGGAGAAGATTATCGCCTATGAGGCCGTCCATGCCATCGACACCTGGGACGCGCTGCGGGAGCGACTGGTGCCCGACGATCGTCGCTGCTTCGCGTTTTTCCACCCCGCCATGCCAGATGAGCCGCTGATCTTCGTGGAGGTCGCCCTGACCCGTGGCCTAGCCGATTCAATCGACGACATTCTGGCAGCACCTCGAAAGGGGATCATGGCGGCTGAGGCCGATACCGCGATCTTCTACTCTATCTCCAACTGCCAGCCGGGCCTTGCGGGCATCTCGTTTGGTGCTTTCCTGATCAAACAGGTCGCGGCGGACCTGAAAGTGGAATTGCCAAACCTCTCGACCTTTTCGACGCTGTCGCCGGTGCCGGGCCTGTCACGGTGGACGGAGACGCAGGGCGTGAGGGTGACTGACACCGCTCTGCCCGCAATCGCTGCCGCCTTTCTGGCAGAGGCCAAAGACGGCTCCGGGCGCCCGGTGGACCCCGTCGCCAAATTCCACCTCGGCAATGGTGCGGAATTGCACCGCATCAACACCGGCGCGGACCTGTCCGCAAAAGGCAAAGCGCAAAGCCATGGCGTGATGGTGAATTACCGTTACGAATTGGACCGGGTGGAAATGCGGCATGAGGCGTTTGTGGAAGACGGTACTTTGGCACTGTCGCGATCCGTCAAATCCTTGCTGACCAAGGCGCGCCCCTGGGAAGCACCCCCTCAACCGGAAAGACACTCCGATGACAACTAACCCGATCTTCGACGCCTTCCTGACCCATCAGGCCGACGCTGCCCCCTTCCTGACGGAGCCAGGCCAGGCCCCGATGACCTACGGCGCGTTGCGTGCCCACGTCGCCTGTGCCGCAGGCGCGCTGCTCGACCAGGGCGTTGCCCCCGGTGACAGAGTGTTGTGCCAGATCGAAAAGTCACCGTCCGCCTTGATCCTTTACCTCGCGACAGTGATCGCGGGCGCTGTGTTCGTGCCGTTGAATACAGGTTACACGCCGGCGGAACTTGAATATTTTCTGGACGATGCAGCGCCCACCTTGCTGATCCTTGATGAGACCACCCAGGCCGCACGCCCGGTGGCCGAGGCCCGCAATGTCTCCGTCGCCTCCCCCGCGAGCCTGCTGCAAACGCCCACTCCACTGGCCAAACCCGTGACGCGCCGCACAGATGACATCGCCGCAATCCTCTACACGTCCGGTACAACGGGCCGCTCCAAGGGTGCGATGCTGACCCACGGCAATCTGATCTCCAATGCGCGCGTCCTGGTGGAGTGCTGGCAATTCACGGCAGCCGACGTCCTGCTACATGCGCTGCCCGTGTTCCACACCCACGGGTTGTTCGTGGCCACCAATGTGACGCTGATGGCCGACGCCCAGATGGTCTTCCTGCCCGCGTTCAGTCTGAGCCAGATCGCAGAGCTTCTGCCGAAGGCTACCGCCATCATGGGCGTGCCCACGTTCTACACGCGGATGATCGGTGACCCGCGATTTGACCGCGCGGCGCTGGCACATATGCGCCTCGTCATATCGGGGTCCGCCCCGCTTCTGGCGGAAAGCCATGCCGCGTTCGAGGCTCAGACAGGCCACGCTATTCTGGAACGCTACGGCATGACCGAGACCAACATGATCACCACCAATCCATATGACGCGGACCGTCGCGCCGGTACGGTGGGGCACCCGCTGCCCGGTGTGTCCGTGCGGCTGGCTAACCCCGATGATGCGGGCATCGGCGGGATTGAGGTCATGGGTCCCAACGTCACGCCCGGTTACTGGCGCAATACTGAGAAGACGGCGGAAAGCTTCACCGACGACGGATGGTTCATTTCCGGCGATCTGGGGCAGTTCGATAGCGACGGTTACCTCTCGATCGTCGGGCGACAGAAAGACCTCATTATTTCCGGCGGGTTCAACATCTATCCCAAGGAGATCGAGGTCGAGATCGACGCGCTGCCCGGTGTTGTGGAAAGCGCCGTCTATGGCGTGCCGCATCCCGATCTGGGAGAGAGCGTCGCAGCCGCCGTTGTCGTCACTCACACGGATGCCGAAACGATCCTTGCCGCGCTCAACGACCGGTTGGCCCGCTTCAAAGTGCCCCGCAAAATCCGGATCCTGGAGGAACTGCCGCGCAACACGATGGGCAAAGTGCAGAAAAATGAATTGCGCATGGCGCATGCGGATGAGCCATAAAGCAACACCGCTAAAAGGGGGGTAAAGCCATGAGTGGACCGATGAAATGGGATGACTACGGCGCGATTTGCCGGGACCGGGGCAGTCTCGCGAAAGAGGTTTTCGCCTGCACGACCACGCCCGCGCGCGACGGCCCTCCCCCCAGAGAACTTCTGGACGCGCATCTGGCCTACCAGAAGCAGCTGGAGGCCGAAGGATCCCTGTTCCTCGCAGGCCCACTATCGGACGCAGCGGCCGAAGTGATGAGCGGGTCTGGCCTGATCATCTACGCCGCCGCCTCGTTGGCTCAGGCGCGCGCCCTCGCCGAGGCCGACCCAATGCACCGCGAAGGCCAGCGCAGCTTTACACTGCAGGCCTGGCGTTTGAATGAGGGGGCTCCAATGCCCGGATTGCGCCTGTCCGACAGAAGCTTTGAGATGGGCTGACGGCCTAACAATCCGCCTCCCTCTCAGCCAATCCTGAAGTGTGACGCAAACGGATCATACCAGGATCTCTCTGCCGCTGATATTCTGCATGATCGCCGGGAAACCCGCTTGATCGGGCCGATCTGGCCTTTGCGATGTGGCGCAAAACCAAGATCCCCGGCACAAAAGCGGTGCGACGCTGTCACACCAATCAGGCATCGGCCATGGGTAGCGCGTCGCCGGGCAGAGCGCATCAGCGACAGGCTAAGTTGGAATCCCGATATTGCACACGGCCGGGGCCCTGAGCCCGAGGGCAGACATCCGCGCACCAAAGACAGGCTATGGGCACAACATGACCGGCACGTAGCTGCGGTCAATCGCTGGACAATTCACAAGTTGGGGATGGATCTGGTTTCCGTTATTCCATTCACTTTCGCCCTCGGCCTTGATGCCGGAGCTGTCCACTGCCCGGCAGTCGCTGCATGCAGCGAAGAGAGTGGACGAGCCTGTGCAGGGGACCGTCCGAGCAGCGACAGTCGAACAAGTTTCGCGGCCTGAGCCAGATCGCGGCACCGACGTCCGACGAATGGTGTCCCGAGTGCACAGCCCAAGTGTATCTTCACGACAGTGATCTGAAGGCCGCGCAGACGACGGGACGACAGACATGACCGCCTTTGACCCCAATCCCCAGGCCCGACGCGTGCGGCATTTTACGCGGATCACCAATGCGGTCGCGTGGTCGCGCGACTTTGGACTCTCTCGGATTGCGCCGATGCCGTGTGCGTCCGGCGATGATACCTCACGCGGGCCACCCAGAACGTTCCGACTCTTTTCTCCGGATGGGTGCTGCAGGCGGGTCGTAGGCAGGATGTCTTTGAAGAACTCCATCAACAAAAAGGATGCCTCGCATCAGAAAACTTTGATTTCCCGATGGCGACATGTGCCTCACGTTTGTTTAGATCCAGGGATCTCACTATATTGACGCCATTGTTCCTGTCGCCGACCAGGGCGAAAGCAGCATCAGAGCACTGGATGATACGGCGCAACCGCCACAGTGCGACCACCGCGCGAAATAAGCCAACGGGAGATCAAGAATGGACACCGCCCAGGACATGCCGATCAACCCCAAAGCCTTTCGGCGGGCGCTTGGAAACTTTGCAACAGGCGTGACGATTATCACGGCACGCGCGCCCGACGGCACGACTGTCGGTGTTACGGCGAGCAGCTTCAACTCGCTCTCGATGGATCCGCCGCTGATCTTGTGGAGCAGCATGAAGGGCACGCCAAGCTGCGCGATCTTTGAACAGGCCTCGCATTTCGCTGTTAATATTCTAGCCTCTGACCAAATGGACATGTCGAACCATTTTGCGCGTCAGCAAGATGACAAGTTCGCCGGTATGGACTGGGAGCCAGGCATTGGCGGCGCGCCGGTATTTAACGATTGCGCGGGGCGGTTTCAGTGCGAAACTTTTGATAAGATTGATGGCGGAGACCACTGGATCTTTGTGGGCCGCGTGTTGGCTTTTGATGATTTTGGCCGCCCGCCACTGTGCTTTCACCGTGGCTCCTACGCGATGGTCTTTGACCATCCCAGCGCCTTTCCGCAATTGCCCGACGCTCCGTCCCCCGATGCAAACAAGGGACGGATGGGCAACCACACATTCTTTTTGATGATGCGCGCCAGTCGCGCGTATCAGGGACGGTATCAACCCAAAATGGAAGCTCTCGGGCTCAGCCTGATCGAATCGCGATGCCTACTGGCGCTCTACGATATGCCGGGGTTGCCGCCTGAGGACATGGTCGTACATCTGCACGCCCCCATTGATGAAGCCCGCGCTGCGCTGGTCAACCTTGCGGATCGCGGGTTGGTGCAGGCAGTGGACGGAGGATATGAGCTGACAAAAGCGGGGCACTCCAAGGCAGAGGACTGCTGGGACGTCGCCAAAGCCCACGAGGTTGAGGCCTTTGACGGATTGAGCGCGGATGAGCTTGAGACCTTCGACAAGGTCCTGCGCAAGATCATCGCGTCCTGATCCGCCGCGCATCCGGTGGTTGGCTGAGTGCCATTACCACGCCCCGCCACAAAGGCGCGGGCAAGTTTTTGTGTACTCTCCCTTCACATCCTTAGATACAACTCACCATCCTGCATAAGAAAATCGGATAGGGCGATGAAGCTTCAACAGCTCAAATATTTTGCGGCGGTCTATGAGAACGGTTCTTTCTCGGCGGCAGCGGAAAAGGTGAACGCGACGCAGTCGGGGCTGTCCATGCATGTCAGTCAGATCGAGAAACGCTATGATATTCAGCTCTTTACGCGTACGTCATCCGGTGTAACACCAACCGAGTCAGGTCGCGCGTTTTACGAAGATGCGATCCGCGTGCTTGCGGCGGCGCGCCGAGCGGAAGACAGATTGCGAACCTTGTCCAAGACTGTTGTCGGCCACGTGCATGTGGGCCTGATGCCAACGTTCACACGCGCCGTCCTGACGCCTGTGCTGCTTCGGTTTGCCGAGGAGTTTCCATCCGTGCGCCTGTCGATCTCGGAAGCGTACTCCGACGTTTTGGCCAAGGATGTGGCCGAGGGGCTGCTTGATTTCGCCGTGGTCCCGGCGTCCTACAGGATAAGCGATGTTCTGGCATCAAAGACGATGGGCGTGGATCGCGAGTGTCTTGCATGTGGCGTCCATCGCAAGCTGGCATTGGTGGACGGCGAGGTCGATCTGCGGGATATGGCTCCGCTGCGGCTGGTGTTGCCGGGGCAAAGCAATGCCCGACTCCAGCGGATCAAGAATTATTTGATGGTAAACGAGATTGCCGTGGCCGACATTCTGGAGCTGGACACGATGCACGGGACCTTGGGCATTGTGGCCAGCTCGGACTGGGTGACGATTCTGCCTGGCATCATGTGCCTGCCGGATCTTGACGGAAAACGCCGCCAGATCGCACCGTTGGGAAATCCCCCGTTGACCGTTGACTATACGCGTATCGAGTTGATCAAACGTCCACTGAGCACGGCGGCTCAGGCCTTTGCCGACATCCTGCAGGAAGAATTGAATGCGGCATTGAAGATTTCTTTATGCTGATAGATGAACAGGTTGCTGGATCAGACGGATGCCAGATCAACCGCTTTTCCGGTTTCGGCAGAAATCGCGATGGCTTCCAGAACCTGAATGTTGTGGACCATTTCCTGAGCCGTGAAAGGATAGGCCGCGCGGCCCATCGCGGCATCGGCGAAGGCTTCGAGATTGGCGGTCACGGCGTCTTCCCAATCGTAGTCCGTCTGCTCCACAGGTTGGCCGGTTTGCGCCGTCAGGACCCGTACAACGCCATCAGGTGTATCGGGATGCGTGTCATTTAGGACTTCCACCCATTTATCTGTCCCGAACACATGCATCCGGATGAAATGCGGCGTATGGAGAATGGCGCTGAATGTGGCGGTCATGCCGCTCTCGAACTTCATCTGCACGGTGACGACATCGCCGGTTTCCCACCCCAATGAGCGGTCAGCGGTATAGGCATGGAGCGATCTGACCGGCCCGAAAAACGAGATCATGAGATCGCTGAGGTGAATGCCCATCGCAGTCATCCCTGCAGCCGGAGAGACCTCCTTGCGGGTGCGCCAGTCATCGGCAGGCACGTGGATCAGCTTGTCGTGACTGAAGGCAGCTTCCGCATGCATGATTGTCCCCAGTTCCCCGTTCTCAAGGGCTGCACGCAGCGCCAGCATCGCGGGTTCGAACCGACGCTCGTGTCCGATGCCAAGCTGCACGCCCGCATCGGCGCAGGCCTGAACAGATCGACGCGCGCTATCGGCGGTCAGCCCCAGCGGCTTCTCGCAAAAGACGTGTTTACCTGCGGCCGCAGCCAGCGTGACCTGAGCTTCATGCAACGGATTTGGGGTTGTCAAAACGACCGCATCGACCTCGCTCAAGGCCAGAGGCGTTGCAAAATCTTCCCACGCGACAAGTCCTGTCTCGGTGATGTCGCGATGCATGGCCGCCACCGGCTCAATCACGCCCGCCACTCGCAACCAAGGGTGGTCCTTCAGCCGTATCGCGATGTGTTTGCCCCACCAGCCAAAGCCCGCGATAACGATTGTAAACGGCTGCGGTGCGTCGGACATGAATCTTCCCTAACCAGTCTGGTGCTGCTGCGTCGCAGGAAAGGGGTCGTCCCAACGCGTCCTGCCGCCCAAGTAGTAGCGAACCGATTTTGATCCCGCCAAATCATGTAACTTGATGTCAGCCGACACATTAGCTGATGCCCGGCCCATTCAAGGAGGTATCAACTTTCCTGAAGTCAGATAGGCAATATCTCAATTTCCTTTGGTGCAGCTAACTGTGCATGATTTTTGGAAATGAGTGCCTGGGTTTCTGGAGGAGCGGCGCGCGACAGGGAGGACCAAGGGGCTGAATGCCCCCTTCCAGCCTTTGTCCAAACCGCACCTTCCCATTCCGCAGGCGACCGTCAGGGAGATCAAGATGGCTGCAGTCAAAGAAAAACCGATCTGGAAATTCAAGGTCAATGGACGCCACACCTCGCCCACTCAATCCGTGGCGGAGGCCCGCGGAAAGAGCGCCGTGATTGATGAACCGGTCCTGCGTGGCGGCACGGATGAAGGCCCGATGCCGGTGGAATATGTGTTCATGGGTCTGGTCGGTTGCACGCATGTGATCTCCAACAAGCTGGCGGCGGCAAACGGCGTTTCCTTTACCTCCATGGATATCGAGATTGATGTGACCATGGACAGCCACGGGACACGGTTGATCAATCCGATTGACGTGCCGTTCCCGTCGGTCACATTGAACATCACTGCCGAATTCGACGGCCCCCGCGACGGGGCGGTGAAGGTCAGCCAGGTCCTGCGGGACTACTGCGCGGTGTCGAAGATGTTGCAGGAATCTGGCACCATCGTGAATGAAAACTGGACGCTCAATGGTGTCGCGGTCTGAAACGTGATCCAGCCTCACCCATACCGGCCCACGACCCACGCCATCGGAGTGCGATGCCGTCATGATGCAAATGATCGAGATTTTAGCTCCGATCACGATCATCGTGTCGATCGGCTTTTTGATGGGCCGCTCGTCGGTCGGGTTCGAGACGCGGTCGCTCAGCACGTTGGTCATCCTGGTGGCAACGCCGTCGCTGATATTTCACACGTTGACGTCGCTGCAAGTGCAACCCGATACGCTGCAAGTGATGTCGGGCGCAGCGCTGTTGTGCCTGGCGATTGCGGGCGTCCTGGGCTTCATCGCACTGCGCCTCGCGGGCAGTTCCGTCCGCAGTTTTCTGCCGCCGCTTATGTTGCCGAATTCCGGCAATCTGGGCCTGCCATTGGTTCTCCTCGCCTTCGGGCCGGAGGGGTTTCAACTGGGCGTAGCGTACTTCTTCGTCGTCTCCCTCGTTCAGCACACTGTCGGGTTATCGCTTTATGCGGGTTCGGTGAAAGTAGGCGCGATGCTGCGACAACCGCTGATCTACGCGGTCGCGGCTGTGATTTTGGTCACTTGGACCGGCGTACCGGTGCCGACCGCGATACTGACGACGACAGAAATGCTCGGCAGTATGATGATTCCTTCCATGTTGGTCCTGTTGGGGGCGTCGCTGGCGACGTTGCAGGTGTCGGACCTGAAACCGGCGCTGTTCATCGCCATTGCCCGGCTTGGCATCGGGATCGCCTCAGCATTGATCGCAATATGGGTACTGGATTTCGAGGGGATCAGAGCAGGAACCGTGTTTTTGCTCGCGGTCATGCCAACGGCCATCGTCAACTACGTTTACGCGGAACGCTACGGCCAGGCGCCGCGCCGCGTGGCGGGGTCCATTGTGGTCTCCACCCTACTCACATTCCTGTGCCTGCCCGCCCTGATCTGGGCGGCGTTGGCGATTGCGCGGATGTCGTGACGCGGTGCGAACGATGATCCCGCAGATCCTCATGACGATGGCGGGCTACCAGGGGCCGGGCTCCGTTCACACGCGCGGGTTGGAGGCGTTTCGCAACGCGATTGTAAGCCGACTCGGCGATCAGGTTCACGTCGCGTTGCGTCCCAATGTCGGCCCTGACGGGATCAAGACAGAAGACCTGCCGGGACTGACCGAGGCCGGCGATTTCGATGTGTGCTACGTCGCATCGAGTTATCTGGCGGAGCGGGTGCCGGAATTGGCCCTGTTCGACATGCCCTTCGCGGCTCCTGACCGGGACCGTGCCTTGACGCTGGTCGATGGGCCTCTGGGCACGCGGTTTCGCGACGCGCTGGAAAAAGCGACAGGACTGGCGTTGCTGGGTGTCTGGGACAACGGCTTGCGCCATATGGCGGCGAGGCGTCCACTGAAAGATCCCCGCTCTTGCGCGGGGCTGGTGCTGCGTACTTTGCCCAATGCCGATCATCAGCGCGTCTTCAAAGCGCTGGGGTTCGAGCCGTCTGCAATAGACGCCAAGGACCTGACTACCGCCGTCACGAGTGGCAAGGTTGATGCGCAGGAGAACCCGCTGACCAACACCTATAATTTTGGCCTGCACACTGCACTTCCCAAAATAACCTTGACGGGGCACCTTATGGGTATTGCCCTGCTGGTATTCAACAGAACCCGGCTGGCGTCGTTGCCGGAAGAAGTCCGTGCCGCGGTGATGGACGCCGCTTCTGAAGCAACGCTATCCCAACGTGCCCTCGCCCGCGAGGACGAGGAGGTTTGCACCAAAGCGCTGACCGACGCGGGTGCCGAGTTGATCGTGTTGACCAGCGCCGAGCGGGACGCATGGCGTGTCGCCGCTGCGCCGCATGTCGCGCAGTGCCGTAGTCAACAGGATGCTGGTCTGTTGGCAATTTTCGACGACGGCACGCAAGCCGCAGGCGAGCTAATTCAATGACCAGCAAATTCGTCAAATTGAAAGGGTCGATGTGAAACTCTCGCCCGTGCACAGAACGCCCGAGACTTCTGACGACGATCGCCCTTCTGATTGGATCGGTGCTGTCGCTTGTCTTCATGAACTCCCTCGTGGCGGAACCAAGGGCGCTGTTTGGGCGATCTTTGTCGGCGATCCCGCCAAGCATGTTCCCGGCCATTGCCCTTGTCATCATGGCTATACTATGCGCCTGCGCGCTGTTGTTGATCATGACAGGTACTGTCGCCGAACAGCACACCAGAATGGAGCGAGCGCAGTGGGGCCGTGCGATCCTCTTTTTCGGGATTATGATCCTGTATGCGCTGACGATGGGGCCCTTCGGTTTTCTGATCTCGACCGCCGTCGCGGTGACGTTGATTTCCATCCTGATGGGGGGTCGGTCCCTGATCCAGATCGGGCTGATCGCGACCATTGGACCAGTCTCTCTGTACCTCGCGGCGACGCGCCTGTTGGCCGTTTCCTTGCCGGAACTCGTCACCATCGACCTGTTCTATGCCCGTGTTCTCAACCTGTTTTCGTCCTGATGTCCCTTTTGCTTCGAGGCCCAAATGTTTGATATGTTCATTGAAGGCTTCGGCATGGCCATGCGGCTGGACACGGTCGCCATGGTGGCGGTCGGCCTGTTTGCGGGCATGCTGGTGGGGGCCTTGCCGGGGTTCACGACGCTGATGGCGATGGCGATCCTGTTACCGATCTCGTTCTTCATGGACCCGCTCGTGGGCATCCCGTTCCTGTTGGGGATCTACAAGGGCGGCATCTTCGGCGGCTCGGTCCCTGCGATCTTGCTGTCGATGCCGGGAACCGGGGCGGCGGTGGCGACATCGCGGGATGGCTACAAGCTGACCCAGAAGGGACAATCGCGAAAGGCGCTTGATATGGCGCTTTTTGCCTCCGCTTCAGGCGATACGTTCAGTGACATTTTCACGATCCTGATGATCTTTCCAATCGCGTTCCTGGTGATGCAGTTCGGCCCGCCGGAATTGTTCGCCGTCCTGCTCATGAGCCTTGTGATCATTGCAGCCACTGCCGCCGCGAACCCGGTCAAAGGCCTGATCATGATGATGTTCGGCCTGTGGCTGTCGTTCATCGGGACGGATCCTCTGGGCGGCGTTGAGCGGTTCACCTTTGGCCTGTTCGAACTGCGCTCCGGCATCCCGCTGTTGCCGATGCTGATCGGCGTGTTCGCCTTGCCGGAAATTGCCTCCGTGGTGATCAATAACGAAAAGGGTCGCAACCTTGCGGCGTTGGTCGGCGAGCGGCTGAAGTTTGCCGAGTTCCGCCGCTGCTTTCGCACGATCGGTCGATCCACATTGATTGGCACGGGGATCGGCATCATTCCCGGCCTCGGTCAGATCGTGGCGGCGATGATGGGGTATTCGGCGGCCAAGAACGCCTCTTCCCACCCCGAGACATTCGGCGAGGGCGAGATTGAGGGCGTCGCCGCCGCGGAGGCTGCCAACAACGCGGTCAACGGCCCGACACTGGTGCCGCTTCTGACACTGGGCATTCCCGGCGACAACGTGACGGCCATTTTGCTTGGCGCGTTCATTGCGCAGGGCCTGCGCCCCGGCCCGGACTTGTTCGAGGCACAAGGTGCGACCGTTTTTGCGATTCTGGTCGCGATGGTGCTTGCAAACTTCTTGTTCGTCATCATCGGCTATCTCGCGATCCCGTTCTTCTCAAGACTGATCACGATCAAAACGTCCATCCTCATTCCCGTTGTGATCATGTTCGCTTTTGCCGGGACTTACGTGTTCCGATCAGACGTGAACGACCTGCTGATCCTGGTGGCGTTCGGCGTCTTTGGCATTATCGCCAAGGCCGCGAAGTTCGATGTGATGCCTATGGTGATGGGCTTCATTCTGGGCCCATCAATGGAATACGCCTTTGGCCAAACCGTCGCGATGTCGAACGGCGATTTCGTTGGATTCTTTGTCACGGAGCGCATCGGCGCGATGTTGGTTTTGCTCGCGACACCCGTGTTCGGCTTCCTTCTCTGGAGACGCCTCTACGGCAAACCAAAAAACCGCATACCAAAACAGGCGCGCCGCTGAGCGGTGGCGCGTCCTCAAAATCAACTAAGGGAGAGAAGACATGATCAAGACCTTTGCAAAGAAATCACTCGCCGCGTTGGCAGTGACCGGAGCCGCTCTTGCAGGCTCGGCGGTAACGGCACAACAATATCCGGAACGGCCGATCACCATGGTGATCCCATTGGGTGCCGGTGGCTCGCACGACCTCAACGCCCGGGTCATCACCTCGATCATTCCGACCTACCTGGAGCAGGCAATGATCGTACGCCTGGCACCTGGTGCCGGCGGACAGATCGGCACTCAGGAGGTCGCGAACGCAGCTGCCGATGGGTACACTCTGCTGTTCTCGCACAACTACATCGACATGCTGCAACAGTATGTTGAGAACCTGCCCTACGATCCTGGCGAAGATTTCGTGACCGTTGCACGGATCAACTACGCGCCAATCGCCGTGACGGTTCTGGCCGACAGCCCTTACCAGACGATGGACGACCTGATCGAGGCGTCCCGCGCCGACCCCGGCGGCATCCAGATGGCACACTCCGGAAACTGGGGCGCGTTGTTCGTTCCCGCCGCCCAGATCATGCAAGCACTCGATATCTCTTGGAACCTCGTCCCATATCAGGGTGGCGGACCCGCGTTCCAGGCGCTTCTTTCAGGCGATGCGGACGTAACGATGGCCTTCCCGTCCACACTTGCAAGCCATCTTGAGGCAGGCACAGTTCGCGTTCTGGCGACTGCCGGGCCAGAGCGTATTTACGACGACGTTCCGACCTTCGCGGAAATCGGGGTAGAGGGCGACGTGGGCTTCATGCACCGCGTTGTTCTTGCGCCAGCCGGAACGCCTGACGACGTGCTCGCAACCCTGCGTGAGGCGTTTATCGCCCTGGGCGAAGACACGACCTTCACCCGTATGATGGGCCGCCTGGGCGAAAACATCGACATCATCACCGATGAATATGAGGCGATGCGTGTCGAGCAAGCCGCCGCTTACGAGACGCTGGTCGAAGAACTGACCTCGCAGTAAGATCCAACGCCGGGGCGGCGTCCGCGTCGCCCCGCTCACCCCCCAATTGCCCCGGAGGTCTGACATGCCTGACAGATTTGGACCTCTTGGCGTATTGGCCTTGATGCTCCCCCAGCAAAATTCGAACATGCAGCCCGAGTACGAGGCGCTGCGTCCTGAGGGGATCAGCAATCAGGTCTACCGTTTTGATATTTCCGTTCAGGACAAGGTGCCGGAGGCCATGGTTTCGGTCATGCATCAGGCGCGCGGCTGTTGGCCTGACATGGTGTTATGCTCCAACTCTGTCGAGATGCGCATGTGGTCCGTCGAAAAACAGATCGCTTACCGGGCCGCTTTGAAGGCAGCCTTGCCCGGCACCCCCGTTGTCACAGCCGGTGACGCCTGTGTAGCAGCACTTAACACGATCGGCGCCAAACGGCTTGGCCTGATCTCCCCCATGTCCGAGGAATACTCAGAGAGCGCGCGGGGCTTCTATCTCGCCCATGGGTTTGAGGTGCCGGAAACTGCGTGGCTGCACGTGAAGACGTCAGACAAGATCATCGGCGTGCCCATCGACGCCATTCATGAGGCCTTCGACAAAGTGAACACGGATGGCGTCGATGCGATCCTGCACGTCGGCGGCGCGCTTGGCATTGCTGACATGGTCGACGGCCTGGAGGACCGATTGGGCAAGCCCGTGATCTCCTCCACCGCGACGGGCTATTGGTACGCTTTGCGCATGATGGGGCTGGATATGCCGCTGCGCCATGGCGGCCGGATCACCCGCAAACTGCTGCCAGCAGAGTTTCGCGACCCGACCCGCCTTGTGGCATGAGGCGCCTAAATCGGGCTGACGCCAAGGTCGTCCGCCAATTTTTTCAGTTGCGTGCGCAGGGTGTCGGAAATGGGAATGCCGTTGGCGGTTCTGTCTTTCCGCACGCGGTCCAGTCGTTCTCCGGGCAGGCGGATTTCCGAAACCCCGGGCATCTTTTCCGAGGATTTCATCTGCATCCAGACATCGTCGATCCGGGTGCGGAACTCATCAGGGTCGGCGAAGGCCGCGATGTCGAGCGCCAGGATCATCTGACCCGTATTCGTGACGGTCTTTTCATCCGCGTTGAAATCAACCACGTCGCGCCCGAATGCGGCGCCGTTCAGAACACCCGCAAGGATGCCAAACACCAGCGAGAGTCCGTATCCCTTGGGCCCGCCGATAGGCAGCAGAAAGCCGTCGGCCGCACGGGCGGGATCTGTCAGCGGATCACCGTTGCGATCAATCATCCAGCCCTCGGGCATCGTCTCACCACGTTGCGCGGCGGTCTTGACCTTGCCGTAGGCGGCCACCGTCGTGGCCATGTCCAGCACGATCGGCGGGTTCTCTTTGGACGGCAGAGCCACGGCTATCGGGTTGGTCGACAACAGCATGTCCGTGCCGCCCCAGGGCGGCATATGGTTGGCGCTGCCCACCGCCAGATAAAGTCCGATCATATTCTCCCGTGCGGGCATCATCGCATAGAGCGACGCGGGGCCTGCGTGGTTCGACATCCGTGCCCCGACCCAGGCCACACCCGTGGTCCGCGCCTTTTCCATCGCCAGTTCCGTCGCGTGATGCATCACCAGATGACCCATCCCGTTATCGCCGTCGATCAGCGCGGTGGCGGGACGGTCCGACAGCCGCCTGAACCGCGGCGTCATATTCATCCCCCCCGCGCGAATGCGTCTGATATACATCGGCAGGCGGAATACGCCGTGGCCGTCCTGCCCGATCAGATCGGCCATCGTCATCAGGTCAGCGACCTTCGTTGCATCGGCGGCCGGCATCCCGCATGCCGTCAGGCACCGGGCGATAAAGGCTTTCAGATCGCTCTGCATCACTGGGTCAGACATTGAAAACCTCGATCAGGAAATGAGAAAACGTATGGGAACTTCAACACAAACGGGCACGATTGTCAGCTACGACGCGATCACTCCCTTCGCGCGAGGAGACGGTGTGGAAACGCGACTGATGGTGGGAAAATCGGTGACGGACGCTGCCCCGTTCACCACCGGAACAACCTCTTTCCCGGCGGGCTGCGCGGCACCCCTCCACACCCACAATTGTGCCGAGCAAGTCACGATCCTGGCCGGCCGGGCGGAGGCGATGGTCGGCGGGGCGGTCACGGAGCTCGGCCCGATGGACAGCAGTTTCGTACCGGCCGAGGTCCCGCATTATTTCCGCAACATCGGAGACGGACCGCTGACGATCCTGTGGATCTACGCCGCCCGTGACGTCACCCGCACATTTGTGGAAACCGGTGAAACCGTCGCGCATATGTCGCCGCGTGATCAAGTTTGAGCAATCGGCTAATCGGTTGACCAATAAGGATCATTTATGTGACGTTAACCTGAACTTAACCAAGAAGCGCGGTAATTCAGCAAATACACGCAGACAAATCCGGCTGAAATGCCGGAGATGCGCAAGGGCAATTGGACCGCCGATGCAAGACAAAACTCTGATGCGTCTGCGCAACTGGATCACGGACTCGGGACTTGCGCGGGGTGCGCGCCTGCCTCCTGAGCGAGAGCTGAGCGCCGCCCTCGGGGTCAGCCGGACCGACCTGCGCAACGCCTTTTTGCTATTGGCATCGGAGGGCCTGCTGGACCGCCATGTGGGGCGCGGCACCTATCTGACGAAATCCACCCGGTCTCAGCCCAAGGCCAGGGGGATTGAAGCCGCCGTGTCGCACCTGTCAGAGACCACTGGCCCGACCGATGCCATGGCCGCCCGTCTGGTGCTGGAACCCGACCTCGCCCGCATGGCGGCGCTGAGCGCGACCCCATTGCAACTGCGCCGGCTCCGCGAGCTGGCCGCGTCCATGCGCGTCGCGACCAGCTGGAGCGCCTACGAGACGTTCGATTACGAATTCCACAGCGCGATCGCCGCCGCCTCCGGCAACGCGATGCTGACGGCCCTGTTCGAGATCGTGAACCGGGTGCGGCAGGTCGTGGTCTGGCGCAAGCTTGCGCCGTCCGATTGCGGACCGGACCCGAGTTACCATTCCTTCGATGAGCACGACGCGATCCTGGCCGCCCTGGACCATCGCGACGGGGCGGCTGCGGCCATGGCCATGACCGCGCATCTGCACGCGACGCTTGCCGCCCTGACCGATACGGCACCGGTCTGAACGGTCGCGATCAGAACTTCGCATAGCTCCTATCAGGAATGCTTGCTTGCCCGCAGGCGCCGGGTTTCACTAAAAATGATCAGTTAATCAAACAGGATGGACGGGTGCATGAGACAGGTTGAAGTCGCGGTGATCGGAACCGGTTGGTGTGGGGGAATGCGCGCGGAAACGCTGGCGAAATCCGCATTGGTGGACAAGCTGCACATCTGCGAAATCAAGCCAGAGCGCCTTGCGGAAGTGCGCGAGTTGACCAATCCCGCCTCCTGGACCGATGACTACCAGGACATCGTCAGGAACCCTGCGATTGACGTCGTCTATATCTCTACCACGCCGGAGCCGACGCACTACCCCATCGCGCGCGACTGCCTGCGTGCGGGCAAGCATGTGCTGCTGGAAAAACCCATCGCGATGGAGCTGTCGGAGGCCGACGACCTGATCAACATCGCGAATGAGAAGGGGGTAAAGTTCACCATCGGCTATTCGCAGCGCTTCAACCCCAAGATCGCCTGGGCGAAGAAGGCGATTTCCGAAGGGAAGCTTGGCAAGATCGTCAACGTCATGGTCAGTCGCCACTTGTCGCGGAGTCTGGGCTCTCGGATCGCGGGGCGGGTGAAACTATCGCCTGCGGCGATGGAATCCACCCATGATCTGGACTTCATCTATTGGCTGCTGGAGGCCAGGCCCACCAAGGTCTATAGCCAGGGCGCCTATGGCTACATGGAAAAACTGAACGGCTCCTACGATTGCATGTGGAGCACCGTGAACATGGACAACGGCACGCTGGTGGTGGTTGGTGGCGGCTGGAACCTGCCCCCCGCCTACCCCAATTACTGCGGCACATGGATCGAGATTACCGGCACCGAAGGCGCGCTGATCCTGGACGATACCTCGCGCGACAATTGGTACAGCACGGTGGAGACCCACACGCAGTTTCCGCTGTCGACGATGCCGGGCGAACATGTGGACCATATGTATGCCGGCCAAATGGGGCCGGAGACGCTGCATTTCCTTGAATCGGTTCTGCTGGATCGCGATCCGCTCGTCTCTCCGGCGCATGCGCGGATGGTGATGGAAAGCTACCTCGCCGCCGATATCTCGGCGGCTACGGGCGACCCGGTGGACCTGCCGCTGTCCAACCATTCCATGGCGCTGCTGGCGGATTTGCAGGCAGCCGCACGCGGCGAGACGACGTGATGCGTGTTGCGGTCGTAGGGCTTGGCAACATGGGCGGCGGGATCGCCCGTTGCCTCGACAACGCCGGGGTGTTGCACGCGGCGATTGATACATCGCCCGATCAGAGGGCGGCGGTCGGGTTGTCGGAGCGGGTTGGCGTCGCCATTGAAGAGGCGGAAGTGTTGCTTTTCGTGACGCCGTCCACAGCACAGGTGGCGGATGTGGCGGAGGCAGTTCCAGCGCTGGCCAATCAGGTGTTCGTCGATCTGACCACCTCGCACCCGGACGAGAGTATCGCCCTGGCGGAGCGGCTGTCGGACCGTGGCATCCGGTATGTCGATGCTGCCATGACCGGAGGCGCTGCTGGCGCGGATGCGGGTAAGCTGACGTTGATGATGGGCGGCGACGCGGCTGTCATCGCCCGGATCGCGCTGGTGCTTGATATCGTGTCGGAGCAGAGGTTTCATCTGGGCGCGGTGGGCGCGGGGCACACGATGAAACTGGTCCACAACCAGATCCTGCACAGCGCCTTTCTGGCAACCTGTGAGGGGCTGACACTGGCGCAGAAGGCGGGGCTCGATGTGGCGCAGGCCGTCGATGTCCTGAACGCCGGCAACGCCCGCAGCTTCGTGACGGAGGTGCGCTTCCCCCGCGATATTCTGGGCGGAGTGATGAACGGGCGGTCGCCAATTTCCAATCTGGAAAAGGATCTTGGGCTGGCGCGGCGGTTCGCGGACGCCCTTGGGGGGCCTTCGGTCTATACTGACCTGACCCATGATGTGCTGCGACAAGCGGTTGAGCAGGGCGAAGCAGGCACGGATTTCACTTATCTGTTCCCGATGTTCGAGGCTCTCTCCAAGGCGGCGCGCGATGACTAGCATCGGCGTTTTCGGCCTGGGTCTTATCGGCAGCGCTTTGGCGGGGAGACTGATTGCGGCCGGGTACGATGTGGCCGGGCGGGACCTGAGCGCGGATCGTTGCGCCGAGTTGGAAGCGCGCGGCGGCACGGTTGGAACTGCGGACGAGATTCTGGGCTGCCGACGTCGTCTTTTCCTGCGTCTTCGACACCGGCCAACTGGGAGACCTGATCGCGAGCGCGCCGCCGACGTCGGCGGTTCTGGTCTCCATGAGCACCTGTGACCCCGAGCGGATGCCAGCGCTGGCGAAGGCGGCAGCATTACGCGGCATGACTCTGATAGAGGCGCCGATTTCCGGCACCAGCACGGCACTGGCCACGGGCGATGTGGTGTTGCTCGTGGCCGGGGACGCGGCGGTCGTGGCGCGGATCGCCCCGGTCCTGGAGGCCGTTTCGAGGCAGTTTTTGCACGTCGGTGTCATCGGCAATGGCAACCGCGCCAAGCTGGCGATCAATCTGGTGCTTGGGTTGAACCGCGCGGCGCTGGCCGAGGGGATGGTGTTTGCGCAGGCGCTGGGACTGGACGCCGCCGATTTCCTCGCCATGGCCAAAGCCTCTGCCGCCTATTCCGCCGTGATGGACAGCAAGGGGCAGCTTCTGGTCGACCGTGATTTCACGCCGCAGGGGCGGATCGCGCAATCAGCCAAGGACTTCAACCTGATCCGTGACAGCGCCGCCGCTGCCGGGCAGGGCCTGCCGTTCACGGAAACCTATCTTGCCATGATGCGCGACGCGCTGGAGCAAGGCGAAGGGGATCTGGACAATTCGGCGATCCTGCTGCCCATCGCGCGGACCCCTGCCCCCGACGCCTAGTGCGGCCTGGCCAGGCGCATGCTGTCGGGCACAGCCAGCGGAGTGTTCGGGCCATCAATGAATTCGACGGTGGTGAAAACCAGTTCTTTGTCGCCGATGTTTTCGACCGAATGCACCATGTGATCGCCAGCGCCGTAGTCGAAATGCCTGGTCTCTCCGGCGTAGTGGGCGACGTCCCTGACCTCTCCCGATGAGAAATACCCCCGCGCCTTGCCGTCCACCAGAGATGTCCAGAAATAGCGATTCACGTGGCGGTGGAACCCGCAGCGCGCGCCCGGCGCGATCCGCAGGTGCCAGATCCGCATGGTCTCGGTTTCCGACACCAGAACCGAGCCGACGCAGCCATTGTCCAACTGCTCCAGCATCTGCGCATGCAGGCCCTCGGGCCAATGGGCGAAAGCGGCAGGGTCAGAGTTGATCTCTACATGATCGGGGCCGTGGGTTTGCATCGTGTCCTCCTGTTTCAGATCGCGCGCAGGGTTTGCATGTCTACCCGAAGCGCGGCCTTCTGGTCATCGCTCAGCGGCATCAGGGGTGGCTGCATCCGCATCCAGCTGTCGTCACCGCTGCGCAGCGCTTCGGCGGTTTTCATCGCGGCCATCAGCGGATATTTCCCCGCCGTCGCACGAGCCGTCTTCACGACCTCCATTGCGGCGTCGCGTTCCGCCCCTTCGCCCGCACGTCTGGCGGCCTGCACAGCATTGGCGGTGACGTTGGTGGACCCCGAAATTATACCGGCCGAGCCGATCGACAACCCGTCCCAGAGGAACGCCTCCGACGAGGGGTAGACGTCGAAGTCTTCCGCCACACCGCCTGTTGCCTCAATGAACGCGCGAGAGTGTTCGAAATCGCCGCTGCTGTCCTTCAGGCCGGCGATGATGGGGCCGAATTCAGCACGAAGGCGGATCACGAGATCGGTCGAGAACGGGACCTGGGACATCTGCGGGAAATGGTACAGGAACACGCGCAGATCCTCGCGCCCGACCCGTTCGATCACCTTGGCATAGAAGGCAAAGATCCCCTCGTCGGACGGCCCCTTGTAGTAATAGGGCGGCAGGACCAGCGCGTTGACAAAGCCCGCATCGCAGGCCGCCATCGTCAGCGCCACGCAATCGGGCAAGGACGGTGCGCCGGTGCCGAAAATCACGCGGTCGCTCTCGATCCCGGCCTCTGCGAATGCGGCTGGCAGGGCCAGTCGGTCGACCATGGCGACCGAGGTACCTTCGCCCGTCGTGCCCGTGGGAGCCACGCCATCACAGCCACCTTCGCCCAACAGATGTTGGCAATAGGCGATGTGTTTTGCCTGATCGACGCGGCCATCGGCGTCAAACGGCGTAACGGCTGCGGCATAAATTCCACGTCTTGCTTTGGTCATTCAGTCGCTCCTTCGGCTTTCGCTCCGCCGACCACGCCGGGCCTGTTCGAGACCACAACCTTGATCGCGTCATCAATGCGCTCGCGCGCATATTTCAACGCAGTGGGCAATTCGTCCATCGGAAACGTATGGGTGTGGATCAGTCTGGCGTCGAAGGTTTTCGCCTCCATGAACGCCATGGCGCGATGGGTGGCTGACTTCCCCTCCCCCCGGATGCCGTAGAGGTAGATGTTGTTCACCGCGAGCGCGCCGAGGTTGAAGGACACGGCGGATTTCGGGAAGGCGGCGAGGCAGATCTTGCCGCCCCGGTTCGTCATCCCGACCGCCTGGTTCACCGTCGTCTCGGACCCCGCACAATCAATGACGTAGTCCGCGCCTTTTCCCGTCATCTCCCTGACCCTGGCGACAGCATCCTCGGAGCGGGCATCAATGACAACATCCGCGCCGAGCTTTTTGCCAATGGCGTTGCGGCTTTCGCGGGTGCCCACAAGGATCACAGGCGAGGCACCGAGCGCTTTTGCCACTGCCACCGCCAGCAACCCAATCGGGCCCGGCCCGATCACCACGACGCTTTCGCCCGCGACCAGCCCGCCCAATTCCGTCAGACCATACATCGAGGTGCCCGCCGTCACGACCAGAGTGGCCTCTTCATCGGACATCGTATCAGGCACGCGGATCAGGGTGTTGATATTGTTCACGGCATATTCTGCAAAGCCGCCGTCGGTGGTGAATCCGTTGGCGCGGTGGCCCTTGTCCTGATCGCCAAAGTTCAGGCCGTAGTTGTGGCAGGACGTATACATTCCCATCCGGCAGCGCTTGCACTGCCCGCAACCTGCGTGGATCTCGACGGTCACACGCTCCCCCACGGAAAACTCATCGACCCCCGGCCCCAGCGCCGCGACGGTGCCCATGTATTCGTGACCCGGCGTGAAGTTCTTGTTGAACGGCGGGCCGCCTTCGATCAGGGCGGGCGTGCCATAGGTCAGGATTTCCAGATCGGTGGCGCAGATGGCGACGGCATCTATCCGCACCAGCACCTCGGCGCGACCGGGCATCGGCATCGGCTTCTGGGTCAGGGTCAGGTCATCGGGGTCGCCCAGGACCCACGCCCGCATGGTTGCGGGCAGATCGTCACCCAAACCGCGCATGTCTTGCGGCGCATCTTTCATCTACGGTCCTTCCAGTTGCCACATTGGTTCACCATTTTCTGCTGTCTTTGCGACCAAACCGCCGCGCGAGTCAGGCGAACTCCCTTAAAGCATAACAAATATGTTAATTCTGATTACTTATTGGTCAACCATTTGGCAAGCAAAGGCCCATCAAAGAACCTGATGCCATCCATGCGGAACAATGCTTATCGGCCCTTGTGCGGGACTGCTATCAATCGACCGTCACGCAAAGGGAGATTGTTGATGTCACAGAGACTGACAGGCTTGAGCCACGACGACGCGACCGGGACCGCCGCGATGGTATATGAGGCTTCGGATCGGTTCCTTGGCCGGACAGCGAACCTGCAACGCATTCTGTCGACCCATAGCCCCTATCTGGCGCGTTGGTTTGGCGGCCTCGTGGCAGCGGTGAGACAGCCGGAATCTGGGAGCGACATCCGAGCCGCGCCTGCGCGCGTTGGCCTGCATCAAGACCTCCATGACGAATGCGTGCTCATATTGCACCGCTCACACGTCGGTCTTCGGGCAGGGACTGGGCATCACCGAGCCGGAGCTGGAGGCAATGATGGATGATACCTACAAGACCAGCGACCTGTTCAATGACCGCGACCGGGCGGCGATTGCCTGGGCCGAGGCGATGACCAACAACACCGCGCAGCGTGACGGCGCGGTATGGGACGCGATGAAATCCCAGTTCGACGAGACCGAGATTGTTGAGATTTCAATGGCAAGCGCGATGTTCAACATGATCAACCGCCTGAACGACGGTTTCTGGACCGAGTTGGAAACCGAGGACTACAATCGCAAGCAGTGGGAGGCTGTCGAAGGGCCATCGGTGGACGAGATTGAGGCCTATGCCGGTCGCTTCGCAGCAGTGGGTGCGGCTGAGCGGGCCTGACGGATCGACCGCCTGACACGCGGCGGTCGGTGGGGTGCATGGTCAGGACAAGGGCGCGTTCCGGACCGGGCCTGCGTGGTCGTTCGATCCAGAGGGTAGCATGCGTTGACAGGTCGGCTTTGCAATCGTTCTCGGCGGTTGCAGATACTTGGTGCGCCCGTGGTCGACGAGCTTTCACGCAATTCAGGGCCGCAGTCCGACGTAGAAGCTACTGTGAAGTCCAAAACTCCTTTATTTCTGGAGGAATCCCGGTAGGCTGACGTTCACCGCGCCCGATGACGGAGCGACGCTGATGCCGCAGGCTGCCTGTCGAACACTTGAAATACGCCTGTGCGGTCCTTTGGACCTGCGCTGGGATGACGGTGAGCCCGCCGGGCCAAGGGGTGCGAAACAGCGGGCGCTTCTTGCGCTTCTGGCCTCAGCGCCAAACCTCGCCCGATCCCGGACATGGTTGCAGGCCACCTTATGGGGCCGGGCCGGGCAAAGCCATGGCCGCGCGAGCCTGCGACAGGCGCTGAGCGAAGTGCGCGGTGCGTTTGGCGATGAGGCTGATCGTGTGCTGGATGTCACCACCGACCAGATTGCGTTTCATGACGGAGGTGTCCGGGTCTTTCGGGATCCCGCCGATGGGGTGTTTCTGGAAGGCATTGATATAGATGAAAACGGGTTTGAGGATTGGCTCAGGCAGGCGCGATCTGCCGCAGCCCCCTTGTGCAGCGACGTGTCCGGCAGCCAACCGCAAAGCCTGCGCCCCCGGATCGCGGTTCTGCCTTTCGCGCGGTTCGCCCAGGGGGATGGGCCCGATGCGTTGGGCGACGCGCTGGCTCAGGAACTCTTGCGGATCCTGTCGCGGGTGGAGCTGATCGACGTGATCTCGCATCTGTCGAGCCGCGCGCTCAGACCGCTGACGAGCACGATGGCGAATGTGCGCGCGGGGCTTGGGTGTGACTACCTTGTGACCGGGACGTATCGCATGGGCGATGGCCGGATCACACTTGAGATGGATTTCCACGACGTGGCCACCGAGGTTCTGTCATGGAGCAGCGAGGCGCAGATTGCCCAAGCGGCGTTTCTTGCAGGGGATCCAGGGCTGCTGGCCAATCTGGCGGGCGATATTGTCAACGCGGCGCTGGTGTCGTCCGTGCGCCAGGGCGCGATCCGACCGATGCCGGATCTGGCGACCCACAAGCTGCTGATGTCGGCGATCGGGTTGATGTTCAACATGGGCGATGCCGATTTCGGGCGTGCGGGGCGGCAATTAGCAGAGGTCGCAAAACGCGCGCCGCGCCATGCCTTGCCCTTTGCCTGGGCTGCACAATGGCATCTGTTGCGGGTGTTCCAAGGCCAAAGCCCGGACGCCGCGAAAGATCGCCAGAAAGCCGAGGATGCGGTGGCCCGCGCGCTGGATCTTGACCCGCTGTGCGCCTACTCGCTGGCGATGGATGGCAATGTTCTGACGGTGCTTTATGGTGAGTTCGATGCGGCACGGGACCGGTTTGACCGTGCGCTGGAACTGGACCCGAGCAATGCCGCGGCGCATCAGTACAAGTCCATCCTGCACTCATTTCTGGGCGAGGCGGAGGCTGCCGTAAACCTGACCGCGCGCACCCGGATCCTGTCGCCCCGTGATCCGCGCATGGGTTTTTTCGACGGGCTGGGCGCTGCGGCGTATCTGGCAGCAGGTGCTTACGATACCGCCGTCGAGATGTCCGAAAACGCGATCCGCGTCAGCCCCAGGCATATCTCGGCCCACCGCGCCCGTGTCGTTGGCCTGCAACTGGCCGGGCGCGCGCCCGAGGCCCGTGACGCAGCCGCCCATTTGTTGCGTCAGGAGCCCGGCTTGACGATCCACAGATACCTCGCCAACCACCCGGCCGCAGATCTTGCATCGGGGCAGCTTTGGGCGGGAGCCTTGCAGGCTGCGGGCGTACCGACCCGATAGCGCAATCATAAGAGAGGAAAACCGATGCCATTTATGTCCCCCACTCAGGCGGTTCAGGCCGTACAGGCCGTGCAAGCGGTACAGGCTGTTCAGGCGGTGCAGGCGGTTCAGGCCGTCGGGTTGGCTTCGGCCGGGGCCTCTGTTCTGGGGCTGTCGACGGCGCGCGACGGGATTGTGGGGCCGTGGCGTGATCTTGAGACTATCCCCACAGCGCTGACCATGGGCGCGCCGGAAAACCTTGGCCAATGGCCCGCTTGGTGCCGGATGTATGTCCTGTCCAACGAGATCCTGGGCGGATTGGAGTATCAGTTCAACGGTGCGTTGGATGACGCGTCGACGGCGCTTCAGGTGCTGGTGCGCGGACCGATGGAGGGGCTTTCGGCCACCTATGCGCCGCTTTGCACGATGACCCGGCCCACGCCGGATGATTTCGCGGCACAAACCCGTATCGTCGCGGAATACGCGGATCTGCGGGCTGAACGCGCCGCCGAAATTACCGATCAGATCGCGGGCACTCTGCCCTACTTTGCCACGCTCCTGCCGATGATCGCAGAGCGTATGCCCCACACGTTGGAACTGTTGGCGTTTGCACAGGCTCTGGCGGTCCATGTGGCGCAGCACTGCAAACACATGTTGGCGTGCAAGCGGCCCGATGCGTTTTCGGCACAGATCCAGCCGATGATCCCGACGCCGGGCCATAGTGCATTGCCGTCGGGCCATGCGACCGAGGCGTTTGCGATTGCGGGTGTCCTGATGGCGCTTGTGCCAGCGCAGGCGCGGCCACCCGGACTGGAGGATCTGCTGATGGATCAAGCGGCCCGGATCGCCGTCAACCGCACGGTGGCGGGTCTGCACTTCCCGGCCGACAGTTTTTGCGGCGCGGTTCTTGGCCTTGCACTGGCTGATCTGGTGACGGCCCGTGCGGCACGCGTGCCTGAGCCGTTGCCCCGGCGGGGCTTTCATGGCGTGGGCATTGGGCGTGCGGATTTCTACCGCGCCCAGATCTGGAACGACGGGCGGCTTGACCTGGCCCCGAGAGACGGCCGGGTTATCGGGACGGATGGCGGGGCGGACACAACGGTGGCAGGCTCGGCGCTGCTCGGGTGGGCCTGGGAGGCCGCGGCGGCGGAATGGGAAGATCCTGCGTCATGAGCGCTGTGTGGGAGCCGGATCCAGAACTTCTTCTGGGCAACCTTGACCCGGTCAGCGCGTGGATCGGTGGATGGGGGCGGGATTTTTACAGGTCCCTGCCCGATACCGCGGGCACCGAGACCGATTTTCGCTATGCCGCCGTGATCGACGCAAGCAATCCGATCTCGGCCATTCTGCGGCCCGATGGGCGGGACGGGGACGTGGCGGTGTTGTTGCAAAGCGATCAGGGGGCTGCGTTGAAAGAGGCAGGCGCGTCACAGTATTCCGAAAAGATCGGAATGACCGATCCGCGGGTTCTGCTTTTGCCGCTGCCAGATGAGGCGGTGCCGCCGGAGGCGCAGACCCGTACAGATCGGCTGGTCGAGTTTCCACAAGCCGCAGCCCCCGCGCCGCAAAGCCTTGGCGTGGCGCCGAAGGCTGTCATCGGTATCATCGATCACGCGATCCAGTTCGGCAACAGCCGCTTTCGGGCCAGGTCGGGCACGCGCGTCCTACATGCCTGGGCGCAGGACGCGGCGGTCGGCGCAGTTCCGACAACACCCTTCGGCCGGGAATGGACGGCGCAAGACCTTGACGCGCTCCACCTTGAAGCCAAGGGCAATGACGAGGCGATGCTGCGCGCCATGGGGTTGCTTGATTTCACCAAAGCCGCCCCCCGCCCGCTGGCGATGGCGCAGACCCACGGGACTCATGTCCTTGATCTGGCTGGCGGATACGACCCGCAAGACAATCGGACCGATCTGCCCATTCTGGCAGTGAACCTCCCCGCGATTGTGGCTCGCGAAAGCAGCGGCGCGTTTCTGGGCCTGTTTTTTCTGCTTGGGTTCGAGTTTCTTTTGTCGCGCTGTCGGTCCCTTGGCGACCGTGTACCGCTTTATGTGAACTTCAGTTTTGGCCTCTCTGGCGGACCACGCGGAGGCGAGCATCTGATAGAAAGAGGGATGAACGCGCTGGTGAAACAGCACCGCAGCGAGGGCGGCGGAGAGGTTTTGGTGACGCTTCCGGCAGGCAACCGCAACCTTGCGCGCGGCCATGCGGCACCCGCCCGCAGAATTGCCCGAAACCGGGCAGGATTTGACCTGACATGGCGGATGCCACCGGGTGATCCGTCTTCCAACGCGCTGGATCTGTGGCTTCGGAGGCGAACGGGCGACGCGCCACTTGCCGATAGTGTCACCCTCAAGCTGACCCCGCCGGACGCGGAAAAGCCGCTGCATGCGCAGGACCTGAAAGCACCGGCGGCAACGCTGGATCTGCAACAGCGAGCAGCGGGTGAGATACCGCATTCCGTATTGCTCAGGCCTGCGCCGGGGGCGGCGCCTATCGGACGCGCGACACTGCGCCGGGATATTCCGACCGGTGCCTTGTCCCTCAGCGTCATGCTGGCCCCGACGGACCCGCGCGGATCGGGCCGCGCGCCGACCCCTCCGGGGGATTGGCGACTGTCAGTGGAAAGCCACGACAGCGCACCCGACGATGTGGATCTGCAGGCATGGGTGTTGCGCGACGACACCTTGCCGGGGTTCCGCGACGGGCGGCGGCAAAGCACCTTTGTCGACCCGGCCTACAGGGAGCGGTCGCGCGAGGGGTTTGCGCGCCCCAAGGATGACGGGCCCGCCACGATCCGCCGCGCCGGCACTCTGAACGCGATCGCGACAGGAACCGTGCCCCCAGAGCTGCGCGGATTTCATTCACGGGTCGTGGTGGGCGGAGCTATCGAACATGCGGGCCTGTTTGCGGCGCCGGAACCCACTCCGTATTCATCCAACCCGTTGCCCCCGTCGGAGGGGTGGGGCGACGATGAGCGGATTGATTGTCGCGCCGCGACCGACCGGTCCCCGTTCCGGCCCGGTGTCCTGGGGGCGAATACGCGATCCGGCAGCCGTGCGGCGCTGAACGGGACCAGCGTGGCTGCCCCCCAGGTCCTGCGCTATATGATCGAGCACGCAATCGGCGTGCCGGATGTGCCAGCTATGATTGGTGCTTTGCCAGACTCCGAAGGAAAGCTTTTCCCGCCCGGCGATTGAGGCCGCTCCGCTTGCCTGCGACCGGCGACATGCGAATTGACGCCGTCATTGACGCCATATTGACGCTTACGTCATCGTGCGCCTGCCAGACAGATCCCGACACTCTGGGAGGGGTTTGAATATGGAGCGCGCGGCACCGGTCGGATTTCTGAACGTTTTGGGCGGCGTCAGTTGCACCCTGCCCGATGGCACCCTGATCCCGCTGGGTGGCCGGCGCACGCGGGAACTGACAGCGGCCCTGGCACTGGGTGGCGGCGAACCGCAGGCGCGCGATTACTTTTCCGGCAAGCTCTGGCCCGATTGCTCCCCAGGCAGTGCGCGCAAAGCGCTCAACACCGAATTATGGCGCTTGCGCCGGACCTTGCGCGCCGCAGGCACCGACCCGGATCGCTGGATTACGCAGCAGACTGACACCCTGGCGCTGGTGCGTGACGGGGGACCCGAGGTGGATCTGGACGTCTTTCAAAGCCTTGCCGACGCGCCCAATCTGCCAGAGATCGCCCAGGGCACCGACCTGATGCGCCGATTTGGCGGACCCTTTGCAGAGGGGCTGGATGCCGATTGGATTGATGAGGAACGGCGACGCCTGCACAGCCAGTTTACCGGAGTTGCACGGCGCGCGGCCGAGGCGTGGCAGGCGGCAAACCGGTTGAGCGATGCGATGGCGCTGGCCGAAGCGCTGGTGCGTGATGATCCGCTGGATGAAGTTGCGCGCCGCATGCTGTTGCAGCTTCACATCCAATCGGGAAATCACGGCCATGCTCAACGGGAATACGCCGATCTGGAAGCGGTCCTGCAGGCCGAGTTGGGCGTCGCGCCCTCGCCCCGCACGCAGGCGATCGTCGCCTTTGATGTCCCCGCGCCCGAGCCGCTTTTCCACGTGGAAGCGCCCGAGCCACGACGCTATGGCTTCGAAGAAGCACCTGCCCGCTATTCCATCGACACAGACGATCCCGGCGCGGATCTGGCCTGCCGCGTCAGCCGTATGCGTGACGCAGCCGAAGCCATCATGAGTGAGCTCGCTGCTATCGAGGATCTTCTGGTCGATCTCTGACGCCTCGCCGCTTTCCCCCACCCTGCCCCAGCTCCCGCCATCGTGCGGGAGTATTTCGTGGGATGCCTGTCGGTTTTTCCAACCAGTGATTGATCTGTGATCGGGCGGCGGACAGCGGTGTGATTGCGAATCATTACACCCGACCTCGACCACAGCACGCGGGGCATGGCGTCCCGCACAGCAAACCCGGCCCCACAACAGGGCCCCGACCGCAAGAGGTGATCCAGTGACCAAGCACATGAGAAACCACGCCCCCCAACGGCGTTTCAGCCTGTCCGAGGCCAATGCAGCGGAGGATTTCGAAAGCTTCTTCGATGAGACCGATCCCTCCGATGCCGCCACCGCCGCGGAGTATGCAGACGACAGCGATGACGATTGGCCCGAAGATGATTGGGACGAAGATTGGGATGACGACGACGAGCGCATCACCGAGTACGACGATGATGACGACGACGAAGCCTGGATTGATGTCGAGATGCCGGAGGCGCTGGCAGAAAACGACGACTGGGTCGAGATTTATGAGGCTGGCGCCGACTTCTACGGCGCGGTTGAAGCGGTCTATCCGGACATGGCAGGAGCCAGCGCAGAAGAGATCGACACCGCCGTCCTTGAAATGTTTGAGGGCATGAGCGAGGCCGAAATCGAAAGCTGGTTCTCGGGCTTGGCCAAGGCCGCGAAAACCGTATGGAAAGGTGCAGGACGCGTCGCCAAGGCGGCGGCTCCCGTTGTGCGCAAGGCCCTGCCCATCGTGGCGCAGGTGGCCCCGATGGCCGGCACCGCGATTGGCGCCGCCTTTGGACAGCCGGGGATCGGCGGTATGGTCGGCAATCTGGTGGGCAGTGGCGCAGGCGCGCTATCGGGCATGATGGGACCAACCACACGGGTCCGGCGTCCACGGCGCAGGCCAACCCGCTCGGGCCGTCGCCCGACCCGCCGGAGAATGCTCCGTCGGCGTCCGCAACCCCGCCCTCAGCAGCGCCGTCGCGGCGCGGGCCGTTCACGACAACGCGCCGGACGCGGAACCTATGGCCGACGCACGGGCGCATATCGCACCGGCCGCGGCATCGGGCGAGGCATACGCGGTGCCGGGTCCAAACTGGCGCAATTGCTTCGGAATCCACAGGTGCAACGCATGTTGCAGCAAGGGGCGCAGGGCGCCGTGAACGGGATTTTCGGCGAAGACGTGGGACTGTCAGACGCCGCAGTAATCGAAGCTATCATTGGCGGCTGCAATGAAGCGCTGGCAGAGATGGACGCGAGCCGCGAAGGCGCACTTGCGGTTGAAGGCGGCTATGGACCGGACGACTTCGAGAGCCCGGAAGCCGCGTTTGAGACCCTGGTCGCTCTGCTTGAGGGGGATGGGGCATGACCTCCCCCGCCCCCGACCGTGACGCCCTGGTCGGCCAGCTTCTCGATCAGTTCGGGGTGGAGGACTCTGGCCTGCGCGACATGCTCGCGGCCTCGTTCACCGGGCGTGGAGCCGGGACGCAAACGCCCCAATCCACCGCGCGCGAACGGCACCTGACCAAGGCCCTGCGACGTTCTGAAAAGATCAACGCGGCGTTGGTCGCCAAGATCGAGATGCTCGCCTGTGCCCTTGGTGCCTGCCCCTCGTGTTGGGGCCATGAGCCCGGATGCGAGGATTGCGGTGGCGACGGCGCTCCGGGCGGCATGGTCCCGGACCCACAATGCTTCGAGACCTTCGTGGCACCGCTGCTCGATCAACTCGAAGAGCCACCCGGCCCAAAGCTGGTGCCGGCAGTGGTGGACCGGGCGCGGCCAGACCGACGACCCAAACGGGCGCCGTCCACTGCCCCCGCAGTTACCGACGCTAAAGATGTAACCCCAACCAAGGAGACTGAGTCATGACCGACTCTCTTGATATTCAACAACTTCTCGCGCTGAGCGGGCTGTCCGGACAGGAGGCCTGGGATGACGACGACGGTGATCTCATCGAAATGGATTACGATGACGATGACGAAACCTGGAGCGACGATGAATTCGCCGACTTCGACGATGACGACGACGATGAAGACTACGACGATCCTTACTCCGCCGATTTCAGCGATGACGAGGATGACGAAGGCTTTGAGGAACGTCGCCGCCGTCGCCGTCGCCGCACGCGCCGGTCGTTCAGCCGCCCGCGCTATCGCCGCACAACGCGTCGCCGTCCGATCAGAAAGGTGAGAGGATCGCGAGGGACAACATTGCGCACCTCCAAGGGTCGCGCCCTGAAGGTTCGCTTTGGCCGCAGCTACGCCACCAGTGTCGAGGTCAACAAGTTGATCAAGGACACTGAACGCAAGTTCGCCGATGCCGTGAAGGAGCGGAAAGCCAACTACGACCGGCTGACCAAGCAGATCTCGAGGGCCACATCGAACCTTGATGGGAAGGTCAACGCGGTGCGCAAAACCGTGAAACGGGTGGAGGACCAGGCCAAGACCACGGCACTTCTGGGCCTGTTGCAAAAGGAGCCGACAATCAAGTCGATCCGGTTCTCGGAAACACCATCGGCGAACGAAGACCTCGCGGCGACGGTCGAGTTCGAGAAGAAATCCAACAACCTGGGCCTGTTGCTCGCGATGGGGGGCCTGTCGGGTTCCGGTGGCGGCAACGGCGGCATTGATCCGGCAATGATGCTGGTTCTGGCCTCAGGCAACCTTTGAACAGGCGAAAGGAGTTATCCCATGGACCAGAGCGCCCTTCTTAAAATCGTCGTCGGCAACAAATACGACCTGGACCCGACCGCATCCTATCTCAGTGCGCTTCCCGGAGCTGCCGGTATCGTCGGCTTTGACCGGATTGGCGAAAAGCTCGATACGGCCACCAAGGGCCGCGAGAGCGCCCAGCGGGAGGCCTCGCGGCTGGCGAAGATCGTCGATGCCGGAGCACGCAAATACGCAGGTCTGGGGGCCAATGACCCCCTCACCAAGGCGCAGCGCGAGGTGTTCCAAACCGATGTGACGGCAACCGGCGATGATGCCCCGCGTGTTATCGTACCGATGCCCCCGTCCGGGATCGGCAGCACGACGCCAGCGGCCGGAGAAAGCCCGCTTGAAGCGTTCCTGCGCACAAACGCAGAGCGTGAAGACAGAACGCTGAAACTGTTGCTTGAGATTCTCGGCAAGGACACACCGGAAGATGCGACGCCGGACGTTCCACCCACAGAGGCCTTCGCCAAGGCCTTCCGGGCGGCCTACGACAAGGTCTTCCGGGTCGAGAAAGGCCCGGACCTGGATGAGGCTGGCGTGGCTTGGGCCGCGCAGGCTGCACAATTCCTCAGCGACGTCAAAGGTGCCCATATCGACGCGGATACCGAGGAGACCGGTGCGTTCACATGGGCTCTGTCGCGCCTGACCCCTGCCTCTCCCTCCGACTGAGGGAGCGGCCCCGCAAGGCCCGGTGCGCCCCTCCCTCGCGCCGGGTCTTGCCCCATCTTTCCGTTTTCACAGCCCGGAGGCCCTAGCCATGTTCTACGCCCTGCCCATCATCGCCCACCTGGGCTGCGCCCGTGATGACGCCCTCGCGCAGCTGAAGTCAGCCACCATGCGCGCCGACGCCGCCGAAGCCCGGTTGCAGCGCCTGGAATACGCCATCGACAACGATCTGGGCGGCGAGGTTCTGGGAGGTGCCGTAGACGCAGTGGACGCCGCGGCGACCCGCCTGAAAAACATGACCTCGCAACTGGCACAAAGCCGCAGTGAAGTCGAAGACGCCCGCGCCCTGCGTAAGGAGATAGCGGACGTCCTTGGTGATGATGCCGATGCCGATCCGGCCGCCCTGTCCAAGCGGGTGAAGGCAACGGTGAAAGAGGCTCAGGCCCTCGAAACTGTGCGCGCATTGCTGCGTCCGGCCACCAAGAAAACCTCTACATTTGCAGACTATCTGCATGAGCATGCGACTGACCCGGATCGGTTGCGCTCCTATCTCGGTATGCCTGCCTCCGGCAAAGCTTCCTCCGACAGCGAGGCATGACGGCGATGGACCCGGCCCTTCGCCAGTTAATGCGCCACGGGCATGGCGGGGATCAGCTTGAGGCGATCCTGCGTCTGACCCCGGACGCAACCCATCTGCCCCACGGCGCGCGGGAGATCACACGTTTTGGACCGATCCGCACTGTGCGGCTGGCCCGGCGCGACATCGGTCATGTCTGGGCACATCCGCACACGGCCTCCCTCAAGGCACCGCGATTGTTGCAATTGGAGCGCCCTTACACAGGGCTGTTCCGTGCCCCTCCGGCCCCCGGCCCGCGACGCCCCAATGGTTTGTCCGAGACCGGGCGCGGCGTTGTTCTGGGCGTGATCGACTGGGGCTTCGACCTGGCCCATCCGGCATTTCGCGATGCCACAGGCCGCAGCCGGATCCGGGCCTTCTGGGATATGCGTGATCCGCCCCGGCGGGCGCCCCACAGGCCTCGTCCACAACCCTATGGGTACGGACGCACCTTCACTCGTGCGGCGATCGAGGCGGCGCTGGCTGCGGCAGACCCCTATGCAGCACTTGGCTATCATCCGGGAATTTCCGACCGGGGATCGGGTGCCCACGGCACCCATGTGGCTGACGTGGCGGCTGGCAGTCCAAGGGCCAGCCAGCAGGGCGGTGTGGCCCCCGGTGCCGATCTTGTTTTTGTGCATCTGGGCGGGCCGCCGCTGGACGGCTCTGCCAATCTGGGTGACAGCGTGCGCATTCTGGAAGCCATTGATTTCATTGCCCGTGCGGCTGGAACTAACCCGCTGGCCATAAACATGAGCCTGGGGACACATGGAGGATCGCACATGGGAACCTCGCTTGTGGAACGCGCTCTGGATGCCTTTGTGGAGACGCGCCCCAATACGCAGATCATCCAGTCGGCAGGCAATTATTTTGCCGCACGCACCCACGCGGCCGGACGTCTGGCACCGGGGCGCACGCGGACGCTGAACTGGCAGATCAAGGACCGCGACCCCACCACCAATGAACTGGAAATCTGGTATTCAAACCGCGACCGTTTCGGTCTCAGCGTGGTGCCGCCGAAAGGGCCGCCGGTGCAAGTGGCACTTGGGCAGACGCAAACCTTGCGTGATGGGCTGGGGCGCGAGATCGGACGCATCTATCATCGCGCCTTTGACCCCAACACCCCCGACCATCACGTCAATCTGTTTCTGTCGCCAGGTGCGCTGTCGGGGATCTGGCAGGTCGTGCTTGCGGGGGAGCAAATCTCTGACGGACGCTTCAACGCCTGGATCGAACGGGACCGTGCCGGACGGCGGGGGCAGTCGACGTTCGCAAGCTCAGATGTGACGACCGGGAACACCATTGGATCGATTTGCAACGGGTTTTCCACCATCGCGGTGGGGGCCGCCGACACGACCGGCGCGACCCCGCGCCCTGCCCGGTTTGCCAGCGCCGGGCCGACGCGCGACGGTCGCACCAAACCCGATCTTGTGGGTCCCGGCGTCCGCATCCGGGCTGCACGATCTGCGCCTCGCGGGGCGCATGGATCAGGCAACCGGAGCACCGTAATGTCAGGGGCGTCGCAAGCGGCACCCTATGTGGCAGGTGTCGCCGCCCTCTGCCTTGAGGCCGGAGGTGGCGGGCTTGATGCACACAGCCTGCGGCGCGCTCTCATCGGCACCGCACGCCCGTTCCCGATCCGCGAAAATCAGCGCGTGCAGGTCGGAGCGGGCCTGGTTCATCCCATCGCCGCCGTTGCAGCCGCGCGCCGCCTCGGCCTTCCCTCACCAATGGATCGGAGTAAAGACCATGCTAAGCCAGACCTTTTCTTTGCCAATATCTGAACGCTTCCCGGAGGCCACGTATACCGGCTGCGTCACGCTTGGATCGCCAACGATATTGCATTGCTTCCCAGCGCACGAGACTGAACTGCGCGACGTGCATCGCGACGAGTTGGACAAGATCGCGCTGCTGGTGCGCAGTGGCGACGCGAGCGGGCGCACGATCCGCAGGATCCGCATCGTCGGCCATGCTGCGACCTGGCGCGGGTTGTCACGCGCCCAGTATGTGAGCCGCGCGATTGACCGTGCAAAAGCGGCTCGAAGCTACCTTAGGGGCCGATTGTCCGGATATATGCTATCGCGCCGACCCCGCATCGTGATCGAGGGCCGTGCCGACGATGAGCCGTTGGTCGACAACCGGGTGTCGTCGTCATCGTCCTCTGCCCGGCGCAATCGGGAGATCAACCGCCGGGTGGAAATCTTCCTGACTGGACCCAAACCGAGACCCCGGCCCAGACGTCGTGACCGGCCCGTTCCCACCGATTGGGAGGCGTTTCTGGATACCAAACTGCGCAAACTCACGGCGCATTGGGAGGTCTCGCGCCCGTTCCGGGAGAACTTCGTAAGCACCTGCGTCTTGCGAAAGCTTGGTCAGAAGCGGACGCAGGATAACGTCGTTGAGCCGATGGGCACGCGCGGAGCGCTGCCGGCGCGCGATCCGATCACCTGGACGAATTTGCGGGAGGATCTGATCTCGGATCTGAAAAAGGGTTATGCGCGCGGAGCGATCAAGAATTTCGAACGTCAGTTCGATATGCGCGTGGATAATCTCTGGACGGCGGTACGCCAATTGGGGTTTCGCGCAACGGGAGCGGAAATCTACAACACGGCGGTAACGTCCGAGTGGCGGCGGGTCGTGCGCTTGTCGAAACGGCGCAATCATCTGTATTCGTGCAAGGTGATCCGGGACCACATCAGATCGGTCGTTGATTGATCGCAGTGCCTGGGGCCGATCACGAGGCCCGACTTAACCATCGGGTAGCGCCACATATCCCTCACCGGACTTCTCAAGGATCGGTGAGCGGAACGCGCCGCGCACCTGATCTGGATGCGGCAGGGCCGTCCGCCAGCGGGTCCCCTGCTCCATCGCCACGGCTATTCCGGCAGGCGCGATGTCCGCCTTGTCCAAAAGGCGCAGCACGGCAGCAAGAGAAGTTCCGGTACTGACAACATCATCTACAAGAAGAACCCTGCGACCCCGGAGCAACGGCAGCATGCGCGGATCGAGGAAGACGGTCTTGCCGTCATCCGGCGATGTGATGGATCTGATCGGCTCGGACAAGGCATCGGTGTACCAGAACTTTCGCGACGTCCCGAGCGGAACCATACGGGCATGCCCCAGTCGCCGCGCAACGGCGCGGGCCAGGGACAGGCCAAGCGTCGGTATGCCGACCACCACGTCGGGCAACAGATCGCGCCACTGCGCGGAAATGATATCGGCCAAAGCATCTTCGACTGCAAAGGCGGCCTGGTTCACGATCAGGGAAGCGACGGCACCGCTCCCGGGCAGATCCCGGATCGGCAGACGCAACTGTCGCCCATCGGGAAGGGTTGCGGGATAAGTATCGAGGTAGATCGTACCGGGACCGGTCGCATAGGTATCGGGCGGATCGAGAGCCTGCCAGAATTCATGGGGCTTCAAGCTCATCCGGTGGACCTCTTGTTTCAGACGCTGGTTTGGTTCAAGTCCGTTTGATATGGATGACAAAGGATTGGCAAGCCATGTCGGAACCCCTCAGGATCGACGCAGTCGAATTGGCGATGCTGACCGCCCTGCGTCACGACCTTCACGCCCACCCAGAAATGGGGTTCGAGGAGGAGCGCACATCCGCGATCATCGCGCAGATGTTGGAGGACGCGGGCATCGCAGTGCATCGTGGCCTCGGCAAAACCGGCGTCGTCGGAACTTTGACGGTTGGCAATGGGCCCGGCCACATCGCGTTGCGGGCGGATATGGACGCGCTGGCCATGCCGGAAACGGCGGACCGCCCCTACAAGTCGACGCAGGCCAACAAGATGCACGCCTGCGGCCATGACGGTCACACAACGATGCTGCTGGGTGCCGCGCGACAGTTGGCGAAATCGCGACAATTCAACGGTACGGTGCATTTCATCTTCCAGCCCGCCGAGGAGGGGCGTGGCGGTGCAAAGGCGATGATCGACGACGGTTTTTTCGCGAAGTTCCCCGTTGATCGGGTCTACGGGCTCCATAACATGCCCGGCCTTGATCCCGACGAGATGGCCGTTGTCACTGGCCCGCAACTGGCGTCATCCGACAGTTGGACCGTGACGTTCACGGGCGTCGGCACGCATGGCGCCAAGCCGCACCTGGGACGAGATCCGATCAGTGCCGCAGGGCAGTTCCTGGCGTCGATCCACACCATCGTTGCCCGAGTTCGTCGATCCGCTGGAGCCTGCTGTTGTCAGTGCCTGCGCCATTGAGGGCGGAAACTTTGAAGCGCTTAACGTGATCCCCGATACCGCGCGCGTGGCTGGCACCGCGCGGGCCTATTCCGCGACCGTTCGCGACCAGCTGGAAGCCGAGATCGGGGTGATTGCCCATGGCATCGCACAGGCCTTCGGCGTCAGGGCCGACTACAGGTTCATCCGCCGCATCCCGCCAGTGATCAATGAACCCGACACGACCGCACGCGCCCTTGCCGCGGCGCAATCGGCGCTGGGGGCGGCACGCATTCGCACCAGTTTTCCGCCCTCCACGGCGGGAGATGACTTCGCGTTCTTCTCGCAAGATGTGCCGGGGTGCTATGTTTGGTTGGGCAACGGTCCGGCAGTGGACGGTGCGCTGCATCACAACACTGGCTATGACTTCAGTGACGACGCCATAGTGCCCGGCATCGCATTCTGGACGCGGTTGGTGGAAATGGATCTGGCGGATTAGTTTTGGCCCAGACCGCGCCAAAGCGTGTCGAGCGCGCCTGCCGCATCAATGGTCATGGCGACGTCGATCCTTGCCCCGCCGGAGGACGGCACCAGCCGCCCGCGATGGGTGTCACGGCTTACGGTCAGCGTCATGGTCGTCGTCCCGAACAGGTGCGGAGCCAGCGCCATGAGCATCACGCAGGGGTCATGCAGAGGCCGGGACGCACGGTCCGCGTTCCGGGCGAAGTAGGCGCGGATCAGCGTTGCCGCCAATGTCGCGGAAGGCGTGTCGAATGCGGCTAGTCGATCAAGATCCTCAGGCGTGGCGCGCAGCTTGCGGGTCACATCCAGCGGGATCAGCGTGACCGGAACGGGAGCGTCAAGCACCGCCTGCGCGGCCGTCGGATCGGCGGCCATATTGAACTCCGCATGGAGGCCGGCATTGCCCGGTTCGTTGATCGTGCCGCCCATGGCGATAATCCGGCCGATACGACCGTAGGCGTCGGGCGCATTTTGCGCCAGCAGTGCTAGATTGGTCAGGGGGCCGAGCGCAAGAACCGTCAGCGCGGCGGGCGGCGCGGCCAACAGATGCGCCGCAAGAAACGCAGTGGCAGGTCGGCCATCGGGCGTGTGCACGGGCGCGGGCAGGATAACGCCACCAAGCCCGTCGGCGCCGTGGATCGCCTCCTCATCCATCGCCGGACCGCCAAGCGGACCGGACGCACCGGCGGTATAGGGGGTGTTGTCGTGGCCCATCGCCGCCAGCAGGCCGCCGACATTGCGGGTTGTGGTCCCGATACCGATATTGCCCGCCACAGACGCCATCGCCACCACATCAAAACGCGGATCAGCCAGCGCAAATAGGATACCCACGGCGTCATCAAGACCCGGATCGGTGTCAATGAGAACACGAAGCGCCGTCATGCGCTTTCGACCTCGACCAAGGCCGCAAGCACCGGCACGGCGGACCGGATAGCGTCCGCGAAACTATGCAGGTCGTCTGTCTTGTTCGGGCTGTGTTTGCGGTAATCAAAACGACAATCATTCGTGCCCGCCGGGGTTGTTGCGTCCGAGGGGATGCGGATGAACGCAATGAGCCGCGCGTGGCTTTGTTCCGTTTGGGGGTCAGCGCGATCAAGCACGGTTTTCGGGCCTGTGGTGGTGGACATATCATCAGTCCTTGTCGGCTAGGGCCGCGTCAATCTCGGCTATTTCGGCGCGAAACTGGTCCGCCACCTGGTTTGCATCGGCCAGTACTTTCGCAGGCTCCAGCGTTTTTACCATTCGGTCCTGCATCAGCCAGACACCGTCTACCATCACATCACGCACATCCGTGGGCATGGCCGCGAAGACAAGTGCGGAATACGGGTCGTAGACAGGGTACAGACGCGGTTCGGTCAGGTCGATGCGGATCATGTCGGCGGCCTTGCCGACCTCCAGCGACCCGATCGCTGCATCAAGGCCCAGCACCTTCGCGCCGTCGATGGTCGCCATGCGGATCACGTCGCGCGTCGGCAAAGCCTTGCGAGAGCCGCCAAGGACCTTGGCGAAAATCGACACGACGCCAAACTGCGAGAACAGATCAAGGGTGTTGCCGCTCATCGGGCCATCGGTGCCAAGACCCAACGGAATGCCTGCGGCCCGCATATCCTCAACCCGCGCCATGCCGCGTCCCGCCTTGCCGTTGGAGCGTGCGTTGTGCGCGACGCCTGTGCCGGTGCGCGCCAGGATCCCGATATCGGCGTCGTCAATCAGCAGGCAGTGGGCGGCAATCGAGCCGGGTTTGAGCAGCCCGGCCATCTCACACACGGCGGTGCTGGATTTAGCGTAGGCGTCACGGGCCCAGGCCACCTCGTCGACCGTCTCAGCCAAATGGATCTGGATGCGGGTTTCCGGGTGCGCCTCGTGCCAGTCCACCACCCGCTCCATGACCTTGAGGCCGGTTGAATACGGCGCATGGGGCGCGATGGAGGCGGTGACGCGAGAGTGCCCAGCGCAATGACCGGCGAGGGCGTCGCACAGCGCGAAGCCTTCGTCGAACGTGCGATGGTCCGGTGGATTGAAATCGGCCAAGGTCTGACCAACGACGCCCCTCATGCCAGAGCGGATGATAACGTCGGCCACCTCTGTCTCGTGGTAGTACATGTCCGCAACGGTCGTGACGCCGCCCATGATCATCTCCAGCGCCGACAAGGTCGATCCGGAACGCACCATTTCGGGCGACACGAACTTCCGCTCCAGTGGCAGCATGTAGCGGAACAGGCGATCGTCCACGTCTTCGCCCAGGCCCCGGAACACCGACATCGCCATGTGGCAATGAGTGTTGACCATGCCGGGCATGACGATGTCGCCTCCCATGTCGCGGACACCCGCGCCGGGTGTGTCAGGTGGCAACCCGTCCCCGAGCCCGGTAATTTTGCCGTCCTCCACCAGCAGCCAGCCGCGCCTATGCTCCGTCATTGCAGCGTCGATCGTCAGGATCCAGGCGTTGGTCAGCAGCGTTTTCATTCGGAGACAAGGATCGCGCATTGGTCCGGGTTCGGCGTCAGTATCACACGCGCGCCCGGCTCATACGGAGTGGCGAGCGATCCATTGCCGACCAGATGGCCCGCGCCAGTGTCGCACTGATATTGGTAGGCACGGCCCAGATAGGTGCGCAGACCCAGCGTCGCAGGCAGGCCTTCGGCGCCTGGATCGTCGGAGACCACCAGCCCATCGGGCCGGGTCGCGAGGATGAATTCATCGGGGATCTCTCCAAAGCGCTCCTGGGACAAAGACAGGGTGGAACCGTCCCTGGCCATTGCGCGAACGATGTCGCCGTCGCGATCCGTGACGTTCAACGTGATCAGGTTCTCAAACCCGACGAAGCGCGCGACGAATGTGTTTGCAGGCCGTTGATAAAGCGTTTCCGGCGTATCAAGCTGCATGATGCGGCCCTCATTCATGATCGCCACACGGTCGGAGATCGAAAACGCCTCTTCCTGATCGTGGGTCACATAGAGGGCTGTCGTGCCGTTGGCGCGCTGCAATTCACGGATCTCCACCCGCATATCGACGCGCAGCTTTGCGTCGAGGTTCGACAACGGCTCATCGAACATCAGAAGCGGCGGTTTGATCACCAAGGCGCGCGCCAGCGCTACGCGCTGCTTCTGGCCGCCCGACAATTCGGCCGGGAGGCGATCCGCCAGATGTGCGAGGCCGACACGGTCCAGCATCTCCACCGCACGCGTGTCACGGTCCGTCAGGGTCAGTTTGCGCTGCTTGAGGCCGAACGCGACGTTTTGCTGCACACTCAGGTGCGGGAACAGGGCGTAATTCTGAAACACCAGCCCGATGTCCCGCCCATGGGCCGGCAGGCGGGTCAGGTCCTTGTCACCGAGCAGAATGGTGCCGGATGTTGGTTGCAGGAAGCCCGCCACCAGGCGCAGCGTCGTGGTCTTGCCGCAGCCGGACGCGCCAAGCAGGGACACCAGTTCACCGTCACCGACATGGATCGACAGGTCCTCCAGCACCTTGGTCCTGCCGTAGTGCGCGGTGATATTGTCGATCGAAAGAGGCAGGGTCATTGAAATGAAAACCTTGTCATTTGGCAACGATAGTCAGGCCTAGCGTCCGCTCGACGATGACCATGACCGCGATGGTCAGCCCCATCAGCAGGACCGAGACCGACGCTATGGTCGGGTCAAAGAACTGCTCCACATGGGCCAGAATTTGAATGGGCAGCGTCGAGATACCCGGCCCGGTGAGGAACAGGGACACCGACACGTCGTTGATCGACGTGATGAACGCGAGGATAAACGCCGCGATCACACCGGAGCGGACGTTGGGCAGAACGATGGTGAAGAAGGTCTTGACCGGGTGGGAGCCGAGCGAAATGGCGGCTTCCTCGATTGAAAAATCAAACGAGGCCAGCGACGCGGAAATCACCCGAACCACGTAGGGTGTGACCAGAAGGGTGTGACCGATCAGCAGCGTGTAGAATACGGGAAGGCCGAGGCCCACATTGACGGAGCGCAGAAGGGAAAAACCGATCACGATCTCCGGCACCAGAATAGGCAGGATGAACAGCGTCGACAGCCAGCCGGGAAGTTGGATGCGGTGACGGTTCAGCGCGTAAGCGGCGGGGATACCGATCAGAAGTGCCAGGGCTGTGCCAAGCAATGCGACCTGAAGCGAGGTCACGATGGTGCGGCGGAAGGCGCTGATTTCCCAGATATTCTCGAACCAGTGCAGCGTCAGACCCTGCGGCGGAAACGCAAGGAAAGTGGTGTCGGACACGGACGCGCCGAAGATGATGATCAGAGGGCCGAGCAGGAAGAGGTAGACCAGAACGGTCAACAGGATCAGCAGGGGGTGGATGCGGTTGCTCATTTCAGGACGCCATCGGATTGAGCCGCTTGGCGATCCGCGTCATGACAAGTACAGTGGTAACAATGACCGCCACCATGATCGCCGCCACCGTCGATGCGCTGACCCAGTCGAACGACACCATGGCGCGTTGATGCAGGAACGTGCCCATCATCATCTGGCGTGTCCCGCCCAACAGGTGCGGCGTGGCATAGGATGTGAAGCTGGCGGTGAACACCAGCACTGCGCCGACGATCAACCCCGGCACGGCCAGGGGGAGCACGATTTGAACGAAGGTCCTGGTCGGCGAGGCCCCCAGCGAGGATGACGCGTCCATCAGGTCATCCGGGATGTTCTCCAGCACTCCGACAAGGACCAGAACCATCAGCGGCACGAAGATGTAGACCATGGCCACAACGACGGAGCCTTGGGTGTAGAGGAGCGCCAGGGGCCTTTCAATGAGGCCGAGCCATTCCAGAGACGAGTTGAGGATACCGTTGCGGCCCAGAATGATCAGCCATGCGAAGGACCGAACGACAACGCCTGTCAGCAGCGGAAACACCGCAAGGATGATCAGGATCGACTTCATCCACGGCGCGCAGCGGGAGACGACATAGGCCGTGAGCAGTCCGACGATCAGAGAGATACCGGTGGTGAGCGCCGCAACCTCGAACGTGCGCCACAGCACGGCGCGCTGGAAACCGGATGAGAAGAAATCGACGTAAGGGGCGAGGATACCCTCGGGTGCGGTGAAGGTCGCGCTGATCGTGGCGGCCACGGGGATGATCAGAAACAGGGACACCGCAAGTGTCGCAGGTGACGACAGCATCCAGCCTGCAAGACGTTTCATGAGGATTCTTCCGGTGAGGTTATGCGCGGTCCCCGGGGCAGTCGCCCGCCCCGAGAGTGGGTTTGGTTGTCTGGCTTACATGCCGAAAATCTCGTTCCAGCGATTGATCCAGTCGTCGAGAGCCGCGTTCATCGGCACGTAATCGACGCGCTGCAACCCTGCGATCATCTCATCGCCATAGGTCCAAGGGGCGGCTTGTTCTTCCGTCAGATCAACGCCGTTGTTGACCGGTGCATCGACGCCACGCTCGGCCAGTTCCTGCTGGATTTCAGCGGACAGCACGAAGTTCAGGAACATATGCGCCAGTTCGACATTTGCCGACCCGGTGGGGATGTTGATCGTGTTGAGCGTCGCGATCGCGCCGTCATCCAATTCGGCCCAGACGACTGTGGGCACGGCAGCCTGGAGCCGTCCCAAAGCGAAGTCCTGCGCCATGGAGACAGTGATTTCCCCGGTGGAGAAGAGGTTAATCATCTCTGACCCAGTGTTGTAGTTGGTCACGACGTTCGGCACCAGGTCGCTGACCTCTGCGAAGGCTGTGTCCGGGTCGGCGTAGGCGCTGACACCGGCACGCTCCGCAGCTTGCAGGACAACCATCGGCCCAGCAGTGGTGGTGATACCGGGCAACGAGATTTGCGATGCCAGAATCTTCGCGCCACAGATCACCCCAGGAGGTGATCGGTTCCGCCACTTCGTCGGTGTTGTAGACGATGCCGACACGTCCGATCGAATAGGCCGGGCCGTATTCGCCCTGCGGCATCTGGGCCAGGTCATAGATGTTGTCGAGGTTCGGCACCTGCGCGCGATCTATCGGCTGAAACAGTCCCAACTCGATGCCAAGCTGAGAAAAGCGATCCGTGAGGTAGATCACGTCCACCCCTTCGCCGCCGCGCAACTGCAACCGGCTGAGGCGATCAGCGTTGTTGCCGGTCTCGAATACGACCTCGCATTCACACATCTCCTGGAACGGGTCGATGATGATTTCCTGCAGCGCATCGCCGTTAAACCCCCACCAGGACACGGTGAAGGTGGTGTCCTGCGCCAGCGCGGGCGAGGTGGCCAACATGGCGGCGGCGGACACGGTCGCGATGCGCAATTTCGTTGATGTTTTCATGATAATCCCCAGTTGATCGGGTGCCCTTTGCAGTGGGCACGGGCAGGCGAATGATGTGCGGAGCGTAGGAAGGACGCCGCGCGGACGCAAGGTCAACTGAGTTGAGTTAGGCGCGAAAAGACGCGGTCGGCTAATTATTTGGCGCTCACCAGACGATAGGGTGGGTTTGCCCGGTGGCGACGTTCACGAACCCATCGGGCGCGCGATCCGACGGGGCCACAAGCACCCAGCGCCATGGCGCGCAGGTCAGCGTGGCAAAGGCCAGACGCTCAGGAAAACCGGGGGCCCAGCGCGGGCTGAAGCTTGGCTCGTACATCCAGTCAACCTTGGCACCCTCCGCGTAGAGGGCCTGCATCTCGGCATCCAGTTCCTGTGGCGGGCGACAGGTCATCAGGCCGCCAACCTCATAGCGCACCGTCGCGACCAATTCACCCTCCCGCACCAACGCCCATCCGCCTTGGCCATCGCGCACTGCGTTGACCGCCGTCGCCATCGCCGGATCCGAAGACCCAACCGCCCAGATGTTGTGCTTGTCGTGACCGAGGGAACTGGCCAGCGCCGTGTCAGGCGTGCGCGGTCCTGTCCCCAACCAGAACATCGCCGACGTCTTCCCTTTGCCCGAGAACCTGTCCACGATCGCAAATTTGGTGACGTTGCTGTCCGGGTCGCGTTGAACCAGACCGTCTGTGACGGGTAACTCCATCTCGATGAAATCATCGTCCCAGTGGAACGGCCGCAGGACGGCCGCCTGCATCGTCTCACGCTCCGGTGTTGCGGATATTGCGAAGTCGGCGGCGGTCAGGTTGCGCTGTATATTGATGGTCCGCGTGGCCCAGTCGGGCCAATTGATCTTGGGCATGGGTTTGAGAAGTTCATGCGCCTCCGCGACGAGGTCTCCATCGGCCCAAACTTTTGCTATCGATACGTCGCGCAGGTTGGTGAGCAATACGATATCCGCAAAACGCCCCGGCGCGATGGAGCCGACCCAAGGGGTGAGGCGCATATGGCGCGCAGGGTTGACCGTGACCAACTGGATTGCGATTTCAGGAGCCAGTCCGGCCTTTATCGCGAGACGCACATTGTAATCTGTCGCGCCGATCTTCAGCGTGTCCGAGCAGGACCGATCATCGGTGGCCAGGGCGACCTGGCTCCAGTCCTGCAAACCGGCCTCCAACAATCCGCCGACCATCTCCGGCAGCGAATGCGGGCGGAGTTCCATGAACAGTCCCCGCCTCAACTTGTCGAGGACCTCCTCTGCCGTCCAGGCTTCATGATCCGAGGCCAGTCCTGCGGCAGCAAAGGCGTTGATCGTCGGCGCATCCCGAATCCCGGCGGCATGCCCCTCTATCACGGCGCGCTTTTCGAACGTCGCTTCGATCATCCCCCAAAGCCTGTCATAGGAGGGGTTTACGGGGTTCCAGACCGCGGGCCAGTCCATCACTTCATCCAGGCCCGCGACCATCAGAGACTCGGACAAGAATCCAAGCTGCTCGTCATAGCCAAAATGGCCGCCACCCCATTCATAGGCCGTCGGTGGAACGGCGGAGCCCGGAAGCGGGAAGATCTTTTGCGGGCTTCCGGCCATCCGTGCGGCAAGCCAGAACGCGAGGTTGTTGGCGCCGTCAACGTTGGAAAACTCGTGGCTGGCCTCACAGGTCCAGGTGTTGCCATGGGGCAGGACCAGGGCTGCCTCCCATTCAGGGGTGAGGTGCGAGGACTCGATGTGTTTGTGAACCTCGCCAAAGCCGGGCACGGCCATCAGATCCGGCTCATGCACTTCCCGCGCTACGGTTCCGGGATAGCTGCCCGCCGGCCCGACAAAGGCGATGCGGCGGCCAGAGATGATAATCTCCTGATCGCTCAGCCACATGCGGGAGTGTACGTCCAGAAGCTGACCCACACGCAAGCGCGTTTCGGCGGGCTCATGGCCCAACGCCACACGCACGAGGCGCTGGCGGATCCTGACTTCATCCTTGGCCGTGATCAGGTGGTCAGCGGGATGTGCGGTCACGGCACCGAAACCTCCGGCGCGACGGATGCCCGGTAGAGTGCAACCAATAGATCCAGATCAACCACTTCCACCGGCGTCGCGATGGGCGATCCCAGCCGTCCCGACGGGTCCACGACCGTCATGCCGCGCGTCAGGCCGGGCGCGAGGGCAACATCTATGGAGGCGCGCAAAGACTGCGTCACGATGTCGGGCGCGATCAGGACTGCTGCGGCAAGCGGATCCACGAAACGGAAATGGTCGTCGCCGCCGAACCCCACGTTTATCTTGCGCGCATGGCTGACGAGCGCATGCGAGAATTCCGCCACGCCGCTTAGTGGTACGCCGCCGAAGAGGGCGTCAACCTCGGCCCCGGCCATACGATGTGCCACGCAGGCCTCCCACGGCACCATGACACTGGCGATTTCAGCGTGAAAGACGGTGGCCGCCGCCTCAGGATCCGCGAAAATGTTGAACTCCGCAGCGGGCGTGACATTGCCCCGGCCAATGATAGTGCCACCCATCAAGGTGAGTTGTCCGATACCGGAGATGCAATCGGGGGCCGCGCGCAGGGCCAGCGCCAGGTTGGTCAGAGGTCCGATCATCAACAGATCAACTTTTTCGCCCCGTCGGGCCGCATCGCGCAAACTGGAGACAAGGACATCAACACCGTTGTCCCCCGCCGCGACCGGGATCGAGTGCGGCCGCGGCGCACCGCCAAGCCCATCCTCGCCATGAATTTCAGTTGCGTCCACGCGCGGTTGGTTCAATGGGCGGTCTGCGCCCATATGAACCGGAACGTCCGGGCGTCCGGCCACTGCCAGAACCGTCAGAATATTGCGCGTGGCTGCTTGCAGCGCCACGTTGCCGAAGACAGTTGTGATCAGATCAGGACAGCGTCCTGCCGCAATCAGCATCAGCAGCGCCTGAGCATCGTCTACGCCGCCATCGGTATCCAGAATGAGCTTCCGCTTCATGTGATCGCAACCCATCAGATGTGCTCCAATCTTGGCATCACGAAAGCAGATGCAGGTCGGGCAAGTCCATAGTCATGACTGAACGCCTCCGGTATTGGACGACACCAATGGACTGCGCGCCGCAAGGAGTGCGGCGGTGGCCGGCCCCGAAAGAAGTCGGTCGCACAAGTCAGCCCGATCCGGCGTAAAGTGGCCTTCTCTATCCAGCAAGTTCACGGTCGCCAGCAATTCTTCGCCTTGGAACACTGGCAGATTAAGGACCGACCCGCAGCCAAGCCGACCGATCAGGTCCGCGTCGGGAAACACATCGGCGATCTCGGCCAGCGTGTTGGCGATAAAACTGCGTTTCTCACCGTGGACGATGTCAAACCACTCATTGCGAACAATCGGTTTGGTGCCGGAAGCCGGATAGGCATCGGGCATGTTGGAATAGGCCCGTCGCGCAAGGCCCGTGTTCAGATCGACTGTCATCACGGTCCACAGACGCACCGGAACTACCCGATCGCTGAACCGGTAGAGAGCCGTAAATATCGCGTCCTGGGTCGTTGCAGCCTTCAAATCTTCGCGAAAGCGTGTCTGCGCCGCGCGGGTTGTTTCAGCATTGGATGGCATTTTGGAATTGTCCTTTTATCTCAGGCCGGGCCGCCGCTGGCCGCATAGAGAGCTTGGCTGTAGGGATCGGTAAAGCTGCCATCATGCAACGCTGTCGACGGGGCGATTTCCACGATCCGGCCCTTGTTCATCACCGCCATGCGCGCGCACAGGAAGCTGACGACGGGCAGATTATGCGTGACCATCAGGTATGTCAGTCCGCGCTCGGCCCGCAATCGTTTCAACAGGTTGAGGATCTCGGCCTGCACGCTCACGTCCAGTGCGCTGGTCGGCTCGTCCAGGAGCAGAACCTGAGGCTCCAGCATCAGGGCGCGGGCGATGGCCACGCGCTGGCGTTGGCCGCCGGACATCTGGTGTGGGAAGCGAAAGCGAAACCGCCGGTCAAGGCCGACATCCGACATCGTCTGTTCCACGCGCGCGCCGTGATCGCTGAGGCCGTGGATCGCCAAGGGCTCCGACAAGACCGCATCGACGGTCTTGCGCGGATGAAGTGATCCGTAAGGGTCCTGGAACACCATCTGGCATTGCCTTTCCAGGGTACGATTGGGCCGATGGTTGCCGGGTTGCCCCAGAAGCGACAACTGCCCGGTCCATTCCGGCGCAAGCCCCACAATGGCTTTAAGGACGGTGGATTTTCCCGATCCGCTTTCACCCACAAGGGCGAAACTTTCGCCGCGCGCCACATCGAAGGTAACACCTTCGACCACACGTACTCCGCCATAGGCGATATCGACATTATGCAGGGCAATCGCAGTCATGTGCCGGCCCAGGCACTGCGATCCAGTACCGGCAACTCATCCCGAGTCTCGTGCATGCGCGGAACGGCAGCGAGCAGGCCTTTGGTGTAGGGATGGCGCGCGTCCCGGAGATCGCGCGCGGCGCAGGTTTCCACCACGCGGCCCGCGTTCATCACCGCGATCCGGTCGCAGTAGCGTGCCACCAGCGGCAGGTCATGGCTGATCAGGATCAGGCCCATACCGTGATCGCGCACCAGATTGTCGATCAGTGCCAACACATCCTGTTGCACGCTGACGTCAAGCGCGCTCGTCGGTTCATCCGCGATCAACAGGCGCGGTCGCGGGATCAGCATCATCGCGATCATAACGCGCTGTCCCATGCCGCCGGACAATTCATGGGCATACATTCTGGCCACGCGGTCAGGATCGTTGATGCGCACGTCCTCCAGCATCTGACGCACACGGGCCTTCATAGCGCTGCGCGGCAGGCGTTCATGGGTGCGCAGCGCCTCTTCAATCTGGGTGCCGACACGCATCACCGGGTTAAGCGAATAGCGCGGGTCCTGCATGATCATGGAGATCCGGGCACCACGAACACCGCGCATCTGACTCTCGGATAGTGCGGTCAGGTCCTGGTCCTCAAACATGATTTGTCCCTCGACCTGCCCGGGCGGTCGGATCAGACGCAGGATCGCGCGGCCTGTCATGGATTTGCCTGAGCCGGATTCGCCCACGATCCCGAGACGTTCCCGCCCCAAATCGAACGAGACGCCATCGACCACACGCACACGGCCCTGTGGAGTGGGAAAACTGACGCTCAGGTCCTTGACGCTCAGCAAGCTCATCCCTTTCGCTCCGATTTCGGATCCAGCACATCGCGCAAGCCGTCGCCAAGAAAACAGAACCCGAGGGATACCATGATGATCGCAAACCCCGGCATCGTGGCGACCCACCATTGATCAAAGATGAACGCGCGCCCGTCCGAGATCATCGCCCCCCACTCCGGCGACGGCGGTTGCGCACCGAGACCAAGGAAGCCAAGCCCGGCGGCCGTCAGGATGATGCCCGCCATGTCTAGCGTGACGCGAATAATCATCGACGACGTGCAAAGCGGCAAAATGTGGCGCGTGATGACACGGGTATGCGACGCGCCCAGAAGTCGCGCCGCTGCGACAAATTCCGAATTGCGGATGGTCAGCGTTTCAGCACGCGCGATGCGGGCATAGGCCGGCCACGTGGTGATCGCGATGGCAATGATCGCGTTGTCGATCCCTGGCCCAAGGGCGGCGGCGAAGGCCAGGGCCAGGACCAGCTTTGGCATCGACAGGAACACGTCGGTGATCCCCATCATCACCCGGTCTACCCAGCCGCCGAAATATCCCGATATGGCTCCGATAATCAGTCCGAGCGGGGCAGAAATGACGGCAACCAGCGCGACGATCTGCAACGTGATCCGAGATCCGTAGACGACGCGGGAAAAGATATCGCGGCCCAACTGGTCCGTGCCCATCCAATGATCCCCAGAGGGCGGCAGCAAGCGGCGGATCAGCAGTTGGCCGTCAGGACGCTCGGGCGCGATCCATGGTGCGAAGATTGCGGTGAAGACGAGGACCGCGACGATACCCCCGCCCACGACGGCCAGCGGATTGCGCAACAGGTCAAGCGTTATGCGATACGCACGGCCAGCGGCGGCTTGACTGCGGGAAGCGGGGCTGTCGTCCAGCAACCATGCGCGCGTGCTCATCAGCGGTTCCCCCCCCTCAACGACTGCGCGGATCAAGGACGCGGTAGAGCACGTCCGAGACCTTGTTGATCATGATAAACACCGCGCCGATCACCAGCGTCGCCCCGAGGACCGCATTCATGTCGGCATTGAACAGTGCCGTCGTCAGGTAGTTGCCGATGCCGGGCCAGGAGAAGACGGTTTCGATCATCACCGAGCCTTCCAGCAACCCCGCGTAGCTGAGGCCGATCACGGTGATCAGCGGCACCCGGATCGCGCCAAAGCCATGGACCCAGATCACCCGCCATTCCGACACGCCCTTGACGCGCGCCGTGGTGATATATTCCTGATTGAGTTGGTCGAGCATGAACGACCGCGTCATCCGCGCGATATAAGCCAGCGAAAACACTCCGAGAATGGAGGCTGGAAGGATGATATGGGACAAAGCGCTTCGGAAGACGTCCCAATCACCGTCCAGCAGGCTGTCAATGGTAAGCAGCCCGGTCACGACCGGCGTGATACCATCGTAGAATATGCCGACCCGTCCGGGGCCAGATACCCAGCCGAGATAGCCGTAGAACAAGGCAAGACCCACAAGGCCGAGCCAAAAGGCAGGAACGGAATAGCCCAAAAGCGCGAAAACGCGGATGATCTGATCCAGCCAGCGGCCTTGATATGCGGCGGCCATGACGCCCGCAGGCACTCCAAGGCCCACCCCGATCAGGATGCCGATCGTCGCCATCTCCAGCGTTGCGGGGAACACGCGCGCCAGGTCGGACGCCACGGGGCGATTGGTCGAGACCGAAGTGCCCATGTCAAAGCGCAATACGTCGCCCACATAGCTGAAGAACTGCACGACCAGCGGACGGTCGAGGCCCATGGCCACACGCGCCACTTCGTATTGTTCGTTGGTTGCCCGGTCCCCCACAACGGCCAAAACCGGATCGATCGGCACCACACGACCGATGAAGAAGGTCAGCGCCAGGAGGCCGAGAAACGTCATCGCGACGACGACCACGAACCGCACCAGACCGCCAAGTGGACGCAGGATCGCAGGTGGTGTGGGCCTTAGCGTGATCATGGCGAAAGATGTCCCCGGTGCGTGGCGAAAGTTGGCCTCGGCCATCGAAGGGTGCAACAAAAGACTTGGCGTTGGCAAATAGTTTTGCTTAGATCATAAAAATTATGATGGCCTGAAGGGGCTAATCCAGGGAAGTTTGCATGGCACGGCCAAGGCCCAAAAAAGACTCGAACCTCGGTGTCCTGATCCGCAAGCGCCGCAAGCAGTTGGCGCTGACGTTACAGGCGCTGTGCGACGATGCGGGCCTGTCCGTGGGTTACCTGAGCCAGGTGGAGCGGGGTCAGGCGACACCGTCCCTTGGCACGCTGGCGCAGATATCTCAGGCACTGGATGTCGGATTGGAATACTTCATCGGCACTCACAAACCCGCCGACAGCCTGTCGCGTGCGCATACGCGACCTCAATTCTCTCTCAACAATTCCTCCATGCTATACGAGACGCTTGGCGCGGAATTTCCCGGAGCCGAGCTTTCGTGCTACATTTTGCATGTTCCCCCTGGCTACGCGTCCGAGACTGTCAGCCACGAGGGGGAAGAGATTATTTACCTGCTGGAAGGGGAGATTATCCAAACCCTCGGCGGGCAGAATTTTGTTCTGAAACAGGGGGACAGCCTGCACTACTCCGGCTCAACCCCCCATGCATGGTCGAACCAGACCAATCATATCGTGCGCATCCTGTGGACCGGAACACTCTCGGTTCTGCAAGCCAAAGGCGCCGTGACCCTGCCGGAAATGACTCCGGCAAATATCAATACCAAATGACTGTCCTTCCACGTACCCAACCGGAGGTTACTTCACATGAAACTGCTTAGACCCGCCCTATTGGCAGCTGTGCTGGCACTGCCATTGGCAGCCCCCGCAGCCTATGCCGAGACCCCGCCCGACGTGCTGGTTGTCGCCCAGAACATCGACGACATTGTCGCAATTGACCCTGCGCAAGCCTATGAGTTCACCTCGGGCGAGCTGGTAACTAACACCTACGACCGCCTTGTGCAGTATGATGCCGAGGATACCACCGTGCTGGCCGCGGGCTTGGCCACGGAGTGGGAGATCGACGCCGACGCAAAAACAATCGTGTTCACTCTGCGCGACGGTGTGACGTTCAATTCCGGCAATGCGATGACGGCGGATGACGTTGTCTTTTCCTTCGCGCGGGTCGTTCAGTTGAACCTGACGCCCGCGTTTATTCTGACCCAACTTGGCTGGACGCCCGACAACATTTCCGGGATGGTCACAGCCGACGGAAACACCGTCACCGTGCGCTATGACGGTGATTTTTCGCCTGCATTCGTGATGAACGTGCTGGCCTCGCGCCCTGCGTCCATCGTGGACATGGCAACCGTCATGGCCAATGAAGTCGATGGCGACATGGGCAATGCGTGGCTCAATGAAAACACTGCAGGCACTGGGCCCTTCACGCTGACGGCCTTTCGCCCGGCAGAATTGATCCGCATGGAAGCCAATCCTGACTACTTCAACGGCGCGCCGGCGATCGACGGCATGATCATCCGCCATGTGGCGGAATCGGCCACGCAGCAGTTGTTGCTGGAAGCGGGCGATGTCGACATGGCGCGCAACTTGACGCCGGACCAGGTCGCCTCCATCGCCAGCGAGGACCTGACGGTTGCGACATTCCCGCAGGCCGCTGTCCACTTCCTGTCGTTCAACCAGGCGACCGAGAGCCTGACACCACCCGCGGTGTGGGAAGCCGCCCGGTATCTGGTGGACTACGAGGGCATGACCAGCACTATTCTTGCCGGTCAGATGGAGATCCACCAGGCCTTCTGGCCAGAAGGTTTTCCCGGTGCCTTGACCGATACGCCCTACAGCTATGATCCAGAACGTGCGGCCCAAATCCTTGCCGATGCAGGTATCGACTTGCCGATCACCGTGACACTTGACGTGATCAACGCGGCCCCCTTCACCGATATGGCGCAATCGCTGCAGGCATCCTTCGCCGAGGCGGGCATCATGTTCGAGATCCTGCCCGGCACGGGCAGCCAGGTGATCACGCGCTACCGCGACCGCAGTCACGAGGCGATGCTTCTATACTGGGGGCCGGACTTTATGGATCCCCACTCCAACGCCAAGGCCTTCGCCTATAATTCCGACAACCGGCAAGAGACCTATACCGCCACAACAACCTGGCGGAACTCCTGGGCGGTGCCGGAAGAGATGAACGCAATGACCACGGCAGCCCTGACCGAAACCGATCCAGCGGCGCGCGAAGAAATGTACCTGGAATTGCAACGTCAGGTGCAGGAAAACTCGCCGATTGTGATCATGTTCCAGGCCTCTTACCAGGTGGCGATGGCTCCGAACGTCACAGGCTACGTCAATGGCGCCACATCGGACTTCGTGTTCTACCGCCTCGTCGAAAAGAGCTGATCCAAGGTGAAATGGAACGCCGGCTTCGCTTTATCGGGGCCGGCGTTTGACGTTTCAACGCAAGGCCTGAGCGACGATTTACGGGTAAACGCCGCAACGCAGCAACGTGCCACACCCTCTTTCGCCGATTTCCTTCAGCTCAGGCGACTTTTCAACAGGTCGCCGCTTTTGGCGAGGATCGGAATGCCGATCATCGAGAACGATGTGTTGATCTGCTTGAGAGCCCGCAGCGTTTCCTGGTGGATGTGGCTTGTCTCAATGCTTTCAGACAAACCCTGTTGCAACCGCCCGAGGTGGTTGTGCTGCAACTTTTGCTCGACCGATCGCACCTTCTCTTTGGCCGCGACCAGTTCTCTCGCTTCTCCGGGATTTTGGTTCATCAATACGTTCAGTGCCAGTTGCACATTGCCCAGGACCCGGTCCGCGAAATCGTGGATCTCCTCGCGGCCCTTGTCAGAGAAGGTCAGGCCCTCGGACTTCAAGCGTTTGGCGAGAGACAGCATGATCCGGGACACCGCATCGGAGGCGACGTCAAGGCTGGTGGATATGTTGGCAAGCTCCATGGATCGGCGGCTAAGTTCCTCATCCAGCCCCATCTGGGATAATTGCGCGAGATAAAGCTTCACATCCAGATGCATAGCTTTGATCATCTTGTCCTGCTCGGTAATCGCATTGGCACTGGCGGCGTTCCAGGTGTCGTAAAGAGGATCGACAGCCATCAACATCTGCTCGATCCGTTGCCCCATCACGAGCAGTTCACGCGCGACACAATCGAGTCCGCGCGTAGGGCGTTTCAGGGCGGTTGGATCAAGCGCGCTTCTAACTTCCAGGTGGCTGGAGGATGTCTCCATCTCGACAACAAAACGGGACACAATGCGCGTGATTGGTCCGACAAACGGCAGCGCCAGAACGGCGAGGATCAGGTTGAACGCGAGGTGCAGGTTGATCACCTGCCGGGACGGATTTGCGCCAAGACGGTCGATCAGGTCTGGAAACGATGTGACAAGTACCGCCGCCAGCACGGCTCCGCCGCCGCGCAGGGCAAGGTTGGCGACGACCATCCGGCGCGAGGCGATTGGGGCCGACAGGGTCAGCACGTAGGCAATGAATGATCCGCCAAGATTAGCCCCCAGCACCATCGCCGCCGCAGCGGACACTGGCAGGATGCCCTGACCTGCAAGAGTCACGAAAAGCAGGACAGCCGCGACGCTTGAGTGGACCACCCAGGCAAACACCGCCCCGATCGCGAACGCGGTCAGCACATCGCGCCCCAGATACTCCATAACTGCCTGGGTGCCGGGGTTTTCTACCATTGGACCGGTCGCCATACGGATCATGTCGAGGGAGACAAGGATCAGCGACAACCCGATCAGGATCCGCCCGAGCTGCCGGACAGAGCTATCATTGGCGCGCTGAAACAATACGACGCCAACCAACAGTAAAAGCGGGATCAGAAACGGAAGTCGCACCATCAGGATTTGCGACACTACGGCAGATCCGACGTCGGCCCCCAGAATGATCGCCAGACCCGTCGCGGCACCGAGCCCGCCCTTGGTCACGAAGTTGGAAACCAAGACGGCCACTGCGGTCGAACTCTGCAGAAAAACCGCTGCGGTCAGCCCGGATCCGGCAGCGAGAACCCTGTTCCGGGTGGAATGACGCAGCCACTGGCGCAATTGGGCAGAAAAGCCGCGTTCAACCCCGGTGCGCACGAGACGGACAGCCCAGATCAACAGCGCAGCCGCGCCCGCGATGTTGAGGAGGAACAGGATCAGGTTTGGCTGGCTCAATGGAGGGCTTTCGTAGCGATAGGGTCCGATACTGATAGAGTAGCATCGCAGCCCTGTCATTCACCCAAAGGGCTGCGTTGCCAGATATTTGATGGCCTCAGGGCCGGTGGCCCGGCCCTCGTTCGGAGTAGCGTCCCCTTGTCAAAGGGCCCCGGAGTCCTCCTAATGCGAACGGGAGACACGAGAATCCTTGGGAGGATACAATGACAAACAAATATGTAATCGCGGCCGCTGTGGCGGCTGCTGGCCTCAACATCTCTGCGCCCGTTGCCGCGCAGACCGATGAGTTGGTCCTGTACTGTTCGGTGCAGGAGGAATGGTGCCGCGCGATGTCTGAGGCGTTCGAGCGCGAGACCGGTATCGACGTATTGATGACGCGGCGCTCGTCCGGTGAGACCTTTGCTCAATTGGCCGCAGAGGCTGCACAGCCCCGCGGCGATGTCTGGTGGGGCGGCACTGGCGATCCGCATCTTCAGGCGGCCCAGGAGGGTCTGACCGAAGAATATGTCTCGCCGATGCTGGAAGAGTTGCAGCCCTGGGCCGTGCAGCAGGCAGAGACCTCGGGCAACCGGACCGTGGGCATCTATGCCGGTGGACTGGGCTTCGGTTACAACTCCGATCTGGTGACCGACAATCCCCCCGCGTGTTGGGCTGATCTTCTGGACGAGCGCTTTGCTGACGATGTGCAGGTCGCGAACCCGAATTCCTCGGGCACGTCCTACACCATGCTTGCCACCGTTGTGCAGTTGATGGGTGAGGACGAGGCGTTCGCTTACCTTGCACAACTCCACAACAACATCAGCCAGTACACGCAATCAGGCTCTGCCCCGATCCGTGCGGCGGCAACGGGTGAAACCGCGATTGGCATCGTCTTCATGCACGACGCGGTGGCGCAGACCGTGCAGGGAGCACCCATCGTGACGGTGGCACCGTGCGAGGGAACCGGATACGAGGTCGGCTCCATGTCGCTGATCGCGGGCGGGCCCAACCCTGATGCGGCGCGGATGTTCTACGACTGGGCGCTGACCCCCGCCGCGCAGGAGATCGGGGCCGCCAATGCCAGCTACCAGATCCCGTCAAACGTGAACTCGGTCACACCGCCGGAGGCGCCTCGGTTGGAGGACATCACGCTGATCGACTACAACTTCGCGCTCTACGGCTCCTCTGAAGAACGCACACGGCTGTTGCAACGCTGGGACGCGGAAATCGGCTCTTTGGCTCAATAAGTCCAAGTGCGATTTGCGCTGACATCCGACCGAGCCGGGGTCGCCTGGCTCGGTCTTCTGGCCCTCTCACTGGTGGCGTTTCCCTGGTACAAGGGCACGCCGCTGTGGACCGGGCCTGCTGCGTCGGCGCTAAGCGAGGCGCTGTCGGGGCGTGGCTGGCTGTGGCCGCTGATCGTAGCGGCGGCGGGCTTGGCTGCGATGGCGCTGACACGGCGCTGGCAGCAATCGAATGTGGTCATGGGCCTGACGATTGGCGCGGCCTTCCTATTTCTTTGGCAAGCCTTCGCCGTCGGATTGCGCGGACCGTCCTCTGCATGGGTTGCCGGCGTATTCGAGCGCGCGGCAGAGGGGCAGACTGGCCTCGGCTGGGGCGGGTTCGTCGCGGGCGTGGCACTTGTGGGCCTGATCTCCGATCTGTTGGCGGCGCGTGGGTTCTGTCGTGGCGAGCGTTTTGCGTCTTTCTGCATCACGGCTATTGTCGCCACACTGACGGCCTTTGTTTTCTTTCCGATCCTCAAACTCGGCCTCGCGGCATTCGTTGATCCTGACGGAACTCTCGCGCTGACCACGTTCTGGGAGCGTTTGTCTGCCCCCGGCCTTTGGCGCGCAAATTGTCTGATCGGCGCCGGACGGTGCGGGGTGGTGGTGAATACCGTCATCCTCGGCGTGCTGTCGGCAACCCTCGCAACCGCCCTTGGCCTCGCTTTGGCGCTTCTGGTCAACCGTACCGACTTTCGCATGAAGCGTGCGTTGCGTGCGGTTTCAATTCTGCCGATTATCACACCGCCCTTTGTTGTGGGCGTGGCAATCATCCTTCTGTTTGGACGCACCGGCCTTGTGACTTCCGGCGTGGCCGACCTGCTGGGTGTACGTCCGGGGCGTTGGGTTTATGGCCTTCCCGGCATCCTCATCGCGCAGGTTCTGGCCTTCGCACCCGTCACCTTCCTGGTGCTGCTGTCGACGCTGGAAGCGATCAACCCGACGTTGGAGGAAGCTGCCCGCACACTCGGAGCCAAGGGCATGAAGACCTTCCGCTCTGTCACATGGCCGCTGCTTCGTCCTGGCCTTGCCGCCGCGTTTCTGCTGGCGTTCATCGAAAGCCTTGCCGATTTCGGCAATCCCATCGTGCTCGGTGGCGGCTATGAAGTCCTGTCGATCAAGATCTTCTTCGCCGTCGTCGGCGCGCGTTATGACCTTGGCAATGCGGCCACGCTGGCAATGATCCTGCTGGCCCTGACGCTGATCGCATTCTGGTTGCAAATGCGCTGGATGGGCAACAAAAGCTACGTCACCGTGACGGGAAAATCTGATGCGGGGCTCGCGGCTCCGCTGCCGGGTATTCTGAAAGTCGCAGTGCTGTCGGTAGTGCTGCCATGGGTGGTCTTCACGCTGGCAGTCTACACGATCATCGTTACCGGAGGCTTCGTGACGGACGTCGGCCGCTGGGACCTGACGCCGACGTTCGAGCATATCGTGACTGCGTTCCGGTTCGAGTTCGCGGAGAGCGGGTTAGAACTCTACGGCTCTGCCTGGGACTCGATGATGACGACGCTTTGGGTGGCTGCCATCGCAGCGCCGCTTACCACGCTGATCGGCATCCTAACCGCATGGCTTGTGGCCCGCCAGGATTTCGCAGGTCGGCGCGCGTTCGAGTTCGGGACAATGCTGTCCTTCGCGATCCCCGGCACCGTGGTTGGAGTGGCCTATGTGGCCGCGTTCAATGTGCCACCGGTGGACATCACCGGCACCGCCGCGATCCTGATCATCTGCTTCGTGTTCCGCAACATGCCGGTCGGGATGCGCGCGGGCCTTGCAGCGCTGGCGCAGATCGACCGCAGCATGGAAGAAGCCTCGCAGACCATGGGTGCGGGCGGGCTGACCACTCTGCGCCGCATCGTGTTGCCCCTGATCCGGCCGGCCGTCTTCACAGCGCTGGTCTATTCGTTTGTGACTGCGATGACTGCCGTCTCGGCTGTAATTTTCCTCGTCTCCGCCCGCCACAACATGGCGACGGCCTATATCATGGGCCGCGTCGAAGCCGGGGAATACGCGCTGGCTATCGCTTACTCGGCGGTTCTGATGATCGTCATGATCGTTTGCGTCGTGGTGATCCAGGCGCTTGTGGGCACCCGAAAGCTGGGTCGACGGAATGAATTGCACGGGCGTGGCCAAGCGCCCGCACCTGCGGAATGAAGGAGAGCGCATGACCGAAACGGCAATCGAATTTGTGAACGTCGTAAAGCGCTACGGCAATGCAACTGCCGTGGACCGGATCAACTTTTCCATCGCCAAGGGAGAGTTGGTGACGTTCCTTGGTCCGTCGGGGTGCGGCAAGACCACGTCCCTGCGCCTGATTGCGGGGCTTGAATTGCCGACCGAGGGACGGGTGAAAATCGCAGGCCGCGACGTCAGCCGCGATCCCGCGTCCGAGCGGAACGTGGGCATGGTGTTCCAATCCTACGCCCTGTTTCCGCATATGACAGTTCTCGACAACGTCTCATACGGCCCCACGATCCGGGGCGTTTCCAAGACCGACGCGCGCGATCAGGCGCGCGCGATCCTCGACCAGGTGGGGCTTGGCGGCCTTGAGGCACGCCTTCCGTCTGAGCTATCGGGGGGCCAGCAGCAGCGCGTCGCCGTCGCTCGCGCCATCGTGCAACAGCCAGATGTGCTGTTGTTCGATGAGCCGCTGTCGAATGTCGACGCAAAGTTGCGCCGCAAAGTTCGGGCCGAGATCCGCGACTTGCAGCAACGTTTCGGCCTCACCGCCGTATACGTCACCCACGATCAGGAAGAAGCATTGGCCGTCTCCGACCGCATTGTGGTGATGAAAATGGGCCAAATAGCGCAGATCGGAACGCCTGCGCAACTCTACGAACAACCCGCGTCGTCTTTCGTGGCAGATTTCATCGGCGATGCGAATTTGGTCGAAGGCACCGTGAGGGACGGCACGTTCTCTGCCGCGCATCTATCCCTGCCAGTGCAAGCCGGCAACGGCACTGTCACGGCGACGCTTCGGCCCGAGCGAATCCGTTTGGAACCCGGCGGAGACGCACGTATCGTATCGGCAAGTTATCTTGGCAGCCGGATGGAGTATGTGGTTGTGGATGAGGGGATGGAGTTCCTCGTGTCCCGTCCTATAGCAGAGCCGCGTTTGATGGCTGGCAATCCGGTGCATTTGCGAATTGACCCTGCCGACCTGATCCTCGTCCCCTGACCCATCCTCTGAAAGTTCCATTCATGTCCGATCCCATCGACGCCCGTGCGACCCTCGCTTCCGATCTCGCCCGCCGTGCCGGGCTTTTGGCGCTCGACTACTACCGCAACCGTGCATCGCTGGAGGTGGAGACCAAAAACGGAGAGTTGGACCTTGTATCCATAGCCGATCGCGCCGTGGAGGACATGATACGGGGCGAGATCACCGCCAATTTCCCCGACGACGCGATCTTGGGTGAGGAACGCGGGGCTGAGGCTGGCGCATCCGGTCTGACCTGGGTAATCGACCCCATCGACGGGACAGTGCCCTTCCTGATGGGCCTGCCTCATTGGTGCGTCGTCATCACTTTGATCGAGGGCGACAAAACGCTGTTTGGCGTGATCGACGTGCCCATTCCCGGTGAGCAATTCATGGCCCGCGCGGGTCAGGGTTTCACCATCGACGGCGTGCTGTACCAGATGGATGACACCCGCCGGATCGACCAATGCCTGATCGCGGTAGGAGCCTCGGATCGCACCGCGCCGGAACCTGCGGCGGGCATCATCCTTGGTCTGATGCAAAAAGGCGGCATGTTCTACCGCAACGGATCAGGGGCCAACATGTTGGCAAGTGTCGCTGCGGGGCGGCTTGGTGGCTATGTCGAAGCGGGGATGAACCCATGGGACAGCCTCGCGGGTCTTTTGATGATCAAGGAGGCAGGCGGCAAGACCCATCCCTATCCGGCGGATGCCAAGTTGGGATTCTGCATCGGAGCGTCAAAGGGCGTTTGGGACGACCTTCACAGCGTCGCCTCCGCGCAATATCCGGATGGGTTGCCTGCGGTGGAGCGGTGAGGTCGCAGTAGAGCATAAAATACATCTCTGCTTCACTCTGCGTTTATGCCATCAGTGAATTGCAGGCTGGCAAATCGGGCGCAAAGGCCGTCCAAGGCGACAAATTCGCAGTGATAAATCATATGTGGGGCGGCGCGGGCGGATGCTTTTAGCTCTTCCTTGATGGCATCCGGATTGCCAAACCAAATATTCTCAGCGGCACTGGCTGGGTAAATGATCAGATCTTGCTTGACCTCCTCCCCTGAATCTCCTCCAGATTTGTGTAGAGTCCGCCCAACCAAAGGACGGACGAATGAAGCAGAGATTACGGACGAGCAGATCATTCAGATGATCAAACCCCATCCTGCGCACAGCTCGGCCGCAAACTTCCTGGTATGACATGGGAAGATTCGGAGACATGGGCTGGCTCGCGCTATGCGGCTCCGGGGATTTGCACCCGGCGGCCACCCTCCTGAAAATGTCTGAAACTCTGAGACCAGACAGTGCCGGGCCACCGGATCTCCATCTGACCCAATCGGGGGCGATAGACGGCGGTGTACAGCGTGCCGAAGCCAGCGGCGAATGCTGTGGAATAAAGCGGAGGCTTGAGAAAGGCGTTAATGAATTTGTCTTCCGGATCGCGGTGCAACGTGAGGCGCTGGAGCAGGTAGCGCTCCCGTTCTACTGTAGCTGTGAACCGCGCGTGGCTGACCCATTCGACGCTCTCCTGGTGGTTGGTCGCCACGGCGGCGTGGGTGATGACGGCGGGTCTGTCGGGAGCCATCATCGCGGTGAGGTACCTGCGTTTGGCGTCCAGAACGGTGACGTTATAGCTCATGTGGGTCGGCACGCGGGCCAGAACTGCGCCCGCCTGCTCGGTCGTCTCGCAGGTTTGCAAGACGTATCGCAGGATAAGAGGTACGCCGAAGCCTGTACCAACAACGCGCCGACCACCGAACGTCAGTGAAATTGCGAGACCCGCGTCGTTCATCCCATCAACCAGCCCCCACATCCCATCGGCGGTGCCAATCACCTGCCGCCCCTGCCAGGCGGTGCGCAGGATCAGGCTATCAAAAGCATCCGGATTGTAGTCATAATTACGGACCATGACCGGTTCCTGCCCCGGCCAAATCGCCTGAGAACACCCCGCCAGATAAGGCGGCGGGCAGTAAAAGCTGAGGAGCCGCGCTGCCTGATCGCTGCCGCCTGCCCGTTCACACAACTCGTCGTAAAGCGGCACGATCTCGGGCATATGCTCCGCCAACGCACGGCGCGATTGCAGGTAGGTCGGGCGCGCGGCCTCTCCCTCCTTCAACCACCATTTATGGTAGTCAGGCCAATATTCCGCGAAAAGCCCGGCCCACTTGGGACCGGGCAGATCTTCGCTGAGGGCGCGCCAAAGCATCAGGCGACCTTACATGATCTTGAATGCAGGATCAGCGAGAGCAGGGCCTGCATTCGCCTGTGGCAAAGGCTTGCCATCGACCGTTTTCTTGATCCCGTGAATCCACTTCTTCGCCCTCTCGTTGAGATGGAAGCTCTTTGTCATGGACCGGCCGCGGGTCACGAGAATGCCGATATCAGCCCCTTCATAGCGGTAGTCACCGGGCTGCAGAATGCGCAGAAAGAACGCCTCATTCTCGGACTCAACCGCGCGGCGGTGATAATCGAAGCGATCATAGACGACGCTGCCGTCTTCCAGCATCTTGTAGATACCCGTCTCTGGCGCGGCGGTGCAGATATCCACGGTGTCTTCGGTGTGTTTGATCACCATCTGCGACCAACTGTCGATCATGTCCGGGTTGGACCAGCGGTTATTGAGCTCTGTGGTGTCGAGATCGAATTTCTTCTTCGAGAACTCGAGCAGGTGGAACAGGAACAGCGGCGCATCGGCATGGGCGAACGCGGCGTGGTTGGTCATCGACGACGCACCGGTGATACGCGGGTTCAATTCACCCAACCACAAATCGCCGGTCTTTTTGTCGATCAGGAAATCTAGCTCAAAGTACCCACGATAGCCTTCCTTGCGCAGTTGCTCACCAAATTTGAACGTCAACTCGCGCGCTTGCTGGCGGACCTTTGGCGGAAAAGCGGTCGACAGGATTTCATTCCCACACCAACCGCCGCGATAGGGCGTCAGATCCTTAAAGCCCACAAGCTCGGTCATCAACGGGCCAACGATCGTGCCTTCCTTGGTCGCACACGCCTCAATCGCGGAGCCGCGGCAATCAATCCGCTTCATGATCTTGATCTCACCCTCGCCGATGATCTCATGCTCGTGGCGGCGGAAATCTGCTTCGGATTTGATGAAGAATGTGGTGTGCCCAGAGTCGCCAAAGGCCGATTGCAGTACCAGATCATGACCGATTCCAGCCTTTTCGCAGGTCTTGCGCAAATCCTCGTAGGATTTGACCTCTGCCAGGACATTCGGCACCGACGGCACGCCCGCCTTGTTGCCGATGCGGACCGTTTCGATCTTGTTGTCCATGGACGTGCGCAGCTTGGCTTTCGGAAACCAGACGTCGGCCCCCAATTCCTTGGACAAACGCTCTGTCTCTTCATCGAACATCAGGAACACAAACTTTGGCTTGCCGCCACGCCGCTTGATGAAGTCGATGACTTCCTTGTGCTGCAGCAGATAATTGTTGATGTCCTCAATAGACTGGAATTCCGCGTGGGGCTGCTCGGACGGGCAGAACACGTTGGGGTGCTTGCCGCCATAACAATCAATGTAGCAGATATATTTGAAGTTCTTCACCCACTCATCGAGACCGAGCAAATTGAAGTTCGTCGCCGAAATAAAGTACACCGGGTCTTCGTTGCGGTGAAAGTATCGCCGGATCTCTGAGATATTCTTGAGGACGGTTGCCATTACTTTTCCTTTCTATTTCGATGACGTCTTGGGCGCAGGCGCGTTGGCCAATGCCTCTGGTGTGAAGACACGCAGGCCCAGATCGGCGCGATAGCCGTGGATCTCGTTCACATCCAGCGCGCGCATGAAGGCAAGTATCTCTTTGCTGATTACCTGGCCCGGCACCAGAATAGGGAATCCCGGGGGATAGGGGATGATAAAGCTGGCCGAGACCACTTCTTGCCCCGCCTCAAGCGCCTCCCTAAGGGAGCCGTCGAGTTCCAGGTAATCGCAGTTTTTCTCATTGTAGCTAAGGTAATAGGCAGTTCTGATATCACCTTCCGGCGTCTTATTGTCGGGGCGGAAGGCATCATGGAAGCGGCTGAAATCAGGCAACGGCGGGTAATTCTCCGTCAGATTTTTGACCCGCTTGTCAAATGACAGCCGTTCCATTTTCGACGCGTCATCAAGCAGATCATCCAGCTCCTTCGCGATCTCTACCAGGACCTCAATCAGATACGCCACGGAGGATCGCGTCGTTCCGATATTGGTCATGAACAGGACCGTATTGCGCGAGGTCTTGTTGATCTGGATGCCGTACTTATCCATCAATACCTGGTTCTTGAACGTGTCCCCGTCCCAGCCTGTGCCGCCCACGGCGAGCGTGACGCGGGTGGCATCAAGGACGAAATCGTCCTGTTGCCAGCAATCCCACATATCCGTCCAACCCTGCTGATTGTCATAGTAGCTGGTCACGCCGCTTTGGCGATGATGCTCGGGGATCATGTCGCCCGCTGTCAGCACGCGGAAGTACTTTTGCAGCAGCGGATGCGTCGCAATCGCGCGGCGCATCGACATGGCGGCCTCGATCTGGCGCTGGACGAACTCGAACCCTTCCAATTCCACCTGACGGCGCCCCACATCGAGCGACGCGATGATCTGGTAGTTCGGAGAGGTCGAGGTATGAGTCATATACGCTTCGTGGAAGCTCTGCTCAACTTCGCCTTTGAAGTCCTGATCGTTGACGTGGATCATGGAACCTTGGCGCAGCGAAGTCAGCGTCTTGTGTGTAGACTGCGTGGCATAGACCCGAACGCGCGCTTCGGGCGGAGCGATCAGACGAGTGTCGAGCCATTCCTCATCGCTTGCGTCGCCAAGAACCTTCTGCTGCGCCTCGTAGGCCGCTTTATGCTCGTCCGTGCGCAGCCGTTTGCGAAGGTCATTGGCAGTGCGCATTCCGGTGCGTTGGCGGTACGTCGGGTTGAACCGCGCGAAGGCAAACCAGGCCTCATCCCACAAGAACACCAGATCCGGCTTGATCGCGAGGCATTCTTCCATCACGCGCTGGACGTTATAGACCAGCCCGTCGAACGTGCAGTTCGTCAACAGCAGCATTCGCACCCGGTCCAGCTTTCCGGCCGCTTTCAACGCCAAGAGCTGATGCTTGATCTCGCGCAGGGGAACCGCGCCGTACATGGAGTATTCGTTGAGCGGATAGCTGTCGAGGTAGACGACCTCCGCTCCCGCCAGTACCATGCCATAATGGTGCGATTTATGGCAGTCACGGTCCACCAGCACGATGTCGCCGGGGCGCACGACGGCTTGCACCACGATCTTGTTGCATGTCGACGTGCCGTTGGTTGCAAAGAACGTCTGCTTGGATCCAAACGCGCGCGATGCAAGTTCTTGCGCCTGTTTTATCGTCCCGTGTGGCTCCAGAAGGCTATCGAGGCCACCTGACGTGGCAGAAGTCTCTGCCAGGAAAATGTTCGGCCCGTAGAACGCGCCCATATCCTGGATCCAGTGCGAGCGGGTGATGGATTTGCCCCGGCTGATTGGCATCGCATGAAAAACACCCGTCGGCTGCTTGGAATACTCTACCAGCGCGTTGAAGAACGGCGCTTTGTTGCGGGCTTCCACGCCCCGCAGGATGTTGAGGTGCAATTCCATGAAGTCTTCTTGGTTGTAGAAAACACGGCGGCAAATCCCCAGGTCCAGTCCGGCGATATCCTCTACGGAACGATCTGTAACCAGATAGGCGTCCAGTTCCGGCCGCACACGGTCGATCAGGCGGCAGAGTTCTGGCCCGTAGTTCTCGGGCAGCATGGCATCAATCGCTTCCGCACCGCCGGCGCGGTTGAGGAAGGAATGCAGGATCTCATTGTCGAGTTTGGATTTTAGCTCCAACCCCGGCCGCACCACGATCGCTTGGATGTTGTGATTGAACAGCACCGCAATCAACGCGTCCTCAAGGCTTGGGACGACGACTGCCTCGTAGACAAACGGATCTTCGGGCCTGCGCATGCGTTGGACGTTGTTCTTGAGCCAGCGCTCCTGCTGCTCGCTGACGCTATCGACGATCAATACCTCAAAATATTGTTTGGTCAGTGCGCGCGCCTCCGGAGACAGATGCGCTTCGTCATCATGCTCCTCCGCGTCTACGCTATCGCGTTCCAGCGGGATCTTGCGGCGGCGGTAGGCCCCCGTAGTCAGGGCGCGGGTGACGCGGCGTACGGCAAAGGCCATGTCTTCAAGGTTGCCGTGGTCAAATTGCCGACGCAGGTGATCGAACGCTGCCATCCCGGGGAATGCCCAATAGGGCTCAATCAATGATAACGAGTCGAAGAGCGCGTGAATGCGGTCACGATCCCTGGCCTTCATCTTTGAGGCGGGCTCTTTTGCCACTGCTGTCGCAGCTTCCTTCAGCGCGCTCCACCGATCGGTACGCAGCTGCGTCGCTGAGTAATACTCACTCACGGAATCCATTGCTCGTCCTTCCAAGTTGCTGGTCAAGGGCAAGCGGGACGAGGCGACACAAGGCCGCCCCCACCCCGAAGGACCTTAGCCGCTATGCACCTTTCCAAGGTACGGCCCACCGCCGACACCCAGAGTTGGCAAGCGTGCGTCACGCTCCGCCTCGATTGTTGCAGGCACGTCCACGTGAAGACCTGCGCGGGAACCCTGCGCAGGGACTTCCAGTGGGCCCAATGTGTTCAAAAACGCGTCCGTGCCGCTGGTGCGGTCATAAACGGAGAAATCCGTCGATCTGTCGCGGAAACTTTTCAAGACCTGTCCAAGTCCCTTCATACCCGTTTCACGTTGACGGCGGACCATGGAAAGGTCCACCTCAATCGGAAACAGGTCCTCTTGGCCACCAGACTGGTGCAAGACCAATGAGGTCGGATCCACGATGCAGGATTTGCCCACACCGCCCGCGCCCAAGCCGTTGACGTCGATGACATAACACTGAAACTGTGCCGCCGTGGCCCGTGCGATCGCAAGTTCCGCATCGCGGTCCGTGGTGCCGGTAAGGACCGGGTGCAGCAACACCTCGACACCCTGACTGGTCAACTGCCGCGTGGTTTCCGGGAACCACATATCATAGCAGATCGACAGGCCGAACCGGCCCACATCCGGCACATCGAACACGCAGAAGTCAGTGCCCGGAGCAACGCCCGCCTCATATGGCAGGAAAGGGAACATCTTGGCGTAGCGCCGGATGACGTTGCCGTCCGGATCAATCACCAGCGACGTGTTATAGACGCGCCCATCCTCGGGCGAAGTCAGAAACATCGAGCCGGGGATCAGCCAGACCCGGTGACGCCGGGCGGCCTCACAGAACTGATCGATGATCTCGTTCTCGGGGGGCAGTTTGAACTTCTCCAGCGGGCCAAACGGCGCCAATTCGCTGAACAGAACCATCTGTGTCCAAGGGAAACGCGCCATCAACACATCAAGGCGATGCATCATTCCGTCGACGTTGGGTTGAAGTGCATTGACGTACATCTGTACGCCCGCAATCGCGAAGGGGGTCATTTCATCGGTGCTCCATCTGGGGAGGCGGGCCTGTGATCAGGAACCGCCTTCAAGCTTTGGCTCACCCCTTACGCCCTTACCACCAGAACCGAAACCGGTGATCTACGGACAACCCTATCCGCATTGGATCCTACCAAGAATTCCCGCACGCGGTCGGGCTTATGCGATGCCATAATCACCAGATCACACTCAGTCTCTTCAATGGTTTTCAAAACCTTTTTGTGGATCTTGCCGAACGCCAGATGTTGTTTGATCCTGATCCCTTCAGGCACTTCGGTCTCAATCAGTTTGTCGAGCGCCTTGGCGGCAGAAGCCACTGCTTTCTCTTCAAAATCTTCAGGAAAAAAGCCCTCGACCAGCGGCGTACCCATGTCGGGAACCACAGAAATGATGTGCAAAGTCCCGCCAGACGTACGGATCAGTTCAATCGCTTGCGGCAGGGCCTTTTTCCAGGACGCCTCCCTTCCTAGATCCACAGTGAGAAGTACAGTATTGAACATGTCGGTCTCCTCTAGGATGTGGCCGGAGCGCGCTTGGGGCCACGGCCCTTTTGCAGCAGGACAACCAGACCAAGCAGGATCAGCGCCGGGATGAATATCAGGTACTTGCTCGGCTGATCAAGCGGACGCAGAACGCGCAGCACCTCCTGATCCCAATCCAGGCCCGCATTGGCGGCAGGGCTGTCAAACGTCACATCGTCGATGAACAGAGCATCTCCGTCCTGGCGAAACACGAGGCCGGCATTGGCGAGGCGTTCTTCGCCTGTTGCGCCTTCCGAGATCGGCAGGATCGCAACAAATTCAATCGGATCGCCCAGATCGTTGATGCCTGCCACTCGCAGGCGCAAATCGTCGCCGGGAGCCGTCGCGAACGCCGCATCTGCGATGCCGACGGGTTGCTCTTCTGCGTAAGGCGCAGAGATCATGTCCATCCAAAAGCCCGGACGGAACAGGGTGAAAGCAATCAGAAGAAGCGCGATCGTCTCATAGAAGCGGTTCTTGGCCAGGAACCACCCCTGGGTGGCCGCTGCAAACAGCAGCATCGCTATGGTCGCGACAATGAAGACAAACACCCCCTGCACCGCAGTGACGTTGATCAGCAACAACTCGGTGTTGAAGATGAACAGGAATGGCAGGGCCGCTGTGCGCAGCGAGTAGAAGAACGCGACAACGCCAGTCTTGATCGGATCCCCGCCTGACACAGCCGCCGCCGCGAAACTCGCGAGGCCCACAGGTGGCGTCACATCCGCCATAATCCCGAAGTAGAACACGAACAGGTGAACCGCGATCAGCGGCACGATCAGGCCGTTTTGCTGACCCAGCGTCACGATGACCGGAGCAAGCAGCGCCGAGACAACGATGTAGTTTGCTGTTGTGGGCAGGCCCATTCCCAGGATCAGGGACAGAACAGCGGTCAGCAACAGGATCGCAAGTATGTTGCCGCCTGACAGAACCTCAACCACATCCGCAAGTGCTGAGCCGACGCCCGTCTGGCTGACCGCCCCCACAATGATGCCGGCGGTCGCCGTGGCGATGCCTATGCCGATCATGTTGCGCGCGCCGGTGACCAGACCATCCAATAGGTCGGCAAAGCCGCCTTTGATTTCGGCGCTCAAGGAACCCGCCTTGCGCATGATTGCCAAAATGGGGCGTTGGGTGAGCAAAATGAAAATCATGTAGGTCGTAGCCCAGAAGGCGGACAGACCCGGCGACAGGCGATCCACCATCAAGGCCCAGACCAGCACAACAACAGGCAGGATGAAGTGCAGGCCAGATCGAGCCGTGGGGCCGGGCAATGGCAGCGACAGAACCTCTGCATTCGGATCGTCGAGCTTCAGCGGCTCTTCTTTGGAGGCAACCCACAATAGCGCCACATAAACGATCGTGAGGAAGGCAAAGATGATGTAGCCCGCCGTGTCAGGGAATGCGGGCCGGATCCAGCCCATCAGGTAGTAGACCCCGAACGACAGCGCGCTGATTGCAGCGATTGCGAAGGCAAAGCCAATGAGACGTTGGATGATCGGCTTAGGCACATAGGCGCGTGGCAAGCCCTCCATCCCGGCCTTCATCGCCTCAAGGTGAACGATGTAGACCAGTGCGATATAGGAAATCACCGCAGGCAAGAAGGCATGTTTGACCACGTCAAAATAGGGAATGCCGACGTATTCGACCATCAGGAAAGCCGCAGCCCCCATGACAGGCGGCATGATCTGGCCGTTGACGGAGGAAGCCACTTCGACAGCGCCCGCCTTTTCGTTATTGAACCCAACCTTCTTCATTAGCGGGATCGTGAACGTGCCCGTCGTCACCACGTTGGCGATGGACGAGCCGGAGATCAGACCCGTCATGGCCGAGGCCACAACAGCCGCCTTTGCTGGCCCGCCTCGCATGTGACCCATCAGGCTGAACGCGACTTGAATGAAGTAGTTGCCCGCACCGGCCCGGTCCAGCAACGAGCCGAACAGAACGAACAGGAACACGAATCCGGTTGAGACCCCCAGCGCGATGCCAAAGACACCCTGCGTGGTGATCCACTGGTGATTCACGATCTCGGACAGGTTATTGCCGCCGTGGGCAATCAGGTTCGGCATGTAGGGGCCAAGCACGGTGTAGAACAGGAATACCGATGCCACGATCATCAGCGCAGGACCAAGCGCGCGGCGCGTGGCTTCCAGAAGCAGAATGATACCCGCGACGGCGACCACGAAGTCCTGTGTGATCGGCGCACCGACGCGGCCCGAAATCTCTCGATAGAAGATCCACAGGTATAGCGACGCAGCCGCGCCGAAAATCGCAAGCAACCATTCCCATGGCGGTATCTTGTCTTTGGGCGACCCCAAGACGACAGCCAAGGCCACTGCGATCGCGATGATCGGGATCCACCACGTTGCCGTATCGTCCTTGGCCGACAGCACGAACAGCAAACCCATCAGCAGCGGCACGCCGATGCCGAGAACGAGCTGCACCTTCGAGCGCGCGGCGGGGAAAGCGAGATACGCGAGAAAGATCGCAAACCCGAGGTGGATAGAGCGCGACTCGGTAGAGTTGAAGACACCGAAGCCGAACATGAACGGCAGCGGAGAGGCGATCCAAAGCTGGAACAGTGACCAGCTGAGCGCGACAATAACGATGAACGTGCCGACAACGCCGGAGCCACCGCGTGCGCCTGTATCAGAAGAAGCGACAAGTTCATCAAGCTCGGACTGGCTTAGCCCGCCACGTCCGGCCGCCTCGTTTTCCACGGCGGCGGCCTGCATCTGATCACGGTCTGTATTCGGATCGCTCATGATGTCCCCTCTTGGCCCGGGCTTTTGCCTCTGGCCTTTTTCATATCGTGTGGCAGGGGCAGCACTCGCCCCTTCGCGTCAGGACACGCGGGGCGTCCAATACGAAAAACGCCGCCCCCGCTTTGGCGGAGACGGCACGATTGAGTTGGTTACTCGATCCAGCCCTGCTCGCGGTAGTACCGCTCAGCACCGGGATGCAGTGGCGCGGACAGGCCGTCTGCGATCATGCTTTCCTGGGTCAGGTTCGCAAACGCAGGGTGGAGTCCCCGGAAGCGATCAAAGTTGTCGAAGACTGCTGCGACGACTGTGTAGATCACGTCGTCAGGCACATCGACGGAGCTTACGAAAGTTGCGCGCACACCGAAGGTCTCGGTGTCGTTCGGGCTGCCTTCATACATGCCGCCGGGGATGGTGGCTGCCGCGTAGTAGGGGTTATCCGCGATCAAAGCTTCGATCTCCGGGCCGACAACGGGAACGAGAGTGGCCGCTGTGGTGGAGACAGCTTCCTGGATGGAGCCGTTGGGGTGACCCACGGTGTAGATGATCGCATCGACGTTGTTGTCGCCCAATGCCGCCGCCTGCTCGGCCGGAGCAAGCTCGGACGCGAGCGAAAAGTCATCCATGGTCCAGCCAAGAGCATCTAGGACCACTTCCATGGTCGCCCGCTGGCCGGAGCCGGGGTTACCCACGTTCACGCGCATGCCGCGCATGTCTTCGAACGTCGTGATGCCCGAGTCAGCCCGTGCCAGGACCGTGAACGGCTCAGGATGGACCGAGAAGACAGCCCGAAGGCCTTCAAATTGATTGCCCTCGAACTCGGACGAGCCGTTGTAGGCGTGGAACTGCCAGTCGGACTGGGCCACGCCCATATCCATGTCACCTGCCGCGATCGCGTTGATGTTCGCGATGGATCCGCCAGTTGATGGTGCGGTGCAGCGAATGTTGTGTTCAGCGGTGCCACGGTTCACGAGGCGGCAGATCGACTGACCCACCACAAAGTAAACGCCGGTCTGACCGCCGGTTCCGATATTGATGAAGGTTTCCTGAGCGGTAACTGCAGGTGCTGATGCGGTCATTATCGCCCCAGCGAATGCAATGTATTTGATCGACTGCATAGGTCTCTCCCGGTTGAATTTGTAAACAGCTCCAGTATGTCTGGAGTCTCGTTTTTTATGCCCAATCCAGCGGACTGGTCTGTCACGTACGGTCACGAACCAAGATCCCGACCCGGATGGGCTGCTTTTTAGCCCTGGTTGGATGCTGATCCTCTAGCCGCGTGGCGTCAAGATCAACATTTGCGCTTGTCGCGCCTTCGATGCCTCACGCTAGCCGCGTTAAATATTTCCAGCAAGTGTTTCCTCTTTCTTGGGGCCATGGCAGCGCACCTAAATGGCCACGCTTTCCGGGTCCGCTTTGCAAGGCAGGCTCAGCTCTGCGCATATGTTACTGAAATTCAGAAATAAAATGCTCAAACCCCAAAGCAGTTGTTGTTTGGGGCATCGAAAGGGGCCATGGCAATCTGCTCCAGACATGTTTAATATATTAGTCGACGTATTGACAAAGGCTACCAAGATGATGATTCGAACACATGATGTTGGGCGGTTCATAACACTCGGGTTGGTGGCATTTGGCGCACTTGTCTCTCTGATCGCGCTGCTTTGGTCCGGCTGGATGATCATTCCATTGGCGATATTCTCCGCCCTGACGGCGCTTGGAGTAAGCGACGTGATGCAGCGCAGCCACTCGATCCTGCGCAATTACCCAGTCCTAGGTCACATGCGGTTTCTGTTCGAAGGGATCCGTCCGGAGATCAGGCAGTATCTGATCGAAAGCGACCAGGATGAAGAGCCGTTCAGCCGCGACGCACGCTCACTGGTCTACCAACGTGCCAAAGGGATGGAGGATAAGCGGCCCTTCGGCACACGGATGCGCGTCTATGATGGTGGTTATTCCTGGGTCACGCACTCCGTCAAACCGGTTCATATCGAGGACACTGATTTTCGCGTAACGATCGGTGGGCCAGCCTGCTCACAACCCTACTCCGCGTCGATCTACAACATCTCGGCCATGAGTTTCGGGGCGCTTTCGGCCAATGCCATCCTTGCGCTCAGCACAGGGGCCAAGGCGGGCGGGTTCGCGCAGGATACCGGCGAAGGCAGCATCAGCCGCTACCATAGGGAGGGCGGCGGCGATTTGATCTATGAGATAGGCTCCGGCTACTTTGGCTGCCGCAATGATGACGGCACGTTCAGTGCCGACAAATTTGCAGCGCAAGCCGCCAGCGAGCAGGTCAAGATGATCGAGTTGAAGCTGTCTCAAGGCGCCAAGCCCGGCCATGGTGGTATGCTACCTGCCGCCAAGATCACGCATGAGATTGCCATGGCGCGCGACATTCCCATGGACCGCGACTGTGTTTCTCCCGCCTCACACTCCGCTTTTTCCACGCCGGTTGAGATGATGGAGTTTCTTGGCCTCCTGCGGGAGCGGTCAGGCGGCAAGCCTGTCGGCTTCAAGCTGTGCATTGGCCACAGACGAGAGTTCATGTGCATGCTCAAGGCTATGATCAAGACCGGCATTGTCCCGGATTTCATCGTGGTCGACGGAACTGAAGGCGGTACCGGAGCCGCACCGCTTGAGTTTGCCAACCACGTCGGCATGCCGATGATCGAAGGGCTGACCTTCGTGCACAATGCCCTGCGCGGTGCGGGTCTGCGGGACCAGATCAAGATCGGCGCGGCGGGCAAGATCGTGTCGGCGTTCGATATCGCACGCGCACTGGCTATTGGTGCGGATTGGTGCAACTCGGCGCGCGGGTACATGTTCGCCATCGGATGCATTCAGGCACAGGGCTGCCACACCAACCATTGCCCCGTGGGTGTTGCCACGCAAGATCCACTACGCCAACGGGCGCTGGATCCCGAGGGCAAGGCCAAACGAGTGGCGCGCTTCCATGGCAACACTCTTGACGCATTGGGAGAGATGACGGGGGCGGCGGGGCTATCATCCCCGGCAGAGTTCCTGCCGCGCCACCTGATGATCCGCCAAAGCGACGCGGCGATGGTGACAGGCGATCAGGCGTACCCTGAACTGGCAATCGGATCATTGCTCAAACGGTCGAAGGGCGAAGATCCCGGCGGGCATCGCGAGCGATGGAATCGCGCGACTGCGGATCAGTTTGAGCCGACCGACTGAGGCTTTTGAGTAGCGGACACGAAAAAGGGGCAGACGTTTAGCCTGCCCCCTTGTCGTTTCAGTCAGCGGTCAAACGCTGAGTTCGACCACGGCGTCGGCCAAGGCCGCCTCGAAGATGGCCAGGCCTTCCTCGATAATCGCATCCGATGCCGTCAGCGGCACCATAATCCTCAACGCGTTGCCGTGCATGCCGCAGGCAAGCAGGATCAACCCACGTTTCAGTGCATGAGCCACGACCGCTTTGGTCAGGGCCGCGTCCGGAGTTACCGTCTCGAAGTCTGTCACAAACTCTACCGCCAGCATCGCGCCGATGCCGCGAATGTCCCACATGCGATAGGGAGCAGTGCGGGCACCGATCTCTGCAAAACGGGCACGGAACGTCTCACCCATTGCTGTTGATCTGGCCAACAGTCCTTCGGATTCAAGCGCCTCAATCGCCGCCAATGCGGCCGCACAAGCAACAGGATTGCCGCCATACGTTCCGCCGAGACCACCGGGAACAACGGCGTCCATCACATCTGCCCGGCCTATGACGCCAGCAATCGGATAGCCGCCGGCCATCGACTTTGCGACCGTGATCATGTCCGGCACAACGCCCGAATGCTCAATCGCAAACCATGTGCCTGTGCGGCCAAAGCCCGCCTGAATTTCGTCCGAGATCAGCATGATACCGTGGGTGTCACAGATTTCGCGCAGGGCGTGCAGCATCTCGAAAGGAACGGGTGTATAGCCGCCCTCGCCCAGGACAGGCTCGATGATGATGCAGGCGATCCGCTCGGGCTGCGCATCGGTCAGGAACAGGTTTTGCAAACCCGTCAACGCATCCTGGACTGTGATGCCATCCCGCACAGACGGGAACGGCGCGCGGAAGATGTCGGATGGAAACGGGCCGACGTCCTTCTTGTAAGGGCTGATCTTGCCGGTCATGCCCAGGGTTAGCAGCGTACGACCATGGTAGCCGCCAGTGAACGCAATAACACCGGGACGACCGGTCGCGGCGCGAGCGATTTTGACGGCATTTTCGACGGCTTCGGCACCCGTAGTCACAAGCAGAGACTTCTTTGGAGCGTCGCCCGGCGCCAGCGCATTCAGCTTTTCAGCCAACGCGATATAGGGCTCATAGGGCACAACCTGAAAGCTCGTGTGGGTGTAATGGTCTTCCTGCGCTTTTGCGGCAGCGACAACCTTAGGGTGACGGTGGCCAGTGTTCAGAACTGCTATTCCACCTGCGAAATCCACATAGCGGTTGCCTTCGACATCCCACAGTTCTGCATTCTCTGCGTATTGCGCGAAGATCGGTGCGGCTGAGGCCACGCCACGGGGTACAGCAGCTTCGCGACGGGCGATCAAATCAGCATTGGTTTTGTGCGTTGCGACAGGTGCCGCCACCGCTGTCTCGGAGTGCGCCACTGTTTCCATGACAGGTGTCTCCGCCGTCACCGCAACGCCGGGCTTGGCCTTCGAGGCTGGTTTCCGGCGCTTCTTCGTCACTGCTTTTGCCATGTCCGTTTTCCTTCGTATGGATGACAAACCCCACAGCATGGGGTGTTTAAAAAATCCTCATAATCCGTTTAATTTATCTGTCAATATGGATTCGCACATGATTTTAAGGATCGTATCGGGGCAGCCATATTCCGCCAATTGCACCAGGCCGGTCTATCCGTTACGAAACAACGATAGACCCCTGATTTTGCTTAACGACTTCTACACCCCGGAGAGGAGCCTCCCGTGGACATCGGCAAAAAGTTGCAACGCATCCGCAAGGCGCGCGGATTGTCCCAGCGAGAGCTTGCGGCGCGCGCAGGCCTGACCAACGGAACCGTCAGCCTGATTGAGCAGAACAAGACCAGTCCCTCTGTCGCCTCTCTGAAAAGTCTGCTGGACGCGATACCGCTCAGCATGGCGGAGTTCTTTGCCACCGATGACGTCACCGATACGCCCAAGATCTTCTTCACGGCAGAAGAGTTCGTCGAAGTTGCCCCGCGCTCGGGCCTTGCGGATCTGTCGCTGCGCCAATTGGGCAATGCCAAGACCCATAGCCTGCAATTGCTGGATGAAGTCTATCCCCCAAACACCGACACGGGCCCGGAACTACTGAGCCACACGGGCGAAGAGGCCGGGATCGTTATCGAGGGTCAGATCAGGATTTCGGTCGGAGACGAAGAGAAGGTCCTTGGCCCCGGCGACGGCTATATCTTTGAAAGCGAGTTGCCGCATCGGTTCAGCAATACCGGAACCGTCGTTTGCCGGATCATCAGTGTGTGCACCCCGCCGACGTTTTAGTGGCCCGCATGCGTCAGCTTGGTCCCAAGACCCAACAGCATCCTCTGGCACTGCTCCAATTGGTCCAGGCTGATGAACTCATCCGCCTTGTGTGCCTGCTCGATCCAGCCGGGTCCGCAGACCACGACGTCCATTCCCAGAGATTGAAAAATTCCCGCCTCGGTGCTGAACGGAACGAAATGACTGGAATTGGCGCCTGTCAACTCGGCCACAATGCGGGCGGCCTCGTTTTCGTCTGACGGCATCAGACCCTCAATCTCTCCGACAATCTCTGTCGTGATTGAGGCCTCGGGAAATACTTTGCGCATGGCCGGCAACAACACATCGTCGCAGTACCGGCGCAAGTTCGCTTTGACGAAGTCCGCGTCGCTGGCTTGTGCAGGGCGCATTTCCCAATCCACCTGGGCCTTGGGCGCGATCACGTTGTGAACGCTGCCACCGTTCAGCGCGCCGATATTGACCGTTGTCCATGGCGGCTCGAACCGGCTGTCGGCAGGCGCCATGGCCTTCAACTGGCCGCGCAGATCCAGCAATCGGGTCACATAGCGCACCGCAAATTCGACCGCATTCACTCCAAGGTCAGGGGCCGATCCATGGCCCTCCAACCCCTGAAAATACGTGCTGTATTCATAGCACCCCTTGTGACCCTCCACGATCCGCATGCCCGTTGGCTCTCCGATGATCGCAAGTGACGGTTTGGAGGTTCGTGCGGCCAGGTCTTTTGCCAGATGCCGCGCTCCGATGCAGCCGGTTTCCTCGTCATATGTGAAGGCGAAATGCAACGGTCGTTTGAGGTCAAGCTCCGCATAATGCGGCGCCATCGCCAGGGTAGCGGCGATAAACCCCTTCATGTCGCAGGTTCCGCGCCCGTAAAGCCGCGCGTCGCGCTCGTGCATTGTGAACGGATCGCTAGACCAGTCCTGGTCCGCAACTGGCACCACATCGCAGTGACCGGACAACACAATGCCACCGTCACATTCCGGCCCGAGCGTCGCGAAGAGGTTCGCCTTGTGGCCGCCCTCGTCTAGCATTAGGTCCACCCGCGCGCCGCAACGTTCCAGCCTATTGGCCAGATAGGCGATCATCTCAAGATTGCTGTCAGCCGAGACCGTAGGGAAGGCGACAAGATCCGAGAGGATTTGCGTGGTACGCTCGATCACCGCATCAGCCCTTCACAAACAGTTTGCGCTCGATATTGCACAGGGTCTCAGCCGCACCATCCGCGCGGATCAGAACTGTTTCGGTCGTTTCCAACCCCCATGTGTCCATCCAAAGCGCGGGCATGAAGTGAAAGACCATGCCGGGTTCAAGCATCGTTTCATCCTCACCGCGGATAGAGGCCGTCCGCTCCCCCCAATCCGGCGGATAGCTGAGGCCGACGGGGTAGCCCATCCGTCCCGATCGCTCGATCCCGTGTTTTGCCATGACCCCCATGAACGCATTGTAAATATCGCAGGTTCGATTTCCCGCGCATGCAGCTTTCAGCCCAGCCTCGATCCCCTCGATCTGCGCGGCTTCCGCGCGGCGCATCGCGTCAGGGGGGGTGCCGAGCAAAACTGTCCGACACAGCGGCGCATGGTAGCGGCGGTAACAGCCCGACAGCTCAAAAAACGTGGCCTCCCCCTCACGCATTGGCGCGCCGTCCCATGTCAAATGCGCGGCGGTCGCATCAAGGCCTGAGGGCGTGAGCGGCACAATCGCCGGATAGTCACCCCAGTCGTCACCAACGCCGGTGATGCCCGCGTGCATGATATCGGCCACGAGATCGTTCTTGCGCACACCTGGCGCGGCGCGGTCGATGGCGGTCGTGATGACCCTTTCGGTGATGCGGGCGGCTTTGCGGATGAAACCAATTTCCGCGTCGGATTTGATCAACCTTTGCCAATTCACCAAGGCAGTTGCATCTACCAGATCCGCATCTGGCATCTGCTCAACCAGCACGCTGTGCGCCTTGGCCGTGTAATAGTAGTTCTCCATCTCCACCCCAATTCGTGCCCGGTCCAGCCCGCGCGCCTTGAGGTGGTCCGCCAAGTCCTGCATCGGATGGACCTCTGTGGATTGGATAAAGTGATCGCCATAGCCCACGATGTTGTCGTGGCTCATCCAGCAGGTTCTGCGCCCACCCATCATATCCATATGACGGCCCCACCAAACAGGCTCACCATCAGGCAAGACGATCACGCCTTGATGGACATAGAAGGACCAGCCGTCATAGCCCGTGAGCCAGGCCTGATTGGAGGGATCGGTAACGAATATCGCGTCGAGGTTTGCGGCTGCCATGGCGGCACGGGTTTTTCCGAGGCGGCGGTCATATTCAGCGATCTCAAACGGGGCGTTGTGCGTGACCATGGAGTCTTCTTCCCTTAGCCAAGAACCGAAGTAACGGCGCGGTGGGTGGCGGAGACGACATCGTCCACTTCCGCACGGGTGAGGCAGAACGGCGGCGCAAAACCGAGGATATCACCCTGGGGCATGGCGCGGGCGATGACGCTGCTTTGCTCCAGCATTTTGGCAACGATCTGCGGGCCGGTCTTATCGCTGGCATCGAAAAAACGGCGGTCGGCACGGTCTGCCACCAGCTCCACCGCGCAGAGCAGGCCTTCGCCGCGAATGTCGCCGACATGGGGGTGATCCCCAAGGGCCGCGCGCATTTGGTCGTTGAGATACGCGCCGACGCTGGCCGCGTTCTCCACCAGTCCCAACCTGTCGATGAGCGCGAGGTTCGCAACACCTGCCGCCGCGCCGATTGGGTGGGCTGAGTATGTCCAGCCATGACCGATCGGGCCATTCTCGTCCGTTCCCTGCTCCAACACCTCCCACATGCGCCTGGACACAATGGAGCCGGATAGGGGCGCATAGGCAGAGGTCAGGCCCTTGGCGATGGTGATAAGATCCGGTCGCATGCCATAGTGGTCCGAGCCGAACATGGTGCCGAGACGGCCGAAACCGGTGACGACCTCATCCGCGACCAGCAAGATATCGTGGCGGTCCAGAACGGCCTGAATGGCTGGCCAGTAGCCCTTCGGCGGTGGCACGATGCCACCGGTTCCAAGCACCGGCTCGCCAATAAAGGCCGCGATTGTGTCCGCGCCCTCGCGCGTAACCAATGCCTCCAGTTCCGCCACACAATGGGAGACGAAGTCTGCCTCGCTCTGGTTCAGATCCTCACGACGAAAAACGTCGGGCGCAACCGTGTGGTGGACCTGCGACAGCGGCAGGTCGAACTTCTTGTGAAACAGCTCCAGCCCCGTCAGCGATCCGGTCATCAGGCCAGACCCGTGATAGCCCCGCCAGCGTGAAATGATCTTCTTCTTCTCGGGCCGTCCAAGGATGTTGTTGTAGTACCAGATCAGCTTGATATTCGTCTCATTGGCATCTGAACCGGACAGACCGAAATACACCTTCGACATGTGATCCGGCGCGCGGTCCAGCACCATTTTGGCAAGCGTGATCGACGCTTCCGTACCATGGCCGACGTAGGAATGATAATAGGCCAACTCTCTGGCCTGTTCTGCGATGGCGTCCGCAATCTCAACCCGCCCGTAGCCCGCATTCACGCAATAGAGCCCTGCGAACGCATCCAGCATCCGATTGCCGTCACGATCCTCGATATGGCATCCCGACCCGCCCTTGATCACACGATGCGGCACGTTACCTCGCGCGAATTCGGCAAGATGGGTGGAGGGATGAAAGAAGTTCTCGCGGTCCCACTGTTCAAGTTTGTCGTTGTGCAGCATGCTGCCCCCCGTGTCTGTGGCGGCGCGCCGCCTCGTTCATGAAAGGAGCCAGTTGCACGCTTTGGGCCGAAAATAACCCGGAGTTCGAGCAGACAGGCTCCGCTCACCCGGGACAGCAGCGCGCGATGCCTTTATTGCCAAGGGTATGGACAAGACTAATCACGGGCGGTCCTTGGAAATCAACCCAATGTTGCGATCGCCAATTCTGCAATACGTCCGTTGTCGGCCCCTATTGCCTACCCTTCCTGCGCCTCCCCAATGTACGGGCCGCCGCGAAGGGGCTGCGTGGCGAGGCGACGTTGAACAGTACTAACGAAGTGCAGCAACTCTGGCCGATGGGATCGCCAATACTGTTGCTTTCATGGTGTCGCTGCAACGTGCCTGGTTGGAAGACACGGACATCACGACTGAAGGCGCTATGGGGGCTTAATCAGATGACCGCCAACGCATCGGACGCGATAAAGGACGACGGCGTGTGCGAATGACAGGCAAATATCTTGAGGGCGTGACTACGTCACCCTCCTGATCTAGCATTATTTCAGCCACCTGCTTGCGTCAACAAAAGGAGCGTTTCTGACCCATGGCCCTGACCCATCCCGACCGGTTATTTCCCGTGGACGCCAGCCTCAGGTCTTTTGCGCGCGACCTTTATCATAGCGTAAGGGATCTGCCGATCATCAGCCCCCACGGCCATTGCGACCCGCGCTGGTTTGCCGAGGATGTGCGGTTTTCCAACCCGGCAGAGTTGTTCGTGGTCCCGGACCATTACGTGTTTCGGATGCTGGTTAGCCAAGGCATCGCGCTGGATGATCTGGGCGTACCGCGCGTCGATGGTGGGGCGGTTGAAACTGACCCGCGCGCGATCTGGAGGATCCTGGCGCAGAATATGCACCTGTTCCGGGGCACGCCGTCCGCCATGTGGCTCGACCACGCGTTCGAACATACCTTCGGGCTGGACGCTCCCCTTTCGGCGGAGACGGCGGATCATTGCTATGACCACATAGAGGCGCAACTGGCACAGGATGCCTTCCGACCTCGCGCGTTGTTTGAGCGGTTCAATATCGAAGTGCTGGCGACGACGGAGGGCGCTTTGGACAAACTGAAATGGCACCAGACGATCGCTGAGAGCGGCTGGACCGGGCGGATCGTCACGACCTACAGACCGGACGCGGTCGTAGATCCGGACTTCGACGGCTTCGCTGCGAATGTTGCCGAACTTGGTGCACTTACGGGCGAAGATACCGCAACATGGGACGGCTATCTGGCCGCCCACCGTAAGCGTCGCGCCTATTTCAAGCGATACGGCGCGACCGCTTCCGACCATGGCCACCCAACGGCACGCACCGAAGATCTGCCTCCTGCGGCAGCAGAGATGTTATTTCGAAAGGCGTTACAAGGGTCTTGCACACCGGATGAAGCCGACGCATTTCGCGGTCAGATGCTGACGGAAATGGCCCGGATGAGCCTTGAGGACGGCTTGACGATGCAAATCCACCCCGGATCGCGACGCAACCACTCTGCGACGGTCTTCGCCCAACATGGGCGCGACAAGGGCTTCGATATTCCAGGACGCACGGACTATGTCGCCGCGTTGCAACCGCTTCTCGATGCGGTTGGGATGGAACCTGATCTGACGATCATTCTATTCACACTGGACGAGACATCCTATGGCCGTGAACTGGCACCTCTGGCCGGTGCCTATCCTGCCCTGCGCCTTGGCCCGCCATGGTGGTTTTTTGACAGTTTCGAGGGGATCAAACGCTTTCGCGAGACGACGACCGAGACCTGCGGCTTCTACAACACCTCAGGTTTCAACGACGATACGCGCGCCTTCTGCTCTATCCCCGCACGCCATGACGTGGCGCGACGAACCGATTGCACCTACCTGGCCACGCTCGTCGGCACAGGTCGCTTGCGCGAGGCCGAGGCCTATGAGGTGGCCTATGATCTGACATACCGCCTCGCGAAAGAGGCCTATGGTCTATGATTATGCACCGCCTGACCCGCACCACCCCCGCCCCCAGGGTTGGACAGGTCCACCTCGGCCCCGGCGCTTTTTTTCGCGCGTTCAATGCGTGCTATTCGGAGGATGCAATTGCGGCGGAGGGCGGTGATTGGGGGATCATCGCAGTCAGCCTTCGCAGCCCTACCGCACGCGATCAGATGGAGCCACAGGGCGGCGTCTTTAGCGCTGTGACGCTCGGTGCCGATGATCAGACCCGCGTGATTGGCGCGGTGACCCGGGTACTGGTCGCCCCCGAAGACCCTGGCGCTGTTCTCGCCGCGATGGCTGATCCTGCCGTGAAGGTTATCTCGCTTACTATTACGGAGAAGGGCTATTGCCATGATCCCGTGACCGGAGGCCTCAACCACGGTCACCCGGACATCGGGCATGATCTGGCCAATCCCGGCGCTCCCCGGTCTGCTGTCGGGTTCCTTGTGGCGGCCTTGTCGCAACGGCAACGGGCGGGGGCTCGTCCGTTCACCGTTCTGTCCTGCGATAACCTTCCTTCCAACGGCGCTTTGGCGCGCCGCGTCACGCTCGATTTTGCCGACGCGCTGGACCCCGATCTGGCGACCTGGATCAAATCAAGTGTCCCCTTCCCCGCCACTATGGTCGACCGCATCACACCCGCGACAACGGACGCTGACAGAGCACGGTTGGCCGAGACACACGGCTATCACGATCCCGCCTGCGTGGTGCACGAGGCATTCCGGCAATGGGTGATCGAGGATGATTTCGCCGATGATCGTCCCACCTGGGAGGTCGCCGGTGCGCAGTTCGTGAGCAGCGTTGAGCCGCATGAAATGATGAAGCTCCGCTGCCTGAACGGCACCCATTCGACGCTGGCCTATCTTGGCTACCTTGCGGGCTATGAGACCGTCGCCGAGACCATCGCTAACCCTGACTTCGCACAGCTGTGCAGGCGGCTTTGGGATGACGAGATCACTCCAACGGTTCCGCAGCCTGAAGGCGAAGACCTCACCGCCTACTGTGCGGCGCTAATGGCACGATATCGCGATCCCGCAATCCGGCACCGGACGTGGCAGATCGCGATGGATGGCAGCCAAAAGCTGCCTCAACGCATTTTGGGAACAATTTCCGATAATCTGGCTGCGGGACAGGTGCCGGACGGCCTCTGTCTCGCGGTTGCGGGGTGGATGCGCTACGTCGGTGGCGTGGATGAGCGCGGCCGGCCCATTGATGTGCGCGATCCGCTGGCGGAGCGGCTGCGCGCGGCCTCCGAAAGCAGCGCGGATGCGGCGGGAAAGGTTGCGGCTTTGCTATCCATTCGTGAAGTGTTCGACACGGATTTGGCTAACCACCCGGAATTCCGCGACGGCGTAATACGCGCCTACACGGACCTTGTGCGGAATGGCTCTGCAGCGACCGTCCACGCTTTGGTGCACTCGAAATGACAGAACCTCTAATCCTTCATGATACCGATGACGTCGCAATTACGACACAGCAGGCAAATGATATTCCAGCCGGGCACAAGATCGCACGCCATGACATTCCCGAGGGGGCGGCGGTTCACAAATTCGGCCAGATCATTGGCTACGCCTCGGAGGCTATTCCTGCAGGATTCCATGTTCACACCCACAACCTGCGGTTCGGCGCGCACGGCGACACGTCGCAAATCGGCGATCATCTGGCAGTCGCTCAGGCCGCGATCCCCTCGCCGTCGCCCCGCACCTTCAACGGTTATCCGCGCTCAGACGGGCGCGTGGGCACGCGCAATATGGTGGCACTTTTAGCAACAGTGAACTGTTCGGCCAGTGTAATTAGGCAGGCGGCGGATCAGATTACGCGCTCCGGCATTCTGGACGCCTATCCCAATGTCGACGGCATCATCGCTTTCGCCCATGGCACCGGCTGTGGCATGGCCGCGAGCGGGCCGGGGTGGGAAAACCTGCAACGGGTCCTTTGGGGCCACGCCACCCATCCCAACGTGGGGGCGGCTGTATTTGTGGGCCTCGGCTGTGAGGTCATGCAGATCGCGCGGATGAAGCAGATGTTCAGCGCCGATGGGCGGGAGCGGTTTCACGGCCTGACGATACAAGACAGTGGAGGTACACGCGCGACGATTTCGCAGATCGTCGCCAAGGTCGAGGCGCTATTGCCGGAAGTGAATACCGTCCGGCGCAGTCCTCAACCTCTGTCAGCCCTGACTGTTGCCGTGCAATGTGGCGGGTCGGACGGGCTGTCCGGGATCACCGCGAACCCCGCCTTGGGCGTGGCGAGTGACCTGATCGTCGGCCACGGGGGCCGTGTGATCCTGTCAGAAACGCCCGAGGTCTATGGGGCGGAGCAATTGCTACTGCGACGTGCGGCCAGCGTGCAGTTGGGCGAGGCGCTGCTGAAACGCCTGCGCTGGTGGGAGGATTACACCGCGATGAACGGTGGTTCGATGGACAACAACCCGACGCCTGGCAACAAGGCGGGCGGGCTGACGACGATCCTTGAGAAATCTCTCGGTGCGGTGGCGAAGGCAGGCGCGACCCCTCTCAATGAGGTCGTGCAATATGGCGCGATCCCGAGCGCTACCGGCCTGATTTTCATGGATACGCCCGGCTATGATCCCGTCTCCGTCACGGGACAAATCGCGGGCGGCGCGCAGGTTGTGGTTTTCACAACTGGACGCGGGTCGGCGTTTGGCTCAAAACCCGCTCCGACGATTAAACTGGCCACAAATGATCGCCTCTTCGCCGCTATGCCGGGGGATATGGACCTCAACTGCGGGGACGTGGTCAGCACACGTGTGACCCTGGCGGAAAAGGGTGCAGAAATCCTCGATCTGGTGGTGGCCACAGCGTCTGGCCAAGCCACCAGGAGTGAGGCGCTCGGCCTTGGCGATCACGAGTTCGTCCCATGGCAGATCGGCGCGGTAATGTGAATTAACGCAGCACCGATGGCAGCCAAAGCGAGACAGCAGGCACGTATGTGACCAGCATGAGTGCGCCAAAGATGGCCAGATAGAATGGCCAGATAGATTTCAGCGCCTCCTCGATCTTGATCTTTCCCACCGCGCATCCGACGAACAGGCAGGTGCCCACGGGTGGTGTACACAGACCAAGGCCGAGGTTCATCAGAAGCATGATACCAAATTGGGTTGGATCCATACCGAGGCCCGTGGCAATGGGCAGAAAAATCGGCGTACAGATCAGGATCAGTGCGGCCATATCCATGATCATGCCCAGGAGCAGCAGGATCACATTGATCATCAACAGGATGATGATCGGGTTGTCGGAAATCGTGATCAACCCGTTGCTGAGCGTTTCCGGCACCCGGTAGAATGCGAGCAGATAGGCAAATGCACTGGAAAATGCGATCAGGATCATTACCATCGACGTCGTCCGCACTGTGCCGGTAATCGCTTGCAGGAAGGCTTTCCAACTGAGGCTGCGGTAGAAGAAAGTAGTCAGGATCAGGGCATAGATGGCGCCGAATGCACCAGATTCAGTAACCGTGAAGACACCGGACAGCGTACCGCCCACGATGATGACGGCAGTGAAGAAGCCGGGGACCGCAGAGCCTGCGGTGCGCGCGACTTCGCCCCAGCCGGGAAACGGTTCAGCCGGGTAATTGTGTTTGACGGACAGGATATAGGCCGCAATCGCAAGGCTCACGCACATGATGATGCCGGGGATCACCCCCGCCAGGAACAGGCCGGAGACAGAGATACCACCGCCCGCCGCCACAGCGTAGATGATCATGTTGTGACTCGGTGGGATTACGATGCCCGCGATGGACGACGTGACCGTCACATTGACCGCGAAATCAGGGCGATAGCCGCGCTCTTTCATCACCGGAACGAGGATCGAACCCAGCGCGGAAATATCCGCCACAGCTGAGCCGGAGATGCCGCCGAACAACATGCTGGAGAAGATGTTGACCATCGCCAAACCACCCTTGAGGTGGCCCACCAGCGCCGAGGCAAGACGTACAAGCCGAACGGCTATCCCGCCGTGCATCATCAGCTCTCCCGCAAAGACAAAGAACGGGATCGCCAGGAGCGAGAACACTGACACGCCCGCCGTTGCCCGCTGGAACGTGATGAGCATCGGAAAGCCCTCAAACCAGAAGGCCGAGGCCGCGGCGATTCCCATGGCGAAGGCCACGGGCGCGCCCATGACCACCAGCAGGAAGAAGACGCACATAAGGATGATGAGGCCCATGTCAGGTCTCCATGAGATCGGTTGCGGTGGTAATGTGGGGATGCCAGCGCCGGAATGTCACGATCCGGTGGATCGCACGAAGCGTGCAGATGAGGAAGATCAGAGCGCCACCGATGGTGATCGCGGCGGTACGAAAGCTTTCCGGAATATTGAGCATCGGAAGCAAACTGTCCCAGCCGAACTGGACCAGCTTGGTGCCCGCCAGGAACATGACCGCTCCGAATATCGCCAGGATCACATCGGTCAGAATGATGATGGTCTTTTGAACCGGCACCGGCGTCATGTCGCGAAACAGAGTGACGCCCAGATGTGATTCATCCCGTACACCGGCGACCGCGCCGAGGAAAACGATGTAGCAAATCAGGACAAGCGCGAGTTGTTCGACCCACGTAGGGGTCACGTTCATGACGTAGCGGCCCCAGACCAGCCAACCGAACGTAGAGACCAATACGACCAGTGCAATGGACGCCACGAACGTGCAAATGGTACCAATCCAATAGAGCAGGACTTCGACCCAACCTTTGGGCGGCGTGTGGTCGCTCATGACAATCTCGCGGTTATGTTGGGGATGGCAACAGGCGGCGCGCGTTTTGGTACAACGCGCGCCACCGGCTTTTATTGCTTCAGATTACTCTGCGTTGCGGATCATGTTGACCAGGTCAGTCATGTCAGGATTGTCGGCCAGAAACTGCTCGTACACTGGGGCCATTGCATCCTGGAATGGACCTTTATCTTCGATCACGTTCACGATCGTGCCGCCTGCTACGACCAGCTCCATGGAGGCTGCTTCACGGGCCTGCCACAGCTCACGCTGCAAAATTGCACTATCGCGGCCAGCTTCCAAAACAATCTCCTGAACCTCAGGAGAGAAGGATTCGAACGTCGTAAGGCTCATGCACAGGCACTCGGGAATGATAAGATGCTCGGTCAGGGAGTAGTACTGAGCAACCTCAAAGTGGCTCGTCGACTCGTAGGATGGTGGGTTGTTCTCTGCGCCATCCACAACGCCGGTCTGGATCGACTGGTAGACTTCGGCAAACGCCATTGGCGTCGCGTTGCCGTCCATGGCCTCAACCATCATGACGAACAGGTTGTTGTTCATCACGCGGATCTTCAGGCCTTCGACGTCAGCTGGCGTGTTGATCGGACGAACCGAGTTGTAGAACGAGCGCGCGCCCGCGTCGTACCAGCCCAGGGCAACGATGCCACGCTCGCGCATGCCGGCGTCAATCGCCGCACCCACGTCGCCGTCCATCAACTCATACATCTGCGGAATGGAACTGAAGATGAACGGCAGCGAGACGACGTTGGTCTCAGGAACGGATGTGCCCATCTGACCAAGGGAGAACACGCCGAAATCAAGTGCGCCCAGACGAACTTGCTCGATTGCGTCAGGCTGACCGCCAAGAACACCGTTGTGGAAGACGGTTCCGGTGACTTCGCCGTCCGTGCGCTCCGCCACTTCAGCAACAAAGGATTCCATCGCGATGGAAACCGGGTAGTCTTCGACGTGAATGTTCCAGCCGCGCATTTCTTGCGCGGAGGCCGATGAAGCAGAAATCGCAAGGCTACCCGCAATGACGGCGCTGCTAAGTGTGAAAGTCCGTGACATGTGATCCTCCCAGATCAGTTGAGGCGTGCAACGATGCGCTGATGCTTTCTCCCACACCAACTTCGCCGACTAGGATACTAGTATCTATACCATCGACACGAGTCAATCATTTGCGGATACAGAAATGGTCCGCCGCTGTAATCAGGCCGTGCCACGTGGCGGGCGGTCGTTGTCTTTGGTAAAGATCATCCCGCCAGGTAACTCGGCCAGTTCCGGTCGCGCTGACGGGCCGTTGGAAATGGCTACCATCAAGATGCTGCCATCGGGGCGAATCACGAATGTGCCGGGCTCTGCAAAGCGGCGGTCCGTTTCGCCCGACGATAGCGGCTCGGAGACGAAAACGCCAAGCGCTTCCATCTGCGCCTCGCTCAGGTCATAGCCCAAATCAAAACCCCATCCAAATTCCGCCAGATCCGAGCTGGCCTTGGCTTCCGTATCAGCAGAGACCACAGCGATATCGAAGCCTGCATCATGCCATTGGCTGCGCATATCATCGAGGATCTTGAGGTACTTTTTGCACCGCGAGCAGTGCTTGCCACGATAAACGATGAGCAGCGTCCAATTCTCGCGCGTGCCGCCGACAGACACGGTGCCGCCGCCGACTTTCGGGAATGACATTGGGCCAAGATTGGCCCCTGCAACGGGTTTCGGTGTGGGCATATGGAGTTCCTTTTCTAGTGTATCAGGACAGGGCCGCGATGACGCCGCGCAATTCGGCCAGCCCCCGCATCCGGCCAATCAATGGATAGCCAGGATGGGTCTTACGATGTGCATCGGACAACAGATCATGGCCGTGGTCGGGGCGGAAGGGGATGGAAATACCGCGGCTGCGTTCCGCCTCCAGCAACGCTCGGATCACGGCGACCATATCGGTGTCACCGCCCAGGTGCGTGGCCTCTTCAAAAGAGCCATCGGGATCTTTTCTGACATTGCGCAGGTGGGCAAAATGCACACGATCACCAAAGCGTCGGGCGATATCGGGCAGGTCGTTGGCTGGGTTGGCCCCCAGCGATCCGGTGCATAGCGTCAGGCCGTTTTCCTTCACCGGTACCGCGTCCAGCATCCACGCGATATCGTCAGCGTTCGATATGATCCGGGGCAGTCCAAGGATATCTCGCGGCGGGTCATCGGGGTGGATGCACAGTGCCATGCCAAGGTCTTGTGCGGTCGGGATCACTTCCTCAAGAAACCTCTTGAGATTGCTACGTAGATCCGCATGGGTCAGCCCGTCATAGGCGCGCAGGGCGTTGCGCAACTGCTCCAGGTCGTAACGGTCATAGGCCCCCGGAAGGCCGGACATGACAGCGTCGAGCAACTCGGTCTGGTTTGCTTCAGACGCCTCGTCAAACCAGCCGCTCGCCGCCGTTTTCACTTCAGCGCTGTAGTCATCCTCAGCCCCGTCCCGCCCGACCATATGGATCTCAAACGCCGCCATCTTGGCCGCCTCAAACCGCAGACAGGTGCCGCCACGGGCCACAGGCGCTGCAAGGTCGGTTCGGGTCCAATCCAACAAGGGCATGAAATTGTAGCAGATCGTCCTGACGCCATTCGCCGCAAGGTTCGCCATGGATTGACGATAGTTCGCAAATAGGTGTGTGAGATCCCCCTCCCCGCGTTTTATCGCATCATGGACCGGGAGGCTTTCGACCACGTCCCATGTGAATCCCGCCGCAGAAATAAGAGCGTTTCGAGTGGCGATTGCGTCGGATTGCCAGACCTCGCCATAAGGAACGTCATGAAGCGCAGTGACGATCCCGACCGCGCCCGTTTGCGCGATTTCTGGCAAGGACAGCACATCAAGCGGACCGAACCAGCGCCAATTCTCCTTCATTGGTTGGATTCCTTCCACAGTTCGAACCGGGCCTGCGTATCGGGATCGGTCGCCGGGTAAAGGCCGATAACAGGCACTCCGCTCAGGACTTCCTGAAGCACAAATTCTTCAAAATCTTCCATCGGACCTGCATCCACAGCGATCTGATCCGCCAGGTGGCGCGGGATGACCATGACGCCGTCGGCGTCGCCAACCACTATGTCGCCCGGATAGACCGCCACGCCGCCACACGAAATTGGCACGTCGATATCAACGGCATGGTGTTTGGTCAGGTTCGTTGGCGCCGAAGGTTTCGCGGCAAACACCGGCATGTCCAATGCTCCGGCGCCAGCTGCGTCACGAATGCCCCCGTCCGTTACGGTTCCTGCCCCGCCTCGCACTTGCAAACGTGTCAAAAGGATGGAGCCCGCCGAAGCCGCTGTCGCGTCCTGCCTGCAATCCATGACCAGCACGCTGCCCGGCGGGCATGTTTCTATTGCGACACGTTGCGGATGGTCAGGCTCGCGAAACGCTTCGATCGGATCGGTGTCTTCGCGCGCTGCAATGTATCGCAAGGTGAAGGCAGGCCCGACCATGCGTGGCTGATCGTGGCCCAAAGGGGCGACGCCCTGAACATAGCAGTTGCGATATCCCATCTTGTAAAGAAGCGTTGCGATGGTCGCGGTGCTGACATTCCGCAACAGACCAATCGTCCGCTGATCCAGCGGAACATCTGAGGCGGGTTTTGGACTGGCCATGGTCTGTCCCCTCTGCTGTATAGTGCGGCAATCACATCATGCCCGCATCGCCAATGGCTTGCGCGCACCGGACGCGGACGAACAATCCGCTTCCAATCATCAAACTGGTATACTATCATACCAGATAGGAAAAGCGCTGTTTATTGGGAGCATGATCGTGTCTGAATTCCCCGTTGTTAAGGTGAGCGTCGATGTCACTCGGCAAGTGCGTGCGGATCACCCTGACCTGATGGTCGTGGCATTCAACTTTAATGCCGAGGGGGCCGAAGGCGCGCTGCATAATCACGTCCACGTCCAGTCCACGTTCGTGCAATCAGGTCGATTCCGGTTCAGTATCGACGGCACTGAAACGGAGGTTGGGCCAGGCGACAGCTTTGTCATCCCCTCCAACGCCGTCCACGGCTGTCTTTGCCTGGAGCCCGGACAACTTGTCGATTGCTTTACGCCGCGCCGCGATGATTTTCTTTGAGAGGCTCTGCCATGACCCTGAAGACCGAGACCCGTTACGCCATTGACCCAGCCACCGCCAAAGCGCTGGACACCGACGGGCTGCGCGCACATTTCCATAAGGATGGGCTGTTTGCGGGGGGCGAAATCAATCTCGTCTACACTCATTATGATCGTCTGATCCTTGGTTCCGCAGTGCCCGGATCCGGCACCCTTACGCTCGACCATATGGCCGAAACGGGGACGCCAAACTTTCTGGATCGCCGGGAAATGGGCGTTCTGAATATTGGCGATGCGGGGCAAGTGTCGGTCGCCGGAGAGACGCATACCTTGGAGCGGGGCGAGCTACTTTACATCGGCATGGGTGCGGGCGCGGTCGAGTTTTCCGGCGCCGGGCGATTCTATATCACGTCCTCGCCCGCGCACCGGATTTGCCCCACCAAACTGATCAAACTTGAGCATGCGCGCCGGGTCGAACTGGGATCGCGTGAGACGGCGAATGAACGTGTGATCATCCAGTTTTTGCACCCCGATGTCTGCGACACCTGCCAGCTTTTGATGGGCTACACGCAATTCCAGCCCGGCTCGCTTTGGAACACAATGCCAGCGCACCTGCACGACCGCCGGATGGAGGCCTACCTTTATTTTGACGTTCCCGACGATGCCCGCGTGTTTCATTTCATGGGCAAGCCCGACGAAACCCGCCATCTGGTAATGGCAAATGAAGAGGCCGTGATTTCTCCGCCATGGTCCATCCATTGTGGGGCCGGCACGGCCGCGTACACATTCTGCTGGACCATGGCGGGCGATAATGTCGATTTCACAGATATGGACATGCTAGGTATGGACGATCTGCGATGAACCCGTTCTCGCTCGACGGTCAAACGGCGCTCGTTACCGGGGCGAACACCGGCATCGGGCAGGCAATTGCCATGGCCATGGGCCGAGCGGGGGCACATGTGATCTGCGCCGGGCGTTCGTCTTGTGGCGAAACGGTGGAGCGGATTGACAGCGCCGAAGCCCTGACCCTCGACTTCGCCGACCCGATGGCGGCCCACGATGTGTTTGCGGATCGCCAGATAGATATCCTCGTGAACAATGCAGGTATCATCCGCCGCGATGATCTGATCGATTTCGCGGAGGCCGACTGGGATGACGTCATGGACGTGAACCTGAAGGCCGTGTTCTTCACCTGTCAGGCCTTCGCCAAGGCTGCCTTGCCTCGCGGTACCGGTAAAATCGTCAACATCGCCTCCCTGCTGTCGTTCCAGGGTGGTATCCGCGTGCCGTCCTACACCGCCTCCAAACACGGTGTCGCTGGCCTCACCAAGATCATGTGCAATGAGTGGAGTGCGCACGGCCTCAACGTCAACGCAATCGCACCGGGATATATCGCGACCAACAACACCGAGGCCCTGCGGGACGATCCTGCCCGCAACGCCGCAATCCTTGATCGTATCCCCGCCGGGCGCTGGGGCCGCGCTGACGACATCGCGGAAGCGGCGGTTTTCCTGGCCTCCCCCGCCGCCAACTACATCCACGGCGCGGTGCTGAACGTGGACGGTGGATGGTTGGCGCGGTAGTCTTGCAGCCATGATCCGCACAGCGACCGTCAAAGACGTTCCCTCAATTGCAGCGATTAACCGGGCAGCGCGCACATCGGCGATGCCTTGGCTGCCGGTTCTGCACACTTTTGACGGGGATCTGAAGTTCTTCGAGCGCATCGTTCTTGATCCGGTTGAGGTCGTTGACGTGGTCGAGATTGACGATCAGGTTGTGGGATTCATGAGTGTTGGAGGCGACTGGCTGGAACAGCTCTATATCCATCCTGATCACCAGCGCCACTGCCTTGGAACCGCATTTATCAAACGTGCGCAGAGCGGCGCGAAGGCGTTGCAGCTATGGGTGTTTGAACAGAACACAGCCGCGCAAAATTTCTATGCTGTGCAAGGATTTGAGGTGGCCGAACGCACCGACGGGAGCAACAACGAAGAACGCTGTCCAGACCTGCGGATGACGTGGTCGGTCGGTGGACTGCACGGTCAATCCTGATCGAATTCAAGTATCATTGGGGCCTTTGCCATGCTCCCATTGCCTTTGGGGCGCATGCGAACTTATGTATCCTGAACCCCGTTCGGGATGTCGTTGCAATCTGGATTCGCGCAAGTATGGCCCTCAAATGACACAGCAAAACGTTACGCGCGACGAAACGTTTGCGCATCGCCTGTTCATCCTCTCCATCCTGACAAAGGGGACTTTGGGTGTCATACAACTTGCGACAGCGGCCGCACTCTATGCCGGAATAACTGATCGCCTTCCAAGAATTGTCCAGACGCTTATTGCAGCGGAACTGGCCGAAGACCCGAATGATTTCCTCGCCTCGCGCATTATGACGATGGTAGGGACCCTCCCCGGAACAGATGTAGCATTTTACTCCCTCTACTTTGCAGCACATGGATTGCTGAACATTGGCATCGTCGCAGCCCTGCTCATTGGGGCAACCTGGGCCTACCCCTCTGCAATTTTGATTCTTGCCGCGTTCATTGGATATCAGGTGTTCGAGTGGCTGGCCGTGGGCGGCTCAATGCTACTGATCCTAAGTGCTATCGACTTGCTCATTGTTTATTTGACATGGATTGAATGGAGAAGGCACATCGCGGCCTGATACCACCACGACGTCCTTTCGAGCCGCCAATTCAGACAGTTCAGCGCCCTTGGGTAAGCGCAGCAACTATTGCGGTTGTGTCGGCCAGCACCCCAAGGTGCCGGCCTCTCAGGATTAACTAAACAGCATGCCGCCGTTGATATCGATGTTGGTGCCGGTCATGAACGCGCTATCGTCGCATGCCAGGAACAGAACCAGATTGGCGACGTCAACCGGAACACCTTGGCGCTTCAGAGGGGCCGCTGCCTCAAACCCACGGCGGCCCGCATCTGGCGTGTGGATGTTGTGGAAGTCGGTGTCGATCATACCGGGGCACAACCCGTTGACGCGAACGTCTGGCCCAAGCTCTTTCGCCAGGCCCCGCGTCATTGTCATTACAGCACCCTTGGAGGCCGCATAAGCCACCGAACCGGGTCCACCACCATCACGCGCGGCCTGGCTGGCAAGGTTGACGATCGTTCCCTTGCTCATATGAGGACCCACAGCCTTGATCATCAGAAAGGTGCTGGTCACGTTCAGGGACATGACGTCGTTCCAATGTTCCAACGACATTTCCGCAAACGTCTTGCGGGCGATCAACCCACCGGAGTTGTTGACCAGCACATCGACGGAGCCGAATTCCTTCACCGTTTTGTTTACAAGTGCGTCCACACCCTCTTGCGTGTTCAGGTCGCCTTGCAACGCGAAGGCCTTGCCGCCCGTTGACTGGATCTCGGCCACTGTCTCATCCGCGCCCTTGGAGCTGGCGAAGTAGTTGATCGCGACGTTCGCGCCTTCCTGAGCCAGCAGCACAGCGCAGGCTCGCCCGATGTCGCGTCCGCCGCCAGTGATGATTACATTCTTTCCCGCAAGTTTCATGGGGTTTTCCTTCTTTGTTAATGTGCCGGCTCAAGCGCCGACATCAAATGTCTTTGGAACGATCACCTTGAAGCTCTGGTCGCTCGCATCGGTGAAATAGAGGTCGCAGTCGTATCCCTGGTCATCAAGGAAGCTGAACACCCGGCGTGGGTCGCTGTTGGGATAAGGCACCAATAGCATCGCTATCCGGTGCCGCGTGGCTTTGGGGAACGTCGCGGTCAGGCAAGTGCTGACAGGCAGTCCCTCAATCTCTGCCGAGTCAACGCCGGGAAACCCGGCGCGCTCGCCTGCATATCGGAAAGTGCTATCGCCAAGTGTCATGGGCGCATTGGCGTGTAGAAGCCAGTCGATCTCCACTGGCTCAGAGGCGTCAATGTTGTCAACGATCACGAAATACTGGCCTCGCACGAAATAGACGTCGCGGGTGACGGACCTGATCTCGGGCGAGGTGGTGCGGTAGGCTGCCGTCGCGTCGCCTTGGATGAAGATATGATCCTCACGCGCCTCGGCCACGTTGATCTGGCCAGCGGAGGCCATCGCCATGACCTTGTCCTTGCCTATAAATTGGTCGCCGACGCGTACGATCCGGCTTGGCTGCGTGGTGTGAAGCGCCGCTTTCGCACCGATCACCAGTTCTTCGGTGTTACCGGGACCGCCGACATTTGTGCCCGGAGTACTCATTCGACACGCGTCTGGCCGCTGAGGGCCAATCCCGTGTGCGCATCAAAGACTTTGATCAGCTCCGGCGGAACCGTGAAGCCCTTCACGTCGTCCAACTTGTCTATATTGCCGAGGGTTTCGGTGCGGATCACGAACGGCTCACCGCCAATGGACAAGTGCAGCAACGCCTCGGAGCCGAGGGTTTCCACAAGGTCCAGATCACCAAGCAGGGCGCCTTCATGGGGTTCCGTCACGATCTCGGAATACTCGGGCCGGATGCCAACAATCACTTCGCGTCCTACGGCATCTTGCAGATCACGCAGCGGTGCAATTGGGATGCGTTGCCCTGCGAATTCCACGACAGGACCGCCAGCGCCATTGGCAATCGTGGCCTTGATCTGGTTCGTCGGTGGCGCGCCGCGAAAGCCCGCAACAAAGGCGTTGGCGGGGTTCAGGAACAGTTCCATCGGAGTGCCAATCTGCTCGATCCGGCCATCGTTCATCACGACGATCCGGTCCGCCAGCGTCATTGCCTCAACCTGATCGTGGGTCACGTAGATGGAGGTCAAGCCGAGGCGCTTGTGCAGGCGCTTGATCTCCGCACGCATCTGTGTGCGCAGCTTTGCATCGAGGTTTGAGAGCGGCTCATCGAACAGAAAAACCTTCGGGCGGCGCACGATCGCGCGCCCCATGGCGACGCGCTGGCGCTGACCACCAGACAAATCCGCCGGACGCCGCTCAAGATACTCTTTCAGGCCAAGGATGCTCGCGACGTCTTCAATCGAATCCTCGATGACCCGCTTGCTTTTCTTGCGGATGCGCAGGCCGAACGCGATTTTTTCGGCTACATTCAGGTGCGGGTAAAGCGCGTAATTCTGGAACACCATCGCCACATCGCGGTCCTTGGGGGCCACGCGATTGACCATCCGGTCATCAATCTTAAGCTCCCCGTCCGAGATTTCCTCAAGTCCTGCGATCATCCGAAGTGTCGTGGATTTGCCGCAGCCCGACGGACCAACCAGCACCACGAATTCCTTTTCCGCCACTTCAGGATCAATGCCGTGGACGACCTGAACCGCGCCATAGGCTTTCACCATGTTTTTCGAAACGACGCCGGACATGAGCCCCCCCAAAACACTGCGACAAAGCCAACTGCTCCCACAGATGATTCGTATTACTTTAAGTGGTATACTAGTAGAAAATATGTAGTATACTAGTATTGACTATTTTGGCCTTCCAAGATTAGTGTCTTGAAGCACTTGGAGCCTTCCAAAACGACGGGTTGCGCATTGATCCGATGGGCGGGAAGACGGTGGAGACCTCGATGAAGGTAATCGACCAGCTTGGCGGCACCGCAGGTGGTGTCCTCGAATACCTCGAAGATCCTGTGCACGGTATGGATGCGATGGCAGAATTGTCGGCGCAGACCGATATGCCGCTGACCACAAACCTTGTCGTGGTCGAATTTGGGCAGGTCATTGAGGCCGTCAAAAAGGACGCGGTTCAAATTGTTCTGTCCGATCACCACTACTGGCGCGGCGCAACGGGTGCGTTGCATCTGGGCGAAATCTGCCGCGCCGCGAACATGGACGTTTCCATGCTCTCCAACTCACACCTCGGGATCAGCCTCGCCGCAATGTGCCACGTCGCTGCCTCCACGCCCAATCTGACCTACGACTGCGACACCCACTACCCTTGGTCCACACAGGAAATCATCAAAGGAGGACGTCCCACGTTTGAAAACGGGGCACTACAGGTGCCCGATGGTCCGGGCCTTGGTGTGGAATTGGAACACGAAGCGGTGGCCGAGCTACACGAATTATATAAGAAAGCCATGGTACAGGACCGAGACGACACAAATGAAATGCTCAAATACATCCCGGACTATGTCCGAAAAGTGCCCAGATGGTAGGAAGTCGAGGCGTGACAGCCGTGTTCGCGAACTGCACTCTGGCCAAACAGCCTGCCACCGACTATGCCCTGCCCCAAACGGAGGACGTCAAAATGCCAAGCGCTGCGCGAACCAGAGATCGCCGGACCAGCGTCGACGTGGTTTACGACTATTTGCACAACGCCATCGTGACATTGGATCTGCTTCCGGGTGACAAGATTTCGGAGGCCGAGATTGCGTCCCAATTCGGAGTCTCGCGTCAACCGGTGCGCGATGCGTTCAGCCGCCTCGAAAACCTCAATCTGCTGTTGATTCAGCCGCAAAAGGCCACAGAGGTGAAGCGCTTTTCCCTGAAAGAGATCACCAAGTCCCGGTTTGTTCGCGCCAGTGTCGAAGCTGAGGTTCTGCGTCGGGCCGCGCGCGAAGTAACGCCCGCCGGTGCGTCGCTTCTGGATATCTGCCTTGCGCAGCAGGAACATGTCGTAGCTCATGGTTCCTATGAGGAGTTCGGCAAACTCGACTATGAGTTTCACCGGGCGTTATGTAGGGTTGCCAAGGTCGATTTCGCGTTTGAGGTGATCTCATTCGAGAAGGGCAATGTGGACCGTCTGTGCATGTTAAGCCTCTCGAAAGAGGACCGGATGGAGCAGCTTGTAGAGGATCACCGCAAGATTGCGGCTTGTATCAAGGTCGGTGATGCTGAGGGTGCGGTTGAGGCGGGCATGTTCCATCTGACGCGCCTTGATGCCACGATCGAAGCGATCTTCGAAGGCAACCCGGATTACTTTGAAGTCTAGGGTCAGGACCCATTGATTTTGTCGTGAACATCTGAATCACTGCTCCAAAAATCGGAGCGGTGACATGAGTGATCTTTACTGGCTGACGGATGCGCAGATGGGGCGTCTTGAGCCCTTCTTTCCCAAATCCCACGGCAAGCCGCGTGTTCACTGCCCGGCAGGGTATTGCGTAGCAATGTCCCGAGAGGGGATGACCGGCGCGTGCTCAGCGGGATTATCTTCATCAATCGCAATGGGTTAAGATGGCGTGATGCGCCTGCGGAATACGGCCCACCAAAGACACTCTACAATCGTTGGAAGAGGTGGAGCGACAAGGGAATTTTCGCCCGGATGCTGCTGGAGCTGGCGGATCAGGGCGGCGCGAAAGAGACGCTGATGATCGACGCAACACATCTGAAAGCGCATCGGACGGCCTCGAGCCTGGGCCTGAAAAAGGGGGGCGTGGTCGTCTGATCGGGCGCACAAAGGGCGGGATGAACTCCAAGCTGCACACCGTCACGGATGCTTTGGGGCGCCCGTTGCGGATGTTTCTGACCGCCGGGCAGCGCAGCGATTACATCGGTGCACGGGCTCTGCTGGACTTATTGCCACCCGCGAAACACATGCTGGCGGATCGCGGCTATGATGCCAGTTGGTATCGCGAAGCGCTTGAAAACAAGGGGATAGCGCCCTGCATCCCGTCGCGAAAGGGACGCAAAACTCCGATCCCACACGACGAAACGCGTATCGCCAACGCCACAAGATCGAAAACGCCTTTGCCCGCCTCAAAGATTGGCGACGCGTAGCAACACGCTATGACAGGTGCCCCAAAGTGTTCCTATCTGCTTGTGCTCTCGCAGCGGTCGTCATGTTCTGGCTATGAGTCCTGACCCTAGGCACATGGTCGATGCGATACATCAGAGATTAATTTCGCTATCCACGACCTCTCATTTGCACTTTCTTCCTGCGGGAGCGACGGAAAATTGCGGGATCGCCGTGTGATAGCCAGGATCGCTTGAACCAAACCAACGACAACACCAGCACGGCGCCAGCCAGCGCCTGTGCCTCATGGGACACCCGAACAATGAAACACAGGATACTTTACGGGACTGCCGCTGCATTCGTTGCATTCGTCGCAGCCGCATCGGTCTTTTCTCTGCCGAGCGCCCAGGAGGCCGGTGTAAACACGGCCTCGGCAGTCGAGGCCGCCGGATGGGCGGACACCGTGACACTTACAGTGGATTCCGGTGCCAATACATTCCGGTTTCAATCCAACGGCATCCCCAGCCATGGATTTGCCGAGCAATATCTGATCCCATCCGACCCCACAGATCAGCCGTTTTCCGGGCAGCCCGCCGAGTTCTTCGATGTCGTCAACTCGGCCGATTATTTCACGGAAACCGAGGTGGATACCACGATTACGACCCTTCCCGTCTACGTGGACGTGGTGACCGAAACGTCACTGGGTCGCATCGGGGTCGCGATCAGCGGTGCGCAAATTTTCAACGATTACGAGGATATGGGCCGCGCTGTCGTGGCGCAGGATGATCAGGTCATCCATGACCATGCCGCTTTTCTGGATACATGTAACGGCCACACGCTGGCCAACGGATCCGACGACCATTATCACGGTATCCCCGTCTGCATCACCGCACCGCTGGAGCAACCGGACCAGCATTCCGTTATGATTGGCGTGCTGGAAGACGGCTTCCCGGTTTACGGCAATCAGGGCGTGGCAGGCGCTATCATGACAAACGCCGATCTGGATGAGTGCAGCGGCCACTTCGGGATCACTCAGGACTTCCCGGACGGGATTTATCACTACCATCTGACGGCGGATGAAGCCCCCTACGTGGTTGACTCCTACCACGGCGAGATTGAACAGGCCGCGCGCGGTGGCCCTTTCGATGGCGGACCCGACTTTGGCGCAGCTGCGACGCAACCGGGCGTCTCCGAGGCGGCTTTGGTGGAGGCTCTGGGCACGTCCATGCCGCCAGATTTCACGGCTGCTGCCCAAACGCTGGGGATCAGCGAAGACGATCTGCGCACCGCCTTGCCAGCGACGGGCCAATAGCGCCGGGCCGGGCGATGGCGCGGATGCGGGCGCGGCGGTGGCGGTCCAGCGTGTGGTAGAGGCGTTCGGTGGCGGCATCGAAGGTGTCGAACAGCCCCTCGGACACGGCTTCGGTCACAAGGCGGCCCTTCTCCCACGGGGAGATCTGCGCGCGGATCTCGTTCTCGGCGACCATGCGGGCCATGGCATCGGCGATGTCGGCGGGGTCGCGGACGAAGGCAGGGATCTGCGCGTGGGCGGGAGAGGGCGCAAGGCTTTGATACACGGTGAGGCGGCGCAGGCCGGAGATCAGCCCGTAGCGGGGGCCATTGGCGGGATCAGTCTTTGTCCAGACCTCGACGGGGTGGGTCAGGCCGAGCGAGACGATGGAGGCCTGCAGTTCGGCCAGCGCCGACGGGTCAAGGGCGGTGCGGTCGCGCGGCAGCGCCGTGGCGTCGATGTCATCGACGGCGATCAGGTGGAGTTCGGGCGGGTCGGAGGGCATGGGCGTATCCTGTGACTGCTGGGTCACGAAGGATACGCCGGATGCGGGGGGTGTTGCGCGCGGGCGCGGATCAGAGCGCGTTCAACAGCGAGCGCGTGGGCCAGGCATCGGCGGGAAGGCCAAGGCGGCGCTGTTCCTCGCGCACCGCGGCACGGGTGCCTGCGCCAAGGATGCCGTCGATGGCGCCCACGTTATAGCCGCGCGCCGCCAGCGCCGATTGCAGGGCCCGCATCTGATCTGCGTTCAGGCCCGCATCGGGGTTACGGGCATCGAACACAGGCGCGCCCTCCAGGCGTGTAGCGAAGTAGGCGGCGGTCAGAACGTAGGTGAAGCTCTGGTTCCACTCGAACAGGACGTTGAAGTTCCGGTACGCCAGAAACGCCGGACCGTTGCGACCCTGCGGCAGAATGACCGAGGTCTGGGCATTGCGCATCGGCAGCGCGCCGGAGCGGCCCCGGACGCCGGCGGCCTCCCACTGAGCGACGGAGCGCGTGGTGTGGATGCCGGTCTGATACCAGTCGAAAGTGTCGGGAACCGTGATTTCGACCAGCCAGGGCTCGTTCGGCCGCCAGCCCAGCGAGGACAATACATTCGCGCCGGACATCAGGGCATCGGGGGCGGAGCGTTGCAGATTGACCTGGCCGTCGCCGTCGCCGTCGATGCCGTGAGCGACGATATCCTCGGGCAGCATCTGCACCATGCCGATTTCACCGGCCCAGGCACCCTGCGTGTTTACCGGGTCGAAGTTGCCGTTCTCGTAGAGCGTCAGGGCGCCGAACACCTGGGGGCGGAACAACTCGGGGCGGCGGCAATCGTAGGCAAGGGTCACGAGCGAATCGAGCGTGTTGTAATCGCCCTGAAACGCGCCGTAATCGGTTTCAAATGCCCAGAACGCCAGAAGGATGCCCTGCGACACGCCGAAGCGGCGCTGAACCTCGGCGAAGGTGGAGGCTTGCTGCTGCGCGTTGCGACGGCCCGCATCCATGCGGTTCTGGCTGATCAGGCGGCGGGCGAAGTCGGTGAACGGCACCTGGAAGATGCCCTGGCGGCGGTCCGCGTCCAGCGCGCGCTGGTAAAAACTGGCGTGGCGGAAAAAGCCGTCGATGGCCGCCGCCGAATGGCCACGTTGCGCGGCCTCGGCCCGCAGGCCCTGAACGAACTGGCCGAAATCGCCGCCGCATTGCTGCGCCTGAGCGCTGGAGCCGATGGCAAGGGACAAAAGAAATGGAGCGAGAAAGCGCATGGGACGAAACCCTTTGAATGAGAAGACCTGGTCACAGACTACCCGCCCCAGCGGCGCTCGCAAGCTATCAGATCCTGATCACCCCCGGCCGTGGGGTTCGGCCCAGTCAATCAGCGGATTGATCGGGATGATGCGGTGCGGGTTAATCGAGTCATGACTGTAGTGATAGTGCCGCACGATGTGGTCAAAATTCACCGTTCCGGCCACGCCCGGCCATTGATACAACTCCCGCGTATAGGCCCAGAGGTTGGGATAATCGACGATCCGCCTGCGGTTGCACTTGAAGTGCTGGTGATAGACCAGATCGAAGCGCACCAGGGTTGTGAACAGGCGCCAGTCCGCCTCGGTGACGCGGTCCCCGGTGAGGTAGCGATGTTCCGCCAGCAGCCCTTCGATCCAGTCCAGCGCGTCGAACAGCTTGTGGACCGCTGCGTCATAGGCCACCTGCGTCGTGGCGAACCCGGATTTGTAGACGCCGTTGTTCACGTCTGAATAGATCCGCGCGTTCACCTCGTCGATGCGCGGTTGCAGCGCTTCGGGGTAGTAATCATCGGTATTGCCGGTGACCGCGTTGAACGCCGAGTTGAACATGCGAATGATCTCGGCGGATTCGTTGGATACGATGGTATCGGTCTGCCTGTCCCACAGGATCGGCACGGTCACGCGCGTGGTCACGTCGGGGTGCGCTTTTACGTACAGATCCCGCGCGAAGGGCAGACCGTGCAGCCTGTCCCCCGTTGCACCGTCGAAATCCGTAGCGAAGGTCCAGCCCTCGCCCAACATGTCAGGATGCACCACGGAGATGTCGATATGCTCCTCCAGCCCCTTCAGCGTGCGAAACATCAGTGTGCGACTGGCCCACGGACAGGCGTAGCTGACATAGAGATGGTACCGACCGCTTTCCGCCTTGAAGCCAGCATTGCCGCTTGGCCCGGCGCTGCCATCGGACGTGACCCAATTGCGAAACTGCGCCTTGGACCTTTTGAACGCACCGCCGGACTTTTTGGTGTCATACCAGGTGTCGTTCCATTCGCCATCAACCAGCAATCCCATCGTGCGCTCTCCGTTTGGTCATTGAGTGGCACTTAGGTCGATCCGGGCTCTGACACCATGGCCACTGGCGCAGAGCCGCCTCCGCATCGGTGCACAGTCCCATGGCGCCGTTCCGATCTTCTACAAATTCTCTGCGCTGCAGCGATTTGATTTCGATCAATCCGGCAAGGGTTTATATACCGAATCTGTGTACTCTGATCTTGGCCTGCCTCAGATTGCAGGCCGCATGTCATTGACCTGTCACGAAAATATGTCAGCTTTCTGATCGTGCGACCAACACTCCCGCCGGAGGTCAAATGATCGAATACCTGCCCCGCGAGCTGCAAGAGCAACTGGCCGCAGCGCAAAAGGCCAGAAAGCGCAAGCGATCCACCCGGTCCGTCCATGTCGGGGAGGAGGCCTTTGCGATCCTGGAGATGACGGATCAGGGCTTTGCCGTGGCTGTCGAGCAAGCCCCGCGCCTGCGGGGGCTGATCGACATATATGACGGCGCGCAGCACCTGTATCAGGCGCTGATCGTCGCCTCGTCGGAGGAGGGCGACCTGATGTGGTACGATTTCAAACGCAACACCGCGACGGCCCGCAGCGCCCCGGTTGACTTCGTCCTGTCCGACACGCGCCCTGCCGGTTTGCTGACACAAACCTGAGCGCCGCGCAGATTTATTCCGCATTTTTGCAGATTTGCGCAAAGACTTCCTGTGAGTGGCCTTTCATCCGCCGATCTTTTCGCAGTATTTGTGCCGATGGGCGGCTAATCTACGCCGCAACGGCACAGAGCATGGGCAAGGGGACGCTCCGGATGATCAATACACCATATCTTTTGTTCCTGGGCGACGCGCCTGACCAGTTGGGCGCGAAGGTTGCCCAGGGCATCCGCGACTGGCGCCCGGAGAATGTGATCGCCCAGTTCCGCATGGACGGCTGCAATGCCGATGTGAAGGTCGCGGACATGGACCTTGCCGCTGCGAAAGCCTCCGGCGCGAAAACGCTGGTGATCGGCATCGCCAATCAGGGCGGCTACATCTCATCGTCATGGAAGCGCGTGCTGATCGAGGCACTGGCGGAGGGCTTTGACATCGCCTCGGGCCTGCACAGCCTGTTGCGCGACGAACCTGATCTGGTCGCCGTCGCGAAAGAATACGGGCGCACCCTGCATGACGTGCGCATCCCGTCGGTGAAATATCCCATCGCCAATGGCAAGAAACGCGCGGGCAGGCGCTGTCTGGCCGTGGGCACCGATTGTTCGGCCGGCAAGATGTATACCTCGCTTGCGATGGATCGTGAGATGAAACAGCGCGGGCTGAAGTCCAGTTTCCGCGCGACCGGGCAGACCGGTATCCTTGTGACCGGCGACGGCGTGCCCCTGGACGCGGTGATTGCGGACTTCATGGCCGGTGCCGTCGAATGGCTGACGCCCGACAATGACGACGATCACTGGGACATGATCGAGGGCCAGGGCAGCCTGTTCCACGTCTCCTTTTCCGGCGTCACCCTGGCGCTGATCCACGGCGGTCAGCCTGACGCGCTGATCCTGTCGCACGAGCCGACGCGCACCCACATGCGCGGCCTGCCCCATTATGCGCTGCCTACGCTGGAGGCCTTGCGTGACACTGCGTTGCCGTTGGCGCGGATCGCAAACCCGAAGGCAGAGGTCGTCGGGATCTCGGTCAACACCGCCGCCCTGAATGAGGATGAGGCGATGCAATGCCTCGCGGATATCGAAAAGCGGATGGGGCTGCCGACTGCCGATCCATTCCGGCAGGGAGCAGGCCGTCTGTGTGACGCGCTGGAGGCGATATGACCGGCAACGCGCGGGGGCGCGCGATATGACCGGCAACGCGCGGAGGCGCGCGATATGAGCCGCGACGCGCGGGCGCGCGCGATATGATCCGGTTCGAGATCACCCGTGACAGCTTCGCGCTGGCGGAGGTTTTCACCATCTCGCGCGGGTCTAAATCAACCGCCGACGTCATCACCTTTCTTATACAGGAAGGCGATCACACAGGCCGCGGAGAATGCGTGCCCTATGCCCGATACGGGGAGACGATGGACAGCGTCGAGGCGCAGATCCAGAGCTACATCGACGGCGCCGACAGGGCGGAGCTTCTTGCCGGGGCCGCACGCAATGCCATCGACTGCGCGATCATTGACCTTGAGGCCAAGGCAAAAGGCCTGCGCGCCTGGGAAATGCTTGACGAACCCGTCCCGCGACCGATCACCAGCGCCTATACGCTGTCGCTCGACACGCCGGAAAACATGCGCGCCGCCGCCGCGAGGCACGCCCACCGGCCGCTGCTGAAAATCAAGCTCGGAACCGCTGAAGACATGGCCCGGCTGGAGGCAGTGCGAGCAGGCGCGCCCGATGCCGCGATCATCGTGGACGCCAACGAGGGCTGGACGGCGGAGGTCTACTCCGATCTTGCCCCGCATCTGATCCGGCTCGGCGTGCGGATGGTGGAGCAACCCCTGCCCGCCGGTGAGGACGATATGCTTGCCGAAATCGCCCGCCCCCTGCCCGTCTGCGCGGACGAGTCGTGCCATGATCGCGCCAGCCTGCCGGCCCTCAGGGGCAAATACGACATGGTCAATATCAAGCTCGACAAAACCGGTGGCCTCACGGAGGCGCTCCTGCTGCGCGATGCCGCCCGCGCCGAAGGCTACACCGTGATGGTTGGCTGCATGGTCGGCTCGTCGCTGGCGATGGCACCCGCGATGATCGTCGCCCAGGGGGCCGAGATCGTGGACCTTGATGGCCCGCTGCTGCTGGCCGAAGACCGCATATCGCCGCTGCGCTTCGATGGCTCCACCGTGTATCCCCCTGACGCGGCGCTCTGGGGCTGAGCCGGAGGTCGTGCCGCGACCGGGCCAGGGCCTGGTCATCGACACGCCAAGGAGACTCGCGCGATGGACGCTGACGGGCTGGCCGCTTACCCTTCGGGCCGACCGGATACATCGCACGCGATTTTGACGTGCAACCGCGATGGCAACCGCTATTGTTCCGCATATCCATGGAGGACCCGATGCGTTACGCCTTAGCTATCCTGCTGTCATTGCTGACCACGCCCGCCCTCGCCTGCGGGCAGGAGACCGACTGCACTGTCCTGGGCGACCGCAGTTACCGTTACTACATGCCTGACGTGGAGGGCCCCGTCGGTGCGGTCTTCTTTGCCCACGGATACCGGGGCAGCGCCGCGGGCGCGATGAACAACGCGAGCCTGCGGGCCATGGCAGACCGCCTTGGCATGGCATTCATTGCCTTCAACGCCGACGGCGAGGACTGGGACCTTGCAAACCGGCCCCACGACCCGACCCGGCCCGAGGCGACGGAGTTCGACTATGTGGACGCCGTCATCGCCGACGTCGCGACCCGGATCGACCTTGACCGGTCGCGCCTGATCGCCACCGGGTTCAGCGCCGGTGGAATGATGACGTGGTCCCTCGCGTGCGGCATGTCCGGGACGTTTGCGGGCTTCGTCCCCTACTCGGGCACCTTCTGGGCCCCCGTGCCGGAGACCTGCCCGACACCGGCAGGCACGATCATCCACATTCACGGCCTCACCGACACGACTGTTCCGCTGGAGGGCCGCGCCATCGGCAACGCCCGCCAGGGCAACGTCATCGAGGCGTTCCGGATGTACGCCCGTCTGGGTAATTTTCCCGAGCCGAGCCAGGTGGATTTCCCGTTCGGCGAGGGCTGCCTTGTCACAATGAGCGAGATGGGGGCCGAGCCGGAAGGCGGCATCGCGCTTTGCGTGTTCGACGGTGGCCACTCCTTTTCGACCGAGCGGGTGGAATGGGCGATTGAACAGAATCCTCGACGGACTCTAGACCGGGTCAAACCCGCGAAAGGAGCCTTCAATGTCCCGAACCGTCTACGTCAACGGCCACTATCTGCCCGAGGAAGACGCCACCGTGTCGATCTTCGATCGCGGCTTCCTGTTTGCGGACGGCGTCTACGAGGTCACAAGCGTCCTGGACGGCAAGCTGATCGACTTTGCAGGCCACACCGCGCGGCTGCAACGGTCGCTGGACGAGTTGGAGATGGACAATCCCGTCACCGACGCGGACTTGCTGGAGATCCACCGCGAACTCGTCCGCGCCAATGACATCACCGAAGGCCTGATCTATCTGCAAGTCACGCGGGGCGCTGCGGACCGCGACTTTGCCTACCCCGAAGACACCACGCCCACGATTGTGCTGTTCACCCAGGTCAAGACCGGTCTGGCCGACAATCCGATGGCCAGGGTCGGGATGAAAATCATCTCCATCCCCGATGAGCGTTGGGGCCGTCGCGACATCAAGACCGTGCAGCTTCTGTATCCGTCCATGGGCAAGATGGCCGCCAAGGCCGCTGGCGCGCATGATGCCTGGATGGTGGAGGACGGAGTTGTGACCGAGGGCACGTCGAACAACGCCTATATCGTCAAGGGCAACACCATCATCACCCGGCATCTGGGTCATGAGATCCTGAGCGGGATCACCCGCGCCGCTGTCCTGCGCATGGCACAGGAGGCACAGATGAAGGTCGAGGAGCGTCCTTTCACGCTGGCAGAGGCACAGGCCGCGGATGAGGCGTTCATCACCTCGGCCTCCACCTTCGTCATGCCCGTGATCGAGATCGACGGCGCGGCGGTCGGTTCCGGTGCGCCGGGCAAAATCACCGCCCGCCTGCGCGAGATCTATCTCGATGAAATGCGCAAGGCGGCGATCTAGGCACCGCCGGACCTAGGTGCGCCGGACGGTCAGTTCCCCCGGAGGAATGTTGGCGTCGCTCAACCCGTTCAGGACCACAAAGAGAACGCTGTTTCCGTCCGGTGTATTGATGAAGCCGTTCAGGTCTGTGCCACCCGACACTGCGTGTGCGGGTCCGAAACGCAGTGTTTCTGTTCTGGCGACAATGCGGTCGCCAAAGCGTTCAGCGGTCCACTAACCTGTCGTCGTAGGCGACGAGTTCGACCGTGTTCCCCTCGGGGTCAGTGGTGAAGATCCCGCGCCATCCGATCCAGCCGAACTGCTCCACCCGATAGCTCAGCCCCTGGGCGTCATACCACGCCATGACGGCGTCCTGCTCTGCATATGGCAGGCTCAACGCGATGTGGTGGAGCGAGGATGCCGCGCCGGTTGCCGGGCTGTCGGAGCCTGTCGGGTGCAGGCCGGGGCGGCCGGTGAGCGCCTTGTCGAACAGTGCAAGGATCTGAGTGTGCCCACCGAAACCGTCCGCGATACGGAAGAATATGATGCCGTCCACCGCGCTGCCAGACATCCGCTCAAGACCCAGAATGTCACCGTAGAACGCGGCCATTGGCCCGACGTCATCGCATCTGATGGCAATCTCGCCAAGCCCGCGAACTTTGAACCCTTGATCCGCCATCGCCTGTGCCGCTGCTCCTGTCGGTGTGGTCCGAGGATCGTCGACCGAGAGGATATTGGCAAGACTATTGCCCGCGCGGGTCACGGTGTTGGCCGGCGCAGTGCCGGTGGCGACAGGCCCCTGGTGCAATCCTCCCGCCAGAGGGTTCGGGGGTCAAAGCGGGTGCCGCCCGGTTCAGGGTCTCATCGCGTCGGTGCGGTGAGTGTGTGTCGGTGGTGTCCGAAAATCCGCGCGCGCGTGGAAGTAGAGGAAGTAGTGGAAGTGGGCCGGAGCGGTGGCGCAGGCGGGGGCGGCTATCCGAAGTCACCTTGGGCAAACCAGCCCCCCGAACTGGCCCCGCCATGGGCATAGAACAGCCAGATGCGGGCGCCGTCTTGCGTGGTGACGCGCCAGTAATCGCGCACACCGGTGCGCCATTCCCGCTCTTCCAGCCACCATTCCGGTGCGATCCGGCCCGGTCCCGTGGCGCTTTGGGTCAGGAACACGCGCCCCCGCCACCGGAACTCGGCGGGCACACGCGGGGTGTCGACGGCGGTCACCGGCTCCGGCCGGAACAGGGTAATGGGGCGCGGGCGCGTGGGGGCGGGCCAGGAGCCTGCAGGCTCCGCCTCGGACCAGGCGGCGGCAAGCGGCACATCGGTTTTCTCGGGGATGTGACTGTCGGCAGGGCGTCTGCGCCGGATCGCCTCCAACCCCACCCGAGCCCCAAGGCGCGCGATCAGGTCGGCCATGTCCTGGCCCGGCGCACGGGGGCCTGCCGCATCGCGCGCGACGGCCCATCCGCCCTTGTGCTCGGTCGCGTGCATCGGCTCTGTCACATGGACCACGACGCGCAGGCGATCAATGCCATAGCCTGCGTCGACCTCTCCCAGTTTCATGGCGAACAGCGGCGCCAGCTTGTCCGGCTGATCGGCGGGCCGGGCAAGTCCGACCTCCAGCGTCTGGATCGCGCCATCCACCTGAGACATCTCCAGCCGCACCCGCCGCGCGCCACGGCCTGCGGCCCGCAAACGGTCACACAACGGGGCCAGGATCCGGTCAAGGCCGGCAGCGACATCCGCCTCCAACCCGATAGGATCGGGAAAGCTGAGCCGAACCGCGAAATGCAAAGGCGCACCGGCAGGAGAGATCGGTTCAGGCTGGAGGCCAAGCGCCTGATCCAGGCGCCACACAAGATTTTTACCGAAGCGCCGCGTCAGGCTGGCGCGGGGCAGGCTCATGACGTCGCCGATGCGGCGCAGGCCCAGACGCGCAAGACCCGCGACGATATCCGGCTCCACCCGCAGGGCCGCGATGGGCAAGGGCGTCAGCGCCTGCCGCGTGCCGCCGGGTTGCGTGATACGGGGAAGGGCTGCGCCTGCGAGAGACACCCTGGGCGCCGCGCCGCCTTTGACCCGATGGCGTTTCCGCGCGCGCGACCGGGTGGCACACGCCTCCTGATCAATCGCATCGCCACACCCAGAGCTGGTTGGGCTGAGTGGCCCGGAATTGTCTGTTCACTTTGTCCAAGGGGCAGAGTTCGGCGGGCTGGCCATAGGTTGTTTTGACCTTCTTTCCGCGCCGAACACCTTCAATGCCAATATCGCGCATCAATCTTTCAACGGTGCAGCGGGCGATATTAAACTTCTCCCGTTTCATCGCATGCCAGAGCTTGCGCGCACCATAGACCGAACGGTTCTCCTGCCAAATGCGCAACCGCTCTGGGTCTCCGGCAAACAAGGGGCGGTTCAGTATGGGGGCAGCTTCGACCCGAGCACGCCACCAATAGACGAACTGCGCTTCGATGTGCTCAAGTTCGCAAAACGCTGGAAGCCGAAAAAGGCGATCCAATGATCAGCGTGGGGTCAAGGCACCGCTAGGTGGCGTCTTCATTTAGGGGATTCCCATTTGGTTTGATTTTTGATTCAAGATCGAAAACGGAGGCGATGTTGAGCAGACGAACCTTGAGCGACGCGCAGTGGGCGCGGATCGAGCCACTTGTTCCGGGCAAGAAAGGCGACCGTGGTCGCACCGGATCGGACAATCGGCTTTTCCTGGATGCAATTCTTTGGTTGGCGCGGACCGCCTCGCCATGGCGCGATCTGCCACCGGTGCCTGGCAACTGGCGAACGGCACATTGTCGGTTCCGACGCTGGACGCTATCGGGTGTTTGGGAGAGTTTTTTCAAGACCTCAAGCGCAGACCCCGACTTTGAATACGTCTTGGTCGATGCGACCATCTGTAAGGCCCACGCGGACGCCAGCGGCGCAAAAGGGGGGCTGAGGCTCACGCAATCGGTCGCTCCAAGGGTGGCCTGACCACCAAGATACACGCCGCCGTGGATGCACTTGGCCTGCCGATCCGCTTCACGATCACGCCCGGTCAATGGGGCGACTGCCCGCAGGCACGCGGCTTGATCGAAGGGCTGGCGGGTGTCGGGCATGTGATGGCGGACGCCGCCTACGACGCCGATCACTTTCGCACTTTCATCGCAACGGACCTTGGCGCGATCGCACAGATCAAACAGAATCCGACGCGATCAACCTCGCAACCAATCGACTGGGTGCTCTACAAGGAGCGTCACTTGGTCGAGTGTTTCTTCAACCGGATCAAACGCTTCCATCGGATCGCCCTGCGATGCGAAAAGACCGTTTCGTCCTTTCGGGCGTTCGTCTCTCTCGCCTGCGCAATGGTCTGGCTGGCCTAAATGAAGACACCACCTAACGCTCATCTCCAATTTCATAAACACCTTATCTCGGTGTCCACGAAACCGGCAGCAGCTCAGTCGTCATGTTCTGGCTAAGAGTCCCGACCCAGGACTTAAATCGTTTCGGACCGACTCTGGAGTGCATGAAGAGCGGGCGATTACCTAGCGGACGACGAACTCTGCGTGAAGTGCACCTGCGGCTTCGATGCTTGAAAGGATATCAATCATATCTCTTGGAGATACGCCCAGAGCGTTCAAGGCACCGACAACCTCCGACAAGGACGTACCGCCTGTAATCTCGGCCAGTCCAGTGCCACCTTCCTCAACCAATGCCGCCTCGGTTCGGGGCAGGACGACTGACTCGCCTTCCGCGAAGGGATTTGGTTGAACCGACATCGGCTGCTCTCGGATACGAAGCGTAAGGTTGCCTTGCGCCACTGCGACCCGACTGATCCTAACCTCCTCCCCCATCACAATGGTGCCGGAGCGTTGATCGACGACGACACGCGCGCGCGTTTCTGGCTCTACCAAAATGTTCTCTACCCGTGTGATTGCATGGGCGGGCGAGCTCGCGCGGGTACTCTCGATGTCCAGCAGGACGGTGCCTGCATCCAGCATTGCCGCCACCCCGCGCCCGAATTCGGAGTTGATCGCCGCCTCGATACGAGCGGCGGTGGTGAAGTCTGGGGCGCGAAGAGCAAGGCGGATTTGCGCCATGTCCGAGAAATTGAATTCAACCTCACGCTCCACGCGGGCTCCTGACGGGATCACGCCGGCTGTCGGCACGCCCTGCACGATTTCCGCTCCATCTCCCTGTATCGACGCACCGCCTGCGATGACGGCGCCCTGAGCCACGGCATAGATCTCTCCATCCGCGGCGGTCAGTGGGGTCATGACCAGCGTTCCGCCAAGCAAACTGTCCGCGTCTCCAATGGCAGAAACAGTAATGTCGATTTGCCCGCCTTGCCGTGCGAACGGCGGCAAAGTGGCGGTGACGATGACGGCCGCCACGTTTTGCGGACGAAATTGTTCTCCAGTAACGTTGACGCCAAGGCGCTCCAGCACATTTACCATGATTTCTTCTGTAAACGGCGCATTTCGCAGTCCGTCGCCAGTACCGTTCAGGCCGACGATCAGGCCGTACCCCACCAAGTCGTTGCCACGCACTCCGTCGAACTCCACAAGGTCCTTGATTCGAACCGGAGTGGAAGAAGCAGCGGTCGCGAAGGCTACAGCCACTGTCAGAATGGAAATAAATCTGATCACCGGAGATACTCCGTAAGGCTCAGGCGCGACATGCGCGCGGTCACAATGTAGAGACTTTCAAGCCGCGTTGAGACGGCCTCTAGCTCCGTCGCGGTCCGGTATGGGTCGGCAGACGTTAAGTTGCCATATTCGATTTCAAGAGAACTGCGGGTAGTTTCCGCCGTGACGCGGGCATCTTCAATGCGCGCCTCCTCTGCACCAAGATTGGCGCGCAACTCAATAAGACGGTCTGTACTGCCGAGCATCTTTTGCGCCGCAATCGTGACAAGGGCACGCTTTTCGCTATCGTTTAAAGACGCTGCATTCTCAGAAGCCAGAGCCGCGATCGCGAGCCCCGCGAGAGTTTCCCGAATGGCCGGATCGAGCGCTGTTATCCCCGTATTTGCTGATTGGCCTTCCGCCAAGAGAACTGTCGGCGGTTGTCCGGTACCACCTTGCCAGGCAAAGGTTTCATACCCGCCACCGATATCTTGGAACCATGCAGTCACGTCGGCCTCAATCGTTGCCGCATCGGTTGCGTCGGCCACAATAGTGCGGAGTTCAATCAACATAGCCTCGCCGCTTATCAACGGCGTTTGGTCTGGAGCATCAGCTGAGAACAGGCTGCGTCCGGCCAGACGTGTATTCAACGCTCCGACAGCGCTCTCAAATCGCTCTGCGGTATTGGCGAGTTTTAACTGCAGGTCGGACTGGCTGCCCGCGCCCGTCACCGACAATAAGGCAGGCGCGAAACCTTCGATTTCTGCCGATAGCCGCGCCAATGCGCTTTGACGACCCTCTGCAGCAATCGCGGCGTCAGTGACGGAAGAACTGAATGACTGGTTCAGTCGGAGGCTCCGCGTGATGTCGGCGAGGGTTGAGAAATCGCCTCCAAGGGCGCGGCCGAGATCGGCATGGCGCCCGGAAGAGAGCTCGCCGGTCAGTCGGCTCAGGTCTTCTTTGATTTGTGCGGAGTCGCGTCTCAAGGATTGAAACTGCGCGGCGTCGCCGAATGTCACCAAGCTCATCCAGCGATCCTCATCAATTCATCCATCATTTCCTCAGCCACGTTCACTACACGAGCGTTCGCGGCATACATCTGCTCGATTCGCAGCAAGCGTTGGAGCTCATCATCGGTGTCGACGCCGCCTGCTAGCTCGGCTGCTTGCAAGGCAGTGTGCTGGGCGGAGGATCCGGCAAGCGACATTTCAGCTGTCATGCGGCCTAGACCTACGAGGGACAGGTTCTCGGAAACAAGGCCTGACATGGACCGCCACGTGGCGGAAAAGGCGGTGGAAGCAGTCGGACGAGCTGCGGCTAGAGCGTCGATCTGCGCGGTGAGGAAAGTCGCATTTCCGGTCGGCCCTTCCGTCGCTGCGCCCATGCCATCGCGCAATCGCCAAACCGCACCTCCCGCGTTCGGAACTACGGCGCTGTTGACCCGAAGACGCCCGGCAAGACCTACTTCGTTGAGGCCGTCGACCAGATTGCCTGCATCGGTGAACAGGCCCGGATCGCCTGCCGCGATGGTTGGGTCCAGGCCCGCCTCGTCAAACCGGGCTGCCAGATCCATGGCGATGCCGTCGAGCCGAGCTTGTACATCCGGCCCGAGTGTGTCGCGCACTCCAAACATCGCGCTGAGCTTCCCGCCAGCAAATGCGGGGTTAGTGCCTTCTAGGCGCAAGGGACGTCCATTGATCGTCAGACCAGAAAGGTTACCGTTGGCCAACGACAGGTCGGTGTCCATACCGGGCGACGGATTGAAGCCCAATTCCGCCGCCCGGTAGTTGAGCAGGACAATTCCATCGTCGCTGTAGATACTGAGTGCACCATTGCTTTCCCGCCGTGATTGCAACGGAATAAACGGTGAGATTTGGTCCACCAACTGGCCCTGCGCGTCCATCAAAGAGGCCAATTCGCCGCCATTAATGCGCACAGAAAGGATGCGCTTGTTTAAGTTTTCCAACCCTTCCAGCGCAGCGTTGATCTGGTTCACAGCCTGCCCAATTCCGGCGTCTGCGCGTTTCCGTTCGTTTTGGATTTCCTCGCCAAGGCCATTGAGGGACGAGGCGACGGACTGCGCTCCCTCAACTGCGCTCGTCAGTTGGGTCGCGTTCCAAGGGTTATTGGCGGCAGAGACCAACTTCCCCTCAAAATCAGCCATGCGGGCCGACAGGCTTCCGACCGCATCGGGTGGGCCGAACATTGATTCCAGCCGCGTCATGAAATCGGCAGTAGTTTGAGACGCACCGAGGTTGGCACTGGTTGATCGACGCTGCCCCAGCAATATCGTGTCTTCTTGCCGGGTGATTCCGATGACACGAACGCCCGACCCTGCATCGCCATTCAATCGCGAAGCGGTATCCAGCCGCCGGGTACCATACCCCTCGGTCATCGCATTGGCGATATTGGAGGAGACGACATCCGCAGCGCGCGAAGACGCTGTGAGCCCGCTGAGGGCGTTTGAAAGTGCTGAGGAAATGCTCATGAGGGGGACTTGAACCCGAATAATAACCGCACCTTAGCGGATGATATTCGTAGTCTCCTGCAACATTTCATCCACAGTTTGGATGATCTTGGCGTTTGAGGAATAGGCCCTTTGCGTTTGAATCAATTGAGTGAGTTCCGCCGCGACGTCGGTGGTTGATTCCTCGAGCGCGTAAGCCACGACATCACCCGTCGGCCCATCCCCGGCATTCCAAAGGAAGAAACTGCCGCTCTCGGCTGACGTCGAATACAGTTGGTTGTCGTGCGCTGTGAGGCCGTTGGGATTGGGCAAGTCGATCAGGGGAATCTGATAGACGGTTCGAGTGATGCCAACATCAAAATTCGCGTGGACAAACCCGTTAGCGTCCACTTCAACCGAAACGAGGTTGCCAACAGGAGAGCCATCTTTGGAGATTGAGGTCGGAGCGAAGCTGTCAGACAGTTGCGTCAAGCCTTCGCCAGTGCCTTCCGCACCGATATTGATCTCGATCGGGCCGCCTAGCACGTCAATCGTCAGAGCGCCCGACGTGTTGCTCCACGCACCTCCGGTTGCGGGGACGCCCTGTGAGACATTTGAAATCGTGCCGCCGTCTGCGCGGCTATCGTTAAACAGCACTTCGTATTCGCCGACGATGGCATCGTTTGACGCACTATCGCGCATAATCATCGTCCAAGTATTGGACGCCGGATCACCAGCCAGCGGAACGGTTGGTGCAAAGGTCACTTCGATGGACTGAGAGGTGCCTAGGTTGTCGAAATATTCGACAGACAATTGCCGCGTGTCGCCCGCCGACCCGGCTGTGGTGTCCGTTCCTGGTAGGTTAACTCCAAGCGATATACGCGTCGTCGGCTCTGACGTGAATTGGTTAACGTTCACGCGCACGGGTTCTAGCCCTGCACCAGTATCACGTGGGAAGTTGGGGATGGAGCCGTCTGGATTGGCAGGCCAACCCATCAGCGTGACACCAGTAGGCGTGCGCAGAAAGCCATCCGCATCCGTGCGGAAAGATCCGGTCGTTGCCAGGAACAACGGCAGTTCTCCGCCTTCCGCAGCACCTACGGCGGCACCGGTCGTGACAGGCAGGAAGCCGCGGCCCCGCACTGCCAGATCGGTCGGGTTATTGGTTGTGCCAAGCGCCCCCGGTTGATCGATGAGCCGCTGTGTCGTTACCCGAACGCCGCCCGCTGAATAGATTCCGCTGCCCTGATCGATAACCATGGAGTGGAAATCGGCGACGGCTCGTTTGTACCCATTAGTGCCCGAGTTCGCGATGTTGTCGGCAATAGTGGCCAACCGGCTGGCGTTGACGGATAGACCCGCGACGCCCGCGTTAAGCGAGGAAGAAATTGTCATAACATGCGCCTTTCTGCTGCATCTCGATTAACGGTATCATTGCCGTCTCAAGCCTTAAGGACGTCCTAACGAATAAAATGCGTGTTACTTTTCAGCGCCGATTGCGCAGTAAGATGATCTCCACCCGGTCATTGCGCGGTGCGATAGCGGGTTGCACCACCGGTTCTCGGTCTGAATGGCCGGTGACCCGTGAAATGCGGCGCGGATGTAGCCCGCCACCTTCCAACAGCGCCCGAATCATCTGCGCTCGTTCCGTGGAGCGTTGCCAACCACTGGCCGTGGCCCGCACCAACGGCTCTGCTGCGATATGCGCCTCAACAGCCACGCCATTGGTTACAGTCCCGAACAGATCTGCCATCGTGACCGCCAAACCCGCCAACCATGGCTGCGGCATCTCTGTGTCTGCATCGAAGAGCGGCGCACCGGGGCGGGAGAACACCTCGATCACGAGCCCTTCGTCGGTCAGTCGAGTCTCTATATGGGGGCGGGCCAGTTCACTGACTATCGAATCGCCGCCCTGCCCGGACAATTCGCCTTCAATCGAGGCCAAGTGTTCCGCCTCTTCCTCAGCGCTGGTGTCCATCCCGACGTCATCGGTTGGCAGTGGAACGTCGCTTTCGACGCCAGCGCCGCCGCCTGCGAGCGTGCCGTCCGAGAAGGGACTGTCACCCCCAAACGCGCCGTCACCACCACCGGAAATGCGCGCAATAGGAATTGTAGGGCTGAAGTAGTCAGCCAGACCCTTGCGCTGATTTTCGGTGGTCGCATTGAGCAGCCACATCAGCATGAAAAACGCCATCATCGCAGTCACGAAATCCGCATAGGCCACTTTCCACGCGCCGCCATGGTGGCCACCACCGCTGACCACCTTCTTCTTCTTTATAATGATCGGGCGAAGGCTTTCGTCTGCCATGGGCCTGGCTCCTGCGATGTGAAAGCAGGTCTAAGGCCCCCGGGTAAAATTTTGCTTAATGTGGGCGATCGACCCGCGTTTTACCCGCGCAGGTCCAATAGCTCGCGTGCCTGCGCCGGTGTTGCAACGGGCCGTCCGACTTGTTCGCATATCCCGACGGCGCGTTTCACCAATGCGGCATTGGACGGAGCGAGGGTATCACGATCCCAGCGAACATTGTCTTCCAACCCGGTGCGCGCATGCCCCCCCGCCCCGATCGCCCATTCGTTCAGCACAATCTGATTCGGTCCGATCCCGGCGGCACACCATTCAGAGTCCGGCAACAATCGCTCCATGGTCTTGATATAAAAATCGAATGTGTCCCGATCCGCGGGCATGGCGTTTTTTACACCCATAACGAACTGGACATACGGGTAATCCGCCAATTGTCCCCGCTTATGCATCAGTGCTGCATGATGGATGTGGCTGAGGTCAAACGCCTCAATCTCGGGCTTCACGCCGTATTCCAGCATCTCGGCGGCCAACCAATCCACCAGATCTGGCGGGTTCTCGTAGACGCGGGTGGGGAAATTATTCGACCCCACTGACAACGACGCCATATCGGGGCGCAACGGCAGCATCCCGCCGCGTTCCCTTCCTGCACCGGAGCGACCTCCGGTGGACAACTGCACGATCATGCCGGGGCAATGCGCCTCCACCCCTTCTTTGAGGCGCGCGAATTTCTCCGGGTCCGATGATGGCGTCTCATCCGCGTTACGCACGTGGGCGTGGCAGATCGAAGCCCCGGCCTCAAACGCTTCATGCGTCGATTCCACCTGTTCCCCGACGGAGATCGGGACGGCGGGGTTCGCGGCCTTGGTGGGGACAGAGCCGGTGATGGCCACACAGATGATGCAGGGTTTGGCAGGATCAGACATCGAAGAACACCGTTTCATTGTCGCCTTGGATACGGATATCAAAGCGATAGGCATTCCCGTCGCGCCTCGCAATCAGCGTAGGGCGGCGGATGTCCCATTCGATCGTGTTTAGCACAGGATCATTTGCGTTGGCCTCGGCTTCGTCATCAAAATACATCCGCGTATTTAGACCGTTGTTGAGACCGCGCGCGACGATCCAGATGTTGAGATGCGGGGCTTGTACGGAGCCATTTCGCCCCGCGACAGGACCCGGTTTTATTGTGTCGAACGCCCATTCTCCTGTCTCAAAGTCAGTGATGACGCGGCCAAACCCGCGGAACCCGTCTTCCACTTCGCCGCCCTCCGGGTGCGCGTATTGTCCGTTGGCATTTGCCTGCCAAATTTCCAGAAGCACGTCCTTGATCGGAGACCCGGTGCCATCCATCACGCGGCCTTCGACGCGAATACGCACTCCGGACGCGTTCTCACCGGCAATGTCCTGGCCGGGTTCCCTGTCGTACATCTCAAACCCGGCGGCACCTGGTGCCAAACCGATATGAACGTAGGGGCCAGCTGTTTGCGATGGCGTTTCCTTGAGGTATTCCATCAGTTTCCCTCCAACCGGTTTTCAAAGAGCGTCGACCGCCGCCCGCGCAGTACGATATCGAAACGGTATGCGACCGTATCAAGCGGGATCGTCGCGTTCATGTCCAGCTTCGCGGTCAGCTGATCCACGGCTTGCGGATCGTCGATGGTCTGGACGATGGGGCAGAGTGGGATGAAGGGATCACCCTCAAAGTAAAGCTGCGTGATCAGGCGCTGACAGAAGGCGCTGCCAAAGACGCTGAAATGGATATGAGCAGGTCTCCAATCGTTGACGCGGTTGCGCCAAGGGTACACGCCGGGTTTGACCGTGCGAAAAAAGTAGTAGCCGGTCTCGTCAGTCATCGTTCGCCCACAGCCGCCGAAGTTCGGATCCAGTGCGCCGAGGTATGTGTCCTTCTTGTGTCGATAGCGGCCCGAGGCATTGGCCTGCCAGACCTCCAACAGCGTATTCGGCACGGGCCGCCCGTTGCCGTCAAGCACACGTCCGTGGACGATGATCCGCTCACCTATCGGCGCTGCGTCACCGGCGAAGTTGCGCAGAAGGTCGTGATCCAGAGTGCCAATGTCGTCATGACCAAAGGTCGGCCCGGTGATCTCGCTCTTCGTCTGCTCAAGACTCAACAGCGCGTACCGCGGAGACCGCGCGACGGAGGTTTTGTAGGCCGGCGTCAGCGCGTCAGGGTGCCTGTTCGTGTCGCGCTGATGATATTCAGCCAAGGGGCGTTCAATTTCTCTCATCTGTCGGCCTCCATCTCTGATAGGGTCTGTTTTGCCAGTTTGATGGCGCGATTGGCGTTCGGCACCCCGGCATAGACGGCGACATGCATGAATGCCTGGATGATATCGTCGGGGCTGGCTCCGGTATTGGCTGTGGCGCGGACATGCATCGGGATCTCTTCAAAGTTGCCGGTGGCCGCCAGAAGCGCCAGTGTCAGCATCGAGCGCTCTCGCCGCGTGATCGTATCGTCACTCCACAGCGTACCCCACGCCCCTTCCGTGATCATGTCCTGGAACGGCTTGTCGAGCGTCGTCTTCGCAGCCTCCGCCCGGTCTACATGGGCATCGCCCAGAACGGCGCGGCGGGTCGCCATGCCTTGTGCGTGTCGGTCAGTCATGGACGTCTCCTTCAATACGGCAGGCCAACGTAATTCTCGGCCATCGCTTTTTGTGCGCTGGCGCTGCCGCGCAGATATTCCAGCTCGGCCGACTGCATTTTCAGGTCGAACGGCGTCTGATCCGGGAAGCGATGCATCATCGAAGTGAACCACCAAGAGAACCTTTCGGCCTTCCAGACTCGCGCCAGCGCTTTCTCCGAGTAGGTGTCGACGCCTGTGGTGCTGCCGTCTTTGTAGAAATCAACCAACCCTTCGAAAAGATAGTGCACGTCCGAGGCAGCGGTATTCAGGCCCTTGGCCCCGGTCGGCGGGACGATATGGGCGGCATCCCCACATAAGAACAACCGGCCCCAGCGCATCGGCTCGGTCACGAAAGACCGCAGCGGCGCGATGGATTTCTCGATGCTCGGACCGGTTACCAACGCGTCGGCTTGGTTCGCAGGGATGCGGCGCTTCAATTCCTCCCAGAACGCCGCATCACTCCAGTTGCGCGGGTGATCGTCGAGGGAGCATTGAATGTAGTAGCGGCTCAACTGCGCATTCCGCATGGAGCAAAGCGCGAAACCGCGCGATGAGTTGGAATAGATCAACTCATGGCTCACGGGCGGTGTCTCAGACAGGATGCCAAGCCAGCCGAACGGATAGATCTTTTCGTATTCCTGCCGGACATCTTCGGGGATCGTCTTGCGGCTGACGCCATGGTATCCGTCGCAACCCGCGACGAAATCACAATCGATCCGCTGCACTTTATCCGCCACTGAGTAGGTCACATTGGGCGCGTCACCGTCGGCGTTATGGATCACGACATCGTCCACGTCATAAATGATCGGTAAGCCTGCGGTCTCACGGGATTTATATAGATCTCTTGTCACTTCTGTCTGGCCGTAAACCATCACAGGCGTGCCAACGAGGTCCGTGAAATCCACGCGAAACATTTCATCTCCATAGGAGATCAGCGTACCGTCGTGTGGCAAGCCCTCCGCACGCAACCTGTCCGCGCAACCCGCTTGTTCCATAAGGCCCACAAGGCCTTGCTCCAGCACGCCCGCACGAATGCGGCCCAGGACATAGTCCTTGGTCTTGCGCTCCAACACGACCGTCTCAATCCCGCGCGTGTGCAGCAACTGCCCAAGTAACAGGCCAGACGGCCCGCCGCCAATGATCACTACCTGAGTCTTCATAGGTCCTCCCCGACGTCCACTGGTTTACCATGCTGGAATGGCAAAGAAAAATGAAGTGGCACATAGGACCCATATCGTTTTGGACCAGAATTGACCGCACGGAGGAATAGTTGGTCGCCGTATCAAGCTCCGCTACCTCGACGCGTTCAGTGCGATTGCCCGCGCCGACGTCATCGCGACCAGCGCCGCCTGCGCTTTTTGCGAGGCCCTGTCAGAGGTCTAGCCGGGCTGGCGCGGAAGGAAGGCTTCGACCGCCGCTGACGCGATGACCAGAGTTTTGCCAGTGTCCGGGTTCACCACGTCCAACCCGCCGAAGACGGCCTTCACTTTGGCCTCGCCACGGGGCAGTTTTTCGGCCAGCACGGCGCAATCGACGCGGGAAGGCTCCTGCACGCCGATCGTGACCTGCACGCGCATCACTTTGTGGTTCAGCCCCGTCGCCTCAAACATCGGGATCGCGGAGTGTCGGATCGCATCCTCAATCGCGCGTGCGGCGGCTTTGGTGTAGTCCTGTCCATACTGGTCGTTGCCCATTCCCATTTCGATAATGAAGCGTTGCTCGGTCATCGGACTGGCTCCAAATCAAGCGCCACGGAAATAGCGACATTCGCGATCACTGTCGGATTGCCGCCGTCATTGCGCGGCACATCCAAGCCGCCGTGACGCGGCACGACCGTGACCTGACCGTATGGAAAAATTGCCGCGATCTTGTCGGTATCCAGGGCGTCAGGAATCTGTACGCCGACTTCCACCGTGATTTGCATCTCGGTCTTTTCCTTGCCGAACAACTCGGCGAGATTGATCGAATTGTGCCACAGCGCGTCTCTGACGGCGCGTGTGGCAGCTTCAGTGTAATCTTGGCGGCGCAGGGAGCTTCCCATACCGAATTCGGTTAGCAAACGCTTGACAGCCATGGGGGAACTCCTGAGGACGGTGCCGCATATGTGAGCGAAACCTCCCCGTCACGCAACACAAAGCGCTTGAGCCTTGTATCGGCATTAGGCCAACGTCGTCTTCCACGCATAGAGGACACAAGCCATGGACTTGAATGCAGATTTCTCCAAGCGCGTAGTTGTGCATTCTACCTGCGTGGAATGGAGCGCCTCGCCGATGCCGGGCGTTGACAGGCGGATGCTGGATCGCATTGGCGGTGAGGTGGCGCGCGCCACGTCCATCGTCCGTTATGCGCCAGGATCCAAATTTTCCGCCCATACTCACGCAGGCGGGGAGGAGTTCATCGTGCTGGACGGTGTGTTCCAAGACGAGTACGGGGATTTCCCGGCAGGCACATATGTGCGAAATCCGCCGACAACCAGCCATACGCCGGGCTCACGCGAGGGCTGCACGATTTTTGTGAAGTTGTGGCAATTCGACCTGAAAGACCGGATACAGTTTCATGTGGATATGGACGCGGTCGCCGTGGGTGGCATTGCGGTGTTGCATGAAGATGCCTTTGAGACCGTCAGCTACCGCAAGCTGCATCCGGGTGAAGAGTTGACTCAGGATGCACCCGGCGGGGCGGAAATTTTGGTACTGGACGGCGAAATCGCAGAAGGAAGTGATAGATTGGCAAAAGGCGGCTGGTTGCGTCTGCCCATGAACTCCATGTTGAGCGCAGTGGCGGGGGCCGAGGGTGCAAGGGTGTGGATGAAGACTGGCCATTTGCCCCATGCCAAGCCACCTGCCGTATGAGCGACACCATCATTGTTGGCGCGGGCCTGTGCGGCCTTGCGATTGCCGACAAATTGCAAACCTCGCGCCAAGATTTTTTGCTGCTGGATGCGCGTGACCGCGTGGGTGGGCGCATTCTGACGCTGCCCCACGGTAACAGCTCTTTTGACATGGGCCCCGCTTGGTTCTGGCCAGGACAACCGCGGATTTCAGCCTTGACGGACCGGCTGGGGCTGCGCCGGTTCGAACAATTCGCAACCGGTGCCCTCACCTTCGAGGATCATACTGGCGCTGTCCAAAGGGGCCGGGGATATGCATCCATGGAGGGTTCGTGGCGGTTGGACGGCGGGTTCGGCACGTTGACGGGGACACTGGCCGCAGGACTTCCCGAAGACCGGGTCCGGCTCAACTCCCAGGTCATCGGGTTGACCCAAACGGCCGACAGCGTGACGGTCCGCACTGACGAAACGACCTTCCAAGCCCGTCGCGTCGTTCTGGCTCTGCCCCCGCGCCTGATTGCAGGTTTGACCTTCGATCCACCGCTGACGACGACGCAATCCATGACGCTGGAACAGATCCCGACATGGATGGCGGGCCAGGCCAAAGCCGTTGCCGTCTACGCCACACCATTCTGGCGTGACATAGGCCTATCCGGCGACGCGATGAGCCGTCTAGGCCCGATGGTAGAGATTCACGATGCCTCCCCGGATGATTGTAGCTTCGGCGCATTATTTGGGTTTATCGGAGTACCTCCTGCCGCCCGTCTGGACGAAGCGGCCTTGCAGATACAGGTTTTGGCTCAACTGGGGCGGATGTTTGGGTTGGAAGCTGCGGCACCGTCCGCGCTCCACATCAAAGACTGGGCCACGGACCCGTGGACAGCAACGCCAGCGGACACGGGCGCGCCGACATCGCATCCCGATTATGGCCCGCCGACCGTGCTGCAAACCTTTATGGACGGGCGCGTGATCGTGTCTGGCACTGAAACTGCACATGGCTTCGGCGGGTTCCTGGAAGGCGCTCTGGAGGCCGCTGAGGACGCACTGCAAGTCTTGCAGGGAAAACCCGCTTGATCCATCTGCGGGCAACAATTCCCTGCCTTGACGGTTTCGAATGGGACAAATAATGACTGAACCGATGAATATCCCCTCACCTCCCTTCACTTGCGTCAGCTGGAACGTTCATCGGGGCCGTGCCAACGATGGCCGGTTCGATCCTGTCCGAATGCTCGATGTCCTGCGCACCGAGGTCTGGCGATCCGGAGCAGAGGCGCTGTTTTTGCAAGAGGCCGACGCCGAGGCGGCGCCGCATGCAGGCGTTCTTGATATCGCTCAGGTTGAGAGGATCACCGGACTGCGACACGTTCAAACCTCGCCTGCGTCACGCTCGACTGAACAGAGCCACGGCTTTCAGGGCGTCGTGGTCTATCTGCATTCCGAGGTCGTCGTTGATGATCTGCACCTGATCTCCCTTCCGGGTATGTGTCCGCGTGGAGCCGTCGTGGTTGATGCCACCCGAGCAAACCAAAAGCTACGCCTGATCGGAACGCATCTGTCGCTTTCCCAAGCCCTGCGCATGGCGCAGATGCGCATCATCGGACGGCATGTGGCAAAGCTGGATCAACGTCCCTTGATCTTGTGCGGGGACTTGAACGAATGGCGACCCTGGGGTGGATTGGCTCTGTCACGGCGCGTTAACGGTTTGAACCTGAAAGGACCGAAACGGCGGAGCTTTCCGACTCGCTTTCCCATCCTGCCCCTTGACCGTGTTCTGACCACTATGCCGGGCCGGGTGGAGGGGATGGAGGTGCTGAACGGGCCCGGTATCCGTGCGGCATCCGATCATCGCCCCATCGTGGCGCAGGTCTACCTGGCGTCTTGACCGATCCGGATTATCGGATTCCGAACGCCGACATCGCGCTGTCGGAATTGTCATTTTGTGAACGCGTCCCTATGGATTAGAGCATGCCAGAACGCCAGACGGCGCAGTCTCACGGTTCCATCCCTCAAAGGGCACGGGCGCAGCCCCTGATTAAACCATGTCCGTATCCGACAAACCAAACACCTTTGGCGATGTTGCTTTTGGTCGCTCTGGACCTGCTGCCGGGCAGTTTCTTGGCGCGGCGACGGTCGGAGCAGTTGCCGTCGTGTTGCTCGCGTGGAATTTGATCGGCCCAGCGCTGCCGCTGGTCGCGGCTCTGATAACATACGCGGCGGGGGTCACGATCGCGCACACGGCCCTGCGCGCGGAATATCCGTACCGCAAGATTGGTTGGTGCAATGCTGTCACCCTGATCCGCTTGATCCTTGTCTGCGCTTTGGTCGCCTCGATCTTCGCGGACGCTCCGCCCTGGAGTGTCTTTGCAATCGCGGCTCTGGCCTTTGCGTTGGACGGATTGGACGGCTGGCTGGCCCGTCGCGAGGGCTTGACGTCGCGCTTCGGGGCACGGTTCGATATGGAGGTCGATGCTCTGCTTGCGTTGATCCTCGCGTGCTTGGTCCTCAAGGAAGGCTGCGTGGACACCTATGTGCTCATCCTTGGCCTTCCACGTTACATCTTCTGGGTGCTCCAGTTTGCTATGCCGTGGCTGAACGGCGATTTGCCGGAGCGGTTTAGCCGCAAGGTTGTTTGCGTTGTGCAGATCGGTGTGTTGCTGGCGCTGTTGTCGCCCATTGTGACCTCTCCCATCGCAGACCTTTTGGCAGCCGGCGCCGTTACGGCGCTGGTGTGGTCCTTTGGTCTCGACGTGCGGGTGCTGCACAAGGCGCGACGATGAGAATTCTCAGACCCGCCTGTGCGGTATTTCTGCTGTATCTGGTGCTGATCCAGCCCAACCATCCCGAAGCGATTGGATGGGGACTTTTCTGGGTCTTCCCGCTGGAGTTGCCGTTCATTTTATTGGCAGCGCTGGCTTTGGGCCAGTCCCGGACCGGCATGGCGTTTCGGATCGCCATCACAGCTCTTTTGGTTGTCATTGTGACACTCAAAGGCGCTGACATGGTGAGCTTCAACGCCTTGTCCCGCGGCTTCAACCCGGTGTCAGATCTACCATTGATCGAGGCCTTCGCCCGCCTTTTGACTGGCGCGATCGGGCCTGCCCTGACCGGTGCGGTAATTGTCATTGCGATTCTCGCCATTGCAGTGACTGCCGCGCTGATCTGGTGGTCGCTCAAGGTTTGGGCAGGTATCGAACTGCGTCCAGGTGGCCAGGCATTGGTCGGTATCTTATCCGTCGTTTTCGCAGGCTTTGCCGTGGCGGAGGTCGGTCACACCACGGGCCGCTGGACGCTGCCACTGGACCCTCCGGGTTCCGCATTCACAGCGCGGGTCGGGGCCGAGCGTGTCGATATGGTCCGCTCCACTCTGGCCGATCTGCGCGCCTTTCGCACGGCAGCTGCTACGGATCCGTTCACGGATGCGCCCGATTTATTCAGTGTCATCGACCGGGATATTATCTTGGTCTTCATCGAAAGCTACGGGCGCGCCAGTTTTGATACACCGCTTTATTCTGATCTCCACAGACAAACCCTGGCCGACTATGAGGCACGCCTTGGCGATCTTGGTCTGTCAATGCAGTCGGGATTCCTGACGTCGCCCACTCAGGGCGGGCAAAGCTGGCTGGCCCATAGTACGCTCGCGAACGGTCTGTGGATCAACAACCAGACGAGCTATGCGGCGGCGCTGTCCAGCGGTCGGCAAACGCTGTTTCATTATGGTGCCGATGCTGGCCTCCGAACTGCGGTAGTGATGCCGCAAGTCACGCTTGACTGGCCCGAGGTGGCGGGGATGGGGTTTGAGACGGTGCTGGTCGCGGAGGATTTGGGCTACGAGGGCCTGCCGTTCAACTGGGTCACGATGCCGGATCAATTCAGCCTTGCGGCGATGGATCGCCTCTTGCGTCAGGACGAGACTGACGCGCCTTTGCTGGCGCAGATTGCCCTGGTTTCGTCCCACGCACCGTGGCTCCCCGTGCCGCAGATGGTCCCATGGGAGGACCTTGGCGACGGCACTATTTTCAACGAGGTCGCCGCGTCCGGTGACAGCCCCGCCGTGGTCTGGCGCGATTACGACCGGGTGCGCGATCAGTATCGCCGCGCAATAGACTATGCGCTTCAAGCCGTTTTCGAGTACGCTGCGCTCAATGCAGACGACCCACCCCTGATGATCGTCTTGGGAGACCATCAAGCGGCTGAATTCGTCGCACAGGACGCCCGTGCAGAGGTCCCGGTACACGTCATTGGGCCTCAGCAATTGGTACGGCGATTAGGCCAGGCTGCCCCTTACGCGGGGCTCCTGCCGCCTGACGATGCCCTCGTGACGCCGATGGACCAGATGCGCGATATCATCCTGCGTGCCTTTGCCGGATCTTCGGTTGCGGAAACGGTGAATTGAGGCCGCCACGGGTCCAACCTTGGCTGATGATGCGCGCGGCGCAAATCGCGGCCGGTGTCGCGATTGCTGTGCTTCTTTGGCGTTCGGTAGATGGCAGTGAAGCGCTGGCGCTCCTTGGAGCAGCGGAGCCCATTTGGCTGATCGCAGCGGGGTTGACGCTGACCGTACAGACCGTCGCCTCGGCCCTGCGCTGGCAGATGACGGCGGCACAACTTGGGATTGATATCCCCACTAGGGCTGCGATCCGCGAGTATTATCTGTCTCAGGTGGTAAACCAATCGTTGCCTGGGGGAGTCGTTGGCGATGCGGCTCGCGCCGTACGCGCGCGTGATCAGGCGGGATTGATGGCGGCCGGGCAAGCGGTGGTGTTTGAGCGTCTGGCGGGACAGATCGGTCTTATGGCGCTGCTCGCTGGCGGCCTCTTAATTGGAACTATCATGCCCGATGCACCGGATTGGCCACCGGTAGTTTTAATACCGACAATTGTTGGCCTTTCCTTGGCTACGTGCCTCCTCACCTGGGTCATCTCGCGCACGCCTTCGTTCGGGGGGTCAGCCTTTGATCGCACGATCCACGCCTTCATCCACGCTCTGTTCGCCGAGAGTGTCCGCATTCCGCAGATCGGCCTCAGCCTGCTGACGGCGTCGTGCAACATCGCAGCCTTCGCACTTTGTGCCGTTGCGCTCGGCACATCCCTGCCTGTCGCGACCGCGCTGACCCTGATACCGTTGATCCTGTTCGCTATGGTGTTACCAATGTCCATCAGCGGCTGGGGGTTGCGCGAAGGGGCTGCCGTTGTGCTGTTTCCTATGGCGGGCGCGTCGGCGGAATTGGGTCTGGCGACCAGTGTGGCCTTTGGCCTCGTCTTCCTTGCCACTGTGATCCCCGGTTTCATGTTCACGTGGCTGCGACCAATTGCACCTGTCATCGGGCGATGATGGACTATCTTCAACAGCTACATCCTGCAGAAAGTGAACGACCTATGACCCGAGATTTTCCCCTCACACGCCGTCACCTGATCGCCACCGGCGCGACCGCACTTGGTGCCTCGGCTCTGGGTTTGTCCCCGCGCCGCGCGTTTGCGCAATCTCAAGTCAGTTTGCAACTGTCCTGGCTGCATTCCACGCAGTTTGCCGGTAGCTATATTGCCCAGGACCGTGGATTCTGGAGCGATGCAGGGCTTGAGGTGTCGCTGCTGCAAGGCGGTCCGAACGCTCCGGTGGAGCCGCCGGTTGTGTCTGGCACGGCGCTGGTGGGGATATCCGCCGCAGATTACACTGCTGCGGCGGTTGAGCAGGGCGCGCCGTTCAAGATCATCGGCGTGGCGATGCAGAACAATCCGTTTGCGATCACCTCGCTTGCCGCCAATCCCGTGACCGTGCCCGCTGATATGGAAGGCAAGCGCATCGGCATGGCGCTAGCCAACACACCGGTTCTGCGCGCGCTCTGCACTCGGAATGACGTGGATTTCGATGCGATTGAGATCGTGCCGACGCAGTATTCGCCGCAGCCCCTGGTCGCAGGTGAGGTCGATTGCCTGCTCAGCTGGGAAACCGATCTGCCCGTAGCGCTGACCGTGCAAGGCTTCGACGTTCGTACCATGCTTTTGGCCGATCATGGCTATGCGGTTCATTCGCAAACCTACATCGCCACCGAGGACAGCCTCACCAATCGTCGTGCCGATATTGTCGCGCTGATGGCCGGTGAAGTGGCAGGCTGGAATGCCTATCGTGACGATACCGAAGCCGCCACGGACCTGACCCTCGCGATGTTCCCCGATGCCGGCCTCGACCGTGAAACGCAATTGTTGCAGGCCGCGCGCCAGGTGCCGTTGATGTTCTCGGACCTGACGGATGCAAACGGCTTTGGTTGGTGGACGGATGAGACGGTTGCCGCCAATATCGAAACACTGGCGCTTCTGGGTCGTACCGTGACCGCAGACCTCTGGGATCGTTCGATCCTCGAAGACGTTCACGGCTAAGGAGCCTCGCCTTTGTCCACTCCCGTCGTCTGCAAGGCTGTCGCGAAAACCTTCTCCGGGGGAGTGGAGGCTGTCATGCCGTCTGACCTGACGTTTGTGGCAGGCCAAACCACTGCAATCGTCGGTCCTTCGGGTTGCGGCAAGTCCACGCTGTTGCGGATGATTGCGGGTCTGGAGGAGCCGACTTCAGGGTCAATCACCATCGGTGGTAAGCCCCCGGCAGAGACGCGGCGCAGGGCGGCGCTGTCGGTGGCATTCCAGGACCCGTCCCTGCTGCCGTGGAGATCTGTGCGCGGCAATATCGAGCTGGCTCTCAACCTTGCGCGACGCAAGGTGGATGCCGCAAAGATTGACCAGTTGATCGGGCTCGTGGGTCTGGGCGGATTTGCCGACGTGCGCCCGGCAGAGTTATCGGGTGGCATGCGCCAACGCGCAGCCATCGCGCGAGCCCTGTCAACCGAGCCGGACCTGCTGCTGCTTGATGAGCCTTTCGGCGCGGTGGACGAGTTGACCCGCCAACAACTTGTGACGGATCTACCAGGTCTGTGGGAAGCACGCGGTGCCACTACACTGCTGGTGACGCATTCGGTCAGCGAGGCGGTGATGCTGTCGGACCGGATTATCGTTCTGTCGCCCCGGCCTGGTCGTGTCGTCGCCGATATTCCCGTAGTCCTGCCGCGCCCTCGCAGCCCCGGCCTGGCGCGGTCTGACGCCTTCACAACACTTGTTGATGGCGTTTTCGCAGCTTTGGCCGACGGTATGGCCGATCCGTTGCCCAAGGCGGCTCAATGACACCGCGTCGCCTGACGCCAGTGGGGCCGCTCGCGGCCATCATTTTGTGGGAAATTGCGGCGCGCCTTTTGTCAGACGCGTTTGTCCTAGCTGCCCCATCCGCAATCCTCATCTACCTGAACCAAAACGCTGGCCTGATGACCCGTGCGCTTGGCGCAACGCTGGCCAATGCTGGGGCGGGGTTCATAATCGGCAACCTTGCGGCCATCCTGCTCGCCGTCTTGACGACGCTTGTCCCGCGCAGTGACCGCCTGGTTCAGGGTCTCGCCCTTTTGATCTTCTGCTTGCCTCTTGTGGCCACCGGCCCGATCCTGCGCGTGATCTTCGGTCCGGGTCCGTGGCCGCAGATCGTCCTCGCCGCACTGGCGGTTTATTACACCACCCTGATCCCACTTCTGGTGGGATTGCGCGCTTTGCCGTCGGGCTGGCTGGACCTCGTGCGCTCCTACGGTCGCGGTCGCTGGTCCTCGCTGATCCACGTCCGTGCCATGGCATCCTTGCCCTATCTGGTCGCGGGCCTGCAAATCGCCGTGCCCGCCGCGTTTTTGGGCGCTATGGTAGGCGAGTTCACCGGGGCAGAGCGTGGCATGGGCGTCCTTACCATCCGCGCGCTGCGCGTGATGGACGTCGACATGACGTGGAGCATTGCAACACTGGCCACTGGCGTCGCCATCCTGGGATACCTCGTCATCGGGTGGCTGGCGCGGCGGACGTTGATCGAGGATCCTCCAGTGATACTGGTAGCGCCTGCAACACGCATGACAGGCCGATGGTCCGGCACGATCCTGGTGGTCACTGCGGCGTTGCTGCTGTGGTGGGGCGGGATAGCTGTGCTGGACCTCGATCCGTTCTTTGCCAAGGGCCCACACGATGTGGCCAGCGCGCTTTTGGTTGCGCCCGACGCTGCCACAACACGAGCCACCTTGGCCACCGCGCTGTCCGAGACCGCCGTATTCGTAATCCCCGGCTACATCGCAGGCCTGCTGGTGGGCGCGGGCTTGGCAGCACTGATCATCATGGTCCCGACCATGGCAGTCACGGCCATGCCCCTGGCCATTGCATTACGCTCGGTGCCGATCATCACCACTGCACCGCTTGTCGTCCTGCTGCTAGGCCGTGGGGCCTATGGCACCGTCACACTGGTCGCGATCATGGTCTTTTTTCCCACGCTCATCGCCTGCCTGCACGGCTTGCGCCAAGCGCCGGGACGTGTGCTGGACGTGACGGAAAGCTACGCAGCCTCCTCATGGGAAGTGCTGATCCGCGTTCGTATCCCTGCCATGCTACCCGCCTTTTTCGCCAGTGCAAGAATGAGCGTGCCAGCCTCGATCCTCGCCGTGACGGTGGTGGAATGGCTTGCCACGGGTAATGGGATCGGAAGCCTCATGGCACTATCGGCGTCGCTGTCGGACTACAACATGGTCTGGAGCGCGACGGCGCTGACCGCCATCCTTTCCGTCATGGGATACGCTGCCGTGGGTGCAGTGGAGCGTCGCGTCTTGGGAATTTACGCACCAGAGCAACTGGCATGACCCGTCTTGCTGCGTTTGCAATTCCCGGCGATATCACCACCGTCACAGGTGGATATATCTACGAGAGGCGGTTGCTGGAGGAATTGCGGGTGATCGGCCACGACGTCCAGCACGTCCAGCTTGGCGCGTCGTTTCCCGATCCTACGCCGGGTGACATGAATCATGCCGTGGAGGTCCTCGTGGGCCTCCCGTCTGAGCGGGCGCTAATTCTCGACGGCCTCGTCTACGGCTCGATCGATACTCAAGGCCTCGCTCAGGTGTCAGCGCCTATCGTCGCGATGATCCACCATCCCTTGGCGCTAGAGACAGGGTTGTCCAAGGCCCGCCGTGACCACATGTACCAGACAGAGTGCGATAATCTGTCGTTGGCCGCCCATGTGTTGGTTCCAAGCTCCCACACGGCAGATATTTTGGTACGGGACTACGGCGTTGCACGGGCGCGCATTACCATTGCGCAACCAGGGACGGAGCCGCGCATTGGCGTGAGCGCGCCCAGTGATCCACCCCTGATCCTGTCCGTCGGCATCCAACATCCTCGCAAGGGTCACGATACCCTGCTGAGCGCCCTGGCACGGGTGACTGATCAGCCGTGGCGGGCCGTCATTGTAGGGTCTGTGCATGATCCGCACCATGCAATGGAGATCGCGCACCTGCTTATCGAGCTTGGCTTGCAATCCCGTGTGACGATCACCGGGCGCATCCCGCAGGCCAAGCTTGACGCGCTGTTTGCGGAGGCGTCGATTTTCGCCCTCGCCACCCGCTATGAGGGCTACGGTATGGTCTTTGATGAGGCGCTGTCCTGGGGGCTGCCGATCGTCACCTGTCGCACTGGAGCTGTCCCGCGTACTGTGCCGCATGCGGCGGGGCTGATGGGGCGGGTGGATGCGCCGGACGAATTTGCCTTGAACCTCAGACGCCTGCTGACTGACCCCGCATTACACGCCCGAATGTCTGAGGCCGCAGCGCGCGCCGGGGCCGTGTTGCCAACGTGGCAGGACACAGCCCGCGCCGCGAGCAGTGTATTGGACGCGCTATGAGCATCACATCCCGCGCCATTGGGCGCTCCATCGATGTCTATTACCGGGACACTGATCGCACGGCCCGAATGGATGCGTTGAACGCGCAGTTCGTCCCTTCCGGTGGCCTCGCGTTTGATATTGGTGCCCATGTAGGTGACCGGACCGCAAGCTTTCTGCGCCTCGGAGCGCGGAGTGTCGCGTTGGAGCCTCAACCCGCCGTTTTCCGTGCGCTGAGGCTGATCCATGGGCGCACGCCCGGCGCGACCCTGTTGAACCTCGCAGTAGGCGCGCAACCGGGCTCGATAGACCTGCACATCAACTCGTCCAACCCCACCGTTTCCACCGCCTCCAGGGACTTGGTCGATGCCGCCCCGGGCGCGGATGCCTGGGCTTCGGAGGTCTGGGACCGTACCATCCGCGTGCCTGTTACAACGCTCGACGCATTGATTGCAGAACACGGCATCCCGGACTTCGTGAAGGTCGATGTGGAGGGGCTTGAGTTGACCGTTCTGCAAGGCCTGACAAGCCCAATCCATGCTTTGTCGTTCGAGTTTACGATCCTCCAGCGTAAAGTGGCCGGCGCCTGCCTTGTGCGTCTGGAGTCTCTCGGGTCCTATCGGTTCAACTTGTCGCTCGGTGAGGATCATACTCTTTTGCACGAGCCATGGGTCGATGCCGCCACGATTCACGCCCAGATCGCGGCCCTGCCAGAGTCAGCCAACTCAGGTGACGTCTACGCGCGACTTGCCTGAGGCCTAAGACGTGTTCACCCGTGCGATCATTGCGGCCCCGCTTTCCACCCGCTCGCTGTAGCGATCCACGAGATAACCGGCATTGTCGCGTGTCAACAGCGTAAATTTCACCAATTCCTCCATCACGTCGACCATACGGTTGTAATAGGGCGAGGGAAGCATTCGATCATCATGGTCGAATTGTTGAAACGCTTTGGGCACCGACGATTGGTTAGGGATTGTCAGGCAACGCATCCAGCGCCCCAGAATGCGCAACTGGTTGACGGCATTGAAGCTTTGCGACCCGCCATTGACCTGCATGACCGCCAGCGTCTTGCCTTGGGTCGGGCGCATTGCGCCCAATGTCAGTGGGATCCAGTCGATTTGTGACTTCATGATCCCGGTTATCGCCCCGTGACGCTCAGGCGAGCACCAGACCATTCCTTCGCTCCACATCACGGCTTCTCGCAATTCCTGTACCTTCAAGTGCTTATCGTCCACATCGTCGGGGAGCGGCAGGCCCGAAGGATCAAACGTCCGTGTCTCTGCACCCAACCGCTCCAGCACCAGCGCGGCCTCTTCCGTCATCAGGCGGCTGAAAGAGCGATCCCTGAGCGAGCCGTAAAGTAACAATATACGCGGTCTGTGGGCGGAGCGTGGTGCTGCAAACAATCGTGCATCGTCGATCCTGTTCAGATGGGCATCTTGTAACTGAGGCGTATCGGTCATGTTAGCGTCTCTGATTCCATTATCATCGTTGGTTTGGACCAAACGGTCAATTGCGTCCAAGCGCTACCCGAAAGTGGCTGGCCCTGCGCAAAACCGGGTAGTGTTAACTTCTATTAACGCCCTGCAAGACCGTGTAGCCTCTGGGAACCCCAATGGGACAGACACGTTGAGGCAGACGTACGATCTTATGGCCATGGAGGAAATGGCAGCAGAGGAGTTGATCGAGGATGGCCTCTCGATCCCTGCCGTCATGCGTGCATTGGCTGACACCTTCCCAGACGCGCCCGCCTTGAGCATCTGTTTCACGATGACCAGTGTCGCCTCCGGGATCGAGGTCAGCATCGGCCGTCAGGGGGCGGTGGGCTTTCCGGAACCGACCGCAATTTACCGGGTCGTCAGCGTCGTGGCCGCCGACATCTTTGGTCTAGAGGTGGGGCACGACCGCGTTGTCTCGGCACGGGCGCTAGCCCGGCATTGGGATGAGATAGGCGATCCGCAATTCCGTCGGTAGCGCACTGCACGATCCCGAAAGTACCTTTCCTTTCAGGCGGCCCTTCGCCACAACCCGTGTATGGTTGACGTAACGTCCTTTCCCCGCCGAATGGCGGCGCGCCTCGTGGGCCACGCCCTTGCCTTCCTCGCGCGGTTCATTACCGCCGATCGCGCCGATTGGCGTGGGATCGAGCCTGTGGCCAAGCAACGTGTTTACTTCGCCAATCATGTCAGCAATGCCGATATGCCGATGATCTGGACGGTTCTTCCTGGCCATATGCGTCGCGACACCCGCCCCGTCGCGGCGGCAGATTACTGGCTGAAGTCAAAGTTGCGTGCTTTCATCGGGCCGGAGGTCTTCAACTGTGTTCCGGCAGACCGCCGACCAGAGGCGCGCGATGAAGACCCTATGGCGAAAATTCTGGAGGCGCTGGACGAAGGGGCTTCGCTGATCATCTTTCCCGAGGGCCACCGGACCATGACCGAGGACCCTTGCTGCCTTTCAAGTCCGGCCTCTGCCACATGGGCCGCGCGCGTCCCCATGTAGATCTGGTGCCAACGTGGGTGGCCATCACGTTGCGCGCAGGCACGTTGGTCGATGCGACGATCATCGACGCGCCGTCATCCACCAAGAACAAGGCCAGAGTGCGTGACCCTGAGATGTCATATGAAGACGCGCTATCGCGGGCTCTCCAGGAACCGGGCACAGCTGTTCACACTGTTTGCGCTCGGCAATCTGTTCCTGGTTCGATGGAGACTTCTGGCATGAGGATGAGTCCGTCTGAAAACCGCGAAACCGCCGCTGTGACGGTCCGAAATCGGCTAAATCGATCCAGAATGGCGGGCGACGTGGTCCGTCGAGCCGTCAGGGCCGACATCTCGGCGCAGCCAGACCCGTTGATCAGGCGTTCCTTGAGCCGATTCCGTTGAATAACTCTTTCGTGATCACGGTGCCAGTCGCTGATTCAATTTGAATTATGCGATCCCCGAAAACGTCCTCGTTTCTGGTTGGAGTTTTCCGCGAGATTTTCCCTGGCTGGGAGTGGAGTAGGTCACGGGCGCACCAAATCTTCACTCATTCCTGTCGGTCATTCATCGGTTTCGTCCTTCATATCGTTGAGAATGCGCTCCATCAGATCAAACCGTGCGTCCCAGATATGGCAATACTGATCAGTCCAACTTGCGATCGCCTCAGGCGACTCCGCATTTAACGTACAGGTCGGAACCGCGCATCCTTACCGCGCGTGATCAACCCTGCGTTCTCCAACACTCGAACGTGTTTGGATACGGCGGGCAGCGTCATCTCGAACGGTTCCGCCAAAGCATTCACCGTCGCCAATCAAGAAAAAACCAGAAGCAGTCGACTGGCCGTGCCACAGATAGAAAACGGCTCCCCAAAAAACCGCATCCCCCGACCTCTGCGCGCGCAGGAAACAGAACTGCACTGGCTGCACACAAACGCCCACCAGAGGTAGGATCGGACGGGTGGAATTGATCGCCGTGAACGCCGTAAATGGCACGCGGGCAATGGCGAAGAACGAGGACACCAGCGTCAGTGCCGTCAAGAAAATTCGCTGTAGATGCAGTGGTATACGCACCACCTACCAAACGCCGTGCGCTCTCGACTGACCCAGGGCGCGATCCCGACCAGCCCTGAACAGATCCGCAGGAAAACGATTTGGACCGCTGGATATTCTACCCCCACCGCCTTCACGATACTCAGCGTCCTGATAGTCAACGACATGTCCGCGATCAGCCACGTCGCCCCTACGTATTCTCTGTTCTGCCATCTGAAATACACGGGTATTCTAGCCGGGTCGCCGACGCGAATGTTATCGTGGTGTCAGAAGATTCGCCATCAACCGATATGCGCCGGGCACCATTTGCCCCATCTGGTGATGCAGATTCAGCGCGACATGGACGTGACGGCCAAGGCCCACATCGCCCACCAAAAGCGCCCCGTCCAGAGGTTGCTCGTCCGGGTCCGCCATCCGCAACAGGGGCTGATACTCCGGCCCCCACGACTTGGCGAAATACAGACCCCGCTCTTTCTGCCACCCCAGCCAATCCGGCTTTCCGATCACGTTCGGCGATGACAACACCGGGTGATCCCCCTTTAACAGTGTCACTTCCGCATCCGAATTCGTCACGCGCCACCGCAGGGACGGCTGCCCAATCTCGATCCGGGCGGGCGGCGTCAGGTCAGGATCCCAATTGTCCCATGGGCGGTGGTACAGCGTCACCAACGTGCCCCCCGCAATGACCCAGTCGTTAAGCGCCTTTGTCACCGGGGCCAAAGCCGCGCGGAACCTGTGCGCAAATACGCCCACAAGTACTGTGTCGATGCCCGCAAAAGGCTCCGGGCCGGCCAGGGTTGCGTCATCCATCTCTACCAGCTTGACGCCTGTCGCAGTCAGCCACTTCGCTATCTGATCGTTCCCGGCGCCGATATACCCCACCCGTGCGTCCGGCAGCGCCACCCGAGCCAAGCCGACGGTCAGCGCCGCCGGGCAATGGTTCACCCGCGTCTCTACGTGGTCATGGTCGATCACCCGCACAGACGATGCCGCCGCGCCGTCGATGCGGAGCGCCAGATTGTGGATCCCCTCAGGCGCGGTGTCGGGGATGTGCAGCGTCACCTCAGCACCGTGCCACGTCTGCCGCCAGCCGTCCGGCAGATCGAACGCAGGCGATCCGGGACTGCGACCATCTACCGTCACGGTGATCTGCCGCGAGGGCAGCAGCAGGTTCACAAACTCTGCGGTCTTCGACAGGCGTGCGCGCGTGCCAGGCAAGGTGAGAAGCGGCGCCTCAAGCGCGACGCAGCTTTGGGTGGCATGGCCACCTTCGGTCAACGTGACCGATAGCGCCGGCGCGCGCGGGTTCAGGGGATCGTAGGCGTCGGGATAGGGATCACTCGGCGGTGCGTCAGCAGGCACGGCAATCCGCCCGGACGTCGCGCGCTGACCCGGTCCCGGAACCAGCGCGAGATCAACGGAAAGTCCCTTCACGGCAAAGCTCTCGACCTCGATGGCGACTTCCTCGCCCGGCGAGACCGTCAAGGTCGCAGGACGCGCCCGCGCGTCAATGCCCGAGGCAAGCCGGATGATCCGCGCCAACTGCGCACGTTTTCGCGTGATCCGGTGCGCATGCTCCGGGGCAACCGCGGCCTTGGCAAGCAAAGCCTCAGCCTCTGCGGCCCGACTGCGGATCACGCGGACATCGGGGAACGCCGCGATGACCGCATCAACGGCGGCTGACGCCTGATCCAATCCCAGATCGCACAGGCCGTGTGGCAGATTATCGGTGACATAGCCCGCGTCGTCACCGACCAGTGACCAAGCCAGATGCAGCGGCCAATCGCGCTCTGTGCCTGCCGCGACCCATCGGCCCATGCCCTGGGTTCGGTGAAACTGCCGTGACCATTGCCCGATCCGTTCATAGCTCATGCCAAGGATCGGATCGCTGCCTTTGGCCGCAACAATCAGTGTCGCGGGCGGTGGTGGTACTTCGTCGTCATACGACCCTCCCGCCCCGGAGAACGCAGGCAAGTACATCTTCGAGACTTGCCATGACGCCAAATCGCTCGCGCCGTAGGTCGCATCCGCCGCCAGGGCGATCACGTCATGGGCGGCCTCTGTCATGGCCCGGTGGTGCCCGTGCTGGCCAGGAATATTCAGGAACGTCGGGCAGATAATGTCGGGCTTGTCGGTGCGGATGATCTCCACGAACCGAGCCATCAGACGCTCACGGCCCCAGATGCGCATCGTCTCCACACCTGACTTGGAGAACCGGAAATCCGTGATCGTATCGTCCGCACTTTGCCCATGCCAATAGAGCCGCATGTCCAGCACGTCCGCCGCCCGCTCCATCTCTGCGGTGCGCAGCGTGCCCAGATCACTGCCCGCCTCGGTCCCGATATCGTTTTGTCCGCCCTCGCCCCGTGTCGAACAGGCATACGACAGGTTCACCCCATCGCGCAGCCACAACGCGGCGAGCATCGCTGAGGTCTCATCATCGGGATGCGCGCCGGTGTTCATGAATGTCACAGTGGATCGCAACCCGGCCAAGGCGCGCCAGAGCCGAGCGATAAGCGGGTCATGCGCCTCCGCCAGAATACGGTCTTGAGTGGGGTTGGACATGTCGGGTTCCTATCCAGCGGCAACAAGTCTTGGGGACAGCGCCGCGTCGACGACAAGGGCGGCAGCGCCAAGTGTGGCCGTCATCCGGCCCGAGCGGCCCGCGATCAGGCGCGGATGCGGGCGCAGGGGGCGATTGGCGATGGAGCGGTCGGGCAAAACGATCCTCGCCACCAATTCTTCCAGGATCGGCGCGGGCATCGCCCCGGCCAGCAGGATCGCTTGCGGATCAATCAGGTTCTCCAATACCTGCACGGCATGAGATAGCGCGGCGCTTGCGCCCTCCAGCCACGCCTCATAGGCGACCGGGCGCGCCACATGTTGCGCGGTCAGGTCTTTGACGGTTTGGGTCGCGATCCCGTCAGCATGCAGTGCCCGCATCAGGGCCATTCGGCTGGCTACGTCTTCCAACGGGCGGGGACCACCCGGTGTCGGCACAGAGATGTGTCCGATCTCGCCCGCATTTCCGAAGGCTCCACGATAGAGCACCCCGTCCGAGACCAACCCAAGCCCCAATCCCGCACCGAAGTAGAGACAGGCGAAGGTCGACATCTCCTGCCCCGCGCCCATGACACGCTCCGCCATGGCGGCGGCGTTGGCGTCGTTCTCGATCATGACGGGAATTTCAAGCGCGCCTGCAAAGGCAGCCTCCAGTTCCGTATCGCTCCAGCCCGGCAACTCCGTGGCAAGGCCCGACAGCCCCGTTGTCCCAAACGGACCCGGCATCACCACGCCTGCGCCGATGACGTTGCCGTCGTACTTCAGCGCTTCCACAATCGGCAGCACAGCTTCCGGGGTTGCACGTTCAAGCGCGACGCGTTCGGTCTTCAGGACTGCACCGCCGAGGTCGATCCAGGCGGCCAGCACCGCGTCAGGCCGCACCTCAACACCCAGCGCCACACCCGCATCGCACCGTATCGCGTAGGTCACGGCGGGTTGGCCCCGCAGGCCCGTGCGCCGCCCGGTTTGCTGCACCCATCCATCCGCCTGCAAATCCGCAATGATATTGCTGACCGCCTGTGTGCTGAGGCCCGAGGCACGGGCAATCTCGGCGCGTCCGGCTTCCCGCTCCCTCCGGATATGACCCAACACGAGGCCACGATTATAGGCGCGGCTGCGTTCTGCGTTGGATCCCGGCGGTGTCAAAGCGGTTGTCATACTTCCGATTAACTCAACTCACTTGATGACTCAACGCTTAGCCGTTAGCGTCTTCGTCAGAGCCCGAACAGATCGGCCAAACATCGCACAGATTCTCAGGGAGATACCTCATGCACCGCACCCTCCGGACCGGCCTCGCCGTCCTCGCCACGTCTGCCGCAGCCCTTACCTCAGGCGCCGCCTTCGCGCAGGAAGTTACCATCGAGTACTGGCAGTATTTCTTCGAGGCCCGCGTTGATGCGATGGACCAGTTGATCGAGAATTTTGAGGCCGCGAACCCCAACATCAACGTCGAAATGACCCATTTCCCATACGCCGATTACCGCACCCGCACAGCCGTGGCCGTGCCTGCGGGCGAAGGACCCGACATCGTGCAGCTGTTTTATGGATGGTTGAACGATTACATCGACGCGGAACTGATCCAGCCCTTGCCGGTTGAGACGTTCTCGCCTGAAATGGTACAGGCCGAGTTTTTTCCAATGGTTCAGGCAATGGAACGGGACGGCCAGTATTATGCGTTGCCCACAGCCGTGCGGTCGCTGGCGCTGTTCTATAACCAGCGCCTTCTGGATGCCGCTGGCGTTGAGGTCCCCACTACTCTGGACGAGCTTGTCGCCGCCGCCGCTGCCACGACCGAGCGCGATGGTGCCGGCAACATCACACAGGTCGGCCTGACGTCGGGCATGACTGCGCAGGACCACCATTGGTTCCGCGAGGTGCTGATCCGCCAGATGGGCGGCAATCCCTACTTGGACAACTATCAGACCGTAAACTACGACACACCTGAGGGCCGCGCGGCGCTCGATTTTTACCTAGGTCTGGAAGAACAGGGTGTGACCCAGTCAGGCTTTATGGATGAACCGCAAGCCGCATTCCGTGGCAACCGCGCCGCGTTCCATATCGACGGATCGTTCCGCATTGGCGCATTGAACGACTCGCGTGGATTGGACTGGGGCGTGACGGAGCTTCCCGCAGGCCCCGATGGCACCCAGTCGAACTATTCGTCTTACTGGGTGAATGCGATCACCTCGTCTGCCGAGGGCGCTGAATACGACGCATCAGTGTTGTTCATGGAGTACCTCACTTCGCCCGAGGCGATGCAGATCTGGCTTGATGTGGTGGGTGAATTGCCTGCCCGCTCCTCGGTCGGAATGACCGACGAGAACGCCAACGATGAGGTCTTCGGGCCGTTCATTCGTGGGCTTGAATACGCCAACACCACGATCTTCGCGGATGAATCCGCGCAGCGCCAAGTGCTGGTCGATATGGTGGAACGTGTGCAATTGCAGGACATGGACCCCGGTGAAAGCCTGACCATCGCCGCAGAGGCCGAGCAGGCGATCCTTGATGCCTATTACGGCGAATAAACTGAACTGCCGGGCCTGCGCGATCGGGCCCGGCACCCTGTTCCGAACACGTAAGGCCCGGTGCCGATGGCGAGCGATCCTTCCATTCACGATACGACACCTGCTCAAGCTCCCTCTCGTGAAAGCGGCTTCTATCGCCGTTTGAGTATCAGCCAGAAGCGCACGGTGTGGGCGTGGGCGTTCCTTGCCGTGCCGATCCTGTTTTATGTTGTGATCCGCTTCTACCCTACCGGCAACGCCATGGTCCTGTCGTTTCAGGAATGGAACCTTCTGGGCGACCGAAGCTGGAATGGCATCGACAACTACATTACCTTGTTCAGCGATCCCGTCTTCTGGCGCGTATTCGCCAACACGTTCCTCTACTTGTTGATAGGAACCCCTGTCAGCCTCGTGATCTCTTTCATCGTCGCCTACCACCTGGACAAAGTGCGTTTCATGCACGGCACGATCCGCGCACTCTACTTCATTCCCTTTATGACGTCTGCCGTGGCGATGGCCTGGGTCTGGCGCTGGTTCTATCAAGACGTGCCAATCGGCCTTTTTAACAACGTGCTGGCGGGTTTTGGCATCCCGCAGATCGACTTCCTCGACAGTACGACAAATGCTTTGCCCTCGGTTCTTGCCCCTGCCGTCTGGGCGGGCCTCGGATTTCAGATCATCATCTTCATGGCAGGCCTGCGCGCCATCCCGCGCACATTTTACGAGGCGGCAGAGATTGATGGCGTCTCCACCTGGACAGTGCTGTGGGAAATCACTTTGCCGCTGCTGCGCCCCACCATCGTGTTCATCGTGGTCCTGTCCTCCATCGGTTTCCTGCGTATTTTCGACCACGTGTTCAACATGACCACCAACAACCCCGGCGGGCCGTTGAACGCCACAAAACCGCTGGTGCTGATGATCTACCAAACGGCGTTTGACAGTTTCGACATGGGCTACGCCGCCGCGCAAACCGTGGTGCTTTTCGTGATCCTGCTGATTGTCAGCCTGATCCAACTCCGCCTTCTGAAGGACCGTTAAGACATGGCCGCCACCGATGACCTGAGCGTCCGCGCCTCCTCGGACACGCTGCTGACGGCCACCGCCCCGCCCAAAAAGCGCAACATGGCGCAGTTGATCCGTTGGGTGCTGCTGTTTGGTGGCGGCATCGCGATGGTCATGCCATTGGCGTACATGATATCCACCTCGATGAAATGGCCGTGGGAGGTCTATAACCTCGGCCTGATCCCCGAAGAGCCGACGCTGGAGAACTATACTTACGTGCTGGAGGACGGGCGCTTTTTCGGCTGGTTTCTGAATTCTCTGATCATCGCCACGGTCACGACCATCTCGGCGCTCTTCTTCGATGCGCTGGTCGGCTATGCCTTGTGCAAATTCCAATTCCGCGGCCGCTACATCGTCTTCATCGCGATCCTGTCGACGCTGATGATCCCCACCGAAATGCTGGTGATCCCCTGGTACATGATGAGCCAATCCTTCGGCTGGCTCGATAGCTACTGGGGCATCATGTTCCCTGGCCTGATGACGGCCTTCGGCGTGTTCTTGATGAAACAATTCTTCGAAACAGTGCCCGATGATTTCCTTGAGGCCGCGCGGATCGACGGGTTGAACGAGTTTCAGATCTGGTGGCAGGTTGCCATGCCGATGGTCAAGCCGGCTCTGGCAGCGCTCGCGATCTTCATCTTTCTCGGCAACTGGACCGCGTTCCTCTGGCCGCTGATCGTGACCACTTCACCGGACCTCTACACCCTGCCCGTGGGCCTGTCGTCGTTCGGGGATGAGGCAGATGTCGCGTGGGAGCTGATCATGACAGGCGCGGCAATCTCGACCCTTCCGACACTGATCTTTTTCCTGATCTTCCAGCGTTTCATCATCCGGGGTGTCGTTATGGCAGGGTTGAAGGGATGAGATCGCGTGACTTTGATCCTGATGCTCTGAAACGGAAGCGTCACTTGACCCAAATCGCCCCGAACAGGGGCTATCTCGTGCCAAATGGGACAATCCCATTCGGACAATTATAACACGTTGGCCGCCGCGTGACAGACACCTCCACCTTCCCCGATCCCACCTACCGCGACACGGTGCTTGCACCATTGTTTGAAGGCGTAAAGTCCCATTACGCCGATCATATGGACGACATCAATCGCGCCCATCTGGTGATGTTGGTCGAGACAGGCATCCTGTCCGCCGAAGTTGGCGCAAACATTGCCGAAGCGCTGGACGCGATCGCCGCGGAGACGGACCGCGGTGCGCTGGAGTATACAGGCGAGCATGAGGATTGGTTCTTCCTCGTGGAAGCCAAGTTAAAACAACGGCTTGGCGATCTGGGCGGAGCGCTCCACACTGCGCGCTCTCGAAACGATATGGACCACACGATGTTCAAGATGGCCCTGCGCAAACGGGCCGAGGACGCGCAATCGCAGGTGCTCCATCTGGCGCAAGCTCTTCTGGACAAAGCAAAATCTGAACGGGACACGTTGATTGTCGCCTATACGCACGGCCAACCCGCGCAGCCCTCCACCTTCGGACATTATCTGGCGGCAGTGCTTGAGGTGCTTCTGGCCGATGCCAAGCGGCTGGACGCGGCGATTGCTCCTTTGGATCTTTGCCCCATGGGCGCCGCCGCGATCACTACCAGCGGCTTCCCGATAGATCGAAAACGTATGTCTGACCTATTGGGATTTAACGATATACGTCTCAATTCATACGGCTGTATTGCTTCGGTGGATTATGTCACCGGGCTGTATTCCGCATTGAAATTGCCGATGATCCATCTCGGTCGTGTCGTACAGGACATGGCGTTCTGGACTGCGTTTGAAGTCGGTCAGTTGTACGTGCCGCACAGTCTGGTGCAAATCAGTTCGATCATGCCCCAAAAGCGCAATCCGGTGCCGATCGAGCACATGCGTCACCTCGCGTCTGTCGCCGCAAGCCGTTGTGACACAATGATAAATACTATGCATAATACACCGTTCACCGATATGAACGATAGCGAGGGCGAGGTGCAACAGGCCGGCTATGGCGCGTTCGACCATGCGGGTCGCGTTCTTGATCTGTTGGCCGCCTTCCTGCCTGCGTGCTCCATTAATGCCGACCGCGTGGCTCGCACCACGGATGCGGCCTGCATAACCATCACCGAACTGGCCGACACGCTGGTGCGTGATGAAGGGCTTAGTTTCAGGCAAGCTCATGATATCGCGGCAACCACCGCTCGCGCGGTGATTGCCGCGGGCCAACCCCTCGGCGGCGGCTATGCCGCCTTCTCGCAGGCTTTCTCCGAAGCCGCTTCTCGGCGGTCCGGTTTATCTGAGGCGGCGTATGCAGACACCGTCGATGCCCGCACGTTCGTCAACCGCCGCGACCGTTCCGGAGGTCCTGCTCCTTCCGCTCTCGACTCCGCGTTTGGCCAATATGCCAAGGCCTTAACCATACTTACCGACACCCAGGCCACACGCCTGACCCGCCGTGCCGATGCCGCCACAGAGCTGGCGCGGGCATTTGACGTTCTGAAAGGCCACCCATGACCAATCTGATCCTCCGCGACCTCGTCAAACGATATGGCAATACGGAAGTCCTGCATTCCATTAACCTGACGGTGAGCGAGGGCGAGTTCGTCGTCCTCGTCGGCCCATCCGGCTGCGGTAAATCCACGACGTTGCGCATGATCGCGGGACTTGAGGAGATCACGGAAGGCACGATCGAGATCGGTGGCCGTGTGGTCAACAATCTGGAACCGAAGGAGCGTAACATCGCGATGGTGTTCCAGAACTACGCTATCTACCCGCATATGACGGTGCGCCGGAACATCGGCTTCGGCCTGAAGACCTCCGGGTTATCAAAGGCCGAAAAGAACGCGCGGATTGATGAGGTTGCGGCAACGCTTTCAATGACCGATTTACTGGAACGAAAGCCCTCGCAATTATCAGGCGGACAACGACAAAGGGTCGCTATCGGGAGGGCCATGGTCCGCGATCCTGCGGTATTTCTGTTTGATGAGCCGCTGTCGAACCTTGACGCGCAACTGCGCACGCAGATGCGGTTGGAAATCAAGAAGCTACATACCCGCGTTGGGAAAATGATGGTGTTCGTAACCCACGATCAGGTTGAGGCGATGACGCTGGCCGACAGGATCGTGATCATGAAGGACGGCCACATTCAACAGATCGGCACGCCTGCGCAAGTCTACCATTTCCCCGCCAATACCTTCGTCGCCCAATTCATCGGCGCTCCCGCCATGAACCTGCTGGAGGCGGAGGGCACGGGTCAGGGCGTCAAATTGTGGAACGGGGCGGAGGTCCAAATTCCCGGGATGGCCATCCCCGCAGGCCGCGCTGTGACATTCGGTATAAGGCCCGAAGATCTGAAGTCCGGAGACAGTGGCATCCTGTCCGGTACGGTGACGGTGGCGGAGCCTTTGGGCTCGGAAACGCTGGTCTATGTGGACATTGACGGGATCGAGATAACTGCGACCGCACCTGGGCGAACGCCGCCGAAAGCAGGTGACCAGATCAGCCTGTCGCTGTCCGGTGCGGACGCGCATCTGTTTGACAAGGCCAGCGGACAGTCGCTGCGTGATGCCTAGCGGCCAGCTTACTCGCCAACCCAATCGGGCATCGGTTCTTTGCGCGCGAACGCTCCGATCCCTGCCTCTGCATCACGAGCCATCATGTTTTCGGCCATCACGCGGCCCGCGAAGGCATAGGCTTGCTCCAACGGCATTTCCAGCTGCTCGTAATAGGCGCGCTTGCCGATCTTCACCGCTGAGGAAGATTTTCCGGCGATGATACGCGCCATATCCATAGCTGCCGCTTCCAGGTCTTCCAATGGTACGACCCGGTTCACCAGCCCCATCTCTGCCACGCGGGCTGCCGGTAGAAACTCCCCCAACAGAAGCATCTCCATCGCCAATTTGCGCGGCACATTGCGGCTGAGCGCGACCATGGGCGTGGAGCAAAAGAGACCTATATTGACGCCAGAGGTCGCGAAGGTTGCGTCATCGGACGCTATGGCCAGATCGCAGGACGCGACCAGCTGACAACCCGCCGCCGTGGCGATGCCCCTGACCTCGGCTATCACCGGCTGCGGCAGCCGCACAACGCGCAGCATCATTGCGGAGCATTTGGCGAAGAGGTCCTGGAAATACTGGAACCCGCCGTCGGCATCGGACCTGCGCGCAGTCATTTCCTTGAGATTATGACCGGCACAAAAGTGCGTGCCCCCTGTGCGCAGGAGCACGACCCTGATGCTGCGGTCTTCGGCAATCTTGTCAAATGCCCCCGACAGCGCTGCCAGCATCGCCTCCGACAACGCGTTGATCGATTTCGAAGCATTGAGCGTCAGAACCGCAACGCCGTCCATGTCTGCACGCAGGATCAGATCATCGAACATGTCGCCTTCATAAGCCATTGACGGGCACCTTAAGCGTTGGCGCGCCACTCTCGTCGCGCGGAATTTCGCCCGCCCGCATGTTCACTTGCAAAGACGGAATGATCAGGTTCGGCATCGCCAGTTGTTTGTCCCGCTCGGTGCGGAAGGCGATAAACTCTTCGCGTGACTTGCCAGCACCCACGTGAATGTTGTCTGCACGTTCTTGACCCACCGTCGTCTCCCACGCGACGGCGCGGCCGTCTGGGCCGTAGTCGTGGCAGATGAACAGGCGCATCTCGTCCGGAAGGGACAGGACTTTCTGGATACTGTCGTAAAGCTGGCCCGCATCGCCACCGGGAAAGTCCGCGCGCGCCGATCCGCCATCGGGCATGAACAGCGTATCGCCGACAAAGGCTGCATCACCGATGACATGCACCATGCAGGCGGGCGTGTGACCGGGGGTCGCGATAGCGAAGGCGGTCATGGTGCCAATGGTGTAGGTCTCGCCATCCTCAAACAGCGCATCGAACTGGGAGCCGTCGCGCTGAAACTCCGTGCCTTCATTGAAGATTTTGCCAAAGGTATCTTGAATTTCCACGATCCTGGAACCCACACCGACTTTACCCCCGAGCTTATCCTGAATATACGGCGCGGCAGAGAGATGATCGGCGTGAACATGCGTCTCGATGATCCACTCCAGCGTGAGGCCGCGCGACGTGACAGCCGCAATCAAACGGTCCGCGCTGTCGTATGTGATCCGTCCCGCTGCGTAGTCCATGTCCAGCACGCTATCTATAATCGCGCAGGCCGTGGAGGCCGGGTCCCTGACGATGTAGGAAATTGTACTGCTGGCCGCGTCGAAGTATCCGTCGACTTCGGGCGCTACGGTCATGTTCAAAGCCGGGAACATCATATTCTCCTCCATCTCTGAAATAAACTGTGCGGGGTCGCGGGGCGACTGGTCAAGGTTTCAGATGACGCAGCACGGTGCCGCATGGCACAAGACCCTGCCTGCAATGCCCGCCTTACCGACACGACGGCGCATACCCACTGCAAACCCCGCTGTCAGTCCGGTCTCGACAGGGCGGATCAAACAGAGGTGGTTTTGGCTTTGATTCGGTGTGATTGCATCTGCCGAAACACCCGAGTGCGCTGAGGGCATGAGCGGTGTCTACGCAGGCTTGGCCAACGCGCACGGGTTGGGGGTGTCGTGGCCATGCTTGCCGCCACGCCCGGAGCTGCCCACCTACGGCGGGCGCGCAGCCACATGCCGATGATGGCTCGGAATGTCTCCGGGCAACCGCAACTGCGTGTTCGATCCATGTTTCAGAGCTATGCAAAAGACAGGCGGCATTGGCATGAGCCTGGCGATCATCCACTTGATCGTCAAAAGCGCAAATGCAGGCAGTAAGGCGAGGTCACACCACTGCCATTCCATGAGCGTGCCCATAACGCTTTGACACTGGCGCTGGTTGGGCCTTTGGTGTCTTGCGGACCTCAAGCAACAGGACATGCGCAATGAGCAGATCTTCGATCCGGCTGGGAGTGGATATTGGCGGCACGTTTACCGACGTGGTTCTGGAGGTCGACGGCGTGGTGTTCTCCACCAAGGTTCTGACGACTTACTCTGCCCCCGAGGACGCGATTATCGACGGGATGGCGAAGGTTTGCGCGAAAGCAGGCGTTGAGCCGAGTGCCATTGGCCAGATTATCCACGGCACGACGCTGGCGACAAATGCCCTGATCGAACGCCGCGGGGCCAAGACCGCGCTGATCACCACTGAAGGCTTTCGCGATACAATTGAGATGCGCACTGAATCGCGGTTTGAGCAATACGACCTGAACCTTGTGTTGCCAGAGCCTTTGCTACCGCGCCAGATGCGTTTCACCGTGGCGGAGCGGATCAATGCGCAGGGACAGGTGATGATTGATCTGGACCTGGACGGCGTGCGCGAGGTGGCGGAACGGATCAGGACCGGAGGCTTTGAAAGCGTCGCCGTAGGCCTGATCCACTCCTACCTCAACCCAGCCCACGAACAGGCAATCCGCGATACGCTCGCCGAGGTTGTACCGGGCGTTGCGGTGTCGATTTCATCCGAAGTGTCGCCACAGATGCGCGAGTATGAGCGGTTCAATACAACGGTTGCCAACGCCTACATCAAGCCATTGATGACCAGTTATCTGGGTCGGCTGGAGCAGCGTCTGGCCGCCGAGGGTGTGGATTGTCGGATCTTCCTGATGCACTCGGGTGGTGGGATTATCTCGTTGGAGAATGCTGCGGAATTTCCGGTGCGCCTGGTGGAATCCGGTCCGGCAGGCGGGGCCGTGTTTGCGGCCCACATCGCGGCGCGCTACGGGCTCAGCAAAGTGCTGTCGTTCGACATGGGCGGGACGACGGCGAAGATTTGTCTGATCAAGGACCACACACCCAAGACGTCGCGCGTCTTTGAAGTCGCGCGGACGTATCGCTTCAAGAAGGGATCGGGGATGCCGATCTCCATCCCCGTGATTGATATGGTGGAAATTGGGGCGGGCGGCGGGTCACTGGCCCATGTGGATGCTCTGCGCCAAATTCGTGTGGGCCCGGAAAGTGCCGGTTCGGAGCCGGGGCCTGCGTGTTACGGGCGCGGTGGCACACGGCCTGCTGTGACGGATGCGGACCTGGTTCTGGGCAAACTGGACCCGGACAATTTCGCGGGTGGCACGATTGCGCTATCGCGCGCGGCGTCCTCCGCCGTCCTGACGGACGTTGTCGCAGCTTCGCTGGAAATGGATGCCGTAGAGGCCGCTTTTGGCGTGGCAGAGGTGGTGGATGAGAATATGGCCAACGCCGCGCGGGTTCATGCGGTGGAGAACGGAGAAGACCTGAGCGATTACACCATGATCGCCTTCGGCGGCGCGGCCCCGCTGCATGCCGGGCGGCTGTGCGAGAAGCTCGGCATCGCGCGCTGCCTTGTACCGCCCGGCGCCGGTGTCGGCTCTGCCATCGGGTTCCTGCGCGCACCGTTCAGTTTTGAGGCAAACCGCTCTGTCTACATGAGGCTTTCAGACTTCGATCCAATGGTGATCCGAAGCTTGCTGTCGGACCTTCAACGGGAGGCCGCAAGCTTCGTGCGAACCTGTGATGCCGACGCGCCGATCTTGTCCGAGTTCAAGGTCTACATGCGGTACACTGGCCAGGGATGGGAGATTCCGATCACTCTGTCCGAGGCACAGGCCATGGCCCCTGACGTCGCAACATTTCAGGCGCGTTTCGAAGAGGATTATGCCAAACTGTTTGGACGCACCGTATCGGGAATGGATATTGAGATCACCGTCTGGTCCGTCAACGCCACTACGCCCTCGCAACCCGTGGTCACGCTGGACCCATTCGACATTTCCGGTGCGGCCCGAAGTGAAGGGGTGCGCCCGGTTTTCGATGGCGCAGGCGGCGCGTTCGTGTCGGCGCAGATTGTGTCTCGCAGCCAGATGCAAACGGGCCAGATCGCGTCTGGCCCGGCAATCATCGTCGAGGATGAGACCACCATCATCGTGCCCGCAAGCCGCGATGCGATCTGTGCCAGTGACGGCTGCATCGACGTAGTGACCAAGCCGATCCGGCAAGGAGACGCGCCATGAACACCCCAGGCACTATCGCCTATCAGGTCATGTGGAATCGCCTGATCTCTATCGTCGAGGAACAGGCTCAGGCGTTGGTGCGCACGGCGTTCTCAACCTCCGTCCGCGAAGCAGGCGACCTCAGCGCAGGTGTTTACGATACCCATGGCCGGATGCTTGCGCAGGCCGTGACCGGCACACCCGGCCACGTGAATGCCATGGCAGACGCGGTGCCGCATTTCCTCCGCCGCATCGGGCGCGAGAATATGTATGAAGGTGACGTCTATATCACCAATGACCCGTGGGAGGGGACGGGCCATTTGCACGACATCACCATGGTCACGCCGTCGTTCTGGAACGGCGATCTGAACGGGTTCTTCGCCTGCACCGCACATGTGGTGGACGTCGGCGGACGTGGTTTCGGGGCGGATGCGCATTCGGTTTATGAGGAAGGCATCTACCTGCCAATCATGAAATTTGCTGAACGCGGTGTTGTGGACGAGACACTGATAAAGATCGTCCGCGGCAACGTCCGTGAGCCCGACCAGTTGATCGGCGACATCTATGCTTTGGCCTCCTGCAATGACGTCGGCCATCGCAGACTGACCGACATGATGATAGAATTCAATTTGCCCGATCTGGACGGGATCGCGGCGTTTGTTCTCGGGAACTCCCGCCGGGCGACGCTGGAGCGGATCAACGCGTTGCCTAGGTCCTCGGCTGAAGGGGAAATGACAGTGGACGGCTTTGATGCGCCGATCACCTTGAAGGCGCGTGTGACGGTCGAAACAGATCGCATTGTCACCGATTTCGCCGGCACCTCTGTCGTGGATAAAAAGGGCATCAACTGCCCGATGGTCTATACCAAGGCCTACGCCTGCTATGCCCTGAAGGTCGCCATCGCGCCGGAGATCCCGAACAATGCGGCGTCGCTTGCACCTTTTGAAGTGACAGCGCCAGAGGGCACGATCGTGAACGCTGTCCATCCCGCCCCGGTGGCTTTGCGCCATATTGTCGGGCATTTCGTGCCGGATGTCGTGTTCAACGCTTTCGACAAGATCGTGCCCGGAGTCGTTCCTGCAGAGGGCGCGGGGTGTTTGTGCAACTTCCAGATGTCGGTACGGCCCACGGGGACCGCGGGCAAGCGGGCGGAGGTGCTGACGTTCAACTCGGGAGGATCCGGCGCGCGCCCTGAGGTCGACGGGATGAACGCCACCGCGTTCCCGTCAGGGGTTATGACGATGCCGATTGAGGCGACGGAGCACGCGGGTCCGGTGATCGTCTGGCGCAAGGAACTGCGGCCCGGATCTGGCGGCGCGGGTAAGACGCGCGGCGGGCTAGGGCAATACATGGATGTCAGCGCGATGCCGGGGCACGAGTTTGACCTGCAAGCAATGTTTGACAGGGGCGACCATCCCGCACGCGGGCGTCGCGGTGGGTTGCCAGGTGGGATCACGACGATCGCGCAGGATGATGGGACCGCCATGCGCGTCAAAGGCAAGCAATTCGTGGCGGAAGGGCGGCGGGTGCAGATGGCGTTCCCCGGTGGGGCTGGCTATGGCGACCCGGCGGAGCGTGACCGTGGTCTTGTGCGACGAGATCTTGCGCGCGGGTACATCAGCGACGCCGAAGCCACGGAGGTTTATGGCTTGTCGTCGGACGACATCGCGGACGTTGAGGCCGCAGTCGCGCGGGGCGAGGATGTCTAGGGCGTCCTGATCTCGATCAGACGGGCCACCTTTGCGTCGCGAGCGCGGGCGAGAGCCTCGACGAAGTCGCCCGTGCCGACGATCATCTCCGCCTCGATCCCATAGGCCGTTGCGATCTGCACGAAGTCCGGGGCGGAGGGTTTGACACCGACGGGGGGAATGGCATTCCCGAGCATATATCGCTCGATCTCCTGATAACCGTTGTTGTTCCAGACAACGAAGATCACCCGTGCGCCCTCGTCCATCGCGGTGCCTAGTTCCGCCAAGCAGAATTGCAGCCCGCCATCGCCTGTAATGCAAACGACAGGCGTGGCCGGGTCGCCGATGGCCGCTCCTATGGCGGCGGCGGCCCCGTACCCCAAAGCGCCGTATCCGGTGGCCGCATTGAACCAGCGACGCGGGGCGGAAATGTCGGTGAACATGTTGCCCGCGTAGACCACCTGAGTGCTGTCGCCCACAATGCGGACACCGGGGATAGTGTCGGTGATCTGGTCGATGAGGGCGATGTGGCAGCGATAGGTCTCATCCAGATCCTGCAAGGCAGCGGCTCGTGTCGCGGCAGCGCGCGAGGCTCCGACGGCCTTGCGTGTCGTGGTTTCCGTCGCTTCCAACAGAGCCTGCACAGCTGCCCGAGCGTCCGCAATGATCGCGAGGTCCGGCATATGTCCCCGCTCGGCTTGCCGCGCGTCACAGTCAATTCGGATCAGGTTGGACAGCGGTGGAAATGCATCATCGTCATACATATCGTAGTCCGTGCGCCCGAATTGAGTGCCGATGGCAAGGGTCAGGTCGGCGTCGGCCAACAGCCCTCGCACTGCAGGCAGGCTGGGGCTGGCGGGGACGCGCAGGGGGTGGCGGCCCGCGATGCCACGGGCATTGATAGTCGTGACAACAGGCGCGTCGAGACGCTCGGCTATCGTTCGAATGGCATCGGCTGCGCCAATGGCACCGCCTCCGGCCACGATGACCGGGCGTTGTGCATGTGCGATCAGCGTTGCGGCCTCGGTGATGGCCGTCGGGTCCGGGACGTTGACCGGAGGGAGTGTTTCGCGCAGCGCTGGCACTTCGATCCTCTGTCGCATCACATCCAGCGGCACCTCAATATGGACAGGACCGGGACGTGCGCTGGACATGGCGGCAAAGGCACGGTCCACGACACGCTCCAAATCCCTACCATGAAGGAGAGTTTGGGACAGAATCGCCACCTGCGCCATCAACGCCTGCTGATCCGGCAATTCGTGCAGCAGCCCTTCCTCCTTCCCGAAACTGACCACGCGGTTCACGCCGGAGATCACCAGCATCGGAATGCTATCCGCCCGGGCCTGCGCCATGGGAGTGATCGCGTTGGTCACACCCGGCCCGGTGATGAGCAGGCAGACACCGGGTTTCCCAGTCGCACGCGCGTATCCGTCGGCCATGAAGCCCGCGCTTTGCTCGTGCCTGGGCGTAATGTGACGGATGCCTGAACCCGGCAGACCACGATACATCTCCACCGTATGAACGCCGGGAATGCCAAAGATTGTGTCCACGCCGCGGTTTGCCAGCAGCAGCAGCAGAGCCTCACCTACGGTTTTCTTCATAATGTGCCCTCGCGCAGCTTTGACGATAGGCGTGGCATTGCCTACGGCTCAGTGCAAGGTGGGGTGACTGGATTGCCACCAACGCGCCGGCTGTCCAACATCCGGGATATTTTGGATTGGAGAGCGATATGCCAGATGTGCGGCGTTTCATCGGACCCCTCCTGGGGCTTTCAGCCGTCGTCGCAGTCGCCTCTTGCGGCATGATGAATGGCGTGGCCCCCAGTTACCGGGACCAAGACGTGACAATCGCATCGGCCGCTGCGTTCGAGCCCTCGCGCTATCTGGGACGATGGTATGAAGTCGCACGGTATCCCAACCCGTTCCAGTCCAACTGCTCCGGCGCGATTGCCGAATATTCCGCAGTCGAAGGCGAAATTCAGGTGCGAAATCTGTGCCTTGATTCTAATGGCGCGGTGATTGACGAGATTACCGGGACCGTCACCGATCAGGGCCTCGGGCGGCTGACTGTGCGGCTGCAGGGCGTTCCTGTGGCCGCTACCTATTGGGTGCTTTGGGTAGATGAGGGCTATCGCACTGCGGTTGTCGGCACGCCCAACGGGCGCGTCGGATGGATCCTGAACCGTGACCCGGAGATCCCGTCGGACCGGCTTGTGGCGGCACGCGAGGTGCTGGACTTCAACGGCTATGATCTGAGCCGGTTGCAGCGCAGCGGGACACCCTGAACACGCTCTTTCGGGACGCCCGTTTGATTGAGCATCCCATGGAGGGGGCCAATCCACGGGCTCCGTCCCTGTTCCCGTGTGCCTGCAATTCTGCACCGTCGGTCACAAGATACCCGATTACCGAGGCCACAATTGAGCAATGTTGCAGATATACATAATCAGCGCGCCGTTTGGCCCTGCCACATCCGCCGGCGATACCCGTGCTTCGCCGGTCGCGGTCAGCATGATGTCCGCCGCAGGCCAGTCGAAATCACCAACGGGTGGGTTCAGAGCGGCAAAACTTCGTCGTCTTGATCGGTGATATCACTGTGCCTGCTCGCGGCCTTCAAGAAAAGCCATCATACAATCGGCACACGTCCCTTGCGTGTGGATTGGGCCGCGTGCATCACTTCGCGACAAGGAGGGGCTGCTTTCACTTAGGCCCCCGAAGGGGGCGGGCATGACCATCCGCGTGGCGATCAACGGCTTTGGGCGGATCGGGAGATCCGTTCTACGGGCATGGGCGCTGGGTGGCGGGCGCTTTGGGCCAAATTGGCCGGATATCGAGATCGTGGCGATCAACGATATCGCGCCCGCTGAAACTTGTGCTTATCTGTTTGAGTTCGACTCTGTGTTCGGCCCCTTCCCCGGCATGGTTCGGGTGGAAGCGGGCCGCCTGATCATTGACGATCGTTCCATCATGGTGACGCAGGAGCGGGAGACTGCCGCCCTGGACCTCTCTGACGTCGATATCCTTATGGAATGTACAGGCCGGGGTGGCCGCGATATCGCGGAGGCGGCACTGGTTGCAGGAGCTGGCCGCGTGCTGATCTCAGGTCCCGCACCGGACCCGGATTTGACGGTGGTGTTAGGTGCCAACGAAGAGGCCTTGTTGCCGGAGCATCGGATCGTGTCCAACGCATCCTGTACGACCAATGCGCTGGCACCACTGGTACGGTTGATCGACGAGACCTGGGGGCTGGATTCGGCCTTGATGACGACAGTGCATTGCTACACCGGAAGCCAACCCACGGTGGATATGCCAATGCGTGACCCGGCGCGATCTCGTGCTGCGGCGTTGAGCATGGTGCCGACGACGACCTCGGCCGAACAGTTGGTGGACATCGTTCTTCCGCATCTCGCGGGACGTGTGACCGGATCCGCCGTGCGTGTGCCATCGGCCTCCGTGTCCTGCGTCGATCTGGCGGTGATGACACGCGATATGCCCCATGCGACCGAGGCGGCCGCCTTCCTGAAGGAGCATGCAGGCGGGATTATCGGTTACACAGACAAGCCGCTCGTCAGCTGCGACCTGCGCGCGAGGCCCGAGTCGCTGATCGTGGCAGGACCGGAGATCAAACGCTCCAAGGGCGGGCTGCTGCGCATTTTTGGCTGGTACGACAATGAATGGGGGTTTTCCTGTCGCATGCTCGATGTCGCGCGGATGATGGGACCCCTAGCCCTCAGGTAGCGCAAGCGATAGGTCAGGGCCAAACCGACCCTCAAGTCGCGCAAGCGACAGGTCTTTAGTCAACACGCCCTCAAATCGCCAAAAGCGGCAGGGCAACAAAGGGGAACACAAGATGGCTGACTGGCAAGCATGGAAGAAAGAAGCGGCGTTCGTTGGCGGCGAGTGGATCGGCGCAGACAGCGGTGAGACGATTGACGTGACCAACCCCGCCACGGGCGAGGTCATCGGCACGGTGCCGAAGTGTGGCGAGGCCGAGACCATGCGTGCCATCGATGCCGCATCTGCCGCCTTTGCCGACTTCGCTGCAATGTCTTTGAACGACCGTGTCGCGCTGTTGTGGAAACTGCACGACGCGCTGATGGATAATCAGGACGCGCTTGGCGAATTGCTGACAGTTGAGATGGGAAAATCGCTGGCCGAAGCCAAAGGCGAAGTCGGCATCGGAGCACAATACGTGCGCTGGTTCGCCGAGGAAGCCCGCCGCGCCAAAGGCGAGATCGTACCTGCAGGCGTCTCGGGCCGTCGCATTCTGGTAACGAAACACCCCGTCGGCGTCGTAGGCATGATCACGCCCTGGAACTTCCCGTCGTCGATGTTGGCGCGCAAGATTGCGCCAGCGCTGGCTGTGGGGTGCCCTGTGGTGGCCAAGCCCGCGACCGCAACGCCCTATTCGGGCCTCGCATGGGCGGCGCTGGCCGAAGAGGTGGGTTACCCAAGCGGTGTCGTAAACGTGCTGACAGGTTCCGCGCGCCACATTGCAGGGGCGATGATGGACCGGTTTGAAGTGCGCAAGGTAACGTTCACCGGCTCGACTGAAGTCGGCAAAGAGTTGATCCGGCAATCGGCGGATACGGTCAAGAAGGTCTCCATGGAACTGGGCGGCAATGCCCCGTTCATCGTGTTCGATGATGCGGATCTGGATCAGGCCGTGGAAGGCGCGATGGTGTCGAAGTTCCGCAATTCCGGCCAAACCTGTGTCTGCGCGAACCGGATGTATGTGCAGGCGGGTATCCATGATGCGTTCGTGAAAAAACTGGTCGAGAAGACTAAGGCGATGAAAGTCGGTGACGGGCGTGAAGACGGTGTGGTTCAGGGACCACTGATTGATACCGATGCTGTCGAGAAGGTCGAGGAGTTGCTGGCGGATGCCGTCGACAAGGGCGCGAATGTGGCCTGCGGCGGCAAGCGGCACGCGCTTGGCGGGTCGTTTTTTGAGCCCACCGTGGTGACCGGGGCGACGCAGGACATGTCCTTTGCGCAGGAAGAAATCTTCGGTCCACTGGCTCCCGTGTTCAAGTTCGACACCGAGGAAGAGGCAATCGCGATGGCCAACGACACGGTTTTCGGTCTGGCGAGCTACGCCTACACCACCGATCTGGGTCGCGCGTTCCGCCTGAATGCGGGGCTGCAATACGGGATGATCGGAATCAACTCGGGCCTTATTACCACCGTTGAAGCACCGTTCGGTGGGGTTAAGGAAAGTGGTTTGGGCAAGGAAGGTGGAAGCCAGGGCTTGGACGATTACCTTGAGGTCAAGTACGTCTGCATCGACGGGATCTGAGCTGTTTCGCCTCGGCTGACGCCGCGGCGACCAACCGGGGGGCTAGCCCCCCGGACCCCCGACGGTCTGTCCGACCAATGGCAGTGGGTGCCATGTCAGTCCCGCTGCGCGAATAGTGCGTTTGTCGAACTCGACTGCCTCAGGGCCATGGTTGAACACGAATCGCGTCTTGCCCGTGTCGCGGATGCGGATGTCCTGGGGCAAAACTTGCGGGCTTAGTCCCGCTGCGATCGCGGTACGGGTAAGGATACGGGACAGAAGCACCTCATCCGGCCATCCCGCGAGATAGGAAAGATTGCCGGAGCGCGCGAGAGCGGGCGCGCCGGAGGTTGTGACCTCGATCACCTCGTCGCTGGTTTCGATCTGTTCAAACCACAGCTTGAGTGCACCCCCATCGGCGACCATAATCTGCATGTCAGCGCGGATCGTCTCCACCCGGGAGATCGTGACATCAAGCCCCTCGATGGCGGGAGGCAGCGGCACGGGTGTGCTGAAGTGTTCGGTCTTGGCGTTAGTTCGTGGTCCGAGAATAACCTGTGCGCTGGTCGCAGACACAGCGGCCTTCATCTGCGCGCTCAAGGTCAATGCACCGGGGATCAGGACCAGTGCGTAGCCATCCAGCGCCTGAGTATCCGGCGGCAAAATATCGACCGAGAGGCCAAGCTTCCGCAAGCCCCGGTAGAATTCGAACACCAGGCGGAAATAGTCACAGCCGGCCCCCTGTGGCTGAACGCTCCAGCCCCAGGCACTGGTGTAGTCGAACACCAAGGCTACAGGGGATTGCCTTTGTTCCACATCGGGCATGTCCTGCAACTCTCGGGCGACCTGCGCGGCCTCGGAGAACCCTTCGGCCTCCCCGCTATCGGGGCGCAACAGGCCGGCATGGTATTGCTCCTGCGCGAACGGGGCTTGGCGCCAGCGGAAATAGGCGACGCATTCGGCACCATGGGCAAAGGCCTCCCATGTCCAGAAACGGACCATACCGGGAAGTGGTGCGGGGTTATGAGGGGCCCAGTTCACCGGACCGGGTTGTTGTTCCATCACCCACCATCTGGAAATTGCTTCGGGTGATGCATCTTTTGGGCGACCAACCGCGCGATACAGGTCATGGTGAAACGCCTGCATGTCCGGGTCGCCTTGGCGGGCATAGCGACGTTTATGCTCCGCCACGTCCTCCATCCGGTCTTCCAGGAAACCAAGTGGGTAGCTGTCCCACGTGGCGATTTCCATCTGGCGACCCAGGGCGAAATGATCAAATTCCACGATACGGCCCATGTAATTATGGCTGATCGGGGCTCCGGAGTAGGCGCGGATAGCGGCGACCTGCGCTGCGTTGAAGCGCGCGACCTGGTCAGAGGAAAATCGCCGAAAATCGAGCGCATGGGCAGGGTTGGGCTCCGTTACGGTCAGATTGGGCAAGTCAATTTGATCAAAACTGTTGTACTCCATTGACCAGAAGATGTTGCCCCAAGCCCGGTTGAGCGCATCCGTAGATTGGTATGTCTGCGCCAGCCAATCACGGAATCCGCTGCGTGCCGCGTTGGAGTAGCTGTAGACAGTGTCGTGACAGCCGTATTCGTTGTCAATTTGCCACGCATGGACACGGTCCCCGAAGCGCTCCGCCAGAAGGCGCGCTATACGCGCAGCCTCGTCCCGGTAGCCATCGTGCGAGAAGCAGTAGTGGCGGCGAGAGCCGAACCGGCGCGGCTGCCCGTTGGCATCCATGGCCAGCATGTCAGGGTGCTTGTCCAGCATCCACCGTGGCGGCGTGGCAGTAGGTGTGCCGAGCACGATTTTAAGGCCAGCGTCTGTCAGAACGGTGATCGCACGGTCGAGCCAGTCGAGGTGCAGATCGCCAGGGTCAGGTTCCAGCCGGCTCCAGGCGAACTCTCCGATCCGGACCCATGTCAGCCCAAGATCGGCCATACGCGCCGCGTCCTCTGTCCAGATCTCCTCTGGCCAGTGCTCGGGGTAATAGCAGGTGCCAAGCGTGCGCTTGAGAGTCCCCGTCATAGGATAATCTGATGTTCAGGCTGACCTACGGCGGTATGGGCGACGCGCAGCGTTTGTCCAGACAGCGGAGCTGCGTCGACTGCGGTACCTGGCATGCCCTGGCGGGCTGTTGTGACGAACAGGCCATCGGGCGTAAGCGCAGGGCAGGTAGGTTGAGGAACCGGGAGGGCAATTTCTTCTATAAGAGTCCCCCCAGGGCTGTAACCGGCAACCCGTGACGCGCCCCATTGCGCGCAGTAGAACGTCCCATCATTGGCGACGACGGCGCCATCGGGATTCAGACCCTCGTCGCGGTGATCAAGGAACACTTCTGCATCTCCCAGGGGCCAGCCGTTGTCGTCCAGAGTATAACGCCAGACCATCTTTTGCGCCGTGTCGGCGAAGTAGGCGTGGCGACCATCGGGTGTGAAGCAGGTCGCGTTTGGAATGGAGACGTTCTTGCGCAGCCGTCGCACTTCACCCCGGTAAAATCGGTAAAGCGCGCCCGCTTTAGGCTCCGCATTGTGGCCCATGGTCCCGATCCAGAACCCACCTTGCGGATCTGCGCGACCGTCGTTGGAGCGCGTGGCAGGGTTATCAGCCTCCAGCGTCACGACATATTGCGAAGTGCCGTCGCGCAGGTCAAAGACGAACAGATCCTCGGCAGAGGCAATAAAAAGACGGTCATGGTCCACCCAGCCGGCAGCTGAAACGGCACAGTCAAACTGCCACTCCTTTGGGCCGTCTTCAGTACGTGTCAGCAGGCGGTGCTCCAGAATATCGAACCAGAACAATTGTTTGCGCGTGGGGTGCCAAAGCGGCCCCTCCCCCAGAGTGCAGGCGCGATCATCAAAGACTTCAACAGTCATATGAGGGGGCCTTTGGTGGCTGTGTCGTAGGCCCGGACCATGGCTATGGCGCGATTGGAGACCTCCTCCACCGAACGGCCCGGCTTGTAGAGCGCGGACCCAATGCCAAAGCCATCCGCACTGGCCGCAATCCAGTCCGCGAAATTTTCCGCGCCCGCGCCGCCGACGGCATAGACCGATGTGCCCGGCGGCAGGATCGCACGGATCGCCTTCAACCCATCCGGGCCGATAAGGCTGGCGGGAAAGATCTTCAACCCATCCGCGCCCGCATTCAGCGCCGCAAAACATTCCGTGGGCGTCAGCACTCCGGGGAAACTGTGCGCACCAAGGCGCTTGGTTTCCGCAATAACCTCGATATCAGTGTTTGGCGAAACGATCAGTTTACCGCCCACACCCACGACGCCGCGCACCTCTGCGGATGAAAGGACGGTGCCCGCGCCGATCAACGCGCGGTCTCCACACGCCGCAACCATAGCGCCGATACTGTCGAGCGGCTTGGGCGAGTTCAAAGGCACTTCGATCCGGTCAATACCCGCGGCGATCAGTGCCTCGGCCATTGGAACGGCCTCAGCGGGCGTGATGCCGCGCAGGATCGCGATAAGGGGTCGGGACATTATGCGCTCTCCGTCAAGGCTGCGTGGACGCGGGAAAGACCCGCACGCGTGAGCGGGCCTGCATCGTAAGTCTGGGCTGTCACGCCCTGGGTTTCCAACGCGAATGCGTAGGCCGCGATCAGGTCTGGGCTTCCGGCAAGCGCAACCTCTTGACCAAGCCAGTAGGGCTTGGTGGCGGCGAGTTCCGCGCCGATGAGGTAGCCTGACAGGCGAGACCGCGCAATAACCGGATGCAGGCCATTCAGCACGTTCTCGGCCCGTAAGCCGAACAGCCGCTGCGCTAGTTTTTCGGGGCGGGAAAGAATGTCTTCTACCGCACTCGCGAAGGCCACCGTGTCGATGTCGTCGGGCGCGATCGAATGGCGAAGGACCGATTCCCGTGCCAGAAGCCTGAACAGCTCACCGGTCATGCAGGTCTGGAAACTGACGACTTCCTCCGCCGAAATGCGGACCCATTTGGCGTGAGTGCCGGGCAGGCACAACACGCCATCGAAGTCCTTGTTGGCGGAGAGAAACCCCGCAATCTGCGTTTCTTCGCCACGCATGACATCTGCAGGCTCAGGCTGTTTCAGGCCGGGAATGATGCGCACGTCAAGCCGAGGATCGTTGGCGTGAGCTTCCACCGGGATCAGCGTGCCGGGCTTGACGGGAACGGCGACATAGGGCGCTTCATGCCAGCCCTGCCGTGCGCCAATCATACCGCAGGCGACGACCCGCATTTTGCCCTGGCCCAACCAAGGCTCGACCAAGCGCAATAGCGCGGGCTCAAACCCGTCACGATCCAGCGTGCCCATCCCGTCGGCGCTTTTCGCTTCCGCCTTGGCAGTTTCTCCGACCATGGCCCAGGCGCGCAGATGCGTGGTCCCCCAATCAACGGCGATCCAATCGGCATATGAGGAACTGGCGCCCATTCCCACCATCATCCCGTCGTCACCACGCCGCCGTCAATGACCATAGTTTGGCCGGTCATCGATTTGGACGATTTAGAAGCGAGGAATAACACACCGCCGACTATATCGGATGGTTCCAGATGCTCTTTCAGGCACATCTTTTCCATGTGAGCGTCCAGATCTTTGGGGGAGGCCCACATTTCCAGCTGCTTTTCGGTCAGTACCCAGCCAGGGGCCAGCGCATTGACGCGGATCCGGTCGGCGCCGAATTCGCGCGCGAGGCTTCTCGTCATGGCGGTAATACCGCCATTGGCCGTGGTATAGGCGGGATAGCCCGCGTTGCCCATCATGTAGCTGATCGAGGACATGTTGATGATCGAGCCGCCGCCCGCGTTCCGCATCCCCTCAATCGCCGCCTGGCAACCGAAAAAGTACGCCTTGAGGTTGATGTCCTGTGACCAGTCCCAAAATTTTTCATCCACGTCCAGCGTCTTGTGTCGCTTGTCGTTGGCCGCGTTATTGACCAGGACTGTGATGGGTCCATGGACGCTCGCGGCTTCAGCGATGCAGGCCTTTAAATGCGCGATATCAGTGATGTCGCAGGTCAGCGAGAGAGGACGGTTGCCGGTTTTCGCTTCCATGTCGTCCGAGAAGGGCGTGGCGTCAGAGCGCTGCACAAAAGCCACCTTGGCGCCTTGGCGCAGGAAGCCCTCGGTCAGGCTTGCACCAATGCCGGAGCCGCCGCCGGTGATGAAGACGGACGCGCCGTTCAGGTCAGGATATGTCGCGAAATCGGTCATAGGCGTTCGCCCTCCAGCACCCACATCGTATCGGGGAAGTTCCATGGCAAAGTCAGTCCGTGATGCATCAGCCATGCACCCGAAACCTCGATCGGGCCCTCCTTCAGCGCGGGCATACCTCGGCTGAGCGCGGGCGCGGATTGGCGGTTCATCAAAGTGATCTTGTAGCGCGCCATGTCATCCAGCGCAGTCAGGCGCAAGGGGCGCGGCGCGATCTGGTCGGATGTGGCAGCTTTACCTGCGAAGACTACAAACCTACTGCCGTCACGGGTCATCTGTTGTTCGGCCAGTACCGCCTCATCTGCGCTGTCGAGCCTAAGAATATCGGCCTTCATCATCCAATCTCGGTTGTGTTTCCACCATGTCGCGACCTCGCAAAGGACTGCGATTTCACGCTCGTCCAGTTCCCTCGGGTCCATTTCGAACCCCATATGCCGTTGCGCCGCGACCCAGGCACGAAAGGATATGTCGAGGACGCGGCCGCTCGTATGGCACCGGCGCGGTCCCACGTGAGAGCCGGTGACGGCGATGGGTAAAAACAGCGCCGCGTCGTATTGAATGCGAAGGCGCTCCAACGCGTCATTGCTGTCGCTGAGCCAAACCCGCTGGGTGCGCTGCATGATGCCGAAGTCGATGCGACCTCCGCCGCTGGCGCAGGACTCGATCTCCACCTGAGGGAAATCTCTGCGCAGTCGGTCGATCAGCGCGTAGGAGCCGCGGGTTTGGTCCGCGTCGGGCATTGGCAGGACGCGATTATGATCCCACTTGATGTAGTCGATCGGGTGGGCCGACAGCACGGCGGCCATGCGGTCATAGATAAAACCGCGCACCTCTGGCAGCGCCATGTTGAGCGCCTTTTGCTGACGCCCCAATGTCTGGTCCTCGGACCCGAGCGCCCAATGGGGGTTCTTGCGATGGATATCGCTGTCGGGGTTGATCATCTCAGGCTCAAACCAGATGCCGAAGGTCATCCCGAGGGAATGGACATGGTCGATCAGCGGGCCGAGACCTTCGGGATATTTACGAACGTCCACGTCCCAGTCGGACAGGCTGCGAGTGTCATCATCGCGCTGGCCGAACCAACCATCATCCAGCACGAAGCGTTCCGCGCCCAGATCAGCCACGCGCTTTGCGATGTCCTTGAGGACAGGTAGCTTGTGGTCAAAATAGACCGCCTCCCAGCAGTTGTAGTGTACCGGGCGCGGACGGTCTTCATTGGGCCAGGTCACGATCCTGTCGCGCAGATGACGCTGGAAGCTGACCGCGCAGCCGTTGAGACCCCTTTGCGAATAGGTGACGTAGAGGGTGGCCGACGAGAACGTCGTCGCCGCCTGCGTTTCCATCCGGGCAGCATGGCCGAATTGGATTTGCCGGCGGCCATCGGGAAGCTCTTCAGCGATCATCTTGTGCCCGCCGGACCAGCCGTAGTGGAATCCGTAGGCCTCGCCTTGAGTATTGGTGCAGCCGCGGACGGGCACCAGAAGGCCCGGAAAATGCTCATGCCCGGTGCGGCCTGTGCGGTTTTCGCGATATCGCATACCCGGAGACCACTGGGTCTTGTTGGGCTGGAACTCTCCGGTCCAGCGGCCCGCGAAATCAATCATCTCATCGCTTTGCTGGGGTGCCGGCAGAACCGGCGCAGCGAGCCAGTGCAGGTGCACGGGGCGCGTGGCATCGAGCCTAGTCCCAGCGGTGATAATGCGTGTGGAGGGATCGGTGACGAAGACAAAGGTCAATGACAGACCGTTGGCCTCGTCGACGTAGGTCAGGTCCAACCCCTCCTCGCTGCGCTCCTCGCAGTTGTAACAGAACTTGGGTAGCAAGGGCGTGCCGTCGCCGTCGCGAAGAATCAGACCGGGCTGGCCCGGAAAAGTGCGGGCAGCCTCCGGGCAGAGCGACAGGTCCGGGTTTTCGTCAAGCATGCCGCCTGTGACGTCCAAGGCATGCGCCGCGTGAACCGTGACAAGGTCCTCGTCCAGCGGCAATGGGGCGCCCCAGTAGACCACCTGCGGCAGGCGGTCACCCGACGCAGCAAGCACCATGGTTTGGCGTCCGTCGTCATCCAGCCGCCAAGTGCGAACGGCGGTCGTATGGATCGCTTGACCGTCCATTATTTCACGGCGCCAAGCGTCAGACCCGCGATGAAGTGCTTTTGCATCAGGAAGAACATCGCCACCGGAGGGATCGCCGCCACGATGCTGCCTGCGCTCATGAGATGATACATCGCGCGGAACTGGGCGTTGAACGCGGTGATGCCTGCGGTTACGGGTTGGGATTCCGGCGATTGAGTCAGTACCACGGCCCAGAAGAAGTCGTTCCAGATGAAGGTGAAAATCAACACGCAAAGTGCCGCGATGGCCGGACGCATGAGCGGCAGCACGACATACCAGAAGATGCGATATTCGCTGACGCCTTCGACGCGGGCAGCTTCTATAAGTTCGCGCGGCAATGCGCGGATGAAGTTGCGCATGAACAGCGTGCAGAATCCGGTCTGAAACGCGATATGGAACAAGATCAGGCCAAGGCGGGTGTCATAAAGTCCCATCTGATCCGTCAGGTCGCGCACTGGCACCATCAGGATTTGGAAGGGCACGAAGTTGCCCGCCACAAACATAAAGAAGATCAACAGGTTGCCCTTGAACCGGTACACGCCGAGCGCGAAGCCCGTCATGCACGACAGAGCCACAGCACCGAACATCGTTGGAATAGTAATCACGACTGAGTTCCACAGATAGCGTGGCATGTCCAATTCAGTGAAGACCATCCAATAGTTTGCGAAGCCTTGAAGGCCTGACTCCGACCAGCCCCAATAATTGCCCTGGGTGAAGTCGTCACCCGATTTCACCGAAAACCACATGACCGCAAGCAATGGGATCAACCAGATCAGCAGTGCGAAGGGCAGCAGCACTTGATATCCGATCCGCGCCGGGGTGGAATATTGTGCAATAGGACGTGGGAACATCTCAGGTACCCTCTCTTTGCGGCATTGCGGCTTGTGCCTTCTTGGTCAGTCCGGCGCGGACAATATCGTATGATGTGGCAATACGGTGCCGCAGCTCTGCCTCGTCGGCGGACTCTGACAGGTTTACCCAGGATCGGTGGAAATATGCGGCCCTGACAGCGACGCCCGCCTCGATCAGCATTGTCGCCGTCTCGATATCTGCGGTCTTCACCGATACGCCCGGTGCGACTGAGCCGATGCAGGTAAACATCTTGCCACCCACCTTCCACGCGTCATGGCCGTTGTCGAACGGATGCGTCAGCTCTGCCCCCGGCAGAGGATTTGCGATTGCGTTTACTCGGTCCCGGAAGGTCATGCTCATACCTTCTCATCCCGCCACATCTTCCACAGGAATCCCGCGATGTAGACCATCATGATCAGGAACAGGATCACTGCGATGGCAGAGCCATAGCCCATGCGGAAACCGAATTCACTCAACGCGACATCGTACATGTAGAACGCCAGGACGGAGGTATTGTAGAATCCTGGTCCGCCGTTGGTCATGATTGTAATCAAATCAAACGACCGCAGCGCGCCGATAACCGTCACAACGATAGCGATGAACGTGGCGGGCCAGAGTTGTGGCAACACAACATACCAAAGCATCCTGGGGCCCTTGGCACCATCAAGGCGCGCGGCCTCGATCTGTTCGGGGTCGACCGCGTTCAGGCCCGTCAGATACAAGATCATGCAATACGCCGTCTGCGGCCAGAGGCCGGCGGCGATGATGCCATAGGTGGCGGTGCTGTTACTGCCAAGGATGTTGACCGGTCCTGCGCCGAACCAGCCGAGGATTACGTTCAACAGACCCTCATTCGCTCCGGGCAGCATGAACCACGAAAAAACGAGGCCCACGACGACTTGGGACAAAACGAATGGAAAGAAAAACAACGACTTATAGAGTCGCATGCCCCAAACCTTCTGATTCAGGAACAGGGAAATCATAAGTCCCGCCGGGATCGCGATGAAGTAGAGCAGGAGCCAAATGACGTTATTTTTCAGCGAGGTCCAGAAGAATGGATCATTCCAGAGGTTCCGATAGTTCTCCATGCCGATATACTCGGCATTCCAGACCTGCTCTCCGGTGCGCTCACACCCCTCCTCACGGCCTGCGCGATTGCCTAATTCAAGGCATTGCTGATCCGTGAATCCGTCGATGCCGCGGTACTGGGGGGAGTAGAGACCGTTCCATTCGTACATCGAAATGTAGAACGATTGAATGATCGGGTAGAGCACGTAGGTCGCAAAGAAGATGAACGCGGGCAGAAGAAAGAGCCATGGCGCGAGGCCCTGCTGGCTGATCCTGCCTTTTGGCGGTGGCGGCGTAGGTGTCGCGGTCTGGATCGGAGGATTCGTCGTAACACTCGCCATGGGTCCGGTCCTCTGGATGTCTTGGAAATTTGTGCGGCGACGTGTCCCCAGGGCGGGGTTCACACCGCCGCGTGATCGGGCGGCCCCATCCGAGGGACCGCCCGATGGTTCGCCTTAGTAAACCCGCTGCCGCGCATTTTCCAGGATCTGCAGAACCTGATCGAGCGTGGATGGGTCCACCATGAACTGCTGGAAACCCTGCATGGCGACCTGCGCCATCTCGGCTGGTGCATCCCGGTCGAAGAATTGCGCGATGCCGCCGCCCGCGTTGTTCGACAGCATGTCGAAGCCCGCGTTCAGGAATTCGTCGTCATCAACCGCGGAACCGGAGTTCACAGGCAACTGACCCAGGTTGTCGCCGTTGTTGATCAGCGTCTGGTTTTCGGCGGAAGTCACGAACAGAAGGAACGCTTCAGCCGCTGCCACGTTTTCGGCGTTGGCCGAGATGTGGAACGTGTCCGTTGGCGCGTCTTCACCCGGCGCGATGGATGCGTCGATCTGCGGAAACTGGTAAAAGCCCAGCTGATCATCCGTCAGACCCGCTTCGCGCAGCGGTGCCACCGCGAAGTTGCCCATCAGATACGCAGTCGCTTCGCCGTTGACCATGAAGGGCAGTGCCTCCTGCCAGCTATAGGACTGGTGATCATCAATGAACGCGCCCATGTCGATCAGGGTCGCCCAGTTTTCGAACGTGGCGCGTACGCGCGGATCGGTCCACTCGACCTCACCTGCGGTCAGCGCCATGTGGAAATCATACCCATTCGTGCGCATATTGAGGTAGTCGAACCAGCCGCCAGCGGTCCACAGGAACTGTGTCCCGATGGTGTAACATGACCGGCCGCTTTCAACGATGGCGGTGCAATTTGCCAATTCTTCTTCCCAAGTGCTTGGCGCGCTCAGGCCCAACTCAGCGAAGATGTCCTCGCGGTAGTAAACGCCCCACTGGTAATACGTGTAAGGCACGCCCCAGATGCCGCCGTCCATAGTCATCGCGCCCTCGGTTGAGGCTAGTGTTTCGCTCAGGCCTCCGGAGGCCCAAAGGTCGCTGATATCGCGAAACAGGCCCGCTTCGACATAAGGACCCATGCGGTTGCCCGCGTACCAGTTCACAACATCAGCCGTGCCGGACTGCAAAACATTGCGGATCTGCGTCTTCCACGCCTCACGGTCGGTGACGACCAACTCGATCTCAAGGTCGGGATGCTGTGCTCCGAACCGCTCGACCATGCCCTCCATGACCGCGCGCGGGGCCGGGTTCGACATGTCCGAGAAGATGCGCAATTCGCCTGATAGCGCATGGCTGTCAGCGAATGCAGCACCCGAAAGCATGGTCGCAGCAGCCAGCGCCGTGGCGCCGGTTTTAATGATAGATTGCATGGTGTCCTCCCAGAGACCGTGAAGAAAAATCTTGGTTCCACTATGTGAAACATGGTTTCTTATATTGAAATCTTACGATGAATGGGGCTAGGCTTGTCAACAACAAAGCGTGCGGCGCGCTCGTGCCGTGATCCGGTGGGAGCCAGAGGATCAACAAAACAAGGAGGTTGTGCTGTGGTAGCCGGCACCAGGGACAGTGGCGAAGGAACGGTTGGCAAGGCGTTGGCCGTTCTCGACGCGGTCGCGTCCTATGGTCGCCCTGTCCGGTTTGGGGAGTTATTGACCACCAGTCCTTACCCCAAAGCCACGCTCTACCGTCTGGTTCAAGTCCTGACAAAACAAGCGATGCTAACCTATGATCCGGACCGTCAAACCTATACACCCGGACTCCGGCTGGTGCGGCTGGCTCACGCGGCATGGCAAAGTGCGTCACTTGCGCCAGTGGCACGTCCGTATCTTGAGACACTCTCGGAACAGGTGGGGGAAACGGTCCACCTGGCGCAGTTGGACGGCGGCCAGGTCCTCTACGTCGACAAGATCAACTCCGCTGATCCGCTGGCGATGTATTCCCAGGCCGGAAAAGTTGCGCCCGTCTATTGTACCGGAGTCGGAAAGGCGATGATCGCCTTCCTGCCCGAAGGCCAGCTTGAACCGATTCTACAGCAGCAAAGCTATCACGCCTTTACCGATAAAACCCTGTCGGACCCCGATGCACTTCGGGCCGAGCTTGTGCGGATCCGCGACCGGGGTCACGCTTACGACCGTGAGGAACACGAGCCGGGGATTATCTGCATAGCGATGCCGATTCTGACCCGTGCAAACCGCGTGCTTGGCGCGGTTTCCGTGACCTCATCGACCGAGCGCACGACCTTGCGCGAGCTTGATACCCACCTCCCCCGCCTACGCGCGGCGGTCTCTTCCATTACAGGCGAGGCGCAGGACTGGCGCTTTCCCGACGCAGCCGAATAACCATAAAGGACCGCACCCATGGCAGGCCTCCACCTCACTGACATTGTCAAGCGCTACGGCCAAACTCAGGTAATCCACGGGATCGATCTTGAGATCAAGGACGGAGAGTTTTGCGTTTTCGTTGGCCCCTCAGGCTGCGGTAAATCCACTCTTTTGCGTATGGTCGCGGGTTTGGAAGAGACCACGGAAGGCACGATGAAGATCGGTGACCGCGATGTGACCCGCGCCGATCCCGCAGAACGTGGCGTCGCAATGGTGTTCCAGACCTATGCTCTCTATCCGCACATGACTGTGGCTGAAAACATGGGTTTCGGCCTGAAAATGAACGGATATCCGAAGGCTGAAGTGGCGGCCAAAGTGACCGAGGCCTCGCGCATTCTGAAGCTTGACGACTACCTTGAGCGCAAGCCCAAGGCACTGTCGGGCGGTCAACGGCAACGTGTCGCCATTGGGCGCGCAATTGTGCGCGGACCTGATGTCTTCCTGTTTGACGAGCCGCTCTCAAACCTTGACGCCGAATTGCGGGTAGAAATGCGGGTAGAGATCGCACGACTGCACAAGGAAATCGGTGCGACAATGATCTATGTGACCCACGATCAGGTCGAGGCGATGACTCTTGCCGACAAGATCGTCGTCCTGCGCGCAGGCTATATCGAGCAGGTCGGCGCTCCGTTGGAGCTATACAATGACCCCGACAACAAGTTTGTCGCGGGCTTTATCGGCAGCCCCGCGATGAATTTCTTTGAAGGGATCTGCGCCGGGGGCACCGTGACGGTCCCTGCCCTTGACGGAGCAACCATGCCCGCGCCGCTAAGCATGACGGGAACCGGACCTGTAACTGTGGGCGTGCGACCCAACAAGGTCACGTTGTCGGAAGGAGACACGCACCGAATTGATCTGTCTGAGCGGTTGGGCGGTGTCAGCTACCATTACGTCACGGCCGCCGACGGCTCCCGCATCGTGGTGGAGGCCTATGATCAGGAGGCTCCGGCGGCAGGATCGAACACGGGCATTACCTTCGATGTCGCCGACGCTTATTTCTTCGACGCCAAGTCCGAGCAACGGTTGCGTTAAGCCCCGCTAGGCAGCATTTCCGGCTCGAAACGCGTCCAATGTCGCAGACAGGTCGTAGCCCCTGCTTGCGGCCACACCTTCGCACCGGCGCACAACAAGACTTGCGGCCGTGTCGCTGAGCACGGACTTCCAGGCGTTCTTTTCCGGGCTGGCGTCTTTCTTCGACCACAGCGCTGCAGGATGCTCAACGCCCGCAAACGTCGTGATGGCGCTGAACCCGGTGTTGGGATCGACCAGTATATCCTCGTACCTAATCTCCATGGTCCGGCGCTTGTACCGTGGCGCGATGGCATCCCAGATTTTAACCGATTCCAGCCAGCAATTTATCGCACCGTCCAGATCGGGAATGTTAACCTGTTTGCCCAGTTGAAGGCTTGCGACAACATTCAGGGGATTGCGCACCAAATGCAGAATTCGGGCACGCGGAAATTCCGCGAGGATCAGTGGCAAACCGTAAACGTTCTGCGGTGTTTTGTCGAACCAACGATAGGGCGGCTCCACTCCGTGGGCGGCGGCAAACGCGCCAATGTAGCTGCGATGCAGATGCGCCTTGCTGGGGCTGCGTTGGAGCATCAGATCGAAAATGTCCTGATCAACGCCATCAAGCTCCCGATGCATTTTCAGCACTTTGTTATGGTGATGCGCGTGCATCCCACCAGGAGAGCGGAACGGCTCGGACCAGCGCATGAAATGCGTCTCTTCCGGGCAGATGAACTTGGGGACCCGGCGCAACATATTGCGCGCCCAAGTTGTGCCGGACCGCATGGACCCTATGATGAACAGAGGTGATTTGTCCTCCGCCATGGGCGGCAAAGTGAGGGTCATTGAGCGACCTCCATTATAGCAAGACTCGAGCGCAGAGCCGCAAAAAGGCGGGTAGGGGCGGTGGCTGTGGGCTGTAGCGGCACAACGCAGCCGTTCAACGTATCGCGGAGAACCTCGCCCTGAGCCCCAAGATCAAATCCGGCTACGGTCAGACCCGTGGCCAGCGCTTCGCGCGTCGCGAAGGAAAACGTCTCCGGCCAGATCGCGGGGAACAGCCAGCCGCTGATGCCATACTTCTCTGTCAAATTCGCTATCTCATCGGGCGTATAGGAGCCGTGGATTTTGACATTTCGAGGCAGCGGAATAGAGCAATCGGCGTGGCCGATCACAATGAACGACAGGTCCGGGTGAGCGCTCGCGATGTCTCGCAGCACAAGCGCCCCCTTTTGCAGATTCACGTTTCCCAACACGCCGAAGCAACGGCCCGAACCAGGCCGCACGGGTCGGACATTTGCCGTCGGATCATGAGGCCGCATAGTCGTTTCGACGTTTGGATAGACCTCACTTACCAAATCGGCAGAAGCCCTGGAAAAGACAACAACTTCATCGGCGGCCTCCAGTAACGGCGCCCATGCCGCTTGCCATTGAGCAAGTGAAACATGTGAGCCGTCAGCGCGTTGCGCCGTGTGGCTGGGGTCTTGTGTACCGGGCAAAGGAGCACCCGCGTAGCCGCGCTGGCCCAGTAGAGTGTAGGATGGTGACAAGGGGAAGTAGTCATGGAACCGCACCCCAATGCGATCCCCTTTTCCCGGACGTAGCAACGCCAATAAGGCCGTCGGCAAGGTGACAGGGTCGACATCACCTACGCCGCAGGAATAGATCACATCCAGCGCCGGGACGTTGGCCAGAAGCAGCTGCACCACTGCAAGGTCAGAGGTCTGTCCGGCGGTGCTTTGGCCGTCCATATGCACTTCCAACTGCCACCTTGACGGCCCGCCGACACGTAACACCAACGCCGCATTATAGTCCGCAATCTCAGTCATGAGCGCGTTGTCCGCGCCTCCCCCGAGGGAGTGAGCAAGGAACAGTGGCAACCGCTCCTCCCGCAGGCCAGCCAGAGCAATCGCCAGCGCAAGGCGCGGGGTCGTTAGCGGATCCTCCGCGATGAACTGCTGCACGTCTGCGTCATAGCTGGGGTAACGTCCGGCGATGAGCGCATTGGCCTTCCGGACCCGCGCTCGTTTTTCGTCCGAACCGAAGCTCTGCCCGCCGATATGTTCCACGAAAACAGACGGCTGGCAAATATGTCGCGCTCCCAAAGCGCGAGTTTTTTGGCACCAGTCGACCTCTTCCCCGTAGCCACGCCCGAAGGCCGTATCGAGTTGAGGCACGAGTGCCAGCCACTGCCGCGACATCGCCATGCAAAACCCCACACCCGTTGGCGCATCGGGCAACGTGACGTCACCCAAAGTTGCGGCGCGGGCGTCGATCCTGTCGACTTCACCCTCCATCAAATCCAGCCCTCGGCAGATCTGAGGGATGGAAAAAATCTCTGCCGCGTTGGACATGGGCGTCACACTCGCCACGCCAGGGTGCTTCAGCGGCGCAATAAGGCGGCTTGCCCACCCTTTCGCAACCATCGCATCACTGTTCAGAAGCACCACTGGGCCGTCGCCGCTTCGCTCCATGGCAGCGTCCAGCGCCGTGTTCACTGTGCCGACAAAGCCCTTGTTTTCCTCGTTCAACAGCAGTGTCACGGCGTCTCGCCGCGCGTCAGCCCACTGGGTTAGCCACGGGCGAACGCAAGCATCGGACGAGGCATCTTCAACAATGATCAGATGCCAGGGAACATCCGTGTGCGCTTCCACTCGTGCGAGACAGCGCTGCACGAGCGGCAGCGCGTTGTAGACTGGCACGATCAATGTGATGGCGCTGGAGCGGTCAGGTTTCATTGGCAGATCAGTTAGCCAGGCAGGCTGCATGCCCTGACCGCGCGTGTAGACATCAAGGGACAAAGCGCGCTTGAGGTCCGTTTTTGTGCGTTCCGTCGGGTGACTTAGGTAGCGCCAGGCGGAAGGAGCAGCGTGGAACAAATCGCGCAGAAACGCACGGTTCATACGGCGGTGTGCGGCACGGGATGGCGGATTGGACGGATGCGGAATTGCAACCGTCACCGGTGCCCGCCCCTCGCGGTCAATCCGCAGGCTTAGGGGGCAGGATTTCACGGGTGCCGACAGCTCAAATCCGGTATCGGGCTTCAGCCCACGCCGCTCCGCCACATCTGGGCGAGCAACGTCAGGGGTCGCGCCACTTTGTCCGTCAGGCCAGATCAATTGGATCCGACTGGCGTCCACCCAGCCCGAGACGATCACGTCATCTCCGTGACATCTGACTATTTCCACCATTCCGAAACGCCGCCACATCGGCCCAAGCGGTACGCTGCGCAGCCGATCCGCATGGACAGCCGCATAGCGCAGGGACAGGGCATAGAGGCGGCGCAGCACGGGAGCGCTATCCTTTCGCAATCGAGGCAAGGTAGCGCCCGTATTCTGTTTTCTCAAACAGTGCCGCGCGTTTGGCGAGGCCGTCTTTGTCGATCCAGCCTACGGCGAACGCTATCTCGTCCGGGGAACCCACTTGCAGGCCTTGTCGTTGGGTCAGAGTGCGGACAAAATTTCCCGCATCCAGCAGACTTTCGTGCGTACCCGTATCCAGCCAGGCATAGCCGCGGCCCATTCGCTCCACCGTTAGAACCCCATCTCCCAGGTAGCTTTCCAGGAGGCTGGTGATTTCAAGCTCTCCCCTCTCCGAGGGAGTGACCTGCGCGGCACGCTCGGGCGCGGTTTCATCCAGAAAATAGAGCCCTGTCACGGCATAGGAGGATGGCGGTTTGCTTGGTTTCTCGACAATCGCGGTGACACTCCCGTCTGGCGCGAAATCCACCACGCCGTAGCGTTCGGGATCATTCACCCGGTAGCCGAACACAGTCCCGCCCGTGGCCCGCATGTCGGCAGCGGCCAATGCTTCGGGCAAACCATGACCAAAGAAAATGTTGTCGCCCAGAACCATCGCAGACGGCGCGCCATCAAGGAAATCCTTCGCCAGGAGGTAAGCCTGCGCCAAACCGTCCGGGCTGGGTTGGGCGATATATGTAAGGCCGAGACCCCATTGTTTGCCATCGCCCAACGTGCGCTGAAATTGTGCCTGATCGGCTGGCGTCGTGATAATCGCAATCTCCCGGATTCCCGCGAGCATCAGAACTGACAGCGGATAATAGATCATCGGCTTGTCGTAGATCGGCAGCAGCTGCTTGGACACGCCAAGCGTGACCGGATAAAGTCGCGTTCCCGACCCACCGGCCAGAATAATTCCTTTGCGCGTCATTCCGCCCCCTCGATGTACCGCAATGGGCACTGCTTACCCGCACCGTCGCGCACGGGCCTTGATATATGGTTAACGCCGCCGCGTTGATTGTCGTAAAATCCGCAGAGCCGCGAACTGGCGAAGGGCGTTGATCGTTAAACTTTTGGATAAGGCGTCAATTGCCGTGAGCCGTCTCATCCAGCGCCTCTATAACGTCGCGCAGGCCAATCTGCCAATCCGGGCGCGCAATACCGAACAACGCTGTGGTATCTGAGCAATCAAGCCTGGAGTTCAGCGGACGGGCCGCGGGTGTCGGGTACTCCGTTGTCGAGATTTCTGAGACCGCTACATTCAAGCCTGCCTGAGCAAAGATTTCGCGCGCAAATGCCGCCCACGATACATCCGGCACGCCAGAAAAGTGGTAAGTGCCGGATTTGGAGGGGTCGGCAATCAACGCCTCGGCGATTTCCACACACGCCCGCGCGATGGCGCTGGCCGGTGTCGGCCCGCCGATTTGGTCAGAGACGATGGATAGCGTATCGTGCATTGCTCCCAACCGCAGCATCGTCTTCACGAAGTTCGCGCCATGGGCCGAAAACACCCAGGAGGTGCGCAGGATCGCATACACGCCCTGTGTTGCACGAACCGCGTCCTCGCCGGCGAGTTTCGTGGCTCCATAGACACCCAATGGGCGCGTCGGATCGGATGGCGCGCGGGGCGTTGTGCCCGAGCCGTCAAAGACGTAATCCGTGGAGATATGAACGAACGGCACGCCTTTGTCCGCACAAGCGCGCGCCATCGCGCCGGGGGCGACCGCGTTGACCGCATGGGCCAGGGCCTGCTCCTCCTCCGCACGATCCACGGCAGTATAGGCTGCGGCGTTGATTACAGCCCCGACGTCTGAGGCCGCGATCACGGCCGCGCAGGCCTGCGGATCGGTCAAATCGGCCAGATCCCGTCCAATGCAACGGACACCAAGAGCCGCCAACTGGTGGGCCACCTGGCCCGTTGCGCCGAACGCCAAAAGGCTCACGCTTTGGTCCCCAACCGTGCACCGACCCCGTCGCGAGCTTGCAGCGCGCGCCACCACTCCTCATTCTCCAGGAACCAATCGACGGTCTTAGCCAAGCCTTCGTCGACTGTGACTGACGGCGCCCACCCAAGCTCTTCCTCGATCCGCGAGGCATCAATCGCGTAACGCTGATCATGTCCAGGGCGGTCTTCCACAAACGTGATCAGACGGTCATGGGGTGCGTTGTTCGGGCAGCGTTCGTCCAACAGCGCACAGATGGCCCGGACAAGCTCCAGATTGGTCCGCTCGTTATGGCCGCCGACGTTGTAGCTGCGGCCCACTTCGCCCTTCTCCAACACAGTAAGCAGGGCATCGGCATGATCCTCCACATACAACCAATCGCGGATGTTATCGCCTTTGCCGTAGACCGGAATTGCCTCCCCGGCCAATGCCTTCAGGATCACTACGGGGATCAACTTTTCGGGAAAGTGATACGGTCCGTAATTGTTGGAGCAATTGGTCAGCAGAATTGGCAAGCCATAGGTTTCGCCCCAGGCGCGGACCAGGTGGTCGGACGCGGCCTTGGATGCGGAATAGGGAGAATTCGGAGCGTAGGGCGTGTCCTCGGTGAAAAGCCCGGTGTCACCAAGCGTTCCGAAGACCTCATCGGTGGAGACATGATGGAACCGGAACCCCTCAGGCTTGCCGCGTGTATCCCAATACGCACGGGCTGCGTCCAGAAGGGTATAAGTTCCGGTCACGTTGGTCTGAATGAATGCTCCTGGCCCGTCAATCGAGCGGTCGACATGGCTTTCTGCGGCGAGATGCAGAATTGCGTCAGGCGAGTGGCGTGCCAGAATGGCGTCAAGCGCTGCACGATCACAGATATCGGCATGCTCGAAGGTGTAGAGGTTGGAGTTCGCCACCGACGCCAGGTTCTCCAGACAAGCCGCATAGGTCAAAGCGTCGAGATTGATCACCTCATGTCCGCGCGCCACGGCAAGTCGCACAACCGCGGACCCGATAAAACCAGCACCGCCTGTTACCAGGATCTTCATGCTGTACCTTGATATTTGAATGGGCTGTCTAGCTCGGCGAGGGTTCCAGCGACCGTATCCTTGCCGGAGAGCGCCGGTTCATGGTCCAAGCCCCATTCGATCCCGATCTCAGGGTCGCTCCAAATCACCGCACCTTCGGTGTCCGGCGCGTAGTAGTCGGAGCATTTGTAGATAATTTCAGTCCCTGGCTCCCGGGTCACAAATCCATGGGCAAACCCGGCGGGGACCAACAATTGCTGGCCGTTCTCGAAAGTCAGCTCAATCCCGAACCACTTGCCATACGTCGGAGAGCCTTTTCGGATATCAACAGCGACGTCAAACAACCGGCCTCGTCCACAGCGCACCAATTTGTCCTGCGCGTGCGGAGGGGCTTGGAAATGGAGTCCACGGACGGTACCGGCTTCAACAGAGAACGAGTGATTGTCTTGGACGAACGTGGTCGCGATCCCGTGATCGGCAAGCTTCGCGGCGCTATAGGTTTCCGCAAAGAACCCGCGATCATCGCCAAAGCGCGGCGGAGTGATAACGAGAAGGCCGGGAAGCCCAGTTTGCTCAATTTTCATCGGATAGCCTGCGCTGCCTCTGATTTCCGCCGGGACAATGTCACGAGGGAGTCCCTCTCGCAACCGGGGCGGCGAAGTTTAACCGAGCCAGTCGAAAAAGCCCTCACCTGCTTTCGCGCGCAAGTCGCGGGCCATATCCGCGCCAAGTTGCGCGCCGTCTTCGATGGGTGCGGTGCGATCGTCGGTCAGCACTTCGGAACCGTCGGGGCGCAGAATTTCGCCGCGCAGGCGCAGCGTGCCGCCGTCAAGTTCCGCAAGTGCCGCGATAGGTGTTTGGCAGGAGCCATCCAGGCCCTTCAGAAACGCACGTTCAGCCGCAAGCCGCTGACCCGTCTCGCCATGGTGGATGGCCTCCAGCATTGCCGCCACGCGCTGATCGTCGCTACGGCGTTCAATCCCGATCGCGCCCTGAGCCACAGCGGGCAACATATCCTCGACCTCAATGGCGGATTTCACCACCTCCTCCATGCCCAGCCTGCGCAAGCCCGCCATCGCAAGAAACGTGGCGTCGGCGATGCCGTTCTCTAACTTTTTCATGCGGGTCTGCACGTTTCCCCGAAACTCGACCGCCTTCAGGTCGGGCCTGCGCGAGAACAGCTGCGCACGACGCCGCAGCGATGACGAGCCGATTATCGCTCCTCTGGGCAATCCTGCCAGTCCCTGGTGATTGATCGACACGAACGCATCCCGCACGTCCTCGCGCGGCAAATAGCAGTCCAGCATCAAGCCATCAGGCTGCGCTGTCGGCATGTCCTTCATCGAGTGCACGGCGATATCGATGGAACCCGATAGCATGTCCTCCTCAATCTCCTTGGTAAACAGACCTTTTCCGCCAATTGTTTTCAACGCCACGTCCGCATCGATCAGGGAGCGGTCATCGCCGGTCGTCTTGATCACCACGACCTCAAACGCGTCCTCGGGCAGATCGAAAGCCGCCATCAGGTGCGCGCGCGTCTCCCGAGCCTGGGCGAGAGCCAGAGGCGAACCGCGTGTGCCTATACGGAGGGGTGCTGCCGGGGTAGGTAAGTCAATCGTCATGTTGCCTCTTTGTGGTGTCACCTTGCCTTGACAAAGTGGGCCATTCGACGCTCATTGCCCGAACATCTAGACCCGGTACGACCCTGAGAGTATCTGACATGGCCGACAAGAAGAAACTACTCCGCTCGCTCGCGGGCGAGGCCATGGATGTGCCGCCAGTCTGGCTGATGCGTCAGGCAGGCCGCTATTTGCCGGAATATCGCGCCACCCGCACGCAGGCCGGGGACTTTCTTTCACTTTGCTACAACCCAGAACTCGCGGCAGAGGTTACCCTGCAACCGATCCGTCGCTTCGGCTTTGACGCCGCGATCCTTTTTGCCGATATTCTTCTGATCCCCCAGGCTTTGGGAGCGGACCTGTGGTTCGTCACCGGCGAAGGCCCTCGTCTATCGACCATCACGCAGGCCAGCGACATGGCGCGGATGAAAACCAGAGATGACATTCATGCGCACCTGAGCCCGATCTACGAGACAGTAAAAATCCTCGCCGAACAATTGCCGAAAGAGACTACTCTGATCGGTTTTGCAGGCGCGCCCTGGACCGTGGCGACATATATGATCGCCGGTCGCGGTACGCCTGATCAAGCCCCTGCCCATAAGCTGCGCGAAGGTGACCCCGCTACGTTTGATGCATTGATGGACCTGATAACGGACGCCACGATCGAATACCTCGACATGCAGGTGAAGGCCGGTGCCGAGGTTGTGAAGCTGTTCGAACTCTTGGGCCGGATCCCTCAAGGGCGAGGCATTTGACAAATACTCGCTCAAACCCGCCAAAAAGATCATCGCAGAGTTGAAGCGGCGCAATCCCGACCTCCCCATCATCGCCTTCCCACGAGAGGCGGGCGAGAAATATATCGGCTTCGCCAAGGAAGTCGGTGCGGATTGTCTGGCGATTGATACGTCTGTCGATGCGACCTGGGCTGCCGGGAACCTTCAAACCGATGGCTGTGTTCAGGGCAATCTCGACCCCAAGCTGATGGTTACGGGTGGCGAACAACTGACATCAGAAGCGAAGCGCATCTGTGCCGCTTTGAGGAACGGTCCGCATATCTTCAACCTCGGCCACGGCATAACTCCTGATGCGGACCCGGAAAATGTGCACGTCCTTCTGGATGCAATCCGCAATTAACGCGCCAGCGGAACGGTCACCTTTTGCGCGCCGGGCCAACGGATTGCCTGCCGGATCCCCATGCGCACCTGCGCTTTTATCCGACGCAGTCTTTGGGCCGCAGTGGAGGGCGCGTTTGGTTTCGCCTCCCGCCCGATTGCGCTCTCGGTCTCGATAGGGGCGGTCATCCCCTCCGCCGCGCAACGGTCCAACTGGCACACCAACGCGGGCACGGCTTGCCAGGCAGCCACATCGTAGGCCGCGCAAAGTATCCCATCCGCAAGGCCCGGCGCGCGCGCGACACGCGCCAGCAGCCGTCGCGCGCCCTCAGGGCGCAGAACGTAGGCGGCGGCCCCGGTGCGGTCCTGCCAAAGGCGATGCATAGGTGCGGATGGATGCGGGTCCTTGGCAATCAGCTTGGCTCGGCCGCGTGTCTCGAGGGTAATCAACCCGGCCTCTGGCATGCCTTCGATCTGGCTCAGGAATCTGGCCGCGCCGGGCATGAAAAGCGCGTCGTCCTCCAGGATCAACGCAGGCGCCGTGCCGTTGGCCACCCGCTCCCACGCGACGCGGTGACTGGCGAGTGCAGCCATTTCCGTGACCCGCATCGGGCGCTCCCACAAGGTCCAGTAAGGATCATCAGGTGACGGCTTGAGAGTGTCCGGTGTCACCGCCTCCACCCGCTCAAACGCGACGCCCATCGCGTCCAACTGCGCTGCCATGAACGTCATCCGCACCGTCTCGGACGCGAGGTTGATGACCAGCGCTTTCATCTTACACAACCGCTGCGGAACAGGTCCATGTAGGCCTCCACGATCGCATCCTCGCCAAAGAATCCGACCAACCGGTCCCGACCCGCCTGCGCGTAGCGCTCTCTCAATGCCGGATCGGCCTGCAACGCCGTCAAGCCGGCGACTATCGCGTCCAGATCATCAATATCTGCCAGGATCGCGTCCACGCCATCGCGGATGAACCACCCCGGACCCTCTGATCTTGTCGCGACGACGGGCATCCCCGCTTGCCAGGCATCCAGCACAACATTGCCGAGCGGTTCGTGCCGCGACGGGAAAATCACTGCATCGGCGGCGGCGAAATGATGCACAGGCTCATCCACCCAGCCGAGCATGCGGACACGGTCGGCCACGCCTTCGGTCTGGATCAATGTCTCCAGTTGCTCCTGCTCGGGCCCGTCGCCCATCAGCCACAGGATCGCGCCCGGCACCCGCGCTATGGCGCGGATCGCCAAATCGAGGCCTTTGCGATCCACAAAACGCCCTGCAGCGGCCACCACAAAGGCATCCTCGGGCGTGTCATGATCGGCGCGACTCACGGGGACTGGTGTGATCGGGCGGGCGAAGTTGGTGATTGTCGCGGTCGCTTTGTCCCAACCGAGGCCGCGCACATGATCCGTGATGGCGGGTGTATTTGACACGATCACGTCGCAGTTTTGAAAGTGTTTGAGTTGATGGGGAAAGTCACCCAAACGCAAGATCTTCAGCGGCCCCCGCACATCTTGCTGCAACCGCCCCGCCTTTGGTGCCCAGGCGAATACAACATCGGGCTTCCACGTCCGGATGATGCGGCGATACTCGTAGCGCAACCACCAGCGCGTCAGCGACAGGTAGCGGTAGTTGTTTTCGATTGTCGGCCCCAACGATACGATATGCCTGCGCCACGTCCGGTCCGGGCGGATGATAAATCGCTGCTCCACGCCGCCGCGCCTGTCCAACGCTTGCGACAGGTTCACAAAGAACCGTTCCGCACCGCCCTCCTTGCCGAAACACATGTGCAGGATACGCAAATCGCTCATGCCGTGCCCCTGAACCGGTGCCAGCGCAAGCGCAGTTGGTAGCTCGCTTGATAGCGCAACTTTCGCCAGACGTCACCTTTGGTCCGTGTGCGGCGTGCGTCGCCGATCGTTCCTGTTGCGGCATCTTGCTCGCCCACAGATAGTGGATTGGGCTGCACCAAAGCGATGCGCTGACCGTGTTCCCAGAAGTATTTGAGGTCCTCGTCAACGGGCCGGAAAAACGGCGGGACGCGGGCCAGTAGTGCCTGCGCACTGGCGCGTGTGACGGCATAGCCCAGACCCATGGTGGGGATCTTGTACGGAAAAGACAGCGAGTAGTGCTTCGTCAGCGGGGTTGACGAGATCACCTTGGGATCGTCATGGATGCAGATCAACTTGGCGATGTCCCAATCGCGATGCGGCTGCGCGCTGAGAGACATGAGCACCTCGGCGAGGTCATCCACGGCCGCGAAGTCATCTTCCAGCACGACACCGCCCGGCGCGTCGCCCGCCACGATCCGCCTCCAGGCCGCGATGTGACTTAGATAGCAGCCGATCTCGCCCGCTACGAGGTCCTGCTTGGCACAGGTTTTGTTGGCGCGTGCGTCGTAGGCATTGGCGATTTCCGACGGCGACAGATCCGCGCCCAATACCGCCTCGATCCTCTCAAATCCGATGCCCTGCGCATCTAGCTGGCGGCGGACGTTGTCCATCCGCACGGTGTTGGCGGCCAGATTGATCACATAGGCGGGCCAGCGATCAGCCAAGGTCTGAATTCTTGAATAGCACCGTGACGCGGCGCAAATCCGCCTCGACCGGAATGAAGCCCATGGGCAGAAGACGGTCACAGACGTCAATGAACGTGTGGCGCTTTTCCAGTCCCCGCTCGTACCCGCAATCCACCGCAACGTAATGCAGCTTGGGCAAAGTCTTGATCGCTCCATCGAGAATTTCAGGCTCCGCCCCTTCGGCTTCCAGCTTCAGGATATTCGGTCCCGTACCGGATAAATCTATGCCCGCGTCATCCAGCGGAATTGCCTGCACCTGAACCGAACCTTTGGCCTGCCGCGCTTGGAACAGAGAGCTATCTGCATTATCGGGTGCGGTGTAGAATGTCAGTGTCTCCGCCTTGTTCCACAGGGCCTGGCGCCGGGTCTTCGTCTGCCCGCCAAACAGGTTGAGATCAACGCAATCGGCCTCCAGCGCTTCAGGTTCAAACGCGTGATAAGTCATCCCGCTGCGGGTGGCCCAGAACCCCAACTCGCCGACATTCGCTCCGCAATCGATGAACACGCCACCTTGGGTGTCCGTGATCTCCGCTACGCCGTACTCCCGCGCCAAACGGTCCACGCAGGCCGTCACTCCGCGCTTGTAACGACGGTGGCGCTCACGGCGGCAAATGACGATCTCCTCCTTGCCATGAGTAACGCGGTGCAGCCCGTCCTCACGCATCGGGTGCAGCCTGTGTGCCCGCCCGATCATCGCATTGCCCCGGTTCACGAAGGCGCAATATTGCTCAATCGACAAACCATTTGCGATGCGTCTTTGCAGACCTGTCAGCAGTTTCGTCATCGCCGGCGCACTCCTTTGCGTCCGTCATAAAGGTGCGGCGCGGTGCGCGCAATTCACAGCGGCTTCTCGGACAGGAGTCGTCGGTAGATCGCCATGATCGCTTCTGCTTCCTCTTCGATGCGGAAATGCTGCTGTGCATGGGCCCGGGCGGCGGCACCCTGGGTTTTGCGCAGGGCAGTATCAATCGCGTAGCGCGTGATGGCATCCGTCATGGCATGCGTATCTTGCGGTGCAACCAGCAGGCCGGTCTCCGGCGCGATCAATTCCGGAAACGCACCGACAGTGGTGGCGACCACGGGGACACCGCAAGCCATCGCCTCTAACGGAGTGAGCCCGAAGCCCTCCCACCGCTGCGGAGCGACAAACAGATCAAGCGCACGATACCAGTCGGCCATCTCATGAACCGGCACCTCTGGCAGAAAATGAATGCGGTCGGACAGGCCAGCGTCTTTGATCTGAGCGTGGAGCGCGCGCTCATAGTCGGTGTATTTCTCTGTCGCGCGGCCCATCACCAAGCCGTGGACGGCAGGGTTGGCCCGCAGCACCGGGATCATCGCTTCCACGAAATCCCCGGTACCCTTTTGGGCGCGGATCCGGCCGTAACAGCCGACCAGCGTGGCGTCAGGCAGGTTCAACCGCGCGCGAAGGGCGCTGCGGTCTGACGGAGGGTTAAAAATTTCAACATCGATCCCGTGGAAGATCACATCGGCGGGTCGGTCGAGGTAACTCGCCGACTTCGCGGAGGTCGCGATGACACGGTCCATTTGGCTAATCAGCCACCTGGTGTACCCCGTATGAGCGCGTTGCGAGGCGGACGTAAAGATCAGCTTCAACCGCTTGCGCAACAGATATTTCAGCGCCAATCCCGCCAGCATTTCCGTATTCCGCCGGGCATGCCAGATCCGAGGGCCGGAAGGCCCCTTGCGAGACAGCATCAGGAGTTGAAACAGCCTGACCTGCGGCAGGTGTGCGGGCAAATCGGGCGACACGGCGGCAAGCGCCATCTGGCTTGCCTGTAACGGGACCAAACGCACGATGGTGGCGGTTACTCCGCTCAGGCGCTTTTTGAAATTCGGCACCAACACATCGACCTGTGCTGGATCTACGTCCACTTGGCGATCGGCGGAAGGGACATCAGAACCGCACTGGCGTCGTGGCCCGTCTCCAGCCCGAACTTGGTCCCCCGGTCATACACAAGGTTGTATTCAGCATAGAGACCCCGGTGGACCAGTTGCGTTTCGCGATCTTCATCCGTGAACGCCTCATGCCTGCGCTTCTCCACGCACCCCAGGAACGCAGGCAGGAAGGCGCGGCCGACATCCTGGGTAAAGGCAAAATCCGCCTCCCAATCGCCAGTGTTCAGATCATCGTAGAAGATGCCACCTACTCCACGGGCGCGATTGCGGTGAGGAACGTAAAAATACTCATCCGCCCAGGCTTTGAACTTGTCATAATATTCGGGGTCATGCGGGTCGCAGTGGTTCTTCAGCGTCTGATGGAAAAACGCCGTGTCCTCGTCGTATTCTATCGCCGGGTTCAGATCCGACCCGCCGCCAAACCACCACGCGCCAGGCGTCCAGAACATCCGTGTGTTCATGTGAACGGCAGGAACGCGTGGGTTCTGCATGTGCGCCACAAGGCTGATGCCCGACGCCCAAAACCTCGGGTCTTCGGCCATACCGGGAACGCCCCTCGCGGCCATCGCCTTTTGCGCCCGTTCGCCCAGGGTGCCGTAGACTGTCGAGACGTTTACTCCGACCTTCTCAAACACTCTCCCCCCACGCATCACGCTCATCAACCCGCCGCCCGCATCCGATCCGTCCTCAGAAGACCGCTTGGTCTCTGATACTTCAAAAATACCTGCGGGTCGGTCGCCGGGATGGCCCTGTTCCACATTTTCAAACGCCCCGACGATATCGTCGCGCAAGCTGCGAAACCAGGTCGAGGCACGGTCTTTATGGTCTGTCGTCAAGTCTGACATCGAAAGGCATGGTCCATTTGCAACACTTCAGCGCGTTTGTAGCAGAGCCCCCAGCGCTATGCCATATCGAGAACCGCTGCGCGCAGAGCATATATTGAGGCGAGTGTTGCCCGAACGACCACATCTGCCAATTCCCTGAGAATATTGGAACTTTCGCAATCAAGGCATGGATTTTCTTCAGCGCTTCGCCTAGCCTGTTCCTTAATCGCCGCAAAGACGGCACCCCGAGGCAGATAGAGCGCATTCATGTTCGTACGTATTTTATATGCCGCCCTTCTGGGCGCTTTCATGGTGACGTCCTCCATGATCACCGGCCCCGCACAGGCCGCACCTTATGCCGCTATGGTTATGGATGCTCGCAATGGTGAAGTTTTGCATTCGCGCAATGCCGACACGCGATTGCATCCGGCCTCTCTGACCAAAATGATGACGCTCTATATTGCGTTCGAGGCGATCCGACTGGGCGAGATCACGCTGGATACCGAAGTGCGTGTGTCGGCCAATGCCGCCGGGGAGCCTCCCTCGCGACTGGGTTTGACCTCGGGGTCGACGATCCGTCTGCGCTATTTGATTCGCGCCGCCGCCGTGCGCTCCGGCAATGACGCCGCGACTGCCATCGGCGAAGCGATTGCCGGGTCCGAGGCAGCGTTTGCGCGCCGCATGACCCGCACTGCGCGCGCGCTTGGCATGACCCGCACGACGTTCCGCAATGCCAACGGACTGACAGAGGACGGCCACCTCTCGACCGCGCGCGATATGACGTTGCTGGGACGGCGCCTGGTCTATGATTATCCGCAGTATTACAACCTCTTCTCCCGCGTCACAGCCGATGCAGGCATCGCCACCGTGCGCAACACCAATCGCGTGGTGCTGTCGACTTATCGCGGCGCGGATGGCATCAAGACGGGCTATACTCGGGCCGCCGGATTCAATCTGGTGGCCTCCGCGCAACGCGGGGAAGAGCGGATCATTGCAACCGTATTTGGCGGACGCAGTTCCGCTTGGCGCAATACGCGGGTGATGGAACTACTCGATATGGGCTTTGAGCGCGCCCCAAGCTCTGTCGCGCTTCGCACGCCTGCGTTGCCCACTTATACCGACGACCCGGCAGAACCTCGTGGCTCTGCACTCAGACCACCGGGACAACGGGCACCTGAAACCTCTCTGCGACCCAACGTAAGGCCGTATGAAGGCGTGAATGCCGATGTGATTGCCGCCATCAGCGACGCCGTAGGCCAAGCGCTTGATCCAAGCTTCTCGTCCAATACCCCCGACCCGGACGTCACTGCCGCCGTGCAAGCCGCACTTGGCGCGGTCGAGTCGCCGACTGACAGACCGACACCAAGGCCCGAACCACAAGCTTTACTGGTACCGGAACCGACACCCGTGCCGAACCTGCCCGCACCAGAGCCCGAGATCGTGACCCGCGCGTCCTCAACTGGATCGCGGCTCTACGGTGTGTCGCTTGGGCCTCAAAACTCGCGATACACGGCAGAACGTCTCTTGCTGCGGACCGCGCTGGCGGAGTTGGGAACGTTCGATACCGCGCTGCGTCGGGTCGAGACGGTCAGCCGTGGCTACGACGCTCGCTTTGCGGGCATGACCGAGGAACAGGCTATCGCTGCCTGCGCGCGATTGGCCGCCCGTAATATGGAATGTGGAATTTTCGGGCCGTAACTTCGAACGTGCGCCTTACGGGACGGCGGGAGGGGCGAGGCCGTAGGCCAGCGTCTCCCCCCGACCCTGCTACTCCTTCGGCTTGTCGTCATAGTCATCGCGCAGAATGCGGTTGGCGTCGCCCTCAGGGTCATCAAACTGCCCCTTCCTCAGCAGCCACCAAAATGCGGCCAATCCGACACCGCCCAAGATCAGGCTCACCGGGATCAGGATGCCAAGGATTTCCATCAGCGCAGCCTCAATGCGTTCAGCGATACAGTCAGCGATGACGAAGACATTGCCAAGGCCGCGATCAGGGGCGAGCACAGACCCGCGACGGCCAGCGGCACCGCCAGCACGTTGTAAACCGAGGCAATCGTGAAGTTTTCCTTGATCCGCCTGCGGGCCGCTGTCGCGGTGGTCATCGCGTCCAGGATCGGCGCAAGACTGCGGCCGGTCAGCACCATGTCAGACGCGGCGCGGGCGGCCTCAAGTGCGCTTGCTGGTGAGATCGAGACATGCGCCGCCGCCAAAGCTGCTGTGTCGTTCATCCCGTCACCAACCATCAGAACCTTTGCCCCCTCCCCTGTCAGGTCCGCAATTGCCTGCGCTTTCGCTTCGGGTCGCGCTTCTGCCACGACCTCCCTGATGCCGAGTCGAATGGCAAAGGCAGAAACGGCGGCGCTCCCATCTCCCGACAGCAGCACGACGCGTTTGCCATTCGCCTGAAGACCCCGGACAAGCTCTGCGGCACCATCACGGATCGTGTCGGTGAAGGTGATGGCATGCGGGTCCTGGCCGTCGATGGAAAGGTAGGTGGCTGTTGTCATCACAGCTTCGCATCCGACCCAATCGGCCCGGCCCAACCGCACAATTTTGCCGTTCCATCTGCCTTCAATGCCAAAGCCCGGATACTCGGCAACATTCGTGACGGCCACCGGTTGCACACCGATTGCCGATAGCCCCCCTCCGAGGCCAATGGCGAGGGGGTGCGCTGACCCCTGTGCCAAGGCCATCGCTATGCCGGCGGTCTCGGCATTGAAATAACTCAAGTCCTGTGGCTCGGGCGCGCCGTCCGTCAGGGTGCCGGTTTTGTCGAACACCACCGTGTCGACCTCTGCCAGCCGCTCCAAGGCCGTGCCGTCTTTGATCAGGAGGCCCTTGCGGAACAAGCGGGCTGACGCCGCCGACGTGACGGCGGGCACGGCCAATCCCAGCGCGCAGGGGCAGGTGATGATCAGGACAGCAGCCGCGATGTTGAGCGCCACGCGCGGGTCCCGCGTAGCCAAGAACCAGCCAATTGCCGCAAGGGCGGCAACGATGTGAACACCCGGTGCATACAGCTTCGCGGCGGCATCCGCGAGAGATGTATAATTGTTGCGCCCCGCCTCCGCCACTGCGATCAGATCTGCGATCCGCGACAGTTCCGTATCGCGCCCAGCGGCTTGAACCTCTACCGTGATCGGCCCGGTCAGGTTCGCCTCTCCCGCATGCACAGTCCAGCCTTGGCATGCCGTTGCGGGAAGCGTCTCGCCGGTCATCAACGAGCGGTCGAGTTCCGTTGAGCCGTCGATGATTGTGCCGTCCGCGGGTATCCGCCCTCCCGGCAAAACGCGGATCCGGTCGCCCGGTCGCAGATCCGCAGCGGCCACTGATTGCGTGACCTGCCCCGTAAGCAACAGCGCGCGAGGCACCTCCAACGCGGCCAGTTGCTGCGCCGCGGAGCGTGCCCCTGCGCGGGTGCGGTGGTCCAGATAGCGACCCGCCAAAAGAAACGTACACAGCGCGATGGCGGCATCGAAATACGCATACTCGCCCGATTGCATTGTCTCGTATAGCGATGTGCCGACAGCCAATGCGATGGCCAAAGTGATCGGCACATCCATATTCAGACGCCCGGCCTTGAGCGCGCCGTAAGCCGAGGAATAGAACGGCTGCCCGGCGAAAATCACCGCAGGCACCGCGATGGCGGCGCTGATCCAGTGCATCATGTCGCGGGTCGCGCCCTCTGCGCCGGCCCAAACGGCGACGGACAATAGCATCACGTTCATCATCGCGAAGGCAGCGACGGCCAGCCGCATCAACAGCGCGCGACCACGGGCGTCGATTTCCGTGGTCGCCAGAATTCCGGAATCCAACTCGTGCGCCTCATAGCCCGCGTTAGCCAGTGCGGCACATAGCACGTCGGGCGACACCGCGATATCCGTGTCAACAGCCACCCTCCGCAGGGTCAGATTGACTCGCGCATCACGGACGCCCGGAATGGCGGACAAGGTCCGTTCAACGCCCGAGATACAGCCCGCGCAATGGATACCGGGAACGGCAAGCATCAAGCGCGGCGCTGCCTCCGCTTCGCCCGCAATCAGTCCCGCCAACGGCGCCGCGTCGCAGGCCGGGCACGCCGAAGGCCGTGCGGGATCGGCGAACGCCGTCATCGCACAGTAAACGTAATGTTGTGACGGTATTCGGTGCCGGCGCGCGACAGGCCCGTCAGACGCAAACGCCAGCGCCCAGGAGCGAGATCGGCACGCGCCACGAGTGCACCGTTGGCCCCACGGGTCAGCGCCAGAAGTTGATCTTCAGCGCGGCTTGTGGGGCGGGTCAGGAGCGCCTCCAACTCTGCCGGATAAACCGGGCGGCCTTCGGCATCCACCAGCGTCAGCGTCACCTCGTCCCCGTCCGTTACAACCGACGCGTCCCAGCCCAGTGCCTCCTGCGCGCGCCTGCGCAGGTCGAAGGTCTGGCTGTCGGCATAGCTGGAGGACACTTCCAGTCCCGGAAACGTCGAGACGGCCTGATAGGCCATGTACAGGTTCACGCCGATGATTACGGCGAAGCATCCGGCGAAAAGGCCGAAAACGTGCCAACCCGTCAGTGTACGTCCGGTCTGGGTTGAATCGCTCATTGGTCTCCTCCTCCAAAGAAGGTCTGGTCCTGGTAAGCCCGCTCGTTCGAGGACGCGTCCTCTACCCAAAAGCGCAGATCGGTGCGCTCTGCCAGGGCTGCCGGATCATCGGGTCGCGCCACGACGTAGACGCGTTGCAGGTACGTTTCGTCGGCCGCAACCTCGACCATCAGATCATCGCTCCCCTCAAGGTTCACGCGCAGAATCTCGTCCGACGTCAGACCAACGCGGAACAGGGTATTCTCCGCTGTCATGTTGCGAATGCGGATGTCGTAGGTGTTGCGGATGGAGCCATCGGACAGCGTTACAAATTGCGGGTTGCGCACGGCGGCAACGGTCAGGTCAATCTCGGATCGGATGAAAAGAGCGACGATCAAGCCGACGCCCACCAGCGACCAAAGCGCCGTATAGAGCACCGTGCGCGGGCGCAGGACATGCCGCCAGACCGGAACCTTCGGCTTGCCCGTCTTCTCGTGCGCCTCATCCGTCAACGCGAGATAGTCGATCAGCCCGCGCGGCTTGCCGATGCGGTCCATGATGTCATCGCAGGCATCAATGCAGAGCGCGCAGGTGATGCATTCCATCTGCTGCCCATCCCTGATGTCGATGCCCATGGGGCAAACGTTCACGCAGGCATTGCAGTCGATGCAATCGCCCAACACCTGCTCGGAAGGCGGCGCGGCTGAGGTTATGCCGGGCGCGTCGCCGGTGACCAAGGGTCCGGCAAGGTGCGAGTCGGCAATGGCCCTCTCTGCGATGGCGCGGCGACGCTTACCCTTCCCACGCGGTTCTCCGCGCCAATCGCGGTAGGCAACCGTTATGGTAGATTCGTCCATCATCGCGGCCTGAATGCGCGGCCAGGGGCACATGTAGATGCAGACCTGTTCGCGCAGAAACCCGCCGAAGATGAATGTGGTCGCGGTCAGGACGGCGATGGTGGCATAGGCCACAAAGGCCGCCTGACCGGTCAGCAGATCGCGCAACAGCGTAGGTGCGTCGGCAAAGTAGAACACCCAGGCACCGCCGGTGGCCAGTGCAATCAGAAGCCAGACAATCCACTTGGTGCCGCGCAGCCGCCATTTGCGGGCGTCCCACTTGGCGTCCCACAGCCGCAGACGGGCGTTGCGATCGCCCTCGATCCAGCGTTCGACAGTGTAGAACAGATCCGTCCAGACGGTTTGCGGGCAGGAATAACCACACCAGACCCGGCCCAATGCCGATGTGAACAAAAACAATCCCAAGCCCGCCATGATCAAAAGGCCTGCGACAAAATAGAACTCGTGCGGCCATATCTCGATCCAAAAGAAAAAGAAACGCCGCCCCGCCATGTCCACCAGCACCGCCTGGTCCGGCAGGTTTGGTCCGCGATCAAGCCTGATCCATGGAGTGATGTAGTAGACACCTAACGTCAGGATCATGATGACCCATTTCAGGTTGCGAAACCTGCCCGTCACGCGCTTGGGAAAGATCGGTTCCTGCGCTTTATAAAGCTTGGGTGGGGAATTGGTCGATGACATAGGAAGAGTGTCCCGAGAATCAGTGCCTGTTCGCACGCTTAACAGTAAAGGCCACCAAAGGGTCAGGCTTTGATGTGGATCAACTCTCGAAGCTCGTCACGAGCAGCAATTCCTCCCGCTGGCACCGACGGCGTTCGATGGAGGTATGGTCCGCCCCTGGGCGCGATGGCCTTAGTCGGATTTGAGGGTTTCGCAAGCGGTTGAATAGGGAATTGCGCTCTCAGAAATTTCGAGGCCACTACCGGTCGCTCTGCTTTCAATCACGCCCATGTGGTCGATGATGATCGGAGACACGATCCGGCAAAAATTGCGGTTTCAGCAATGCTTAGCAACCTGAAAGATCGGGCTGGGGATAACCCATCAAAAATATGCCGAACCTGCGGCCTCTCCAAATACATCGGCGCCGACCCCATGCAACGTGCGAACAGGGCATGGGGTCGGCACCTAACTGGCAATGTTGGGGACTGCCAGTGTCGGATTGGGCGACTATTCTCCTCCGCCCAAGCTGTGGACATAGATCGCCGCGGCGCGCACTTCGTCTTCGCTCAGGCGCTGCAACCATGGCGGCATCACGCCAAAGCGAGAGTACCGCACGGTTTGCTCAATTGCCTCCGGCGTGCCGCCATAAAGCCAGATCCGGTCCGTCAGGTCGGGTGCGCCGAGAACGCGATCACCCATGGCGTTTTCGCCGTGACAGGCCGAGCAGTTGTCGAGAAAAACCGCCTCGCCCGCGATGGCCAGTGCTGCATCCGCGTCTTGCGCCGACACCGATAGCACATAGTTGACGACTTGGCTGACTTCTTCATCGGTCAGGATCTCATCGAACGCCGTCATCTCGGACCAGCGGGCATCCGGGTCCTCTTCGTTGCGGATACCATGGGCAATAGTCAGGTAGATCTCATCGATCGAGCCGCCCCACAGCCAATCGTCATCCAGAAGGTTGGGGTAGCCTGCCGCCTGAACACCAGCCGCGCCACGTCCATGGCATTGTGAACACCAGGTGGCAAAGGTCGAGGCGCCGGATTGGATGGCGTAGTTATACAGATCCGGCATCTCGTCACGGGTCACGCTTGCCAGTTCCACGTCCGTCATCTGGGCGCGCAGATCGGCGTTGAGGGCCTCGAAACGCTCGATATCCTCGGCCACTTCGGCGCGGGTCGAATAGCCCAGGAGTTCGGGCGTTGCCCCCGAGATCATCGGCCAGGCCGGGTAGGCGATCGTGTAGATCACGGCCCAAATGATCGTGAGGTAGAGGCACCACAACCACCACCTCGGCAACGGGTTGTTAAACTCCCGGATACCATCCCAGCTGTGTCCCGTGGTTTCCGGATCTCCGTCCTGCAAAGTGTCCTTGTTCTGATCGGTCATTTGCGAACATCCTTTGAATTGGAACTTGGATCGGGCTCTGTGGCGGGTTTGTCTTCATGGCGAAACGGGACGTCGGCCGTGTCTGTGTGAATCTTCCGCGATCCGGGTCGGAACGCGAACAGGACGAACCCCGCGAAACTAAGCACCAGAAACACAGTGCCAATGCTGCCCGATAGCTCGCGAAGGAAGGTGTAATCCAGCATGGCGTCACCTGCTTTCATCTGGCGTGAAGGTCGAAAAATCGACCATGGTGCCAAGGACTTGAAGATACGAAATCAGCGCATCCATTTCTGTCACGTCCGGGTTGCCGTCAAAATCGCGCTGCTGCGCTCCGGGGTACCTGTCCGTTACGCCGCTATCACCGAAATCCGTGGCTTGTTCGATGAAATCGAGCCGTGCGTTCTCCAGCATTTCCTCGGTGTAGGGCACGCCCACGGCCGCATTGGTCGCCATCAGGTTGCCGATCCGGTCGCCGGTCAGCGTGACATCGGCCAGGAAGGCATAAGAGGGCATGATGCTTTCGGGCACCACCGCTTGCGGGCTGACAAGGTGATCGTAGTGCCACCCGTCGGAATAGCGCCCACCGATACGGGCCAGATCAGGGCCCGTCCGTTTCGATCCCCACAGGAACGGGTGATCGTACTGGCTTTCCGCCGCCAGAGAGTAGTGGCCGTAGCGCTCAACTTCATCGCGCATCGGGCGGATCATCTGGGAATGGCAGACGTGGCAGCCTTCGCGGATATAGATCTCACGACCCGCAAGCTCCAGTGGCGAATAGGGCCGCACGCCTTCCACGTCCTCAATCGTGTTCTCCAAATAGAACAGTGGCGCGATCTCGACGATGCCGCCGATGCTGACGACTACGAAACTCAGCACCAGAAGGAGCGTGGCGTTCTTCTCGATCACTGCGTGCTTCTTGATGAACCACGATTGGTGCGGCAACTCGTTGGGGATCTCATCCGGGAAATCGGACACGGTCGAAACCTTCGGATCCTGCTCCGGTGGCGTGATTTTGTCGTTGGTGGTCATTATTCCGACCCTCCTTATTCTGCGGGGACTGCGGAATTGGTCGAGGCCACGGCCTCACCTTTCCGAACGGTCATCCAAAGGTTCCAGGCCATGATCAGCGCACCCGACAGGAACATGATCCCGCCAAGACCGCGCACCACATTCATCGGGTGTTTCGCACTAAGAGTGTCCGCAAAGGAGTTCACGAGGAAGCCTTGCGCATCCACTTCGCGCCACATCAGGCCTTCCATGATGCCGCTGACCCACATCGACGAGGCGTAAAGAACGATGCCGATTGTGGCCAACCAGAAGTGCCAGGAGACGGCACGGATGGAATAGAGCGACTGCTTGTTCCACAGTTTCGGGAACAGATAGTAGAGCATCCCGAAGGTGATCATCCCGTTCCACCCCAGCGCGCCGGAATGGACGTGCCCGATTGTCCAGTCGGTGTAATGCGACAGCGAATTCACCGCGCGGATCGACATCATCGGGCCTTCGAAGGTCGACATCCCGTAGAACGCGAGACTGGTGACCATCATCCGCAGGATCGGATCCGTGCGCAGCTTGTCCCAAGCCCCTTGCAGGGTCATCAGGCCGTTGATCATGCCACCCCAGCTTGGCATCCAAAGCACGATGGAAAATACCATGCCAAGGGTGCCGGCCCAATCGGGCAGCGCGGTATAATGCAAGTGGTGGGGACCGGCCCAGATGTATAAAAATATCAGGGCCCAGAAATGGATGATAGACAGCTTGTAGGAATAGACAGGACGCTCTGCCTGCTTGGGCACGAAATAGTACATCATCCCAAGGAAGCCTGCGGTCAGGAAGAAGCCCACCGCATTGTGGCCATACCACCACTGCGTCATCGCACTTTGCACGCCGGACATGACCTGTACCGAGCGTGAACCCCAGATCGATACCGGAATCGCCATGTTGTTCACCAGATGCAGAATCGCGACGGTGATGATGAAGGCCAGCAGGAACCAGTTCGCCACGTAGATATGCGGCTCCTTGCGGGTCAGGATCGTGCCCATGTAAACGACGAGGAACGCGACCCATACGACGGTCAGCCAAAGATCGACGTACCATTCAGGCTCCGCGTATTCCAAACTTTGGGTGGACCCCATCAGGTAGCCTGTCGCCGCCAGAACGATGAACAACTGGTAGCCCCAAAAGACGAACCAGCTCAGGTTGCCACCCCACATCCGCACCGCGCAGGTGCGCTGGCCGATGTAGAAAGTGGCGCAGATCAGGGCATTGCCACCAAACGCGAAAATCACGGCACTTGTGTGCAGCGGACGCAAGCGGCCGAAGTTCAGATATGGTTGTGCCCACTCGAAGTTCAGAACCGGATAAGCCAGTTGGAATGCAATCCAGACCCCCACCAAAAACCCTGTGCAGCCCCAGAAGACCGTGGCAATCGCCGCTGCTTTCACCGGGCCGTCCATGTATTCGCCGGTTGGCACGGCCACCGCTGGTTCTCCCGTGCGGCCCAATTGCCATAGAAACAAGCCACCGGCGACGAGCAGGATCAGGATGGCATGCACCTTGTACGCGAAGTCATAGCCGTAGTTCGCAGCGAATGCCGCGAAGGCCGCGATTATCGCAAGACCTACAAGCTTTAGGTAATCGAGCATGGGACGTCCCCTCGTCGCGCCTTGATCTGAGTCCCTGTGCGACGTCGCACATCGACACAGCCAGAGCTGTTCCATTTGACCCTTCATTGCGGATATCGAAGGAGCGGACCTTGATCTGGGTCAAATGGCGAGAGAGTTTCTGAATTCGAGTTACGCCGCCTGGATACGGCGGCGTTTCGAAGGCGCGGATTGGCTTTTCTAGGCGAACACGCTGTCGTCTGCATCATCTCCGGCTTCGGCCAAAAGCGCCCCGAAATCCGGTACGTTTATGCGCCGCTTGCCTTCCAGCAGGATGACACGATCCCGTTTCAGGCCCGAGATCTGGCGGCTGACCGTCTCCAGCGTCAGGCCCAGATAATCAGCCATCGCCTCCCGCGTCAGGGGCAGATCAAACGCCAAATCCCGGCCCGCAACAGTGGCATCAGCCCCGCTGGCCCTGCGCCCGAGAATGCCCAGGAAACTTGCGATTTTCTCTCTCGCGGTCTTGCGACCCAGGATCAGCATCCATTCGCGTGCGGCATCCAGCTCATCCATCGTCATTTCCAACAGGCGATGGCTGATGTGCGGCGTGTCAGCAATCATCGCCTGGAACGGTTTCCGCTTGAAACAGCATAGGGTCACATCCGTCGTGGCCGTGACGTCATAAGCCAACCGGTCGCGCCCCGGCCTGCCGATAAAATCCGATCCGAGCATAAGCCCCACCATTTGGCGGCGCCCATCCTCCATCGTTTGTGTCAGCGTGGCGACGCCCGACACCAGCGAGGCCACGAACTCCATCGGCTCCCCGGCCCACACGATCACCTCGCCCGCCACGAATGTGCGATAGTATTTTATGGCCTCCAGCGTTTTCAACTCGTCCGTATCACACCGGGCGCACACGGCTCTATGGCGGATCGGACAATCCGCGCAATCACTGGCCCCAAAGGACATCGGTCTGTTGTTCATCCAGTGGCTCCCTGTTCGCATGAACCACGGTGGTGATTGATCTAGGCCAAAATAACCGACCCTATCTGTGCACAGTTTACGTCCAAGAAACATCATACTCAACTGCGGCGTTATATCTTTTTTTGGCGCAAACGTGCCCGGGCTACGTGGCGCCCTCCTGCGACCTCAATCGCCAGCGACGTCTCGCCTGGGCGCTCCGTGACCTGCGCCGCCACGTCAATCTTGAAGTCGTTGGAGCCCGTAATTGGCGCAACATTCGCGCGTCACGCGGGCTTTTCGCCGGCAATCTCCACACGACGCTTGGCGTAACCGGCTTGATCCAACCACGGCGGCCTCACACAAGGCCCCTGAGCGTGCGGGGGGGTGGGTGGGCCGTGCGCTCAGGGGCCGACCTTGCGACCTGACCCAGCGTTGCCGTCCCCGAACGCGGCCTCCATCAACTCTCTCGTATAGGTCGTGCGTGGGTTGGCGAACAAATCCTCGGTCAAACCAGCCTCAATCACGTCGCCCTGCTTCATCACCATCACCTTGTGGCTCAAAGCGCGCACGACCCTCAGGTCGTGAGAAATGAACAGATACGCCAGTTTGTGATCCTTTTGCAGCCTGCGCAGCAAATCCACGATCTGCACCTGCACCGTCATATCCAGCGCGCTCGTCGGCTCGTCCAGGACCACCAGCCTGGGGCGTAGGATCATCGCACGCGCGATCGCAATGCGTTGCCTCTGTCCGCCCGAAAACTCATGCGGATACCTGTGCATCATCGTGGGGTCCAAACCCACTTCCTCCATGATCTCAGCCACCCGCCGGTTGCGGTTCGCAGCGTTGATCCCTTGCACGCGCAGCCCTTCAGCCACGATTTGCTCGACAGTCATCCGCGGGCTGAGCGAGCCGAACGGGTCCTGAAACACAATCTGCATATCCTTGCGTACGGCACGCAGCTCGGACTTGTCTTTCTCGCGCAGATCGTCACCCAGAAACCCGATCGGCCCCTCGGACCGGATCAGCCGCATGATCGCCAGCGCCAGCGTGGTCTTGCCGGATCCACTCTCGCCCACAACGCCCAGAGTTCTCACCCTGCCGGACTGAAATGCTCGCCTCATTCACCGCTTTCACGTGGCCCACCGTCCGGCGCAAGAGCCCGCGCTGGATCGGGAACCAGATGCGCAACCTGTCAGTGTTCAATATCTCCGGAGCGCCCTCCGGCACGGGATCGGGCCTGCCCGACGGCTCTGCTCCCAGAAGTTTTCGGGTGTAGGGATGCCGGGGATTTCCGAAAATCTCAGCCGTGACGCCCTGCTCCACGATCTCCCCGCCCTGCATGACGCAGACACGGTCGGCGATGCGGCGCACGATGCCCAGATCGTGGGTGATGAACAAAAGGCTCATCCCCTCGCGGCGCTTCAGGTCGGCCAGAAGTTCCAGAATCTGCGCCTGAATGGTCACGTCCAGCGCTGTCGTCGGCTCATCCGCGATCAGCAGATCTGGCCCGTTGGCCAGCGCCATGGCGATCATCACGCGCTGGCGTTGCCCGCCCGACAACTGGTGCGGATAAGCCCCAAGCCGCGTCGCTGGTTCGCGGATGCCGACCTTGGTCAGCAGTTGAATGATCCGATCCCGCGCCGCCTGCCCGCGCAGGCCCTGGTGCAACGTCAGGCTTTCGGTAATCTGCCGCTCCAACGTGTGCAGCGGGTTGAGCGAGGTCATCGGCTCCTGAAAAATGAAGCTGATGTCGTTGCCGCGCACCCGGCGCAGGTCGTTTTCCGAGGCGCCGACCATTTCGTCCGCATTGTACCTGACCGACCCGCCAATGGTGGCAGAGGACGGCAGCAGGTTCACAGCCGATAGCGCAGTAACGGATTTTCCGGATCCGCTCTCTCCCACCAGCGCAACCGTTTCACCCTTCTCCACATGGAACGACACGCCTCGCACGGCGTGAACCGTGCGACCGTCCTGAGCGAAATCGACAGTCAGGTTCTTGACGTCCAACACGCGGCTCATGCGGCCAGACCTCTGGCTTGCTTGGTCATGAAAACGTCTTTCTCGGATCGAACGCGTCGCGGATGCCTTCAAAAATGAACACCAAGAGCGATAGCATGAGCGCGAAGGTGAAGAAGGCTGTGAACCCGATCCACGGCGCTTGCAGGTTGTTCTTGGCCTGTAGGGTCATCTCTCCCAACGACGGTAGGTTCGCTGGAAGACCAAACCCCAGAAAATCGAGCGAGGCCTGCGCGCCGATTGTTCCCGTCAGGATGAACGGCAGGAAGGTCAGCGTCGCGACCATCGCGTTGGGCAATACATGGCGATACATGATCGTCAGGTTGCCAACACCCAAGGCGCGCGCGGCTCGGACGTATTCGAAATTTCGGGCGCGCAGAAACTCGGCCCGCACCACGCCCGTCAATCCCATCCAGCCGAAGAACACAAGCAGACCCACCATCAGTGTAGGCGTAATCGGGAATACGGACGCCACGATGATGATCACGAACAGACTGGGTGTGGCGTTCCAGATCTCGATGATGCGTTGCCAGAGCAGATCGACCCACCCTCCGAAGTAGCCCTGTATGGCCCCCATGAAGATCCCGATGATGGAGGTCAGCAGCGTCACGATGAACGCCAGCGAAACGGACAGGCGGAAGCCATAGACCGCACGCGCAAACAGATCGCGCGAGGTATCGTCGGTGCCAAGCAGATTGGTCCCTCGGATACTTTCGGGCAACAGGCCCCAGCGGCTTTCCATTATCGCTTCGCCGTCATCGCCGATAACCGGCGTGCCGCCGCTCATCAGGGGCGTCTCGTAGCTGCCGATAATGTTGGGCGGCGCAGGTGCCACGCCGGGGCGATCCACGATGGAGTTGAAGCTGTGCGGCACCAGCGGCCAGAGGAGGGAGCCCTGGATCACGTCCTCGCCTGCAAACTGGCCCGTTTCCTCTACCTCTTCGATGATGGCTTCCGGATCATCCCAACAGGCTTCCAGTCCGCCCGAGATTATCAGGCATTGCACCTCGATATCGCGATAAACGGCTTCGGTACGAAAGTCGCCGCCAAACGCCGTCTCGGGGTAGAAGTTGAAAATCGGATAGTAATTCGCGCCTTGGAACTGCACCCGCAGCGGTCGGTCGTTGGCCAGAAACGGGGCCATCAGTGTCAGACCGTAGATGATTAGAAACACCCAAAGCGACCAGAACGCACGGCCATTGGCGCGGAAGTTGCGCCAGCGGCGGCGGTTGAGCGGGCTGATAAAACCGCCGGGTGCGTCGGGCACGAATTGCGGATCGGTCGAGGTGCTCATATCCGTCACCCCTCCCGCGTCTCGAAGTCGATGCGCGGGTCGATCCAGACGTACATCAGATCCGAGATGATGCCGACGGCAAGGCCGATCAGGCCAAAGACGAAGAGCGTGCCGAAAATCACCGGGTAGTCCCGGCTGACGGCGGCCTCAAAGCCAAGTCGGCCCAAGCCGTCGAGCGAGAAGATCGTCTCGATAATCAGCGATGCGCCGAAAAACACACTCACGAAAACCGCCGGAAATCCCGCGATCACGATCAGCATGGCGTTGCGGAACACGTGGCCGTACAGCACCCGGCCCTCGGACAGGCCCTTGGCCTTTGCGGTCATGACGTACTGCTTCTTGATCTCGTCCAGAAAACTGTTCTTGGTCAGCAGCGTCAGCGTCGCGAAAGACGAAATTGTGGTCGCCAGAACCGGCAGCGTGATGTGCTTGAAGTAGTCGTAGATCTGCATCGGCACAGACATGTCCTCAAACCCGTCCGATGTCAGGCCACGCAACGGGAACCACTGCAGGTATCGCCCGCCCGCGAACACCACCAGCGACAGGATCGCGAACAGAAACCCCGGAATCGCGTAGGCCACGATGATGATGCCGCTTGTGATGCTGTCGAAGGTCGAGCCGTCGCGCACGGCCTTGCGGATACCAAGCGGGATCGACACCAGGTACGCGATCACCGTCGACCAAAGACCCAGCGTGATGGAGACGGGCAGTTTTTCCTTCACCAGTTCCAGCACAGAGATGGAGCGGAAATAGCTCTCGCCGAAATCGAAGCGCAGATAGTCGTACATCATCAGCCCAAAACGCTCCCAGACCGGGATATCTTCGGCGACGCATTCTTCGGCGCTCAGACGTGGCGTGCCGGTGAACCCCGGTTCACAGACGATGCGGGCAAAGTTGAACTCCACGCGCAGGCTTTCCAGAAACTGCGGCGGCAGGCCGCGCGCGCCCTGATAGCCGCTGTCCAGATCATTGCCGCCGATCGTCTCCGACCCGCCCCCGGAGATGCCCGCGAACACGTCGCCATCGCCCTCCAGCTGCGCGATGACCTGATCAATCGGGCCGCCGGGGACCAGCTGCGTGAGCATGAAGTTGACAATCATGACCCCGATCAGCGTCGGGATCACCAGCAACAGACGTCTGAGGATATAGGCGCCCATGGTGGGTTAGAATGCACCCTGTTGGCGCAAGGCAGCTTCGGCCTCGGCATCGACCCACCAGAAATCGAGGAAGCCAAGCGAATAAGGCGGCAACGGCTCCGGATAGCGATACATGTCGTAGTAGGCGACCCAATGGCTGTCGTTATACCACTGGCCCACACGGATCACCCGGTCGCGCAGCACGCGGTCGAGGGCTGTAACGGCGACGTCCAGTTCGTCGCGGGTCTCGGCGTTCACAACCACCTCGATCAACTCGTCGATGGCCGGGTCCGCAAGGCCGGGCTGGTTGAACAGGCTCTCGTCCGCACCGAGCGATCCGAAATACTGCCGTAGCCCCGATCCGGGCTCATACCCCATCGGGAAGTGACCCGTGACGATGTCGAAATCGGCGTCGCGCTCGCGCTGCTGCAACTGCGCATTGTCGACACGGTTGAGCGAGGCGTTGACACCGATGGCGCGCAGGTTCTCCACATATGGATTGATAATGCGGTCAAAAAGCGGCGATGAATTCAGGAACTCCACATCCAGCGTTTGACCCGCCGCGTTGCGCAGCATGCCGTCATCGCCCGGCGTCCAGCCTGCCTCCTCCAAAAGCGCCGTGGCGCGGCGCGATTGACGACGATCCAGCGTGCGGTCAGGATCCGAGGCAGGGACCGCGTAGACCTCCTGGCTGAACACGGTTTCTGGCAGTTGATCGCGCAATGGCTCCAGCAGGGCCAGTTCAGCGTCACTCGGCATGCCTTCGGCGGCCATCCAGGTGTTCTCCCAGAAGCTGACGACCGGCTCGTACAGTCCGTAGAACAGCGTCTGGTTGGTCCACTCAAAGTTGAACATATGCGCCAGCGCGCTGCGTGTGCGCACGTCCTGGAACTGCGGGCGGCGCAGGTTGATCATGAACGACTGGCCCGATGCGATGGTGCCATCGGGCAGCTCTTCGCGGACCACGGTACCATCCTCCAGCGCCGGGAAGTTGTAGTTGTTGGCCCAGGCCTGCGAAGACGTTTCCTGGCGGAATGTATAGTTGCCCGCCGTAAATCCTTCAAATGCCGCAAGGCTGTCGCCGTAGAACTCAATCCGGATGGAATCAAAATTGTTGCGCCCCTGCGCCAGCCACAGATCCGCGCCCCAATAGTCGGGATTGCGGACATAGACGACACGTTGACCGGGCTCCACCTCACCCAGCACATATGCGCCGGAGCCAACAAGCGGTTCCAACCGGCTGTCTTCAAACGGGATGCCAGCCGCGATGTGGCTGGCCTCGGAGAAGATCGGCAAACCGCCCGCGCTCTCGATCCGGCCCCGCAGTGGCGCATCGGGGTTGAAATCAAACCGGACGGAGCGGTCATCGACGATTTCCGCGCTGGCAATGGTCAGAGGCAGGGAGGCCCGGAACGACGGCAGACCTTCATCGCGCATGATTTCGTAGGAAAACAACACATCGCGCGCCGTCATCTCGGACCCGTCCGAGAAGGTCACGCCGTCGCGCAGCGTGAAAATCACGTAGGACATGTCCTCGGGGTAGGCGAATTCTTCACACAGCAGGCAATAGGCAGATCCGATCTCGTCGGCCGTGCTTTCCAGCATCGCTTCAAAGAAGACCGACGACATGATCGCAGGGCGTCCGACGCGCGTATAGGGGTGCATACTGTCAAACGAGCCCGATGACCACGAGAACGACATCTCGCCGCCCTTGGGCGCGTCGGGGTTCACGTAGTCCAGATACTCTGCGTCGGGGCCATAGCGCAATTCACCGAACGTGGAGATGCCGTAGGTGTGGATCAACCCATCGTCGCCAACGTCCTGCGCGCGGGCGGACAAGGCCGACAGACCAAGGATCAAAGCCGCGCCTGCCAGTGGCAATGCACCCGCGCGCCAGAGGCCGACGGCGTCGTTGGTGTTTACGCGCGCCTTCACGGCAGCTTTGGCTCCATCGTGATCTCGCATCTGCATCTCCCGAATTTTCAACGCCGAACGCGGCTGCACGGTGCTTTCCCAAATAATGGGTTTCAGGACGTTAGAGACCAGAGCCCCCAAGGTTCAAGTTGAGATTTCGTGATCGCAGTGTGATTTCATGCGCGCTGACATAAAGATCGGGCAATCTCCTCTCGCCCGATCCACCACAGCCCCATAGCCCGCGCGAGGCGCTGCACGGCGTCGCCTGCTACCGGTCAGGAACGCAGTCCGTTGCTGAAGGAAAGGTTGGACGGGCCCAGATCAGCCTCGTCCAAGTTGAGACATATCAGAGTGCGGCAATTGTCGTGCGCGATGACGATGGCCGCCCTTCAACAATTGATCGCCCACCTGGCAAGCAGGGCGCGAAATGAGCCTGTAATCCGTTTGGGCTTTCGATCCTGCACAAAAAGGGTCGCCCCCTTATGGGACGACCCGATTTAACCAAAGGCAATGTGTGTCTACTGGGTTGCGAGGTAGGCGATGAGGTTTGCGCGATCCTCGATATCAGCCATGCCGCCGTAAGACATGGCCGTTCCGGGGGCGTAGGCGCGCGGGTTCGTAATGAAGTTGGAAATCGTTTCGGGTTCCCAATCTCCGTCCAACCCGGCCAGCGCGTCGGAATACGCAAACCCGTCAGCGGCAGCGATATCGCGGCCAACGACGCCCGAAAGATAGGGGCCAACACCGTTTTGGCCTGCGTTCAGCGCATGACACGCGGAGCATTGCCGCCAAAGACGCTCACCGTCACCGGCGCTTGCGCTGGCGTAGACATCTTCAAACGGCACTTCAGGCTCGGCCTCAACTGCAGCCGTATCGCTCCCGTCAGGCACGACGACCCGGTATCCGCTGACGTAATCTTCGCCGTCGTTTTCAACGTTATATACACCTTCGGCGGCCCATTTGCCCAGAAGGAATACCAGAAGCGCGGCAAAAAGTGCTCCGGCTGATTTCGTAATTGTCATCGTGTCGAACATGTCGGCTCCACGGAAATGTCTTTAGTTGTTTCGTATGTATGTTGTTCCTTTAGGCCATGGCAAGGTGTAGGGAGCGCGACGAAACGACCTTTTTGCTTTGGATGTGCCCCATGCCCGAATCTGCGACCCGCCGCATCGCCTTCCAGGGGGAGCTCGGAGCCTATTCCCATCAAGCCTGCCATGAGGCGCGCCCGGACATGAATGTCGTGCCCTGTGCCAGTTTTGAGGACGTGATCGAGGCGGTTCGGGCGGGCGACGCCGAAGAGGCGATGTTGCCGGTTGAGAACTCCACCTACGGGCGCGTCGCCGACATGCACCGCCTTTTGCCGAACTCTGGCCTGCACATCGTGGATGAGGCGTTCGTACGCGTTCATATCAATCTGCTCGCCGTGCCGGGCGCGACGATTGCGGACGTAAAGGAGGCGCACAGTCATCTGGTCCTGCTGCCCCAGTGCGCCAGCTTCCTACGGCAGCATGGCATCAAGGGCCGTGTCAGCCCCGACAACGCCCGTGCCGCCCGCGATGTGGCGGCTTGGGGCGATCCTTCCAAAGCGGCCCTTGCGTCGGAGTTGGCCGGAGACATCTACGGGCTGAACGTGCTGGCCCGCCATATAGAGGACCACGATCGCAACACCACACGCTTTCTGGTCATGTCGCGCGACATGGACATGGCGCGACGCTCCAGGCGTATGATGACCACTTTCGTATTCCGGGTCCGCAATATTCCAGCCGCGCTCTTTAAGGCGATGGGTGGGTTCGCGACCAATGGCGTAAACATGACCAAGCTGGAATTGTACATGGTCGACGGCGTCTTCACCGCGACACAGTTCTACGCCGACATCGAGGGCCACCCCGACGATTCCAACGTGCGCCTGGCCATGGATGAGCTATCCTATTTCACCGATTACCTGGAGGTCTTGGGCACTTACCCGGCCGACAAATCGCGGGATTGAGCGGGTCATCCCCCTGCCAGCAGCGACAGTGATGAGGCGGGGGCAAGCCCGAAATCCCTGTCAAAGCCGCAACGAGAACTTCTGAAAGGCGTCCTCATCCAACCGATCAATCGGGGTAAGCGACAGGTCAGACACTCTGCGGGGATGATCGAGGGCGCCCGGACCCGTAGCAAATTCTACGGAAATGCCTCCAAGCGGGAGCAATCGGAAATTCGGCCTCACAATGGGCCGCACGGCAGGCTTGGCTTTCCTCATGAATTCAGCCACCGCATCGCGGACAGAAAATGAGGCAACGATCACCTCCTCAGCCGCTGCGGCGGCCTCCACATATCCTCCGCCGGCCGCGCGATAGGAGTTGGTGACCACCAATATCTCTTCTGAGGCCTCGACCGGCGCGCCGCACAGATGTCGCAGGTTCCTGATCCGGCCCGGTGTCTCAAAGATTTGATCTCCATGCGCGTTGCTCCGTGCCGGCTGAGAGACATCGACGTCGTAGGTCAATCCCTCAAGACGGTCGAAGTTATAGGGCGCGAAATCCTTGTCGATCAGCGATTGCGGGCCGGACCCCAAAGTGTCGATCTGGTGATAGATTGATGCCGCCCTCTCCAGCCAGGTCCTGATCCCTGCCCCGGTGGTCCGCAGAACGCTCAGCATATTCGGGTAGAGGTACAGATCCGCTGCATGGCGCAGACGAAGTGGACCCGCCGGAATGTCGGTGTAGCTTAGCGGGCCGGACCTGCCTCCGGATTTGAACGGTGCCACCGCCGAGACAACGCGAAGCCCGGCCAGTGACGGCATTCCCGCAATCAACGGGCGGGCCGCTGCGACTTGCGCGTCCGAAACAACCTGCGTCGCCGCACAGGGCGCAATGGTAGAAAAGTATGTCTCCAATGCCACTGCCGTCTTTCCCAATGGCTGCGCCACGTAGGTGCGGGTCGCGACGTGATCCTGCGTGATCTCGGTACGCAGCGCGGGATATTGGGCTAACATGCAACGTTGATGGTTCGCGCCATCTAACCGTTGCTTCCTGGCCGCGACATTCACTGTTGTCGCCTGCGCCACTTTCCATCTTTGCGCTCCCTCACGACCACCCCGTTCCAACAGCAGGTCAATGCACCCCAAATGCGATCCAAATGCGCCCGGTTGCGCGAGCGCCGCGCCGATTTGCGGGTGCTCGTCTTTGGCGTTTTCCGGCCGCAGCTTATGGGTATGACCAGCGATCACGGCATCAACGCCGGACAGCATGGTCACTTGCAGCGCCACGTTCTCAGCCATCGGTCCTGCGCCCGGCACTCCATAACCCGAGTGTGCCAGCACCACGACAAGATCGGCCCCACGCGCGCGCAGTGCATCCACCTGTTCGCGCACTGCAGTTACAATGTCGCCAAACTGGAGGCGACCCTGCAAATGCGGCTTGTTCCAGCGGGCAACCTGCGGTGGTAGTGCGCCGGTGATGCCGATCTTCAGACGATGACGATCCCCGTTTTCAGCAGTGACCATGCGCTCCAGCATGGTGCTGCGGGACACGAACTCTGTTCCGTCGGTCCACGACGTATTGGCAGACACCACCGGGAACGTGGCCGCCGCAAGCGACGCTTCCAGGTGCGGCACCCCAAAGTCGAAGTCATGATTGCCCAGGGTCGCAGCGTCAAATCCAAGTGCCGACATCGCGGCAATCATCGGATGCGGCCTGCCGCCTGGCACGATCACATTCACCGCAGCATCTGCCAAAGGCGCGCCCTGCAGCGTGTCGCCATTGTCGAGCAGCAGGACATTGGGCGAGGTCTGTCGTGCGGCGGCGATCATTTCGCCCAGGCACGCAAGACCTGTGCCGACAGCACTTTTGTCGGTGAAGTAATCAAACGGCAGCAGATGGGAATGCAGATCCGTGGTGGCCAGCACGCGCAGGTGCAGGCCCACCCGTGTGCCCTTTGAATCAAATGATGGGGCCTCAAACGTCATGCCAGGCTCCGCCCCTGTTTTTCTTACTCGTGTTTTGCATTGAGGGTGATGCGGATGCCCGCTAAGTCGAAGGCCAAGCCAGCACCATGCCCTTTTTTTGGCACCTAAAGGTGCCGAGTGTTGCTGATTGGCCATGCCTATGACGGCACCCGTAGCAGAAAGGCTCAGAATGCGAAACTCCGAGGACGTCACATTCGGGACGTCCGGCCTCGACAGAGCTGCCGAGTTGCGCGGTGACACTGCCCGTTTGAAGGACGCCCTGCTGAGTGGCGCGCGCGTTTTGCCGTTGTGGCGTGGCAAGGTCATGGTGGAAGGCACTCCCGAGGACGGCGATATCACTCTGGCCTTCCGCCAGATGAGCGATCCTGTGCTGTCCAAATCCGATGAAGATCCGGTAATGATCGGCCTAGACGCTGATGGTGACCAATTGATCTTCGCGCTCGATATTTCTGCATGGGAACCGAATACAGAGGACGAGGCGTCCATGAATACCTTCCTTGACCCCTCCGTTCAGATCCACCCGGCCGAACGTCGCTCAGGCGCAGGCTTCCGCGAATTGCGTGCGCTGATGAGCCACCTCACTCGTCGTGAAGCTGAAATCTCGGCCACCGCCCGCGCAATCCTGACGTGGCACTCCAGCCACGGTTTCTGCGCAAAATGCGGCGCGAAAAGCACGCAGTCCCAGGCCGGATGGCAGCGCGACTGCCCGACGTGCGACGCCAAACATTTCCCGCGCACGGATCCGGTCGTGATTATGCTGATCACTCACCGCGACAGCGTTTTGGTTGGCCGCTCCCCCGGTTGGCCCGAGGGGATGTACTCCTTGCTGGCCGGTTTCGTGGAGCCGGGTGAGACGATTGAAGCCGCCGTGCGTCGCGAAGTGTTTGAGGAGAGTGGCATTCACGTGGGCCGCGTCGATTATCTTGCCAGCCAGCCCTGGCCCTTCCCCGCGTCCCTGATGTTCGGCTGCAAGGGCGAGGCCACCTCCACCGAGATCGAAGTCGATCCAGTGGAGATCGAGGATGCCAGATGGGTCACCCGAAGCCAGATGCTGGAGGTCTTCGCAGGCCGCGATCCCACGATGCTGCCCGCCCGCAAGGGCGCGATCGCTCATTTCCTGCTGCAACACTGGCTGGCGGATATGCTGGATTGACCGCAAAGCAGGCTTGACCCTGCATTCCATCGACAGGCAAACGATTGGCGGGGCAGAACGAAAGAACACTCATGAAATTCAAGGTCTCAGAAGATGTAGATGCGCCGGCGGACACCACCTGGGCGCGCTTCACCGACTTTTCGGGCATCGAGGCAGAGGCTTTGGGTCGGGGAGCGGAACTCGCTCGGGTCGGCAACTGGACCGCGCCTGCCGTGGGATGTGGCTGGCGGGGGTCGGCCAGGATCCGCGGCCGCGTCCGGCCGCTGACGTCGTCGATCACGACGCTCGACGCGCCTGAAGCCTGCACGATCAGCACCACAGTTGGCGGCATGCAGGCGGTTTACGAGCTGACGTTTCTGGACCTTCGCCCCGACATGACCCGCGTGCAGGTGGTTCTGGATCTCTCGGCGAACACGCTCTCGGCGCGGCTGGCTCTGCAAACGCTGAAACTGGCCCGAGGTCGGGTCTTGCAGCGCTTGCAGGGGCTATTGGCGCGGCAGGGAAATCTGGCGGAAGACGATTATCGCCGGGCCCAGGGGTGACGCGAACATGGGGGCTGCTCAAGGTTGAGCAAGCCCGCAAGCCATTGAAATCATTATATCTTATTTTTTAATTAACGGTTTGGTAACCTTGTTGAGGCGCAAAGGAGCGTGCCGTCGGGCAGGGTTACGCATCGGGTATCGGGCCTCAAACCAGAGGCGGCGGCGGCTGCGGCCAGACAGGGCGCGCGCGCGTGACAGGGCATCGGCTTCGATCCGGCGACCCAGCGATACCGCGATCCGCAACGTCGAAACCGGCGGCAGACATGTCCGGGAATGGTCTGCGGCCCGGAACCGGATACACGGAGGTCACGACACTCCCGGCTGTACCGTCCTACGGGGTCGCGGGCTTTCGGGAGCCGCGGGCAAGCCCTTGTCCTGGGTCGGTTTCGGTCACTCAGCCGCCACCCCTCCCTCTCAAATCTGACCGGACCCGGCCTTGCGCGCCCCGCGCTCCAGCCCCAACTGCCGCTCGCGCCAGATGATCGCGATGCCTGCGATGACAATCAGCGCGGCCCCGGCGAGCATTGCGCCCAACGGCACCTCTCCGAACACCGCATAGCCCACGATAATCGCCAGCAACATTGACGAATACTCGAACGGCGCGATCAGCGAGGCATCGGCGAGGCGGTAGGAGGACGTCAGCAGGATCTGCCCCACACCGCCCGCAAGCCCTGCCGCGATCAGCATGACCCATTGCGCGCCCGTGGGCCACGCCCAGCCCCACGGCAAGGTCAGCAGCGACAGGCAGGTCGCCGTGATCGAAAACCAGAACACGATTGCTGCCGTTCTTTCTGTATTCACCAGTTTGCGCACGAACACCTGCGCCAGGGCCGCGCAGACCGCGCCCATCAGCACCAGAATCGCGCCGAGGGCCTGCGAGGTATCCGCGGCCGTCGGGTCGATGTTCAGTCGCGGGCTCAGCACGATCAGCACGCCGCCCATGCCCAGCGCCACCATCGACAGCCGAAACAAACGGACCTCTTCGCCCAGAAACATGGCCGCAAACACCACCACGAGGATCGGCGCGGCATAGCCGATGGCGGTGACTTCGGGCAGCGGCAACAGGCCAAGGCCCGCAAACCCCAGCCCCATGGCGGAGGTCCCCACCAGCCCGCGCCAGACGTGACCCATCGGGTTGCGCGTCTCCAGCCCGTGGGCGATGTCGTGCCTGATGACCAGCCACGCCAGGATCACCGGGATCGCGAAGAAGGAGCGGAAGAACACCGCCTGCCCCGGCGGGATGCCGTCAGACACCGCTTTGATCAGGCTTGCCATTGCAACGAACACGCAGACGGACGCGATCTTCAGCGTAATGCCGCGCAGGGGATTCTGAGGATTTGACATAGGCAGGAGGTACGCCTGTGCGACGGCAACGGCAAGCCGCCATCTTCCATGCCTGCCGTCAAAGAGCGCGCCCCCGGCGGATAAACAGCCGCGCCAGCGTGATGACGAGGGCAAAGGCGATCAGGCCGAGGCCACGTTCATAGATGCCGTCGATGCTGTCGGGCATGAAGAAAAATATCGGTGCCGCGACGGTCCAGACCGCGGCGATGATGTACAATGCGGTCCTGTACCCCGCCCCGGCCCGGCCCGCGCCCGCAGACATCACCAGCGGCACCAGCGTCATCAGCGCGCCGATGGCATAGACAAGGTAGATGTGGATCACGACGCCGTCGCTGTCGTTGTCGCCGTATTCATTGCGAGCCCCCACGAGGAACACGATGAGCGAGAGCGCGGCGAGGCCGACGATCCCGAGGCTCCACCCGGTTCCGCCCATATGCGCATGGGCCGACAACAGCGCCACGCTCAGCAGGCTGGCCGAAAAGGCGTAGATGCCGATGTCTACGATGTACTCGAACCGGCCCGCGCCCAGATCGCTGATCGTATCGGCCAGCCAATCGTGATCCGGCACAACGGCATCCGCGATCAGGATCGAGGCCGCGAAAATCACGCAGCCAGCGATGGCGGCCCACCCCAGCACGATGAGCAGACAGGGTTGGCTTTCGACGGCGGGGGTGGAGGCCTCTTCGGTCATTCCAGTCTCCTGTCGCGAGGGGTTCGGGATCGTGTCGTCAGGTGGGGGTGTTACAGTTGGTCCGCCGCGAACGTATCGCACTGGTTCGGATCGCCGGTCTGGTAGCCGGTCGTGAACCAGCGCTGGCGCTGCGCCGACGTGCCATGGGTATAGGCGCGCGGATTGGTCGCCCGACCGGCGCGGGCGGCGATGTAATCGTCACCGATACGCTCGGCGGCAGTCAGCGCCTCGTCCAGATCGCCGGGCTCCAGCAGATCTCCGACCCCATTGGCCCAGACCCCGGCAAAGCAGTCGGCCTGCAACTCGATCATCACCGAGATCTCGTTCGAGCGGGTCTGCGACGACGCCGCCCGGATGCGGTTGGCTTCCGACAGGATGCCCAATTCGTTCTGCACATGGTGCGCAACCTCATGGGCGATCACGTAGGCGGCCGCGAAATCGCCGCCGGCGCCGAGTTGCTGCGCCAAATAGGCGAAAAACGCCGTGTCGATGTAGGCGCGGCGGTCCGCCGGGCAGTAGAATGGCCCGGTCGAGGCCTGCGCGCCGCCGCAGGCCGATTGTGTGGCATCCGAGAACAGGACCAGTGAGGGCGGATTGTAGCGCTCGTCGAAGGCCGCCGGGTAGACCTCGCTCCAGACATCTTCGGTGGTGGCCAACACCCGCGAGGCAAATTCACCGGCCTCCTGTTCCTGCGCCGAGAGCGGCCCGGTTCGGGTCTGTTGCTGCTGCGAAAAGCCGCCTTGCTGGTCCAGCAGCGGCGTCAGGTCGACGCCAAGGAAGTAGCCCACGGCGACGATTGCCAGAAGCCCGATGCCGCCGCCGCCAATGGCACGCCCGCCGCCGCCGCCTCGCCTGCCACGGCGACGCCGCTGGTCGATGACATTGCGGCTGGACCGGGTGTTGCGAAGGCGCATGAGCTGATCTCCAGTGAGCGTCGTGGTGAGGTAACGCCAGACATTCTGGCGTTGTTCCCGCCGCTGGTCTTGCGATTCGGCTTTCGTGTGACTATTTCGTGCACTGAGAGGTTGGCGCGGGCAAGCACTTCGCCAACCTGGTCAGATCCGGAAGGAAGCAGCCATAACGATACCCGCTTGGGTCGTTGTCCAGCCTCTCACCAAGTTCACGGTCTGCCGCAGGCAGGCTGCGATCCGGCCCGGCAGCGGGTGATTGCCCAGCAAGGGTCCGTTCAGGCCGCGCCTCCGGAAGCCCTTCGCCGTTCCGCCTTCGCCGTTCGCCGTTCCCCCATCGCCGTTCGCCTTCCCCCCTTCCCTCATCGCCTTCCCCCCTTCGCCGTCCGCCTTCCCCCCTTCCCCCCTCCGCCACTCCATGCGCATATTGCGCCATGACCCAAACCCTCTCAGACCTTGGCTGGACCAACCGGCACCGCGCGCAGCTGACCGACGAGGACGCCGCCCTCAGGCCCGCGCGCGTCAACAAGGTGTCCCGCACCCGGATCACGGCGCTTTCGGCTGACGGCGCGCTGCGGCTCATCACCCGGGGAGAGGACAGCACCGGCGATTATGTCACCGGCGACTGGGTGCTGGCGGACACGGCCGGGAACCTCGTCATCCGCCGGCTGGACCGCGATACGCTTCTGACCCGGCGCGCGGCGGGCTCCGGGATGGAGACGCAGTTGATCGCGGCCAATGTCGACACCCTGGCCATTGTCACCTCCTGCAATGCCGATTTCAACGTCGCGCGGCTGGAGCGCTACCTTGCCATGGCCGCGTCCGCCGGATGCCTGCCGCTGATCGTTCTGACCAAATCCGACCTGGCCGACGATCCCCGCGACTATGCGCGCCGCGCCGAGGCACTTTCGCCGCTGGCCAGCGCCATTGCGATGAACGCCAAGGCGGAGGATGCCGCCGGGATCCTCAAACCATGGGCCAAAGACGGGCAGACCCTTGCCCTCGTGGGATCGAGCGGCGTCGGCAAGACCACGCTGGCCAATGCCCTCACCAACGCTGCGGAAGCCACCGCCGGCATCCGGGAGGACGACGCCAAGGGTCGCCATACGACCACATCGCGCGGCCTGTCGCGCACGATCTTTGGCGGCTGGCTCATCGACACGCCCGGCATGCGCGCTCTGCGTCTGAACGATGCGAGCCTCGGCATCGGTGCGGTGTTCGCGGATATCGAGGCACTGGCGGAGACCTGCAAGTTCCGCGACTGCACCCACGCCACGGAGCCCGGCTGCGCCGTGCAGGCCGCCATTGCGGCAGGCGACCTGGAGGCTGACCGCCTCAGGCGGTTCTCCAAACTGATCCGCGAGGAGGAGATGAACCATGAGGCCCGGCACGAGGCCCGCGCCCGCGAAAAGAGCTTCCACAAGATGGTCAAGACGGCGCAATCCGCCTCCCGCCACAAACGCGGCAAGAAGACCTGAGGCTCGGCCCGCTTCGACAGGCCCCTGCCCGCGCGACACCACGACCACGACCGGAATCTCGGCCGCGCGGGCAAGCTGCCCGGTGTCGCGGCCCAGTACAAAAGCCCCGGTCTGCCTGCCGCCGCAGGTGGTCCGGTGCCGCGTCATTCACAAGCGCCTAGCCGTCCACAACCTGACCCGGCCTGGCCCGCGCCCAGTCCCTGAGGAATGCGGCAATCTCCGGGTCCGGCACCCGATCCCACAGGCCGCGTGGCAGGGCCACACCTTCTTCCAACGCCAGTTGCAGGCAGGCGATGTAATCTCGATCCGCGCGCTGGTGGCAATTGCCGGCCCCGTGCAGGATGGTCCCCAGCAGGGTGCCACCAAAATCGTTCACATGGGCCAGATCGGGCTTGAGCCGCAGCAGCGCCTTCATCACCTCTGGCAAGCCGTGCCATCCCGCCGTCTGCACCGGCGGCACGCCCGAGGATCCGGGGCGGTCGTATTCCACGCCAATCGCCGCAAGGCGGTTGAGGTGCGCCAGCTTGCCGGGCAGGGCGGCGATGTCATTGATGATGGTGCGTGCAGCGGCAGAGAGCCTTGCCGGGTCGATGAATTCGCCCGCAGGCTCTTCCCCGTCTGCGACCCGTGCCAGAAGTGCCTCTGTCGATGACAGTTCCGTCGCCGCGCCGCGCGCCTCCAGCGCCCTGGCCAGGCCAGTGTTGCCGAAGATCCGGGCGGCGGCATAGGGCGTGATGCCCTCGTAAACGAGGGTCGGGTCAGCACCGTTGTCGAGCAACAGCTTCACCATCTCGGGCGACGACATCCGGCGCGCGGCCTGATGCAGGACGGGACGCGTCCAGGGAGCCTCTCCGCCGACACTGTCCGGATTGAACTGACCGGCCAGCGCCCCCGCCCCGATCAGCAGTTTCACCGCTTCGACATCGTGGAAATCCATCGCATGTGGCAAGACATTCGTGCCGATGGGGTCAGCCCCGTGGGCCAGCAGCAGCCGCAGGCCGCCGTGGTGGCCCAATTCCACTGCGTGGTAGAGCGACTCGCCATCATTAGGGTCCGCGCCATGATCCAGCAGCCATTCGCCAAGCGCCATGTTGCCCGCATGGCCTATGGCGAAGTAGAGCACCGGGAGGCTGTCATGGGCGTGGTTCACGTCTGCGCCATGGTCCAGCAGCAGCGCCGCAATCGCCAGCATGTCCGCCTCCCGATCCGGGTACAGATGGATCGCCTTCGATTGCGCCAGAATGGTCAACGGCGGGGCAAGCGGGCCGGGGGCCAATGCGCGCTTCGGGTCAGCTTCGATCATCCGCGCCACGCCTGCGCGGTCATAGAGCAGGATCGACAAGGCCAGATTGCCATCCGGCAACGTCGGGTCCGCGTCCAGCAAGGCCCGGGTCAGGTGATCGTGTCCGAGTTTCAACGCCTGCCCCAGCCGCTGCTGGCGCCGGGCGCGGTCCATGCCCTGCGATCCGGCGCTGGCCTTGAGGTGCGGCCAGGAGGCAAAGCCGTTCTCACGGGCGACAACATGAAGGAAATCAGCGTGTTTCAGGTCTGCCCCCGGTCCCCGGGGCATATGCGCTTTCACCCGCGCCAGAGCCGCCGCATCCTGGACGTGAAAGGCTTTCTTCAAGGCCGTGGCATCACGGCGCAACTGGTCGATTTGTTTGGTCATCGGGTTCCCTCAAACATCGCCCCACGATCCGCCTGGAAGGGCTGAGAGACACCGAATTATGTGTCTGTCGTTTTACAGAAGGGGTGCCGGTTTCGGCTTTCCGCGGATCTGGACGCTGCCCCGAGCAGCAGGCAGAGGCTACGCTGTCGCCGGATCGCTTTCAAGGGCGCGGGCATCGCGTCTGACCGGCTTAGGCTCGACAAATGCCGATTTATGCCTGAATACCGCTGTCATGAGCGGAAAATCTGAAAACCGGACATCGAACGAGTTATCCGAACAGCGCACCCGGTGGGCAGAGGATCGCACTGACTGGGCGGAAGACCGCACTGTTCTGGCAAATGAGCGGACCTTTGCGGGCTGGATGCGCACCGGAATGGCCTCGGTCGCTATCGCCCTCGGGCTCAAGGCGGTGTTTGGAGATTTCGATCCGACCTGGGCGGCGAAAGCCACCTCCAGCGTGTTCATCGCTCTGGCCATCTACATTTTCTACAGCGCCCGCCAGCAGGCCTGCGCCACCTATGCGCGCATGGACCAGAACGACGCGACTGCGAAACCGTCACGATCCATGACGATTACCGCCGTGATCCTGTCAATCGGAGCAATCGCTACGGGTGCGATCCTGTGGTGGTTGTAATCCGGTAGACGCGGAGGCGGGCGGCGCATACCCTCGCGCGCACCCGGTCCCCTGCGAGAGTCTCCATGTCCGATCAACCCGTCTACCAAGTTCTTGCGCGCAAATACCGCCCCGCGACCTTCGCCGATCTGATCGGGCAGGAGGCGATGGTGCGCACGCTGAAGAATGCCTTCGATGCCGACCGCATCGCGCAGGCCTTCATGCTGACGGGCATTCGCGGGACCGGCAAGACGACCACCGCGCGGATCATCGCCAAGGGCCTCAACTGCATCGGTGCGGATGGCAATGGCGGGCCGACCACGGACCCCTGCGGCGTCTGCCAGAATTGCGTGGCGATCACCGAAGGCCGCCACGTCGATGTGATGGAGATGGACGCGGCCAGCAACACCGGCGTGCAGAACATCCGGGACGCGATCATCGAGACCGTCAGCTACCGGGCTGCACAGGCGCGCTACAAGATCTTCATCATCGACGAAGTGCACATGCTGTCGACGTCGGCCTTCAACGCGCTGCTCAAGACGCTGGAAGAACCGCCCGCGCACGTAAAGTTCCTGTTTGCAACCACCGAGATCCGCAAAGTCCCCGTCACGGTCCTGTCGCGCTGCCAGCGCTTTGATCTGCGCCGGATCGAGCCTGAGGTGATGATCGCGCATTTGCAGCGGATTGCCGGGCTTGAGTCGGCGCAGATCGCCGGGGACGCGCTGGCCCTGATAACCCGCGCTGCCGAAGGCTCTGTCCGCGACGCGATGTCGCTTCTGGATCAGGCCATCGCCCATGGTGCCGGAGAGACCACCGCCGAACAGGTCCGCGCCATGCTGGGCCTCGCGGATCGGGGCCGGGTGATGGATCTGTTTGAGGCAATCATGGCAGGCGACGCGGCGAAGGCGCTTGATGAGTTGGGCGGGCAGTATTCCGACGGGGCCGACCCGGTGGCGGTTCTGCGCGATCTGGCGGAGATCACGCATTGGCTGTCGGTCATTTCCATCACCCCAGACGCGGCGCAGGATCCGACCATCGCCCCGGACGAGCGCAGCCGCGGGCTGGCCCTGGCGGGCGACCTGCCGATGCGTGTGCTGACCCGGATGTGGCAGATGCTGCTCAAGGCACTGGAAGAGGTCCGGTTGGCTCCCAACGCCATGATGGCCGCTGAAATGGCCGTGATCCGCCTGACCCATGTGGCGGAGCTGCCGACGCCGGGTGATCTGGTCAGGAAACTCAGCCAGATGGAACGGCCCACAGGCGGCGCGCCGGCTACTGGCGGACAGCCCGCCCTCGGCCCCGGCCCCATCGCACGGGCCCCACATCCGGCGGGATCCCTGAACATGCGCACCTCTGGTGCGACTGGCGGCGGTGGCGCGCAGGCGGCGCTGGCGGTGCAACCCGGCCCCGACCTTTCGGTCTACCCCACGTTCGATGCGGTCGTGGCGCTTGTCGAAGCTGCCCGTGACATCAAACTGCTGATCGAAGTGAAAACGGCCCTTCGCCTGGTGTCCTACGCGCCGGGCCGGATCGAAGTCGAAGTGTTGGACACAGCCCCCCGCGATCTGATCCCGCGCCTTGGCCGGATGCTGCAAACCGCCACCGGCGCGCGCTGGGGCATCACCGTCGCGCCCTCGGGTGGCGCGCCGACGATCCGCGAACAGGAAGAGGCCCGCGAGACCGCCGAACGCGATGAGGTCAAAAAGCATCCGCTGATGCAGGCCGTGCTCAAACGCTTCCCGAAGGCGATCATATCCGAGATCCGCACCCACGCCGATCTGGCCCAGGAGGCCGCAGCGACTGCGCTGGAAGAGATCCCCGACGAGGCCGACGACTGGGACCCGTTCGACGACGAGTAACCCCGGACCCGGCGATCCCGTCAACAGGCCTTCTTCGGGTTCGGGAGCGGGCCTGCGGGTGCAATGTCTGCCTTGTCGCGCGGGCGCCGGATGCGTATCTGTAGCAGCAACAAGGATAGGAGACGACGAGATGCTGAAGGGTTTGGGCGGGATTGGCGATATGGCCAAGATGATGAAACAGGCGCAGGATCTGCAGGTCAAAATGGGCGAGATGCAGGACGCGCTTGGCACGATGACCGTTGTCGGCGAGTCGGGCGCGGGACTGGTGAAGGCAACCGCAACCGCGAAGGGCGAACTGACCGCTCTGGACATTGATCCGTCGATCTTCAACCCCGACGAGAAAGAGGTTGTCGAAGACCTGATCCTTGCCGCGATCAAGGACGCACAATCCAGGGCACGGGCCAGAAACGATGAGGAAATGGCCCGTCTGACTGAGGAAATGGGCCTGCCGGCCGGCCTTAAAATGCCGTTCTAGGGCGTGGCCGATACCCCCAAGGATATCGAAGAGCTGATCGGCATCATGGCGCGTTTGCCGGGGCTTGGCCCGCGGTCGGCGCGGCGCGCGGTGCTGACGCTGATCAAGAAACGGGGGGCTCTGATGCGACCGCTGGCCGAGACCATGGCCCGCGTGGCCGAGACGGCGCGCGAGTGCGTGAACTGTGGCAACATCGGCACCGGTGATCTCTGCGCCATCTGTACCGACGCGGACCGTGCCACGGGCGAGTTGTGCGTGGTCGAAGACGTCGCGGACCTGTGGGCCATGGAACGGGGCCATGCCTTCAAAGGCCGCTACCACGTGCTTGGCGGGACATTGTCGGCGCTCGATGACGTTGGCCCGGACGACCTCCGCATCCCGAAACTGCGCGAGCGGATGACGGATGAAGGCATCACCGAGGTGATCCTGGCCCTCAACGCCACCGTGGATGGCCAGACCACATCGCATTACATCGCGGATGAGTTGGCAGGCACGGGCGTGAGCCTGACGTCATTGGCCCAGGGCGTTCCGATCGGCGGAGAGCTGGACTACCTTGACGATGGCACGATCTCGGCGGCGTTGCGGGCGCGAAAAGCGGTGTGAACCCATCAAAGTAGCGCCGCAGGCGAATGCACGTTCCCGCCATCTCTCCGGGTATCACCGTGGCCCAAGCCCGGTCTGCCACGTCGCAGTGTTGCGTCATCCACCTCGGACGCAGGGATGATCTCCGACGATCGGCGCAAATCGGTTTTGGCCAATTAACCCTATCGCCGAATGACCCGCTGTTTTCATCTTGCCGGTACAACTCTCGGGGGTAAGCGGCCTCTGGGCCGCCCAGGTCTCGGGGGTAAGCGGCCTTTGGGCCGCCCAGGGGGCAGACAGCCCCCTTCCGCCATCACCACCAACCAGCAACGCCCACAATGGATTCGCCCGGGCCAAGGCGCGACGAGGCGGGCGGGTGGGCGGCGCGCCTTGGCCCTCATCGCATCGGTGAAAATAGCGCGTCGGCTGAGGTACAATCCCGGATCACGTCTGCGCCGCACACCCGCGGCTCAAGATCCCTTGTCAGGCACACCCGCACTTCCTGAATACGGTTGGCGCGGCAGGTGACGGTCAGCATGTCCGCAGTCAACGCCGGGTTCACGTCCAGAAACGCCTCTTCGATCACCGCCGCCGGCACGCGCACGTCGCTGTCCAACCGGCGCAGCAGGTCGGGCCGCTCCACGCTGTCATAGGCCAGCCGCGACGCTGCGAAATAGGCGCGCGCCTCCAGGCCCGAGCAGACACCGTGTTTGCGCCACTGGTACCACGCCAGCCCGGATGTGCCCATGATATCCGCCATGTCACCGGTCATGGCGCGCGACGGGGCGCGCAGCGTCGTGGGACAATAGGAGGGCCAGCCGACTTCATACTGCGGCCAAAGTCCGTGCAGGGTGAACCCGAACCCGCGCCCGTCCTCGCACTGCGGGCTGTCGCGGTCGTCGCCTTCCAGAATGCACCATGTGGGCGTCCAGCTTAGCGCCATGACGTAGTAATCGAACTCGGCCGCGGGCTCTGCTTGCGCCTGCGCCATGCCTGCTGCACAGACAAGCGCCAGAATCAGTCGGTTCATCAAGACCCCCCTTTTTGCCAGTGCCCCGCGACTTGAGGCTTCCCAATCGGCGTTGCCGGGCCTATATAGACTCAGATTTTCCCAAAATCGAGGAACCGCAAGGCCCCGCCTTGCAGCCGCTTCCACCGGCCTTGTTTCTCGTGTTCGCGACACCCCGGAGGGACCGATATGAACAAACCGATTATGACCAAAGCAACCGCCGTCTGGCTGGTCGACAACACGACGCTGACCTTCAGGCAGGTCGGCGAATTCTGCGGGCTGCACGAGCTGGAAGTCCAGGGCATTGCCGACGGCGATGTGGCGGCGGGCGTCAAGGGATTTGACCCGATCGTCAACAACCAGCTGACCCAGGAAGAGATCGACGCGGCCGAAAAGGACCCGTCGCACAAGCTGAAACTGAAGTTCTACTCGGCTGCGGTTGGCGAAGAAAAACGCCGTGGCCCGCGGTACACGCCGCTCAGCAAGCGCCAGGACCGGCCTGCGTCGATCCTGTGGCTGGTGAAGTTTCACCCGGAACTGACCGATGGTCAGATCTCAAAGCTGGTCGGCACCACGAAGCCCACCATTCAGGCGATCCGCGAGCGGACGCATTGGAACATCAACAACATCCAGCCGATTGATCCGGTGGCCCTTGGCCTGTGCAAACAGTCCGAGCTGGACGCAGCGGTGCAGAAGGCCAACGCCAAGAAACTTGCCGAAGGCGGCGCGATGTCCGATGATGAGCGGCGCAAGCTGGTGTCCACCCAGACCTCCCTCGGGATGGGCAGCGACGGTGCGGTTCCCTCTTCCATGGCCGGGCTTGAGACGTTCAGCCTGTCCACCCCTGATGAGGACAAGCCGGAGCCCACACCAGATGCGGACACGTTCTTCAACCTGCCCAAATCCAGCGACGATGATGATGAAGACGACGAAAGCTGACACCCGATGATGCCACCCCGTCTGCCCGGTGTCTGGTACGCCCGAGGCCGGCAGACGGCGTTCTTTCACGTGCCTGACGGTACGAGCGCGACGTCGATCTTTCCGAACCTGTTTCCTGCCGTTCAGACCCGTCGGGCCACTGACGGTGGTGTGGTCGAGAACGGGTGCTTCCTGATCACGCCCGACGGGGCTGAGTTTCAGGCGATAACCTGGTGGTCGAAGCGCCCTCGGGCCTGGCGGCGCGATTTTGCGGTAGTGGGTCACTTTGAAACCCGCTTTTTGTAAGTGCCGCGCTTCTTGGGCGCTTCCTCGTTGGCGTCGATGATAGCGACCAGATCGGCAATGTCCCAGAGACGATCTGTCAGGCCAGCTTCCATCGCAGGCGTCACGTTCAATGTCTGATGCACTTTGACGAAGTTGTAATACATGAAGTGCAGCGCCACGGCGTGCATGTGGTTTTCGACCTTCTTGCTGAAACCGTTGGTCAGGCGGGTGAAGCGGCGCATGTGCATCCGCATGGTCAGGTTTTGGCGCTCAACGAAGGACGTGCTGATCAGCGCCTTGTCTGGGTTGCCCTCAACGGTACGCTTCTTGATGCCAGTGCATTCGGCGGGGGAATACTTGCGGGCAGCGGTCTTGCCGCCCATATCACCGTAAATCTTGATCAGTTGGGCATAGTCCACGTCGCCACCAAACGCGCCTTCTACGGCTTCCAGATAGGCTTTGTGGCCGTCTGTCGTCAGTTGCACCCGGTTTGCCAGACGGTCGCGCAGATCGTCCATGAACTCGAACGCATACTCGCTGTCGCGCCCACCGACCATGTAGGACACGATCAACTTGCTGCCGCTGTCGATTGCGGTCCACGTCCATGTGTCGCCTGCACCCTCTGGTGCCGCTGTCGCTGTCTTCACGTTCTTTTGCTTAGCGTAAGTGAACGACCAAATTTCATCGCACTGGATCACCGACGCTTGGACGTTGCGCACATGCTCGTCGTGATACTTAGAGCAAGCCTTACCCGCGTCGATCAGAAGCTTGTTGACGGTGTTCTTGGACACGTCGGCGATGCGTGACGTTGCGCGGATGGAGTTGCCTTCCACCAGAAGGCGAATGATCAGGGCGCGGGTTTTGGTATCGAGCTTTCTCATAAACTCAACATAAGTGATCCTGCAATTTAAGTCAAGCATTTCGGTCAGTTTGACGAACGGAAATTACATCCGCAAGACTGACAACTTTGTTGTCCAAGAACCCGCTAGGAAGCCCGCAGATCGCTTCAATATCCTTCGGGTTTTTTGCTAGCGCCGTCGCAATTTGAGCTTTGCTCTGAACGCCATGGTCAACCAACATTCTGACTGCATGACTTATCAGCGATGGCTTTGAGGTTGTGATATCTTCGTCATAAGGTTCTTTCTTCCTGATGCCCTTGGCATTCATTTGGCGCAGCAGGTAGCCATATTGATGCTTAGTCAGGATGCCTAGGTCCTTGGCTCTATAGCCAATTGCTGCAACCGCCACGTTCCAACGTAGCTTCAATGACAATAGATAATTCAAGGATGTCCCGATAATTTCCGAACCGAAGCTTTCCTGCGGCATCAAAAATGCGCTGGCAAAGCGGTTTGCCTGCTTTTCAACTCTGTCCAGGTTCTTGGCGTCCAATTCGACCAAAGCATGAAGAACCAGATGCCCAAGCTCGTGCGCCAAGTTGAAGTTCTTCCTTGGCCCCAAACGATCTTCTTCCGCCAACAATATTACCGGACGCCCATCAATCCACCAAGAAACGGCGTCCATATCTTGGCAACCCACCCGTTCTTCAATCACCGTGATACCGTTTAACTCAAGAACGCCAACTAAATCATCAATAGGGCCGCGTCCAAGACTCCACTCATCCCTGAGTGCTTCGGCAACTTCTTCTATGTCCGCGTTGTCTGACGTTTCATGATCAAAGTCAAAGGTCGGGATATTGGGCTGCGGAAGATCAATAAACCTCTCAAGATACTCGACTACCTCCCGCGCCCAAGTTAGACGGCGGCGAATTCGCCTGCGATGGTGCGCCTCCATGCGCTTAAGGCTGCGCCAGAACGGCGTGCCATTCTCACTGATCGTGATAGGTGCCGTGAAAAAAGAGGGCGGTTGCTCTACGAGCGCGATTATGCAGCTCATAACTTCACCAGACGGTGATATCTGCCCAGATTCATATTGAGCAACGGCAGACTTCGTTACACCGAGTTCTTCGGCAAAGCCTTCAAGAGTATAATCGCGAGCTTCGCGGGCTTCTTTTATCCGTGCTGGAATCAGTTTTGCCGGGGCTGAGCTATCGGCCCCGGCGTTGTCACTGTTCATAGCGGCCTCCCTAGTCTTCTTCTTTTTTCTTCTTGTCAGTTTTGCGAAGTGCTTCGCCGATATCGCGCTTGAACTTCAAAACGTCGTTCGGGTCCACCCCCTTCGGCTTCGGCTTATGAGATTGCCCCCAGCGCCGCAGGCGCTCTACAACATTGACGTGTGCATACCACGTTTCCGCAACTGTGGGCGGCGAAGGCATTGCCCAACACGCATGGGTCAAATCGCCATCGGGCGTATATCCGTAGGTTAGCCAGACGCATTTTTCCTCCACCGATTTGATCGCGGCACTCAAACTAATCACATTGTCATCGAACAGGTCGGGCTGGTTAGTGATGCGCTCATCTTGACGGTTGGGAGTGTCCTTCGGAAACGTCAAGGAGCTTTCAGTGCGGCAAAGGTGAGAGACCATGGTGTCGGAAGCTTTAAGCACCAAGTGATGCCAGCTCCCAATTGGCATGAGGTCGATAGCGGCCTCAAAGGGCAACTCGCCACGATCACAGAGCGCCTGAATGCGGGAAATCACGCCTGCACGGCGCAAATGGCCTGACAGGTCGCGGCCAACAAGACCAGAAAGGATCGGATCGCTTGCCCTCAATTGGTCCGCGAGAGCGATACCCTCCGTTATTCCGCGTACAAGGCTCTTGTCGGCTGACGCCGGGAAATGTGCCTCAACCATCTCCTGCAATTCCTGAATCATGCTTTTCTTCCGCATCTGCTCGTTTAAAGCAGATTGCAGATTTTACCGACTCAGGTCAAGTGGATTACTTACTCCATCGCGCCGCAGCGGCTTTTTTTGCGATTTCCTGCCGTTCTTCGGCGGAAAGTGCCTCCGCCCGTGCCTTGCCGCCAGCCAAACCACCCTTGCGCTGCCCCTCAGCTTTCGTGGGAGTAACGTCCTCAACTTCACCCGTCGCCACATCCACGATAAACTTGGCAAGCTGGTTGGCGTCACGGGGTCTCTTGGGTTTATCTGTCACGCTAGGTCCAATCCTTTTCATCATGGAGGTGCGCGCACTTCTTGCAGAGGACGCGCGTCGAATATCCTCGCTCTACCACCATGACGCCGGACAGAAAGCGCGCCCCGCAGTTGCCGCAAATCCTAAGATCCTGCGAGAGTGCAGGCAATTTACTGCCCCTTGTGCGGTCCCAAAGGCTCATTGTCACCTCCAATGCTGTTCCCAACTATATAGGAACTCAGAACATCGCGCGACACCCCGCCTCGCGCGAGAACTCACTTTCTGATTTCAAAGTGACCCACTACCGATTTTGCGGACAGCACGCAGGCCCAGGGCATAGTGACCGCCCGGTTTCAGGGACGGCGGTTTGTGACGTCGGATGGAAAGCGATTCTGGTTTCGCGACCTGGTGGTGGAGCAGCGCCTGACCCGCCCGGCCTACGATGCGGATCGTTTGTCAGAAGGGACGCTGCCATGATCCGGAGGCCCCACCCGCTTGCGGTGGTCGCCGTCCTCCCCGGCCCCGCGAGCAGTCAATCCACGACTTGGCGCCCGGTCTGAGACAGCCGGACCTCCGTCACGGACATTGATCGGCCTCTTGGCCAATCGAAGATCGACCCTTTCGAAGGTTTGGACCGTATCTCCGCCCCGATCCGCTCGCTGGTGATGAACGACGCGCGCGCGCCGCATGCGGCACGCAGCACCTGCGCTAGGTGGCGTCTTCATTTGGGGGATTCCCATTTGGTTTGATTTTTGATTCAAGATCGAAAACGGAGGCGATGTTGAGCAGACGAACCTTGAGCGACGCGCAGTGGGCGCGGATCGAGCCACTTGTTCCGGGCAAGAAAGGCGACCGTGGTCGCACCGGATCGGACAATCGGCTTTTCCTGGATGCAATTCTTTGGTTGGCGCGGACCGCCTCGCCATGGCGCGATCTGCCACCGGTGCCTGGCAACTGGCGAACGGCACATTGTCGGTTCCGACGCTGGACGCTATCGGGTGTTTGGGAGAGTTTTTTCAAGACCTCAAGCGCAGACCCCGACTTTGAATACGTCTTGGTCGATGCGACCATCTGTAAGGCCCATGCGGACGCCAGCGGCGCAAAAGGGGGGCTGAGGCTCACGCAATCGGTCGCTCCAAGGGTGGCCTGACCACCAAGATACACGCCGCCGTGGATGCACTTGGCCTGCCGATCCGCTTCACGATCACGCCCGGTCAATGGGGCGACTGCCCGCAGGCACGCGGCTTGATCGAAGGGCTGGCGGGTGTCGGGCATGTGATGGCGGACGCCGCCTACGACGCCGATCACTTTCGCACTTTCATCGCAACGGACCTTGGCGCGATCGCACAGATCAAACAGAATCCGACGCGATCAACCTCGCAACCAATCGACTGGGTGCTCTACAAGGAGCGTCACTTGGTCGAGTGTTTCTTCAACCGGATCAAACGCTTCCATCGGATCGCCCTGCGATGCGAAAAGACCGTTTCGTCCTTTCGGGCGTTCGTCTCTCTCGCCTGCGCAATGGTCTGGCTGGCCTAAATGAAGACACCACCTAGTACCGCCGTCCATTTAATCTGCAACATATCCGGCAGCCTTGAAGAAGTTTTGACACTCTTCTGGTGGGAAGAGTTCGCAGGTTTGTGCGACGGATTGGAATAGCGTGTCGAAGGTGCGGGCCTTGAGGCGTCGTAGATGCGCTTTGAGTTTGGAATATGCCATCTCAATCGGGTTCAGGTCCGGGCTGTAAGGCGGAAGAAAGAGCATCCAGCTTCCTTGCGCTCTCAGGATGTCCTGCGCCCTCACTGATTTGTGCGACGACAGGTTGTCGGAGATCACGACGTCGCCAGGCTGTAATGTCGGGGCCAGTTGCGTTTCGATACAGGTATCGAATGCGGCGCGGTTCATGGGGCCATCCAGCACCCAGGGGGCGCTGAGTTCGTCGATCCGCAAGCCCGCGATGAAGGTCTGGGTGCGCCAGTGGCCGAAAGGTGCATCGGCCTCGAGCCGGGTTCCGCGCGCGGATCTGCCCCGCAGTCGGGTCATTTTGGTCGTTACCGCAGTTTCATCGATAAAGACCAGCCTGTGAGGCTCAAGACGCATCCCCGGCATCCGCCGTTGCTGCCAGTCGTATCGCGCGGCGCGGACCCGTTTGCGCAATCTCTCCGTCGCGACAAGCGATTTTCTTATATGTGAACCCAAGGCGGTGGATCAGATGGCGGGACAGCATGGCCGGTGTCGCCGCGAGGTCGTGCTCCCGCTTCAGGGCCTCAGCCAGCTCTGGCATTGTGATGTCAGGTTCCCCCTCGACACGCGCCATAAGCCAGCAGGAAACCGTGTCCGACTTGCTCCGCCGTGGACGACCCTGAGGCGCGGCTTTCACGCCGCCGGTACGCTTCTTGCGTTGCATGATCCGCACCGCGCTCGCAGCCGATATCCGCAAACGCCGCGCAGCTTCATGACACGACAGGCCCTCATTTACCAAGGCCACGACGCGTTCGCGAATATCCACTGATCGTGATCTGCCCATAATCCACCTCCACATATGGTGAATCACAAAATCAACGCCATGGGAATCTTATCGATTCAGATTTCCAGGACGGCGCTCTAAAGCGTTTTGCTTTTTATGTGAGTCGAATGGGATTCACAGGGAAGGATTTGTCTGATTCACTCCAGTTGGGAGGTGGATCATGGGCAAGCCTTACTCTTTGGATCTTCGAAAGCGGATTTGCGCATATGTTGCGCGGGGCCATTCAGCGCGTGCTGCGGGGCGGGTGTTTGGTGTGAGTGCTGCGACCGCTGTGCGGTTCGGAGCTGAACATCGGGCGAAGGGTGAGTGTGCTCCGATGTCGCAAGGGCGACCGCCTGGGCGGTTTGGCAAGTTGGCACCGCATACGGACTTCCTTCTTGATATTGTGCGCGCCGAGCCGGACATCACTCTCAAGGAATTAGCATCGGCTCTGACTGAGACCCACGGCGTGCAGGTTCAGCTCTCATCGTTGCACCGGGCACTGGAACGGGCCGGGCTGTCATATAAAAAAAGGACTGATCGCGGCTGAACGTGATCGGCCTGCGCTACGCCTGGCACGCCGGGATTGGATCATGCGTCGCCAGCCGAGAATGCGCCAGGAGCCGCACAGGCTGGTGTTTATTGACGAAACAGCGGTGAAGACGAACCTCACTCGCCTGCGTGGCCGTGCGCCGGTTGGGGAACGGCTTTACGGCACCGCACCCTTCGGCAAATGGGGGACACAGACGTTCATCGCCGGGTTGACGCAAAACGCGCTGATTGCGCCTTGGGTCATCACCGGGGCCATGAACGGCCCTGCATTTGACAGGTATATCGAAACGCAACTGGCCCCCGAACTCGAACCCGGCACTGTTGTCATCCTCGATAACCTGTCCACGCACAAAAGCCCCCGCGCCGCCGAAGCATTGCGACGGCGAGGCTGTTGGTTCTTGTTCCTGCCCGCCTACAGCCCCGACCTTAATCCAATCGAATTGGCATTCTCAAAACTCAAGGCACACCTCCGACGGATCGGGGCCAGAACCTTCGACGCCCTATTCGAGGCGCTCGCAGAAATCTGTGAACTCTTCGACCCCCAAGAGTGCTGGAACTTCATCAAGGCTGCCGGATATGCCTCAGATTAAATGCAAAACGCTTTAGTGCGCCGCTGTCACCTGCGGCGGCAACCGCTTCGACGGACATGCTGCGAAAGCCATCCGTCATGAGCACAATTCGGCGCGCATCTTTCCGGCGAAGATGAAGGACGCAGTTTAAAATAGAACCTTGCATGACATTTTGTTGGTCGACCTTCGCATCATGTGTAGCCGATCACGCACCCAACGTCCGCAAAGCACACCGGTCGTCTGCGTACTGCTCTCTGGTCCGCATACGGACCGCAATATCGATCGCCTCTTAGTTGTCCCGAAAACGTTGACGAACCGGAACGAAATCGCGCATGCGGTTGTACACTCGTAGATTTTTCACAAAAAGGTGTGGATCATTCCTACTGTGACATTGTTATATGGTGTGAGTGAACCACAAGGGAGTGACCCATGAAACATCTATCCGTACTCGCCGCTGTATCCGTGCTGCTCGCGACTCCGCTTCTGGCTGATGAAGACGTTACAGGTGACGCTGAAGCCGGCGAAACTGCATTCCGTCAGTGCATTTCTTGCCATGTCGTCGTGAACGCTGATGGTGAAACACTGGCAGGACGAAACGCCCGCACTGGCCCCAATCTGTGGGGCATTGAAGGGCGCCTGATCGGCGGCGTCGATGATTTTAGCTATTCCAGCGGACTGACGGCACTCATGGATGACGGCATGGAATGGGATGAGGACGCATTCGTAAGCTACGTCCAGGATCCGACGGGCTGGATTCGCGAAGTCTCCGGTGATGATAGCCTGCGCGGCGCGATGAGCTTTCGGGTCCGCTCTGAAGAAGACGCGCTGAACCTCTATGCCTATATAGAGTCGCTGGGCGGTCCTGAAGAGTAACAACCTTCCTTTGAAGACAATTTGTGCGGGCGGCCCGCGCCCGTTTCACGTTCTTTCGGTGGCCGCTCTGCGGTGTCCGGCACGCTGGATCGAGACCAATTCCGCCCCAGGAATCACGCGGCCACCGTCCGCCACTGACTATCTACGCGCCTTGGTTTGAAGAGGCGGGCCATCTGCTCCGATTGCCGCCTGTCAAGCAACCGGCGTCAGTGTCCGGAGCGATCCGTCTTTTCGGTCTTGTGACAGTTGAAAGATAGCAACACTCTGCAACCGCCTGAGCCATTAGTTCTCCCGAACCACCCGTGCCCGCCACAGAGTGAACAATCCGGCGGAGACTACGATACCGGCCCCAATCACGACGTTTGTCTCCAGGACTTCACCAAACACCAACAACCCGAGGGTGGCCGCAAACACCAGTTGCAGGTACGCAAAGGGCTGCACCGCCGAGGCTTCTGCCACTTCATAGGTCTTGATCAACAAAAAGTGCCCGGTCGCCCCCGTAACGCACAACATCGCCATCCAAACCCAGTCGGGCCGTGTCATGGGTTCCCAGAACCAGACGCCGACGAATGTCATCACGATTGCGCCCATGGTCCCGGTCCAGAAGAAACTGGTCGCCGCACGATCCTTGCGGGCGGCAAAACGGGTCAGCAAATTGTAGAGCGCGAACATGAATGCCGCTGCGAGCGGCACCAGCGCTTCGATGGAAAACACGGCGAACCCCGGCTGCAGGATCACCAGAACGCCGACGAAGCCGATCCCGATCGCCGTCCAGCGCCGCCAACCGACCTTTTCACCCAGCACCGGGCCGGACAGAGCGGCCACCAACAGCGGATAGCTGGTGAAAATTGCATGGGCCTCGATCAGTCCCAGCACTACGAACGCGCCGACCATCACGCAGATCTCAGCGGCCAGGAGTAGACCCCGGAAGGCCTGCAGCATGGGCTGTTCTGTCTTTGCCGCCCTGCGCACGCCGCCTGCTTGGCGCGAAGCAATGGTGATGACGAAGGCCGCGAAGAACCAGTAGCGGATCATCACGACCATGAAGACGTTGTATTCACCCGCAAGGTGCCGGCTGATGCCGTCCTGCATGGCGAACACGAAGGTCGTGGCGATCATCAGTAAGATGCCGAGGCGCGGATTATCCGTCATGGCATGCGACCCTTCGTCATATGCGGCTTGCGTCCAAAGCCTTTGACACGCTCCACGTCAAACCCGCTTGCCGCCAAAGCGCGACGCACACGCCCGACCGCCGTATAGGTCGAAAACGTTCCGCCCGGCGCGGTCTTGGCTGCGACCTGTGCCAACAGATCATCCTCCCACATTTCAGGGTTCTGTGCGGGGGCGAAGCCATCCAGAAACCAGGCATCGGCTCTAACTTGCGCGTTAGGGAGCATTTTACGCACGTCTCCAATGATCACATTCAATTCGAAATCCGGCTGACTGTGGTTCCCCAACAGGGACGCGCGGGGCAGGTCTGCAAAAGCTTCCAGGGCCTTCATCGCATCGCTCGGCCCCATCGGAAATGCTTCAAACGAGGTAAATCGCAACGTCCCGGCAACGCCCGCATCCCGGAACGCTTGCAGCGTCGCGAGGAAGTTCAACCCGGTCCCGAACCCCAGCTCCACCACATGAAACCCGTCCACAAACCGCGCGGGAAGGTCATTGCCGTCCAGAAAGACATACCGCGTCTCGGCCAGCCCATCGTGCAGCGAATAGAACGGATCGCCGAAGGCCTCGGACACCGGAACGCCGCCCTCCCACCTTATCTTGTGCTGGCCCTTTAACATCCTGCGCCCTATGCCTGACTTGCGCGGACCATCCGCCTCGCGTCGCGGAGTTGCAATGACCGATATCACCATCTTCGGGGCCGGGATCACTGGCCTGATGTGCGCCTGGATATTGTCGAACCGCGGCGCAAAGGTGCAGGTTATCGACCCCAACGGCGTCGGGTCTGGCGCATCAGGCGGGATAGTTGGCGCGCTGGCACCCCACGTGCCCGAAAGATGGAACCCAAAAAAGGCGACGCAGTTCGCCGCCCTCGACGCGGCTGAGGCGCTCTGGGCTGACGTTGCTGACGCGGGCGGTAAAGACCCCGGCTATGCTCGAACCGGCCGCATTCAACCTCTTGAGGATGAGGCCGCGATTGCTTTGGCGCAGGCTCGGACCGAAACGGCGAGAACGCTCTGGCAAGGCCGCTATCATTGGCTGGTGATCGAGGAAAAAAGCGCCGGAATTGATGTCGCGTCTCCGACTGGCCTTGTGATCCAGGATAGTCTCACGGCGCGGATTCATCCAAAGATGGCCTGTGACGCACTTGCCGCAGCTATTGCTCCGAAAGGGGTGCGAGTGACACCGGATGGAGCCAGGAAAGGCGTGGAGATTTGGGCGACCGGGACTCACGACCTGATGGAAATATCCAGGTCACTTTCCCGTCCAATTGGCGCGCCGGTCAAGGGGCAGGCGGCGCTCCTGAGGGCAGATCTTGGCGACGCACCGCAAGTCTTTGTCAATGGTCTGCACATCGTCCCGCATGGCAATGGAACGGTCGCGATCGGCTCTACCACGGAGCGGGAGTTCGATGATCCCACCGCGACCGATGCTCTGCTTGATCCGCTGATCGAAGCGGCCCGGCGTGCTGTGCCGGTATTGACCGATGCGCCGGTCATCGCGCGTTGGGCGGGTCTGCGTCCGCGTGCGCGGTCGCGTGCGCCGATGGTGGGGCTTCATCCGACGCGCGACGGGGCGTTCATCGCCAACGGGGGCTTCAAGATCGGCCTCGCAATGGCGCCAGTGATGGCGCAAATGCTGACGGACCTGATCCTTGATGGCAAAGACACGATCCCCGATGCGTTCCGCCCGGAGGCGAGCCTTTGACATCCCGGCGCGACCGTCGCAAGAATTTGACTGAGGAGGGCCCGATATGAGCAAGCATCATGGCGGAAAAATTCTGGCCGACAGGCTTGCGATGCACGGTGTGACCCGCGTGTTTTCGGTTCCAGGAGAGAGCTTTCTGGCGGCTCTCGATGGTCTGTATGACCACGACATTCCCAACATCGTCTGCCGCCACGAAGGCGGTGCTGCGATGATGGCAGAGGCGCATGGCAAGATGACAGGTACGCCCGGTGTGCTGTTCGTGACGCGCGGTCCGGGTGCGACGAATGCCAGCGCCGGGCTGCATATCGCGATGCACGACGCCACCCCGATGGTGTGTTTCGTTGGGCAGATTCCGTTGAAGTACCGTGACAGAGGCGTATTCCAAGAGGTTGATTACAGAGCGTTTTTTGGACCGTTGGTGAAATGGGTGGCAGAGGTGGAGCGGACGGACCGTATCGCTGAGTACATCGACCGCGCGTTTTCAGTGGCGCAGTCCGGTCGTCCCGGTCCCGTGGTTCTGGCGTTGCCCGAAGACATCCTGTCAGCGCTTACGGACGCTCCGAAACAACGCCCCGGCGCACGGTCGGTGGCGAGCGTGCGCGCCGACGATCTGGCACCGATGGCTGACGCATTCAACCGCGCGAACCGCCCGCTGATCCTGTGCGGGGGATCGCAGTGGAGCGAGACGGAACGTCAATCGGTACAGACCCTTGCGGAGCGCACAGGCGCGCCAATCGCGGTTACGTTCAGGCGCCAGGATTACATCGACAATGACCACCCACATTATGCCGGAGACCTGGGTGTTGGCGCGAACCCGGCGCTGCAAAAACGACTGACGGAGGCCGATTGTATCCTCCTTCTTGGTGCGGAGCTGAACGACATCACGACAGCGGATTTCACCCTCCTCGATCCCGCCAACCCGCCGATGATCTTGCAGGTCTCGCCAGATGCGGAAGCCGCCTCAAAAACCTACGCGGCAAGCTTCGCAGTGACCGCCACACCTGGATCAATGCTATATCAATTCTTGGAACTGGTCCCCGCAAGCAACGCGGATCGTGGCGCGAAAGCCGCTCGTGCGGAGTATGAGGCTTGGCAAATCCCGCAGCCCACACCGGGCACGGTCCAGATGGAATTTGTCACGTCCTGGCTGGCCAAAAACGCCTCCCCCGACACGATCATCACCAATGGCGCGGGCAATTACGCGGCGTTTCTGCACCGCTATCATCGCTTCAGGCAATTCGGCACGCAACTCGCTCCGACCTCTGGATCCATGGGGTATGGGTTGCCGGCAGCCATCGCTGCGAAGTTGCAAAACCGTCATCAGCCGGTGATTTGCCTTGCGGGTGACGGATGCTTGCAAATGACTATCAATGAACTGTCCACCGCCCGTCAGCACGGGGCGGATATAATAGTGATCGTCGCCAATAACGGGCGATACGGCACGATCCGCATGCATCAGGAAAAGAATTATCCCGGTCGGGTTTCGGGGACCGACCTTTTCAATCCCGATTACACCGCTTTGGCCGCCGCGTATGGCGGGACCGGGCACATGATTACCGAGAACGCGCAGTTTGCCGATGCTTACTCGCAGGCCCTGAAGGGTGGGATGCATATCATCGAACTGAAGCTGGATCCGAAAATGCTGGCGACAACGAAGAGCCTCTAGTCCAGGTCCTCCACAGGTTCTTTCCCGATCACCCGGACTTCTCGCTGCGGGTAAGGGATGCCTATGTCGTTCTCCTGAAATGTGTCCCACAGCGCGAGAAATACGTTGCCGCGAATATTGGTCAGCCCGCCCGTGGGGTCCATGATCCAGAAGCGCAGGATGTAATCGACGCTGGAATCTCCGAAGCCAACGATGTGGCAGACGGCCGGCCGACTTGCGAGGACACGGTCAACGCCGCTCGCTGCCGCAATCGCCAGTTTGCGCACCAGATGGGGATCGCTGCTATAGGCGGTGCCGAAATGGATATCGAGGCGCACAAAGTCATTGGAGTGGGACCAGTTCACCACCTGAGATGTGATCAAATCCTCGTTAGGGATCAGATATTCTTTTCCGTCTCGTGTGACGACGCTGACATACCGCGCCCCCAGTGAATTGATCCAACCAAACGTCTCTCCGAGGCTGATCACGTCTCCCGGTTTGATCGACTTATCCAGTAGAATAATGACCCCGGACACCAGGTTGGAGACCACCTTCTGCAGACCAAAACCAAGGCCGACACCGATAGCACCGGACAGAACCGCAAGGCCCGTCAGGTCGATCCCGGTCAACTTCAGCCCCATGTAGATCGCGACGCCGTAGAAGGCGACCTGAAGGAACTTGACTGTCAAAACCCGCATCGACGGTGACAGGTCCTCGTTCTTCTGGACGCGGTTTGTCGCCGCCCCCGTCAGGAAGCGCGCAATGATGACCAGGGTGGCCACGACGAGAATCGCCTGCACCAGCGTCAGAAGCGATAGCCGCGCGTCACCAAGGTTGAAGCCCACGGAATCCAGGATAGCTGCGGCCTCGTCCGTCAGGTTCAGGATTGCCAATGTCACGAACACCCAGGCGCCGTAGCGCACGATTGACCGCAGGAACGGAGATCGGATCAAGCGGGTGACGAAGACGACGAATAGCCATGCTGCGGCCAATTCGGCAATGCCGCGCAACAGGAAGGAGCGTGACGGCCAGGTAACCTCCTGCATAACCAGAGTTGTAGCCCAGATCAGGATCACGAAGAAAATCAGGAACAGGCGGCGATGGATGATCGCAAGAATCCGCATCCGCCATTTCGGCCAGCCTTCCCTTGATGCCATCCACGCGCGGATACGATGACCAAACAGACGTTGCAGTAGCCACGCAGCCACCAGCAAGCCTACGAAGATGCCGACCTGGTAGGCGTTCCAAGGGCGCAGAAGTGAGGTCAAAAACGTCTCTGCCTGGCCAATCAGACCCGTAATCTCACCCAGTGCTTCCCGGAGCGCTTCAGCTTCCGTAAGTTCTGTCACGGGGGGATCTTCCAGCGGGGTATCGACGGGCTCCATTCCAATCCTTTCCTTGGTTTCCGGCAGAGTATCCGGGTGCAGGCGCGGGCTGCAAGGCACACCCTTGGCAACACCGGCGCGCCCGTGTAATTCCGCACCATGATACCATTCTTCGATATCGGTGACCGAGCCCGCCTGCCGTGGCGCTTCTTTGGGGCGCAGACCTCTCGCCTCGGAGGTCAATAGGCGCAAGACGTCCGTTTTCGACCAGCCCTGCAACAGTTCGCCAGACAGGACCCATTCCATGACCGGCAAGACCCTTTACGACAAAATCTGGGACGCACATCTGGCCCATGAGGCCGAGGACGGCACCAGCCTTTTGTATATTGATCGTCACCTCGTGCACGAAGTGACAAGCCCGCAGGCGTTTGAAGGCTTGCGTATGTCGGGCCGCACCGTGCGCGCGCCCGACAAAACGATCGCTGTGCCAGATCACAACGTGCCGACGACGCCGGGTCGCAATGACCCCAAGAACATGACCGAGGACAGCGCCATTCAGGTGGCGGCACTGGACAAGAACGCCAAGGATTTCGGGATCCACTATTACCCCGTCTCCGATGTCCGTCAGGGCATCGTGCACATTGTGGGGCCAGAACAGGGCTGGACGCTTCCGGGCATGACCGTTGTGTGCGGTGACAGCCATACCGCCACTCACGGCGCGTTCGGGGCATTGGCCCACGGCATCGGCACAAGCGAAGTTGAACACGTTCTGGCGACGCAGACACTGATCCAGAAGAAGTCCAAGAACATGAAGGTGGAGATCACCGGCAAGCTGGCCACCGGTGTCACCGCCAAGGACATCACGCTCAGCGTCATCGGCAAGACCGGCACCGCTGGCGGCACTGGCTATGTGATTGAATACTGTGGTGAGGCCATTCGTGACCTGTCGATGGAAGGGCGCATGACCGTCTGCAACATGGCCATAGAAGGCGGCGCACGCGCTGGCATCATCGCGCCCGATGAGAAGACCTATGAGTATTGCATGGGTCGGCCGCACGCCCCCAAGGGCGCGCAGTGGGAGGCCGCTGTTGCCTGGTGGAAAACACTCTACTCCGACGACGATGCGCAGTGGGACGAGGTTATCACTATTAAAGGCGAGGATATCGCGCCAGTGGTGACCTGGGGCACCTCGCCCGAAGACGTCCTGCCGATCACCGCGATGGTGCCTGCGGCGTCCGATTTTACCGGCGGCAAGGTTAACGCGGCGCAACGCTCGCTCGACTATATGGCTCTGACGCCGGGGACCGCACTGACCGCCGTTGAGATCGACACCGTGTTTATTGGCTCCTGCACCAACGGCCGGATTGAGGATCTTCGGGCAGCCGCGGCGATCCTGAAAGGTAAGAAGATAAAGGACGGGTTGCGGGCCATGGTTGTTCCGGGCTCCGGCCTTGTCCGGGCGCAGGCCGAGGAAGAGGGCCTGGCGCAGATCTTCATCGACGCGGGCTTTGAATGGCGGCTTGCGGGATGTTCCATGTGCCTCGCGATGAACCCCGATCAACTGGCTCCGGGAGAGCGCTGCGCTGCAACGTCGAACCGCAACTTCGAAGGCCGTCAGGGCCGTGGCGGACGCACACACCTGATGTCGCCCGGCATGGCGGCGGCGGCGGCGATCACCGGGCGTCTGACCGATGTCCGTGAGATGATGTGATGAACCCGCGTGTGGCGGTGGTTTCGCTTTAAGTGGCTTCCGGCTCCGGCACAAACCGCCGGGCCGTTCGCTCGTGCCCCAGGCCGTAGCACAGAATCACCACGGGAAGCAGGCCCACGGCAGCGATCACCAGCGAAGGCACGGCCGCCTCGGACAGCCGCTCATCCGCCGCCAGGCGGTGAGCTTGCACGGCCAGCGTATCAAAGTTGAAGGGCCGCATGATCAGCGTCGCGGGAAGCTCTTTCATTACGTCAACGAACACAATCAACAGCCCGGTAAGGATCGACGGGCGCAGGATCGGCAGATGAACACCGCGCAGCATCGACCGGGGCGTGCGCCCAAGGGTGCGCGCGACAGCGTCGACATTGGGGTTGATCGTACTCAGACCGGCATCGTAGGCACTAAGGGCGGCGGCCATGAAGCGCACTCCGTAGGCCGCCACCAGCAACCAGATCGAGCCTGTGATCAGCAGCCCGGTGTCGATGCCATACCGCGCTTCCATGAAGGCATCCAACGCGTTGTCGAAGGCCGCGAAGGGTACGATGAGACCCACGGCGATCACCCCGCCCGGCACAGCATAGCCGAGGCCTGCGATGCCAACGGCAGCCTTCGCCGAGCGGGTCGGATGCAGCCGCGCGTTGAACCCCAGAAGGACGGCGGCGGCGACAGTGATCATTGCAGCAATGGACGCAAGGATGAGAGAGTTTTTCAGGAACCCGAGATAGCGCTGCGTCAGAAGATTGTCGAAGTTGTCCCAGCCGAGGCCGAGAAGGAGGGCAACGGGCAGCAAGAATCCAAACACGACGGGAAGGCCGCAGAATGCAATCGCACCCGCCGATTGCCAAGGTGACAGAACCACGCTCTGCATCGGCTCGAATCGCCTGCCCGCGCCGTGATGGCGCTGGTCGCGCCTTTGACGTCGCTCAAGTTTCGCGATGACGAGGGCGACGATCAACAAGCTTAGGGCCAGTTGAGCAGCAGCGCCGCGATCAAAAAATGAATACCACGCCTGATAGATGCCCGTCGCGAAGGTCTGGACCCCGAAGTAGGACACGGTGCCGAAATCCGCCAGTGTCTCCATCAGCGCCAGCAGCATTCCGCCTGCGATGGCAGGGCGCGCGATCGGCAGCGACACGCGAAAAAAAGCACCCCAAGGACCCGCACCAAGGGTGCGCGCCGCAATGTAGGCGGTGGCACTTTGTTGCAGGAATGCGGCGCGGGTCAGCAGGTAGACGTAGGGGTAGAGAACCAGCGTCAGCATCATCGCGGCCCCGCCGAGCGACCGGATCTCGGGGAACCAATAGTCGCGCGGGCCCCATCCGGTGACATCCCGCAGGGTGCTTTGGACAAGGCCCGGATGATCGAGGAAGTCGGTGTAGGCGTAAGCCAGAACATAGGCAGGAAAGGCCAGCGGCAAGGCCAAGGCGATCTCCAGCACGCGCCTGCCATGGAAGCGGGTGTTTGTGACCAGCCAGGCTGCGCCTGTGCCGATGATGCAAGTGCCGACGCCAACCAGAAGAATCAGCAGCGCCGTGGTACCGATAAAACGAGGAAGGACCGAAGTGGCGAGACGCAAAAACGTCTCTAATCCGCCGGTAAGGGCCGCAATCGTCACGGCGGCCATTGGCAGAATGCATATGCCGGCCGCGATCCACGCGAGTGTGCCAAGCTGGAGGGGGGAGCGGATGCGGAAGGTGCGGGCCATATCCCATGTGTTTTTGTCGGGATTGGAGAGGATTGCAAGCCTCGCGCTTCAGGCGCGGCGAAAAACCACCGGGAACCAATCCTCGCGCAAACGCTCTCCGGGCCTCATGCCGTGGCCGGGGAAGGGTGGCGACGTCAGACCCGGACGCTCCACATAACGGGCATCATCACCCAGAAACCGCAGCGAAAATGCACGCCTGCGCGATGTCGAGTCATTTCCGCGCGCGCCGTGCAGGGTCCAGTAGTTGAAGGCGACCGCGTCGCCCGGCTCCATCTGCCATTCGACCACATCCATGCCCTCTGCATCGGGGTCCGGTACCGGAATGTAGGCGTCACTTTCGGGATAGAAATCATCGTCGTTGAGCCATTTGGTCGGCACCACGGGTTTGTCCCACAGATGCGAGCCTGCAACGCAGCGTAGAGACGCAGACCTGACCGGATCAACGGGCGCCCAGAAGCTGACATTCTGTCGGCCAGAGACGAAGTAATAGGGAGCATCCTGATGCCAGGGTGTGGGCTTGGAGGTGCCGGGTTCCTTGACCAGCACGTGATCGTGAAACAGCTGGGTCGTGGTGGAGGCCATCAGATCAGCGGCGACTTCGGCAGCGGGCGATTGGCGTATGACATCCTCGAACTCGGGGATGCGCTGCCAGTTGCAGTAGTCGTCAAAAAAGCGGCCAGTGTCGCCGTCCTTGAGGTTTTCCGCCGCGTAGGGGCCGGGCGCGTCCATGTTGCGGGTGATGCCGTCCCGGATGGCGTCAACGTGATCGGTAAAGAGGCCACGGATGATGGTGACGCCCTTGGTCTGGAAATCTGAGATGGCCTCAGGTGTCAGGAGAGGGTGCATGGGCAGGGTCCGGTTGATCTTTCGGTTTCACGCCACGTTGCTCTATCGTCAGGAACGGTGCAATCCTCAATCCGCCGGGCGTGCCAACTCGGGACCGGGTCCGCAGAACAGGCCTGGTGGACGATTTGCCACCACGCTCTTCGCGCAGAACGATGTAGATGCCGGACCCGATAATGATCGCGGACCCGATCAGGGTGGGGGTGTCGATCCGTTCATCGAAGAACACGAAGCCGTAGAGTGTCGCCCACAGGATCTGACTGTATTGCATTGGCGCCACCATGACAGCAGGCGCGGCGCGGTAGGCGTAGATCAGGCAAGCGCTTGCGACAAGCGCCATGGCTGCGATCAAGGCAAGGGCCGCCATATCGGTGCCGGGCATGGGAACGTAGAAGAACGGCATTGCAGCGCCCATCAGCACGAAATTCGCAACCATCGGGTAGAGGAGTAACACGACCGAGCGCTCCTCCCGCCCGATCTTGCGCACGATCAGCGATGCCAACGCGCCAGTGACGGCCGCAACCATCGCGGCGATATGGCCAAGTGAAAGCTCCGTCGTGCCCGGTTGCAGCACGAAGATGACACCTCCAAGGCCCACGACCACGGCAAGGCCGCGCCGCCAGCCGACCTGTTCGCCAAGCATCGGTATCGCGAGGACTGTGATCAGAAGGGGAGCGGCGAACAGGATGGCGTAGGTCTGCGCGAGGGGCAGGACCGTGAAGGCGTAGAACGCGCAGAACCCGGTGATGACGGACGCGCCGGTACGCGCCGCGATCCACCAGGGATGATGCGGGCGCAAGTTCGCCGCGCGCGCATCCTTCAGAAGAAGGAAAGTGATGATGGGAAACCCAAACAGGACCGAGAAGAACACGATCTGAAACGGCGCATAGCTGCCGCCCAGATACTTCACGATGACATCGTGCGTGGCGAAAATACCAAAAGCCAGAAGGCCTAAGAAAGCGCCACGAAGGTTGTTGGTCCGATCCATGATCTCGCCCAATGCTGTTTTATTCCGGCAGGCACCGTTAGCAGAGCTAGCCCAACAGGCAAGGTGGCCGCACGCAAGGCTGCTATGTGTGTCTGGCGGGCGCAGGATGCGCCCACCCTTTTGGCGTCAGGCGGCCAGCTTGGACACAATCGCATCTCCCATCTCGGAGGTGGAGATCGGTGTACCGTCCTCCGGACCCATCAGATCGGCAGTGCGGGCGCCGTCAGAAAGGACGCTTTCCACAGCGCGCTCAAGCCGGGTTGCTTCATCGCCGAGGTCGAAGGAATACCGCAGGGCCATGGCGAAGCTGAGAATGCATGCGATCGGATTGGCCTTGCCTTGCCCCGTGATGTCGGGGGCGGAGCCGTGGACCGGCTCGTACATCGCCTTGGGGCGGCCGTTTTCCATCGGAGCGCCAAGCGACGCTGAAGGCAGCATTCCAAGCGAGCCCGTCAGCATCGCAGCGCAATCGGACAGGATATCGCCGAAGAGGTTGTCGGTGAGGATCACGTCGAACTGTTTGGGCGCGCGAACCAGCTGCATTGCGCCATTATCGGCGTACATATGCGACAGCTGAACATCGCCATATTCGGCTGCATGTACCTCATTGACGACTTCGCGCCAGAGGATACCCGACTCCATCACATTGGCCTTTTCCATCGAACAGACCTTGTTGTTGCGGCGGCGTGCCAACTCGAACGCGGAGCGCGCCGCGCGCGCGATTTCCGATTCGGTGTAGCGTTGAGTGTTGATGCCGACGCGTTCATTGCCCTCCTTGTGGATGCCGCGCGGCTCGCCGAAATAAACGCCCGAGGTCAGTTCGCGCAGGATCATGATATCAAGTCCCGAGACGATTTCACGCTTGAGGCTGGAAAAATCCGCCAGCGCGTCAAAACACTGCGCCGGCCGCAGGTTGGCATAAAGGTCCATTTCCTTGCGCAACCGCAACAACCCACGCTCCGGCTTCACGCTGAAATCCAGATCGTCGTACTTCGGCCCGCCCACAGCGCCGAGTAGCACCGCATCAACACTCTGCGCCTTATCCATCGTGGCGTCGGTCAATGGCGTGCCATGCGCATCATACGCCGCCCCGCCCACCAGATCCTCGGAGACGGTAAACCCGATCCCGCGCGCCGAGCCAAACCAGTCAATCACCTTGCGCACCTCGGCCATGACTTCCGGGCCGATCCCGTCACCGGGGAGGATTAGGAGGGAGCGGTCGGTCATGGGTCTGGTCCTTGGTTGATTGCGTTGCCGATGCGGTAGCGTGGGTGGGTGGGAAGATCAAGTTAGGGGGGCGAAGCTTGGTCCGCAGATAACCCGCTGGGGGCGGACCGCGAACGACTCGATTGCAGAAGCGGCTATCGGAAAGGGTGCATATTCGTATGGCTAGCGGTATCCGAAAAAGTTAGTAGTCCCAGAGCATGGAACTTGCTTCAGAAGTTTTCTTTATGCGACGATACTTATGCTAGGAGGCATCATGCTCAAATTTTCTGCTCATTTTCTTTTCTTAATAATTTGCGGTGCCTTTCCTTCTGGCTCGAAAGCGCAAGAGGTAGATTGGGAAACGGCAATTGAAATAGTGGAACAGTCTGCGTCGTCATATTCAGATTACGCGTTTGAAGAGCTTGGTTCTAGATGGGTAGGCCCAGCAAACGATAGCATAAGGTTTAATACTCATCGGTGTGCTATTTTAGGTCGAATGTTAGGCTTACCTGAGGTTATTCAACACATTGAAACGTTCGAGTATCCTCCACTCGATGCCTCTATCGACGCGTTTGATCTTCTGGTCTTTTCGGTAACACTTGAAAATTGGGTTGCAGCGGCGCGTACCGTTTTAGCGATGAGCCGTGATGAAAGAGTAAATGTATGGAATCTTGACTGTGTTGGTGAATTTGATATTGCGGAAGATTTATTTATTGAGAGTATTAGCCCCAATGCAGCCTTCAGCGTGAATGGTCGAACACTTTTCGTTTATGGTGATATTAATATTGGATTCTTCGACGGGTTTATTAATCAGATAAACTCTAATCCAGAGGTCGAAGAAATTTCCCTTGGTAGTGGCGGAGGTAGCGTTCGAGATGCTATTCTTGCAGGTAATGAAATCAGGCGCTTAGGCCTTAATACCACACTGCATGGAAATTGTTTCTCAGCTTGCCCTTTAATTTTTATGGGAGGATCAGAGAGAACCCTGTGGGCATCTCCGCACCGGCTCGGTTTTCACCAAATTTATACTGGATATGGTAATCCGATAGCATTTGATGATCCAGTATATGATATAGTGGATAGATACATATTAGAAATGGGCATATCGTCCCAAGTAGTTATTTCGTGGATGCTTTCTGCCCCACCAAGCGAAATGCTCGAACCTAATTTAACTGATTTGTGTGCGCCACGAGTATCTACATTTGTTCAGCGTGTTTGTGGGTTTTAGGCTTCAAAGTAAAACTACAAGGTATCCCCCTCACCCGCAAACCTCCTTCATCCCCGCCTCCAGCGCTTCCCAAACCGCCGCAACCCGCGGCTGGTGTCGCACCCGCCTGTGCGAGGTCAGCCACACCGGCAGCGATGGCAACTCCAACTTCGGCAGCACGCGGCGCAGCCCCGGCGTGCGCTCCGCCACAGCCCTCTGCCCTACGCCGATCCCGCATCCCGCCAGCACGAAATTCCAATACGCCACTTGATCGTCCGTGCAGGTCGTGAACCAGTTGCGTGTCACAAGAAGGCCCATGTCGCGCATCGCCCGCATGATCCGGTCGTCGCGGTCATAGCCAACCATCCCGTGATTGCGCCAGGCCTGCGCGCCGATGCTTCAGAACTCCAGATCGACCCAAACCAACCTGTGGTCCGACGCCTCTTCCACGGCCTGACCAAGCGGGCCGTCGGTTGGCCAGAGAACGCCCGCGTCCAGCACCGTCACCGCCTGTGACGGGAAGATATAGTCAACGCGCAGGTCTCCGGGAGTGGGTTCGTCCCAATCGGCGGTCGGCGTATTCGGCACCGGGTCTTGCAATGCCGGGTGGGTTAGAAGGGCGCGCAGGGGCGCTTGCAGACCCTCGCCACCGGACGGATCAATGTTGAAGGTGCCCATAAGCGTGAAGGCCTCGGCGGTGAAGGTCTGAGGGTCCGGAGACCAGCCATCTAGGTAGAGCTGCCAGAACCGAAGTTCATCTCCGTTGCGAAGGCCATTGCGATCCTCTGGCCCGTCAAAAACCGGCGTCGTGGCGTGGGACACCAAAATGTGGAGAGGGCCGCTTGATGTGAGGATTTCAACATCCCAGGCGCCGACAGTGTGCAGCCGCAGGACCTCAAGGGCTTCGGGGGACGTCACCTCGGCAGCGGAACTATCTGGCAGGTCCCGCCAAAGCATTTCCGCGAAATCGCGGACCTCGCCAATAGGATAACGGGACAGCAATGCCATGCCGCCAGCGCCGTTGAACCGACCGTAGCCGTGGGCGTCCCGGGGGCCATCAGTGCGCCCGTCACCATCCAGATCGAATCCCGTCGGTCGCCCCGAATTAGGCCGGAGACTCAGGAGGTAGGGATACTCGACGCCCTGTTCAGACAGCGCATTGGCAAGGGCCCGAAGCGCGACACCACCGGCATCGAAATCCACGTCCTGAAGGGCAATGATGTCCGGGTCATTGGCAGAGATGACCGCAACAGTCGCAGAAATCTGATCCTCCATGCGCAGGATATCGCGCAGGATCAGGCCGGGGCCGCGCCCGGAGAGGTCAGTGTTATAGGTCGCAACTCGAAGCGTTTCGGCCTTCGCCCCGTGCGGCAGAGCGATTGCGATCAGGCAGCAGAAGGTCGGGCCAAAGCGCCCGGCGCGTCGGCGCCAACAGCCGCGACCAGTCGAGCGCGACGGGCGCGGATCATCCGCGCGATCCGAAGCATCGCCTGGCCCCGCATGATCATGCTGAGGGGAAGAAACATCCATATCGTCACCGCCCAGACCATGGTTTGTGGAACGTCCCAAATCGGCACCTGCAATTGGTTGGCCCCCATGACAGCGACCACCGGGATCACAAAAGGCGCACAAATTCCAAAGATAATGTTAACGCGAGCGTCGCGAACTAGTCTTTTGACAACATCTCCACCTGCGGTGGGATCGAATGTGGGCAGATTAACCCAGACATTGAAGGGTGCTTCACGATGGGGCCAATGCTCCAAACGGATCAGAGCGGAAAACAAGAACAATGACAGTAGCGTAATCAATACAGCCAGCCCGGCCATCGCTTGAATCTGCGCAGCCACATGTGGCGCAATCCCCTGAGGCAATGCGTCAACTACCACCTGCAACGGACTATAGGGGAAATCCAGCGCATGCCCGACAAGAAAACCAAGGGCCGTAATGACCATAGCAAGAGTGGAGCCGTCTCGGTCAACCCCGCTGATTACGCTGAGCCCGAACAAGGTCAGGAAAAGTGCTATGATCCGGATTCGGTTGAACGGAGGAGCGTCGCGAAACTCGATCAAGCCGGGGAATTTTGCACCGTACTCGAAAGCGGTGATCATGCCAAAGCACAAGGCCACAAGCGTCACCATCTGCGCGCCTTCTGCGGTCGTCCCCGGAATTAGAAGGGACGGCGTCATGATGACGACAACAATCATTAACGCCCGCAAGAGCGCTCCGACCAATCTGGTGATCACTGCATCTACCTCAAACTTGGTGTCAGTTCATGCCAACACCGTTATTTTGTCTTCTGGTCCGCTTCGTGGTGAGATCCGTCCAATTTCATGTGAATTGGTGAGGAAGCACGCAATGCGGGCGCATTCTTGCCACATTTGTGCCCAATTTGCTCGGAGCTCGCAACGGAAAACGGCGCTGACCCAGAAAGGTCGCGCCGCTTTGAGGTGCCGAAAGGTCACAGGTTTGCGTCACCGCGATTGGTGTTCAGAGGTGCCTAGACCCAAGGTCGCGCCTGGCTTGCCTTCGCTTCAAACGCATCAATTGCTGCGGCTTTTTCCATCGTAAGGCCAATATCGTCGAGGCCATTGAGGAGGCAATGCTTACGGAAGGCGTCGACTTCGAACGTCACCGTTCCGCCGTCGGGGCCGGTTATTGTCTGGCTTTCCAGATCGACCGTCACAATGGCATTTGCGCCACGCTCCGCATCATCCATCAGTTTATCGACGTCGTCTTGCGGCAACACGATGGGCAGGATGCCGTTCTTGAAGCAGTTGTTGTAGAAAATATCCGCGAAAGACGTGGAGATCACGCAGCGCACCCCAAAATCCAGCAGTGCCCATGGCGCGTGTTCGCGCGACGAACCGCAACCGAAGTTATCGCCGGCCACGATGATTTGCGCCTCACGATAAGCCGGCCTGTTCAGCACGAAATCTGCAATCTCGTCGCCACTGTCATCATAACGCATCTCGTCAAACAGGTTCACGCCAAGGCCGGAGCGTTTGATCGTCTTCAGGAACTGCTTGGGGATGATCATATCGGTGTCGATGTTGATCAGGGGCATCGGGGCGGCAATGCCGGTCAGTTTGTCGAACTTTTCCATAGGGTACGTCGTCTCTCCGTGACCTCAGACAATGAAACCGCTTTGTTTAATAAATCGTTCGAGGAAACAACCCTCGGGCGGCATGCGATTCTTGTTGTACTTCCGGATCTGGTCATTGAACAGATGCACAACGCGAGTGTCTTCGGTGAAGTAGGGGGTCACAGCGTCGCCTTTAGGGCTGTAGAACAGATCCGTCAGCCACCACGGGACCGGCGAGTATGCCTCCATCGGGCTGGCGTACTCGGACTCGCCAGTTTTTTGCAACGCGTGGTTCAGGCCCCGGGGGCCATAAACGATACGCAGCATCCTGCCCTGAGCAAGCAGACGTCGTTCGGGCGCAAGCTCCGCCAGTTTAGTGCGCTGGTCGCTGTTCATCCATTCCGGGATCAGTTCCGGGTTCTCGATATGGCTAATCAGATAGTCGAGCGCCTTGCTGTCCTTGGGCACCCGCAACGCGGCGTTGTTGATCTGCCCACCAGGGCTGGACCACGACATAGCGTAGCCGCTGTTGAGCGTGATCGGAGAGATCGACAGCATATCGCTGTCCATCCACACGAAATTCGTTTTTCGCATGAGATAGAGCCGGAACACATCCGCGAGACAGGCGGGCGCAGCATGTTTCGCCATGCGGCGGGAGGGGTGATAGATGTCCTCCATCACCCCCACGTCGACACCATCGCATTGCGGGTCAACGGGGTCGTCGCCAGGGCTGAAGAGCGTAACCTTGTACCCGTGGTTTACAAACGAGTGCATCGACAGGCGCTGCATCCAATCGACAGTGCCCCCGGTCCAGAACATCGCGATCGGCGGAAGGAGGGACGTGGCCATGATATGCGCTTTCGGATCGGCTTCTGCTTACGGCGGACTAAGCCGCAAGCAGACCGGTTGGTCAATCCGAGCGCATTAGTCGGCCGCGGGCACCTCAAACGTCATGTTGGCCCAATGCGATACCCAGGTCGCGTTGCTGTTGGCATCAGGCTCCACCGGTTCAAGAAACACGGCATCAGCCATGTAGGTCATGCCTCTCTCCACCGGCAGCAGGACGACGCCGTCGGCATTTGTGCGGTGGTAGGTGATCGTGACCTCACCATCCGCGTCCTCGGCAAAGAGTTCCACCTGGTAATCGGGTCTGAGTTCGCCGTCGTACCACAGCTGCATCGGCAAGCCGTCTTGGGGAAAATCGGTGTAGGGGTTGGCCAGAGCAACCAATTCGGTCCGCATGCCCACCCGGGTGTCTTCCCCAGCTCCTTCACCTACGGCGACCAGCGATTTGGCGTAGCGGATGTAGTTTTCGGTCACGCCCTCCTGAGAGATGCCGCGCGCCTCGTGCATCGCAGTGACGTCTCCCAGGTCCTTGTGGATGGCAAAGTTCAGGAACTGCTCCCACTCGGACCAGACGACCTGGTAGGTCACAGTTTGGTGGACGACTACGGCAAGGCCGTCTTCCAGCCCCTCCATTGTCAGCGCCGGGATATCGCCAAGGCGGCCGTCCACATCGCGCATCTCACCGTTGCTGATGACCATGAAACCCGCAAAGTTGCGCGGCAGATAGCTTTGTGCCGCACCCGAGAATTCCTGACCCACGCGCGTGTCGGCCAACAGCGTCGCCCCCTCCTCGATGGTAAAATCTTGAGGGTCAATCCAGAATTCGTGGGCCGCGGCCTTGTCAGTGATGGCCAGAGCCGCGATGAATGCGATCAAATACACGGGTTTCATAAAGAGGGTCCTCCAATGGATGTCTTAAAGATGCTGCGGCACGTTGTGCTGTCAATGGCACTTGTCTTCACGGTCTTGCCAGCAGGCGCGCATGAGATTCGCCCGACCATCGCCGATATCGAGGTTGGAGAGACCCAGGTGACAATGTCGCTGCGTGTGACGTTGGAGGCACTGATCGCCGGCATCGACATGAGTTCCGTGATCGATACCGACAATGCACCCGAGGCTGCGGACTACACCCGGCTGCGAGCATTGGAGCCGGCGGCCTTGGAATCTGCTCTGCGCGCGGCCTGGCCCGACATCCGCGGCGGTTTCATCATTCAATCCGGCGGAGAACAACTGGTCCCTGAGATAATCTCTGTAGACATCGCTGACGTGGGCGACGTTGGGCTACCGCGCGAGGCGACTTTGACCGTAGGAGCGACCCTGCCGGAAGGTGACGCAGGCGTGCAGGTCGGCCTGGCCGAGAGCTTCGGCACATTCGTTCCGCGCCAGATTGGCGGAGGCGAAGATGCCTATGAAGGGTTCCTGGACGGCGGCGAAGTGACGCCAGAATTGCCCCGTGGCGAGACGTTGACCGAAGGCTCGTTGCAGGTGCTGCTGCGGTACGTCGGCGCTGGATTTGTGCATATCATACCCCTGGGTCTCGACCATATTCTATTCGTCCTGGGCCTGTTTTTCTTTGCCACCCAGGTCCGGCCCCTTTTGTTTCAGGTGACGGCCTTCACACTGGCCCACACGATTACCCTGGCGTTGGCGGCAACAGGCGTGGTGAGTATTCCGTCGAGCATTGTGGAGCCGCTGATTGCGGCGTCCATTGTTTACGTCGGCGTCGAGAACACGTTCAACTGGGGGTCGATGCGCGGGCGAACTGTGCTCGTCTTTGCGTTCGGTCTCCTGCACGGGCTTGGTTTCGCGTCGGTCCTTGGCGACTACGGTATCGCGTCGAACCGGTTTGTCGTGGCGCTGATCGGTTTCAATATTGGTGTGGAATTCGGCCAACTGGCCGTCATCGCCACAGCGGCATTGCTGGTAGGCTGGTTCATGTCCAAGCCGTGGTACCGCAAGGCCATCGCGATCCCGGCCTCGTTAATCATTGCGGCTATTGGGGCCTATTGGGTGATCGAGCGGACTCTTCTTTGAACGCCGTCACAGATACATCTTCGATGATGTTCGTCCGGAGCAATGCCCGGTGGCTTGTCACCGGGCTACTCCTGTCGCTTGGGTCTTCGTTCGGACAGACCTATTTCATTTCACTGTTCTCCGGTGAGATCCGGGCGGCTTATGGTCTGACCGACGGTCAATGGGGTGCGATATATACCGTCGCCACCCTGTCCTCCGCCGCATTGTTGATCACTATTGGCGGGTGGGCGGATACGATACGCCTGTCGCGGCTGGCTGTCGTCGTGGCGACCGTGCTGGCTTTCGCCGCGCTGCTGATGGCGGTCGGGCAATCCGTATGGCTTCTGGTCGTGACCGTCTTCCTGTTGCGGTTCTGTGGCCAGGGCATGATGACCCACATGAAAGCGACCGCCATGGCGCGCTGGTTCGTCGCCACGCGAGGTCGCGCGATGGCGATCACAAATCTGGGCTACCCGGTGGGTGAAGCGTTGCTACCGCTGCTGATCATCTTCGCTGTCGCCACCATCGGCTGGCGCGCGACCTGGGGCATGACAGTCGCGGCGATTCTCCTTGTCCTGATTCCATTGCTTATCGTGCTACTCGCCCAAGACCGCGCGCCCACAGGGTCGAACGGAGGTCGAGGCGCTCCAGGTCTTTACGGACGCCACTGGACACGCGGCCAGGTTCTGCGTCACCCGTTGTTTTATGCGTTCATCCCGTTCCTTCTGACGCCAGGGTTCATCGGCACCGTCGTCTTTTTCCACGCCGTGCATGTGGCGGAGGTCAAGGGCTGGACTCTGTTAGAGCTTGGACCCAGCTATTCCGCCTATGCCATCGCAAGCGTATCCATGGGGTTCGTGTCCGGCAGCCTCTCGGACCGCTTCGGTCCCGCAAGCCTGTTGCCGTTCGCGCTGATACCCATGGCCCTTGGCATGTTCCTGATCGGACCGGTGGACACGCCTTTGGGCTATGCACTGGCGTTGTCCATGGTCGGCGTGACGCAGGGCATTGCAGCAACGCTTGCCGGCACATTGATGCCAGCGCTCTTTGGCACCAATCACCTCGGCTCCGTCCGGGCGATTGCCACGGCGATCATGGTGGTGTCCACAGCAATCGGGCCGGGCATCACAGGCTGGTTTATCGACGCAGGCATCAGCTATCCTGAACAAGGCGTTGCTCAGGGCCTTTGGTGCCTGATGATCTCGGTGGGGATGGTGCCGGTGATGCTTTGGACACATCGCTTGCAACGGCAAGAGGCGCCAGTCTGACCCAGCGCCCTCCTCTGTCAACCTGCCAAGACTTATTCCCACCCGACATCATTGAAGATTTGCTGCGCCAAAGCCAGGTTTCCGGCCACGGCGGCAAGGCTGACGTCATCGGCCTCAAACTCGCCCAATGCAGCGGCAGAAGTTGCAATCGCGACGCCATCGACCACTGGATATTCGTCATTTCCCGCGCTGAAATACTCCTGCGCTTGGTCCGAGGCGAGGTACTCAAGGAATGCCACGGCCGCCCCAAAGTTTGGTGCATTGGCCGCGATACCGCCGCCTGATAGATTCATGTGCGCGCCGTTGCGGCCCTGATCCGGGAAAACCCATGCGATGTTGGCGCGCTCGGCCTCGGACAACCCGTCCACCTCAGTGCGGATCGCGCGCGCCATGTAATAAGTGTTGGAGACAGCGATGTCGCATTCGCCCGACACCAGCCCACGCAGCTGGTCCGTGTCACCACCCTGCGGATCACGGGCCATATTGGCCACAACGCCTGCCGCCCAATCGCGCGCCGCCGCTTCGCCCTCATGCTCGATGATCGCGGCCAGAAGCGTCTGGTTGTAGGTGTTGGAGGACGACCGGATGCAGATCATACCCCTGTAGTCGGAACCCGCGAGGTCCGCATAGGTTTGGGGCGGATCTTCTACCCTCTCCGAGTCATAAAAGATGATCCGGGCGCGTTGGCTGAAGCCGAACCACAGCCCATCGTCATCGCGCAGGTTCGCGGGAATTCTCGCCTCCAGAACCGCGTTTTCCAGTGGTTGCAGCACGCCCATATCGGCAGCGCGTTGCAGGCGCGAGGTGTCGACGGTCAGAAACACGTCGGCGGGAGAGTTCGCACCCTCCGCCTGCAGGCGCGCAATCAGTTCATCCGCGTCGCCCTCGATCCGATTGATGGCTATGCCAGTGGCATCGGTGAAGTCGGAATAAAGCCGCTCATCCGTGTCATAGTGGCGCGAAGAATAAAGGTTCACTTCCTGTGCTTGTGTGGCCGTCGCAGCGGACAAGGCGATGGTGGTGCCAAGAAGAAGGGCGAGGGGATGGGTCATGGAAGGCTCCGATTGTTTCCGACAAAAATACTCAGACGCTTTCTGAACCTGCCAATAAAGAGTCGTCAAGTGATACCTGACAAAAATTATCAGAAATAAGTCGACTGGACGCGGGCCAAACTTGGCGACAATCTCCGCCAACACTTCTTGAACGGGATAATATCATGCGAGCCGGCCTTGTCTTCCTTGTGGTGGCTTACAGCCTTAGCCAGTTTTTCCGCGCCTTCCTGGCCGTCCTGTCGCCGGTGCTGCGGGATAATTTAGGGGCAACCACAGGCGATCTCGCCACTGCGTCGGGCCTGTGGTTCGCGACCTTCGCGGCTATGCAGTTGCCGGTTGGATGGGCATTGGACACGCTCGGTCCCCGCACGACGACGTCGGTGCTGTTCATTCTCGGTGCCGTTGGCGGGTGCATCGTGTTTGCGACGGCACAAGGGCCTGGCGGGATCATTCTGGCGATGGGCCTGATCGGAATCGGCTGCTCCCCTGTTCTGATGGCGACTTACTATATTTTCGCGCGCACGTTCTCAGCCGCCGTTTTCGGGACATTGGCGGGCGTCACGATTGGTGTGAGCTCGCTTGGGAACCTGCTGTCCACTGCGCCGCTGGCATGGGCAGTGGACAGTTTCGGCTGGCGTGAAACGGTCTGGGCCACGGGCGCCTTCACACTGATCGTAGCGCTGGGCATTGTCGCCTGCGTCCGCGACCCGGCCAAACCGGAGGGAGAGGCAAAGGGGTCATTCATCGAACTACTTCGCATTCGCGCGCTTTGGCCGATCCTTGTCGGTATGTTCATCTGCTATGCTCCGATGGCGGGGATCAGAGGGCTCTGGATCAGTCCATACATCACCGACCGGTTCGGCGCGACCTTGGAGCAAGTGGGCACCGCGACACTCATCATGGGCCTCGCGATGGTCTGCGGCAGCTTCCTCTACGGGTCTGTCGACAGGATCATCCCCAGCCGCAAATGGGCCATCGTTGGTGGCAACCTGGTCGTCGCAGGCCTGTGCCTTTGGCTGTTCATAATCCCACCCGGTTCCATGTCAGGGGCGATCGCCACCTTCGCAGCCATCGGTGTGTTCGGGGCAAGTTTTCCTGCGGTCATGGCATTCGGACGCTCGTTCCTGCCGTCGCATTTAACGGGTCGGGGCGTGAGTTTGCTGAATCTATTTGGAATGGGCGGCGCGGGCGTGATGCAATTCGCTTCCGGCCCCACATATTCGGGCCTTGTACCGCGGTTGGGAGCAGAGCCTGCCTATGGCGCGCTGTTTGCGATCATCGCACTGGCGATCGTGATGGGTCTGTCCGTCTTTGCATTTGCACGCGAACGCTAAAACCCGGGATTTCGCCATAGTCCCATGGTGCGGGTCGGCAGTTCGGTCGCCGTTCATAGGGGACCGTCATGCACCGGCCCATTGTCTGACTGGACAGACGGCCCCCACGCATATTACCGCGTGGGAGACCAATTGTGGGGTATAGCCTTTAGGCCGCTTTACTGCGCCGGGGGCGGCGAGGCTTGCGCGACTGGCCATTGCCGCCGCCGCCGCCGCCATTTTTGCTCTGCGGCTTGCGACCACCGCCGCCACCACCGCCAGGACGACCACCGCCACCGGGACCTCCACGACGACGTCCGCCACGCTGAGGCTTTTCGGCCTTTACCGCTTCTGGACGTGTGCCTGAAGCCACGGGGATGGACATCTTCATGACCTTCTCGATCTGCACCAGCAGATCGACTTCCTCGGCGGAGCAGAACGCGATCGCCTCGCCCTCACGACCCGCGCGCGCGGTCCGACCAATGCGGTGAACGTAGTTGTCGGGAGTATCTGGCAGCTCATAGTTGATGACGTAGGCGACGCCCGGAATGTCGATCCCGCGCGCGGCAACATCGGTTGCCACTAGGATCTTGATCTGACCATCACGGAAGGCCTTGATCGCGCGGTCGCGCTGACCCTGCGATTTGTTGCCATGGATTGAGGCCGCGTTGTAGCCGTCGGCGACAAGGCCTTTCATCAGCTTTTCACAGCCATGCTTGGTGCGACCAAAGACCAGCACCAGCGCGTCCGGGTCCTGATCAAGGACTTCGCGCAACTTGGCGGGTTTGGCGGGCTTGGGCATGAAATGCACCACCTGCGTCACCTTGTCGGCGGCCTTGCCGGGGGGCGAAACCTGCACCTTCTTGGGACTGGTCAGATAGGCCTTCGAGAGTTCTTCCATCTGGGACGGCATGGTGGCCGAGAACAGCATGGTTTGACGGGGCGTGCCAAGCGCAGGCGCAATCTTGCGCAGCGCGTGGATGAAACCCATGTCGAGCATCTGGTCGGCCTCGTCCAGCACAAGGTGCTTGACTGTGGACAGGTCGATCGCGCGGCGGTCCATGAGGTCCATCAGACGACCGGGCGTGGCGACAAGAATATCGACGCCGCGCGACAACACGCTGATCTGACGACCGATGCTTTGCCCGCCCACAACTGTCGCGACCTTGATCGGGGTGGAGTTGCTGAACACCTTCAACTGGTCCGCGATCTGGTTCACCAACTCGCGGGTTGGAGCGAGGATCAGGGCACGGGCGGTCTTGGGATCCGGTTTGCCGTGAAGCGACAGGAGATGCTCCAGCAACGGAAGTCCAAACGCCAGCGTCTTGCCGGTGCCGGTTTGGGCAAGACCCATAATGTCATGGCCATCCAGAGCCAGCGGGATGGCCTGATTCTGGATCGGAGTGGGTTCCTTGAAGCCCGCTTCGTCTAGAGTTTTGGCAAGGATCGGCTTCAGGCCGAGCATATCGAAATCGAACAATTCATATCCTTTCGGACCAACGCTTAAAAAGCGGCAGCCGAACATTGCCTCACATCGCGTGCGGCTTGGCTAGGGTGCGACCGGGCGGCTCATCCGCCGATCGTCAGAGCCCTGCGTGATGGGGGTCTTGGAAAATTTGTATCGTGCCGTGGGTCTGTTGGTTCCCTGGAACCAACAAACGACTGCTCACGCGGCAGTGCAGCATCGATATGGTGCAAATGGAGCACCTGACCGCATGTGTCAAGTGTTGTGACCTTTTCTGTCGCGACCGGCTGCATCATGTGTGTTGATGCAACCGTTCAGAAAACTTGGGCCTCTGCACTCTTTCAATGCCATGCAGCTTCGCTTATGTGCGCCGTTATCCAACCAGAGGATTAAAGATATGGGTTATAAAGTCGTCGTCGTGGGCGCCACGGGCAACGTGGGCCGCGAAATGCTGAACATTCTGGACGAACGCCAGTTTCCGATTGATGCGATCGAGGTTTTGGCTTCGCGCAAATCACTGGGAACCCAGTGCAGCTTTGGCGACAAGACCCTGAAGACCAAGGACCTCGATACCTTTGACTTTACCGGCTGGGACATTGCGCTGTTCGCCGTGGGGTCCGAGGCAACGAAACTCTATGCCCCGAAGGCCGCGAAAGCAGGTTGTATCGTTATCGATAACTCATCGTTGTATCGTTATGACCCGGACGTTCCGCTGGTTGTGCCAGAGGTGAACCCGGAAGCCGTCGACGGCTATGCCAAAAAGAACATTATCGCGAACCCGAACTGTTCGACGGCTCAGATGGTTGTGGCATTGAAGCCGCTGCATGACCGTGCACGGATCAAGCGCGTTGTGGTCAGCACATATCAATCCGTCTCCGGTGCCGGCAAAGAGGGCATGGACGAGTTATGGGATCAGACCAAGAGCATCTATAACCCTGTCGACAACAAGCCTCCGACCAAATTCACCAAGCAGATCGCTTTCAACGTGATCCCTCATATCGATGCCTTCATGGACTCCGGCGAGACCAGGGAGGAATGGAAGATGGTAGCGGAAACAAAGAAGATCGTCGACCCGAAGATCAAGGTCACTGCAACTTGTGTTCGGGTCCCGGTATTCGTCGGTCATTCGGAAGCGATCAACATCGAGTTTGAGGATTTCCTTGACGAGGAAGAAGCCCGCGAGATTCTGCGCGAAGCCCCCGGCGTCATGGTGATCGACAAGCGCGAGGACGGCGGCTACGTGACTCCGATTGAATGCGTTGGCGAATTCGCCACGTATATCAGCCGGATTCGGCAGGATTCGACCATTGAAAACGGCCTGAACCTGTGGTGCGTCTCCGACAACCTGCGCAAGGGCGCTGCGTTGAACGCTGTTCAAATCGCCGAGACATTGGGCAACCGGGTGCTGAAAAAAGGCTGAGGCCACCGCAGGGTCGCAGAGGCGGATCTCCGTCTTCGCCTCACGCCCCTGCGCGCTTCGCTCGCAAGACCCCTCCGGCAGCCGGACGTGGCGCGCCAACAGCGAAGCGAACTTCGCGTCGGCGCGCTGTCGGCGCTATGCGGCAAAATCTGCGTGCGGGTCCAAGGATCGCGTCGCGGCGCACGTCTTACCTTCATAATCGGCACCTGAGTGCCGGTCGGGAAATCCAGCCCTTGGCAGGGTTTTCTGACTGGACGACGGTATTCCAACCCAAAGGTAAGGACTCCATTTCGATGAAACGCTTTCTTTTGACCACGACGCTGTGTGCGTCCTTTCCATTCGCCGCCCTGGCCGAAGAGTTTCTGATCCGTGCCGATGTGTCTGAGGCAACGGTGTTCGGCGCGGGCGCTGATGTGACCCGGTCGGCGGCGCTGTCGATCCCCGCCGGGCGTCATCGCATTCTGATTGCGATGCCCGATCTTTATGATGTGGTGCTGCCGCAGATCACTGGCACAGAAGGGGTCCGTTTTGGTCCACCGCAGGCGGTTGGAAGCTATCCGGTAGAGGAAGGCTCCCTTGATGACGCGGCGCAAGCGGTCGCGCGTGCATCAATGGAGACGGCGCGTGACGCTGTGCAGGATGCGCAGGATATCCTGACGGAGGCCGACGTCGCCATCCGGTCAATTGAGACGCAGCAGGCCTATATCGCCGCGATCCTGCGCGGCGGAGAAAGCGGCGTTCCCATGCCTGACGATCCTGCGATGGTGGCGCAATTCCTCTCAACACTTGGGGAGCAGACTGCTCGGTTGGCGGAGGAGCTTCTTGAGGCCCAGTTCGAGCGACGCGATTTGGCAGAGGCTCTTGCCGACGCGCAGCGGTTGTTTGCTGAAGCGACACAGGCGTTCACCGTGTTGCAGCCTTTCGGCACGCAGGTTGGAGTGTATGCGGTTGATGTCACGCTTGCGGAGGATACAGAGGTAGAGATCGCGCTCGACTACTTCACACGCGCTGCGGGCTGGCGTCCAAGCTACGAGTTGGACCTGGATACAGATACCAGTGCGCTGACGATTGATCGCTTCGTGACACTGGAAATCCATGGGCCGGCGCGGTGGCAGGACGTGGACGTGACATTCTCTGCTGCCGCGCCGGATCGCGCGAGAGAGCCAAGCACGGTGATTTCGCGACCCGCGCGTTTGATCGAGCCGTTGGATAGTGAAAGCGACCTCAGCCGCAGGTTTGAAGATCTGGCACCCCGTCCCACTCCAGCGCCCGGTGTGGCTGGCTATGCTGCAGCCGCGCCGGCCGTGGTCGTGGCCGAGGTGGCTGTCACTCCGGAATTCGACGGTCTTTCAGTGTCATACACGTACCCTGAATCGGTAAGCGTATCGGACACCGGCAGCGTGCTGTTGCCGTTCGACACGCTGGTGTTGGAGACCGAAACCGAAAATCGCGCCGTTCCCAGATGGGACGAGACGGCGTTTCTGATCGCGATGATCGACAACGACACCGGCGAGCCGATCCTGCCCGGTCAAGCGCGGTTTTACCGCGATGGCGCCTTGTTGGGTGAGGGCGCCTTGCCTCTGATTCCGGCGGGTGCGGAGGCGGAGATGGCGTTCGGAGCGCTCGATCATCTGCAATTGACATGGATTGATCGCTCTCTGGCGGAGGGGGATCGAGGTGTCTTTGTGTCGTCGAACACACAGGCACGCCAGATTGCGTTTGGGGTGGAAAACACAGGGCAGGAGGTTGAAACAGTGCGTATCCTTTATGCCACGCCATTCGCGGAGCAGGAGGATCTGGAGTTGAATCTGGTCCTTAGCCCTCGCCCGACTGAACAGGACGTCGATGATCAGCGCGGCGTCAGTGCGTGGGACTTGGACGTGGCCCCAGACGAGGCGACACTGATTGAGATGACGGTGGAGTTTGAATTTCCGGAAAGTCAGATCCTCGACTGGCAGCCTTGATCACTCCTCCTCAATAAGAATGAGATCTTCGATACTTTCGTCGCCCGGGTCTGGAAACAGGCTCGGGTGGACTTGCTTGGGCTGCATGGGAAGTGCACGGGTCAGGACGCGTTCAGACAAGTGGGTGTGAGAATGGCCGGGAAACGGCTGAACGAATCTGCGCATGAGGGCGGAATAGGTCCAGCCCAGTTCAGATGCCTGCTTCGGTCGCGGTGCAATACAGCGCAAGACCACCACCGCGTTTACGGAATGTATAGCCGTGGACTGACAGGCGGGCCTGGAGATCATCCCACCCGACTGCATAGGCTATGTCTGCAGCGAGGAGGGGTCTGACGAGATGCCCGGCCCCTTCATCCGCCCGTTTGGGCGTCTTCGCAGATGTCTCGCGTGGGTCACGAGACAGGGCGTGAGCGACCAGGTGATGTGCCTCTGCCGAGGCGGACCTTCCGTGCAACCGCGCCTGCGCCCGAAACAAAGATATCAGGTCTGGTGGCAGGTTTAAAAGAAGGGACGCATACATATCCATGCCGCCATCGTTTCGCGATTCTAGTCAATGGCGCGTAAACTTAGCTCTCAACAGTTGCCTGCAACTGCGCCAATCCGGTCTCGTAATCCGCTCCGATCATGCCATCCATCACCAGGCCGAACCACCGGCCCACAGGCCCTGCGCCCATGTCGGTGTTTAAACCCCAAACAACGCGGGTCCCGTCGCCCTCTGGCGTCAGCCGCCACCATGCCTCCGCCGTGCCCATATCGCCGAAATCAAGGTCGGTGCGGACCAACTCGTTCTCGACGACCTCCATGATCTCCTGCCGCCCATTTCCTACATTCGGGTGATCCGACGTCCACACCATCGTGTTGCCAACGCCTGCCAGGGGCCCTGAATACTCGACAGCCATTTCGGGGTCGATCCCGCTCCACGGAGACCATTGCGAGAAAGCCTGGAGGGAGGTCAGATGCGCAAACACCTCCTCCGGCGCGGCATCGATCACCACGTCGCGTTCAACGGAGACAACGCGTGGCAGGAACATGCCGACCACGGCCAGAACAGCCACGAGGGCTACGACGCCGATAAGAAGATTACGGACCAGGCGCATGAAAGCCTCCAATGTTATCGCAGAGAATATCTTACCACAGGCCGGCTTGATTGCAGTAGCACAGATTGGCGTTCAAAACCGTTCGGCCCGCAGCACTTCGCAATCAGTAACCGATACGACCCCGATATGCCGCTCGACCACCGCAAACGCAGCGTCGAGCAATTCGTCCAGTCTTGACGACCGGATAATGCAAACCACGACCACCATTCCGCCCGCCCGGGTGACTTGGCCCTCCCGGCTCCACTGCCCGGATCGTCCCGATCCTCCGAGCACTGGCAATACCGTGAACCCTGTCACACCGGCCCCGATCAGCGCCTTGGTCAGGCGGCTTTCCATGACCGCCTCGATCGTGATTTCCACACGTTTGGCTTGGTGGGTTTGCATGGGCTAGCCTCCGGTCACGAATGTGGCGACCGCCAGATACAGCGGAATGCCGATGGTCAGGTTGAACGGGAATGTCACGCCGAGCGACAGTGTCAGGTAAATGGATGGATTCGCCTCTGGCAGGGCGACGCGCATGGCGGCAGGCACGGCGATATAGGAGGCCGATGCCGACAGCGTCATGAACAGCATAACGCCTCCGGGACTGAGACCGAGAGCGACGCCTGCCGCGAGGCCGAACAGGCTGCCGACCAGGGGCATGACCATGCCGAAGATGAAAAGCCCCGGCTTCAACACGCCACGCGCATCGCGAAGACCCCGGCCCGCTACCAGACCCATGTCCAACAGGAACAGACACAACACGCCTTGAAACGGCGCCACGATGAACGGTGCGATCAGCGACAGGCCCTCGGTACCTGTGATGCTGCCAATCACGAACGAGCCGACGAGCAAGACGATGGAGCCGTTAAGCAGGACCTCCCGGATCAAGCCAGCGTCGATCTCTGCCGATCCCTTGTCATACCGCGCGATCAGCCAAAGAGCGGAAAGGATCGCAGGCGCTTCCATCACGGCAGCTACGGCGACCATATAGCCTTCCTGGTCGATGCCGCTGGATGTCAGCACCGACGATGCCGCCACAAAGGTCACGATGGAGATGGAGCCGTAATGGCCCGCAACCGCTGCTGCGTCCGTGACCGATAGTCCCGTCATGACCCGCAACAGGAAAAAGGCCAGTATCGGGATAGCGAAGGACAAGAGCACGCCTGCGACAAGTGACAAGATCAGCGTTGTTTCGATACCGTTGGCCGCCACTGCCGCGCCGCCTTTGAAACCGATCGCAAACAGCAGATAGATCGACATGCCCTTGGCAATCGCTTCGGGGATCGACAGGTCCGAGCGAGCCAGAGCGGCCAACAGGCCTAGGGCGAAGAACAGGATGATCGGCGACAACAGGTTGTCAGCGGCCAGCGCCAGCATTCCGTCCATATCACTTCCCCTAAAATCCGCAGCAGCTTCTATGATTTGATCGCCAGGTGAATTCGTTCAGGATCACGCAGGTGCGAAGTGACGGATGCGTCCGTCAAACGTCTCTAGGTCCATGTCGGCAATGTCGGCCCACAACCCGTGCAGACTCAATCGATCAGCTTCAACCGCCTCTTTCACGAAGGGATAGCCAAGCAGGTTTTTCAGACTGACATGGATCCCCTCTTTTTCCAAGGCGATCTGGCGATCCGCTGGTACCGATATATTGGCGACCGTCGCGTAGCCGGGGCGCAGCACGTCCAGCCAACGGCCAATCAGGCTTTCGTCGCGGTCAAACTCAGGGGCGGAGCCTTCGCACATCGCCATACATCCCGCCACACCGCCGCAATTGGAATGACCCATAACCAAAATATGCTCCACTTTCAGATGCTTGACCGCGAACTCCACCGCTGCCCCCGTACCGTGGTGGTTTCCGTCAGGCGTGTAAGGCGGCACCAGATTGGCAATGTTGCGGTGCACGAACAATTCGCCCGTACGCTGGCCAAAGACTGAATTGATTGCAACCCGGCTGTCACAGCACGCAATCACCATCGCGCGCGGGTTTTGGCCTTCGGATGCCAACTTGCGGAACCATTCGCGGTTCTCGGGAAAGCTGGTCTCTTTCCAAGTGCGATACCGCTCTAGCAGATAGTCCGGCAGTGATGTCACACGGTGCATTTGGCTTGCTCCTCAAGATCATTGCTTAAGCCTTATCCCGTATTCCAACCAAATTGGAGGCATATTCCACGACCCGATCAATCGTTTCTTCAGGACCCGGGGCCAAAAGTACCTTCATATCCCAGTGATGGGCGTCCTGTGGTGGGGGCGATAGATTTGGAGCGAGATATGTTGCTAGCGACCGGGGCCAATCTGTGCCCAACGATTACCCTTATTGCGCCGAATGAGCCGGCGCGGTTCAACCCTGAATGTCTGGAAGACCTCTGCCACAAGATCGGCGAGGTCCGGGCCGAAGCCGAAGTGGCTCTAGCCCTGCACCGGATATCGGAAAGCCTGCCCAAACTGGAGCAAATGCTTCACGACGATCCGAACGCCTTTGTGACCGCGACGGATCAAATTACGATAGATGCGGAAACCATCGGGATGGCAACGCTGGCCCGCGTGGCGCGCAATGTTCTTGATAGCTACAGTGCCGATAATCATGTGGCGTTGACGGCAACACTGGCTCGACTGGAACGGGTGGGCGAACGGTCCATCCACGCGGTCTGGGATCTGGAGGATATTTCTGTCTGAACCCATGACGGAGGCCCGTTCTGACCTTGCAGAGCGAGCGCGGAACGCTAGGCTGGCGCCGATCTAAAAAGGTGCGCAGATGTCGATGAGTTTCGCCGAGGAAGGGCAAGATGCCCTGCCGATAATCCTGATTGAACCCAATGACGGGATGGAGGCTCTGGACCCGGCCCATGTTGCTTGGGCCAATGCCAATGACTTTGCTGGCCAGTTGGGACGTGTGCTGCCGCTTCCCCACCTTCCGTCAGCCAGCGACGGGCTCGCGGGTGCGTTGATCGGGATGGGCACTGCCGCAGAACGAAAGCGCAAGCGGTTCGCAGTCGGCGCCGCAATTGCATCGCTTCCAGCAGGTACGTTTATGATTTCCAATATGCCGGACGCGGGACCTGAGGCCGATGAAATCGCCTTTGGATACTTGCTGTCTCAATATCGGTTCGACCGCTACCGCGTGCAGTCTGCGTCCGTCGCCCAATTGGTCGCTCCCGCAGGCGTTGACGTGTCACGTCTGGAACTGATCGCCTCGGCCGAAGCGCTGACCCGCGATCTGACTAACACACCTGCAGAGGATATGGGCCCTGACGCTTTGGAGACCGCCGTTCGGGGGATGGCGGACGAGTTCGGTGCCCGCGTTTCGACCGTTGAAGGCGACGATCTGCTTACCCAAAATTTCCCGCTCATCCACGCCGTTGGCCGCGCCGCCGCGCGTGCGCCTCGATTGATTGAGATGACATGGGGCGATGCGGGTCCGACGCTCACGCTTGTGGGCAAAGGTGTGTGTTTCGATACCGGGGGGCTGAACCTGAAACCCGGAGCGTCGATGGGGATTATGAAGAAGGACATGGGTGGGGCAGCCAACGTCCTTGGCCTCGCCCGCATGATCATGGCCAGTGATATACGGTGCCGGTTGCGAGTGCTGATTCCTGCCGTTGAAAACAACGTCTCCGGCAATTCCTTCCGGCCCGGTGATATCTTCACCGCGCGCAATGGCATGACTGTAGAGATCAACAACACCGACGCCGAAGGCCGTCTGGTCCTTGCCGATGCGTTGGCGCTGGCCTCGGAAACCCCGCCCGATCTTCTGGTATGCATGGCGACCCTGACCGGAGCCGCCCGAGTGGCTCTTGGCCCCGACATCGGGCCGTTTTTCACCGATGATGACGCACTGGCAGATGCCCTGTCCATGTCCTCGGCCCGCGTCATGGACCCGATCTGGCGCTTGCCGTTCCATGACGCCTACGAACCCCTGATCGAGCCAGGCATCGCGGATCTCGACAATGCCCCATCCGGCGGCATGGCAGGCGCGATCACAGCAGCCCTGTTCCTGCGCCGCTTCGCCGATGCGCGCCAGTTCGTCCACTTCGACGTCTATGGCTGGCAACGCAGCGATGCGCCCGCACGTCCCAAAGGCGGCGTGGGTCAAGGTATCCGCACGCTGTTTGATGCTCTGCCGGAGGTCCTGGGCCAATGACCGACCCTCGCACAACCCCGTCCAATGGCAACGTCGCCCACGAGAGCCTGAAGGGCATTGTCGAAGCTGAGCGGTATACCGAAGGCCGCTGGATGATGGTCCAGCAACCAATTGCCAATATCACCGACGCGCCGCGTGGTTCGCGAACCTCGCAACTGGTGTTCGGTGAACGGTTTCTGGTCCTCGATACCGAGGACGGGTTTGCTTTCGGTCAGGCGGAACGTGACGGTTATTGTGGTTACATCCTGTCCGGTGCCTTGACCGGAGCAGAGCCCGCAACCCATTGGGTGATCTCGCCCGCAACGCATCTTTATCCCAAGCCGGACCTCAAGGTTTCGCCCGATGTCTGCCTCTATTTCGGCAGCCAGGTGAAAGTCACCGGAGAAAAAGGCGCCTTCAAGCGGATCCACACCGGGCACCACATGCCGTCGCAACATCTTATGCCCCTCAAGGCGCGGTTCGCGGACGCTGTGGGGATCGCCGACCTGTTCCTTGGCACGCCGTATCTGTGGGGCGGGACCAGCCGTTGGGGGATTGATTGCTCAGGCCTCGTGCAGGCGTGCCTGCTGGCCTGCGGCATCGATTGTCCGCGCGATACGGACCAGCAGGAGGCGGCTCTGGGTGAGGATCTTGACCCGGATGAGGCGCTTAAGCGGGGAGATGTGATTTTCTGGAACGGTCACGTCGGTTTGATGGCCAGCGATCGCATGCTGCTGCATGCCAACGCGCACCACATGTCGACGGCCTATGAGCCGTTGAAGGATGCCGCCGCGCGGATTGAAGCGTCGGAATTCGGCGCGATCACATCACGCAAACGGATCAGGGTGTAGTTCGTGTCAGCGCGCAATTTGATCCAAAAAACCGGTTCCCAACTTTGTGTTGCGCTTTAGTCGACCACCCGGATCATAGTCCGTTCCAACACCCGCAAAACGGGCTTCAACTCATGCCCTCGCTTCAGGATCCGCCCGTCCATCCCGATCACCGCATATTGCCCCTGCTTGTCGCGCAGCTTCGGCCGCTTCTCGATCCGGTAAATCGGGTTCTCGGCCGTGCGCTTGAAGATGGAGAAGACCGCGACCTCGCTAAGGTGGCTGATCCCGTAATCCCGCCACTCCCCCGCCGCCACCATGCGTCCGTAAAGACCAAGGATCGGCCCCAGCTCGGTGCGATGAAACGCAACCTGGTTGTGAGTGACGGTCGGCCCGGAGGGCTGGAACTGGATTGCCATGAGTCAGATGGTGCGGTTTAGGGGCGGAGGGGTCAAGCGGAGAGATATCAATAGGACTACACTGGACGCAAAGTAAGCGGACAAAGCGAAAATTTCCTGCAAAGGAGTTTCCCTTGGGTAAACGTGCAATCTGTGCGACGATGAATGCCTGAACTTCCAAAAGGGAACTTCTGAACCGGGAGGACCAACAAATGTCTTATTACTCAATTTCACACTGGGATACGACTGATTGGAACGACGACATGGAGGCACTTGCCCGCGACAAGTATGTACCGATGGTGAAGGCACTAGGTGCCGAAAGCGTCAACATGATTAGAACGGGCGAGTTGAGTTTTGTTGTTGTAACGGCATATGCGGACGCAGCTGCGGGCGAGGCCGCACAAACACGCATCGATGCCATCCGTGATGAAGCCGCAGCGGAGCTTCCAATGAAGATGTCCAGTGTCCATCGTGGCTCGACGTTCGCCAATGGTTAAGAGCCGCTCCGATTAGACATGATGGCCCCGATTTTTGCAGGGCTTTCTATCTTGACGTCATGAATATGAATCAGGCTTGCGCAACTTCGCAGAAGTCTGTTGGTCCGCTTGGGCTCAATGCCGCCTTGCGCCAAGATGAAAAGGCCCCACACGCAGGTACGGGGCCTCTTGTTTCGCTTACGGGCATTTAGGCCCGCACCAACGCCTCATAACTCTGCGCAATATCCCGCGTCAGGGTGCCGACCTCGAAATTGTAGTCGGCGATCTGGCCCACCGGCGTGACTTCGGCGGCGGTTCCGGTCAGCCAGCATTGCTCGAACCCTTCCAGCTCCTCCGGCATGATATGCCGTTCGTGCACCTTGATCTGCTTGTCGCGCAGCATCCCGATGACCGTTTGGCGCGTGATGCCATTCAGGAATACGTCTGCGTCCGGTGTATGCACTTCGCCGTCCTTGACGAAGAAGATGTTCGCGCCCGTCGCCTCGGCTACGTAGTTGCGGTAATCCATGAACAGCGCGTCGGAGCAACCCTTGGCTTCCGCCGCATGTTTCGACGTCGTGCAGATCATATACAGACCAGCGGCCTTGGCATGAACCGGGATCGTCTCCGGCGAGGGGCGCTTCCATTTGCTGATGTCCAGCTTCGCGCCCTTCATTTTTGCATCACCGTAGTAGCTGCCCCACTCCCACGCGGCCACAGCCAGTCTTACGGGGTTGCGCGCGGAACTGACCCCCATATCCTCACCAGCCCCGCGCCAGGCCACGGCGCGGATATAGGCGTCGGTCAGACCGTTGGCTTTCATCACATCATACTTGGCGGCTTCAATCTCATCGACTGTAAAAGGGATCTCAAAATCGATGCAGGAGGCGGAATAATGCAACCGCTCTGAATGGCGGCGACTTTCAAAAATCTTGCCGTTGTAAGCGCGTTCGCCCTCAAAAACGCTAGAGGCGTAGTGCATCGCATGGCTCAATAAATGGATATTGGCCGCGCGCCAGTCGACGAGCTTGCCGTCCATCCAGATAAAGCCGTCCCTGTCGTCGTATGCTGCCATCGTCCTCGTCCCTCGAATAAGCCCGCTTCCACTTCAGGCTGGAATTTATGAAAGTTGCGCAAATTACGTCCGCCTCGGACATAAAATTGCGCAGATCGTTCGATTGGCTAGCAATTGATTCTTGGAAAGTCAACAAGGCTGACATAATGTGACTCAAACGGGAGGAAGAATATGGCAGAGCGAGGCGCGGGGATCGCACGGGGCGACACGTTGCTGTTCCTGACGGACGAACAATTGCGACGCGGGATCGAGGCGATGTTCTTCGCCTACCGCGGGTTCACTGCCGATCCTGACCTGATCCTCGCTGATCACAACTATGGTCGGGCCCATCATCGTGCCGTCCATTTCATCAGCCGCACGCCGGGAACCACCGTCAATAACCTGCTGTCGATCCTTGGGGTCACGAAGCAATCGCTTAACCGCGTGCTGCGAACCCTGGTGGGGGATGGCTTGGTCGAGGCCCGTGTTGGCGTCCGCGACAAGCGCGAGCGACATCTTTATTTGACCGTTGCCGGGGAGGAACTGGAACGCGCCCTGTCTGAAGCACAACGCAACCGTATGCGCGCCGCCTTCCGCAACGCGGGACCGGACGCGGTGTCGGGCTTCCGCGCTGTGTTGGAGGAGATGATGGACCCCGACATGCGTCGCCATTACCTTCTGGGTGTGGAGCAAAATCAATGAATGGTCGCACACCACAGAGGCGCCGATAATGGACATTGGTGCGCACCTACTTATTGTCGATGACGACGAACGCATTCGCACGCTGTTGCAGAAATTTCTCGGACGCAATGGCTTTATGGCTTCAGGCGCACGCGACGCCGCCCATGCCCGCAGGCTACTGGGGGGGCTCAGTTTCGACCTCATCGTGCTCGACGTGATGATGCCCGGCGAAGATGGCCTGAGCCTCTGCCGCGACATTCGCGAAACCGCCGCCACGCCGATCCTGCTGCTGACCGCCAAGGGCGAGTCGGGTGATCGGATTGTAGGGTTGGAGGCGGGAGCCGATGATTACCTTTCCAAGCCGTTTGAGCCCAAAGAACTTCTCTTGCGCATCAATGCCATTCTGCGACGTATGCCCGCCCCGACGGATGATGCGACAGTTCCACAAGTCCTTTACCTCGGGCCGATCCGGTATGATATTGAGCGCGCTGAAATGTTCCAGGGTCAGGAGCCGGTGCGCTTGACTGCGACTGAAGCCGCGCTGATGCGGATTTTCGCCCATCAACCCGGCGAAGCGCTGAGCCGCAGTGATCTGGTAAGCCTTCTGAACCGCGACAAATTCGGCGGAGAGCCGGTGCAGGAACGTGCTGTGGATGTCCAGATTACGAGACTACGCCGCAAGCTGGAGACCAATCCCAAACAGCCGCGCTACCTGCAAACCGTGCGCGGCGCGGGCTACATGCTGGCTCCTGATTGACGGCTCAAGTAGCCCCGAGGGTAGTAGAACACGCCACGCTCAAGCAGCGCGAAGCGCGGTAGCGAAACAACAAGGACTCCGTCATGCTGATCGTGAACAACCCCAGCGGCCTTGCGCATGAAATGCCGGAAGGTCATCCAGAACGTATCGCGCGATTGGAGACTGTTTTTGCAGACCTCGCAGGTGTTGAAGCGGTCCGAGATGAGGCTCCGTTGGCTGAGGAAGAGGACGTCGCGCTCTGCCATCCGCAGGCTCACATCGACGCCCTGCGCAATGCGATGCCCACGTCGGGTATGGTCCAGATCGACGCCGATACCAGCGCCTCACCCGGTACGTGGGAGGCCGCACTGCGCGGCGTCGGGGGATGCCTTTTGGCCGTTGATCGCGTATTGTCGGGGGCGCACAAGCGCGCATTTGTCGCCACACGCCCCCCCGGACACCACGCTGAAAAATCCAAGGCCATGGGGTTCTGCTTGTTCGGCAACATTGCCATTGCAGCGCGTCATGCTCTGCAGCGTCATGGCCTGAACCGCGTCGCTGTCGTTGACTTTGACGTTCATCATGGCAATGGCACACAAGACATTCTCTGGGACGAAAGCCGCGCGCTATTCATATCGTCGCATCAAATGCCGCTCTACCCCGGCTCCGGTGCTGTTCATGAACGTGGCGGGTCCGACAATGTGATGAACCTGCCGCTGCCTCCCGGATCTGACGGCCGGGCGATGCGGTCGCGCTACACGTCCCACGTCTTCCCGCGCCTGCGTGACTGGCAGCCGGAACTGATCCTGGTCTCCGCAGGGTTTGATGCCCACAAGCGCGACCCCCTCGCCAATCTTCTCTGGGAGGATGCGGATTTCGCCTGGATCACACGAGAGCTGGTGAAGGTTGCCGAGGAGATCTGCGAGGGGCGCATCGTCTCGACACTGGAAGGCGGATATGATCTGCAAGGGCTGGGGCACGGCGCGCTTGCCCATGTGACGGAACTGGAGGATTGAATGGCCGATAAAGACATCGACAAGATGAGCTTCGAGGACGCGATCCGAGAGTTGGAACAGGTTGTTACCCAGTTGGATCGCGGCGACGTGGCGCTGGAGGATTCCATCAAACTCTATGAGCGCGGTGCAGAGCTGAAAGCCCGCTGCGAGGCGAAGCTGAAAGAGGCGGAAGAGAAGGTCGCGCAGATCACGCTCGACGCCAACGGTCAGCCCACGGGTGCCACCCCGGTCGAGGGGCTGTAGCCCTTGTTTCAAACCGTCCTGAGTGATGCGCAAACCGCGATCGGTGACTTTCTGGACGACCGGATGACACGACTTGGGGACGATGGTATCGCCCAGGGTATGCGCTACGCCGTGCAAGGTGGAAAGCGCCTTCGGGGGTTTCTGGTGCTTGAAAGTGCAAGGATTTTCGATGTGCCGCCAGCCAGGGCGCTGCATTCGGCAGCCGCGGTTGAATGCCTCCACGCCTATTCACTGGTTCACGATGATCTGCCTTGCATGGACGACGATGACCTGCGCCGCGGTCGCCCCACGGTCCACCGGAAATGGGACGAAGCGACCGCCGTTTTGGTCGGTGACGCCCTGCAATCCTTCGCGTTCGAGTTGATAAGCTGCGACGATGCCGGTACGGCGGAGGAGTGCGTGGCCCTGATCGCGGCGCTGGCGCAAGCCAGTGGAGCGCAGGGGATGGTCCACGGCCAGGCGCTGGATATCGCGGCAGAGACCTCAGGCAGACCTCTGACGTTGGACGAAATAACGCAATTACAGGCCAAAAAAACTGGTTGCCTGATCGAGTGGCCTGCCCATGCGGGCGCTATCCTTGGCCACGCTGATCCCGGCCCGCTCCGAACCTATGCCCGTGCCATCGGTCTGGCCTTTCAAATCGCCGACGACATTCTTGACGTCGAAGGCGACGCTGCAACCGCTGGCAAAGCGCTCCGAAAAGATGCCGAAGCGGGCAAGGCCACGTTTGTATCCCTTCTGGGGATGGACGCGGCGAAGGTCCGTGCGAACATCCTCTTGTCTGAAGCAAATGCAGCACTGACGCCCTATGGCGAAAAAGCGCAGACGCTTCGCGACCTGGCGCACTATATGATACATCGTGACAAATAACCGAATAGAGCAGCCATCCGCTCAAGTCGCCAAAGGCGATTGCGGAAAAGGAAAACCATGAGCACGCGCCCGAACACGCCATTGCTGGACAAGATCTATTCTCCAACTGATCTCAATGGGTTGAGCGACGCGGACCTGAGTCGTCTGGCGGATGAACTACGGTCCGAGATGATCTGGACCGTCAGCCAAACAGGTGGCCACTTTGGTGCTGGTCTCGGAGTTGTGGAACTGACAGTGGCGTTGCATTCCGTGTTTGACACCCCGCGCGACAAGATCATCTGGGACGTATCGCATCAAAGCTACCCCCATAAGATCCTGACCGGGCGGCGAGACCGAATGCTTACGATTCGCCAGAAAGACGGGCTGTCCGGGTTCACCAAACGCAGCGAGTCCCCCTATGATCCCTTCGGGGCTGCGCATTCCTCCACGTCGATCTCTGCGGCTCTTGGCTTTGCCGTCGCGCGCGACCTTGGCGGTGACAGTGACACCGGTCACGGAGATGCCATTGCTGTGATCGGAGACGGGGCCATGTCGGGCGGCATGGCGTTCGAGGCGATGAACAACGCGGGCCATTTGGGCAAGCGGCTCATCGTGATCCTCAATGACAATGAGATGTCCATCGCGCCCCCCACCGGCGCACTATCTTCATACCTTTCAAGACTTTACGCAGGCGATCCGTTCCAGGAGTTCAAGGCAGCCGCCAAAGGCGCGGTGTCGCTATTGCCCGAGCCGTTCCAGGAAGGGGCCCGCCGCGCGAAAGAATTGTTTAAGTCCGCCACTGTGGGTGGAACGCTGTTTGAAGAGCTTGGATTTTCTTACGTCGGGCCGATTGACGGGCACAACATGGACAGCCTCCTGTCCGTCTTGCGCACCGTGAAAGTCCGCGCTGACGGCCCTATCCTGATCCATGCCATCACCAAAAAAGGCAAAGGCTATTCCGAGAATCGCGCGGATCGTGGGCACGCCACGGCGAAGTTCGACATTGCGACCGGAGAGCAGGCAAAAGCACCCTCAAACGTTCCAAGTTACACGAAGGTGTTTGCGCAAAGCCTGATTGCGGAGGCCGAGGATGATCGAAGAATCGTTGCCGTCACTGCTGCGATGCCGGACGGAACCGGGCTTGACCTTTTCGCGAAGCGCTTCCCAAACCGTTGTTTTGATGTTGGAATTGCTGAACAACATGGTGTGACCTTCGCCGCAGGCTTGGCGGCCGGGGGATTAAAACCCTTTGTCGCGATCTACTCCACCTTCTTGCAGCGCGGCTACGATCAGGTCGTTCACGACGTCGCGATTCAGCGCCTGCCCGTACGGTTTGCCATCGACCGCGCGGGGCTTGTGGGGGCGGATGGCTGCACGCACGCGGGTAGCTATGACATCAGCTACCTCAGTAATCTGCCCGGATTCGTCGTCATGGCCGCAGCCGATGAGGCGGAGTTGCGGAATATGGTGCGCACGGCGTTGGAGATTGATGACCGACCAAGCGCCTTTCGTTTTCCGCGCGGGGAAGGCATGGGTGTCGACCTGCCAGAGCGCGGCCGCGCGCTTGAGATTGGGAAAGGTCGAATGATCTCAGAAGGTAACAGAGTTGCCATCCTGAACTTCGGCACCCGCCTGAAAGAGGTTCAGGAGGCGGCGGAAACTCTCACCGCTCGCGGTATTACCCCCACAATCGCCGACGCCCGCTTTGCCAAACCGCTGGACGAGGCGCTGATTCTACAGCTCGCGCACCATCATGAAGCGCTTGTCACGGTGGAGGAAGGTGCGATTGGTGGCTTCGGGTCTCACGTCGCGCAACTTCTTGCGGAAAACGGTGTTTTCGACACCGGGATAAAGTATCGCTCCATGGTTTTGCCCGATGTCTTCATTGATCAGGCCAGTCCTCATGACATGTATGCGGCGGCTGCGATGAATGCGGAGGACATCGTTGCCAAAGTCCTCACGACGCTTGGCGTAGAGGTCCTCAGCCAGCGGGCTTAGCGCCGCTCAGGGTATATCAATGGCATATCAATTGCCCTGACGCTGCGTATCGTCGATTGTCGTCTCGTTCGCCAGGAGTCTTTCCGACCGCCATCCCGTCAGGTGCCGGTCGAGTCCACGAGGAACGCCAAAAAAGACGGCCCAGGCGCGGGGCCAGACCTGCGGGATAATCGCGCTATGAAGGGTCCGTCTAGCTGGCTGTCAGAGTGAAACGGGCGACAAGTTCCACATGGGACGACCAACGAAACTGGTCAACGGGTTGCACCCAATCAAGGCCATACCCGGCACTCGTCAGGATTGCAGCATCGCGTGCGAAGGTGACGGGGTTGCAGGAAACGGCGGCGATCACCGGAACCCTTGCTTTGACGATCTGAGCAGTTTGCGCCTCGGCCCCTGCACGGGGCGGGTCGATGACGACGGCGTCGAACCTGGCCAGTTCGTCGGGCAAGAGCGGCCTGCGAAAAAGATCGCGTTTCTCGTGTGTGATGGGTTTTAGGCCGCTGGTATGGCGGATTGCATGATCGAGCGCCTGCAGCAGATCGGGCGCGGCCTCAACCGCATGGATCGGACTGGTGATGGCCAGCGGCAGGGCGAAGGTGCCGACCCCACAGAACAGATCCGCGATGTGCTTGGCCCCCTGCGTGGCCTCTGTCACCGCGGATTGCAAAGCGGCCTCGCCATCGACGGTGGCCTGAAGAAACGCGCCGGGAGGAGGCGTTACGCGGGCAAGGCCGAGAGTGATGCGGGGGATCTCGTTGGTGTATACCGGTTCATCCCCCCATGTCATCCGAGCGAAGGTGTTGCGAAACTGCGGCAACAGGTTGCGCAGCGGTCCGTCGAGGGGTTTTGCCCCCGTCACATGCAGGTCCACGCCGGTTTCCGTTAGGGTGACTGAAAGGCCGACAGTGCCGGAACGGGAGCCTCCGAGGCGGGTTATATCTTCCAACACAGGCACCACAGCCAGCAGGGCAGGCTCAACTAGGATACAGTCACTAATCGGCACGATAGTATCTGATTTTCGCGCATGGAATCCGACCGTCGCACCCTTCTTGGTGCGCCTGCCCGCAAAGGTCGCCCGGCGGCGGGATCGCGGGGCGGAAGTGATTATGGGGCGCAGCGGCGTCGGCAGGTCATGCGCCATCAGAGCGCTTTCGATCACAGACGATTTCCATTCCGCCACAAAGGTGTCGGAGGCGTGCATGAGCGAGCACCCACCGCAGGATCTGAAGTGACGGCAAGGCGCTTTCACGCGGTCAGGCGAGGGTGTGATCACAGCGGGACTGGCGATCCGGTCACCGCTTATGTCCCCTGAGATCACTTCTCCGGGCAGGGTCAGAGGCACGAAAATCGGGCCGTCTGCAATGCCATCGCCGTGATGGCCGAGGCGTTTGATTGTCAACTCTGGCACGAAGGCACCCTATTTGGCTTGAAGCCGTGTATGTGCGGCAGTTGCGGCGGCGGGACAAGCCCCGCTCTGCGGGCGGCACAGAACGTGACGACCCTCACGCACGGAGCACAGGAGGCGGGCTGAGGCGGCCGAAAATCGTCACGCGTTTCACATCCGGCGCATTACTCTGCCGCCGCTGCATCATCCAGCCCGATGAATCCGCCGGATTGCCGGTTCCAATAGCGGGCATAAAGACCATCCTGGGCAAGAAGGCTCTCGTGGGTTCCGTCTTCGGCGATATGGCCATCGTCCAACACGATGATGCGGTCCATGGCGGAAAGGGTCGACAGGCGGTGGGCAATGGCGATGACGGTTTTACCTTCCATCACCGACTGCAACGTATCCTGAATCGCGGCCTCGACCTCGCTGTCGAGAGCCGAGGTCGCCTCATCCAGCACCAGCACCGCCGCATTCTTGAGGAAGGCCCGCGCGAGGGCCACACGCTGGCGTTGTCCGCCCGACAACTTCACACCACGCTCGCCGAGGTAGGCGTCATAGCCTTTACGGCCCCGGTGATCACGGAGGTCTTGGATGAACTCATGCGCCTCGGCCCGTTTGGCAGCCTCGATCACTTCATCAGATGTGGCATCGGGTCGACCATAAAGGATATTGTCCCGGGCGGTTCTGTTGAACATCGCCGTGTCCTGCGTCACCATGGCGATCTGTTGGCGGAGGCTGTCCTGGCTGACGGTTCGGATATCGGTGCCATCGACCAGAATTCGACCCTGTTCCGCATCATAGAGCCGCATCAGCAGTGCAACGAGCGTTGATTTCCCTGCACCGGATGCGCCGACGACGCCCAGTTTCTCGCCCGGAGCGACGGTCAGATTGATGCTTTGGATACCACCCGCACGCTGACCATAAGCGAAGGACACGGCGTCGAATGTGATCTCACCGCTGATCCGCGAGAGTGGTCGGGCGTTGGCGGCATCGGTAAGTCCATGGGGCGGGGTGAGGGTGCGCATGCCGTCCTCCAACTCGCCCAGGTTGGCGTAGATACCCATGAGGGTGAACGACACCCAGCCCGTCATCTGGGATATGCGCATCGAAATGGCACCGATGGCAGCGATATCACCGGGGCTGGCCTGCCCGGATTGCCAGAGCCACACGCCGAGGAGTACAAGCACAACGGGCAGGAGGCCGGCGGTGGTCATCAGCGCGAAGCGGAACCCGGTGGACAGCACGCCGAAGGACAGCGCAGCGGTGCGGTAGTCGTCCATCGCATCGATCGCGGCCGCGTCCTCATGGTCGGTATGGCCGAACAGCTTCACGGTCTTGATATTGGTGATCGTGTCCACGACCTGCCCGGTGACATTGGCGCGGGTGGCGGCGCGGGCCTTGGAGCGCAGACGGATGCGCGGCAGGTACCAGCGGATCATCACGGTATATAGACCGCACCACACCAACAAGGCGGCGGCAACGCGCCAGTCGATGGCAACCAGCAGTATGACCGTCCCAAGAAGCGTAATGATTGCGTATGCGGCCGCGTTGATCACCTCGGTCACGATGTTCACCAGCGCCGTGGCAGCCTGCATCTGCTTTTGCGCGATGCGACCTGCGAAATCGTTGTCGAAGAACGAGATGTCGTGGCCGAGGGTCCAGCGGTGCAGGCGCGACTGGACCAGGGGCGCGATGTTGGGCGGCAAAACGATGCCGGTGAACGCGGCGGAAGCGCCGAAGAATAAAGGGCGGAACAGCAGGTAGAATGCGACGTAGGCCGCGATCAGCAGGGCATTATCGGCCAGATAGGCGGCGTTGGAGCCTGTTGTCGTATCGATCAGCGCGCCAAGGAACCAGGCTGCACCGACCTCCATCAGGCCCGCGGCACCCGACAACAGAGCCGCTGCGATCATCACCGGCCATGTGCCGGACAGGCACCAGCTCATGAACGGCCAAAGGGTTTGCGGCGGCGGGCCGTCGGCTTTCGCGAAGGGGACAATCAGGCTCGATAGCCAAACAACAATGCGCATTAAGGTGTTCACTCTGCGGCATCCGTATTGATGAACCCGCCCGATTGGCGCGCCCAGAACCCTGCATATTGCCCACCTGCGGCCAGAAGCGCGCCATGGGTGCCGTCTTCGACGATGTGACCACCATCGAGCACCACGATCCGGTCCATCCGCGCGATGGTGGACAGGCGGTGGGCAATGGCGATGACGGTTTTACCCTCCATCACGCCATACAGCGTGTCCTGGATCTGCGCCTCGACCTCACTGTCGAGCGCGCTTGTCGCCTCATCCAGAACCAGAATCGGTGCGTCTTTCAGGATCGCACGGGCAAGGGTGACGCGCTGGCGCTGCCCACCGGACAGTTTCACTCCACGCTCGCCCACATGAGCGTTGTAGCCCCTGCGTCCCTGAGGATCCTCGAGGTCGAGAATGAACTCATGCGCCTCCGCCCGCCTGGCGGCACGGATCATTGCCTCATCCGTTGCCTCAGGCGCGCCATAGAGGATATTTTCACGCACAGAACGGTGCAGCAGGGAGCTGTCTTGTTGCACCATGCCGATGGCGGCGCGAAGGCTGTCTTGCTGCACGCCCGCGATATCCTGACCGTCAATCAAAATGCGACCCTGTTCGGCATCGTAGAAGCGAAGAAGCAGCTTCACGAGCGAGGATTTCCCGGCCCCGGAACGGCCCACGAGGCCGACCTTCTCACCGGGTTTGATCACCAGCGAAATCGCGTCCAATCCACCGGTGTCGCGTCCGTAATGGTGGCTCAACTGCTCCAACCGGATTTCACCCTCCGTCAGTTTCAACGCAGGCGCGCCGGGCGGATCGACAAGATCCACGGGGACGGTGATCGTCTCCATCCCTTCCGCCACCACTCCCAGAGCGCGGAAGAAGGTGGAGACCGCCCACATGATCCACCCGGTCATCGCAGACAGGCGCAGCGCCAGCGCTGTGGCAGCGGCGACCACGCCCACCGTTGCCGTGCCCTGGGACCACAACAAGATGCCCCAGCCGACGACGCCGACGACCAGGAAGCCGTTCAGCACCACCAGCATCACGTCCATAGCGGTGAAAATCCGCATCTCCCGCGCGAAGGTCTGGCGCGTGTCCTCAATCGCCTCTTTCGCGTAGGCAAGTTCCGTATCGTGATGGGCGAAGAGCTTCACGGAATGGATATTGGTGTAGCTGTCCACCACCCGCCCCGTGGTCATCGACCGCGCGTCGGAGGATGCCTTGGAGGCGGGCCCCACGCGCCGCATCGTCCAGCGCAGCAGGATTGCATAGAGGCCGAACCAGGCCACCAGAGGCAGCGCGAGGCGTGGGTCGGAGCCCGTCAGCAGGATAACTGCACCGACGAGATAAGCGACCGAAAAGGTGATGGCGTCAAAGATCTGAAAGATCGCGTCCCCCGCGCTGCCCGGCGTCTGCATGATCCGGTTGGCGATGCGTCCGGCGAAGTCGTTCTCGAAAAAGCCGACCGATTGGCGCAGCACCTGTTTGTGGGCGCGCCACCGGACCAGCGCGCCGAACTGCGGCAGGATACCGTTGTTCAAAAGCGCCACGTTGAGGCCCTGCAGGACCGGGCGGATCAGCAGAATGAACCCGGCGGCGAGCGCGAATTCGACGCCGTAGTCGGACCAGACGGTTGCAGGCTCGCCCGCCGTCAATAAGTCCACGACACGGCCCATGTACCAGATCAGGCTGATCTCGATCGCTGCGACAACGACCGACATGGCGGCGGTCACAGCAAAAAGGCCCCTGAAGGGCTGCGAATAATCCCAAAGGAATGGCCATAATCGGCGGGGCGGGCGGTCCTGCTGCGGATGCACCACATAGGGATCGACCAGATTTTCAAAGAGGCGGAACATGACAAATACCCGTGTCAGGGAAGTCGTATAGCGCGTGGATCAGAGAAAGACCATTGCAACGGATGCGGCAAGGCCAGTGGCCATGATGCGGGAGAAGACTGTCCAGGCGCCAGGCGTGGTCAGCAGGAGCGCGAGGAGGCTGCCCGCAGCAGCCCAAAACAGGCAAACGCCCAGGTTCAGGGTCGCAAACGTGGCTCCCAGGCGGAGGGCTTCGGCGATGGGCGACAGCGCACTGGGGAATCCTGCGGCGGCAGCGACAGCCACGGCCCAAACCTTGGGGTTCACCCATTGAAACAGTGCCGCTTCCCGCAGTGTCCAGGGCTGAATGCCGGTGTCACGGGGGCTGTTGGCCGACGAGGTCCAGAGTGTGAAGGCCATCCACGCGATCCATCCGCCCGCGATCAGCTTCAGGGTGACCGTCAAAACCGGGGCGCTTTGCAGAAGTGCGCCGATGCCAAGCCCGGTCAGACCAGCAGTGATGCCAACACCAAGCACAACACCTGCGATATGCGGAAGCGTGCGCTTGAGGCCAAACCGCGCCCCGGAAGCGGTAAGCAGGATAACATTGGGACCGGGTGAAAACAGGCCGAGGAAGACAAAGACGAAAAGCGGGTCCATTCAGGTCAGAAGATCGGTCTTGGAGAGCGTAAAGCCGCTTTCGATCCATCGGGATTTGAGGACATTGAGCTGCTCACCAAGGGCAGGGCCTTGCAGGGTTGGAAGGTCTGCGGCCTTGATCGGGAAGCTGGCCTGCGCGCCGGCCCTGGCGTTTGCGATAGCGTCTGGATCGACGGGTTGGCCGAAAGTCACGGCCCGCAACGTCAGAATATCCACGGCGGCGTCGGCTCCGTGATGATACCCGAGCACGCCCGGCGGTGTGATGCCTCCCATCTCTGCACGGTAGAGCGCGAGCCTTGACACTTCGGCCCTCGAAAGACGCAGACGGGTTGCCACGTCGTCACCGCCGATTGCAGCGAGGCGGCGGATCGGATTCGGGGTGAGACTGCCCTCCAGCCCGGTCAGAAGCGTCAGCGGCTCGGAGGATGCGCCGGGTAACACGGCATTGAGGACGCCCGCATGATCCATCGCCTCTACCGCCGCCGAGGGGTCAGCCGCGCGCAGGAGTTTCCTGAATTCCGCACCGACACGTTCATGGGACAGGTGGGCGAGGCCGTCTGTATTGGCGGCGCAAGCGGCAAGCGCCTCCGCGTCCAGGCCGCCATCGGGGTCGGCGTACCAGGCGTGGAAACGAAAAAAGCGCAGGATGCGAAGGTAGTCTTCCGCGATGCGCGCGTTCGGGTCGCCAATGAAGCGAAGGCGCCGGGACCGGAGATCTGAAAGGCCATGCCCGTTCGGGTCCAGCACGTCGCCATCAGGGGTCGCGTAGAGCGCGTTGATGGTGAAATCGCGCCGTGCGGCATCCTCCGCCAACTGGCCGGTGAAGGCGACAGTGGCACGGCGCCCATCCGTCTCTGTATCGCGTCTCAGGGTCGTAATTTCGTGGGGTTTATCACTTGCGATGACGGTGACAGTGCCGTGGTCGATGCCAGTGGGGACGGCTTTGAGCCCCGCGGCCGTTGCGGCATCCATCACGGCCTGCGGCAGCGCATCGGTACAGATATCAATGTCATCCACTGGCTGGTTCAGCAGCCCGTTGCGGACACATCCGCCGACGAACCAGGCATTGTGGCCGCCAAGGGCATCGAACACTGCGATGGTGCCGGGGTGCGTGAGCCAGTCCGCGTTCAGGCGCATTACGATGCCCTGTCGGCGAGCGATTTGAGGATCCGAGCCGTCGCGCCCCAGATGTAATAGGGGCCGTAGGGAACGGTAAAGAATTCACGGCGCTGACCGCGCCAGATGCGACCCTCGATGGCGTAATTCGACGGGTCCATCAGGAAAGGAAGCGGCACGCGGAAGACCTCGGCCACTTCACCAACTTCGGCGACTGGCGTGAAATCACGAGTGATCTGGGCGAGGATCGGCGTAACGGTGTAGCTCGTCACCGTCTCATGCGGAGGGAGTTCGGCCAGAAAGGTGACGTCCACGGGGTCCAGGCCGATTTCTTCATGGGCCTCCCGCAACGCAGCTTCGGCGGCCGTCTCTGCCCCGTCCAGCTTGCCGCCGGGAAAGGCGATCTGGCCGGGGTGATGTTTGAGAGTGGAGGCGCGTTTGGTCAGAATAACCTCACCATCCAACACGCCGATCAGCACAGCAGCCGCGCGCAGCCTGCGACCCTCGGCCAGCACGATGCCGGGCGTAAGATCATAGTCAGACGACGGCCGCGCGGGATATGCCTCCAGCGCGGCCGTCAGGGTTTTGAGATCAACTGGCCGGCCCATCGTGCGCATCCTCGACGCCTTTCTCGGCCTCGAACCCCAGGGACAGGGGATCGAAGTCGTAATGGGCGCCGCAAAACTGGCAATCCGCCGTCACCCGGCCCGCATCCGTGGTCATGTGCCTGATGTCCTTGGCCGAATAGATCGACAGGGACTGGCGCACGCGGTCGTCGGAACAGGTGCACCCGAAGCCCACGGGTTGAGCATCGAAAACACGCGGGTCTTCCTCGTGAAACAGCCGCACGAGCAGGTCCGTCGGGGCGACATGCGGCCCGATCAACTCCATCGCGTCAGCCGTTTGCAGCAGGATGTTGGCGCGGTTCCAGTCTTCGGCCTTGTCCGGCTCGATCAGATCCTCGGCGGTCAGAACACCATCCTCGCCCTTGGGAGGTTCTTTGGCCTCCAGCGACGACTTCGGGCATCAGTTGCAGCATGACGCCACCGGCACGCCAGGACGCATCCTGCCCCGGCTCCTGCGCCTTTCCGTAGGACAGCATGAACGACGTCGGCAACTGTTCGGATTGCGCAAAATAGGCCTCTGCGCAGGACTTCAGCGATGTGCCCGAAAGCGGAGTGATCCCCTGATACGGTGTCATATCCTGCCCCTGATCAATCAGGATCGCGAAATAACCCTTGCCCACCTGCGGATATGCGGGAGCGGCGATGTCCAAGCGCTCTGCATCATAAGAGGCATAGGCGCGGATGCGGGCGGGCTCGCCCTCCGTTTCGGGCGCATAGAAATCAGTGGCGAGCAGCCGAATTGGGCCATCGCCGCGGACTTGCAACGACAGCTTCCAGCGCAGCTTCATGGTCTGCCCGATCAGCGCGGTCAGCAAAGCCATTTCGGCAACCATGGCCTCTACCGGGGCCGGGTAATCATGCTGCGCCAGGACACGGTCCAGCGTCGTATCCAAACGCGCTACACGACCGCGAATGCCAGAGCGGTCCAGTTGGAACGGCAAAACAGTATCGTCCCACGCAATTTTTGCTGTCGCCAGTATTGTCTTCGACGTCATGGGGTGATCCCCCTCTACCAATTGTTGGAATGTTGCGTCCCATATAGGAAGGACCGAGGCAACACCAAACCCTATCGGGCCCACTGGCCGCCGCAGTTCTGCCTTGCATGCGCCGCATGGGGCTGGGACATCACTCGAAAACCAAGAGCTGACGATACCGAACAGCAAAAAAGCAGGCCCGCGTGATGAAGATCCTTTTCGTACACCAGAACTTTCCCGGTCAGTATCGGGAGCTGTTCTCCTGGCTGCGAGCACAGGGTGGGCATGAGTTGGTATTCTTGACCCAGCGCAAGGACGTACCCGAGATGGAAGGGGCGCGGATTGTCAAATACGCCACCCATCACAAGCCTGCCAAAGGGGCCTATGCGCTGACCCAATATTGGGAGGAATGCACTGGCAACGGCTTTGGCTGCGCGCAGGCGGCGATGGCGTTAAAGGACAAAGGCTTCACGCCGGACATCATCCTCGGCCACGTCGGCTGGGGGGAGTTGACGTTCCTCAAACAGGTCTGGGCCGACGTGCCGATCATCGGCTTCTTCGAATATTACTTTCTGGCGGAAGGCGGCAGCGTGGGTTTCGATCCTGAGTTTCCCGCAAGCTCTCACGCGCCGTTCACGATGCATGCTCGCAATGCGGTCAACTTTGCCAATATCCAGACAGTGGATGTGGGTCATTCGCCGACGTGCTGGCAGCGCGATACGTTCCCGTCAAACTTCCACGACAAGATCTATGTCGCCCATGACGGCATCCGCACCGACAAGCTGAAGCCGGACCCGCAGGCGGAGGTGGCTTTGGGGCGATTGGGCAGGTCGGTGACAAAAGACGACGAGATCTTCACCTACATGGCGCGCAATATGGAGCCGACGCGCGGCTTTCACACCTTCATGCGCGCGCTGCCGCATATCCTCGAGGCGCGGCCAAAGGCCCGCGCGCTGATCATTGGTGGCTCGGACGTATCCTATGGCAAGAAATCCGGGTCCGAAGGCGGGTACAGGGCCGAAATGGAGCGGGAGGTTGGCGATAAACTCGATTGGGATCGCGTGCATTTTCTCGGCCGGGTGCCGTACGAGAATTATCAGAAAATCATCCAGGTCAGCCGCTGCCACATTTACCTGACGGTGCCGTTCGTTCTGTCGTGGAGTTTGCTGGAGGCGATGTCGATGGGGACGACAATCGTGGCCTCGGACGTGGCCCCGGTACGCGAGGCGGTTGAGCATGGCAGGACGGGACTCCTGGTGGATTTCTTCAATCCACGAGATGTGGCCAGGAACGTGATCGACGTGCTGGAGCGTCCGGGAACCTATGCGCATCTGGGACCAGCGGCGCGCCGCCACGTGATCAAGGTCTATGACTTCGAAAAGGTCTGCCTGCCAGAGCATGTGCGCCAGATAAATGCGCTGGTGCCTGCGGAAAAGCGAATTGAAGTGCCCACGCTCAAGTAGCCCGAAGGGCGGTAGCGCATACCTCGCGCTCAAGTAGCCCGGAGGGCGGTAGCGCATACCTCGCGCTCAAGTAGCCCGGAGGGCGGTAGCGCATACCTCGCGCTCAAGTAGCCCGGAGGGCGGTAGCGCATACCTCGCGCTCAAGTAGCCCGGAGGGCGGTAGCGCATACCTCGCGCTCAAGTAGCCCGGAGGGCGGTAGCGCATACCTCGCGCTCAAGTAGCCCGGAGGGCGGTAGCGCAATAGAACACTCCAAGATTCTAATTTGTGACGTTCGACGCAGCGTTCGCCACTCCAAAGGCGGATCCGATCAGCCCCAGGATCGTGCGCACGCCCGTCACCGGGCTTTCCGTGACCAACACCACGTCTCCGGGGTTGATCCGAAAGTTGCGGGCCGAAAACAGTCCGTCGGCATCAGTCAGATCCAGCGCAAAGACCACGCGGGCTTGATCTGGTCCGCTCGCGTCGCGGCGCACAGCGGATTGAGGATACTCGCGCAGGATCAGGACGCCGCCGGGATCGCCCCGGTTACTTTCCACTCCGCCGATAATCGCCATCGCGTCCAGCGCCGTGACGCGGTCGCGGGGGAAGGCGTGCTGGTTCTGCTCTCCGGCGGCGCCGAGCGACAGGAACGTGCGCCGTTCATTCTCAACTATGATCCGGTCGCCGCCGGCCAGAAGCGTATCAAGGCCCGGCTCGTCGAAAAGGCGGTCAATGGAGGTGCCATAGATCGAACCCGACCTGATCAGGCGGATCTGCGGGTTGTCCATTCCGGGCCGTACACCGCCCGCATCGGCGATGGCATTCAACACTGTATAATTGCGGTCCGGCATCGGCAGTCGCCCCGGTGTCCCGACACCGCCGACAAGATCGACGGAGTTTGTGCGACCCTCCACCACCTCAAGCTGCACCTGCGCAGAAGGCGCGATCACGTCGATCTCTTCCTGCAGGCGTTGCCGCGCGAGCTGCGTGGTCATGCCAGAGACGCGGACATTTCCCACATAGGGGATGAAGACCGTGCCATCGGGACCTACGGTCAAAGCATTGATTACCGCCGACGGCTCTCCATCGGTAAGCAGGCTGTCATCGGCGCTGTCCCAGACTGTAAGGCGCAACTGATCGCCCGTGGCGATGACCTGCGTGCGCGCGCCGCCGGAGGATGGAATCCAGTTCAGAAACCGCTCTCCGGTCAGTGGCCAGTCCGCCACAACGGGCAGGAAAGCCCGAAGTCAATGGATAGACGGCGAAATCAGCGGTCTCGCCCTGGACAACCTCCACCACCTCGCGCTCGACCGGGGCGCCGCGCGGCAGGGCACCGCAGGCGGCCAAAGCCAACGAAACGACGGCACTCAGCATCAGTCGAGTGATCGGAAAAGCAACCATATTATTGAAGATCCCCCCAGATCAGATGATGAGCCTTTTGGTCAGCGGCAACGATTGCAATGCGTCGCGGCGACGTTTGCAGTGCACTATCGCGGCGTCAACGGTCGCTGCTGCGTTTTGCCTGCCGGCGATGCTTTTTTACCCACAGGTCCGAGGCCTATGCTCAACGGGTGATTAATGGCCCACATTTCACTTAAGGTTGACAGAGGGCTGTTATTCACATCGCGTCACGGGCTATATCGCGATCAGGCGGGCGAGACGTGAGAGTGATGGCAGAGCGTATTTTATTGACTGGCGGGGCCGGCTATATCGGTTCCCACACCTATGCGGCGTTGGTTGCGGCTGGGTACGACGTCACGATCATGGATAATTTTCAGAACGCCAACCGCTCGGTTATCGACCGTTTGGCGGAGTTGACGGGTAAGCCAGTTAATTTCGTCGAGGCGGACGTTCGCGATGCCACTACCCTGGGCGGGTTGTTTTCGGCACATCAATTCGACGCGGTGGTTCATTTCGCGGCGCTGAAAGCGGTCTCGGAAAGCGTAGAACGCCCGCTGGACTACTTCGACGTCAATATCTCCGGCCTGATCAACTTGCTGCGGGTCATGGATGCTGCGGGCTGCCGGAAGATAGTGTTCTCGTCGTCAGCGACAGTCTACGGCGTCCCGGATGAGACACCAACGCCCGAGACGGCGGAGTTCCGGGCGATGAACCCGTACGGGCAGACCAAGATCAGCGGTGAGCAGATCCTCAATCAACTGGCCGCTGCCGATACCCGCTGGGACATTGGCATTCTGCGCTACTTCAACCCCGCAGGCGCCCACGAGAGCCATCTGATCGGTGAGGACCCGCGCGATATCCCCAACAATCTGATTCCCTATATAGCCAAGGTCGCGGCCGGTGAATTGGAGGAGTTGCAGGTGTTCGGCGACGATTACGACACTCCCGATGGCACCGGGGTTCGCGACTATATACACGTGGAAGACCTGGCGCGCGGCCATGTGCTGTCAGTCGCGGCATTGTTGCGGGACGGGCAAAGCCACCTTGTGAACCTGGGCACCGGGAACGGACATTCGGTGATGGAGGTCATGGCCGCTTACAAGCGCGCCTCGAACCGGGGCATCAAATACCGCGTGACCGAACGGCGGGCAGGCGACGTTCCGATTTATGTGGCGCGCGCCGACAAGGCCGCGGATGTGTTGGGCTTCCGGACGGAAAAGAGCCTTGATGAGATGTGCGCCTCATCCTGGGGCTGGATAACGGGCCCCCATTCGGCGGGAGAGCCAGAGCCCGACGAGCAGTCTTGAACCTTCGCCGTAGCGCATTTTCTTCAACAGTTATCAAAAACACACACGAGGGTTTCCATGCGTATAACAATGATTGGCACAGGCTATGTGGGCCTTGTGTCTGGCGTTTGTTTCTCGGATTTCGGGCATGATGTGATCTGCGTCGACCGTGATCCCCGCAAGATCGAGATGTTGTGTGCGGGCGAGGTGCCGATCTACGAACCGGGTCTTGATACGCTTCTGGCCAAGAATGTCGATGCCGGGCGGTTGAGCTTTACCACCGACCTCAAGGCGGCGGTCGACGGAGCGGATGCGGTGTTCATCGCCGTCGGCACGCCGACGCGGCGCGGCGATGGCCACGCGGATCTGACGTTTGTGATGGCGGCGGCTGAGGAGGTCGCGCTCGCGATGACCGGCTACGCGGTGATCGTGACCAAATCCACCGTGCCCGTTGGCACCAACCGCCGGGTCAAGCAGGTTGTCACAAAGGCGCGCCCGGATCTGGAGTTCGACGTCGCCTCCAACCCCGAGTTCCTGCGCGAAGGCGCTGCAATCGACGATTTCATGCGGCCCGACCGCGTGGTTGTCGGCGTGCAGACCGCACGGGCGTCCGAGGTCATGGACGAGATTTACCGGCCGCTGTTCCTGCGCGATTTCCCGGTCGTAACCACGGATCTGGAAAGCGCGGAGATGATAAAATACGCGGCCAACGCGTTTCTGGCGACGAAGATCACCTTCATCAACGAAATCGCGGCGCTGTGCGAGCGGGTCGGCGCGGACGTCAAGGAGGTGTCCAAGGGCATGGGCATGGACGGGCGCATCGGCAACAAGTTCCTGCACGCGGGCCCCGGCTATGGCGGGTCATGCTTCCCGAAAGACACGCAGGCGCTCGCGCGGATCGGCCAGGACAACGCCGCGCCGCAAAACATAGTAGAGACGGTCATTCGCGTGAACGACGAGATCAAGCACCGCATGGTCGAGAAATTGCGCGATCTGTGCGATGGCTCGTTCAACGGCAAGATCATCAGCGTTCTGGGCGTGACGTTCAAACCCAATACCGACGACATGCGCGATGCGCCGTCGCTGTCGATCGTGCCAGCCCTTGTAGGCGGCGGCGCGAAGGTTCGGGTGGTGGATCCCCAAGGTCTGCGCGAGGGCGAGGCGCTTTTGCCAGGCGTCCATTGGTCCGATGATCCCTACAAGGCGTCGCACAACGCCGATCTGGTTGTGATCCTGACGGAATGGAACGAGTTCCGGGCGCTTGATCTCAGCAGACTGGCCAGGAAGATGGCAACGCCGCGCATGGCTGACCTGCGCAACATCTACAACACCCGTGACGCCAAACGTGCAGGCTTTGAGGCCTATGAGGGCGTCGGACGGTAAGCGTTCGCAAGCTGCGGTTGGTGGCTAGACATCCGCCATCCAGGTTCACGCGATTGCCAGCCCCTGACCTGCGCTCTTTCGACGTTTTTGTCGTAGCCGACCGACTGGCCCTTCTTGAACCCGGAGATTCGCGGCTTGAGCCGTTGTACGCACCCGAGGCGGTACGAGTGCTTGTATGAAATAGTTTCAATATTTCAGAAATACCTCAGATTATCACGCTGTTAGAAGTAAAACGCACGGCCGTGTGAGCTTGGTGCAGGTCAAGGCCGCATCTGTGCATTTGCGCACCTAAATCCGCTATTTCTCTCGGTTACGTGTGTTTTAAGTGAGCTGAACGTCCGTCATATTCAGGTCATCGGCAGGTCGCCATCGGCTCGCCAGTCTAGCAATCGATACCGGGGAACGGCGCTTAAGCCACCCCACTCAAAAACTGAAAAGGACTACCCCATGACCAAGATCGCACTCATCACCGCACTCGCCGCTTCGCTTGCCGCCCCTGCTTTCGCTCAGTCCGCCTCAGACGTGGCCGTCGAGAACTACAACGCCAATGTCAGTATGGGCAGCGACCGGATCAACTCACTTACCTTCGGTACGCAATCCTCGAATTCCGCACTGGACGTGGCCGTCGCGATCCACAATGCCAATGCCGATATGGGCAGTGACCGGATCAACAGCACCCCTACGGCATTCTCCGGGACAACCGGCCGCGCCGCTGAGATCTTCGCTCGTCTCGCAGCCGAGAGCGCCGAGGACGAATAATCCCGGCGATCGCCATCAAGTCAAACGGCCTCGCAGCGATGCGGGGCCGTTTTCGTTTGTGCAGCTGGATCTAGGCCAACCCGGCGCGCAGGCAGTCGTGCAAATGGATGATGCCCACCGGGCACGTTTGGGCGTCGACCACAAAGACTGCCGTGATCTTGTTTTCGGCCATCATCGCCATCGCCTCTGCCGCCAAGAGCGCCGCTCGAATCGTGTGCGGGGTGCGGGTGGCGACCTGGCCGGCGGTCCGGTCCGTCAGATGCGCGATGTTGCGGCGCAGGTCGCCATCGGAAATCACGCCGATCAGCTTGCCGTCTTCAACAACGCCCGCAATGCCGAAGCTCTTGGCGCTCATCACCACCAGCGTTTCCGCCATGGGCGTGTCGGCCTCAACCACCGGCAAGCTCTCTGGTCCGTGCATCAATTGCGCCACGGTGCTGAGTTGCGCCCCCAGTTTCCCGCCGGGGTGGAATGTGCGAAACTGTTCCGCAACGAAGCCACGCGACTCCATCACCGCGACGGCCAGCGCATCGCCAATCGCCAGCGCAAGCGTCGTGGATGTAGTCGGCGCCATGCCGAGCGCGCAGGCTTCCTCTGCATCGGGCAGGGTCAGGCGATAGTCGGCTGCCCGCATCAGGGTACTGTCGGAGCACTTGGAGATGCCGATCATCGGGATCGAGAAACGCGCGACATGGGCGACGATGTCGCGCAGCTCAGACGTTTCGCCGGAATTGGAGATCGTGATGACCAGATCGCCGGGCATGACCATGCCCAGATCTCCGTGGCTCGCCTCTGCCGCATGAACGAAGGCCGAGGGCGTCCCGGTAGAGGCGAACGTGGCGCTGATCTTGCGTGCAATATGACCGGACTTGCCGATCCCGCAGAGAATAACGCGACCTTTGGTGGCAAGGATTGCCTTGGCGGCAGGGGCGAAATCGTCGGGCAGGGCGTCCGCCAGTGTCGCAACGGCGCGCGCCTCGATGTTGAGAACGCGGGCGCCGGTGTCACGCAGCGAAGGCAGTTGATCTTTCGTCATACCCGCCGTGTAGCCGAAGGCGTGAGTGTTGGCGAGAGGCCCGATTGCGCGACGGCCGGGTTTTCGCGCCGTCGCGGGCATGGCACACCGGGTCCCATGAACAGACGTTTTGGAAATCGCCCCGAGCCGGGTCGCCGCTATCCTCCGCGCCCCGGTGCCTATGTGATCATTGATGCAGGCGACAATATGCTCGCCACGTTTCAGGAGGATCCCTCGCCGGAGTTGCAACTGCCCGGCGGCGGCATTGATCCCGGCGAGTCACCCGTCGCGGCCCTGCACCGCGAGGTGATGGAGGAAACCGGATACCGCATCCACGGGGTTCGCCATTTGGGGATGTTTCATCGCCATACCTTCATGCCGATCTATGACCGCTATGCGCACAAGCAGTGCCACATCTATGCTGCACGTCTTGGTCGTCGGGCGGATCCCCCGATCGAGCCGGGGCACTCGGCGGTATTTTTGTCGTGGGATGTTGCATTGGACAAGTTGGCCGTGGACGGCGACCGGCATTTTCTGGCGCGCTATCTGCGGCTGCGCTCGCTTCGACCATTGAAGTCGATCAACAGGGCGGACAGATCGTCGGGAAACTCGTTCGTACCCGCGTAGGCGACCAATCCACTGCGCAAATGCCCGAGGAATTCGCTACCCCGCGTGGTCTTGTGTTGCGTCATCAGCGCGATCAGCCCGTCATCATCCAGCAAGTTGTCATCCGCGTCGGGGCATTCGGTCAGACCATCGGAGTAGATCAACAGTCGATCCCCCGGCGATAGCTGCACCTCGAACGAGGAAAATGGCGCATTGGGCAGAAGGCCAACCGGCATCCCGCCCTCGCCGATCATCTCGACCGAGCCATCGGCGCGCTGGATCATCGGATGCGGGTGGCCCGCCTGCACCAGCCGAACATGGCCGGTTGCCAGATTCAGGAACCCCATGCAGACGGTGAAGTACCGGTCTGTCTGGACCTCCTTCAACATCAGATCATTCAACCGTCCCGCCGCGACATCCGGGGGAAGATCGCACAATTCGCCGTTCGGAGTGCGCAGAATCGCGATGTTCTGATCCGGGGAGGCATCCGAGAGCATCCCTGCAATTCGTGCCGCCAGCATGGCCGAGGCGACGCCGTGGCCGGACACGTCAAGGCTGAAAAGACCCACTACATCGTCCGTGACAGAGAAATAGCCGACCATATCGCCACCGACATGTCCGCTCGCCTCCAGCAGTAACGACACATCCGCGCCGTCGAACTGCACCGGTTGTTGCTGCAAAAGCGCCAGTTGCAGGCGGCGCGCCTCATCCAGGTCACGATCAAGTGTACCGTAAAGTTGCTGCAATTCATCCAGCGTTGTTTCAAGAAGGGCGTTCTTGCTGCGCAATTCGCGTTGCATGGCGACGATGCGCGCACCAGCGTTCATGCGCGCATGAAGTTCCGGCGGGCGGACGGGTTTGTTGAGAAAATCATCAGCGCCCGCTTCCAGCCCTTCCGTCAGGGCGTTGCGTTCAGTGTTTGACGTTAGCAGCAATACATAGGCGTAGCTTTCCGTCATGTCCGCGCGCAGGCGGCGGCAAAACTCAGGCCCTGTCATCTGCGGCATCATCCAGTCGCACAGGATCAATGAAATGTCGGTGTCACGCGCCAGTTCCAATGCTTCCACGGGATCACCTGATTCGATAGCCGTGTGTCCCCAGCGCCGCAGCAAGGCGCAAACCATTCTGCGCTGCGCCGGGCTGTCGTCCAACACCAGGACGGTCAACGCCTCCGGCGGGGCATCGGGCACAGCCATGAGCGGGGCGTCTGAAGCGGGCGCGATATGTGTCTGGTCCGCGAAAACGGCCATAATTATCCCTAACGGGTTGTGTGATCTGCACGCCACCTTGGGGGAAGATCTTTAACGTGCGGTGAATAGGAAAATTTGAACAATTCCGGCAACGGTGCCTTGGGGTTTGTTAAGACATTCAGGCTTTACTCAGTGACATGACCGCAAGGAGCATGGACATGCCGACCGTCGATTGGGACCGCCTGAATGAGTTGCGCAGTGATATCGGGGAAGAAGACTTCGCCGATGTGGCAATGATGTTCGTCGCAGAACTGCACGAGACACTGGATGGTCTGGACAGCGCCACGGCGGCGGCCTCTGATTTCCACTTCCTGCGCGGGAGCGCGGCCAATCTTGGGTTCAACGCGCTGGTGCGGGCCTGCGCCACCGCTGAGGCGGCTTGCAATGCGGGCGATCCACCTGATGTGGATGCCGTGCGCGCGGCATTCGCGGCTGCGATCATTGAAGTTGAGCCCCACGTTCCGGAAATGGCCGCTTAAATCAGAAAATCCGCTAGAATCTGATCGTCGGTGATGTCGCGGAACCCAAACCCACGGGACGCGACACGCTCCTCCAATTCAGGAAAACTGCCCGCGCGGACCGATTCGATGCCGATCAGCACCGAGCCGAAGTTGCGGGAATTCTTCTTGAGGTACTCAAACCGGGTAATGTTGTCGTCGGCGCCAAGCAGATCCAGAAAATCTCGCAACGCTCCGGGGCGTTGAGGCAGGCGCAGGATGAAGTATTTCTTCAAACCCTGCCATTTCTGCGCCCGCTCTTTCACTTCCGGAAGGCGTTCGAAATCGAAGTTCCCGCCCGAGGTCACGCAAACCACGGTCTTGGTCGCAATCTGATCGCGGATGTCTTCCAACACGGTCAGCGACAGCGCCCCAGCGGGTTCCAACACGATGCCTTCAAGGTTCAGCATCTCCTGGATTGTGACGCAGATGCTGTTTTCAGGCACCACCCGCACGTCGCGGGGGGCGACATTGCGCAGAACTTCAAAATTCCGATCCCCGATGCGGGCAACAGCCGCGCCATCCACGAAAGTATCGGTGATCTTGATCGTCTGCGGTGCGCCGATCTTGAGCGCTGCGGTCAGGCTGGGTCCGCCCGCAGGTTCCACCAGCGTCACGCGGGTCTCTGCCCCTTCTGCCCACAGGTACATCAGCATCCCGGATGACAACCCGCCGCCGCCCACCGGCAGCACCAGATGATCGGGCGCGCGGCCCAATTGTTCCAGCATCTCCACGGCGACAGAGGCCTGGCCTTCAATCACGTCCGGGTCGTCAAAAGGTGACAGGAAATGTGCGCCGACCTCTCGGCAATAGGCCTTGGCGGCGGCCTGGGTTTCGTCGAAGAAATCGCCTTCCAACACGATCTCTACCGCGTCGCCACCGAACGTGCGGGTCTTCAGGACCTTCTGCTCAGGCGTCGTGACGGGCATGTAAATCCGCCCGCGTACCCCGAAATGAGCGCAGACGAAGGCGACACCCTGGGCGTGGTTTCCCGCGCTGGCACACACGAAGTTCACCACTTCGGGGGAACTCGCCCGCACCTTGCGCATGGCATTGAACGCGCCGCGCAACTTGTAGGAGCGGACCGGCGACAGGTCTTCACGCTTCAGGAAGATCTCGGCCCCAAACCGCTCGGACAGATATGCATTGCGCAGCAGGGGCGTGGCCGGGAACAGATCGCGCAAAGCGGCGGTCGTTGCGCGCGCTGCCTGTTTGAATTCGGGGTTGGGGGCAAAATCAGTCATGTCATCGGCTTGGCCTCTTCGCGCGCGCCTGTAAAGTCAGTTCAACTGACGCCCCTCGATCAGGTTGCCGTACAGCGTTGTCATCAGCGCCAGATTGACCAGCAGTTGCAGCCAGCTCGCAGCAACGCTGAGAATCACGCCAGGGACGGACAGGGTGACCTGCCCCTGTGGACCCTGGGGCGTCATGGTCTGCGTCGCCTCTCCAAATCCCGCGATGATGGCCTGGTTGAGGATGGTGGAGGCGATGGCGATCACGATGATCGGCAGGATGATCTGACCAGACACCGGGGCCGTGACACGCCAACTTTCGCCCATCGACAACCGCTCTCCCAGAGCCGCAGCCGGCAGAATCAGCCCGATCCGTGTCGCCAGCCAGGAGAAGCCGAAAACAAGCCCGAACCCCAACGCGATTGCGACCGACAGGCTTTGCAGGACGGCCGTGACAATGCCAATAACCAGCGCCGCGACGATACCAACGCCAAGCAGGACAAGGCCGATCAACAGCGCATTGCCAAAATAGTTTACGATGTTGGACCCGCGCCAGTTCGGGAACAGGCCGCTGGGATATTCTTCCATCAGGACAAACCTGTGCCAGGCAACCGCCGCCCATAGCCAGCAAACAATCGCGGACAGACCCGCGAGGATGACGCCCACAACCCCAATGCCAGAGGCCTCCGCCCGCCAGATCTCATTGTCGAACCGAGAGACGGCCCCCGTAAGGATGACGGGGTTTGTCACCAGTAGAATGAACAATGGGATAATCGGCAGGACCAGCGTGATTCGCGCAGCGGTGCCGAGATTGCCGAAGACCTGCGCAATTGTATGGCGCAAAACCTGATATCCGTAGTCCATGGGCGTCGTCCCTCTGCTTGCTACGCCTTTGAAAACCCGGTATCGCGCGGCGGTCAACACCTCAACCCGGAGTCACTCTGATGTCAGCGCCAAAGAAGCCAGCTCCGAAGAAAGTCGTCCTCGCCTATTCCGGCGGCCTCGATACCTCGATCATCCTGAAATGGTTGCAGACGGAATATGGCTGCGAGGTCGTCACCTTCACCGCCGATCTGGGCCAGGGCGAAGAGTTGGAACCCGCCCGGAAAAAGGCCGAGCTGATGGGCGCGTCCGAGATCTACATCGAGGATCTGCGTGAAGAGTTCACCCGCGATTTCGTGTTCCCGATGTTCCGCGCCAACGCGTTGTATGAGGGATTATATTTGCTTGGCACGTCCATTGCGCGGCCCTTGATCTCCAAGCGGCTGGTCGAGATTGCGGCCCGGACGGGGGCTGATGCCGTGTCCCACGGGGCAACCGGCAAGGGCAACGATCAGGTCCGGTTTGAGTTGTCCGCCTACGCGCTGAACCCCGATATCAAGGTCATCGCGCCGTGGCGGGAGTGGGATTTGTCCTCGCGCACCAAGCTGCTGGAATTCGCCGAAGCGCACCAGATCCAGATCGCCAAGGACAAACGTGGCGAAGCGCCGTTTTCCGTCGATGCCAACCTGTTGCATACCTCGTCCGAGGGCAAAGTGCTGGAAAACCCCGCCGAGGAAGCACCTGATTACGTGCTGCAACGCACCGTGCGGCCAGAAGATGCGCCGGATGAGGCCGAAATGGTCGAGATCGGCTTCGAGCGCGGCGACGCTGTAAGCATCAACGGCGAGGCGATGTCGCCTGCCACGATCCTGACCCGTCTGAATGAGCTTGGTGGCAAGCATGGCATCGGCATCCTCGATCTGGTGGAAAACCGCTTTGTCGGCATGAAGTCCCGCGGCATCTATGAGACGCCCGGCGGCACGATCCTGCTGGAAGCGCACCGCGGGATCGAGCAGATCACGCTTGATAGCGGCGCGGGCCATCTGAAAGACAGCATCATGCCGCGCTATGCGGAGCTGATCTACAACGGCTTCTGGTTCTCGCCCGAGCGCGAGATGTTGCAGGCGCTGATCGACAAGAGCCAGGAGCATGTGACCGGAGTTGTGCGGTTGAAGCTCTACAAAGGCTCCGCCCGCACCGTGGCGCGCTGGTCCGATCATTCGCTCTATTCCGAGGCGCATGTGACCTTCGAGGAAGACGCCGGGGCCTATGACCAAAAGGACGCGCAGGGGTTCATCCAGCTGAACGCACTGCGTCTGAAACTGCTGGCGGCGCGGGATCGTCGGTTGAAGTGACCGCTTTGGTCCGTCCTCTCACCATGCATGATCTTGAGGCGCTTTTCGCCCTCGGAGTTACACCCAAACGGCGCGATGTCATGTCCCCGGCCGACAGCTGACATGAAAAGGGGCGGCGCATCAGATGCACCGCCCCGTCCGACCCAGCAGCGGCTGCGTCGGATCGTTCTTCACGTGGCGGCTTTACTGCGCGGTCACGACAGTCATGACCAGATCGCCGTCCATGCGGATCGGGCCGTCCTCGGTTGCGCCGAGCGTGTATTCGAAGATGCCGGTCATCGTGCCACCGTCTTCCCCGTGAACCATCAGCATCAGCATATCGCCCGAGGCGACGTCCTCGGTTAGGATCGCGGCGACATCGGTGTTTGCACCTTCACGCAGCGGGGCGTGACCGACGACCGGGCCCGGGGCCATGTCTGCATTCGTGCGATGGACGACGAGCCAGCCGTTGGCCGGAGCGGTGATCATGTCGGCGCTGACAACACCGTTGGCAACGGATTGGTCCGCAGCCTCAACCATGGGCGCTGCATGCGCCGCAGCGAGTGCTGTTCCAGTTGTCAAAAGCAGGGCGGCGGCGGCTGTGGCGAAAAGTTTCATAATACGTCTCCAGTTGGAATGCGGGGTCGTTGATCGACCCATCACAGTCAGTCACGGAGGACCGGGCAGAAAAGTTTCAGCATATTCGGAGAAAAGTTCGAGGGCTCGCGGATCCGGTCGATCAGACGGCAGATTGGACTTCTATTTCAGTGTGATGAAATGACAGCGATAGTCTTGGATATTTACCGGATCTGCTTCTGAGCCGCGTCGATAGTGCATCTAATCCTGCGCCGTGTCCGCGCAATGACGCCGAAACGCGCGCTTCAGCATCTCCAGTTCGTCGCGCAGCAGGGTAATTTCCCCGCGGATATCGTCATCCAGCGCAGATCCGGCCATCAGGGTGATCCGGTCCAGAACCTCTCCGGTCGCGGTGGATCGCAGGCCCACGACCTGCACGCCGTCGCACAGCACATCTGCGGGCAGATCCAGCGCCACCTGCATTGCGCCGCCGGGCTCGGACCCGTTCGGCGTCATCTGTGCCACGCCCACGATACGGCCCTTGTGCAGCGCCTCGATCTCGGTCTCGTCCGCACCCGTCAGGATGCCCTCGTACCGACCAGCTTGCAGGGCCGTGCGTGTCAGGACTTCTGCCATTTCCAGGCCCTCCGTTAAAAGTCAGCGCGCGGGGCGCGGAGCATAACCATATCCCATAGAGCGATCCGGGTCATTTTCGGCCCTTCCATGATCAGGTCGAGCCAGGCGTTTTCCAGCCGTTTTTCGTTGATCTTGGAATAGGCCAGATCGAATTCGGCGGTGCCGTCTGTGCCGTCGAAATCCACCTGCCGCACCATCTGTTCGACGTTTGGGCCGTGTTGAATGTTGAGGCGCGCGTATATTTCGACCGGTTGTTCGCGGTCTGCCACCAGTTTGATCGAGATAAAGTGGTTGCGTGTCAGACCGACAAGCGCCTCTGGCGGCAGGTCCTGGACGATGGAAACGAACGACCCGTCCGAGCGGTAGACCTCCAGCACGATCCCGAATTGCGCCCCCGGCACCCACGGGGGCGCGCGGTCCTGGCGCAGGCTGAGGTCGGCATGGGTCGCGTCGTGGAACACCTTCGCTCCGCCCGGCAACGGCTGCGGGGAGCTTACCCCCACGATCCCTCGCGGGCGCATTTCGTCGCGCCATGGCATCGGTCGCGTCGCCCAGTCGCATTGATCGGGCCGGTCGATGCCGTCGGAATGAGAGGTGCGCGACAGCAGCGCAGACCGCGACTGCGCGGCCATCGTGTCAAGCTTGTCGCGTATGTCCCGGATGTCACCGTTCATGCGCTTCAACTCGGCCACAGGCAGGTCAGCGGGCGTCCGCAAGGCGCGTTGCCATCGCTTCAGGGTTTGGCCCAGGCCAAGTCCACCGAAAAATCCAGGAAATTCCTGACCCATCATGTTCGTCCTTCGCACCGTCCCCACACCGACGCCTCTGTCTGGCAGAGGTCGCTTGGCAAGCGGTTACCGGAATATCTGCCGAAACAGCCCCGTGCGGAAGGGGCCTTGGGACCAATCGTTAACGCCCTGTGGCAGGTCTGCCGAATTGGCCTGCCGTACTGCGCCTGCAAAGTCGGTCAATGTGGCCAGTGCAGTCGCATCGCTGATGTCTGCATCGGTCAGCGACAGCACCGACAGCGTCGCCAGGCGCTGTCCGATATCCATGTAGGCACGCCAGTAATCCGTCGCGACGCCGACCATGTCACCGGCGCTGGTATCGCGCGCATGCAGCAGGAACATCGCCCCGCTCGTCCGCGTTTCGAGTATCTGCACACTTGATGCATCGCCCGACCGGCTGAGCAATGCGCGTCCGTCGTCTGATCGGAAGAAGCCATCCAAAGCATCGAGGTTCGCGGTCAGGCTCGCGCCCTCCGACGGCGCAGAGACGGTCGCGGTCAGCACCGCAGCCACATCGGGTTGCGCGGCCCGTGCAGAGCCGGAGATCGCGGCGCAATTGCCCAACAGCACAAACCCCGTGCCGCCCCCGTTCTGCGTCGATGTCGGGTCCACACAGAACCCCCGCGGCCCGGTGATCGTCACCAGATCAGACGTCACCTGAACGCTGCGCGGGGCCGCCGCATCGTCACCACCCAGGCTCATGCATGATGCAAGAAAGCCCAGGCCGAGGAGGGGTCCGAGGCGCAGGACCCGCAGGCGCAAGCGCCTAGAGGTCTGCATACACGTGCTTTTCGGCCGTCCCGCCCGGATGCGTCACCGCACCATGGCGCGCGTCGCCCACCAGCTGTGCGTACTTCCACAGCGCGCCGGACGCATAAATCGTGTCGCGCGGTCCGGTCCAGTTCTTGCGACGCTCAGCCAGGTCGTCATCTGACAAAGCGACCGATAATTCACCCGTCAGCGCGTTGATCGTGATCACATCGCCGTTCTGCAGCAGTCCGATGGGCCCGCCCACGGCGGCCTCCGGCCCCACATGACCCACACAGAACCCGCGCGTCGCGCCCGAGAAACGCCCGTCAGTGATCAGGGCCACTTTCTTGCCCATGCCCTGACCAGAGAGTGCCGCCGTCGTCGCCAGCATCTCCCGCATCCCGGGTCCACCCTTCGGCCCCTCGTTGCGGATCACCAGCACTTCGCCCGGCTCATAAGTGCGCGCCTTCACGGCCTCGAACGCATCCTCTTCGCTTTCGAACACCCGCGCCGGGCCGCTGAACACCTGTTGCTCGTCGCTCATCCCCGCGACCTTCACGATCGCGCCTTGTTCCGCGAGGTTGCCCTTCAGGCCAACCACACCGCCGGTCTTTGTGATCGGACTGGCCACGGTGTGTATCACACGACCATCGGCCTCGCCTTCAATCCGGTCCAAAGCTTCACCCATGCTTTCGCCATTGGCGGTCATGCAATCCTCGTGAATCAATCCCGCCTTGCGCAACTCCTTCATCACCACCGGCACGCCGCCGACTTCATAGAGGTCCTTGGCCACGAATTGCCCGCCGGGTTTCATGTCGACGAAGTAGGGCGTGTCCTTGAAGATGTCGCAGACGTCGAACAGGTCGAAATCAATCCCGGCTTCGTGGGCAATCGCAGGCAGGTGAAGGCCCGCGTTGGTCGACCCACCGGTACAGGCCACGACCCGAGCCGCGTTCTCCAATGACTGCCGGGTCACGATATCACGGGCGCGGATGTTCTTGTTCAGCAGGGTCATCACGGCGCGGCCGGCGGCCTCTCCATAGGCCTTCCGCCCCTCATAGGGTGCGGGCATTCCGGACGAGTTCATCAGCGCCAGCCCAATCGCCTCGGACACACAAGCCATCGTATTGGCGGTAAACTGACCGCCACAGGCCCCGGCCGAGGGGCAGGCGACCCGTTCCATGATTGCAAGCTCCGCGTCGGACATCTGCCCGGCCTGATACTTGCCCACCGCCTCGAACATGTCCTGTACGGTGATGTCCTTGCCCTCGTGCTGCCCCGGAAGGATCGAACCACCATAGAGGAACACGGACGGCACATTCAGGCGCACCATGGCCATCATCATGCCCGGAAGCGACTTGTCGCACCCCGCAAGGCCCACAAGCGCGTCATAGCAATGGCCGCGCATCGTCAGCTCGACCGTATCGGTGATCGCGTCGCGCGACGCCAGCGAACTCCGCATGCCCTCATGACCCATCGCGATCCCGTCGGTGACCGTGATCGTCGTGAATTCCCTTGGCGTGCCCTGCGCGTCTTTGACACCAGCCTTCACCGATTGCGCCTGCCAGTTCAGCGCGATGTTGCAGGGGGCTGCTTCATTCCAGCAGGTGGCGACACCCACGAACGGCTGATCAATCTCTTCCTGCGTCAGATCCATCGCGTAGAAGTAGGACCGGTGCGGCGCCCGCTCCGGTCCCTCGGTCACATGACGGCTTGGCAATTTTGATTTATCCGGCCGATTGAGCATCGCGCATCTCCCTATCTCTGTTGGATTTTTGAATAAACGCGCAGGCCACGGCACACAAGCGCGATTGAAGACCCGGGTCAGCCACGGTAGGCTGAACCCAAATGCCGAACAACAAGGCCTTGTCGATGCAGTATCCCGCTTTCGAGCCGTACATAGCGCCCGCCCGGACGCGCCCGCAGATCTGGCGGCTTCTCGCCGGGCTAACGCTGGTGATGGTTATCTATGGCCTTGGGATTGCAATCATTTTCGGAGCCATCTTTGTCATCTCCGGCGGCGAAGGTATTCAGGTCTGGATGACCGAGATGGTAGAGGCAACTGCCCCCACGGGCACGCTTCTGGTGTTGGCGACATTCATCGGCATGGCCATCGGCCCGATGGTCGTTGTGGCGCTGGTGCACAGACGCGCCGTCCGCAGCCTTTTTGGCCCGTTGCCGCGCACTCTGCGCCATTTTCTTGTGGCGGTCGCCGTCTGCGCGATGGCCTTCAGTGTGTCGTTTCTGATCCCCCACGATGTGCGGATTGAACCGGCGCTGGAGCGCGCCCTGTGGCTGTCGTTCCTGCCCATGGCGCTGGCCGGCGTCCTGTTGCAGACCGGTGCCGAAGAGATCCTGTTTCGCGGCTACTTTCAGCAGCAGCTCGCCGCGAGGTTTCAGTCGCCGCTTGTCTGGATGGTGATCCCCTCGATGACCTTCGCGATCCTGCATTATCAGCCCGAGGCGATGGGCGATAACGCGCCTTACGTTGTGGCTGCCGCTGGCCTGTTCGGCCTTCTGGCCGCCGATCTGACAGCCAGAACCGGATCGATCGGCGCGGCGTGGGGCTTTCATTTCGCCAACAATGTGGTGGCGATCCTGATCGTTGCCCTTGATGGGCCGCTGTCGGGACTTGCCCTTTACACTGCGCCGTTGCCGGCCGCATCGGCAGAGATCCGGCCCCTGATCCTGCTCGATATGGGCACCACCGTCGTCACGTGGCTGCTGATCCGGTTGGCCGTGACCCGCGTGTGATGCGAAAAGGTTAGTGCGCCGCACCCGTGCGACGCGATTTGCAATTCCCCGCCGCGCACAATATCTGCGACGCACGGCAATTTACCGGATGAAGAACACATGAACTGGATCTCCAACTACGTCCGCCCCACGATCAACTCGATCTTCTCGCGTCGCGAAACGCCCGAGAACCTGTGGTCCAAGTGCGCGGAATGCGGCACGATGCTGTTCCACCGGGAATTGTCGGACAATCTCAACGTCTGCACCAGCTGCGATCACCACTTGGCTCTGTCGCCCCGCGCGCGGTTCGAGGGTCTGTTCGACAACGGTGTCTTCACACCGGTCAAAGTGCCGGAACCCTTGGCCGACCCGCTGAAATTCCGCGATCAGAAGAAATATCCCGAGCGCATGAAAGCCGCCCGCTCCGCGACGGGTGAGCATGAGGCGATGCTGGTGGCCGAAGGCGAGATGGGTCGCACTCCGATTGTGGCCGCAGCACAGGATTTCAGCTTCATGGGCGGATCCATGGGCATGTTCGTCGGCAATGCGATCATCGCCGCAGTGGACCGGGCCGTGGCACTCAAACGCCCGCTGATCCTGTTCTCCGCGGCCGGTGGCGCGCGGATGCAGGAAGGCATCCTGTCGCTGATGCAGATGCCCCGCACGACGGTTGCGATCCAGATGCTGAAGGAGGCGAACCTGCCCTACATCGTGGTCCTCACGCACCCGACGACGGGCGGCGTCACGGCGTCCTATGCGATGCTCGGCGATGTCCATATCGCGGAACCGAACGCGCTGATCGGCTTTGCAGGCTCCCGTGTGATTGAACAGACGATCCGCGAAAAGCTGCCCGATGGATTCCAGCGCGCCGAATACCTGCTGGATCACGGCATGCTGGACCGCGTGACCCACCGCACGCAGATGAAAGACGAACTCGTCACCATCACCCGCATGCTCATGGGCCTGCCTCCCGGCGTCAAAGGCGACTTGCCGGCACCGGAGCCCGGAACCATGAGCGCGCGCGCGGATGCAAAGACGCCGGCCAGCGCTCCCGCCCGGACGCCTGCACAGCGCAAGCCCTAGCCTGCATCGCTCCCGTGCTCTCCGCCGCCGCTGGGGGAGGGGGCTCTGACCCTGCCGTCCGCGCTTCCGTTTGAGGGAAAGGCTCTGCCCATGAACCACGCCCGCTCCGACGCTCTTCTGGAGCGGATGATGACCCTCCACCCCAAGGTCATAGACCTTTCATTGGACCGCATGTGGCGGGTGCTGGTGGCGCTCGATCACCCCGAGCGCAAAATCCCCCCGGTCATCCATATCGCCGGGACCAACGGCAAAGGCTCCACTCTCGCAATGATCCGCGCCGGGCTGGAGGGGGCGGGCCTGTTCACCCACGCCTACACGTCCCCGCACCTCGCGCGCTTTCACGAACGCATCAGACTGCGAGGAGACATCATCGACGAGGGGGTGCTTTCGGACACGCTCGACCGCTGCCTTGACGCCAACGGCCCTGATCCGATCACGTATTTCGAGATCACAACCGCCGCCGCGTTTGAAGTGTTCTCGCGCACACCTGCCGATTTCACCTTGCTGGAAGTGGGCCTTGGCGGGCGGCTTGATGCGACCAACGTGGTGGCGGATCCCGCGCTCAGCGTCATCACCCCCATAGATCTCGATCACCAGCAATTCCTTGGCGATACACTCACCGCCATCGCGGGCGAAAAGGCGGGCATCATCAAACGTGGCGTGCCCGTCATCGTCGGTCCGCAACACGATGAGGCGCTGGAGGTGATCGAACACATCGCCGCCCGTCTTGGCGCGCCGGTAGTCGCCCACGGCCAGCACTGGCATGTGGCACAGGAACGCGGTCGTTTTATCTTTCAGGATGAAACCGGCCTTCTGGACCTTCCGCTTCCGGCCCTCGCCGGCCCGCACCAGATCCAGAACGCGGGCGCTGCCATCGCGGCTCTCCGCACCCTCGGGCAAGGCGATCCGGACGCGGCGATGACAGACGCGATTTGGCCCGCCCGCATGCAACGCCTGCGCACTGGTCCCCTGTCCGCTTCGGCCCCGGCGGCGGAACTGTGGCTCGATGGCGGGCACAACCCCCACGCCGCCCGCGCCATCGCAGCAACGCTCGAGACGCTGCCCAGGCGGCCCACGTATCTGATCTGCGGCCTGCTCAATACCAAGGACGTGACGGGCTATATGGTGCCGCTGAAGCCCTGGGCCGAAAGCCTGACCGCCGTCTCCATCCCCGGCCAGACCGCGACGCTTTCGGCTGAAGACACGGCCCATGCCGCGCGCACGGCTGGCCTGAACTCGTCCATCGCCGACGATGTGCAGACGGCCCTGTCTCGGATCACGCGCACCGATCCGACCGCCCGCGTCCTGATCTGCGGATCGCTCTATCTGGCGGGAGAGATCCTGAAGTCGAACGGCTAGTTGACCCCGATGCTCCTAGCCCCCAGGTTCCTTTCATGACCAAATTTTTCCCCATAGCATTTGCGACCTTTCTGACCGCAACACCCCTCCACGCTGCACAGTTCCAGTTCTGCTGGACCGGCGCCAATGGCTACACGATGGAAGGCATCATCGAAATCCCCGATGCCTTGCAAAACACCGGCCTGATCACGGAAACCGATGTCACCGGCTTCCGGATCATCGGTTTCCTCGACGGTGTGGCCGTGGGATCGTGGGACATGGCGGATTTGCGGGCCGATACATCATGGACCCTGCGGTTCGACACCAACACCCTGCGTTTCCCCACCGGGGGTTTACGGCAGGACAATTCGTATCAGGAGTGGAACGCCAACGGCCAGGTCGACAACTGCGGCGCAGTCGGCGGCTTCGGGTTCAACGGCGGCAATTACGCGCAGGATGTCTGCATCAACAATGTTTGGGTTGAGGACAGCTCCATAGATCCCGCCACGCCGCTGTTCGCGCAACCGATGGATGTACGCCTGATCTGCGAGACCACGGTTCCGGTCAGCTAGATGGAACATCCCGTCGATCTGACCACATGGCCGCGGCGCGCGCAGTTCGACCTTTTTCGCACTTATGACCAGCCGCATTTCAGCATCACGTCGCGCGTCGACATGACAGACGTCATGGAGCGCCTGAAGCCGACGGGCGTTTCGCCCTATCGCGCCAGCCTGTATGCCATCGGCGCAGGCCTGCACGCGGTGCCGGAGCTGATGATGCGGTTTCGCGGCGACAGCGTCGTGCGCCATGACGCGGTGGAACTGACCATGACCGTGCCCACCAAGGCGGGCAGTTTCACTTTCGCCTACGTGCCCTATTCGCCCGAATTCGAGGCCTTCGACATGCAGGCCAAAGGACTGATTGAAGAGGCGGCGGGCGGCGGTCATCTGGCCGCCAATCAGGGCCAGCGCGATGATCTCGCCTATCTGTCCTGCATGCCATGGCTGGATTACACAGCCCTGAACAACGCAATGCCCGGCCCGCACGACTGCATCCCGCGCGTGGGCTGGGGCAAGATCGTGAAAGCAGGCGACCGCTGGTCGATGCCGATGACGCTGGAGGTGCACCACGCGCTGGCTGATGGAGCCCATGTCGGTGCCTACTTCGAGGCGGTGCAAAAAGCGCTCAATCCCTAGGGCGGACCTTGTCGCGCCGTCCGTTCCCGGTCTCGGACGGCTTGCGACACGCATGGGGAAACGCCTCCGGGACTGCGTCGGGCGGGTCTCCGCCCAAGGCTACAGCGACGCGGCGAGGTGGTCGAAGATCGGATTGCCGAACAGTCGCGAAGCGACCGCGCGATGACGTCCGCAAATGCGTCCGGCTTCGTGCCGACCGCCGCAAGGATCGCGGCGCGCCACGGCAAAGGGCTGGCGGATGGTCGGCGCGGCCAGTGACCAATCGGTGTACGGGGTGTGTACAGAGTGTGTACAGGTTGTGCGCGCCGTCTGGATCAGTTTTTCCGGGCTGACGCGGTGGCCCATTGCGCGCCCTGCATTTCCTTCAACCGGCTTACGGTGCGCGCAAATTCGAACGCTCCAGTGCCCTCCACATAGAGCGCGTCCGGCTCTGCCTGCGCGCTCGCGATCAGGCGCACCTGCCCCTCATAGAGCGTGTCGATCAGGGTCACGAACCGCTTGGCTTCATTGGCATTTACCGGGCTCATTTTCGGAATGTCCTCCAGCACCAGAACCGTCACAGCGCCCACAAGCGCGAGGTAATCGGCGGGCCCCAAAGCGGTGCCGCAAAGCTGTGCAAACGACGTCCGCGCCTGCCCGCCCCAGAACCGCGGGATCACGACATCCCGGCCCTTGACCGACAGCGTAAACACCTCTTCCCTGCCGCCGGTCAGATCGCGCCAGATCACATCAATCGCACGCTTTGCATTGGTGTCGGCAGGCGTGAACCAGACCTGCTCTCCGACCAGGCGATCCTGGCGATAGTCAGTGATCGCGTCCAGCTCGACCACCTCCATCCGCTCCTCCAGCAAGGCGATGAAGGGCAGGAACAACTGCCGGTTCAACCCGTCCTTGTAGAGATCCGCCGGCGGTCTGTTGGACGTGGTTACAATGGTGACGCCCGCCTCAAAGAGCCGCTCAAACAGTCGCCCCACGATCATCGCATCGGCGATATCGGTGATCTGCATTTCATCGAAGCACAAAAGCCGCAGATCGCGGGCGATATCCTCGGCCACGGGTTTGATCGCGTCATCGACGCCGGTTTTGCGGGCCTCGTGCAGGGCGCCTTGCACCTCTTGCATGAAGGCATGGAAATGCACCCGCCGTTTCGCGGCAATGTCAGCGTGCCGGAAGAACAGATCCATAAGCATGGACTTGCCGCGCCCGACGCCGCCCCACAGATAGAGGCCCTGTTTTCCGGCAGGATCTGCCTTGCGGAATCGGGACAGAAACCCTTTGCGATGAGGCTCTTGCAACTTCCCACGCACGTCTTCGAGCCGCGCCATGACAGCGCGCTGCTCCGGATCAGCACGCAATAGCCCTTCGGTCACGCGGGTATCATAAAGATCGGTCAGAAGTTGAGGCATGAAGGCCACGTTAGCGGAAAGCCGCAGGGGATGCCCAGAGCGTTCGGACCCGTCACGCAAATTGAATTGCACCGTCACAGGCGATGATTTGACGGCACCCATGGCGCAGGACACAGTCGCGCCAACGAACTGCCAAGGACGCGCCATGGACCGCTCGGACCGACTTGTCACGCCCGTCCTGATCGGCGGTAGCCTGATCATCCTCGTCAGCTTCTCGATCCGTGCGAGCTTTGGATTATTCCAGATCCCGATCGCCGATGACTTCGGCTGGTTGAGGACCGAGTTCAGCCTTGCCATCGCGATCCAAAACCTTGCGTGGGGAATCGGTCAGCCCATTTTCGGCGCCATTGCCGAGAAGTTCGGTGACATCAGGGCGATCATGCTTGGCGTGGCGCTGTACGTCATTGGCCTTGTGATCTCGGCCTACGCCATCACGCCCGGCCAGATCCAGATGCTGGAGGTATTGGTCGGATTTGGCGTTGCGGGCACAGGGTTTGGCGTCATCCTTGCCATGGTCGCGCGGGCTGCGTCAGATGAGAACCGATCGCTGACCCTTGGCATCGTGACGGCGGCAGGATCCGCCGGACAGATCGTGGGCCCTCCGCTCGCAGAAGCGCTTCTTGCCACTCTCCCCTGGCAAAGCGTGTTCCTGATCTTCGCCGCGATGATTTTCGCCTCGCTGATCTTCCTGCCGCTCTTGCGCGCCCCGAAACGCCCGACATCGGAGCTGGATGAGACCCTGAGCCAGATCCTCGGCAAAGCTGTCCGCGATCCGAGCTTCACGCTGATCTTCGTGGGCTTCTTCTCCTGCGGCTACCAACTGGGCTTCATCACAGCGCACTTCCCTGCCTTCATATCGGAGTTCTCCGGCCCGATAATTCCTGGCAGCCTGCTGTATTCCTTGGGTGTCACGACAACCACGGCGCTTGGAGCGTTGGCGATTTCAGTGATCGGAGCAGCCAATATCGGCGGCACGCTCCTGGCGTCTTATCTGGGCAAAACCTACTCGAAGAAGAACCTGCTCGCGGTCATCTACACAGGCCGCACAATCGCGGCAGCGACCTTTATCGTGATGCCGATCACGCCCACGTCCGTCATTGTTTTTTCCGCCGTCATCGGGTCGCTCTGGCTGGCCACAGTGCCGCTGACCAGCGGTCTTGTCGGCTACATCTACGGGCTGCGTTACATGGGCACGCTCTACGGCATTGTCTTCTTCAGCCATCAACTGGGCAGTTTCCTGGGCGTCTGGCTCGGTGGCCGCCTGTTCGACGCGACCGGAGATTACACGGCCGTCTGGTGGGTTGGTGTCGGCGTCGGTGCGTTGAGCGCGATCATCCACCTGTCGATCAAGGAAGTTCCCTTGCGACAACGCGTCGTCAACGCCTGACAGAGGTTTAATTGGTTTCGATTACCGCACGGAGTGGGGCGGGCGGCCCCACCATGGGCAAGACAGTGCTATCCGCCTCGCACGGCATCGAGAATGTAACGCGCGACCATCAAGTCCAGATGTGCCCCGCCCCCGTTCTTGCACAGCGTGATCTCGTCGTCCGACCAGCGCTTGAACCGGTCCATATCGTAGAAATCACCAACGACGTCCGATTCGAAAAAGACACCGTCCTCCAGCGGAATTTTCAACTCTCCGATATGACCGAAGGTCGTCTCCCGGCTGTCCACAAACACGCGGGAGCGGCGCAGCGCGTCATCGTCGGCTTCCCGCATATCGGCTCGGTAGGCGCCGATCAGGTCCACGTGTTGTCCCGGCTGCAACCATTTCCCGCGCAGGATCGGTTTAGACGTCAACGTGCCGGTGCCGATGATATCAGCCTCCGCCACGGCCTCTTGCAAATCCACCGCGATGGAAATGTCGGGGAATTCCGCCCTGACCGGAGCAACGGAGGCAAGCGTGCGGTTCCAGATGGTGAATTCCGCCTGGGGAAAAGCAGCGGCATAGGCCTGCCGCAAGGACCGGGCGACGTTGCCTGCGCCCACCAGAAGAATGCGCTTGCTATCGGGTCGTGCCAGTTTGCGCGCCGCCAGAAGACTGTCGCCTGCGGTTTTCCATTTCGTCAAAAGGTGGAAGTCGATGATTGCCTCCAATGTGCCGTCACGGTCGGAAAACAGGCACACCCCGCCGTTTATCGCGGGCTGGCCATGTGCTTTGTTGCCCGGAAAGATCGTGGCGGTCTTGACCAGCTGTCCCAAACCGTCGATCCACGCCGCACGGCTGAGCAGCGTGTCCTCACCGCGATAAAGGAACGTATCACCGATGTCGGCGCGCGGCAGTTTGTGACCTGCCTCGATAGCGTCGGACAGAGCGATCCAGTCGAGGCTTGCTTCGGCCTCTGGTCCAATTATCTGCGTCATGTTTCAGACCCCTCCTCGCTTAAAAGCTCCTCGCAGCGCAGCCGATCGGCGAACCCGTCCGGACCGTCGAACAGATGCGTCTGCCAGCCACGAGCTGCTGCTGCGGCGATGTTATCAGCGCGGTCATCGGTGAACAGCAACGTATCGGGCGCCAGGCCGCAATCCGCTTCCACGGCAGCGTATATCTGCGGATCGGGCTTCGCGATGCCCATGTGGCCGGAAATGAAGGCGCGGTCGAACTCGCGCAGGAACGGGTACTGCGGCACCGCCAGATCAAAGGTTTCAATCCCGAAGTTCGACAGTGCAAACACCGGCACACTGCGACGACGCAGTTCGCGGAGGAGTGACACCGTCGCCGGAATAGCGGGCGAGGCCATGTGCAGCCAATCGTCATGCCAGCGCATGATCTCGTCATGAAACTCGGGATTGGCTGTCGCGGTCTCCACGACCACTGCGCGAAAATTCTCCCCTCGGTCCACGCGGTCGTTCATCGCGTGCAGATCGACAGCCCCAAACATCTCCTGTCGCCGAGCCTCACCGATCACCCGATCATAGTGCCGCTCGGGGTGCCATTCGATCAGCACGTTCCCGATGTCGAAAATGACTGCTGAAACAGCCATCAGACAGAGTAGAGCGCTTCGGCGTGGAAGGTTACGTGATCTTCCATGAAGCTGGAGACAAAGAAGTAGGAGTGGTCATAGCCCGGTTGCATTCGAAGTGTCATTTCCTGACGTCGAGCCGCCGCCGCATGGGCCAGGGCCTCGGTTTTCAGCAGATCGCCGAACTGATCGTTTGTGCCCGTGTCGATCAGGATTGGACCGTCAAAGCCAGCAGCATGCATCAAAAGCGTCGAGTCATGGGATGCCCAAACCTCTTCATCCTCGCCCAAATATGCGGTGAATTGTTTGCGACCCCAGTCGCTGTCGGTCGGGTTGCAAATCGGCGCGAAGGCCGACACGCTGGTAAAGCGGTCCGGGTAGCGCATCGCGATGGTCAGCGCGCCATGCCCGCCCATGGAATGGCCAGTGATGGCCTGCCGCCCAATGTCCAAGGGGAACTCCCTGAATACCAAGGCAGGCAGATCGTCGACGATGTAGGTCCACATGCTGAAATGCGGTGCCCATGGCTCGCGGATGGCATCGACGTAGAACCCCGCGCCCTGACCCAGGTCAAAGGCTCCATCGTCCGCCACGCCATCGCCACGCGGCGAAGTGTCGGGAAAGACCACTGCAATCCCATGCTCCGCGGCCCAGGCCTGCACGCCGGATTTGGTCATCGCGTTCTCATGGGTGCAGGTCAAACCGGAAAGAAACCATAACACCGGCACCGGGCCATCGCGTGCCTCTGCAGGCAGGAACAGGCCAAAGGTCATGTCACAGTGCGTAACCTCGGATGTGTGGGTGTAGACACCCTGCGTACCGCCGTAGGCTTTGGTCTCAGACATCGTTTCCATGCGCGACGCTCCCCGTTCGTTTTATCCACTAGCGCAAGGTCTGGTGCCCGCGCAACGCCTACATTCCAGATATAGGCGAAAGCCACGCAATCACTGCCGATACTGTCAATATCGACATAGCGGTCGAGATCAGGATCGCGGCGGACACACGCTGCGGGGCCACGCCATAATGCTGCGCGAGGATGTAGACGTTGCCTGCCACAGGAAGCGACGCAGCGGCGATCATGACGGCGGCGGTGTAGGGCGGCACGTCGAAGATCAGCAGCGCACTGACGGCGACGGCGGCAGGATGCAGGACCAGTTTACAGAACGTCAGCCAGCCCGCGACGAACATGCGTTCCGCCGATTTGCCTGCCAGCGACGCGCCGATGGCAAACAATGCGCCAGGGGTGGCGGCGGCCCCAAGGATCGCGGTGAACTCATCCGCCGGACCAGGCAGCGTCCATCCGGTGCCGGACCACGCAAGGCCCAGGACCATAGATACGATCATCGGGTTCTTCAGCAACCCCAGCCCCACGGTTCGCACCACGCCCAACGACATGCGCCCATCCCGAGAGCCTGTCACGATGATCACGATCAGGCTGGAGAACACAATCAGATCCAGTGCAAGGACCAACAATATCGGGCCTGCCGCTGCGTCACCCAGCAGGACCACCAACATTGGTACGCCGAGAAACCCCACGTTGCCGATCACGGCGCATTGCGCCTCGAACGCGGCCTCTGCCACGGGGCGTTTGCGGATCATCGCCACAGCGGTCGCCAGCAGGTAGACAGTGATACTGGCCGAAAGGTATGCCCCCACGAACTGCCAATCGAAGATCTCGGCCAATGACAGGTTCGCCGCAAAGCGGAACAGCATCGCCGACAGGGCGAAATAGAAGACGAACTTGGTAAGATAGGCCGCCGCTTCTAACGTGAAAAATCCTGTCCGGCAGGCCTGGAGCCCCAGCGCGATGAGGGCGAAGAAGGGCAGGGTCTTGAGGAAAATCTCCAGCATGGTCAATCGCTATGCCAAGCCTCCGGGGCTGTCCAGCACCACAGGTGCCCAAACGTCCAGCTTGCCGGAACTAAACTAAACGGTTTACAGTTGATGTCAGGAAAGAGACGCAAACGCCCATGACCCGACAATGAACGCCGAGGCTCAGATCAAGAAAGGTCGCAAGTACGATCAAGTCATCGCGGGTGCGCGCGCCGTTTTCATGCGTGAAGGTTTTGAAGGCGCGTCCGTGGATGAGATTGCGCGCGATGCGGGCGTCTCCAAGGCGACGCTCTACAGCTATTTTCCCGACAAGCAGTACCTGTTCCTGGAAGTCTTGAAACTGGAATGTGCAACGCAGTCCGAGGTTGATGTGCTGTTTGAACGCACCGGGTTGAGCGTCGAAGAAAAGCTCTGCGTGATCTGCAAGAAGCTGATCACCTTCTTCCTCAGCGATTTCGGCCAGGAGGTGTTTCGCGTCTGCATGGCCGAGGCCACGCGGTTCCCTGAACTTGGCCAGACGTTCTACGAAAGCGGGCCGAAAAACTGGAACGCCAAGATCGCAGGCTTCCTTGGCAGCGAAAAAGCCCGTGCCGTTCTTGATATCGCGGATACGGAGTTGGCCGCCGATCAACTGGCGCAGCTGTGCCGGACGGACCTCCTGTTGAAGGTGATGTTCGGGGTCGAGACGAACCCGACGGAAGCCGAGATCGACCGCGTCGCGGATGAGGCGGTGAAGACCTTTCTGGCGCGCTACAGCCGCAGCTCTGTGGCAATCGGTTAATCCAATCTGCGGACCAAAAGCTGGTTGCCCTGCCCACGCTGCACTTCCAGCATTTTTAGGCTTTCCACCAGATCGCTCAACTTGCGTTTGCCATAGGTCCGCGTATCGAAATCGGGATTGGCGGCGGTCATGTATTGGCCCAACTGCCCCAGCGAATACCAATCATCGTCCTGCTCAATCGCCTCCATCGCACGAAAGATCAGATCCCGTGCTTCGTTCAGGGGGGCGGCATCGGGCTTTGGCTCCGCCTTGGCAGCCCGTGTTCCCTTAGGTTGATCGGGAAGGATGTTCTCGATGAAAATGAAGCGCTTGCAGGCCTTGCGGAAGGCCTCTGGCGTCTTTTGCTGGCCGATACCGTAGACGTCCAGCCCCTGTTCGCGGATGCGGCTGGCGAGTTGGGTGAAATCACTGTCGGAAGAGACCAGAACGAACCCGTCGAACCGGCCAGAGTGCAGCACGTCCATCGCGTCGATCACCAGCGCGATGTCAGACGCGTTCTTGCCCACTGTGTTGGCGGGCTGGTGAAACGGAACGATCCCGTATTCCGCCTGCACACCGCTCCACCCCTTCATATGGGTGGAACTGAAGTCGCCGTAAATTCTGCGCACGGAGGCTTCGCCAAACCGGGCAATCTCCTCAAAAATCGCCTGGGCGTGTTTGTGGCTGGTGTTGTCGGCGTCGATCAGGACGGCAAGCAGTGGCGTGTCATTGGGCAATTGAAAAGACCTCTTGAGGAAGGGTGGAGCACGTTTCGCGGCCGTGCCAGACAGAGCGCAATGCGTCGGCCTGGACGAAGGTGAGGTTCGGGATGTAAAGCGTTCCGGATGTATTGGCCGCTACATCATCGTTGTGAAACACCGGCAGGCCGCAAATTGCTACAGTTATCGCAGAGCCGGACGCAAGCGTTGTCCACCGGGCCATTTGATCGGCGGCGGGGGCTGAGAGGCGGATGAAGATATCGGTGATACCGCCGGACTTCGAGATCTCAATCTCGAACACATCGGCGGGGGAAATCGCGATCAGCCGCCCGACGGTGGTGTAGCTGATCATCGGTTGCGGTCCAGTCGTCTGCAAAGGCTGCAAGGCGCCGTCCGCAGGGGCCGTGGATGGCGGCAGAAGCAGGACTAGGGCAAGGGCGCGTCGCATGGCCGACACGCTACAGCAGCGACCGATGCATCACCAGAGCGTCCACATAGCCATCAGTCGGATGCCTGAATGCATCGGGCAAGCGCCCCACCGTCGCAAATCCGGCATGCCGCCAGATTTCAATGGCGCGGGTGTTGTTGGCGATCACGAAGTTGAACTGCATGGCGCGGTAGCCTTGCGTGCGGGCCTCACGCAACGAATGGTCCAGCATCGCCCGCGCGATGCCTTTGCCGCGCGCATCCGGCGATGTGATGTAGCCGCAGTTGCACACATGCGCGCCGCCGCCTTCCTGATTGCGGCGGATGTAGTACGTCCCGAGCGTTCGGCCCGACAACTCTGCCACGAACACGGTTTTCTCCGGGGCTGTCCAATACGCCAGCGCGTCCGGTGCTGTGACCTTCGGGTCCACGGTATAGGTGTCGCCGTCGCGGAACACCGGCAGAAGCATCTGAGAAAGGGCCGCGGCGTCGTCCGCCACAGCCCTTCTTACGATCAGATCGGCAGGCACGCTTTACTTCGTCCCGCCGCCCGCAGGCGCGGGGGTCGCGCCGGGCGTGCCGTTGCCATCTACCACCTCATCCCAGATATCGCCAAGGCGATCTGCGATTGTTTCGCGCGCGTCACTGTCGTCGTCGTAGTTATAGACCACCAGGAACGGCGCCACGAGCCCGGCCTCGTCAGCACAAATGAACAACCCGTCCACCACTTCGCCGCGCAGGTCATAGCCGCCAACCGTCCAGTTGGACCGACCGGTGAAGCCGTCGCTGCCAAAGCGTTCGCGGTAGGTGTCAAACGTCGTCTCGGCATATTCCATGCAAGTCGCCCGGTCCGAGATGGAGGAGAAATCGGTCACGGTCCAGCCTTCGGCCTGCGCGGAACCTGCCGCGGCAAGTGTCAGGGCAGCGGCAGAGAGTATACGAGTATGTTTCATTGGAAGGGTCCTTTCTAAATTCTTCTGGAGGTAATTGGGGTTAGTAGACAACCACCGAGCGGATCGATTCTCCGCGGTGCATCAGATCGAAGCCTTCGTTGATGTCATCGAGCGTCAGTGTGTGAGTGATCATCGGATCAATCTCGATCTTGCCGTCCATGTACCAATCCACGATTTGCGGCACGTCCGTTCGGCCGCGCGCGCCGCCAAAGGCAGTCCCGCGCCAGCTACGTCCGGTCACAAGTTGGAACGGACGGGTTGAGATTTCCGCGCCCGCAGGGGCCACGCCGATGATGATGCTTTCGCCCCAGCCCTTGTGGCAGGCCTCAAGCGCGGTGCGCATAACGTCCACATTTCCGGTGGCGTCAAAAGTGTAGTCTGCACCACCTTTCGTCAATTCGACCAGATGGCCGACCAGATCGCCGGAGACCTCCCTGGGGTTCACGAAATCGGTCATGCCGAAGCGTTTGGCCATCTCGACCTTGCCGGGGTTGAGGTCAACGCCCACGATCTGATCCGCCCCCGCAAGGCGCAGGCCCTGGATCACATTGAGGCCAATTCCGCCCAGGCCGAATACAATGGCGCGGCTGCCAATCTCGACCTTGGCCGTATAGATCACCGCACCGATGCCGGTCGTCACGCCACAACCAATGTAGCAGATCTTGTCGAATGGCGCGTCCTTGCGGACCTTTGCCAGGCTGACTTCCGGCACAACGCTGTGGTTCGCGAAGGTCGAACAGCCCATGTAGTGCAGGATCGGCGTGCCATCGAGCATGGAAAATCGCGAGGTACCATCGGGCATCAGGCCCTGGCCCTGGGTCGCACGGACTTTCTGGCAGAGGTTGGTCTTCGGGTTCAGGCAATACTCACATTCGCGACATTCCGCAGTGTACAGAGGGATCACATGATCGCCGGGTTGCAGCGACGTAACGCCGGGACCGACCTCCAGCACGACGCCCGCGCCTTCGTGGCCAAGGATAGCCGGGAATAGCCCCTCTGGATCCGCGCCGGACAGGGTAAATTCATCCGTATGGCAGATGCCGGTCGCCTTGATCTCGACCAGAACCTCACCGGCACGAGGGCCGTCGAGGTTTACGTCCATTACTTCCAATGGTTTGCCGGCCTTCAGGGCTACAGCAGCACGGGTTCGCATGATTGGGTGTCCTCCCACAGACTTGTGTCGTGTGAAGACTGTGACAAACCGAGACGCAAATCAACGGGAGGATATCCGCCGTTTGCACGTGGGATTTGATCACGGTGACAAAAGGACCGTTTCCAGAACTGCCGATGCGCGGCGCGCGCCGCCCACTCCTCGGGGCCAGGACCCCCTCGTCGCAGGCGTGGACTTGCGCACAAAATATCTGGCGCTTGTATGCGGAGGTGATTCCCCCTATATCCCCCTCAACAGCGGCGCCGACACTCGGCACCACCGACATACTTCAGGCGGGCCGCACGGCTCGCTTTTTTGTTTTCTGAGGACTGCTCTGTGTCAGACCTGATTGCCAAGACCTCGATGGATCGCCGGATGGCTGAGATCGTCACCCCTTCGATTGAAGCGTTGGGGTTCGAAGTCGTACGCATTCGGGTGATGGGTGGCAAAACCAACACGTTGCAAGTCATGGCAGAGCGTCCGGATGGTGGCATCGACGTGGACGAATGCGCGCAGATCTCGAACGCGATCTCCGTCCTGCTGGACGTGGAAGACCCGCTGGAAGACGCCTATGCGCTGGAAGTGTCCAGCCCCGGCATTGACCGCCCCCTGACCCGCCTCAAGGACTTTGAGACGTTTGAAGGCTACGAGGCCAAAATTGAGACGACCGAAATGATCGGCGGCCAGCGGCGCTTCAAGGGTGTGCTTGCGGGAGTGGAAGACGGGGAGGTTTTGATCAACCTCGACGATGCGCATGAGACCGTTACCGTCGGCCTCAACTTCGACTGGCTGTCTGACGCCAAGCTGGTTCTGACCGACGACCTGATCAAGGAAATGCTGAAGCAACGCAAGGACGCGGGGCTGATTGACGAAACCCAATTTGACGACATCGAGGATGATACCTCGAACCCGGAGGACTAAGCACATGGCCATTACGTCAGCCAACCAGCTGGAGCTTTTGCAAACCGCAGAAGCCGTTGCCCGTGAAAAGATGATCGACCCCAATCTGGTGGTCGAGGCGATGGAAGAGAGCCTCGCACGCGCCGCGAAGTCCCGCTACGGGTCCGAAGTCGACATTCGGGTCTCCATTGATCGCAAGACGGGCCGCGCCACGTTTACCCGTGTGCGGACGGTCACTGACGCTGAGATGATCGAGAACGACAAGGCCGAGATGAACCTGAAAGAGGGCGTTTCCACGGTCAAGATCAGCCGCCCCGATGTGGTCGTGTTCAACGCCAAGGCGCATATCCACGACGAGGAAGGCGAGATCGTGGAGACCCGTGACGTGCGCCGCTTTGTGCTGCGCAAGCCGACGGAAAACGACAAGCTGCTGACGGCGGACGTGGATCAGACGACCGATCCGGTCGTCGGTGATCTGATTGCCGATGAAGTGCCGCCGGTGGAAATGGGCCGCATTGCCGCGCAATCGGCCAAGCAGGTGATCTTGCAAAAGGTCCGTGAGGCCGAGCGGGACCGTCAGTACGCCGAGTTCAAGGACCGCGTGGGCGAGATCATCAACGGCGTCGTCAAGCGGGAGGAATATGGCAACGTCATCGTCGACGTGGGCTCGGGCGAAGCGCAACTGCGCCGCAATGAGAAGATCGGCCGCGAAGCTTACCGCAATGGCGACCGCATCCGCTGCTACATCAAGGACGTGCGCCGCGAAAGCCGTGGCCACCAGATCTTCCTGTCGCGCACCGCGCCAGAGTTCATGCGTGAGCTGTTCAAGATGGAAGTGCCCGAGATCTACGACGGCATCATCGAGATCAAGGCCGTCGCCCGTGATCCCGGATCCCGCGCGAAGATTGCCGTTATTTCCTACGACAACGGCATTGACCCCGTGGGTGCCTGCGTTGGTATGCGCGGCTCCCGTGTGCAGGCCGTGGTGAACGAGTTGCAGGGCGAAAAGATCGACATCATTCCCTGGAATGAAGATGCTCCGACGTTCCTTGTGAACGCGTTGCAGCCTGCCGAGGTTTCCAAGGTTGTTCTCGATGAGGATGCGGGCAAGATCGAAGTCGTTGTCCCGGATGAGCAACTTAGCCTCGCCATTGGCCGTCGTGGTCAAAACGTGCGGCTCGCGTCGCAACTGACCGGCCTCGACATCGACATTCTGACCGAGGAAGAAGAATCCAAGCGTCGTCAGGCAGAGTTCGAAGAACGTACCGGACTGTTCATGGAAGCCCTCGATCTGGATGAGTTTTTCGCGCAACTTCTGGTGTCCGAAGGGTTCACCGCTCTGGAGGAAGTTGCCTACGTCGACACGGATGAATTGCTGGTGATCGACGGGGTCGATGCCGATACCGCGTCCGAGCTTCAAGCCCGTGCCCGCGACTACCTTGAAGCGCAGAACCAAAAGGCGTTGAAAAAGGCCAAAGAGATGGGCGTCGAGGACAGCCTCATTGATTTTGAGGGGCTCACACCCCAAATGTTGGTGGCCCTGGGCGAAGACGGCGTGAAAACGCTCGACGACTTCGCGACCTGTGCGGATTGGGAACTGGCCGGTGGCTGGACCACCGACAATGGTGAACGGATCAAGGACGACGGACTTCTCGAACCCTTCGAGGTGTCGCTTGAGGAAGCGCAAAACATGGTGATGACCGCACGGCTCCAGCTTGGCTGGGTGACGATTGAGGAACTGGAAGCACAAGCTGCCGCCGAGTCTGAAGCCGCAGCCGAGGAGCTGGCAGAGGGCTAACGCCCTTTGCCTGAACCCGCGAATGACGCGTGGTGGCCAACATAAGGACCGAAGTGACGGTCCCGAGCGAAAGTGTATCGCAACCGGGGAGATCGCGCCAAAGCGCGGCTTCCTTCGGTTTGTTGTGGCGCCGGACGGTATGATTGCGTTCGATCTGCTGGAACGGCTGCCAGGTCGTGGCATGTGGGTATCGGCCGACAGATCGGCGCTTGAACTGGCGGTAAAGAGGAACCTCTTCTCCCGTGCGGCCAAACAGCCCGTACAGGTGCCCGAAGATCTGGTGGCTCGGGTGGATCAGATGCTGGCCCGGCGCGTTGCGGATTTGATTGCCTTGTCTCGCAAGGGTGGCCATGCGGTTGCAGGGTTTGAAAAAGTGAAGGGCTGGCTGGCCGATGGAAACGTCGCCGTCCTGCTGCAAGCCTCCGATGGATCGGAGCGCGGAAAAACAAAACTATGGACCCCGCAAGGGGCCCGGTATTTCGGCATCCTGACCGCCCAGGAATTGGGTTTGGCATTCGGACGCCAAAGTGTGATACATGGCGCGCTTGCCGCTGGTGGACTCAGCCCTCGTGTTATAGAGGGTGCTGCAAAACTCCAGGGACTGCGCACAGCAGACGGTGGCCAGACCACCGAGAAGGACAGACGGAACGCATGAGCGATCAAGACGGAAAAAAACCACTCGGCCTCTCTGGTGGCGCGCGCTCAGGGCGCGTGAACCAAAGCTTTTCGCGCGGACGCACGAAGACGGTTGTGGTCGAGACCAAGCGCAAGCGCGTGATGGTGCCCAAGCCCGGTGCACCATCGGCAGCGATGCAGAATGCCGAAGGCGGCAAGCGGCAGAAGTCGGTTCCCGACGCCAAGATGGAGCGTCGCCTGAAGGCGTTGCAGAACGCCAAGGCACGCGAAAGCGAAGAAGCCGAAGAGAGGGTGAAGGCCGAGCAGGAGCGTGAAGAAGAACGCAACCAGCGCCGCGCCGATGCCGAAGCGAAAGAGCGTGAAGAGCGCGAGCGCGAAGAAGCGTTGAAGACGAAAGCTGAAGAAGACGCGCGCCGCAAGGCCGAGGATGAAGCACGCCGCAATGCGCCGGAGCCGAAATCCAACGCGGAAGATGTGGCCAATGCCGCTGGTGCCGCTGAAGCCGGCATGAACGCCCCGCGCGGTGGCGGCAAAGCTGCCCCCGCCCGCCGCGAGCCAGAGCGTGACAACAAACGCGGCGATGGCCGCGCCCGCGCGGATGACGGCAATCGCCGCTCCGGAAAGCTCACCGTCAATCAGGCGATGGCGGGTGGCGAAGGTGGCCGTCAACGCTCCATGGCGGCAATGAAGCGCAAACAGGAACGCCAACGCCAGAAGGCGATGGGCGCGCCAATGGATCGCGAAAAGGTCATACGTGACGTGAAGGTTCCAGAGACGATCATCGTCTCGGAACTGGCCAATCGGATGTCCGAGCGTGTGGCAGACGTCGTGAAGGCGCTGATGAACAACGGCATGATGATCACGCAGAACCAACCGATTGATGCGGATACTGCGGAACTGATCATCGAAGAGTTCGGCCATCGCATCCAGCGTGTGTCCGATGCTGACGTGGAGCAGGTTATCGACGTCGAAGATGACGAAGGCGATATGGTCCCGCGTCCTCCGGTCATCACGATCATGGGTCACGTTGACCACGGTAAAACCTCACTTCTCGACCGCATCCGTCAGGCCAACGTGGTCTCTGGCGAAGCTGGCGGGATCACGCAACACATCGGTGCCTACCAGGTGACGACGGAATCTGGCGCGGTCCTGTCCTTCCTCGACACTCCCGGCCACGCGGCGTTCACCTCCATGCGCGCCCGTGGTGCGCAGGTCACGGATATCGTGGTTCTGGTTGTGGCCGCTGACGACGCCGTCATGCCCCAGACGATTGAGGCGATTGCCCACGCAAAAGCCGCGGGCGTGCCGATGATTGTAGCGATCAACAAGATCGACCGTCCCGCCGCTGATCCGCAAAAAGTCCGTACGGATCTGTTGCAGCATGAGGTTATCGTTGAGGCGATGTCCGGCGACGTCCAGGATGTCGAAGTTTCGGCCATGACGGGGCAGGGCCTGCCGGAACTGCTGGAAGCCATCGCGCTTCAGGCGGAACTGCTGGAACTGAAAGCCAATCCCAAGCGTCAGGCGCAGGGGGCGGTCATCGAGGCGCAACTCGACGTGGGTCGCGGTCCTGTCGCCACTGTTCTGGTGGAAAAAGGCACTCTGCGTCGTGGCGATATCTTCGTGGTGGGTGAACAGTGGGGTAAAGTCCGCGCGTTGATCAATGACCAGGGCGACCGCGTCGAAGAGGCCGGTCCGTCCGTCCCGGTGGAGGTTCTTGGCCTCAACGGTACGCCCGAAGCGGGTGACGTGCTCAACGTCGTCTCGACTGAGGCGCAAGCCCGTGAGATCGCGGAATATCGCGCACAGGCCGCCAAGGACAAACGTGCTGCCGTTGGCGCTGCCACAACCCTCGATCAGCTTCTGGCGAATGCCAAGGCGGATGAGAGCGTGACAGAATTGCAAGTGGTGATGAAAGCCGATGTGCAGGGATCTGCCGAGGCGATTGTCCAGGCGATTGAGAAGATCGGCAACGATGAGGTTCGCGTCCGGGTACTGCACTACGGTGTCGGCGCAATCACGGAATCGGACATCGGCTTGGCCGAGGCCTCTGGCACGCCTGTCATCGGCTTCAATGTCCGCGCCAACGCACCTGCCCGTCAGGCCGCGAACCAGAAGGGCGTGGAGATCCGGTACTATTCGGTCATCTACGACCTTGTGGACGACGTCAAAGCCGCAGCTTCGGGCCTTCTGGGCGCGGAAATTCGCGAAAACTTCATCGGCTATGCCAACATCAAGGAGGTCTTCAAGGTCTCCGGCGTTGGGACTGTGGCTGGTTGCCTCGTGACGGAAGGCGTTGCGCGTCGCTCCGCCGGGGTGCGTTTGCTGCGCGACGATGTGGTGATTCACGAAGGCACGCTCAAGACGCTCAAGCGTTTCAAGGACGAGGTCAAAGAGGTCCAGTCCGGCCAGGAATGCGGTATGGCGTTTGAGAACTACGATGATATCCGGCCAAATGATGTCATCGAGATCTTCGAGCGGGAAGAGGTTGAGCGGTCGCTCACGTAATCCCATCCGACCAAGACATGGAAGGGCGTCCCAAGCGGGGCGCCCTTCTTCATTCCGGCCCTATGACAGGGCCTTACGTCGCTGTTTTGACCGCGTCGGGGTTCAACCGCCAAACGGCAACGTTCAACGCGCCTGCAATGCTGACCCAGATCAGGTACGGCAGCATCAGAAGGCCCGCGATTGTATCTGCGGCGAAGAACGTGATCATGGATCCCAGAACGGCCAGCCAAAGAAAAACCAGCACGACCAAGCCCCCCCTGATCCGGTGCAATCCGAAGAACACCGGCGTCCAAAGCGTGTTCAACGCGATCTGAAGAGCCCAGAAGCCCATCGCGTGGGCGTTGCCATCCAACACGGCCACCCGCGTCGCAGCGACGGCAGACGCGATGTAGAGCATCGTCCAGACCACCGGGAACAGCCAGTTCGGTGGTGTCCATGGCGGCTTGACCAACGCATTATACCATTGCCCCGGAGGAAACATTGAACCGGTGGCCGCCGCCGCGCCGCAAGCCCCGATAAACAGAATGAAAACCGACCAATCCATTCCCTACACTTATTCTGATTGCGCTCCGGGTCCAGCATTGGGCGCCGTCGCATGCAATGGCGGTGGCTAGTGTATCAGACGTTCACTCATGCCCAATGTCGGGAGTTCGCCTGTCAGCTGTGCTTCATAGATCGGCAGGCTTTCAAGGACCCGCATGATGTAGTTGCGCGTCTCGGAGAACGGGATGTCCTCGATCCAGTCAATCACATCGTCGGCTTCACGGGGATCGCCAAAACGCTCCAGCCATTGCCGAACCCGACCAGGCCCGGCGTTGTAGCCGATGGTCACAAGGATCGTATTGTTGTCGTAGGAGTTAAGAAGGCCGCGAAGGTAGTTGGAGCCCAGAAGCACATTGTAGGCCGGATCGGTGCGCAACCGCTGTTCGGACCAGGCAATGCCCAGCTCAGCCGCTGAATCGCGGCCAGTGCCGGGCATGACCTGCATCAGGCCCGTGGCCCCGGCGCCGGAGACGACCACCGGGTCGAATTCACTTTCGCGCCGGGCGATCGACAGAGCCAGGGCCCGCGGGATCGGAAGGTCCACGTCTTCAAGATCTGCCAACGGATAATAGGCGCGGAAGATCTCGAACCCCGATTGGGCGGCACGTTTGGCGACCAGCAGGGCAAGATGCGGCTCGCCGAGGGTCAGCATCAGTTCACCCATCATGCCGGCTTCCGTTTCATTCAGGCGCTCGGTGATGTGAGTGAAAAACCGTTCAGCCAGTTCGGTCTGCCCGGCCTCGTACGCGAGAATCGCGGCCTCGAACACGGGCAGGCTCGTGAAGCTGCCGTCGAGCCAGTTGCCGTAGTTGCGGCCGGCAAGGAATTCGGGATCGACTGGCAAACCGCCACGTTCTTGAGCGAGTTGACCGTAGAAACTGGACTGATACTGCGCGCCGAGTGCATAGCCGGCAGCGGCCGCCTCTGCGTTGCCAGCGGCCTCGTTCGCACGACCGATCCAGTAACCTGCGCGCCCCATGGAGATGGGGGAGAACACGACCTCGCGGAACGCCTCAAAATGGCCAACGGCAGTGGAGGCTCGGCCCAGTTGCAACGCACAATAGCCCGCGAGCCATTCCAGATCCGAAAAGCGGATGTAGTCGTCGGTCGGCTGGATATTGTGACGGGAGGCGTATTCATAGCACGTTGCATGGTCTCCTTCGCGCATCACGTCACGAGCCAGATCGGCCCGCCTGCGGCCCCATTCAGCGGGACGGCCAAGGCTTTCAGCGCTGGCGGAGCGCTCGGCCATAAGATCTCCGGCCGTGTCCCAAAGCCCTTCCCGGATGCGCCAGATGAACCTCTCATACGCAAGACCGGGATCCCCGGCGAGGTCAGCCGGCACGGCATCGATCAAGCTGTTCACGTTGGCGCCACGATCACGCAGAGTCAGCCGGGCTTCGGCCAGCTGCTGCCACCCCTCGGGCACGAGAGAGAACATCGCGCGCGCCCTCTCCTCTGCGTTTTCCCACAATAGATTATCGAGGCGTGCGATGTGATGGGCCTCAGTCAGAATGTCGCCGTAAGCCGCGTTCAGGGCCTGCGCGTCCGCCCCCGTCATCACGAGCGTGGTCCAGGCGCGAATGACCTGCGCCTCCGCCTCCGCCCGGTTCCCGGTGTCTTCCAAAGCACGGGCAAAGGCCAAAGCCCCGGCTCCTGTCTGGGGCAATTGACCAATGAAGTAATCCAGCACGTTGGCCGGATCACCGCCCTCCGGGATTGATGTCTCCCCCTGGCGGCGCAGATACTCCAGCCCCGGCCAATCGGGGTTGCGGTCGAGGAACGAGATGAATTCGCCGAACTCACCCTCGCCCCGGCGCAGCCGCGTCCAGACCAGCAAATCAAGCGCGATGGGATTGGAAAGGCGTTGCGCTTGTTCAGACCCGCGCGCCAGATCGCCCGCGTTGTACGCGGTGAGGGCGGCGCCCAAGGCTTCCGCTTCCGATTGCGCGGTGGAGAAGTTTGTTCCTGCCACGGAACCGAGGATCACGGCAAATATCAGGCGTCGCAAGGTCACGCGGCGTCTCCTTTGGATTTGTCCCCAGAGCGAGCAGGATAGAACACACGCGCGCAGACGCAACTCACGAACTTGGCAATCGCCCGGAGGCCTTGTATTGGAGCGGTGTCATGTGGCTGGAAATCGCCACTGCCCAACCCCTGATGTAAGGACGCGAACGATGTTCCAAGGCTCGATGCCCGCTCTGGTCACTCCGATGGCAAATGGTGCTGTGGATTTCGAGGCGCTGAAACGTCTGGTGGATTGGCAGATTGCGGAAGGGTCCTCTGCGCTGGTTCCTGTCGGGACCACGGGCGAAAGCCCGACCCTGACCCACGCCGAGCACGAGCAGGTGATCGAGACAGTCGTGCAAGTGGCCGCCGGTCGGGTGCCGGTGATGGCCGGGTGCGGGTCGAACAACACGGTTGAGGCGCTGCGCCTTGTGCGCCACGCCAGGGACGTCGGCGCGGATGCGGCGCTTGTGGTGACGCCGTATTACAACAAGCCCACGCAGCGGGGCCTTTATGCGCATTTCGCCGCCGTGGCTGAGGTTGGCATCCCGATCTACATCTACAATATCCCGCCTCGTTCGGTCGTGGACATGTCGCCCGACACGATGGGGGAATTGGCCAGATTGCCCAATATCGTTGGCGTAAAGGACGCGACTGCGGACTTGTCGCGCGTGCCTCACACGCGGATGACCTGCGGGCCTGATTTCATTCAGCTGTCCGGTGAGGATCCCACCGCTATCGGCTTCAACGCCCAGGGCGGGCGGGGCTGTATCAGCGTGACGGCCAATGTGGCCCCCGCGTTATGCGCGCAGATGCAGGCGGCGACGCTGTCGGGTGACTACAAGGCGGCGCTGGCGATTCAGGACCGGTTGATGCCCTTACACAAGGCGATCTTCACCGAGCCGGGATTGTGCGGCGCGAAATACGGGCTGTCGCGGTTGGGCATGGCCTCCGACGAGGTACGTTTGCCGCTGATGGGGCTGACGGCCGAGACCAAGGCCGCGATGGACGATGCGATGCGCCATGCGGGCCTTATAAACTAAAGCACATCTGGCATGATGGGACGGGAGCGATTATATCCCGCCCTATGGCCAAGAAACCCGAGAATCCGAACTACAAAGTCATCGCCGAGAACCGGCGCGCCCGCTACGATTATGCGATTGAAGAGGATCTTGAGGTTGGGATCATCCTTGAGGGGTCGGAGGTCAAAAGTCTGCGATCCGGCCAGTCCAATATCGCTGAAAGCTATGCCGCAGTGGAGGACAGCGAACTGTGGCTCGTGAACTCCTACATTGCGCCATACAAGCAGGCGAAGACCTTCGGGCATGAGGAAAAGCGGCGGCGCAAGCTTCTGGCGTCGCGCAAGGAACTGGCCAAGATGTGGAACGCCACGCAGCGTGAAGGCATGACGCTGGTGCCCTTGGTGATGTATTTCAATCATAAGGGTCTGGTGAAGCTGAAGATCGGCATCGCGAAAGGCAAGAAGGCGCAAGACAAGCGCGAAACCTCTGCCAAGCGCGACTGGAACCGCCAAAAAGCGCGTTTGCTCAAGCAGAACGGTTGAGGTCTCTTCAAAAAATGTGCGCCGGAGGCGCGCAGTGTTCTTCTCGCTTGGACCCCTGAAGGGGCCGCTCGGGCGGGCGCTTGTGGCGGGCCGACGGTCGTAGTCTAAGATGATTGGGATGCGCAGCTAAGCCTCGGATTGAGTTTTCGCCAAAGTGAACAGGGGAAGATTGCGTGCTGCCCTTGCGTGGCGTGAGGTGGCGGCGTAGGAAATTCAGGATTTTTTGCGACGGGAGAATGTGCCATGGCTGGTGTGATTACGGGCGACGATCCGCAGACGTTGGTATCCACCGAGTGGCTGGCGGCACATTTGAATGATCCCGATCTGAGGGTCATTGATGCCTCATATTACCTGGCCGACATGGGGCGGGATGCGCGTGCAGAATATGAGGCGGGACATATTCCGGGAGCCCGGTTCTTCGACATTGATGACATCTCGGACGCCAGGTCTGATTTACCGCATATGGTGGCTCCGGTCGAAAAGTTCATGTCGCGCATGCGTGCGATGGGCATTGGGGATGGCCATCAGGTTGTTGTCTACGACGGCACAGGCCTGTTCTCTGCCGCACGCGTCTGGTGGAATTTCCGGCTGATGGGCAAGATGGATGTGGCCGTGCTGGACGGCGGTCTGCCAAAGTGGGTGGCAGAAGGGCGTGCCGTTGAAGACATGCCGCCGATCGTGCGCGACCGTCACATGACGGTGCAGCGACAGGCGCATCTGGTAAAAGACGTCACACAGGTTGCCTCGGCCTCGAAGATCGGCGATTGGCAGATCGTCGATGCGCGCGCGCCGGCGCGATTTCGCGGAGAGGAACCAGAGGCCCGTGCGGGGCTGCGTACCGGGCATATTCCGCGGTCAAAAAATGTGCACTATGCAAACTTGTTTGAGGCCGATGGCACGATGAAGCAGGGCGATGCGTTGCGCAGCGCGTTTGAGGCGGGAGGAGTGGATCTGGATCAGCGGATCATCACCACCTGTGGGTCGGGCGTGACGGCGGCGATCCTGATGTTGGGCCTGGCACGGTTGGGACACATGAACGTGTCTTTGTACGACGGATCCTGGGCCGAGTGGGGCCAGTTCGAGCAATTGCAGGTTGAAACCGGATGAGTGTGATCCCTGCAAGGACCGAGGTTCCCTTCACGATCACCTACCTTGAGATGCGCGAGCGCCCGACGTTCGGGCCCGCTCAGCTGCCCGGAGATGTGCGCCTTGAGCGCGCCATTGATCCGCCGGTGTGGTATTTCCTGGCGCTCTATGATGCTGTGGGCCGCGAGTACGAGTGGCAGGATCGCCACGATCAGGCCGAGACCGACCCCACCGCGTTGCAGGCTTTTGTCCGAAACCCTGATGTGGTGATCTGGACGGCGATCAGGAATGGTTGGCCACAGGGGTTCTTCATGCTCGATTGGCGCGAGACCGGTCAATGCGATCTGGCTTACTTCGGCCTTGTTCCACAGGCCGTCGGGGCGGGTCTTGGACCATTGTTGTTGCACAGAGCAATCGCGACGGGCTGGGCGCGTCGGGATGTTACGAAAATGACAGTCAACACCTGTACGCTGGATCATCCGGCTGCATTGCGCCTGTATCAGAAGATGGGATTTGAACCGGTACGGCGCGAGGAAACGTCGCGGGTGCTGGTGCATGACCGTTCCGCTTAGGTGGACTTTACAAGCAGTTCAAACCCGCCTATTCCGCGCCCTCGCCCGATGGTGGGCCAAGTCTCCGACTACCTTGTAAAAACGGAAATGAAATCAATGACTAAGATACTTCCCGGTGTGTTCGCCATGGCGGCGATTGTTGTCGCCTCCAATATCCTTGTGCAGTTTTTGTTCGGCCAATGGCTGACATGGGGGGCGTTTACGTACCCTTTGGCGTTCCTCGTCACTGATATCATGAACCGTGTCTACGGAGTATCCGCCGCTCGACGTGTTGTTTTTGTTGGGTTTTTGGTGGGGGTCGTGTGCTCGCTGATTGGCACTCAGATCGTGGGAGAGTTCGGGCCGCTGGTGACGTTGCGGATCGCTTTGGGCTCGGGCGTTGCGTTTTTGGCGGCACAGCTGCTGGACGTGGCTGCATTCGACCGGTTGCGCGAAGCGAAGTGGTGGCAAGCGCCTGTTATATCTAGTGTAATTGGATCCAGTGTGGACACTGCTCTGTTCTTCTTCATCGCCTTTTCGGGGGCGCTGGCCACCATCCTCCCCGGCGATGTGGCCTGGGCCAATGAAGTCCTCCCGATCCTCGGCACAGGCCCGAAGGCGCCGCTTTGGGTGTCGCTTGCGATCGCGGATTGGGGGGTCAAACTCGCGCTGGCGCTGATCGCGTTGATCCCCTTCCGCATCCTCACACGAAAAATTTTGCCACATCCTGCGTAAAAAGTTTTGACTTCCACCAGATATGTGCCAACTTATCCTCAGTTGAAACAAATCGGAAGGAGGTGATCCAGTGTCTAGAGGATTATTGGAGAATGGTGTCGGGACAACTTGGGGGGCACGCCGTTAGGCAACCTTCCCAGGTGAGCCGTAGGTCTCTCAACCGCGCCCACCTCCTGATTTCTCGAAAGGGCTGCTCACATCGGGCAGCCCTTTTTTGTTGGTGAAACTGCGAGTCACACCCCGTACACAGGCTGTACACACCCTGTACACCGAAAGGCCGAACCGATGTTGCGCGTCACGGATGATATTGTGATCGAGGACTGGGAGCTGACGGAGCAGTTCGTGCGGTCGTCGGGGCCGGGCGGGCAGAACGTGAACAAGGTGTCGAGCGCGGTTGAGTTGCGGTTCGAGGCGGCGCGGTCTCCGGCGCTTTCGGAGGCGGTGAAGCGACGGTTGCAGAGGCTGGCAGGACGACGCTGGACCAAGGACGGCGCGGTGGTCTTGCAGGTGAGCGAGGAGCGGAGCCAGGCCCGCAACCGCGACCTGGCGCGGGAGCGGCTGGCGGAGCTGATCCTGGCGGCAACGGTGGTGCCGAAACGACGGGTTCGGACGCGGCCCACGCGCGGGAGCGTCGAGCGGAGGCTGAAAGCAAAGAAGGTGCGGGGGGAGGTCAAGCGGGGGCGTGGAGTGCAGGACGAGGGGGAGTGAGGGGATGAGCAACAGCGGTCCGAGTAGATGCTTATGAAGTGAGTGGGGTCGACTCCGGCTCAGTGCAGAATAGGGCGGTAAGGGTTTTTAGCTCGGATAGATAGTATATTGATCCTTCGCTGCGCCGTGTCTGAACTGGGGAGATGCGGGGCTTTGCTGCCGTTCGCTGCAAGTGCGCCAATGTTCGCATTCCTTCATCGCGGGTCTGCATCACGAAGCATGCGATCCACCCTAACGACTGGTCTGAATTTCCGCGACCACCTCTGTGTGCGAGGCGCGGCCGAGATCGGCGTGTACCTCTGTTCCGGCTCCTTAGACGCTGCTCAACTGACGCGGATCAATTGATGTGCCGATCGTTTCCGTAACGATGGTCTCGTAGCTCAAATTCCAGGAGACGAATATGGGAATCGTGTCGGACAAAGTTGCATTGGTCACGGGCTCTGGGACGGGTATCGGTCGCGCAACGGCGTTGAAATTCGCTGCCGAGGGCGCGAAAGTTGTGGTCTCTGACATTCACCAAGCAGACGGCGAGGAAACTGTCGGTTTGATCAGGGACGCCGGCGGAGAGGCTGGCTTCGTTCTATGCGATGTGTCGGACCCTGACGCGGTGAATGGATTGATTGCAGAAACGGTGAAGGCCTATGGCAGACTGGATTGTGCCTGCAACAACGCCGGGATCGAAGGCAAAGTCGCACCGCTGACAGACCAGTCGGTTGACGATTTCGACAACGTGATTTCGGTTAACCTGCGCGGCACATTCCTGTGTTTGCAGGCGGAAATTCGGCAGATGATGGCCGACGGGGGCGGCGCAATCGTCAACCTCGCGTCGGTGGCAGGTCTTATCGGGTTTCCGGGCCTTTCTCCTTATGTGGCCACCAAACATGGCGTAAATGGCCTGACCAAGAACGCGGCGCTGGAATATGGCCCGAGTGGGATCCGCGTGAACTCGGTCTGTCCCGGTGGAATCGATACGAGGATGCTCGACTCACTGGCCACGCAAGCGACCGCTGGCGCACAATCCTCCAAGGAGATGATGGATCCCATGCATCCTATCGGTCGGATAGGCACACCTGACGAAGTTGCCCAACTGATCGTTTGGCTCTGCTCGCCGCACGCCAGTTTCATGACTGGCGCAAATATCCCGGTTGATGGCGGCTACGTCGCTCAATAGCGGGTGTACTCTCGAGTATTCCACGCCGTGCTCCATACGGAGTCCGGCGTGACGTCTCAGGTTTCATCAGCAATTGCCAAGGCACGTCGCAAGGCGTCGCGATCCTCCAGCAGATCCAGGATCAAGGCGATCCCAGCAACGTTCACGTCAAAGTCGCGTTGTAATCGGCGGGCCTTTCGCGCTCGTGCGATACTGATCGCGTGAAACTCCCATTCTGCGGTCGCACTGCCCAAAGGGTCCAGCGCGCCATACTCTACAAGTTCAATCACCCAGGCGCTGTCTGCATCGCAAAACCGACAAAGCTCAGCCAGCGTCAGCGTCTCAACCACCTGTCCTTGTGTCTCGGCCTTTTTCATCCGCCTTTCCTCCTGAGGTTTTCGCGTGGATCAAATGGCAGCTCTCGCGCCATCTTCCGGAACAATTCGCGGGCCTGCTCGGTGCTGACGCGCGGATTGACAATCTGAAGGCCGGCAAACAAGTCGCCCGGTGGGTGGCCGGGAATGCCCTTGCTTTTCAGCCGTAGTTTCTGGCCCGTTTTTGCGTTGGCCGGAATCTTGAGGTCAACTTTCCCGTTCGGTGTTGGCACCACGATTTTGTCCCCGAGGGCGGCTTCCCACGGGGCGATTGGCAGGTCCATGAAGATATCCTTGCCAACGGCCCGGTAGATGGAGTGGGGTGCAAAGGTAACTTCCAGAAACACATCACCGGGCGGTCCACCCTCGGCGGCTTGCGGGCCTTGCCCTGCCAGACGGATAGTCTGACCTTCCGTTATGCCAGCCGGAATACGAACCGAGATTTCCCGCTGCGTTGTGGTGATACGCCCGTCGCGGTCAATTGTGTGCATCGGAACGCTCATCTTGGAGACGACACCGTGAAAAGCATCCTTGATGGACAATGCAACCCGTGCGTGAACGTCTCCGCCAAGGGGGCCAGTGTTGCCAAATGGTGCGCCCCGTCCAAAGAAGGATGAAAAGGGGTCGCCAAAATCATCATCCGAACCCGACGCTCGGTGTCGAAACGAGGAGCTGTCGTCCCGGCTTCGGGAACCGCGGGGGTCTTTGCCACTGCCGGCATCGCCGCGCCGCATCGCATCGTAATCTGCTCGGGTCTCAGGGTCTTTCAGGACGTCATAGGCTGCGTTGATCTCCTTGAACGTCTCTTCAGATTCTGGGCCAGTCGCCAAATCGGGGTGCGTCTTGCGCGCTAACTTGCGGTAAGCGCGCTTGACCTCTTCTTGCGTGGCGTCAGGGGACAGTCCCAACACGGTGTAAAAATCCTTCATGGTCTAATCAGATCGCTTTGCTGGTCAGGTTGGTATGATTTTTGCAGCTATGGCGACTTATGAATTGACCAAGGTCAGCCAGAGCGGCGAAAGCCTAGTGCACTCTGCAGTTATAGCGCGCCGATTGGATGTGCCAAATTGATTTGCGGAGTGACGACAATGAAAAATCTGACCTTGCTTTTCCTGATGACTGAGGACACTCAGGATGCCGAAGTGCATCAAATGGCGGAATATGCGGCTGCGGAAAGCGCGCATTTGGTGTGTTTTCTTCTATCCCAGATGCCAATCCAGCCGATGAACGCCCATGGGGCTTTCCCCTATGGCGGTTTTGAGATTTCGGATTTTTGGGTGGATGAGGTGAATGCCACCCGCAAGCGCCTGAAAGGCCGCCGGGGCGAACTTGAGGCGCTGTTGCAAAGTGGAGGTGCCTCGGGCGACGTGCAGATCGCGTTAAGTGGCCATGCAGACATTCGGTCTGTCGTGGCCCGCCGGGCTTTGGTATGTGATGTGGCCATTGCGTCGCGCAGCTTAAGAGAGGCTAACGATGGCCTGTTTCGCCCGACAACTTTCGCGATCCTGTTCGACACACCCATTCCCCTGATGCTGAATGCGACGCCGATGGTCCAGCCCAAGCGCATTTTTGCCGCCTGGGACACCGAATTGCCTGCGTCTCGCGCGATACATGCCGCCCTGCCGCTTCTGAGGGCGGCTGAAGAGGTGATCGTGGGCAGCTTTGATCCTGATACGAGCGAGACGGCAGATGGGGAGAACCCCGGATCGGACCTTGCAAAATGGTTAAGCCACCACGGCTGCACGGTGACCATAAACCAGTATCCAAGTGGCGGCGAAGTGATTGGGGCAGCAATACAACGCAGAGCGGCGGAAGTCGGGGCCGACCTTGTGGTCATGGGTGCCTACGGCAAATCCCGTCTGCGTGAATTGGTCTTTGGTGGGTCAACTCGTTCGATGATCGAGCAAACCGGAGTGCCGGTCCTCATGGCGCATTAAGCGGCAAGCCGCCAAAAGCCGCGCTCTTGGTCGTTGTTGGCCCGTCCCTGATTGGCCAAGGCGCGTGACCAGGGCTGTTTCCCAACAGCCACAAGAGCCGCGGGTGAAGAAAACGGAGGCGATATGTGGGGCCGATCCATCACAGTTACGCGGATAGGAGGTTTCGATATCAAAGTCGACGCCAGTTGGTTGCTGATCGCAGGCCTGATCGTCTGGAGCCTCTCGACGCGCTATTTCCCTGAATTGCTTCCTGAAGCCGGTCAATCAACCATCCTGATTGCAGCTTTTGTGGCGATGCTCGGGTTGTTCACCTCGTTGGTCCTGCACGAATTGGCGCATTCCTTTGTAGCTCGGGCCCATGGATTAAACATCAAAGGGATCACGTTGTTCCTGTTCGGCGGCGTCGCGGAGCTGGAGTCGGAACTTTCCGACCCGGCTGTGGAGTTTCGGGTTGCCGTCGTCGGACCACTCGCCAGCCTCGTGATCTCGGGTTTGTTCTGGTCAACCCTCAGTGTGGCGCCTGTCGTGGGTTTTGGACCGGTCATCGTCGCTGTTCTCAGCTACCTTGCCACGGTCAATCTGATATTGGCGTTGTTCAATATGGTGCCAGCTTTCCCCCTGGACGGAGGGCGCGTCTTCCGTGCGCTGATCTGGCGAAGAACCGGCGATCTGGTTGCAGCAACTCACCGTGCGGCGGAGGTCTCAACTGTGTTTGCATGGGGGCTGATTGGCCTTGGTGGGCTGGCAATGTTCAGTGTTGGTCCCGCTGCGGGCCTCTGGCCGATCCTTGTCGGGCTGTTCCTTCTGGGAATTGGGCGATCATCCTATCAACAGGTTGAGATGAAGCAAATGTTCGCCGGGCGAAACGTTGCCGACCTGATGACGCGTCAGCCGCTGATCACCCGACCGGATCAAACCTTGGCGGAAGTTGTCAATCGCGTGTTCTTGGCTGAAGGTATCAGCTTCGCCCCCGTGCTAGAAGCGCAGCAATTACTGGGATATATCGACGTGCACATCATCCGCCGGATCGACCGGGAGCATTGGGCGACCACGACGGTCGACGATGTGGTGGAGAATTTGTCGCCTGACAACTCAATCCCCCCCGACATGCCCGTGCAAGCCTTTCTGGACCTGATGACCAAAACCGGGCGACGGAAATTCCTTGTCGTGGATGGCGGCGCATTGCTGGGTGTTGTGACTCTCAGTGACGTGACCGGGTTTCTTGACGTCTCGCGGCAAATCGCGTCGACTGTCTGAGCATTGCTGGGCGACTTGCCTTAACACATGTCCGACCGGGCGTAATTTTGGGGGGGTGATGACAGAGTTCGACGACCCAATGCTGTTGAACATCCTGTTGGATGCCGCGGTCGATGCCATCATCATCGCGGATGCTGACGGATTGATGCTGCGTGCCAACCGCGCCGCCGCCGAACTTTTTCGACATGCTCCTGAGAAAATGATCGGACAAAATGTCTCGATGTTGATGCCAGGAGATATAGCCAGCCGACATGGCGGCTTTTTGAACCATCACCTGACCACGGGCGAGCGGTCCATTCTTGACAAGGCACGCGAGGTGACTGGTCTGCGCGGCGATGGAACGACGTTTCCGCTTCTGCTTTCGCTGGGTCGCGGGGACACGGACCAGGGCCCGGTTTTCGTTTCTATTATGCATGACCGAACGCATCGCCACGCCATGCAGAAGGCATCGGAACGGTCGCAGCGGATGGATGCCATCGGCAGAATGACGGGCGGCATTGCGCATGATTTCAATAATTTGATAACGGTCGTTATTGGAAATCTTGAGCTGTTGGAAAAAGCCAACCTGTCCGAAAGGCAACGCAACTTATTGTCAGATGCGCTGTCTGCGGCGGAGCTGGGAGCGGATCTGACGTCTCGCTTGACGGTCTTCGCGCGCAATTCTGAGTATAAACCTACGCCCATCGACCTGCACCAGCAGTTGACTCAATCCTTGGGATTGCTGCGCCACACGATTGGCAGTCATTGCACGATCAAGACCAAATCTGATCCCAACCTTTGGCCTATGGCTGCGGACCCCACCCAATTGCAGACCGCCATTCTGAACATGGCGATGAATTCGCAGGACGCGATGACACAAGGCGGGGTTCTGTCGCTGGAAGCTCAGAATATAGATATTGATGCCATTTATGTCGCCCAAGAGTTGGGCGTTGTTCCGGGGCGCTATGTGCGTTTGTCGGTCAGTGATACCGGCCAGGGCATGACCCCAGACGAATGCGCCCATGCGTTGGAGCCATTCTTCACGACCAAGCCTGCCGGTCATGGTACGGGTCTCGGATTGTCAATGGTTTACGGATTTGTGAAACAATCGGGCGGACACCTGACCATCTATTCAGAACTTGGCCAGGGCACGACAGTTTCATTGTATTTTCCCGCGTTAGGGAAAGCTGCGACAGAGGCGGCTGGTGCCAAGCAACCGGGGTCAGAAAGTGCACCGCCATCGCGGATCGCACTGATCGCTGAGGACGACGAAAAATTGCGTCGTTTATCCGAGACGAGGCTGAAAGCGATTGGGTTTGAGTGTCGAAGCGCGGCCACCGCTGACGAGGCGTGGAGCATGCTTGAAAAAATGCCCGATGTGACCCTCGTCTTCTCGGACATGGTCATGCCTGGAACGATGTCCGGCTACGATCTGGCCAAGCGTATTGCCAACGAACGGCCGGAGGTTGCTGTGCTTCTGACGTCGGGGTTCTCGGAGTCTGTGTTGCGCGATCGGTGGGCCGGGGACGAATTCAAGATGCTGCGCAAACCCTACCGGCAGGTTGATCTGGAACGCGCCGTCTACGCGGTGTTGGAAAATGCCTGATCGGTCGGGCGAGTGGACTCTGTCAGCATGTATCCAATGCCGCGCACTGTTTTGATCAACTGAGGCTGACTGGCATTTCGTTCGATCTTCTTGCGCAGGCGCGCGACCTGATTGTCGATAGTGCGATCCAGCGGCACCCACGAAGGGCCGTCAATCAAATCCATCAACTGATCACGTGACAGTGGCCGCCCGGCATGGTCCACAAACGCACGCAGCAGTTTGAAATCGGCGGTCGTGAGGTTGCAGGCGTTACCGGATCGATCGCGCACATCCATGCGTTCAAGGTCCAGCACCAGCCCGTCCAGAGCAAGGCAGTCGCGCGCGGTATCGGCGTCGTTTGCGATAGATGTGTTGCCCTTGGCTGGAGCATCATAGCGCCTCAGGACGGAATTCACGCGAGCCACCATCTCGCGGATATGGAACGGCTTTGAAATGTAGTCATCTGCCCCAAGTTCAAGCCCGACAATGCGATCAATTACATCACCTTTGCCAGTCACCATAATGATCGGTGTATCGTAAGTCCGGCGCAGATCGCGGGTGATATCCAAGCCGTTTTCGCCCGCAAGCCCGATATCGAGAGTCACAAGATCCGGAACATCGTTTTCAAACGCATTCTGCACGTCTTTCATGTTTGTGGCCTCAGACACACTTGCACCCTCGCCCTCAAAGCACGCGCGCAACAGCGCCCGAATTTTGGGATCATCTTCAACGATCAGAATTTTCTTGTTTTGCATTGTGGCCGCTCCGTCTGAGCTGGAGCAACCTTAGTGCCTTTCTTGGTTGCAGAAAAGATGTGTCCTGTGTCGCCGCGAAACCCTGCCTATTGATACCAAATGATACAACGGTGTCGCACCCCTGCGACATCGCTCAACGAAGGTACATTCTCGTCGAACAGGGGGCCGCCATGTACTTGAAACTTGCCACAACCACTGAGCCAAACGTTGAGGCCAGTCAACACAACAGCGAGGCGGTGTGCCACCCGGACCGCCGTTTTTATCAACGCCTGAATGTCGGACAACATTTGTTCCATGAGGGCGATGACGCTGAGCACGTCTACGAGGTGGAACGCGGTATGTTGCGTCTTGCCCGCGTAATGGAAAATGGACGCAGGCAAATAATTGCTTTTGCCTTGCCCGGTGACATCGTTGGGTTTCCTGAAGGTAATGTGCACCATACTGATTGCGATGCGATCACCGATAGTGTGGTCGAGGGCTACCGTCAGTCGGCACTCGACGTGTGCAATCCCAACCCGGATCTGCACCGTCGCCTTACCCGCGCTGCATTGAACGAGATTTGCGCGATGCAGGACCACTTCATGTTGCTGTCGTCGAAGACTGCGACCGAGAAGACTGCTTCGTTCCTCATCACATTGACGGACCGGATAGGCAAGTCCTTCTCTGATGGGATCCACGTGGAAATTCCAATGCGGCGCGTCGATATCGCCGATTTTCTAGGACTAACAACAGAGACGGTTTGCAGAACGATCACTAAGCTTCGCAAGGCGGGATTGATCAAATTGGAGACGCCGCAAAAGATAAAGGTGATCGATCCCCCAGGACTACGTGCCCGTGCCGAGCCAGAGTGACTGCCTCGGACACCGCGAGTTGCCTTAGTCGGGCCAGATGTCACGGATGCGTTTCGGCACATTTGCCTTCACATCGGCGATCTCGCCCTCAGAAATGCGCGCATTCAGGATTTCGAAGACGCAAGTAATGTCTTCCGATCCGCGCCATTCCTGAACGTCTCCGACTTTTTTCTCAATTGCCGTCAAGAAAATGTCGGCGTCGCGGTCTTTCACCGGCGTATGGGACGGCTGCCAGCCTTCGAAGAACATGCCACGTATCAGCAGCGGCATCTGCGCTGACAACTGAGCAACCTCTTCGTGGCTGATGTGGTCGCGGACTTGCTGCAGCGTCACTCGCAACAACCGTAGCGCGTCCTGGCTGCTGAACCAATCAAGCCGTTCACGCAATTCATTGATCCATTCATGGGTCAGCTGAACGGTGTGGTCGATGACTTCCAGCCCTTGTGCGCTCATGATGCGTTCCTTTCGGTTGGTCAGGATTTCGGTGAGTCCATTTGTTCAAGGCTTTGGCCCCGATCGACCTCCAGCCCGGTGGCGAAGCTATCGAAAATGGCGGTCGTGATGGCACCAATTCCCAAAAAAACGGGAGCGTAGTTGGCTATCCACCCAAAAACTGGGATGAAGTTGAGCAAGGCAACCAAGGTGATACCAGCCGCCACGTCACCACCAACCGCGCCGTCTTTTTCGATATCGAAGCCAATGGCGTGGATATCCCCAGTCACATCGCCGGTCCGGGACACGGCGACCCTTGCGACCAGCAAATCCTGATCGACCGAGTTCGGTTGGCGAACGGTCGACCTGGAAACATTGGTTTCACCGCCAACGTCAACGGGTATCGTCTCAGCCAATGCCGACCCCGACGGTGCAATGGCTGCGGTCACCAGTAGGACAAGATGATGGGCCATGATGGCGCGATCCCTCCGACGCAATACGCCGTGACCCCACCAGATATTTGAAGCCGCTGTGTTGATAAGGATCAATCGGATTTCGGTTCGTCGCGATCCCTTTCGGGCGGGGATTTCACTGGGAACCGTCTTCCACTACGCGTCCGTCCTCAAGGCGAATGATCCGGTCCGCCATCTCTAGAATGCGCGGATCGTGGGTGACCATGACCGTGGTGGTTCCGCGTACTTCACCCAATGTTTTCAGCATCTTGACCACGGTATGACCTGACTCTTTATCAAGTGCTGCAGTGGGTTCATCGGCCAGGACGACCTCCGGATTTGACACCAGGGCGCGGGCGATCGCAACGCGCTGTTTTTGGCCGCCGGAGAGTTTGCCGGGCAAATAGTCCCGGCGATCTGACAGGCCGAGAAGATCCAGCATATGATGGCTGGCGATGCGTTGTCTTTTCGCGTTACCCCTTCCGTGCACCTCAAGTCCGATCAGGACGTTCTGCGTGGCGGTCAGGCTCTCGTGCAGGTTGTGGGCTTGGAAGATCAACCCCAGACGTCGGCGCAGTGCGACCAGATCGGCCTCAGGGGCGTTGTGCAACTCATTGCCCAGAAGCGTGACGCTCCCTTCCTGGACCTCCCGCAGGGTGCCCATCAGCGTCAAAAGCGTGGTCTTGCCGGAGCCCGACGGCCCCATCAAGACCGTCAGGCTGCCCGTGGCGATGGTCAGGCTGATCTCGAAGATTGCCTGCTTGCGCGCCTCGTCGGTGCCGAAGTAATGGTTCAGAGTGTCAACGCTTATCGGATACTCCACGGTCAAAACAGGTCCGCCGGATTCTGCGCTGGCGAGCCGCCGGGTCGCGACTGCGCCCGATAGCGTGCAGGCGGCGAGAGTGCCGAAAAACACCATCGCACCTCGGCCGGCATCCATCGAGACGGGCAGGCCTGTCACGGCCACTAACCCCGCATAAAGCACCAGCGATATGAAGAAGCCGGGGGTAAACCCAAAGATCGCCAGCACGACGGCCTCTTCAAAGATGATGCTCAGAAAGAACGGCTGCCCGTATCCCATGGCTTTGAATGTCGCATATTCGCCCAAATGGTCAGCCACATCGGTGGACAGTACCTGATAGACGATGACGAGGCCAACAAGGACGCCCATGAACACGCCAAACCCAAAGATGATGCCGGTCGGGCGTTCCGTTGACATGAATGCCAGATCAGCGGCGCGTGCCTCGTCAACGGTTTGGACCCGGACACTGTTTGCGGGCAGGGCGGCGCGCAAGCGGGCGGCGACCGTTGCGATGGACACGCCGTCTGCCACTCCGATCAGGATGTGATCGGGTGCACTGCTGCTACGTGACGCGAAGAACCGCAGAAACGTCTGACCGGACATCACCAGCATGCCGTCCGCGAGGAAACCGCCGCCAACTTTCATGGTCCCAATGGCCGTCAAAGTTGTGCCATTGGCCTCGAACGCGAAGGTGCCCCCCTGTTGCAGGCGATCAATTACGGAAGGCGGCATGCCTCGGGTCGCCTCGTCAAGCAGGGCGGTGTTTTCGATGTTGAGATCTTCGAGGGCAGCCGCGATCTCAGATGAAACGAGGCCGCCTTGTGCGGTGTCCAAGCCGAAAGTCAGCAGCGACACTGACGAGCCATCGTCCAAGGAGAAGGGCAGATTGCCGATGAACAATGGAGTCGCGCTTGCGACACCAGCCACCCCCAAGGCCTGGAACATCCGCACACGCGCGATGTTCTCGCTATCGGTCAGGGTGTTGCCCTCTCGCGATGACAGAATGATATCCGCGTTCAGCAGCGCATAGGGCGCGACGGTCGATTCGTTCAGCGCGCCCAGGATGCCCAACTGCATGAACACCAGAAGGTTGGCGAAGGCCACACCGCAAACGGCCGCGAACAGACGTCCCTTGCTGTGGGATAGTTGTAGCCAGCCGATTGGCAAACGGCCGAAGAACAGGGTCAACACGCGGCTCATTCCACGCGGCCCGCGTCGATTCGCACAACGGCTTCGAGGTTGGTAAAGGTCTGTGCGCGCTCGGAAGATACCGGATCAAGCACGATGATCACATCCACCACCCGCGCGTCGGTGTTGCTGGCCGGATCAGAGGAGGTGATGGATTGCCGCCCGATCTCCAATCCGATTGCAGAGACAACGCCCGTCAGATCCTGCGCCAACGCCTCTGCGCTGATTGTCACGGGATCGCCGATGGTCACGCGACCGATCAGGGTTTGATACACTTCGGCCACAACGGTCATCTGAGAGGTGTCGCCCAGGTCGATGATCCCGTCGCCCGGAGGGCGCTCGCCTGCACGCACGTTGATGTCCAGTACCGTGCCGCGTTCAGGGGCTCGGACATAGGCGCGGTCCAGATCCAGGATGGCGCGGGCCAGATCGGCTCGGGCGGCATCCAGATTGGCCTGTGCCACCGCGATGTCGGCTTGCACGGTCTCGGACCCGGTGGCGTAGCGGGACAAGGTTGCAAGGGCGCGCTCGACGTCGCGTTCTGCCTGTGTTGCAGTGGCAACGATCTGGTCAAACTGGGCGCGTGTCGTGATGCCACGCTCCAGCAGGGACGTCGCGCGGTCGAGGTCGGCTGAAGCGGCGGTGGCAGCCGCCTGTGCGCGTTCCAGAGTGGCCTGCGCTTCTGCCAATGAGGCCCGGTTCGACGCACGTGTTTGCGCCAATGTTGCCTCGCGCACCGCGACGGCGGCCTCCGCAGATGTCAAGGCGCCCTGAAGTTGCGGAAGGTTGTCGAGTACCGCCAAGATGTCACCGGCTGCCACGACATCTCCTGCCGCAATCCGGACCTCTGCAATGCGGGCGTCACCCGCGCCCGACGGTGTCGCCACGCTGGTAACGTCGCCGAACGGAATGATGCGACCCAACGCGACCACGTCATCTTCACTGAGGACCGAGACCTGTTCTTGCGCTCTCACTTGCTGGATCGCGATTGCGATGGGCGTTTGAGTCCCGGCTCCTGGTTGCAGGCCCGTTGCATTGAAGAATACGCGCAGTCCCGGAGGCTGAAAGTACATCCCAATGACTGCGCCAGAGAACAGTGTCAGCATGAAAAACGGCACTGCAACCAGTGCCCTCCGCAAGGCACCGCTTCGCGCGCGTCGGACTTGGGCGGTGCCCTGACCGGTGTCGAGTTATGAGTGAATCTGGTGTCCGGGTGATTTGAAAGCTGGCGGTGCATCTGGTTGGTTTGTTGTTGCGACACAAGCCACCAACCATTCAAGGACGCACCACCATGGACGACGCTACCATTATTGATTTCACCGGTCGAGACGCGGTCACTGATCCGCTGACTGATCTTCTGCGCAAGGGTGCGCGGGAATTGCTTCAAGCGGCTGTTGAGGCCGAGCGGGATGCATTTCTTGCCAGGTTTTCCGAGCGCCGCACGTCGGATGGCCGCGCAGCGGTCGTCGGCAGCGGCTATCATCCTGAACGCGCGGTGCAAACCGGGATCGGACCAGTCACGGTGAAGGTGCCAAAAGTGCGGGCGAAAGACGGAAAACCAGTGACGTTCCACTCGGCACTGGTCCCGCCCTATGTCCGGAAGGCCAAATCTATCGATGCCGCGCTGCCCTGGCTGTATCTGAAAGGTATTTCTACCGGTGAAATGGGCACAGCATTGAGGGTGCTTCTTGGCCCGGACGCCACCGGTTTCTCCGCAAAGACCGTTTCGCGCCTGAAAGGCCAATGGGCGGCGGAATACAACGAATGGCGCAAGGCAGATCTGAGCCGGGATGAATGGGTCTATGTCTGGGCGGACGGCATTTACAGCGGGTTGCGCGGCACCGATGACCGGCTCTGCGTTCTTGTCGTCATCGGGGTCAACGCACGGGGAGAAAAGCATTTTCTTGCCATCGAGGACGGCGTCCGGGAAAGTACCCAAAGTTGGCGAGAGGTACTGCTTGGTCTCAAAAGCAGGGGTCTTAGCTTCCCGAAACTGGGCATCGGCGATGGTGCTATGGGCTTCTGGTCAGCCCTGGAGGAAGTGTTCCCCTCCACCAAACAGCAACGTTGTTGGGTGCATAAAACCGGCAACGTACTGAATTATCTACCCAAGCGTACCCAGCCAAAGGCCAAGAAGATGCTGCATGACATTTGGCAGGCTGAGACGCGAGAGGATGCGCATGCCGCTTTTGATCTGTTCATCGAAACCTTCGAGGCGAAGTACCCGAAGGCCACTGAATGTTTGATCAAGGACCGAGAAGAACTGATGACCTTTTACGACTTCCCGGCCCAGCACTGGCAAAGCATCCGCACGTCAAATCCCATCGAAAGCGCCTTCGCGACGATACGGCATCGAACCAAGCGCACCAAAGGCTGCCTCAGCCGAGACGGTATGCTTCATATGATGTTTAAACTCGGCCAATGCGCAGAGAAAAGCTGGCGCAAACTGCGCGGCTTTGTCCATCTCGCCGACGTCATTCAGGGCGTCGATTTCGTCAACGGCATCAAGCCATCAAACACAGATCAGGCCGCCGCATGACGACCGCTTGGACACCAGAATTGACAGTAGCTCACCGGTGTCCTCAAGCGGAAGCACAGGCGACATTTCGGCTGGATCGAGTGTCATAACAGGCCTTTCCCGTCGCATGTGACGCAGTTCTCTTTGGGGTGCACATGTCCACCTCCAGTTGGTCTGAGCACCGGCAACTCCTTTTGGCAACCTCTCAAGCGCTGACACCCCCGAAGGTTTGTAACAGGCGCGCTCCGAAAGCGTGTTGCGATCAATCAAACAGGGCGCCGCGGAGTGCCAGCCGGACTAACGGCGGAAAGGGTTCCACGGGGACAGGCCAAATTGAACGGACGCAGAATTACGAACGTTGCTTGACCGACGTCCATCGGGATCCGGGAACATTGCCTATAGTGGGGCAGAGTACGACCACACGGGGCACGAGATCAAAGATGACCCGGAATTCGCCGGACAGGGTCATGCGGGTTTCAAGAACTTGGCCGGAACGATTGGCCTGGCAACCCTCGTGAACGGCGGTTCCTTGACGGTTCATCGCGCCAAGGCACTTCGAGCCTGCACGGATTTTCGCAAGAAACATGCCAAGCGCCAGTCTTCGCCTACTCGGACTTAGGGAAGCCTAAATTGTCGAACACAATCAACAAACTGCGTGAGGGAATACGTGAACTCGACGACGTACTTGAGCAGGAATCTGAACGTCGGCGAGCGACCTACAGGTACACCAACTTGCAGCGCCGGGTTGTGTTCGAGCAACAAGTGCGCCAACGCCATAGCGCGTTAAAGCAAGAACTGGCGTCCTAGTTGGCCGATGCGCGACCGCTGGTCGTTCTGACCTCACCAATCATCTATTCGATGATCGTTCCGTTCGTGATCTTGGATATCTTCACTACCGTTTATCAGACCATTTGCTTTCCGGCGGACCGCATAAGGTAGCTCTAGCGGGCAGATTATTCTGTCTTTGATCGAAAGCACCTGTTCTGCCTCGATGCACTGGATAAGGTGCACTGCATCAATTGTTTTTGCGGAAACGGACTGCTTGTATACTCTCGTGAAATTGCAGGTCGAACGAAAAGGCGCCGGTGCCCGATCAAGCAGACGAAGCGAACGGAGAGTATGCATCCGCATTGCCTGGATTCGCGGAATTCAGCGATGTGGAGGTATTTCAAGAAACCAGGTGGATACTACATGATGCGACTCAACAAGGGAAAGCCCACAACTGAATGTCGTCAGCCGGTTGTAGTTTGTCTAAGGACCGGGATCGGTTGGGGCTGGAGTCAGTCTGTGACCACGACGTCTCCGGCCATATTTGGGGTCAGGGCCTTCTGCATCTCGATCAGTTTGGCGGTTTCGGCGGCGTAGTCGTCCATGGCTTTCTGGAAAAACTGCATCTGGATGTGCTGAACCTCGGCCAGGTCTTTTGCGTGCAACAGGTCGTGCTGGGTTTGAACATCCCGTTGGATGCGCGCCGCAGTGAAATTCAGCACCTCACTTCCGATATCAGCCACGGTTTCCAGAACGTCCGTGCCGAAACCGGACATCGACTTGATACCGGCCAGACGCATTGTGTCCATCAAATTGGCCGCTGACGCCACCGTGTCTTTGGGTTTATCGCTTTTGCTCATGGCGCATCCTTTCGAGGGGAGATCGATCATAAGCTCATCATATATCCGGTTGGGCTGCCCCAATTGATGAAGATCAATTTTGGTACGCGATGAGTTGTTGAACGAAGAACTGTTCGACACGTTAGACGATGCCCGCCGCAAACTGGCCCTTTGGCGATATGACCACAATAACGTCAGGCCGCACTCATCGCTGGGCAACAAAACACCCGCTGACGCGCGTCGAGCGCTTGAGCAATTTGAGGGCTCCGCGCACGCCGCGCTTGCCCAAAACGAAACCACGGAATATGAAATCCAAACCCGCGAACTCTCGTTATGAATGAGGGAGCCTCGGGGGGCAGGTCAATCTCAATCGCACTTTGCGGAGGCTTGGTGTCAGTCGTCGAGGCCGTGTCTTTGGTCGGGGTGCGGTCAACAACCTCCACAGGCAAAAAGCATGGCGTCTCAGCAACCTCACCTTCAATGATCTCCGGATCAGGCGCAAACTTGGGATCCCGTAGCCATTTGTGGATCAGGTTGGTGTTCATGGCATACCGCCGCGCGACCTGCGCTACCGAAACACCCGGCGCGCAGGTCTGCGCACAGATCGAAACCTTCTCCTCATCCGACCAGAACCGCTTCTTCTGACCCTTCTTGCCCGCCATATCCGTCCTCAAGATGTCCCCTATCAATGGGGTGGACACTATCAACACACTCTATGGCGCGTCAGTGCGGCAAGGCCGGACGCTTACGTCAGGCCAAACACTTTCGATGAAAGTTCCGTGGCAGATCATAGCCAACTTCGAACAAGGCAAAAACACAAAAACCCGCCATCCCGAAGGAGATAGCGGGCTTTTATGAATATCGTCAGAGAGATGCGTGTCTGTGTCTTACTAAGTTTGGCGGTGACCTACTCTCCCACGTCTTAAGACGCAGTACCATCGGCGCAACGGCACTTAACGGCCGGGTTCGGAATGGAGCCGGGTGTTTTGCTCGTGCTATGACCACCAAACTAAGAAAGACACAAACCATCAGTCCAACGCACCGTAGATGCGTCAGTCTATCCAGTATTAACACACTATGGTGTTGGTGATGCTTGTAACCGAGTGATGTTCAGATGCTGCCGCTCCTCCTGCGAGGCGCACGGCAATTCCTGTCTTTCACTGGATCAAATCAAGCCTATCGAACAATTAGTACCAGTCAACTGAGCGTGTTACCACGCTTACATCTCTGGCCTATCGACGAGGTGGTCTACCTCGGTTCTCAGGGATATCTTGTTTTGAAGGGGGCTTCCCGCTTAGATGCCTTCAGCGGTTATCCTTTCCGTTCATAGCTACCCAGCACTGCTCCTGGCGGAACAACTGGTACACCAGTGGAACGTTCACCCCGGTCCTCTCGTACTAGGGGCAACTCTTCTCAAATATCCTACACCCACGGCAGATAGGGACCGAACTGTCTCACGACGTTCTAAACCCAGCTCACGTACCTCTTTAAACGGCGAACAGCCGTACCCTTGGGACCTGCTCCAGCCCCAGGATGAGATGAGCCGACATCGAGGTGCCAAACGGTGCCGTCGATATGGACTCTTGGGCACCATCAGCCTGTTATCCCCGGCGTACCTTTTATCCGTTGAGCGATGGCCCTTCCACTCGGGACCACCGGATCACTATGGCCGTCTTTCGACTCTGCTCGACTTGTCAGTCTCGCAGTCAGGCTGGCTTCTGCCATTGCACTCAACGACCGATTTCCGACCGGTCTGAGCCAACCTTCGCGCGCCTCCGTTACTCTTTAGGAGGCGACCGCCCCAGTCAAACTACCCGCCACAGAGGGTCCCGGATCCGGATAACGGACCGCGGTTAGATATCAAGAATGCGAAGGGTGGTATCTCAAAGGAGGCTCCACAGAAACTAGCGTTCCTGCTTCAAAGCCTACCACCTATTCTGCACATCCCAGTCCTGATACCAGTCTGAAGCTGTAGTAAAGGTGCACGGGGTCTTTCCGTCTAACCGCGGGAAGCCTGCATCTTGACAGGCAATTCAATTTCGCTGAGTCTATGTTGGAGACAGCGGGGAAGTCGTTACGCCATTCGTGCAGGTCGGAACTTACCCGACAAGGAATTTCGCTACCTTAGGACCGTTATAGTTACGGCCGCCGTTTACCTGGGCTTCAATTCGGAGCTTGCACTCCTCCTTTTAACCTTCAGGCACCGGGCAGGCGTCAGACCCTATACGTCGTCTTGCGACTTCGCAGAGCCCTGTGTTTTTAGTAAACAGTCGCCACCCCCTGGTTTGTGCCCCCAGTCAATACTTGCGTAGAAACTGGGCCTCCTTCTCGCGAACTTACGGAGGTATTTTGCCGAGTTCCTTCAACATAGTTCTCTCAAGCGCCTTGGTATTCTCTACCAGTCCACCTGTGTCGGTTTAGGGTACGATCTTATGCTAGAGCTATTTCCAGGATCCGATTAACGGCCCACCCAATCCAATAAGGGTGAACAATCTTCACGAACCGTCACTGCTAGCTGGCCCAGGAATATTAACCTGGTTCCCATCGACTACGCCTTTCGGCCTCGCCTTAGGGGTCGGCTTACCCTGCTCAGATTAGCTTTAAGCAGGAACCCTTGGACTTTCGGCGACAGGGTCTCTCACCCTGTTTGTCGCTACTCATGTCATCATTCTCACTAGTGATCTCTCCACCGGATCGCTCACGCGCCGGCTTCACAGAAAAACCCTTCTCTCCGCACTACCCCGAAGGGCAATAAAGAGAGATTGGTTTAATCACACTACGCTCCGCTACCATGCACTATGTGCATCCTCAGCTTCGGCTCATGGCTTGAGCCCCGATACATCTTCGCCGCAGGACAACTTATTTAGACCAGTGAGCTGTTACGCTATCTTTAAAGGATGGCTGCTTCTAAGCCAACCTCCTGGTTGTTTTGGTCGTCCCACCTGCTTTCCCACTTAGCCATGAATTAGGGGCCTTAGCTGGAGGTCAGGGTTGTTTCCCTTTCCACAATGGACGTTAGCATCCACTGTGTGTCTGCCGACTAGTACTCACGGGTATTCGGAGTTTGGTTAGGATCAGTAAGCCGGTAAGGCCCCATTACCCATCCAGTGCTCTACCCCCCGTGGTATTCGGTCG
>CAWHTO010000001.1:0-442500 GCA_963832295.1 uncultured Alphaproteobacteria bacterium | reverse complement strand
TCGGGGCGCAGCGCGGTTTCGAACGCCACATATCGTGCGCCGTCCTGCACGCCCACGCGGTTCAGCAGGTCGGCCAGTTCAAATCCGTTCCACGGAACTACCATGGACCATTGCTCGACACACCGCAGGCGATAGATGCGCTCTTCGATCTCCACCTCGCTCAGGATGTCTTCCAGCGTGTAAGTGCCGGGATTGTCGACCAATCCGTCGATCTCTACCGTCCAGCCAGCGGTCGTAAGCGTATGGGCATTGTCTGCGGGATCACTTTTGCCGGTGCCGAACTCATAATAATTGTTGTAGGTGGTGATTTCTTCAAATGTGTTGGGCTCCAGACTCAGTCGCGGGTCATTCTGCGCCTGCGCCGCGCCACCAATCAATCCCGCACCCAACACGCCGCCCGCACCCGCCATGATCTGACGGCGGTTCAGAAACAGACGTTCCGGGGTGACATCATCATAGGTCAGCTTGGACGTGTAGCGACGGGCCATATGGGTCTCTCCTAAATCAATCGTTGCACCTTGATGCACTACAACTGGGGCTGCACCCAATAGCTGACATCCACTATCACGTAACGGTTAGGCATCGTGATATGTTTCAATTTACTTGCGAAGAGGGATCGCTGCGCCATTGACGCCGTGCGCATCCACGGCTCCGGTCAGACCCGGCTCCGGATCGACGCCATGGCAGGAAGACCATTGAAATGGCTGCGCGGGTTCACGCACATCACACAGACAGTCCTGCACCACGGGCAATTCACGTTTGCTGCGTGACACGTCGCACCACGGCAGAGGCGATCCTTCCTCCCAGCCCGTCACGCATCATCACGCCACTTTTCATCATAATGGGTGCCGTCGCAGAATGGCTTGTTCTTCGACAGCCCGCAGCGACACAGAACGTAATTTGCGCGTGATGCCCCCACGCCGTTGAACTCCGCCTCCAGCGCCACGTTCTTCACCCGATATGGCCCGTGCGTCTCCACCTCGATCACCACTTCTCCCCGGTTCAGGTGTTGCGCTTCGGTCCTCGCCCCCACGGACACCCGCAGCGCGCCCGACGGGCACATTGCAACCGCCTCAAGAATATCCGCCAGTTTTCCCTCTTCGGGCTGGATCCACGGCTTTTCGCTCGGCCTGAACACCTGCGCGGCGCGTTTGGAGCATTCGCCTGCATGGCTGCACAGCACCGGGGTATACGCGACAGTTACGTCCTGCCCATCCACCTGACCCTCATAGGTCAGTTCAGAGTTTCGCAACCTCGCGTCGGCTGGTGCGGTCGAGAATCCCGCCTCCCGGTGCGACCCATCGCAAAACGGCTTGTTTGCCGACATGCCGCATCGACACAGCGCCGCGACATCCTTGGTCGCGATCTCCTCGCCACCCAAATGGCGCAGGATCGGTGGATCGCTGACCACCAGGGGGCCGTTGTCGCGGGGGGTGATTTTCGGGTTGGTCATGGATCGGCTCCGTCGGGTAAGACTTCCGGGAACAATAGCGCGCGCGGCGCAAAAGGAAACGCCCCGCACAACTCGTGCGGGGCGTTCGGGTCCTTGCCTGGCATGCAGGGCGCTTAGTGCACGACGGCCTCATCCGGTTTGGGCCGGTTCGACGCCGCGATACGGTCGCCCACCAGCAGGCCATCGGCCCCGGCGCTGACATGCACCTCGGCTCCGTCCGCAACATCGCCGCTCAGGATCATCTCCGCCAACTCGTCCTGCAAGGCGCGTTGGATCACACGCTTCAAAGGACGCGCGCCGAAGACCGGGTCGTACCCTTCATCGGCCAGCCACGTCGCGGCGCTGTCCTCCAGAACAAGCCGGATCTTGCGCAGGGCAAGCCGCCGTTCCAACCGGGCCAGCTGGATGCGGACGATCCCATCCATGTCGTCGCGCGTGAGGCGGTCAAACACGATCATATCATCCAGACGGTTCAGGAACTCCGGCCGGAAATGGGCGCGCACGGCGTCCATCACGTCGCTTTTTGCCCGGCCCGCATCCGCGTTCTCCGGCAAATGGCTCAGCGCCTGAGATCCGAGGTTCGACGTCAGTACGATCAGCGTCTGCTTGAAATCCACCGTTCGGCCCTGCCCATCGGTCAGATGCCCATCGTCGAGCACTTGCAGCAGGACGTTGAACACTTCCGGATGCGCCTTTTCGACCTCATCGAACAGGATCACCTGATAGGGACGTCTGCGCACGGCTTCCGTCAGCACACCGCCCTCATCATAGCCAACATAGCCCGGAGGCGCACCGATCAGACGCGCGACGGAGTGTTTCTCCATGAACTCAGACATATCAATGCGAACCATCGCCTGATCGTCGTCAAACAGATACTCGGCCAAGGCCTTGGTCAGCTCCGTCTTGCCAACACCCGTTGGCCCGAGGAACAGGAAACTGCCCAACGGCCGCCCCTCGTCCTGCAAGCCCGCGCGGGCCCGGCGCACGGCACGAGACACCGCGCTCACCGCCTGATGCTGGCCGATCACGCGCTTGCCAAGTTCATCCTCCATACGCAGCAGCTTGTCGCGGTCACTTTCCAGCATCTTGGCGACGGGCACACCCGTCCACCGCTCGACCACTTCGGCGATCTGTTCGGGAAGAACCGCTTCTTCGACCATCATGTCATCGGGCTGCGCTTCAGCGGCCTGCAGGTCCTTTTCCAACTGCGGGATCACGCCGTAGGACAGCTCTCCGGCCTTGGCCAGATCGCCGTTGCGCTTGGCCTGATCCAGTTCGGCACGGGCGTGGTCCAGCTTTTCCTTGATGCCGCGGGCCGATTCCAGTTTGTCACGCTCTGACTGCCACTTTGCGGTCATTTCAGCGGATTTCTCCTGCAATCCGGACAGGTCTTTCTCAAGTACCTCCAGCCGATCCTTGGAAGCGGCATCATTTTCCTGCTTCAAGGCTTCCGCCTCGATCTGCATTTGCAGGATCTGCCGATCCAGCGCATCCAATTCCTCGGGCTTGCTGTCCACTTCCATCCGCAGGCGCGAAGCCGCCTCGTCCATCAGGTCGATGGCTTTATCGGGCAAAAACCGATCCGTGATGTAGCGGTGCGACAGGTTCGCCGCAGCGACCAGGGCACTGTCCGAAATCCGCACACCGTGGTGCAGTTCGTACTTCTCCTTGATGCCGCGCAGGATGGAGACGGTGTCATCCACCGTCGGCTCCTCCACCAACAGCGGCTGGAACCGCCGCGCCAGGGCCGCGTCCTTTTCCACGTACTTGCGGTATTCGTTCAGCGTCGTGGCCCCGATGCAGTGCAATTCGCCGCGCGCCAGGGCGGGCTTGATCAGGTTGGCCGCATCCATCGCGCCTTCCGATTTACCCGCGCCCACCAGCGTGTGCATTTCGTCAATGAACAGGATGATTTCACCCGCCGCATCCGCGATCTCGGTCAGGACTGCCTTCAACCGCTCCTCGAACTCACCGCGATACTTCGCGCCTGCGATCAATGCCCCCATGTCCAGCGACATCAGCGTCTTGTTGCGCAGGCTTTCGGGCACGTCGCCATTGATGATCCGCAGGGCAAGGCCCTCGGCAATCGCGGTTTTACCCACGCCCGGCTCCCCGATCAAAACCGGGTTATTCTTCGTCCGACGGCTGAGAACCTGCATCGCGCGACGAATTTCCTCATCGCGGCCAATGATCGGGTCAATCTTGCCGTCGCGCGCGGCTTCGGTCAGGTCGCGGGCGTACTTATTGAGGGCGTCATAATTATCCTCAGCAGACGCCGAGTCCGCCGTCTTGCCCTTGCGCAGATCATTGATCGCCGCGTTCAGCGCCTGCGCATTCACCGCGCCCGCGTCCAACGCGTCCTTGGCACCGGATTTCACCATCGCCAACGCCGTCAGCAAACGTTCCACTGGCACGAAACTATCGCCGGCTTTCTCGGCAATCTTCTCGGCCTCGTCCATGACCTTGGCCGTTTGCTTGTCCATATATACCTGTGCGCCATCGCCTGTGACCACGGGCAGTTTGCCCATCGCCACATCAAGCGCATCGCGCACGCGCGCAGCGGAGCCGCCCGCACGGGTGATCAGATTGCTCGCAAGCCCCTGATCGTCATCGAGTAAGGCCTTCAACAGATGCTCGGGTACCAGTTTCTGGTGATCCTCGCGTTGCGCAATGGTTTGGGCGGCCTGAAGGAAGCCGCGCGCGCGATCGGTGAACTTTTCTAAGTTCATGTGTGTTCTCCTTGGTCTAAGCGCCCGTCTGTCAGAACCCGCATCAGCGGCATTCCTGTTATGGGCCTCAACCGACATATGGGAAGCCATGTCGCGCTTCGCAACGGGGGAACGAGCCTGTGCGTTTTCCCCGTAACTCCGGAGCGGGAAGGCCCCACGGTCTGGTCAACGGACGCCCCCTATCGTCCCTCGGTCGCGCCTTCATCCTCCCCTTGCGGGCGCAGTCATTTCCCCGTTCCGGCGTCCGCCAAACCTAAGAGGAAACCTGATCTCGTTATGCTGAACCAGTGATCCGCGACGCGACAGCGCCTGACATCTTCCACAGGTTGACTGTTGCGATCCGATGCAATGCCAGGGACGGCTTCCGCAATTCCTCTCTTGATTGTGCAGGGTTTGGGGGGCTGTGCAGCAGGCCGTCGATCCCGCCCCTGGGCCGCCGGATCTCCCACCTGATCAATGCTCTTGGAAAGCCCGACGGCATGCCGCTTGGTTGACCGCTCCCGCGCGCGCGCTTAAACCGGCGCACACACCCCTCAGCAGGAGCCAGCCCCATGTCCGACGACCGTTTGATCGTGGCGCTCGATGTGCCCAATATCTTGCAGGGCCTGGACCTGGCCCAGCGTCTTGGCGACACTGTTTCCTTCTACAAGATCGGCCTTGGCATGCTCACGGGCGGCGGTCTGGCCTTGGCCAACGAACTGAAGCAGGACTTCGGCAAGCGCATCTTCCTTGACATGAAGCTGTTCGATATCTCCGCCACGGTGGAGGCTGCAGTGCGGGAACTGGCGCAGTTCAACCTTGATTTCCTCACGGTTCACGGTGACCCCCACGTGGTGCGCGCCGCCAAAGAGGGCGCTGCGGGTAGCAAGACCAAGATCCTTGCCGTGACATTTCTGACGTCGATGGATCGTTCCGATCTGGACGATTGCCTGATCCGCGACGGAGCCATTCCCGATCTGGTGGCCGAGCGTGCAGGCCGCGCTCTGGAGGCCGGTGCCGATGGTGTCATCTCCTCTCCGCACGAGGCCGCGATGATCCGCGCCTTGCCCGAGGCTGAGGGACGCCTGATCGTGACCCCGGGCGTGCGCCCAACAGGAAGCACCCCCGGCGACCAGAAGCGCATTGCCACACCCCACGACGCGATAGCCAACGGGGCGGATCACATCGTCGTCGGCCGACCGATCTGGCAGCACGCGGACCCTCGGGCAGCAGCTCAGGCGGTTTTGGCGGAGTTGGCCTAATCCCCCCGCCAGACAACGGCGGATCGGCGAAAGCGTGGCGACGGACGGGCCGCGTCCAGCAATCATAGGCGGTTTAGGAGATCGCACCGGCGCCACAAGGCAGTCCAGGGGGCGACGTGGGGCGACGTGGGGCGCTCAACCTCCACAACAACCATGCAGCCCAGCTTTCGGGATGGGTCAGCTGCAACCCCGCCCAATCGCGGACCGGATCATCAGGTTGCTGTCATCGTCCTACGTGGCGGCCTTTGCGGCCAACGCCGCATAAGCCCCCGGATCAGTCATTGATATCATGGTCGAAGGTTTTCACCTGGCCATGGAACACGCCCAGCCAACGCCGCAGCGCCAGCCAGCAGATCAGCGACAGGACCGCGAAGATCACCAGCAGAATCGGCAGTGATCCCGCGATCGGGATCCCGATCAGCAGCAGCAGCGCCACGATGCCCGCTGCAATGCCGAACCCCAGAAGCAGGTAGGACGGCAAAAGCACTTCGCCCACGGCCAAGGCCACGGCAGCCACGCCCCAGACCCACCACTGGCCCCAAAGCGGGTCCATCAGCCACGCCCTTTCAGCATCTGGAAGGCCTTGCCGAAGGCGTCCACCGCGTCGGCTGGCACCACTATCGTGTTGCTGCCCGGCCCCGCCGACATCGTGCCGATGGCTTTCACCTGCTCCAGCGCGATGTTGTACTGAACCGCCTCAAGCCCTCCCTTGGCGATGGCCTCGGCCACGACGCCCGTCGCATAGGCCTCTGCGTCCGCCGTCACCCGGCGCGCCTCGGCCACCTGCTTGGCGGCATAAAGCTCCGCGTCGGCAGACAGTTCAACCGCGCGGCGCTGACCTTCAGCGCGGGTCACGGCGGCGCGCCTCTCACGCTCTGCGTTCAACTGCTGCAACATCGCATCGCGGGTGGCCTGATCAAGGTTCACGTCCAGGATCTCCGCCCGCGTCACCTCGATCCCCCAATCGTCGACAGCCGATTCCACCTGCTCCTTGATCTGACCGATCAGGGCGGAGCGATTGGATTGCACCTCGTCGAGGTCCATCTTGCCCATCTCGGCCCGGACGATACCGGCGACCGTGGTGGCGATCGCGCCATCCACATCGCGGATCCGGTAGACAGTCTTTTCCGGCTCGATGATGCGGTAGAACACGCTTGTGTCGATCTTCACCAACACGTTGTCCTTGGTGATTGCGTCCTGCTCCGCATTGGGCAACTGCCGCTCCAGCACCGAGATCTTGTGCGCGACTTTATCCAGAAACGGCACAATAAAGTTGATGCCAGGCCCAAGAACCGAGCGCAGGCGGCCGAACCGCTCAATCACATGTTTCTCGGATTGCGGGACAATGCGGATTGCAAGGAAAACGCACAGAATAATGAACGCGAATAGCGCCAGCAGGAAAATATTCCCGCCCAAAAGCTCTTCAAGCATGGCTAAAAATCCTCTGAATTGATCTTCGGTCTTCATGCAGACAGGATATGAGGCCTATGGACGCGTGCATCCACCCCAAATCGACGCAGGGATTCCCCTATTGCGTCGTTTTATCGGAGATTTCATGGCCAATCTGACCCTTCGAACCGCCTCCACCGCTGATATTGCCGCTGTCGGGGCGCTGATCCAGGCCGCCTATGCCCCGTGGGTGGAGGTCATCGGGGCCGTGCCCAAACCGATGCAGGACGATTACGCCAAGGCCATCGCGCAGGGCCGCGTTGACGTGTACGACGCCCCCCAAGGCATCGCCGCGATCCTGATGCTGGTGGAACAACCCGGCGCCATGCTGCTGGAAAACATCGCCGTCGCCCCGTGGGCGCAGGGGCAAGGCATCGCGCGCCGCCTGATCCAACTGGCCGAGGACCGCGCCCGCGCCGCTGGTCTGCCCCGGATCCACCTCTACACCCACGCCAGGATGGTCAGCAACATCGCGCTGTATCAGCGTGCGGGCTATGCGATCACTCATGAGGGGACAGAACACGGCCTGACCCGCGTCTATATGGAAAAGCCGCTTGCCTGACCTTCCCGCGCGGGGAAAACAGGCGTATCCTTCGGCCATGCCAGCCCTGTGTCGCGATTGCCTCGAAACCTTCCCGGACGCGCGCCGTTGCCCGGCGTGCCGCTCGCCGCGTGTGACTGTCCACCCGGAACTCTACGACCTCTCGATCGCCCACATGGACTGCGACGCCTTCTATGCCAGCGTCGAAAAACGCGACAACCCGGATCTGCGCGACAAGCCCGTCATCATCGGCGGCGGCAGGCGCGGCGTGGTATCCACCGCCTGCTACATCGCGCGGATCAGGGGGGTACGCTCCGCGATGCCGATGTTTCAGGCGCTCAAACTCTGCCCCGAGGCCGTCGTCGTCAAAGGCCGCATGGACACCTACGTCGAGGTCTCCCGCCAGATCCGAACCTTGATGGAGGACCTCACCCCGTCCATCGAGCCGCTGTCACTGGACGAGGCGTTCCTGGACCTCACCGGCACCACACGCGCCCACGGCAAGCCCCCTGCCGTCATGCTGGCAAAGCTGGTCAAACGCATGCGGGACGAGATCGGGATCACCGGCTCCATCGGCCTGTCGCACAACAAGTTCCTCGCCAAGATCGCCTCCGATCTGGATAAGCCGCGCGGGTTCTCTGTCATTGGACAGGCAGAGACGATGGCTTTCCTGCGCGACAAACCCGTCCGGATGATCTGGGGCATCGGCGCAGTGGGTCAGGCATCGCTGAACAAAGCGGGCATTCACACGTTCGCCGATCTGCAACGATGGGAACGCCAGGGCCTGCACGACCGGTTTGGGTCAATGGGCGAGCGTCTCTGGCATCTCGCGCGCGGCGAGGATCACCGCCCCGTCAAACGCGACCGCGCCGCCAGGAGCGTCTCGAACGAGACGACGTTCAACGACGATATCGCCGACCCGGACCTTCTTGACGGTCACATCTGGCGCATGGCCGAGAAAGTCGCGGATCGCCTGAAAGCGAAAGACCTCGCGGGCCGCACCGTGACCCTCAAACTCAAACGCGCGGACTTCAAACTGATCACCAGACGGACAACACTGCCCGATGCCACCCAAACCGCGGACCGCATCTACGCTACCGCACGGGGTCTCTTCGACGTGATGCAGCATCCCGAACCCTACCGCCTTCTGGGCGTCGGCACAGCGGACCTGATTTCTGCCGATCAGGCCGACCGCGAAGGTAGTTTACTGGACCCGCAACAGGCTGCTCGCCTGAAAGCTGAACGCGCAACAGACGCGATACGCACGCGCTTTGGCGCCGACGCGATCCTCAAGGGCCGCGCCCTGCGCTGACCACATGACCGCCCCTCCCCCGTTCATCTTGCCTGATACAACTCCGGGGTCAGCGATCTTTTCCTCCGGAAAAGTCGTGCAAGGGGCAGCGCCCCTTTCTCTGAATAAACAAACATGGCCCATGGCCATACAATTTTCCTGACGGCACACACGCCCGCCAAACTCACTCCGCGGCCAAAGCAACCCGCCCCGGCAGCGCATTGATCACCCGCGCCAATACCTGCTCCATCAGCTTTTGCACCGCGTCGAACTCCGCGCTCGGTCGCACGGCCCTTTCGTCCATGTAGAGCGCGCGGTCGATCTCGACCTGCACCGCATGCATCCCCTGTGAAGGCCGACCGTAACGCTGGGTAATGTAAGCCCCCGCAAACGGAGAATTCCGGCTTACAACCAGGCCCGCATCCAAAAGCCCCTGCTCCAGCACATCGACCACGTCGCTCCCGGCAGAGGCGCCGAAGCGATCCCCCAGCACCACTTGCGGGCGTGGCGTGCCCGGACGGGCCACCTGATCCAGCGCCTCGTGAGGCATGGAGTGGAAATCCAGCAGGACCGCCTGCCCAAACTCCGCACGGGCCTCCGCCATCAGCCTTGCCAACTCCGTGTGGTAAGGCTCCCAGACCTGGGAAATCCTTGCCTGCGCCTCGGCCAGAGTCATCTTGCCACCGTAGATCGCGCGACCATTGGCCACCACCCGTGGCACAACGCCGAGGCCGGAGTTGATTCGCGGCGTCTGCACCGCCCGCCCGACGCCGGCGATCACCGCTGGATCCAGCTCGTCCGCACTGCGGTTGAGGTCCAGATAGGCACGCGGCCATTCTGCCGACAGCAACGGCGCGCCAAGGCCGGGAGCCGCCGCCACCAATTGATCCACGAACGCGTCCTCGGACGACCGGATCGCAAGCGCATCCAGCACGGACGCTGCCATGAACGCGGCCCCGTAGTGCCGTCCTGAATGGGGCGAGGCCGCAACGACGCAACTTGTCTTTTGCCGTGGCAGATCGAGGCGAAACGCGGGGTGCATGGGGGCTCCGGGCACAAAACTATTGCTGCCTGTATAGCCGATGTTCTCTGCCTTCCAAAAGCCCTTGCGGATACATGTGCCGTCACTTATACGCGCCAACACCCGAGGTATGTCTGTCCGGTCTATTGGTGGATGCATCCGGGTAAGAGGGCGATTAGCTCAGCGGTAGAGCACTTCGTTGACATCGAAGGGGTCACTGGTTCGATCCCAGTATCGCCCACCAGGCTGCGTTTTTCTTGGAAAAATGTCAGCAATCCCGAGGTTCGGCTTTGCTTGCGAAGTCTGTCATCAGGACGCGCCCGAAGACGGCACCGACATTCACCGAATCTCCCTCTGAGGGGGTTCAGACTGAAACCAGGCGCAAATGACGCGCCGCGACGAAGGAGAAGACCCATGAAGGTCAGGAACTCACTCCGCTCGCTCAAGAACCGCCACCGCGACTGCCGCGTTGTGCGCCGCAAGGGCCGCGTCTATGTCATCAACAAGACACAGCGCCGGTTCAAAGCCCGCCAGGGCTAAAGAGTCTTGAGAGCATTTCGAAGGGCCGCCCAAATGGGCGGCCTTTCACGTTTGTCCTAGCGTCGCTGCAATTCCTGCAAGGTATACCGGGAAGCAATCGGCCCTGCGTCTCCGGGAATGAACCGGGGGTCCTGCCCCATGCAGCCAAGCCCGCAAACCTGGGTGGCCACCCCGCGTCGTCCGTCGATGTACCACAGACGCCCGCCGGGCGTGGCGATGTAGCCGTTCACGCCTTCGTTCAGATCGCCTATGACATCATCGGCACTTGGCACTTCACTGTCGGCGCTGCGGTCAAAGCCCGCGTGGGTATGGAAGCTGGCGACGATATCGACGAAACGGCTTTCATCGCCGCGGCTGAGGCACCCCCAGGCATCGCCGCGGGTTACCTCGGTGGCCGTCAGCCGCCCGTCGGGCATCCGCCCGACATAGCCGCAATACTCCAGATTTTCCGCAAAACTGCGCGGTTGAAGCTGCAGGAGGGCGGCCTGGGCTGCCCTCAGTTCAGCGCCATCCTGGGCCATGGCGGCACCGGCAACCACCGGCAGGATCATCGCCGTCAGCACCCCGAGAATCGTCTGTCTCATCAATCGATCACCCCGTCCAGTCTCAGGATGCCGCCGACAGTTTCCGCCAGCAGGCGCACAACCGAACGCTGGTCGAGATAGCCCGTGGCGTCCAGACCCCGCGCCTGTTGATAGCGCCGGATGGCGCGGCGGGTCCGTTCATCGAAACGGCCGTCGACGCGGCCGGGCTCTAGGCCCAGAACATCAAGTCGCTGTTCGATCAGGGACCGGGTCACAGGTGGCAGATTCAGGGTCTGCTCTGCTTGCTCAAAACTCGCGATCTGGCCTTGGGAATAGCCTCCGTCATCGCCTTGCAGCTGGTTGATCCGGGCGTGCGCCTGCGCGGAAAACGCTCCGTCTTCCCACCGCTCCAGATACCCGCGGTACGCGGGGACAGTGTCGGCACCGCGCGCCACGTCCCAGGCCGCACGGTCGCGGGATGCAGCCTCTGCCCGCACGGCGGCGTCGATCTCGGCGATGCGGGTCTCTGCCTGTTCAGAATACAGACCGTCAGGGAACCGGTCCAGGTACGCGCGCAGGCCCGTTTCGGTGGTGCCCTGGCCCGTGACCTGCCAATAGGCCCGGTCTTCGCGTTCTGCGGTTTCGCGGGCGGCGCGGGCCTCTGCCTCCAGTTCAGCGGTGCGCACAGCGGCCTCGCTGCCGAGGGCGTTGGTCTGTGCAGCGTCAAGGTAGCCCGTCACGTCGAACCCGCGAGAGGCCTGCCAACCCCGAATTGCGTTGCGCGTTCCGGGGCCGAAGATGCCGTCGATCCCGCGTGGATCAAACGACAGGATCGAGAGGCTGCGCTGGATTTGCTGACGCTGCTGACGGTTGAGGTTGAGGGCGTTTTCAACTCCCTCCAGCATCGCAGCCGGGTCATTCCCGAAGCCGTTGACCCGCGCGCGGGCATCGGCGGCAAAGACGCCGTCGGGATAGCGGCTGAGGTAGGCGCGATAGGCGCCCACGGTGTTCAACTCCACCGCTGCGTTCCATAGCGCGATCTCGTCCGCTCCCGGTTGGTTGCGAGCAGGTGATTGCGGCTGGGGGAGCGGAGTTGGCGCGGCGGTCGCCTCGATAAAGGCCACGTCAGGCGACAGGAAGCCAAAGGTGCGCAGGCCCTGGGTGTTCGACACCGCCTGCGCCAGATCAGTGCCGGGAACCAGCAGGCTTTCGGTGGCAAACCCTGCGATGGCTTCGGGCGAGCCGGCCACTACGGTCACGCCCTGAGGTGCGTCGATATTGCTGACGCCGGCGCCCAGCCCGGAACCAAGGTCAATGCGGCGCCGCTCCAGCCCCAACATCACCATCGCGCGTCCGGGGGCGGAGGCGGCGACCTCCATCATGACCGAAAGGCTCAGGCCTTCTCCGCCGACGGTCGCAAGCGACGGGTGATCGGCATCTGTGCCAAGCAACCAACTGTCGGAGGAGGACCGCGCGAAGTGGCCCACGGCTGCGATCACGATCCGCTCGCTTTCATCCGCATCCAGAAGGCGCGACAGACCCTGGCGCAGCTCGGACCCGTTGCCGTCGCGCACAACGATCACATCAAAGCCCGCGTTTCGAAGGGTGGCGGCGAGGTCCTCGACCGGGCCCGCGTCCCGCAGGTTCTGTGCGTTGGAGTAGCGATCATTGACCAGCAAGAGCGCTGTGTCGGCGCTGGCTGTCAGAGGGGCAAGACTGGCGAACAGGCCAAGGGTGAGGAACGTGAAAAGGGGGCGCATGGGAACATCTCCGACTTCGAATCATCTGTGTCCGACAGGCGTAGCACGCAATGGCCAAGTTACCTGATAGCACGGTGAGGCGCCGGAGCCTGTCATCGGATGACGGGCCAATCCTGCCTGAGTACCGGGTGGTCATCCGCACCCGGCCACCGCTCATGAGCCGCAGTCGCAGCGGAACCGGCGGGTCATGGCGTATCGCACCGCCTTTGGCCGCACGGACCAGACCGGTGACAGTGTCGCCAGGCCGGAAAAGTGACGTGCGGCCGGGGCGCGGAATTAGTCATAGCTGCGCTGATCATCGATGACCTTGCCATCATTGGGCAGACCGCCCGGCGCAACGATTTCAACCTTTCCGCTGAGCTTCAGAGTGGCCTTTACGGCCTCGGCCAAAGCGGCCTCATCCGCACCTCTGGCTTCCACCTGTACCACCATCACATCCTGTTCCCCGTCCCGTTGCGCCACCACCCGCGCCCTGGACACGCCGGTCCTGGCGACGAAGTCCGCCACCTGTTCAGGCCGCACGAACATGCCTTTGATCTTGGTGGTCTGGTCGGCTCGCCCCATCCAGCCCCTGATGCGGGTGTTCGTTCTCCCGCAGGGGCTCTGGCCCTCCATGATTGCGCTCAGATCGCCGGTGGCAAACCGGATCAGCGGGTAGTCGGGGTTCAGCGACGTGACGACGACTTCACCGACTTCGCCAGGCTCTACCGGATCCCCGGTCCCGACCCGCACAATTTCCACGATAACCCCCTCGTCGAGGATCATTCCATCCATCGCCATCGACTCGTAAGCAATGTTGCCCAGATCGGCCGTCGCATAGCACCGCAAACAGGCAATGCCGCGGTCGGCATATTCCCTGCGCAGCGACGGAAACAATGCTCCGCCTCCCACGGCGGCGCGGGTGAAGGTCAACGGCTCACCCATCTCATCGGCCTGATCCAGAATCACCTTCAGGTAATCCGGAGTCCCGGCATAGGCGGTGCACCCGATGTCGCGAGCCGCGCGCACCTGCAACTCCGTCTGGCCGACGCCCGCAGGCAACACAGCCGCACCGACAGCGCGTGCACCGCTCTCGAAAATCATGCCTGCAGGCGTCAAATGGTAGCTAAAGCAGTTCTGCACGATATCGCCCGCGCCAATGCCCAGGGCGTGCAGAAACCGCCCCATCCGCCACCAGTCATGGCTGATCCCGCCGGGTTCATAAATCGGGCCGGGGGATTGGAACACATGCGCCATGTTCGACACCGCCATACCCCCGAACGGCGGCCTCAAAGCCTGCCACTCCACCAGTTGCGACTTTCGCAGCACCGGCAGGCTGGCCAGCTCAGACAGATCGCCAAGCGCCCCACCGCCCGGCAAACGCCCATCCTTTGCCGCCCGCACCCGTGCCAGTTGCGCATTCAGAGCCTCCAGATGCTCTGACGCGCGCTGATCCGCACTGCGTGTCTCAAGCGCATCGAAATGTGTCATGCCGGGGTCCCTTCGAATGCGCGCTTTAGTGGCTCGATCTCCAGCTTGCCCATGGCCAACATCACCGGAAACGCGCGCGCGATCCCCGCCTCGTCTCCGCTGGCGATGATGTCCATCCAGGCCTTCGGGACGATCTGCCACGAGACGCCATAGCGGTCGCGCAACCAGCCGCACCGGCTGGCTTGCCCGCCGTTTGACACCAACGCATCCCAAATCCGGTCGGTTTCCGCCTGATCCGGGGTGTTGACGACGATCGAAACCGCCTCGTCCATCCGCACGTCCGGCCCTGCATCAAGCGCCGCAAAGGCGGCACCATCCAGAGTGAACTCCGTGACCATCGGAGCGCCGTCCGCGCCGCGCATCACATGCCCGATCGCCGAGTTCGCAATCACCGAGACATAGAATTGCGCCGCCTCATGGCCGCGTTTGGTGTCGAAAATCAGACAGGTCGAGACTGTACTCACGACAGCCACCTTTTGCGCCGCCGGTACGACCGGACATCGCGGAAACTCTTCCGACCGTCCTCGGACATGCCAAGATAGAATTCCTTCACATCCGGGTTCTCCCGCAATTCCACCGCCGGGCCGTCCATCACGACGCGCCCGCTTTCCAGAATATAGCCGTAATGCGCAAACCTGAGCGCGACGTTGGTGTTCTGCTCGGCCAACAGGAACGTCACCCCCTGTTCCTCGTTCAACCGCTTCACGATGTCGAAAATCTGCTCCACCAGTTGCGGAGCCAACCCCATGCTCGGTTCATCAAGCAAGATCGTCTCGGGTCTCGACATCAGCGCGCGCCCGATGGCGCACATTTGCTGCTCTCCACCAGAGGTATAGCCCGCCAGCGATCCCCGCCGTTCCCGCAACCTTGGGAAATATTGGTAGACCAACTCAAGATCCGCCGCGATCGCCGCGCGCCCGTCCTTGCGGGTGTAGCTGCCCGTCAGCAGGTTCTCCTCCACCGTCAAATGCTCAAAACAATGGCGACCCTCCATCACCTGGATCACGCCGCGCTCCACCAGATCGGACGGGCTCAGATCCTGTATCCGCTCCCCGCGATAGGTGATCGCGCCCTTGGTGACGTCACCGCGCTCAGAGCGCAGCAGGTTGGAAATCGCTTTCAGCGTCGTCGTCTTGCCCGCACCATTGCCCCCCAAAAGCGCGGTGATCCCGCCCTTGGGCACCTTCAGCGACACGCCCTTCAACACAAGGATCACGTGGTTGTAGATCACCTCGATATTATTGACCTCCAGCAGCGTCTCAACCTGCGCCCCCGGGCTCGCATCCGCCTGCTGATCCAACATTCCTCTTCACCTCACATCAAGGTTAACGCGCGCTCGGCAGCCCATGCTCCCCAGCTTCATCTTGCTAAATACAACTCATTCCGGCGGCCGCCTCCAGGGACCGCCGCCGGACGTTCAGATCAGGACTCGCCACACTGCGGCTCAATCCCGTTTTCCTCGGCGTACTGGGCGGAATCCTCGTCGATCAGCGGCTGTGTTACGCTGTCGTCCGGTGCGATGAAGTCGGTCAGTGTGACCCAGGCCTCTCCATCCCACTGCTGCATGATCGCCATGCCGGTTCCGCCATGGTCTTCACAGGTCACGGTGAACTCCGGCCCGATGCCCGGCATGCCCAACTCTTCCATACGCTCATTGGTGATACTCAACGCTTCCATACCGTCGCGCATCATCGGCCCGTCGATCTGCGCCACGCCATGAATGCGCTGTGCCGTTGCCGCCGCTTCCGCAGCCAGCATCGCCGCATACATGCCTCGGGTATAGAGCACTGTGCCGATCTGCGTGCCGTCTCCAGCGCCCAGACCCGCGTCGATCACCAACTCCTGGATCTCGGCAAAGACGGGCATGTCGCCCAACCGGTTCATGTTCAGCGAGCGGTAGCCCGCTGCATCCGCGCCCGCGGATGTCACGTCATGTTCCGCACCGCCCCACCAGTTGCCGATGAAGTTCTCCATCGGATAGCGGGTGTTGATGGCTTCCTGGATCGCGACCTGATTCATCACGCCCCAGCCCCACATCACCACGTAATCGGGGCGTTCACGGCGGATCTGCAACCACTGGTTGCCCTGCTCCTGACCGGGATGATCCACGGCCAGCTGGGTCAACTCAAACCCGTATTGCTCCGCCAGCGTCTCCAGAGTGCGGATCGGCTCGCGGCCATAGGCGGAGTTGTGGTACAAAAGCGCAATCGTTTGCCCGCTGAGATCGCCATCGTTCTCTTCAAGCAGCTGGTTCACGATGATACTCGCGGCGTCCCAGTAGTTGCCGGGATAGTTGAAGACATGACTGAACACGTTCCCGTTCGCGGCAGAGGTCCGGCCATACCCCATCGTGTGCAGCGGAATCCCGTCCACGGTCGTGCGCGGGATCAGCTGGTAGGTGATGCCGGTCGAAAACGGTTGATACACCAGTGCGCCGTCGCCGCGCGTGCTCTCATAGCACTCCACGCCGCGTTCGGTGTTGTAGGCGGTCTCGCACTCCGGCACGCGGGTCATGACACCACCGATGCCACCGTCGCGAACGTTAAGAAGCGTCATGTAATCTGCATAGCCGTCAGCCAACGGAATTCCGCCTGCTGCATATGGACCAGTCCGAAAGCTGAGCGACGGGAACACAAGTTCCGCCGCCGCCGGGCTGCCTGCGGCTATCACCGCTGCAACCGCAACTAGGGTAAGTTTTCTCATCGGTATATTTCCTCCCATGGATGTCTCCGATTTCGGTCAACCCGGCGCCTCCCGGCACCGGGGTCTTGTGGCGTTTCTCAATGCGGAAACGGCCACAATCTCAGTTTCTCTTTCACCAGCGCCCAGAGCCGAGCGAGGCCGTGCGGCTCGACGATCAGAAAGAACATGATCAGCCCGCCGACGATGACGAATTCAAAGTGGGTCGCCAGGGCGCTGTCCCAATTCAGTGTTCCTGTCAGGAAATTCCGCAGCATCACTGGCAGGATCACCATGAACGCCGCCCCCGCGAAGCTTCCGAAAATGCTCCCCAAACCGCCGATGATGATCATGAACAGCACAAGGAAGCTCTTGGTGATGCCAAACGCTTCGCCCACTTCCACGGCGCCCAGATAAACAGTGAACAACAATGCGCCGGAGATGCCGATATAAAACGACGAGACAGCGAACGCCGTCAGTTTTGCGCGCAACGGATTCACTCCGATGATCTCTGCGGCGATGTCCATGTCCCGGATCGCCATCCATTGCCGCCCGACCGACCCCCGCGTCAGATTGCGCGCGATCCACGCCAGGATGAAGGCAAGGAAGAAGCAGAACAGATACTTCGCCCAGGCCTCCGCGCTTGGTCCGGTCACGGGGATGTTGATGAAGTAAAAGAAATCCCGCTCCGGCGCGCTGATCTGACCGGAGGCCGAGTTGTTGTAGAACCACGGCACCTTGTTGAACAACCAGACCAGAAAGAACTGCGCCGCCAGCGTCGCCACCGCCAGATAGAACCCCTTGATCCGCAGGCTCGGCAATCCGAACGCAACCCCCACCAGCGCGGTCATGAACCCGCTGAGCAAGGTGATGGAGATCATGTCGAGCCCCGGAAACGCCGTCATCAGCTTGTACGACGTGAACGCCCCCACCGCCATGAACCCGCCGGTTCCAAGGCTGACCTGCCCGCAATACCCGGTCAGGATATTCAGCCCGATCGCCGCAATGGCGTAAATCAGGAACGGGATCAGGATTGCATTCGCCCAATAATTGTTGATCACGAACGGCACCACGCCCGCACCGACAAACAGCACGAAATAATATCGATACCGATCAAACAGGATCGGAAACGTCTGGCTGTCGGCGGCGTAGCTGGTCTTGTAATCGCCCGCTTCACGGTAAAACATCAGATCTCTCCCCGCCGGACCACGGCCATCAAGACAAGCGCACCGGCCGCGCAGGCAAAGACCAGAGCAGGCCCACCGAAAAACGGCCAGTCTCCGGGGTCATCGACCCATTGAAGCGACCACCGCGTCGCGGCCACTCCCATCGCCCCCAGGATCGCCAAAGCCCCCCACGACACGCTGGCCCGCCCCATGGCGCGCTGCCCGACGTACAGGCTCAGCGGTACTGCGACGACAGAGGCGATCACCCCCGCGACCAACAGCGCCATGTTGCTCCACGCGGCGGCCTCAATCAGGTTGGGCAGGGAAAACAACGCGATCACCAACAGGCCCAAACCTGTCGCCGCAGCCGCCGAGGCTGCCGCAATCATGGCGATCAAACCGCCGGTGTTTCGATTTTCATCGGTCACATCGCCACCTCAAACCCGCTCAATGATCTTCTCCCCGAACAGCCCCTGCGGGCGGAACACCAGAAACACCAGCGCCAGCACATAGGCGAACCAGTTCTCCGTCGCGCCGCCGATCATCGGGCCAATCGCAAACTCGAACAGCGCCTCCCCGACGCCGATGATCAAGCCTCCGACAATCGCTCCGGGGATCGAGGTGAAGCCGCCCAGCATCAGCACCGGCAACGCCTTCAGCGCGATCAAGGACAGAGAGAACTGGACCCCCGATTTGCTCCCCCACATGATCCCCGCCACCAGCGCCACGATGCCCGCCAGCGACCAGACCAGGATCCACACGTAATTCAGCGAAATCCCGACGCTCAGCGCCGCCTGATGATCATCCGCCACCGCCCGCATCGCGCGCCCGTTCTTGGTGTATTGCGAGTAGGCAATCAGCCCCATCACCAGAATCGCGGCAATCAGCGTCGCCGCCATGTCGAGGTTGTCGATAAAGAACCCGTAACCGAAGATCTCGAACGTCCTCACGTCGATCCAGTCGTTGATCCCCTGCGGCAGGCCCACATCCATGTTGCGGATTTCACTCCCCCACATCAGGTCGCTGGTCCCCTCAAGAAAATACGCCAGACCAATCGTCGCCATGAACAGAATGATCGGCTCCTGCCCCACCAGATGCCGGAACACGAACCGCTGCACGCCCCAGGCCAGCGCAACCATCACCAGCACCGTCAGGAGGATCGCCAGAAGCGCCGGAACTTCCCACCCGAACTCCTGCACATGGGTGCCGAAGATTGCGTTGATCAGATGGCCGAAGGGCACGCGGCCCTCCTGTATCCCCACCAGCGTCATCGCCGCGAACAGCGCCATCACGCCCTGGGCATAGTTGAAAATCCCCGACGCCTTGAAGATCAGCACGAACCCCAGCGCCACAAGCGAATACATCACTCCGGTCATCAGACCGTTGAGCGTGACTTCCATCGCAAAGATCAGTTGGTCAGGCATGGGTCAGTCCTCTGCACAGGGGTTGGGATCGCTGAATGCAATGTAATTCGTGATAGCAACGTCGATTGGGCGTCCCGGACGTTCCGCACCAGGCGTAACGAGAAAAGGCTGATCGCCACCTCCGCACCAGCCGTATCGTGGATGGGTCGCATTGTACCGGCGCGGGGGGTCCTCAACACCATCGAAATCGGACAGCGCGGTTCGTATCCCCACATCAGCTTGACCTTGCCCATGAATAGCACACGAAAGGAGGCCAGCCGCATCAGGACCAGTGCGCGTATCATTGTAAGGCGCGACATTTGCGTCAGTGCTGGCCAGCATGGGTGATGGAATGTCCGCGCCCATCCTCAACTCTCCAACTCCGTTTCAATGACGGTCAGGCGCATCGGAGCGGTCGTCCGGTCCAACACGACCTCGATTCTGGGCTCTCGCAGAAAAACCGATTGTAGGGTCTCCCGATCCCGGTCCAGGCGAATGAATGCTCCGGAGGCGACAGCCGCTTCTGCCCAAACGTCCGCGTCTTCCCCGAAGTCACCGTGAATAGCGCAAAAGTTGACGCCCTCATCTGAAGCCGGTCGCAGCAACCACCACTCCTGCGATGCTCCGAACCACTTTTCTTGACCCGCAACCTCCATCGCGAAAATCAATCCGGTCACGTCCGCGTCACGCACCTCCAGCATTGGTGTAAGGCAGCGGGCCTCGAACTGTGAAAACGTGTCTTCGACCTGGGCGGAAACCGGGGTCGCCGGACCAAAGGCGATCAGCAATGCTGCACCTGCGGTATGTACAGGGTGTGTACGGGGTGTGTACGCAGTGTGACTCCGGGATTCTAGTCATGGCTGACCCCCAGATAGGCGCCGATCACCTCCTGATTGTTGCGCACCTCATCGGGCGTGCCATCCCCGATCTTCTTGCCATAATCCATCACCACGACGCGGTCGGAAATATCCATCACCACACCCATGTCATGCTCGATCAAAACGATGGTCGTGCCGAACTCGTCATTCACGTCGAGGATGAAGCGTGACATGTCCTCTTTCTCCTCCACGTTCATGCCCGCCATCGGCTCATCAAGCAGCAGGATCTGCGGCTCGGCAGCCAGCGCGCGGGCCAGTTCAACCCGTTTCTTGAGTTCGTAGGGAAGCCTGCCGACAGGTGTTTTGCGGATCGCCTGAATCTCAAGAAAATCAATGACTTCTTCGGCCTTTGCCCGGTTCGCGACCTCTTCCTCCTGTGCCGCGCCCCACCAAAACACCTGGCTCAGCAGCCCCTGTTTCATATGGTTCAATCGGCCCGTCATGACGTTGTCCAAAACGGTCATTCCCTCGAACAGGGCAATGTTCTGAAACGTCCGCGCGATACCCTGGCGCGCCACTTGGTACGGCTTCATAGATGGCCGCGTTTGACCGCGATACAGAACCTCCCCGTCCTGCGGATGATAAAAACCGCTGATCACGTTCAGCATCGAGGATTTGCCAGCGCCATTGGGCCCGATGATCGCTCGTATCTCACCCTCGCGCACATCGAAGGAGATGTCCTTGATCGCCTCAACTCCCCCAAATCTAAGGGTAATTTCGCGCATCTCCAATACCACAGGGCCGATCTGGCGCCCGTCTGCTGTGACGTGTCCGTCCGCTGATTGGTCAAGCATTCAACCCCTCCCCATCGTTAAAGCGCCATACGGGATGGTGGGCGGGGCGTCGTGCCTGCACGCGCGTAGTTGCGCAGCAAATCCGCCCATCATTCCGCCGCCATCCGGTTGGGAGAGACCTCCACGGTTGCCGCATCAATGATCTGTAAAGTGGCCGAGATCTTACCCTTGCGCCCGTCCTCATACGTCACGTCCGTTTCGGTGTACTGCTCTGATTTTCCTTCATAAAGCGCATCAATCAGGTCCGCGAACTTGTCTTCCACGATCCTCCGTCGAACTTTGCGCGTGCGGGTCATTTCCCCATCATCCGCGTCCAGTTCCTTGTGCAGCACGAGAAACCTCGCGATCTGGCAATGGGCCAGTATCGGGTCTTCCGCCACGGATTCTGTTCACCGCTTCCACATGTCCCTTCAGCGACGCCAGAACCCGCGGATGCCCGGCCAATTCCTGATAGGAGCCATAGGCGATGTTGTTGCGCTCCGCCCAATTGCCCACAGCGCTCAGATCAATGTTGATGAACGCCGTGCAAAAGTCCCGCTCGTTGCCGAACACCACGGCCTCCAGAATGTCAGGGTAAAATTTTAGTTTGTTTTCAACGTATTTCGGCGCGAACAAGCCGCCGCCTGCCGTCTTCCCCACATCCTTCGCACGGTCCAAGATCCGCAAATGTCCGGTGTCTTCCTCGATGAAACCCGCGTCCCCCGTGGCGACCCACCCCTCCGCATCCTTGGTCGAGGCCGTGCTTTCGGCGTTCTTGTAATACTCCACGAAAGTACCGGGAGAGCGGTAAAATACCTCTCCATCCGCGCCAATCCTCAACTCCACACCCGGCGAAGGCACGCCCACGGTGTCTGGCCGCACCTCGCTGTCGGGCTGCTGGGTGATAAACACGGACGCTTCCGTTTGCCCGTATAGCTGCTTGAGATTGATCCCAAGCGCCCGGTAGAAGTCGAAAATCTCCGGCCCGATGGCCTCTCCTGCTGTATAACCCACGCGCACACGGCTCATACCAAGGGTATTTTTCAACGGCCCGATCACCAACAGGGTATCCAGCGCGTAGGCCAGCCTCTCGGCGGCGCTCACGGGCTTGCCGTCCAGCAGTTTTGGCCCGATCACTTTCGCCCGCGCCATAGCGCGATCAAACAGGCCCTTCTTGAAGCGGCCCGCATCTTCCATCCGGATCATCACGGAGGTCAAAAGCGTCTCGAAGACACGGGGTGGCGCGAAGAAGTAGGTCGGCCCGATCTCGCGCAAATCCGTCATCATGGTATCGGCCGATTCAGGGCAGTTCACGCAGAAGCCGCTCCAGTACGCCTGCCCGATCGAGAAGATGAAATCGCCAACCCAGGCCATCGGCAGATAGGCCAAGACCTCATCGTCCGTCCGCAATCCGTCGAACTCACATGATGCTTTCGATGTCTCGATGATGTTCCGATTCGAAAGGACGACGCCCTTGGGTTTTCCGGTCGTCCCCGACGTATACAGCATCACGCAGGTGCTGTCGTAGTCCAGTGCGGCCTCGCGCGCCTGCAACTCGGGCAGCAGACGATCCCGCGCATCGTGCCCCAGCGCCTGCACGTCCACCAGCGCGTGCAGGTTCGAGTGATCATACTTCCGCATCCCGCGGGCTTCGACGTAGATGATCTGATCGATTCCCGAAAGCGTCTCCTGAGCCTCGATCACCTTGTCGATCTGCTCCTGATCCCCACCGATCACAAACCGTGCGCCGCAGTGATCCAGCACATAGGTCATCTCTTCCGACACTGCATCCTGATACAAGGGCACGGGTATGCCGCCGGCCATTTCCACTGCAACCATGGAACAATACAAAGCCGGGCGGTTGCGCCCGATAATTGCCACATGGTCCCCTCCGTCGAGGCCCAATGCCAGAAGGCCAAGGGCCATCGCCTCGATCTCATCCAGTGTTGCCGCCCAGGTCCAGCTTTGCCAGATTCCGTATTCCTTTTCGCGATACGCATCGCGCGATCCGAATTGGGCCGCGTTGCGCCGCAACAGGGCAGGTACGGACTTTGGAGCGCCGGACGACGGTGATGACTGCGCCATTCTTCCTCCCCTCGTCCGACTTTCCCGATCAGACGTGCATGAATGGCACCCCTTCGGTGAAGTGGCTCATTCCATGCGCCATCATCGTGGCACAGAGTGGCGGAGGGTCAAGTGTTACCTTCCGCCGAGCGATATCTTTCGAGGTCCGCTGGCCGTTTTGTGGATGATCCTGCTCCAAGAGCCGTTCGGCTTTATCTATTGAATTCAGGTTCTAGGCGGCGCGTGTGGCACCTGATAGCCTGAGACCCATGGATAGTAATCCCCTCACAATCAGGCGCATAACACCATGACACATCTTTGGATCAGGGCAGAGCAACGCGCGAACGAGCGGCGCGTGGGCGTCACGCCGGAAGGTGTCGCGCATCTCTTGGCCACAGGTCTGAACGTGACGGTGGAGGATAGCCCGACGCGGATCATTCCAACGGCTGACTACGCTGCCGCAGGCGCGCAGATTGCAGCGCCCGGTACCTGGACGGAAGCGCCCGCAGACACGATTATCGCTGGTTTGAAGGAGTTGCCGACGGACACGGGGCCACTGCCGCACAAGCACATTCTCTTCGGCCACGCTTTCAAGGGACAACCCGACGGCCCGGACCTGTTGCGCCGGTTTCAGTCCGGCGGTGGTACGCTGTATGATCTGGAATATCTCACCGAACCTAACGGACGCCGCATTGCCGCTTTCGGCTATTGGGCCGGCGACGTCGGGGCCGCACTCAGTGTGTTGGCATGGGCCGCGCAAAGGACCGGCACGCCGATGGATCCGGTCAGCGATTGGCCCACCCAGGATGCGCTCCTGGCTGAGGTCAAAGGAGCCCTCCCACAGGGAGCCTTGCCGACGGCCCTCATTATCGGCGCCCTCGGCCGCACCGGCAGCGGCGCAACCGCCCTTCTTGAAGCGATAGGGGTCACGCCGACGGCCTGGGATATGGCCGAGACGGTCCATGGCGGTCCATTCCCTCAGATCCTGACCCACGACATCTTCCTCAATTGCATACTGGCGATGCCCGGTGTGCCGGTGTTTGTGGATACAGGCGCCGCCGCAGCCCTCCGCGCTCTGACGGTCATCGGAGACATCGCCTGCGATCCAGACTCGGAATACTCGCCGATCAAAGTGTACGACCGCACAACCACATGGGCAGACCCGATCCTGAGAGTTGCCCGGACCCCGCCGCTCGACGTCATGGCGATCGACAACCTGCCATCGCTGCTTCCGCTGGAAAGCTCCCAAGACTTTGCGGATCAATTGCTGCCGCATTTACTGGAACTGAGGAGTTTGAACACCGGAGTGTGGGCGCGGGCCGGGGCCACCTATCAAAGCGCCCTGGCCACGCTGTGATAGCTGCAAACCCTTACTTGCGAAAGAACAGGGCTTCATAGAGTACCGTCGGCAACAATCGTGACAAGCGGAACACCAGGCTGAACCCAAACGGGAATGCCTTTTGGAACTGATCCGTGTTCATATGCTCAAACACCTCCTGTGCCGCAGCGTCAGGTTCCATGATGAACGGCATATCGAAGTCGTTTTGGTCCGTCAGGCGCGTCTTGATGAAACCGGGGTTCACCAGTTGCACCTCCACGGCCGATTTGCGCAGATCACCGTGCATGGACTCGGCCAACGCCATCAACCCGGCCTTTGAGGCGGAATATCCGATCGCGCCGGGCAATCCGCGATAGGCCGACAGGCTGCCGATCAATACAATGTGGCCCGCGTTGTTCTCGACCATCCCGCCGATCACCTGTCCGATCACCCGCGCAGCACCCGTGAGGTTCACGTCAAGCATCTGCTCGACCTTGTCCGCATCCCACTCCTGAGCGGTCATTGGCGTATAGGCGCCTGCCAGAAATACGATCCCGTCCACCGCCCCGACCTCAGCTGCGGCTGCTTCAACCGAAGCTCGGTCGGCGATGTCTACCGTGACGACGCTTATATTGCTTGGCAATTCGCTGTCCAGCGCTTCCAGTTTATCCTTTGACCGCGCCGACAGCACCAATTCCACCCCCGACCGGCTCATGATCTGCGCAAGGGACCGTCCCAACCCATCCGAGGCACCAACCAACCAATACCGTTTTCCCGCCCATTCCCGCATCATGTCACCTCGTTGGTTTTGCCCGGTAGGGGCGTGAATGCCAAAAGCGCCACTGCGCCCAACTTCAGAACGCAAGGCACGCCCGCGTATAAATAGATCAAAATCTTCACCGCTCTGTCCGGCGATGCCTCGCCCGCGCGGAATCCAACCGCGTCAAGCGTAGGGAGCAGCACGATCGCCGCAATCGCCAGTGTGGCCTTTGAGACGAACGCCCACAACCCGAATGCTGTTCCCGCCTCGGGTGCGACCTGTTCCATCCTTGCAGCAAATGCCGCTGGCAGCAGCGCGAAATCCGCACCAAGCGCGAAGCCCGTGACGACGCAAACCGCGCCAAAGCCGATCGTGTCACCCGGTCCTAACAAAAGCACCGCCGCGAATCCGGCGATCGCAAGCGTCATCGCAATCAGCATCATCGGGCGGCTGCCATAGCGTCCCGCAAGCGTTGTCCACATCGGGGCGGAGGTCGCCGCGAGCAGGAAGAAGGTGATCAGGAAAGGCCCCTCCCATCCCGGTGCTTCCAGCACACTTTCAACGTAGAACAGAAACAACGTGGAGGTGACCGCCACCGGCGCCGCGTTCAAGAGCGCGATGGACAAGAGCCTCCGTGCATGGCTGTCGCGAAGGACCGGACCAAAGCCTCCGCCCCCGGCAAAATCGCTGCCGCTCCATTCCGAGCGCATCAACCAAGCGGCCAAGCCGGCGAGCACCGCAAACGATAGCGCAAAGCTCGCGAACCCCAGCACAAAAGGCGCTATGGAGGCCACGCAAACACCCAATAACGCACCCGATTCCCGCCACGCGGCCAGCTTCAGGTGGCCTCCCCGAATGCGCGCTGCCGCCGTCACGCCCTGACTGTACATGGAGATCGACAGGAACGAAAAGCTGGAGAACAGGCCGGCCATCGTGATCGTAAACCACACCAATGGCGGCAATGGCGGGGCGACGGCAAACAGGCCGACCATAGAGGCCGAAATCAGCACAGCACCCCCGATCACCGCAATCCTTCGCGCGTCCCGCAATCGGCCCGTCAGCCAGCCGAGCAGTGGGTCCTGGACCACATCGAACAGACGCAGCCCAAACAGAACCGCCGCCAAAGCGGTCAGGCTGACGCCGTAATTGTCCACGTAGAACTTTGGCGCGTGGATGTAGATCGGAAGGCCCGCGCTGGCGAGCATTGCAGCAAAAATGGCGTATCCGGGCAGGGACGGCTTGCTGGCCGTCACCTGGAGACGTCCTCCGACGGGGGGGCTGGCCGAGGTTTGTAGCGCGCGCCCTTCCACCACAGCTTCAACGCTTGCCAGTGGATCAGAGCCAGAACCCGGCGTGACCCAAACGGGCGACGCAACGCCGCGCCGAGAATCGCAGCGTTCGTGAGCTGAGTGCGCGGCCCCGTGAGCGTGGCAAGAACGCCCTCGTTCCCAGTGCTGAAATCAATCCAGATGCCGATCTTGTCGGGACGAATGTCAAACCGGAACGCATAGCCGCCATCAATGGGTTGGAACGGAGAGACGTGGAAAATCTTGCTGGCCGTCAATGTATCCTCACGGCTGATAACGCGGTGATCATGATGCGCGCAAAGGTAGGAATGCCGGTCGCCAAAGGTGTTTGAGACCTCTGCGATCACCACCCTCAGGCGGCCTTGGCGATCCTGTGCGACCCAGAACGAGACCGGGTTGAACACATGCCCAAAAACGCGCGGTTGCGCCAAAAGCATCAATTTGCCGTCTGTGATACCATCCAACCCATGGGCTTCCAGCACCGCGCGCGCCCAGAGCGCACCCTGGCCCGAATTCGGATCACCGCCATGGTCCCGGTCGTGCAGGGAGAAGAAGCCCGCCCGGTTGCGCCCAAAGAGCGCCGGACCGCGGACCGGGGCCTCTGCGTCCAGCATCACGTAGTCGATCCCATAGCGAAACGCGTTCTCGACCGCGCCGCGGCGGCCGTGAAACGTCACTCCCCTGATATGGTCGACAGAGGTGTTCATGCCGCGACAACACTCGGGTCGCGGATGCGCAGGCCTTCGACGACGTCCATGGCGCTGGCATATCCATCCTCATGGAAGCCGTTCTTCATCCAGGCACCGCAGAACCAGGTGGCGTTCGTCCCGTTCATCGCGGAGATGGTCCTTTGCGCCGCAAGCGCGGCAAGATCATAGACAGGATGCCGGAAGGTCGCCGTGTCATAGATCAGCTTGTCGTCAATCGGTGCACGGCTGTTGAGCGTCACGAACATCGGGTCGCTCTTTGGGATCGGTTGCAGGCAGTTCATCCAGTACGTCAGGTCGACAGGCCCGCCGGTGAAGCCTTGTCTCTCGGTATAGTTCCAGCTCGACCACGTGGCCTTGCGATAGGGCATCGCGCGGGCGTCGGCATGCAGGACCATGTCGTTGGATTGGTAGCGCACGGAAGAGAGCGCCGCGCGCTCCGAAGGCGAGGGATCGGCCAGCATCGCCAGCGTGTCGTCCGAGTGCGTCGCAAAGATCACTTCGTCGAATGCCTCCCAATGGCCCAAGTGCTTGACCTCCGGGCCGAGTGCCGTGCGGCGCACTGCATCGACCCCGCATCCAAGGCGAATATCCACGCCACGGACGCGCATCGCGGCTTCCAGTCGTGCAACATACTCTATCGAACCGCCCTTGACTGTGTGCCACTGATGCTGCCCCGTGACTGTCAAGAGGTGATGATTGCGGAAGAACCGAACCAAAGCCTGCGCGGGGAAATCCATGATCTCCGCTTTCGGGGTGGACCAAATCGCACCAGACAGGGGCGTAAGGTAATAGTCGCGGAACCATCGTCCCATTTTCATCTGGTCCATCAACTGACCGAGCGTGATGGAGCTGTCGGTCGCCAGCCCGTCAGCCTGCGCATTGAACTTTGCGAGGTCCCGGACCATGCGCAGGAAGCCGGGTCGAGCCAGATTGGCAGGTTGTGCGAGAAGGGTCTTGATCGAGCGCAGGCCGTACTCGATCCTGCCATCGTCGATGGAGGCCGCAAAGGACATGGCCGAGGGCGAGGTCGGCACGTCCAACGTCTCAAACAGACGCACGAGATTGGGATAGTTGACGCGGTTGAACACGATAAATCCTGTATCCACAGGCTGATCGCCGTTCCGTCCGGCCATGACCGTGCGCGCATGTCCTCCAAGGCGGCGATCCGCCTCGATCAGGGTCACGTGGTGCGCCTCGGACAGGTGATAACTTGCCGCCATGCCCGAAATACCACCGCCGACTACGGCAATCCTCTTTGGCCCAAAGGGCTGCGTCTCGAACGGCATGGTCTTCCTTAATTCATCACTGGCTTTTGCTTGAACATTTACGAGCTTCGCGCGCAAGCGGATCATTCAAAACTTGGTCAGGTCTCTACCTGTGTCTGAAAGCATTTCTGGCAATGACAAATTTTGATCCACCCTAGGCCTCGGCCCGTAGACTGGTTATGTTGAAAAGGAACGACCACGCATTGTTGGCAGTCAATCCGGTTTGGTTCGGGCCGCATGAGCCCTTTCCTGATCGGAGACGGCTGCGTGGATTGATTGTGACGACAGAAACGACAACAACGGCGCTACAGACCGAAACCGTGTGGGTCGCTCGCATGGTTTCCATTGCGCATGATCAGGACGAAGCCGCCTTTGCCGAGATATTTCGGCATTTCGCCCCTCGGGTGAAAGGGTTCCTGATCAAATCGGGTGCCGACCCCAGTCTGGCTGAGGAATGTATGCAGGATGTCATGGCAACGCTGTGGCGCAAGGCGCATATGTACGATCCGTCGCGCGCTTCGGTGGCCACATGGATCTTTACGATCGCGCGCAATCGCAAGATTGATCTTCTGCGCCGGTATGCCCGGCCTGAACCGGAGGATTTGCCTTGGGGGCCGGAAGCCACTCCTGATCAGGCCGACGTTATCGCGTTGCAGCAGGATGCTGCGCGTTTGGCTGAGGCATTGCGCGCTCTGCCCGACAAACAGCGCGAGCTAATACAACGTGCCTACTTCGGCGATTTATCTCACTCCGAGATCGCCGACGCGACCGGGCTACCCCTTGGCACCATCAAGTCGCGCATCAGATTGGCGCTTGATCGACTTAGACATTCGATGACCTGAAACCTTGATATTCTGACCAGAACGATTGACCAGACCATGACCACTGCACACCACCAGGCACCCGACGATCTCTTGATGGGATACGCCACAGGCGCGCTTCCACGCGCCTTTGATCTTGTCCTGGCGACGCATGTTTCGCTGTGCGATGACACCCGCGCCCGGCTCGAAAGTTTGGACGCCATCGGTGGTGCGATGCTGGACGATGTGGCTTGCGCCGATTTGGCCGACGACAGCTGGGAGCAAACGATGGCTAAGGTGCGCAGCACAGCTCCCGCACAGCGGGCGTTGCCAGCGGGTACTTTCCCGCAGCCGCTGCAATCCGTTGTCGGTGGCGATCTGGGTGCCGTGCGCTGGCGCAGTGTCGGCGGCGGCGTGAAGCAGGCGATCTTGTGCTCCGATGACGGTGGAACGGCGCGCCTTTTGCTGATTCCCGCAGGCCGCGCCATGCCGCAGCACAGTCACCACGGAACGGAAATGACGCTGGTGCTGACAGGCGCATTTAGCGATCACGACGGCACCTTCGCCCGTGGCGATCTGGAACTTGCGGACGCGACCGTCAGCCACACGCCCGTGGCCGAACCGGGAGAGGATTGCATCTGCCTTGTGGCCACCGATGCCCGCCTCAAGTTCGCGGGCCTACTGCCCCGCATCGTGCAACCGTTCGTTGGCATTTGACAGTCCTCAGCCTGCCTTAGCCGCTTCCGAGGCACGCTGAAGCGGCGCAGTGGCGTCAGTCTTAAAGGAGTGTCGATGATGATCGCACCCTATGCGAGCCGCAGCATCTCTGGTATCGCATCGCTTGAAATCGTGTTGATCGGCGGGCCGCTCTTTGCGGGCTCTGCCAACTGGTCGGCGTGGCAGTTGCAAAGGGGTTCACCGAAATGATCGCATGCCAGATCATCCGCTTCGTGCCGGCCGCGACAAGGGCAACGAAGGTTTTGTCTGACCAGTGACAACACCACCCGAGCCACCCACGCTGTTTTCGGGGTTTACCTATGCTCCGCCTGACACACCGCTGGATGTTATCCACGAAGATCATGAGTTGTTGCTGGTCAACAAACCTGCCGGGTTGCTGTCCGTGCCGGGCAAGGGCGAGCATCTGGCCGATTGCCTGACGGCACGGTTGCAAGCCGCTTTCCCCGAGGCGCTGATGGTCCACCGCCTTGATATGGACACCTCCGGCGTCATGGTCTTCGCCCGCACTCCCCACGCTCAGCGGCATCTGGGGTTACAGTTCGAGAAGCGGCATATGAAGAAGGCCTACGTCGCCCGCGTCTGGGGTGAAGTAGCCGAAAAGCTGGGCCATATCGACCTGCCCCTGATCGTCGATTGGCCCAACCGCCCGCTGCAACATGTCAATCACGAGACGGGCAAACCCGCCCGAACCGACTGGCGACGCATGCGGTCGGAGGACGGCGGCACGACACGCCTGCGTCTCTACCCTCAAACCGGACGCACGCATCAGTTGCGTGTGCATATGCTGGCCATTGGCCATCCGATTTTGGGTGATCCGTTCTATGCGCACGGCGAGGCCCGCAACTTCCCGCGCATGATGCTCCACGCAGAAAGCCTGAAGCTGCGTCACCCAGATGGCGGCAAGGGCATGCTGTTTCGTGCGACAGTTCCGTTTTAGCTGGCGCTGAGCCTCTCGTCGGGGCGGGCGGTGACAGGGCTTGGGCGGTCGGCCATTGCGCGTCGAGTTGTTGCAGGACCTGTCGATCAAGGCGATACGGTGTCTCCCATTAGTGCCCTGATGGTCCCATGTATCCAGGCGTAGGCTCGGTGGCCTCTGCAACAGCGATGCTTTGCGCAGCCGGAAACACTATGGTGCGATCCGGCGACCTCCCCACATCTCCACGCGCGAGAACCAAACGGTCTTTCTCTTGGGACAGGTTAAAGCAAGCGCATCCTTGGCGGCCGCACGGATCTCCAGCCCAGTCCCGCGTCGCTGGCGCCAGAGGGGCACTGCCAATGATATAAACTGAGGTTCATTTCGGAGGATCCATGGGTCCGGTCAATCTTTGCGCTCCGTGTCGCTCTGACCGAACCCATTCAACCGGGATCGCCGTGTTGCCAAGCCCAGGTTAGGGCCGCGCCCCTAGTCTCGGCCCCAGCCGCTGACGGCTTTCGTCTCAAGGAATTCGTGCAAGCCAAAGCGCCCGCCTTCGCGCCCGTTGCCGGATTGCTTGTAGCCCCCGAAAGGTGAGCCCTGGCCGAAGCCCTGCCCGTTGCCTTCCACCATGCCCGAACGCAAGGCGCGCGCCACACGACGGAACTTGGCGTTGTCGCCTGTCTGGACATAATTGGTCAGGCCATAATCGGTGTCATTGGCGATGGCGATGGCATGCGCCTCATCCTCGAACGGCATGATCGACAGCACCGGACCGAAGATCTCTTCACGATATATGGTCATTTCGGGGGTAACGTCGGCGAAGACCGTGGGGCGAATATAGTAGCCGCGGTTCAGGTTCTCAGGCCGCCCGGTGCCACCAGCAAGAAGTCTTGCACCCTCGTCGATCCCAACCTGGATAAGGTCCTGGATCTTGTTGAACTGCATTTCGGACACAGCAGGGCCGATGTGGCGGCCTTCGTCCGATGCGGGTCCGACTGTGACCTTGGCGGCGGCGGCGGCGGCTTCTTCCACAGCCTGATCATAGCGCGAGCGTTCGACCAGCATCCGCGTCGGCGCATTGCACGATTGCCCTGTGTTGCGGAAGCAGCGGATGACACCCTGTTTCACGGCCTTCTCGTCGGCATCGGCGAAGATGATATTCGCGCCCTTTCCGCCCAGTTCCAGGCTGATGCGCTTGATCGTCTCGGCCCCTGCCTTCGAGATCAGACGCCCCGCGCGCGTGGAGCCTGTGAAGCTGACCATATCCACGTCTTTATGTGCCGACAGTTGCGAACCGACGCCCGGCCCGTCGCCGTTCAGCATGTTGTAGACGCCAGCAGGCACGCCCGCCTCGTCCATCATCTCCGAGAACAGCAGCCCCGACAAAGGTGCAATCTCGGACGGCTTCAGGATCATCGTGTTGCCCGCCAACATGGCGGGAACAACCTTCAGCACGATCTGGTTCATTGGCCAGTTCCAGGGCGTGATCAGGGCACAGACGCCGACAGGCTCATAGACCGTGCGCTCTTCGGGGGCCCAATCGCCAAGCGGGTGATCCCAGACAAAGTCTTTCGCCGCGCGGATGAAGCCTTCCAGGTGCCACGATCCGGCCCCAACCTGATTTGCACGTGCCATGTCCTGCGGCGCACCCATCTCAAGACTGATCGCCTGCGCCATCTCCTCGGCGCGTTTGTTATAGACCTCCAGAAGCTTTTCGGCGAGCGCGATACGTTCAGCAGGGTCGCTCGCGCCCCATGTGTCAAACGCACGGCGAGCGCTCGCCACGGCGGCGTCGGTGTCGGCTTGGTCGCCAAGCGAGATCGTCTCGCATACTTCCTCGGTCGAGGGGTCAATGACCGCAAGATCCCGCGGCTGAGCCGGGGCCACCCATTCGCCGTTGATATAGAAGTTCTTTGCGTTGCTCATTGTCGTCTCCAAAAGCTATCGCGCCAGACCGTGACAGGGCGCACACACCTTCGCAAGGCCATCCGGCTTTTCCTCACAGGTTGAGCAGAACATGCGTTCGTCGTGGCGCGTGATCGTCACGCGTTAAACCTTTTGTGTGACCGCATCACTTTTAACTGACCACAGAATGCTTAGGTTTGCCGTTAAGCCATTCAGTTCAGAAAAGGAGCATATCATGGGCCTGCGCATCAACGACGAGATCCCAAACCTCTCGGTGGAGACGGACAAGGGCACTACGACCCTGCACGACTTCGTCGGCGACCAATGGGCGATCCTGTTCAGCCATCCGAAGGATTTCACGCCGGTCTGCACCACTGAATTCGGCGCGGTGGCGCAGCTGGCGGATGAGTGGGCCGCGCGCAACACCAAGGTCATTGGCGTGTCGGTGGACGGTGTGGAAGAGCACAGGAAATGGAAGACCGACATCCAGTCCTTCGCAGGGGCCGATCCCACTTTCCCAATCATCGCGGACCCGGACCTGGCCGTCTCCAAGGCCTTCGACATGCTGCCGGCTGAGGCATATCTGCCCGACGGCCGGACGCCTGCCGACACCGCCACGGTGCGCGCAGTGTTCATCATCGGTCCGGACAAGAAACTGAAGCTGACGATGACCTACCCGATGAATGTGGGCCGTAACTTTGCCGAAGTCCTGCGCGCATTGGACGGTTTGCAGACCGCCGCGAAGGAAAACGTCGCAACTCCTGCCAACTGGACACCCGGCCACGACGTCGTGGTTCCGGTGGCCGTGTCTGATGAGGACGCGATTGCGAAGTACGGCTCCATCGACACCAAACTGCCATATCTTCGGATGGCGAAGCTGCCGGGCTGAACAGGCCTATCCTGAAACCAAAAAGGCCCCGGTCGCCGAACCGGGGCCCTTTTTCTTCGAAAACAGGCAGTCTAGCTGTGTAGTATCGCACGGCTGCCAGTGGTCACGTTCGCAGCAAGTTCAATTACGTGGTCATTGACCAAGCGAACACAACCAGACGACGCGGATGTACCGATGGACCAGGGTTGCGGGGTTCCATGGATGCGCAGATACGTGTCGCGGCCCCCAGAATACAGGTACAGCGCTCGTGCACCAAGCGGGTTGTCCGGGCCACCGGGAACGCCGCCCGCATATTGCGCATAAACCTCAGGCTCGCGCGCGATCATGTTGGCCGTGGGAGTCCAGGATGGCCATTCTGCGACGCGCTGGATACGAAAATTTCCAGGCCGGTAGAGGCCCGCTCGGCCCACAGCTACACCGTAGCGCATCGCGGTACCGCCGTCTTCGATGTGATAGAGGAAGCGCGCCGTGGGATCGACGTGGATGTCGCCCGCATCAAGACCTGCGTTTGCTTCTACGCGTATCGGCATGAAGCGCTCATGCAGGCCCCAGGGGTTCGAACCGCCGGGGATCGGGTGCTGGATCGCCTCGTCAATTCCAATACCCACGGCGTCCTGCGCAAGGGCGGGCATCGCAACCGCTGCGGAAAACAGGGTAGTCGTCGTGGTAATGAAATGACGGCGGGTCAGCATGGCAAAGTCCTTGAATATCGGATCCGGGCAGTGATTTTCGCGCACGGTTTTACAGGCGCGGAATCAGCGAGTTTGCTTCACATAGCACAATATTTGGCCAACGCGACCTCTGAACACGTCACTTCAGCGATTATTCCTAACAGAATAAGGGAGGCACCCCCTGAGCTTGACCCAAAGCTCCCCAGTTCGGCAATTTCTGGCCGACAAGCGGGCAGCGACTAGCAAACGTAAGAAATCTGAAGCTGCGCGGGCTTGTGTTAGCTCAACCAAATCCGGGTTGGAACGGATTGAAATAGTGATAACGCGTCGGAATAGATCTCTTCAACTATTGCAGCGGCTGGTTTGACCTCCCGGACCAAACCGACACCTTGACCTGCCCACAGCGACATTGCACCCACGTCACCCAACGTGCCCGGCAACGGCGTATAGCTTTGGTAACGCGCAATCTCCTCTCCGGTCGGTCGCCTGCCAATTGGGTCTGCTTGGTTTGGACGCTGTCCCATCGGGGGCTCGCCGTGATCTTGCCACGCCCTGGATGTAGAGTTAACGAGCGCTCGGTGCGGCGCGTCTGGCCAGGTCACGTCGTAGAGGTCCGCGTACCATTCGGCCTCAACCCCGGACGCATCCAGGATCCGGTCGCGGTAGATTGAGTGGATTGTGGCCTCAGAACTTGCAAGAAACCTCGTTCCGATCCACACGCCGGACGCCCCGAGCATCAAGGCGGCGGCACACCCGCGCCCATCCGCGATCCCACCAGCAGCTACGACTGGAATGTCAACGGCGTCGACCACTTCGGGGACTAGCGCCATTGTCGTGACTTTGCCCCAGACATGGCCACCCGCCTCAATGCCTTGAGCGACGATCACGTCAGCCCCGGCTTCCGCCGCCGTTTTGGCCTCTTGCGCCGTGCCAACGCTGCTCAGGACGACCAGGCCAGCAGCCTTGGCTTTGGAAATTGCCGCAGGCTCCATTCCCCAAAATAACGACACCGCAAAAACGCCCTCGTCGATACAGACTTCCAGCGCGTCTTGATAGGGAAAACCCAGATTAAGGTTCACAGCGAAATTGCGGCTGGTATGGGCGCGGATTTCAGATATCCCTTCGCGCACTGCCTCTACTGGTTTTCCCCACAGAGGGATAACTCCGAAGCCGCCCGCGTTCGACACGGCCGCGACGAGGTCAGTGCCGGCGGCGCCAGCCATGGGGGCCGACAGGATCGGCTTTTCAATGCCGAGGCAATCGCAGAGTTGGTTGGCCATGGCGTGCTCCCTGGAAATGCAAGCATACGCTGTGAGCCACAACGCGTTCAAGTCAACTTGACGGCAAATCAAAAGGCCCCGCGCAAGCAGGGCCTTTTCCAACTCGCAACAAGCGCAAACCTTACTCAGGCGCAGCTTCCTTACCGGTTTCCTGATCGACCATCTTCATCGCCAGACGGACCTTGCCGCGATCATCGAAGCCAAGCAGTTTAACCCACACTTCCTGTCCCTCGGAGAGGGCGTCGGACGGGTGGTTCAGACGCTCGTTCTTGATCTGGGACACGTGGACCAGACCGTCGCGCTTGCCGAAGAAGTTCACGAAGGCGCCGAAATCGACGATCTTCACGACCTTGCCCTTGTAGATCTTGCCTTCCTCGGGCTCCGCCACGATCGAATGAATCATGTCATAGGCCTTCTGGATGGCTTCACCGTTAGGCGAGGCAATCTTGATGATGCCTTCGTCATTGATGTCGACCTTTGCACCGGAAACCTCGACGATCTCCCGGATGACCTTGCCGCCGGATCCGATGACTTCACGAATCTTGTCGGTTGGGATCTGCATGGTCTCGATCCGGGGCGCGTGGATGGAGAACTCGCCTGCTTCCGTCGCGGCTTTGCTCATCTCGTTGAGGATGTGCAACCGACCGGCCTTGGCCTGCTCCAGCGCTTTTTCCATGATCTCGGGCGTGATGCCAGCAACCTTGATATCCATCTGCAGGGACGTGATGCCCGCTTCGGTGCCCGCCACCTTGAAGTCCATGTCGCCGAGGTGATCTTCGTCGCCGAGGATGTCCGACAGAATGCCGTAGGAGCCGTCGTCTTCCAGCACGAGGCCCATGGCCACGCCCGCAACCGGCGCTTTCAGCGGAACGCCCGCGTCCATCATCGACAGGGAGCCACCGCAGACGGACGCCATCGAGGACGAGCCGTTGGATTCGGTGATCTCCGAGACCATGCGCACAGTGTACGGGAAGTCGGTTGCCGCGGGCAAAACTGCCTGAAGCGCCCGCCAGGCCAGCTTGCCGTGACCGATCTCACGACGACCCGGAGGGCCCACGCGGCCGGCCTCACCCACCGAGTAGGGCGGGAAGTTGTAGTGCAGCAGGAAGTTGGATTTGAAGTTTCCGTGCAACGCGTCGATGAATTGCTCATCGTCGCCGGTGCCCAAAGTTGTCACGCAGAGTGCCTGGGTTTCACCACGGGTGAACAGGGCAGAACCGTGGGTCCGTGGCAGAACTTTGGTTTCCGATACGATGGAACGGATCTCGTCCAGCGCGCGCCCGTCAATACGACGACCATTTTTCACAACATCAGAACGCAGAACCGTGGATTCCAGCTTCTTCAAGGCAGCGGAAAGATTCGGATCCTCCAACTGCTCCTCGCTGAGGCTTTCCTTCACGCCATCCTTGACGGCAGATACCGCTGCCTGACGCTCCAGCTTGTCGGAAATCGCGTAGGCTTCGCGCATCTTGGCCTCACCTGCGGCTTGCACGGCTGCAAACAGCTCGGAGTAGTCGGGCGCTTCAAAGTGAAAGGGCTCTTTCGCGGCATCTTCGGCCAGATCAATGATCAGGTCGATAACAGGTTGGAACGCGTCGTGTGCGAATTTCACCGCACCCAGCATCTCTGCCTCGGACAGCTCATAGGCTTCCGATTCCACCATCATCACGGCGTCCTTGGTGCCGGCGACAACCAGATCGAGACGCTGCTCGGGGTTGTTGCGCAGATCGTGCATGTCGTCGATTTCCGGGTTCAGGATGTATTCGCCATCCTCAAAGCCCACGCGACACGCGGCGATTGGGCCACGGAACGGCGCGCCAGAGATTGTCAGCGCGGCAGAGGCTGCGATCATCGCGACCATGTCTGGGTCATTGACCAGATCGTGCGACAGTACCGTGCACATCACCAGGGTTTCGTTCTTGAATCCGGGAACGAATAGAGGGCGGATCGGGCGGTCTATCAGACGCGCGGTCAGGGTTTCTTTCTCGGACGGACGCGCCTCACGCTTGAAGAAACCGCCGGGGACTTTACCCGCCGCGTAATATTTTTCTTGGTAGTGAACCGTCAGCGGGAAAAAATCCATTCCCGGCTTTGGGCTTTTGGCGAACGTCACGTTGGCCATGACAGAGGTTTCACCCAGCGTCGCAATGACAGACCCATCGGCCTGTCGGGCCACACGGCCCGTTTCCAGTGTCAGCGTCTCTTCGCCCCACTGGATCTCTTTCTTCACAATGTTGAACATCTACGTTTCCTATTCGAGGGCACTCCGCGCCCCTGCGCGGTCCCTCAGTCAAATCGCGGCCCCATTGCCGCCGACCCCTGCTATCATCCCGTGCGCCGGGGTCAGGGCATCACGTCTCAGATGACGGGCGCATACACGAGTTTTGCAGAATTGGGAATACCGGGCATCGACCCGCCCCGAACCACGCGTCGAAATTGATTATTTGGGGGTGCGGCACCGAGAATCATGCCCTTCCAAATTCAGAGCACACGATTTATGGGTGAACGCGCTTTTGCATTCGGCTAGACCAGTGGAGGTTGGGTGCGGCGCGAAGACGCTGGGGAACTACGCTATGCACAACATGACAAGGGTGGACTCGAGCGCCGCGAGCGAAGGCCCTGATCGATTTCCCGATAAGCCCGATGCGGACCACACGGCCCGCTTGAACGCTTCGGACCGGTTGCGCGCGCTGATGACAACTGGCCTGCTCGAGTCCGCCAAGGAAGAGGCATTTGACCGCATCACCCGCCTCGCCACCCGCCTTTTAGGAGTGGAGGTCAGCCTGATGTCGCTGGTGGATGAGCGGCGTCAGTTTTTCAAGGCCGCTGATGGTTTGGTTGGGGAGTATGCCAATCAACGCGAAACCCCGCTTAGTCATTCATTCTGCCAGTACGTTGTGACTGCCGACAAAGCCCTTGCAGTGCATGATAGCCGCTCGCATCCGATGCTGAAGGATAACTTGGCCTCGCACGAAATGGGGGTCATCGCCTATCTGGGAGAACCAATCCATGCGCCTGACGGGCAACCGATCGGTTCACTCTGCGCCATCCATTCGACCCCGCGCCTGTGGAGTATGGATGATCAGCAAACAATGCGAGACCTGGCAGCGATTGTCGAAAATGAACTTCGTGCGCGCGCAGACGCGCAGCGCAGTGTCGTATTGCTGCTTGAAATGCAGCATCGGGTGAAGAACCTGTTCACGGTCTCCAGTAGTCTTATGCGAATGTCCGCGCGCAATGCCGTGGACAAGGATGATTTGGTCGAAATACTTCAGGGTCGGCTGCGTGCGCTGTCACTGGCACATGACCTTGCGCTTGGTGACGCGCAAGTGATCGTCGGCGACGGCTCCGATTTGGCAGATCTTTTGGATGTCGCGTTGGCCCCGTACCGCCGACATGCCGACGTGACGATAGAAATTGAAGGCCCCTCGGTCTCTGTTGCCTCTGACGCACTGACCTATCTTTCGCTGTCCATTCACGAGCTTGCCACAAACGCTGCCAAATATGGCGCGCTCAGCGGGACGGAGGGCGCGCTTTCGGTGTCATGGGAGGTGAACACCGAACATTTAAGCATTACTTGGCAGGAAACCGTGGCAGTAGAATCCACGGACCAAACTCCTGGTTTTGGGTCAAGCTTGTTGGAAAATGCGGTCGTCATTGGCCTGGGTGGCGCATTTAAACGCGAATTGAGCCCCACGGGCCTGCTTTGCACGCTGGAGTTGCCCGTCGCGATCCTGAAAAAACCGACCGAAATTGATCATTAAAGCCTTAGCATTCAGACCGAAGGTCACGACTGAAGGGAGCATCCAGCCCTGAGGCATCCTGGCCACAAGCAGCCATTCCCGTGCCATGATGGCCGCTCCGACGACCTATAACGCACGGGTTTAGACACCACTGGCCAATCTGAAGTGCCGATGCTCTGCCTGTTGCGATTGCCTGAGGCAATGCTTGATCTGGCCTTGCCTTGTTGAGTCCAATCGTACCCGCAAATGCGAAACGCCCACCGAAAGGCGGGCGCTTCGGAAAGTCCGGATAGGAAAATCTGACTTAGCGGCGTATTCCCAAGCGCTTGATCAGGTCCTGATAGCGGGCCTCGTCCTTGGCACGGGCATAGTCCAGAAGTTTCCGGCGCAATGCGACCATCTTCAGCAGACCACGGCGACCGTGGTTGTCCTTCTTGTGGATCTTGAAGTGCTCGGTCAGGGTGGTAATACGGCTGGTCAGAATGGCAACCTGTACTTCAGGGGATCCGGTATCGCCTTCTTTGGTGGCGAATTCTTTCATCAGTCGTGCTTTTTCTTCAGGCGTGATCGACATCGGGGTCTCCTTTTACACTAAGAGGAATGGCGCAGGCCGGGATGTCGTCCAGCAAGGCCCGTGGAGGGTCTGCGTTGCAGCAGATGCGCGGCACTACACCGAATCCCTGCACGTGAAAAGCCTTTATTGGCGCAAGACCGTGGGCACAGGCAGGCGAAGCGTTAACCGCTTTCCAAAATGACCGGAGAATTTGGCTGAAATACTGGGTATCAAAGGGGAGGTCCGTTTAGGAATCAGCAACGCTTGATCTGTTAGAAACGAACAAGCCGGATGAATGCACCTGTGCTGCCTTGTCCCAAAACAGGGGGCGTTGGGTCGCCGCTTCCATCTGGCAGACGCCAGAAGGCTTTGGGATGCTCGCCGCGTGAATTGCGTGCAGCACGAAACTCCTCCGCCTGTCTGGATGCCGGCTTTTCGCTGCCAAGACACCGGAATGAACCGAGGGATCTGTCATGATCGTCGCCGGAAGTGTATTAGCCATGCTCCTGATGGGGCTCGCCGTCGAAGGGTTTGTAAACTCTGAGGACGAGGACGAGGACACATCCTCTGATGCCGATAGGGTCAATGACGCGGTCGATCAATCTGGCATTCCAGGCACAGCGCTATCCGACTTGTTGTTCGCTGCCGAAGGCGATGAGAACGACGAAGACGCCTACCCATTGTCCGCAGCCTCGGGTGCTGCACCATTCAACTACACTCCCCTTGATCAGATCGAATTGGGTGACCAGGACGGAGAAAGCGGCATCAGCGAAGCGCTTGCGGATCCGTTTCGGGACGAAGCTTCGGAGGAGCGTGCAGATGCGGAATGGGCCAGTCTTGCTGAATCCTCCGCCTCATCAGGTACTGGTGATTTCCTGGAGGTGGAAGATCTCACTGGTCTGGATGACGGCAGCGAAGTCTCTTTCGTGACGCAGTTCAATACGGACACTGACGAATTGGTACTGGAGTTTGACGGGACCTATGATGAGGCTCCTGAAATTGAAATTGACCACACCAGCGAAGATGACGCTGCTGTGGTCCTCGCCAACGGTATCCCCGTGTCGCTGGTCGATAGCGCCCCTGGGCTGACCGCGGACCATGTCCGCGTTGTTATGAGCGGAGAGGCCGTTGCTGAAGCCCATCAAGTCCAACACGGCGGACATGAGGAGGAGGATGAAGTCCGCGATGCGCACGCGGAAGAGCCTGTCGATCAGCCTAGCGAAAGCCCAGAAGCCCCGGACGTCCTGTCCAACGAGATCGAGGCCCCAGAAAGCCTGCGCACTGCTTTGGAGACTGGTCCACAGGTCCTTCCAAACCAACTGGCGGACTTGCCACCCCCCCAAATTTCCCCTGAACTTCCCACTGACCCGGCAGTGGCGGATACCGAGTTCCTGTTGGCTGACCCGGTCGAAACTGTCCTTGATCCAGTTGAGACCATAGTGGACGAGATCAGCGATGGCCTGCCTCTGGCGGATGAATTGACTGGCCTTCTGGACGACATCAGCACCGGCCTGACCGGCATGGGGAGCACTGCTGACATGCTCGACGCACGCGACGATATCGACCCGGCCTTCGGTACGGGCGGCGAGGACGCCCAAACCGGAACGTTCAACGATGATCGTATTCTCGGAGGATCAGGTCAGGACGCCTTGTTTGGGGACGAAGGCGACGACACCCTCCAGGCCGGCGCAGGCAATGACGAGTTGCATGGCGATACGGGCAATGACGTGCTTGAGGGCGGCGCAGGCATCGATTTTCTTGACGGCGGTGAGGGCCATGACACCCTTGACGGCGGCGCAGATCGCGACCTGTTGTTTGGTGGTGACGGCGATGACGTCCTGCTCGGCGGCGCTGCGGCGGATTTTCTGTCCGGCGGCATGGGGTCTGACACGTTGAATGGTGGCTCCGGTGATGATGTTTTGAACGGAACATTCACCGGTGGTTCGTCAGATCAGGATGATGGCGATGTCCTGTGGGGTGGCGATGGCAATGACACCCTGATCATTGGGCGCGATGACGTGGCTCACGGCGGTGCCGGGTCAGACACATTTGTGGCTGGTGACTATATCGAGGATGCGGATGTTGCGGGCCATGTTGCCGACTTCAACCCGAGCGAGGACCGGATCGAAGTGATCTTCGATCCCGACGTGGACCCGAATCCACGTCTTGAGGTGCATGACTTTGAGGACGGCAGCGGCGCGGATATTGTGCTGAACGGCAGCGTGATCCTGAGCGTGTCTGGCGCACAAGGGATGGATCCGAACCTGATCGATCTGCGCGCGGTGGCCTAAGCCGCGACAGTGATCGCCTATACCGGGTCGCCCCTGAACGAACGGTTACTCTTTGCTGAAGTGGGCTATGATCGCGGGCAGGATTGCACTCGGCACCTCTTCCATTACGAAGTGTCCACAGTTCTCAATCTCCACTCCGCTCACATCCTCCGCCCAATCGCGCCAAACTCCCAGCGGATCGCCAGTGCGTGCCGGAAACCCGCCTGTTGCCCAGATGAATAGCAATGGCGCTGTGATCTTTGCACCCGCCGCCCGGCTTTCCGCATCTATGCGCCGATCAATCGTGGCGCCGGCACGGTAGTCATTGCACATCGCTGATACACGGACAGGATTGCTCCCCTGCGCACGGTAACTCTTCAAAGCGGCGTCCGAAAACGGCGTCAGATCACTCACCTTGGTCCAACGCGATAACGTCCAGTCGATAAACTCCGGCCCATCGGCCAGGATCATCCGCTCCGGCATCGGGGCAGGCTGTGCAAGGAAGGTCCAATGATAGGCCGCCATCGCCAGATCGGCATCCCATGCGGCCCAGAAATCACCCGTCGGGACGATCTCGATGATCCCCAGCCGGTCCAGGCGGCTCGGATGGTCCAGCGCAAGACGATAAGACACCCGCGCGCCCCTGTCGTGACCCAGCACATGGGCACGGTCCAATCCCAGGGCATCCATCAGACCGACCACGTCGCGTGCCATTTCGCGTTTGGCATAGGCCTCGACGCCATCCGGCGCGTCACTGTCGCCATACCCGCGCAGATCCGGGATGATCACATCAAACTGCTCCGCCAGCGCAGGCGCGATCTTCTCCCAACAGCGATGGTTTTCCGGGAACCCGTGCAACAGTATCAATGGCGCGCCGACGCCTCCGCGATGCACCGACAATTCAATTCCGTTGGTCGCCACCCGCGATTCCTCAAACCCTATGATCGCCATGTCCTATCCCTCCCAGTTCATTGGCTGCACTGCATAGCTGATATACAATGGGTGCTTTGGGTGGCCCGCTTTCGACAGACCGAAATGCAGCAACTCCCGCCCCGTTTCGCGCAGCAGGCGGGCCACTTGCGGTCCCCGTCCAAGATGCTCCCCGTGGGTACCCCAGGCGCAAACAACGGCATCGGCCCAGTCCAATCCCTCCAGCAAGGCCGCATCATTTCCGGCCCCGACAGGATCATCGGCGCGGCGCATGTCCTGTGGGTCGGTTGCTCGGAAAGCAAAGATGTTGAGCACCCGAAACGCCCCGAACCCCAAAGCCCGTGCACGACGCTCGCAACGCTCCACGGTCGGGTCGTTCTGCACCTCGGTCGCCGTCGACGGATTAAGCATGACAAACAGGACCCGTTGCCCCTCAACATCCCACACCCGTGTCAACGAATAGCGATACAACTCACACGGCGAATACACCGCGACCGAGGCCGCATCGCCTTTTACATGCTCCCGCTCGATCACCGTACTGCCCATCCCTGCTCCCCAATCATGCAAACACGCCCCCAATCCCTTATTCCGCCGCCTATCACGATGCGCCGGGCAGGGAGGCGGCGGGGAGGGTGGGTGGGCGACGCCTCCCTGCCCGGCCCGACCTCACAAATTAAACACTCGCTCCGGATGCAATTCTCCGGCCCGATATCGCCCGACTGCCACGGGAACGCCCGCAAGTGACGCCCAAGCCATATCACCATACTGAACCGTTCCCGGCAAAACCGCACCCGGATTGCCATTGCGAAGCCGGACCGCGCCTGCCTCAGTGGCGTGCAACTCAGGCATATCGAGCAAAGCCATCCCTATGGGACGCAGCAACGCATCGATCTCTTCGCTGCGCGCCAACGCCTCGATCCGGTCGAGGCCAATGGCATCCTCGATGTCAAACGGCCCGACCCAGGTCCGACGCAGCCACAAGACATGGCCAAGGCACCCCAGTGCCTGCCCCAGATCGCGGGCAACCGACCGCACATATCCACCCGATCCGCAGACCAACTCCAGATCCACATGATCCGGATCCACCCGCGCTTTCAGAACAAGGCTTTCCACATACAGATCGCGCGCCGCCAGTTCCATCTCTTCACCGCCGCGCGCGATGTCGTAGGCGCGTTCACCATCCACCTTCACGGCCGAGAACTGCGGAGGGACCTGGCTGATATCGCCTACAAACGCGGGCAATGCGGCCTCGATGTCAGCATTGGAGGGGCGCAAATCGGAGGTCGCCAAGACCTCCCCTTCCGCATCATCCGTGCGCGTCGAAACGCCCAGTCGCATTCGGAATTCGTAGGCTTTCAGCGCGTCACCAAGGTAGGCAATCGTCTTCGTGGCCTCGCCCAGCGCAATCGGCAGCATCCCCGTTGCGTCTGGGTCCAATGTCCCCGCATGGCCTGCTTTCTTGGCGTCAAACGCCCATCGCACTTTATTGACGACTGCCGTGGACGTCGGCCCCGCAGGCTTGTCAACCAACAACCAGCCCGAGATATCGCGGCCTTTTTTCCGTCGCGCCATTTGATGAGCCCCTCGCTTAGTCCCAAAGGCGCGGGTTAATCGTCAGCTTGGTCCGCGTCAACGACAACGCCAAGAATCGGCCCCAGCGGAAAGCCCAGATCAGACCGCCCCATCTGAGGCGCATACAGTCGCGAAACCCGACCATCAAAATACAGCGCATTGGGTGTTTCCAGGTAATCCCGGAAGAACCGCGCAAAATGGTGGAAGTTCACCGCCTGATCCGAGATCACCATCCACATCCGATCGCCATTGGCGTTCACCCCAACGCCGTTGCGGATGTTGAAACTGTCACTGCCCTCCAGAAACCGAGGATGCAATTCCCCGTCGATCACCAGCATCGGCCCGGATTGCGTAGCGTAGACGCAGGCCGGCGGGTTCTCGGCATAGGCGCGGCTTTCAATTACGGCGGCCTCACCTTCCCTCAGACACAGAACTCCGTTGGGCAGCAGGCCAAAGTTACCCGGTCCGTCGGAGGTTATGATCCGCATTTCCTCCTCTCCCCGCTCGACATATAGCCCTACCGGAGAGCGGTCTTCGTGGAACATGCCCGCATTCATCGCGATCTCCAACCGCGCGCCCTCCGGCAACGTCTCCTCGACGCGGCCAAATGTACCAAGCACGTCTCCCTGGTCATCGCGCAGGAACAGGCGCACATCGGCGCGCGAAAGATCCACTTCGCAATAGGTGAAATTGGCCCCGTCGAACAGCACGGTCTCGCACTGCGCAACACTGGCCGTCGGCAAAACCATGGCCGCAATGACAACCAGTGCGCGGATCATGCCTCGCCCTCCTCATCCTCATCCTCATCGCGGACCAGTTCCACATCCCGCCGTACTTCGGCACGCGCCAGCATGTCACGCGTGGCATCCATCTGATCGAAGGTCTGATCAATCACAAAGCGCAGGTCCGGCAGATACTTCAGCGTCAGATCCTTGCCGAGGTGGTGCCGCAGCTCGCCCTTGTTGCGCTTGAGAGCCTCAATTGCCTCTTCCCGGCGCGCACCGCCCAAGGGCATCACGTAGACGGTCGCGATCTTCAGGTCGGACGAGGTGCGAACCTCGCCCACCGTGATCGACATCGCGTTCAAGGCCGGATCATGCACATCACCGCGCGCCAGCACAGTCGACAAGGTGCGCCGGATCAATTCACCCACACGCAGCTGTCGCTGCAATTTACTGGGCCCATTCTGATTTTTATTGCGTGCCATGCTTGTCGATCCTCTTTGCCCAGAGGTAGGACATGCACCGGCGCCCTGCAAGCTGGCGCTTCCCTGTGCGCGCGTGTTCCGCTACGACCGTTTGCGAAACCTGTGGAGGCAAGCATGGACACGATCGGCATATCCGTGATGGGCGCGTCGGGCCGGATGGGCCGGATGCTGATCGAGACGATCTCGGCCTCCGACAAAGCTCACGTTGTGGCAGTGACGGAACGTGCGGGCCACGACTGGGTCGGTCACGATCTGGGGCAAGTACTGGGCGGCACCGCGTCCGGGGTGCCTGTGATGGATGATCCGTTGCAGGCCATCGTGGGCGCGCAGGCAGTCATCGATTTCACGTCTCCGGCTGCCACGGTCGCTCACGCGAAATTGACCGCACAGGCGCGGTGCGTCCATGTCATCGGCACCACGGGTCTGTCGGAGGCAGACATTGAGGCACTGGATGCCTGCGCCCATCACACGCCGATTATCCGAGCGGGCAACATGAGCCTTGGGGTCAATTTGCTGGTGCGGCTGACACAGCAGGTCGCGGCTGCTTTGGACGAAGATTTCGATATCGAAGTGGTGGAAGCGCACCATCGGCACAAAGTCGACGCGCCGTCCGGCACTGCGTTGATGCTGGGTGAGGCCGCCGCCCATGGTCGTGGCGTCGAGCTAAAGGACGTTCGTGACAGCGGACGCGACGGAATGACTGGTGAGCGAACGCGCGGCGACATCGGATTTTCGGCCATCAGAGGCGGAGATGTCGTGGGCGAACACGACGTGATCTTCGCAGCGGACGGTGAACGGATAGTACTCCGCCACATGGCCACTGACCGAGGAATATTTGCACGCGGGGCGCTGAAGGCTGCGCTGTGGGGGCAAGGCAAGGACCCGGGCCATTATTCGATGATGTCGGTGTTGGGTCTGGCTTGAAGGCCCGGAAGCGCGAGCAAACTTCCGATAGCCGCACGCCTTGGACCCCTCCTCGTTACACTCCTCGCAGCATCACCATCCATCCCAGACCTCATCCGAATCGCGGATCGCGAGATGGTCAGCGCGACCGTGCAGGGTCGGGACCTTTGCGGCAACGGCGTCTGCATCGCCATATCCCCCGACAGGTCATCACCCGACGCGCCATCGGGTCCGGTGTGAAGGGGTCGTCGGAATGGGAGAAAGGATTAAGCTTTCGCACGCTTGATGCCAGCGACGGTCGGTTCGGACAAAATTGCCAAGCGGTCTCTGCGGAAGGAAAAAACATCCGCCGCCGCGCAGATCAGGAGATTGGAAACACAGCGGAATTCAAATTCCTCTGATCCGCTGCATCAAAAATCAACAGCGACACCTTTCCGTTCCCAATCTCCATAGCGTACAGGTTCCGGACCGTCGCGGCCACCGAGCTCGACAGGCAACTCCAGCGCCTTCATTTTTTGTCTGCGTTCTTCGGCCTCTGCCAAGGCACGCTGCGCTTCCGGGGTCAGGTCGGTCTTCGCGCTCATCAGATGCGCCTCCGGCTTGTGTGTCTACCATCTCTGATATACGCGCCAGAGCACACCAAACAAGGATTTTACGCAAATGAAAGCTTGTCAGTTTTGAAGGCCAGGCCGGTCGCCCTCATCCTGCTCGACGCTGTGCTGCGCGAACGCCGAATGCTGGCGCAGGTGGAAGTGCCTGCGGACGGAGCGGAGGCGGCGCGCGCGTCCCGCCTGGCCGCGACCGTGTTGCGACATCTGGGGGCCGTGGATGCGCTTGTGAAACCCTACACCCAGCGCAAACCGCAAATCGCCGTGCACAATATCCTTCGCCTTGGCGTGGTTGAATTGTTGGTGAACGGAGAGGACGCCCATGGCGTCATCAACGATTTGGTGGGTTTGTCGAAGACCAGCCAACACACTCGCAAAGCTTCGGGCATGATAAACGCGGTGCTGCGGAAAGTGGCAGTTGATGGGCCGGAGGCGTGGTCCAGGGCGTCGCCGCAGCGCCTGCCGCCGTGGATCGACAAGGCGATACGCAAGCGATCGGGAGCCGACGGCATTCTCGCCATTGAGCACGCACAGGCGAAGACTCCGCCCATTGACTTGACACCAAACGCTCCCGGCTTCTCGCTTGAGAATGCGGAGGTTTTGCCAACAGGCTCGTTGCGGTTGCACAATCATCCGCAGGTCAGTGCCTTACCCGGTTTTCGGGAGGGGGCATTTTGGGTGCAGGACGCCGCCGCTGCCCTGCCTGTCCGGCTTTTGGGCGATATCCATGGCAAACGCGTGCTTGATATCTGCGCCGCCCCCGGCGGGAAAACCATGCAGTTGGCTGCGATGGGGGCGGAGGTCACCGCGCTCGACATTTCGGGGCCACGCATGGCGCGGGTGGCCGAAAACCTGACGCGGACAGGCCTCTCGGCCAATCTCCTGACGGGCGATGCATTCCAGCACACCGTTCAAGCCGGGGACCAATACGATGCCATCCTGCTCGACGCGCCCTGCACGGCCACAGGCACGATGCGCCGTCACCCCGACCTGCCGTTTGTAAAGAACGGCGATGAGGTGGAGCCGTTGACCAAGCTGCAAATGAAGCTTCTTGACCACGCGCTGACGTTGCTGAAACCGGGCGGTACGTTGGTCTATTGCACCTGTTCCCTGCTTCCGGTGGAGGGAGAGTTCCAGATCAAGGCGGCTCTCAAGCGGAATGCAAACCTCAAGGTCATTCCCGCCGATCCCACGGCCCTCGGTGGAGATGCTGAGTGGGCCAGCGATGAGGGTGGCCTGCGCATCTGGCCGTCGTATTGGGCGGATAAAGGCGGGCTCGACGGCTTCTATATGGCCGCGCTGACCCAACTGTGACATGAACAAGGGCGCGCCCTAACCCAAGCAACCGGACCCGATGTCTCAGGACCTGTCTTCATCACCACGCCAACCGGGCCAGACGCGCCTGTCCCACCGTTGGGCAGCGTGGCGCGCTGGGTATGGACCGCAGATGCGCGGATTTCGTTGGCAGCCAGAGCCTCGGTTTCCGGGATCGAGCCTGCGGGGGCAACAGCTTCTGGCTGGCAACTTTCGGGTGGGTGGCGCGCTTCTGGAAGCACCGGACACCAGCCCATGGGATCTGACGCCCCCCAATGATGCGTTTGAGGCAGCCTTGCACGGCTTTGCCTGGCTCGATGATCTGGCCGCAGTGCCCGAGGGTGCGGGCCGATCCACGGCGCAGGCCTGGCTCGCCGATTGGATCAGCCGCTATGGCCGCGGCCAGGGACCGGGGTGGAGCCCGGATCTGACGGGCCGCCGCCAGATCCGCTGGATCAGCCACGCGCTGTTGTTAATGAACGGCCAGGACACTCCGCAAACCCATGCCTTTCACGCCGCCCTCGGTCGGCAAGCCACTTTTCTGGATCGTCGGTGGCACGATGCCTCGCCTGGTTTGTCCCGGTTCGAGGCATTGACAGGTGCGATCTATTCCGCCTGCGCGCTCATCGGGATGGAGACCCGACTGGACCCCGCCCTGCGCGGTCTTGCGCGAGAGTGTATTCACTCCATTGATGCCCAAGGCGGCATCGTAACCCGCAATCCCGAGCACTTGTTGGAGGTCTTCGTCCACCTCACCTGGATTTCCCAGATCATGGCAGAGACGGGCAAGCCTCCCGACCCCTCTGTGGATACCGCGATTTTGCGGATTGCTCCGACCCTGCGCGCGATGCGCCACGCTGACGGCTCCCTTCCGCGTGCCCACGGCGGCGGACGCGGTGCGCCGGGTCGGTTGATCGGGGCGCTGGTGCAATCGGGTGTACGGCCAGCGCGGATGAAGGGCCTCGCCATGGGGTTCGCGCGCATGGCCGCCGGCCGCGTAACGGTTCTGGCCGATGCCGCGCCACCGATGATCGGGCCGGGATCGACCGGCGCACATGCCGGCACTCTGTCGTTCGAGATGACCTCCGCAAACCATCCCCTGATCGTCAACGCAGGCTCCGGCGCGGCATTCGGGCCAGAATGGCGGCGTGCGGGTCGGGCCACGGTCAGCCATTCAACGGTGTCGCTGGAGGGATATTCCTCGTCGCGGTTCGCGTACAAGGCCTCCAACATCCCGCCGGAGCGGCAAGGCTTCGCGGAAGGTCCCACCGACGTGTCGGTGCAAGTGTCCGAGATCACGGGGGGCGAAGGGCTGATCCTGTCCCATGACGGTTGGCGGCGCACGCACGGGCTGGTGCATCTGCGCTCCCTGACGCTTGAAGATCAAGGCAATCTGTTGCGTGGAGAAGACGGCTTGGCCGCGCTCGACCCGAATGATCGGGATCGGTTCATGTCTATCAACCGTATTCTGCCCTCCGACGTGGGCCTGCGATTCGCGGCACGGTTTCACTTGCACCCCGATGTGGCAGTGGAGCTGGACATGGGCGGCAATGCCATCTCCCTCACCCTGCCCACGAAAGAGGTCTGGGTATTCCGGCATTGCGGTGAAGGAACACTCACACTTCGCCCCTCGGTCTATTTCGATGCGGGTCGGCTGAGCCCCCGCGCCACAAAACAGATCGTTTTAAGTTCCCGCGTCAGAGGGTATGGCGCTGCCGTCAGCTGGTCCATCGCGCGCCCCTCTGCGCTGCTGCCAGCCCCTGAATTGATGCTTTGATAGGATGCCAATGTCTGATCCCGCTCCCTTAAATCGTGCCCTTCTGTCGGTCTCCGACAAGACTGATCTTCTGGGGCTCGCAACCGCTCTTTCCGCGCGCGGAGTTGAATTGCTGTCAACAGGCGGCACCGCCAGGATGTTGCGGGACGCGGGGCTTGACGTGCGCGACGTATCCGATGTGACAGGCTTTCCCGAGATGATGGACGGGCGGGTCAAAACGCTGCACCCGATGATCCACGGAGGATTGCTGGCGCTGCGGGACGACCCCGAGCATGTCGCCGCTATGGAGGCCCATGGGATTGGCCCGATCGATCTGTTGGTGGTGAACCTTTATCCGTTCGAGGCGACCGTGGCGGCTGGGGCCGACTATGACACTTGCATCGAGAATATCGATATCGGCGGGCCTGCCATGATCCGTGCGGCAGCCAAGAACCACGGCGCCGTGACCGTGCTGACGGATGCGTCGCAATACTCCGGTTTGCTGGAGGAGTTGCAGGCGCAAGACGGGACCTCGTTTGCGTTCCGCCAGCGCATGGCGCAGGCCGCCTATGCCCGCACCGCAGCCTATGACGCGGCAGTATCGTCCTGGATGGCGGGCGCGGCAGAGATCGAGACCCCACCGCACCGCGCCTTCGCAGGCGCGTTGGCCCAGGAGATGCGCTATGGCGAGAACCCGCATCAGAAGGCGGCGTTCTACCTCGACGGCACATCGCGCCCCGGTGTTGCGACCGCGCAGCAGCATCAAGGCAAGGCGCTGAGCTACAACAACATCAACGACACCGATGCAGCGTTTGAACTGGTTGCGGAATTTCCACCCTCCGACGGACCCGCAGTCGCGATCATCAAACACGCCAATCCCTGCGGCGTGGCGCGCGGCGCCTCTCTGGCCGAGGCTTACAAAGCGGCGTTCGACTGTGACCGGACCTCTGCGTTCGGAGGCATCATCGCGCTCAACCAGACGCTGGATGCGGCGACGGCGGAGCAGATCGTGCAGATCTTCACGGAGGTCGTAATCGCGCCCGACGCGGATGACGAGGCCAAGGCAATCTTTGCAGCGAAGAAAAACCTCCGGCTTCTGACAACGGGCGGTTTGCCGAACCCGAAGACGCCCGTGGTGGCCTATAAACAGGTTGCCGGTGGAATGCTGGTGCAGGACAAGGACACGGGCCGGATAAACCCCGATGCATTGAAGGTCGTCACCAAACGATCCCCAACGGGCCAGGAGATGATGGACCTGCGCTTTGCCTGGACCGTGGCCAAGCACACCAAATCCAACGCGATTATCTACGCCAGGAACGGCGGGACTGTCGGGATCGGTGCGGGTCAGATGAGCCGCATCGACAGTTCTACCATCGCCGCGCTGAAAGCGGCGCGTATGGGCGTGGAGTGCGGGCTGGCCGAGTTGCCTGCCAAAGGATCGGTCGTGGCGTCGGATGCGTTCTTTCCCTTTGCCGACGGATTAATGGCGGCGGCCGACGCGGGTGCCACGGCAATCATCCAGCCCGGCGGGTCGATGCGTGACACGGACGTCATTGCAGCGGCAGACGAGGCGGGTCTTGCCATGGTCTTCACCGGCATGCGCCACTTCCGGCATTAAGGATGACCCTCATGCGTCTTGGACCCCTCCTCGGCATCGGCCTCCTCGCAGCGGCCCCAGCCATTGCGCAAACATCCGAGGGCGTACTTGCCCGGATGGGGTTAGAGGTCATCGCCCGCGATCTGAGCGCGTATTCCGCGACCGAAGCTGATCCGTCAGGTCCAGAGATCGGGCTGGAAGACTCCATTGGATACGCCATGGGACTGCAGGATACCAACTTGATCATTGGCATGATATACATCGGCGACCCGCAAACGGGGGCACCCGCGTGGACCTGTACCGCCACGCGCACCGGGACTAGCCGCGCCGCGCTGACCGGCATCCTGTCGCGTCCCGCGGCAAAAACGACTGCGGAGTTGATCTGATATGCGTCTTGTCACCCTCAGCGCCCTGTTCTGGTTCGTCCTGGACCAAGGGTCCAAATATGGCGTGCTCTATGGCCTCAACCTGATCGAGCGCATCCAGATAGAGGTTTACGACCCCTTCCTGAACTTCCACCTTGGCTGGAACACGGGCATCAATTTCGGCCTCCTGGCGGGCGGGCCAGAGATCGCGCGCTATGGTTTGATTGTGCTGGCCTTGGTGATCTGCCTGTGGCTGATCTATTGGGCCCGTACCGGCCTGAGCAATCCCAAGGCGCTGCTCAGCACGGGCGCAGTGATCGGCGGGGCGCTTGGCAACTCGCTGGACCGTGCGATCCAGGGCGCCGTGATCGACTTTCTCAACATGTCGTGCTGTGGCTTCGATAACCCATTTACATTCAATCTCGCCGATGTGGGCATCGTCGTGGGAGCCGTGGGGTTGATGATCTTTGCCGATTCCCCGAAAAAGGCAGTCTGATATCCCGTGACGGGCGATAGAAGATGCGCTAGACGGGGCGGATAGGAGAGTGTGATGGTCGGTCTATCGAAAAAACTGGTGCTTGCGTCTGTTGTGATCGGCCTTGCGGCTTGCGCTGGCGGCACACCCTCGTTGATGAACCTGCGAAACACCGAAGCCGGCCCGGATGAGTTTGCCATCGTGCCCACAGAAGAACTTCAGATGCCCGCTGATCGCGCGGCTTTACCGGCACCGACGCGCGGCGGAACCAACCGCGCCGATCCCAATCCCGAAGCCGATGCGATTGCAGCGCTTGGTGGCGACGTCACGCGCGCAAATGCAGCAGAAAACGGTCTTGTGGCGCATGCGTCGCGGTTCGGCGTGGCCGACAACATTCGCGTCACGCTCGCGGCCGAGGATGAGGCCTTTCGCGGTCGAAACGGTGGACGTCTGCTGGAGCGTTTGTTCAATACCAACGTCTATTTCAATGCCTACCGGGACCAATCACTGGACCGCTACGCAGAGCTTGACCGCATGCGCCGCTCCGGCGTCCGGACGCCTAGCGCGCCACCACCGGGTCTTTGATCGTACTCCATCGCGCGAACGTACCTCTGGCCTGTTTGAGAGTAGCAGCAATTTTCTGATGCCGTGTGCTCGCCTGATCGGAATCCACAAGGAATCCGTTGCGAAGCCCGAGGCTTTCCGCACTTCCGTGTCACACCTTCGTCATACCAGTTGATGCATCGCCCAAACTCAATACATTCCCAAGCATACATCCCAAGCGGAGCGACCATATGATCCCCCGAACAGTCCAGCGCGTTAGCCTTGCCCCCGTTCTCGCGATGGGCCTCGCCACTACGCCGCTCACTGCCAATGCGGCAAGCGATGTCACGGAATTCACCCTCGACAACGGCATGCAGGTTGTCGTGATCGAAGATCACCGTAGCCCTATCGTCACACAAATGGTCTGGTATCGTGCCGGGTCGGCAGACGAGTTGCCCGGCCAATCCGGTGTCGCGCACTTTCTGGAACACCTGATGTTCAAGGGCACTGACGATCTGGCCTCAGGCGAGTTTTCCGCCACGGTGGAGGAAAACGGCGGCTCCGACAACGCCTTCACCTCTTGGGATTACACCGCCTATCACCAGCGTGTCGCTTCGGACCGGCTTGGCCTGATGATGGAGATGGAGGCCGACCGCATGCGCGATCTGGTGCTCACCGAAAGTGAAGTCGCCACCGAGCGTCAGGTCATTCTGGAAGAGCGCTCGCAACGGGTCGATACCTCCCCCGGCGGGTTGTTCAACGAACAGCTGTCTTCCACGATCTATCTGAACCATCCTTACGGGCGTCCGATTATAGGTTGGCGGCACGAAATCGAAGACCTGTCGCTGCAAGACGCGCGCGACTGGTACGAGACGTATTACCACCCCAACAACGCGATCCTCGTCGTCGCAGGCGACGCCACGCCTGATGAAGTCCGCGCCTTGGCCGAGGAATACTACGGCGCGATCCCCGCAAATCCCGATATCGCATCCGTCGAATCGCGCCGGCGCCCGTATGAGCCGCCGCACATCGCAGAGCGGCGCGTGAGGTATGAGGATGCGCGTGTGGCCAATCCCTATGTCTCCATCAACTTCCTCGCGCCTGAGCGGAACAGCGGCGATCAGGCAGACGCTGCCGCCTATACGCTTCTGGCAGAGGTTCTCGGCGGCTCCGGTTTCACCTCCGTCCTGCCGCGTGAATTGCAGCTGGAGGATGAGCGCTCTCTGTTCGTGAGTGCCTATTATGGTGGTGTCCGCCTCGATGGCACAACGTTTTCGCTGATCAACATGCCCCTGCCCGGCAGATCACTGGAACAGGCAGAAGCGGATGTGTTGGCCGAGATCGCGGAATTCCTCGACGAAGGCATCGACCCTGAGCAGTTCGAGCGGATCCAGTTTCAGATCCAGGCGGCAAGCATCTACGAGGAGGACGACGCCGCTGGCCTCGCCCGTCGCTATGGCGCGGCCCTTACCTCTGGTCTGACCGTCGCCGATGTGCAGGCCTGGCCCGGTGTTCTGGCCGCTACCACCATCGAGGATGTCATGGCCGCCGCGCGGGAGGTCTTCTCTCAGACCGCCGTGACAACGGGCTACCTGACGCAACCCCCTTCCGACACGCCCCCCGCAGATGCAGACGCATCCGAGGCAACTTCCGAGGTGTCCCAATGATCGCTCGCTTCCTCGCGCCCCTTCTGGTGGCTCTGGCCTTCGCCGTACCGGCCCACGCAACCATCAATATCCAGCCCGTCACCTCGCCCGGAGGGATCGAGGCCTGGCTGGTGGAGGACACGTCCATCCCCTTCGTGGCCATAGATCTGTGGTTCGGCGGTGGCGGATCATTGGATGCACCGGAAACACGCGGCGCTGTTCACCTGATGGCAGCCCTTTTGGAGGAAGGCGCCGGTGATCTGGATGCAACGGAATTCGCCTCGGAGCTGGAAGGGCTCGCTGCTTCGCTTGATTTCGACGTCTACCGTGATGAAGTGGTGATATCGATCCAGATGCTGACCCAAAATCGCGACGAGGTGCTGGCGCTGGTGCGCGATGTCCTGTTGAATCCGCGCTTCGATGAAGCGGCGGTGGAGAGAGTCCGAGGTCAGGTTTTGGCCGGTATCGAGAGCGATGAAATCGACCCGGATTCCATCGCAAGCAACACTTTTAACGCCATGGCATACGGCGACCATCCCTATGGCAGCGCTCTTGAAGGCAGCCTTGAGACTGTATCCGCCCTGACCCGCGACGATCTGGTGGCCGCGCATCGCCAGGCCCTGGTGCGTGACCGCGTGTCCATTGGCGTGACGGGGGATATGACGGCAGAGGATCTTGGCCCGATCCTTGATACGTTGTTGAGCGACCTGCCACTGTCCGACCAACCCCTGCCTGGCCTCGCTGAAGTCAATCTTGAGGGTGGCATCACGGTCGTGGATTTCGCCACGCCACAAAGCTCGATCTTCTTTGGCCATGCGGGCCTGCGCCGCGACGACCCCGATTTCTTCGCCGCATTCGTGATGAACCAGGTGCTTGGCGCGGGCGGTTATCGCAACCGCCTGATGGCTGAAGTCCGCGAAGCACGCGGGCTGACCTATGGGATCAGTACCTGGCTCGGACTCAACAAGGCAGCCCCGATGATGCTTGGCAGGTTCTCGTCCTCCAACGCACTGGCGGCGGAAGCGATAGAGGTCGTGCAGGCGGAATGGGCAGAAATCGCCACCAACGGTATCACCGCAGCCGAGTTGGAGGCCGCTCAACGCTACATGACCGGCGCCTATCCGCTGCGCTTTGATGGCAACGCCAACATTGCCGGCACCCTGGCTGCGATGCAGTCTGACAATATGCCGATCGATTACATCGCAACACGGAACGATGCCGTGATGGCGGTGACGCTGGAAGACGTTCAGCGCGTGGCCGAACGTTTGGTGCGGCCTGAAAACCTGCACTTTTTGGTTGTGGGCCAGCCCGAAGGATTGGGAACCACAAACTAGGTATTGAAGGTCGCAAGCGGATTGATCGGGGCGGGCAATAGCTCGCCCCAATTGCAGCGCTCCGGTTGCAGAATCGGTTCCCACATTGGTGTCGAACATGCTACAGGTAGCGACATGACCTTCTCGACCCCCAACATATCCGCAGATCTGCGTCCAGTGATCCGTCAACTCGACGAGGCAGCGATCAACCGGATTGCCGCCGGAGAGGTGGTGGAGCGTCCGGCCTCTGCGGTCAAGGAATTGATCGAAAACGCCTTAGACGCCGATGCCCGCCGTATCGTGGTTGAGGTCGCCCACGGAGGCAAAACCCTCATCCGTGTGAGCGACGATGGGTGTGGAATGGAAGCAGATGACCTGCCCATGGCCCTGTCGCGCCACGCGACATCCAAGATCGACGGATCGGATCTGCTCAACATCCATTCTTTCGGGTTTCGGGGAGAGGCTTTGCCATCTCTGGGCTCCGTTGGCCGCTTGAGCATCACATCTCGCGCCGGGGATCCGACGTCGCGCAATTCCGGTACGAGCGCCGCCCACCAGATCCGCGTGACCGGCGGCATCCATACGCCCGTGAAGCCCGCCGCCCACAATCGCGGAACGACGGTCGAGTTGCGCGATTTGTTCTTTGCCACGCCCGCACGGCTCAAGTTTCTGCGCACGGACCGGGCAGAGATGCAGGCAATTTCCGATGTGGTGAAACGGTTGGCGATGGCTGAGCCGTCGGTTGGATTCACGTTGAAGGATGTAACCGATGGAGAGCGGGTCACGTTCCGCGTCGATGCCGAGACCGGAGATCTGTTCGATGCGTTGAAAACGCGGCTGACTGCGATCATGGGTCGGGAGTTCACCGATAACGCGCTGGCGATTGATGCCGAGCGGGAAGGGCTACGACTTTCGGGTTATGCCGCCCTGCCGACATTTTCGCGCGGCTCTGCGGTGGCGCAGTTCCTGTTCGTCAACGGGAGACCGGTGCGCGACAAGCTGTTGGTCGGCGCGCTGCGCGCGGCCTATATGGATGTGTTGTCGCGCAACCGTCACCCGGCGGCGGTCTTGTTCATTGATTGCCCGTCGGAGCGTGTGGATGTAAACGTGCACCCCGCCAAGTCAGAGGTCCGGTTTCGCGAACCCGCCGTTGCGCGGTCGTTGATTGTGTCGGGCCTGCGCCATGCTTTGACGGAGGCGGGCCACCGTGCATCCTCCACCGTGGCTGATGCCACGCTGTCAGCGATGCGGACCCCTCCTTCGCGGCCTCATGCTGAGGCCACATCGTCGCAGGGTCCGCGCATTTATCAGATGGATCGTGCGGGGCAGCAGCGTGGGTATGCTTCTGGTTTTGCCGAGACGCCTCCGCAATGGTCTTCACCCTCGGCGCGGGTGGACGAGGCAGTGATTGAAAGCGACGGTCCCCTGGGCGCCGCACGCGCGCAGGTGCATGAGAACTATATCATCGCGCAAACGCCGAACGGGATCGTCCTTGTGGATCAGCATGCGGCCCATGAGAGGCTCGTGTATGAACGGCTCAAAACCGCAATGGCAACCAATGGCGTCTCGCGGCAGGCGCTTCTGATCCCCGAGATCATCACGCTGGGGTCCGACGCCGATGCATTGCTGGATCATGCGGCCGAGTTGGAACGGTTTGGTCTGGTGATCGAAGCGTTTGGCCCCGGGACCATCGCCGTGCGGGAAACGCCCGCGATCCTCGGTGAGATCAACGCAGAGGCACTGCTGCGCGATATTCTCGATGAGTTAAGCGATCTGGGAGACAGCCAGACCTTGCAGACGCGGGTCGAGGCGGTGCTGTCCCGCGTAGCGTGCCATGGCTCCATCCGGTCGGGCCGCCAAATGCGTGCGGATGAGATGAACGCCCTGTTGCGCGATATGGAAGCGACGCCGATGTCGGGCCAGTGCAACCACGGGCGTCCGACTTATGTGGAACTGAAGTTGAGCGATATAGAGCGTCTGTTCGGACGAACCTGAGGCGCTATGGAAAACGTCCCGTTCTTTGTGTTTCTCGATGAAATCGCCGCGCCGCTGCGCGCGTCCAGCCCTTTTGGGCCCTCGGTTGATCCGCTGCCCGCTTATATGGCGTTCGTGACCCTCCTCGGCCTGGGCCTTCTCGCTGCTTATATCTGGCGCGGTGCGAGGCTGCGACAAGAGCGGCACGGGGTGGCTGATCTGCGTGAACGCGTTGCAGTGGCGGAAACTCGTGCAGAGCGTATGGCTGCGTTGGACCATGCCGTGACCGAAGCGCGGGAGGAGCGCGATACCCTGCTCGGCGCGCTGAATACCGCGACGGCCACGTTGGAAAGCGAGCGGCGGGGCCATGCCGCCCGCCTCGATGATCTGCAGACACGATTTAGATCCGTGGCCAGCGAGGTGCTGGAGGGCAACTCCAAGGCGTTCCTCGACCGGGTGACGGAGCGGTTCGCAACCCATTCCGAGACGGCTGCCAGGGATCTGGACGCGTTGGTGAAGCCGCTGAGCGAGCGGCTCTGTGCCTTCGACGTTGCAATGCGGGATATGGAGAAAACACGCTCTGACGCCTATGGTGCGATCAGGTCGCAGGTGGAGGAACTGAAACTTGGTCAGCGCGACCTGACGGGGGAAACGCGCAAACTGGTGCAGGCCCTGCGCGCGCCCAAGACGCGTGGGCGGTGGGGCGAAATGCAGTTGCGCCAGGTGTTTGAGTTGTCAGGCATGTCGGAGCATGTGGATTTCAACACTGAAGTCAGCCACCGCACCGACGACGGGCTGCAACGGCCCGACGCGATCGTGAGCATGCCCGGCGCACGGTCCCTGATTGTGGACGCAAAGACGCCGCTGGATGCCTATCTCGACGCGCTTGAGTCCGAGACGCCGGAGTTGCGGGAGGCCGCGATCAAGCGCCACGCGGCGCAGGTCCGGGAGCATGTGCGCCTGCTGGCCTCGAAAAAGTACCATGACCTGCTGGCCGGCACGCCCGACTTCGTCGTCATGTTCATCCCCGGCGATGTGTTCTTGTCTGCTGCCGTTGAGGCGGACCCGGGGTTGTTGCAACGCGCGATGGAGGCCCGAGTGGTGATCGCCACCCCGTCCACCCTGATCGCGCTACTCCGGACGATTGCATTTGGCTGGCAGCAGGAGGCGATAGCCGAAAACGCGGTTGCGATACATCGTGAAGCAAAGGAGCTGTACGACCGTCTGGCCACTTTCGCAGGGCATCTGGAGAAAGTCGGCAAGTCATTGGCCGGATCGGTCGACAGCTACAACCGCGCTGTGGGATCGCTGGAGGCGCGCGTATTGCCCTCGGCCCGGAAGCTGGAGGCGCTGAAAGTCGTGCAGGCCCCGGAAGTGGCATTGTCTGGCGCGGACCGCGTCGATGCCATGCCGCGCAGGATCACGGCACCAGAGTTGATCGTGTCGGGTGAGGAAGATCCGTAGGGCAAGATATATTCCCGCCCCGCGTTTTGCAGCCAGAGGCAGGACCGGAGCCTGCCCTAAGGTGTCCGGGCGAAGGTTTCGGCCAAGATCGCCTCAAGGGCTGCCGCGTCATCTGCCGTAAATGCATCGGGCTGATTGCTGTCGATATCCAGGACTGCGATGACGTCCCCTGCCGCGTTCAGGACCGGCAGGACGATCTCAGATCGAGTGGAGGACGCGCAGGCGATGTGACCCGGAAAGGCGTCCACGTCGGCGACCACCTGGGTTTCGCCGCTGCGCGCCGCCGCGCCACAGACGCCTCTAGCGAACGGGATCGTAAGGCAGCCGTGGCCACCTTGATAGGGACCGATCTTCAAAAGACCCGGCTCTGTGACGCGGTAGAACCCTGTCCAGTCAAAGCGGTCGTCAGCATGGTGAAGCTCGCCGACGATCGTGGCCATGAGGGCGACGGTGTCAGTTTCGCCTTCGGTGAGGGAGGCGATGGTCTTGGAGAGGGTCGCGTAATCGGCCATCGGTTGGAGCCCTTGGCAAGTAACGGGAGTGAGGGTCCCGCCCCTCACACTCCCCGGAATTGTATCTGGCAAGATGAATGCAGGACCAGAGTTTATGGCCGTTCAATCGCTATAGCCGTAGCCTCGCCACCGCCGATGCAAATGGCGGCAATGCCGCGTTTGAGGCTCCGAGCTTCGAGCGCGTGCAGCAGCGTCACAACGATCCGCGCACCGGAGGCTCCGATCGGGTGCCCAAGCGCACAGGCTCCGCCATTCACGTTGATCTTTTCGCGGGGGATATTCAACTCCCGCATGAAGGCCATTGGGACGACCGCAAACGCCTCATTCACCTCCCAAAGATCGACGTCTCCGGCGCTCCATCCCAGTTTAGCGAGTAGTTTTTGGGTCGCGGGAACAGGGGCCGTCGGGAACAACCGCGGCGCTTGGGCGTGGGACGCATGGCCCATGATGCGAGCGCGAATTGGCAAGGTGGTGGTATCTTCACGCGCGAGGATCAGGGCCGCCGCGCCGTCTGAAATCGATGATGAGTTGGCCGCTGTTACAGTGCCTCCGTCCCGGAAGGCGGGTTTGAGGTGGGGGATTTTATCGGGCCGCACGAGGTTGGGTTGCTCATCCGTTACCACGGTCGTGTCGCCCTTGCGAGACGTGACCGTGACCGGGGAGATTTCTGCATCGAAGGCTCCCGAGCTGATCGCGGTCAGGGCGTTCTCCAGAGATGCCAGCGCGTAGGCGTCCTGGTCCGCACGGGTGAACTGGAACGCTTCCGCGCAGTCTTCGGCGAAGGTCCCCATCAGCCGGCCGCCGCCCTGGCTATTGCGTTCGTAGGCGTCCTCCAGCCCATCAAGGAACATGTGATCGACCGTACGCGCGTGTCCGATCCGCGCACCCGCTCGCATCGCGGGCAAAAGGTAGGGTGCGTTGGTCATCGATTCCATACCACCTGCCGCGACAACACGCGCCTGGCCAAGCGCCAACAAGTCATGAGCCATCATTGCAGCCTTCATGCCGGATCCGCACATCTTGTTGAGCGTCGTGGCGGGCACGCTGTCATCCAGGCCCGCCCTGAACCCCGCCTGACGCGCGGGCGCCTGGCCCTGACCCGCTGGCAGCACGCATCCCATCAGGACTTCATCGACCGTAGTCACGCCAGCGCTCTGCATCGCTGCGCCGATCGCTGCACCGCCCAAATCGACAGCCGTGACCGATGAAAACGCGCCCTGAAACCCGCCCATGGGGGTACGGGCGGCGCCGATTATGACAACTTTCTTCATTTTGATCCTCCGAAGGCAGGGGGCTGGAAACGAATTCGTAAGGTTTGGCTTGTAGCCCTGTTGCGGCGAAGGATGCCGGAGGACGCGCAATGGACATGATCTTTACTCAGCACGACAACGTGGGCGTTGTCCACATTTCCGATACGCGGCTTGATGCCAGTATCGCCATCCAGTTCAAGGATGTGTTCCGAACTCTGACCGCGGGCGGTGGAGATGTTATTCTGAACCTCAGTGATGTGGAGTTTCTGGACAGTAGCGGCCTCGGTGCGATCGTCGCCGTCTACAAGGCCTTGGGCGAAGGGCGCACGATGGCCTTGGCCGGGCTTCAGCCACCGGTTGAAAAGGTGATGACGCTGACCCGCATGAACGCCGTCTTCCCAATCTTCCCCAGTTTGGGTAGCGCGCTGGCCGCAGCCACTCCCACAGCGGCGGAGTAGTCGGGGCTCATGTCGCCCGAATGGGCAAAGATCCGCAAGCCACCCGATAGCGCCTGCAAGTCCATCTCGTCAGATTCGGCATCCTTCGCTGGACAGCAGGACCGACGTTCGAACGCTGCATCAGATTGGACCGTTCAACTGACTTCGAGCATGGGCAATGTCCGGCAAACGTTGCAGGATGTGCGGTCGCAACTGCGCGATATGAATGTACCGTCCGAACTGAGTGATTCTTCCCAGATTATCCTGGCTGAGGTGCTCAACAACGTCGTCGAGCACGCCTATGGCTTTGAAGGCGGCCATCCTCTAACGCTCTCGATCACACCATGTCCGGATGGGCTTTGGTGTGACATCTTCGATGAAGGGCTTCCGATGCCCAACGGCGTGCCCCCGAACGGCTCCATGCCCAAGGTTGATCCGGCAACTCCGTCCGACCTGCCCGAAGGCGGTTTCGGATGGGCCATGGTGCGAGCATTGACCGAGGGAATCGAATATCAAAGGGACGGCTCCGTCAATCATCTGAGCTTTCTGGTCCCCGCCCCGCAATCATAAGCAAATAGGGATGGCTTCAGCCGTTCCACGATGAACCTGTGAACAAGCGTGAGCCCGATGGCTCAACCAGCGCTGGACCCAAGGGAGAGCGCTCAGGGCAAAGCGCGAAATTCAGCTGGCCCAGCCTGCGCGATCTCTCAGAACCGTTGACGTTGCCTACGCCTGTGTCGGTGGGCATTTTCGTTTTGCAGAAGAACTCAGGCCGCAAACCCCTGTTTGCACGATCTCACTGCCGGAAAATATCCACTTATCCGCGCAGTACCCAAAAAAACGGCCACGACATCGCCCCAATTCTTCCCAACCCGCGCCGTGAAGCCCCACCATACACATCCCTGTAGCTGCAGAGGCTTCCCTCGGAACCGCGTTCAAAGCCCCCACCCAGTGCGCGGGTCCGAGGTCTTCTGCTGCCACACTCCTCTCTTTTATTGATCGCCCTTGCTCCCGGTGCACCAGTCCCTAATGTCCCCAAATCACGATTAGGGACAGGCACATGCGCGATTTTCATTCACCCGGACGCTCCACCGTTTTCTCGGACCAGGGGATGTGCGCCACGTCGCACCCGCTGGCCGCGCAAACCGCAATCTCGATCCTGCAACGCGGCGGCAATGCCGTGGATGCGGCTATCGGAGCTGCCGTTCTGTTGGGTGTTTGCGAGCCGCAGATGACAGGCATCGGTGGCGATATGTTCGCGCTGATACACCAGCCTGATGGCACGATCACAGGGCTCAATGCTTCTGGCCGCGCGCCTGCAGGCCTTAATCCCGACAACTTGCGCGTCACGCACAAGACCATGCCGCAATCTGATGCGGCCTCCGTCACCGTGCCGGGAGCAGTGGACGGGTTCTGCCGCCTTCACGACGACTACGGCTCCATGGACCTCGCCCGGATCCTCGCCCCCGCGATCCATTATTCTGAAGCGGGCGTGCCCGTCGCCCCACGTGTGGCGTTCGATTGGGCCGGCGCGTTGGACAACCTCCATGGCCGCGCCCGCGATCTGTTCATGATCGACGGAAAGGCCCCGCTGCCTGGCGCGCGTTTCGCCATGCCTGCCCAGGCGGACGTGTTGCGCGCCATCGCCTCCGAGGGCCGCACCGGGTTCTATGAGGGCGCGGTGGCCAAGGATATGGTCACGTCCCTGCAAGCGCTTGGCGGCACTCACACGATGGAAGACTTCGCCGCCACGGCTTGCGATTACGTCACTCCGCTACGGTCTACATACCGAGGCGCGGAGCTGATCGAAATGCCACCAAACGGTCAGGGTGCTGCGGCAATGCTGATCCTCAACATGCTCGAGACGCTCGATCCCCAGGACGACGCCTGCGGTGCCATGCGGGTCCATCTGGAGGCGGAGGCGACTAAACTGGGGTACGACGCACGTGATAGGTTCATCGCCGATGCAAACCATATGACGCGACTGGATCACCTGTTGTCCAAGGACACAGCGCGTGATCTGGCCGCGCTGATCGACCCTGCAAGAGCTATGCCCGATCCACGCACCGCGTCCGACAATGTTCACAAGGAAACGATCTACATCACGGTTGTGGACAAGGATCGACGCGCTGTTTCGCTAATTTACTCGATCTTCGATACCTTCGGCTCCGGCCTCGCGTCCGACAAGTTCGGCATCCTGTTCCACAATCGCGGCAAGGGCTTCACTCTCACCAAGGGGCACCCGAATGAGGCCGGACCCGGCAAGCGCCCGATGCACACGATTATTCCCGCCATGGTGCGCGAGGCCGATGGCGGCCTCATTTCCTTCGGTGTCATGGGCGGGGCCTACCAGGCTACGGGCCATGCACGGTTTGTGTCCAACGTGGTGGATTACGGCATGAGCCTTCAGGCCGCCATCGACGGCCCTCGCACATTCGCAATACAAGGGATATTGAAGGTGGAAGACTGCTACGACACCGCTGCGCGCACTGCGTTGGAAGGAATGGGTCACAAGCTGATCCGCCCCGATACGCCAATCGGCGGCGCTCAGGCAATTCGCATTCGCCCCGACGGGGTCTTGGAAGGCGGCTCTGATCCGCGCAAAGACGGCATTGCGTTGGGGTATTGAGAGGTCATGCGCCGGGTCTTGGCCCGGAGGTCATGTCCTTGATCAGTTCCGCGGCCCAAAAATGCTGTTCAGCACATCGTTGATCGCATTGCCGAGGCTGCCTTGGCCCTGCGGGTTCCCGATCGGAATTCGGGTTCCCTGCGGTGTGACCGGGCCACGGATCGTACCGTCGATGTCTGTGCGAAATCCGTCACTGCCGGATGTACCGTCGCCTCCGATCGTGATGACTGTATCAGAAGGCCTCCGTGCTTCTGCGATGGGGTCGATCATCGGCAGCGGACGCACCGGCAGATCGCGGTGGATATCCTCCATCGCCTGCCGCCAGATTTCTGCCGGGAGGCCGCCGCCTGTGACGCCCGAGAGCGGGCGGTTGTCGTCGTTGCCCATCCAAACGCCCGCAACATAATCGGCGGTGAAGCCGATGAACCAAGCGTCCCGCATGGAATTCGTCGTGCCGGTCTTGCCGGCGATGGGCCGACCCGGGATTGCGGCACGCTGTCCTGAGCCTGCTTCCACGACCCGTGACATCATGTAAATCAGCTGTCGCGCCGACCCCTCCGAGATCACGCGTTCACGAATACCGGTCGCCTGCTCGAAAATCGGTTCGTTTTCACCAAAGAGGCGCAATTCGCTCAACCCGTAGGGTCGTACGGCGGAACCGCCGTTGAGGATGCCTGCATAGGCCCCTGTCATCTCGATCAAAGTCGACTCGGATGCCCCGAGCGCAAGGGCCGGGCCGGCGGCAAGGTCGCTCTCGATTCCGAACTCAGAGGCCACGGTGCGCACCAGATCGCGGCCTACTTCTTCAGACATACGCACCGCGGCGGTATTGAGCGATTGCTGCAAAGCCTCGGTCAGCGTTACCATGCCATAGAACCGATTTGTGTAATTCGTTGGGCTGTAGGTGCCGGAGCCGGGGACCGGAATCTGCAATTCCCCGTCCAGAATCATGTCGTCGAAGCGCCAGCCCAGATCCAGCGCCGTCGCGTAGACGAACGGTTTGAAGGCCGACCCCGGTTGCCGCAGCGCTTGGGTGGCGCGGTTGAACAACCCGCCGCCCGCCAGATCGCGCCCGCCGACCATCGCCCGCACGGCCCCGTCCGCACTCATCACCACGATGGCGGCTTGCGCTGCGGACGAAGGGTCAATGTCATTTGTGAAGACATTGCTGATTGCGTTTTCCGCCGCTGCCTGGATCGCAGGGTCAAATGTTGTGCGGATGATCACGTCTTCCGTTGTTTCACCGGTCAGGAAGTCCGGGCCGACGGACATGATCCAGTCTGCAAAGTAGCCGCCAGTGTCCTGCGTGGCCGCGTCCGATAACGTCGCGGGGTTGGCGCGAGCACTCTCGGCGACCGACGCGCTTATGAAATTCTCCCGTTCCATCAGGTTCAGCACGACGTTGCCGCGCTCCTGCGCGCGTTCGAGATTGCGGGTCGGTGCGTAGTAGGAAGGCGCGGCCAGAAGGCCGGCCAGCATCGCCGATTGCTGCGGATTCAGATCGGAAGAAGAAATGCCGAAATAGCGCTGCGACGCGGCCTCGAAGCCCCGTGCGCCGGCACCCAGATAGGCGCGGTTCAGATAGATTGACAGGATCTCGGCCTTGGAATAGCGCAGTTCCATCGCAAAACTGAATGGCACTTCCTGAATTTTGCGCCACAGGGTCGTGCGGCGGCAATCGGCTTCGTAGTCGGCCTCTGTCTCGTATACGTCCGGGTCGTATCCGCGTCCGAGGCACAGAAGTTTTGCGACCTGCTGCGTTATCGTCGACCCGCCGTTGCCTGACAGAGGCCCGCGCCCCTCGCTCAGGTTGATCCTAATGGCCGACGCGATGCCACGCGGCGAGACACCCAGATGCCGCCAGAAGCGGCGGTCTTCCGTGGCCACGACCGCATTGACCAGATTGGGCGACGTATTGGCTGCATCGATAGCACCGCCAAACTGCTCTCCGCGCCAGGCGAACACCTGCCCGTAGCGGTCGAGCATAGTGACGGAACCGCGCGCACGCTCATCGACCAGCGCGGTCACATCGGGCAATTGCGCGTAGTAGTAGCCGGTTGCCAGCGCGAGGATCAGGAACGCCACGGCCGTACCGCGCCAGATCACACCCCAAATGAGACGCCAGACAAAACGTACCACTCTGGCAAAAAAGCCGATGATGCCTCCGCGCCGCGGAGGTTTGCGCCTGGTGCGGCGCTTGCTGCGCGGCGTTCGCGCTCCGCCGCTACTGTTGGCACGTTTCGGGGTCGCACTGGTGCGCCGATCCGCCACCAGGCGGCCTCTGCCATTGCCAGAAGGGCTCATTACGTTCTCGCCTCATCTCGGGGGTCCATCTGTAGCACACGCCGGGACCAACCTCATTTGCGCACGACGTTATCGAAAATCGAGTCGAAAGCGAAGGGGTCAGCGGAACCTTGCTCGTCCAAATACTGCACAAAAATACGGCACCTTAATCTTTTTGCGCAAAAAATTTGCATGTGCCCGTGATAGCGCCGCCTGAATCGCTTGCATCACGTTGCTCTCAGGGCCTTCGCAGCCTGTCTTACCCCCATGCGCGGATCGTCAACTCAGGCCGCACGGGACAGTTAACAACAGCTCAAGGGGTGATCACAGTGAAACTCATCATTGCAGCAATCAAACCGTTCAAGCTGGAGGAGGTTCGCGAAGCGCTGACCTCCATCGGTGTGCGCGGGATGATGGTTACAGAGATCAAGGGCTTCGGCTCTCAATCCGGCCATACGGAAATCTATCGCGGCGCGGAATACGCCGTGAACTTCGTGCCGAAGGTCAAACTCGAAATCGTGGTCGCCGCTGCCATGGCCGATCAGGTGGTCGAGATGATCCAGACAACCGCCAAGACCGACAAGATCGGTGACGGCAAGATTTTCGTCCTCGACGTGCAAAGCGCTGTGCGTGTGCGGACAGGCGAAACCAATGATGACGCGCTGTAAGCGTACCACTTACTGAGAAAGTAGAGTGACATGAAAACCAAGTATCTCCTCCCCGTCTCGGCGGCGGCGCTTATTGCCCTTCCGAGCATGGCGTTGGCCCAAGAAGAGGCCGCGCTGCACACCTCTTACATCCTCACCACGCTGCTGTTCTTGATTGGCGGCTTCCTTGTGTTCTGGATGTCCGCCGGCTTCGCCATGTTGGAGGCGGGCCTCGTCCGCTCCAAAAACGTGGCGATGCAGTTGACCAAGAACATCGCCCTCTTCTCAATCGCGGCCATCATGTACTGGCTGGTGGGTTTTGGCATCATGTACCCTGCCGACTGGCTGGTCGAAGGTTGGCTGGGTCCATTCTTCGCGATCACTTCGTTGGAGCCTGTCGGACTTGAAGGTGTGGAAACCGCACTGGATTACGCCTCTGTTGGGTCAGATTTCTTCTTCCAGCTGATGTTCTGCGCCACCACGGCTTCCATCGTGTCCGGTACCTTGGCCGAGCGGATCAAGCTGTGGCCTTTCCTGATTTTCGTGGTCGTGCTGACCGGCTTCATCTATCCGATCGAAGCATCCTGGCAGTGGGGCGGCGGCTGGTTGTCCGAAGCTGGTTTCTCTGACTTCGCCGGCTCCACTCTGGTCCACGCAGCCGGTGGTTTCGCGGCACTCGCCGGTGCCATCGTGCTTGGCCCCCGTCTGGGCAAATATAAGGACGGGCGCATCAACCCGATGCCCGGCTCCAACCTGGCGCTGGCAACCTTGGGTACGTTCATCCTGTGGCTCGGCTGGTTCGGCTTCAACGGTGGCTCGCAGCTGGCTATGGGCACCATCGGCGACGTGGCTGACATCAGCCGCATCTTCGCCAACACCAACATGGCTGCAGCAGCAGGTGCAGTCGCGGCGCTGATCCTGACGCAGCTCATGTATGGCAAGGTCGACCTCACGATGGTCCTGAACGGCGCGCTTGCCGGTCTGGTTTCGATCACCGCTGAACCGCTTGCACCGTCTCTCTTCGGATCGCTGCTGACTGGTGCGGTCGGTGGTCTGATCGTGGTCATCACGGTTCCGATGCTCGACAAGTTGAAAATCGACGACGTGGTTGGTGCGATTCCGGTTCACCTCTTCGCCGGGATCTGGGGCACGCTGGCGGTGGCATTTTACACCGGTAACTGGGGCGCACAGATCCTCGGCATCGCTGCCATCGGCATCTTCGTCTTCGTCACGTCCCTTGTGGTGTGGTTCATCCTTAGTGCGACCATGGGCATCCGCGTTGGCGAAGAAGAAGAGATCAACGGCCTCGACGTGGCTGAACTGGGTATGGAAGCCTACCCGGAGTTCACCAACCGCTAGACCGCGCCTCTCACCTGATCGATACCGGAAAGGGCGCCATATCAGGCGCCCTTTTCTTGTGTTTGCCCCGGAACCAATCTGCTCTGTTCCACGTTTAGTCGACACTGTTACTGTCGCGAAACTTGCAATCGCGGCCCGGTGCCGATGCCGATCATCGGTCCACCTGCCGCAGCCACAGCGCTGCGCGATAATGAAAAGGGGCGACCACCATGGGTGAGTTCACAGATAAAGCAAAAGGCGCAGCCAACAAAGCTGCTGGTGCAGTCAAAGACGCGGTCGGCGACGCCACCGACAATGAAAAGCTGCAGGCCAAAGGCAAAGCGCAGAAGCTGAAGGGCGAAGCGCAGCAAGCCTCCGGCAAGATCAAAGGAGCAACGGGCGACAAGATCTAAAACCGGAGTCCCGAAATCAGGGCGGTTCAATCAAAAGTTGAGCCGCCCTTTTCTGTGGAAAAGGCCATGCGGTGCGGCACTATCCCATACGACGGAAATCGGGACACGCCGATGGGGCTGCATTTTCCGCCCACCCTCCCGTATCGCCGGGCCTCACATCGCGGCCGCAGAAATCCAGATACCGATCCCGGGCACTTCTGATCAATCGATATAAAATCTGGCTGCTCGTGTGGTCAATACTATCAAGCACATCAACAGCCCCCGCATTATGGAGTGTGTCAAGCTGGCTGTGGCCGGGACAGGACGTACAGCCGAAAAACCAGCTTGGGCATTATCAGAAATCGGCATCCGTCACCGCCGCCCCGGTCTGGGGCACAAGGCTGAACGGCCCGCCAGTCGTACGCGCGTCAAACACACGAAGGGCACTCGTGTGCCTGCCATAAACCCGTGGATCAGCGCCACGGAGCAAGTCCGTATCGTGGCACGCGCTTTTCAGGAGATGCATCGTAGAGTGCGTTGATTACCGAACCGGGCCCAACTATCAATTCACGACCGCGTTCATGTGACAGGATGCCCCGCCAGTGGCAACTATTGACTTCAGGACCGATCCAGCGCTGATGCTGCTCCAGCAAGACAGCCGTGTGGATTGGGTTCGCTTACGGACATTGTTAGTGCTGCGATGGCTGGCGATTGGCGGGCAGACGGCGGCCGTTTTGATCGCAGCGTTCTATTTCGGACTCCGCGTGGAGCTTGCCCTAAGTCTTTTGGCAATTGGCGCGAGCGTCGTTTCCAATCTCATCGCGATGTCGATTTTTCCTCAGAATCAGCGCCTCAGCGACCGCGACGCGATGTTGACACTACTGTTCGACCTGTCTCAACTTTCGTTCCTGCTGTTCCTGACCGGAGGCCTGAACAACCCGTTTTCGTTGCTTATTCTGGCCCCCGTCACGATATCGGCCACTGCGTTGACCATGCGCTCCACCATTATTCTCGGCCTGCTTGCGATTTTCCTGACCACGTGTCTCAGCCTTTGGTATCTGCCGCTCGAAACTCTTGCCGGTGAGGTCTTGCAGCTTCCAAGCCTGTTTATCCTGGGGTTCTGGCTAGCGATCATTACCGGCATCCTGTTTCTATCCCTCTACGCCCGGCGCATTGCATCAGAGACCCACCGGATGAGCCAGGCCTTGTTGGCGACTCAGATGGCCTTGGCACGTGAGCAGAAGTTGACCGATCTGGGCGGCGTGATTGCCGCTGCAGCGCACGAATTGGGTACGCCTTTGGCCACCATCAAACTGGTCTCTACAGAGTTGCTGGACGAGTTGGTCGATCGCCCTGATCTTGCTGACGACGTTGAACTGATCCGTGCGCAAGCCAATCGTTGCCGCGACATTCTGCTGTCTATGGGACGCGCCGGAAAGGACGACATCCACCTGCACCGTGCGCCTTTGGGTGCGGTGATCCTGGAAGCTGCGGACCCGCACGCCGATCGAGGCATAGACCTGCACTACGACTTTCATCCGGCTCTTGGCGCAGGCAATATTGACCCTGCGGTGCAGCCCCACGTCTGGCGCAAGCCGGAGGTCATCCACGGCATCCGAAACCTTGTTCAGAACGCAGTCGACTTCGCGTCCGAACAGGTTGGAATTGAGGGCGAATGGGGCGACGGTCAGATCCGCATTTGCATCACCGATGATGGTCCAGGCTTTCCGTTGGACCTGCTTGGCCGGTTGGGAGAGCCGTTTTTGCGCCGTCGAGACCGTGTGGTTCAAGACGTGCGGCCCGGCTATCAGGGCATGGGGCTTGGGCTGTTCATCGCAAAGACGCTGCTGGAACGCTCCGGCGCTCAGGTCCGGTTTCTCAACGCAGGCGACCCGTTTTTAACGCCAGACGAGGTGCAGCCCTTGTCCGGTGCGCGTGTAGAGGTGATCTGGACCGACAGCGCGATCCTATCCCTTGCCGCCGAGGACATCGGCGCATTGGGTCCAAATATGCCGATAACAGACTGATATCGGGCAAGTTTCCTCCTGATCGCGCGGCCATCCCAAGAGTCGGCCCCGAGGGTTGTTAACGACCCGTTAACTGTTGTTCGTCAAAATGGCTTCTGGGGCAGAACAAAGGGGGCGCGAGTGGAAAACGCCGCGACACTGATATTTTTGACCATAGCTTTGGCCTCGGCGGCGGCGGCTGTCGTATTGACAACACGGTTTTTAGGAAGCCGTTTCGCGACCGGCCGCTCTGACTCAGGCAAAGACCGAAGTTCTGGCAGTAGCATGGATATGCTGCGCCGCTATCAGTTTCGGGAGGGGTATCTGCTCTCGGATCTTGATGCCGACGATGCCTTTCTCGAGGCCAGCACTGACAGGACCGCAGCGTTCGCGCGCCTTGTTTCAGCGCTTTCGCCACTGTCTCCCGACTTCAAGACAAGTCTGAACGCGCTACAAGATCGCGGTGAAGCGTTCTTGATCGACGGACGGATCGGGACGGATGCTGTTTCCATCGGGGGACGGGTCGAAGATGAAGACAAGCTGACGATTTCGATTGGCCCAACAAACACCGGTACGGGTCGCCAGATTGTCGAGGCCGCGACGCTTGACGCCCTCCAGACGGAGCTTTTGGACCTGCGCACTGCGTTGGATAGCGGTGTCGTTCCGATGTGGCGCGAAGACATCAATACCCGCATAACTTGGGCCAATGCAGCTTATTTTGAGTTGGTGCAACGCCTGCGTGATGGCGGCACCCCTGGTTGGCCATTGCCCCGTATCTTCGCCAAGGAACTGGAGCCTGCGCCGTCCGATAACACGATCCGTCGCTGCTCACTCACGATGCCCGACCGCGACGAACCTGCGTGGTTTGAGATCAGTCGTGACCCCTTGTCTGGCGGGACTGCACTGTTCACCGCACACCCTGCAGATCGGTTGATCCGAGCCGAAAACAGTCTGCGGGAGTTCCTGCAAACCACGACCAAGACCTTTGCGGCGCTGCCCGTTGGCCTTGCGGTGTTCGATAGTAAACGCCAACTCGTCACATTCAACCCCGCGCTTGTGGCACTCACGCAGGCGGGGGCGGAATTTCTGTCGTCCCGTCCTGATCTTCGGACCTTTCTTGATCGCTTGCGCGACAAAAAACGCATGCCGGAACCGCGCGATTACAAAAGCTGGCGCGACCAGATCGCACAGTTGGAACAGGGCGCGGAAAATGGCACGTACCGCCAGTTGTGGGAGTTACCCGAGGGCAAGACCTTCCGCATCATGGGCCGCCCGCATCCTGACGGTGCAATTGCTTTCATGTTTGAGGATATCAGCGCCGAAGTCTCGCTCACGCGCCAATTCCGCGCCGATCTGGAGATGTTTCAAGCTGTCCTTGATGCTATTCCCGCCGCGATTGCAGTGTTTCAGGCGGATGGTTCGATGATCGGCGCGAATGAAGGATATGGTCGCCTTTGGGGCCAAGACCCACAGATCCTGGCTCAGATGCCGCATTTGAACCAGGCGATCGAAGAATGGTCGAAGCACAGCAAGCCCAATTCAGTATGGGCCGACATTCGGCTGTTTGTTGGCCATGAAGTGAATCGCGACCCGTGGGTGAGTGAGATTGAAACTGCCAGAGGTTTGCGTCTCGCGGTTCGCGTAGCCCCGACCCGGGGCCGCGCCACGGTTGTGCAGTTCTTGCCCCTGGATGTCAGTTTGGCCGATCCCTTGTCCGTTCTGGACGCGGACCACGCCACACCGTTGCTGGATGCCGCCTTGGCGAAAGAAGCACCTTCCAAGGTCCGTTCCGCCTGACGACGTTCTGCGATTCTCATTCCGCGCAAAACCTTTTAGGGTTAGCGGATGACTCCCACGCCGCCCCACATTTCTCTGCCGCTGTCAGATGCGCCGCAATTGCCGGACTGGCCGACTGTCGCAAGCGCACATCTGCCAACCGAGGCGGCAGTGGATGCATTCGCTGTCCGTCTCGCAAACCTGCTGCAAACCGGCGATACCCTGTTGCTTTCGGGCAGCGTCGGGGCCGGCAAAACTCACATTGCCCGCGCGCTTATCCGCGCATGGCTTGACGCCCCGGACGAGCCCATTCCAAGCCCCACATTCACACTAATTCAGACATACAGTGTCGAAAATGTTGAGATTTGGCACGCCGATCTCTACCGTCTCGGCGATTCCGGGGAGATTGCGGAGTTGGGGTTGGATGAGGCATACGGGCAGGCACTTTGCCTGGTCGAATGGCCGGACCGACTGGCCCCGGAATGGCCGCGCGCTGCCGCTCTGTTGCACCTTGAGAGGCAACCGGACAACAGCCGCACGGTTCATTTGTTGGCACACGAGGGCTCTGCCTTGGCAACAAGACTTGCGCCAGGGTTTTCGCCATGACGGCTTTTCTGAAAGCCGTCGGCTGGGGCGATGCAACCGCTACGCCGCTTGCCGGAGACGCGTCGATCCGTCGTTACCTGCGTCTGAAACAGAACGGGCAGACTGCGATTTTGATGACTGCGCCGGTCGCGACCGAGGCGGATCGTGACAGCTTCGCAGCCTTCCGTATGATCGGAGCCCATCTGCGCGCCAATGGAATGTCCGCCCCTAGTGAGATGGCCGCAGATCCGACCAAGGGACTGATCTTGATGGAAGATTTGGGTGATGTGACGCTGTCGCACCTGCTGGAGAGGGATCCCAAAACGGCACAGACCGCCTACCAAGCCGCAGCATCATTGCCCTATACAGCTGGAAATCTCCGGCTATCCGCTCCCGGTGCGACCCAAATGGCCGCGATGACAGACGTGACGTTCGACTTGATCCCGGACAGCTGCGCCCTGCGCGCACGTTTGTTGAGCGCGCTCGCCGAGGCACTGGAAGTCTGCGCGTCTGGACCGTCGAGACTATCGCTTCGGGATGTCCATGCGGACAATCTGCTGTGGCTTCCGGACCGCGCGGGCCATGCCAAGGTCGGGTTGCTCGATTACCAGGACGCGATGCTTTTACCTGCCGGATACGACCTTGCATCCTTGCTGGACGATCCCCGCCGTGTGGTTCCCGAGGCGTGGCGGGACGCGCTTATCGCAGAACACAGCACGCCTGCGCGGATAAACACCCTCTCGCTCCAGCGCAACCTGCGGATCCTCGGGATCTTCCACCGCCTTGCCACTCAACTTGGCAAGCCGAGGTATGCCGATTTCCTGCCGCGCACCCGTGCGCTGATCAACCGCGCGGCAGACGACCTGCCGTCACTGCGTGCGCCAGTATCAGAGCTTCTGGACCGGACCGCCGATTGGAGGAAATCATGACTCTCCCCTGCTTGGTTCTCGCTGCTGGGTTCGGCACGCGCATGGGAGAATTGACCGCCCACAAGCCCAAGCCGCTGATCAGAGTCGCTGGCCGTACCCTTCTGGACCACGCATTGGACGCCGCCCATCCGGCGCAGCCCATCGCGGTGAATGTCCACTACCGCGCCGAGCAGATCGTCGCGCATTTGGCGAAGCGCCGGAACGTCACGATACTGCATGAAGCGCCAGAGATTCTCGATAGTGGCGGAGCGGTGAAGAATGCGGCGCAGCGCTGGGCGCAGGGACCGATGGCCACATTGAACGCTGACAATGTCTGGACCGGAACCGGGCCGGTTGCACAGCTGATTGCGGCGTTCGATCCGGGTCGGATGGGCGCGCTCTTGTTACTTACTCCGCTGGATCGTGCGACAGGGCGCGAGGGATGTGGAGATTTCTCGATGGATGACGATGGCCGCCTGACCCGCGACCAGAGACGGGGTGCCCATGTCTATACTGGTGCGCAGATTCTGACCCTTCGCCCTGCCTTGCCTCGCAGGACGACATTTTTTCGCTCCGCGACACATGGGATCAGTATGCTCGGGAGGGCCTGCTATTCGGGTTGATCCATCAGGGCGGTTGGGCCGATGTTGGCCATCCCGGCGGCATTGCGCTCGCCGAAGACTTGGTAGGAAGTGCCGATGTTTAAGCCAATTCACGGCCCTCGCGTGTTCGCCACGCCCTTGGGCGTCGATTTTTGTGCATCTTTGATCGACGGATTGGACGCCGCGCTGGAAGGTCGAGGGCCAGAGGCGCTGGCCAGGGTTGAGATCCACGTTGCCAATGCCCGCATGCAGCGCCGTTTGCAGGCGCTCTACATTGAACGCGGTCCGGGGCTTTTGCCGCGTATCCGTCCCATCCTGTCGCTCGCGGAATCCGCCGATCTGGAGGGATTGCCGCGCGCGATGACGCCACTCGCGCTGCGGTTGGAACTGGCGCAATTGATTGCCGGCCTGATCGAGGCAAACCCCGATCTTGCCCCTCGTGCAGCGCTTTATGACTTATCGGATTCACTGGCGGACTTCATGGGGGAGATGGTCGAGGAAGGCGTTTCGCCTGCGGATATCGCAAGCCTCGATATGGGCGAGCATTCAGACCATTGGACCCGAGCAAAGGATTTTCTGGCGATTGCGCAGAAGGTCATAAGCACGGGAGACCGGCCCACGCCTGAAGCACGACAGGCCATGGTGGTGGACCGCCTGATCGCCCAGTGGCGCACCGCACCGCCACCTCATCCAGTGATCGTTGCAGGCTCTACCGGATCGCGTCGCGCCACATTTCGGCTGATGGTTGAGGTCGCGAAACTTCCACAGGGGGCGGTGATATTGCCCGGCATCGACCGTGACATGCCGCGCAGCATCTGGCCGGGATTGCTGGATACAAGGCGCAGCGGTTTGGCAGGCGAAGATCATCCGCAATACCGCCTCGCCAAGCTGCTGGACAAGGTCGGGATTGATCCTGCAGATGTTCCGCTTTGGGGGATGAAGACGCCCGCAAATCCAGCGCGAAATGCGATTGTGTCGCTGGCGCTCAGGCCGGCGCCGGTCACCGACCAATGGCGTGAAGACGGGCCGAAGATGACCGGTTGGGATGACGCGATGAAAGACGTGACGCTGCTGGAAGCACCTAATCCCCAGATGGAGGCGACCGCCATTGCACTGCGCCTGCGGGCGGCCGCGGACGAGGGGCGGCGTGCCGCGCTGGTCACGCCGGACCGCAGGTTGGCGCGCAAGGTCACGGCGCAGCTGGACCGATGGCGCATCCTGCCTGACGACAGTGCAGGACAGGTCCTGGCCATGACCGCGCCTGGGCGCTTCTTACGGCAAGTGGCGGACGTGATGACGGGTCCGGTAACGTCAGAAGCGATGGTGGCGCTGCTGAAACACCCACTGTGTCACACCGGGGCGGGCAGGGGGGAACATCTGCGTCGGACCCGCGACGTGGAGTTGGAACTGCTGCGTGACGGCTTGGCCTTCCCCACTGCCGATGCCTTGATGGCATGGGCCGAGGCGCGCAAGGATGACAGCCAGGCGATTGCGTGGGTGGCGTGGCTGGGGGACTGCTTGCTGACCGACGAGGCACGCGATCAGCTACCGCTCGATCAGCGGCTTGGCCTCCATATCGCGCAAACCAACGCCCTTGCAGCTGGTCCTGGTCAAAGCGGCGCAGGTGAATTGTATGACAAGGAGCCCGGCATAGCGGCGGCCAATCTGCTGGCAGACCTGACCAGTGACGCACCGTCCGGCGGCACGATGTCAGCGCGCGACTATGCGGATTTCTTCACTGCGCTGGCTCATGATCGGGAGGTTCGCTTTGCCCTGCGCCCTCACGCGGATGTGCTGATCTGGGGCACGCAGGAGGCGCGCGTTCAGGGCGCAGACGTTACCATTCTCGCGGGCCTCAACGAAGGCTCGTGGCCCCAGGCCGCACAGGCCGATCCGTGGCTTAACCGGCCGTTGCGCGCCGACGCTGGATTGCGTCTGCCGGATCGCGTGATCGGGCTGTCGGCCCATGATTTCCAACAAGGTATTGCAAGCGGCGAGGTCTGGCTGAGTCGAGCCAAGCGTGATGACGAGACGGACACCGTGACGGCGCGCTGGTTGAACCGACTGGTAAATCTTCTGGGCGGAGCCGGTGATGCGTCCAGAAAAGCGCTGGAGGATATGCGCGCCCGTGGCGACGAATGGCTCGCCAGGGCCGCGACGCTAACCACACCGGAGCACCGAGACCATCCGTCACCGCGTCCTGCCCCTGCGCCGCAAAGCGGTCCGCGTCTCAGTTACCTGTCGGTCACGGATGTTGAGCGTTTGATCCGTGATCCCTATGCGATCTACGCCCGCCGTATCCTGCGCCTCAAACCCCTCAACCCGCTGCGTACTGCGCCCGATGCTCGCCTGCGCGGCAACGTGATCCACGCGATTATGGAAGACTTCATCCGCGCCACGCCTGAAGGTCTGCCGCCCGATGCTCCCGCACAATTCATGGCGATCGCAGACGACGTGCTGAAGCGTGATGCGCCATGGGCCGCTGCCCGCCATCTGTGGCGCGCGCAGCTGGTGCGGCTGTTGCCGTGGTATCTGGAGCAGGAAGCGGGCTTGCGCGCGGCGGCGGAGCCGTGGGTTCTGGAAGAATTCAAGCATTGGGAGATTCCGCACCTGTCGCTCACCCTCGGCGGCAAGGCGGACCGGATCGACCGACTGCCCGATGGTCGCGTCGCGATCTACGACTACAAGACCGGCTCCGTGCCGACCCCCGACGAAGTGAAACATTTCGACAAGCAACTGCTTCTGGGTGCACTGCTGGCGCGCGCTGGGGCCTTTGCGGATCGCCCTCTGGAGGTTGCGCGCGTGGCGTATCTTGGCCTCGGCTCCAAACCGGAGTTGCGCGATGAACCGGTAGATAACGCGATCCTGGACGAAGTTTTGGGCGGGCTTCACACGCTGATCGCTCACTACCGATTGCGCGACGTGGGCTTCCCATCGCGCCGCGCCATTGCGCAAACGCGGTACGAGGGGACCTATGATCACCTCGCCCGCCTTGGTGAATGGGATGAGACGATGGACGCCACTGTGATCCCCGTCGAACACATGGAAGGCGCTCCATATGGATGACGCAACGCTCGCCCAGAATCGGGCTGCCGATCCCGGCACTTCGACCTGGCTCGGAGCCAACGCAGGTTCCGGCAAGACGCGGGTTCTGACAGATCGCGTGGCACGACTTCTTCTAGATGATGTTCCGCCCGAACGCATCTTGTGCCTGACCTACACCAAGGCCGCCGCGATGGAGATGCAAAACCGCCTGTTCTCGCGCCTCGGTGCGTGGGCGATGAAGGACGACGCGGATTTGCGCGACACGCTGACCGGGATCGGCGTCCCCGTGGAGCGACTCGACAAGGCTCTGCTCAACCGTGCCCGCACCCTGTTCGCCCGCGCGATTGAGGCGCCGGGCGGGTTGAAGATCCAGACAATCCACTCCTTCTGCGCGTCCGTACTGAGGCGGTTTCCGCTGGAGGCACGGGTCAGTCCTGCATTCATGGAGATTGATGAAAGGGTACAGGCGCGGCTGTTGGTCGACCTGCTGGACGCAATGGCCGAGACGCCGGACGGGCGTGCAGCACTTGATTATGTCGCACCCTACTTGTCGGGCGATGATGGCGCCGTCGTCTTCGCACGTACGGTCGCGGGCCGGGCAGAGGCGCTGATGCCACCGGCGGATTGGGACACAATTTGCAACTTTGCGGGAATCACGCCGGAGCTGACCGAAGCTGACGTGATCGAACTGGTCATCCTGGGCGGGGAGAGCGACATGGCCGCCGCCGTCCTTCCGCATCTGGAGGCAGGATCGCGGTCCACCGGAACGGTGCATCGCGTGCTGTCGCAGGTCAATTGGAATGCGCCGACGCTAGGGGACATCGCGGCTCTCGAACGCGCGTTCGTTTTTGGACCGGATACCAAAACCCCCTACGGCGCCAAGGTCAACAAGATCGGCAATGCGGACACGCGCAGGGCCATAGGCGACGCGATGGAGCCGCTGAATGCTCTGATGGAGCGATTGGCCGATGCCCGCCCGCTGCGCGTAGGCCTTATGACCGCACAGCGCTGTCACGCGTTGCACCAGTTTGCGGCGCGCTTCCTGCCTGCATATGCCCGCGCGAAGGAATTGCGGGGATGGCTCGATTTTGACGACCTGATCGACAAGACCCGCGCGCTTTTGTCGGACCCGAAAGTGGCTCAGTGGGTGTTGTTCCGCCTTGATGGCGGCATCGACCATATTCTTGTAGATGAAGCGCAGGACACCGCGCCGCGTCAGTGGGACATCGTGCAAAGGCTGGCGGAAGATTTTGCGGCAGGTATCGGAGCGCGAACCGACATCGCACGCACGATCTTCGTGGTCGGTGACAAGAAGCAATCGATCTACTCCTTCCAGGGCGCGGACCCGCGAGAGTTTGATCGGATGCGCAACCACTTCAAGGAGAGGCTGGACGAGATCGGTGCCCCGTTCCAGGACGCGAGCCTGATCCATTCCTTCCGATCTGCCGCACCGATCCTGTCGCTCGTGGACCGTGTCGCTGGTGCGTTGGGCGCGCCGGGACTGGGCGACGCAGTAACGCACAAGGCGTTCTTCGATGCCAAGCCGGGACGAGTTGACTTGTGGCCGGTAATTGAATCCGGAGAGAAGACCGCAAAAGTTGCCTGGGACGATCCGCAGGATCTGGTCAGCGATGATCACCACTCCTCGGTGCTCGCCAGGACATTGGCCGAGCAGATCCATTCGATGATCGAGCATCCGCCCCTGATTGAGGTGGACGGCAGGACGCGCGCTCTGACGGCCGGCGATATCCTGATCCTGGTCCGCTCGCGCTCACCATTGTTCCATAAGATCATCGCGGAGTTGAAGACGGCGGAACTGCCTGTCGCAGGGGTGGATCGGTCTCAACTGACTTCGCCGCTGGCCGTGAAGGACCTGATGGCGCTGTGCCGATTCCTTGCCACGCCGGAGGATGATTTATCGTTGGCAGCGGTGTTGCGCTCGCCCTTGATCGGTCTGTCAGAGACGCAACTCTACGACCTTGCCCATGGGCGGCCCGGTTATCTCTGGTCGGCTCTGAGGGCGCGTAAGGAGGTCTTCGCGCAGGCCCATACCACCCTCAAGGACCTGTGGGAGCAGGCCGAATTCCTGCGCCCGTACGACCTGCTGGAACGCGCATTGATCCGCCATGACGGGCGCATCCGTCTGATCGCGCGCCTTGGACCGGAGGCGGAGGACGCCGTAGACGCGATGTTGGCGCAGGCCCTGACATACGAGGCGACGGAAGTGCCGTCTCTGACGGGTTTTGTCGGCTGGCTCGACTCCGGCGACGTGCAGGTGAAACGCGACCTCAGCCAGGCGGCAGGACAGATCCGCGTAATGACCGTCCATGGCGCGAAGGGGCTGGAGGCCCCGGTCGTGATCCTGCCCGATTGCGCACAGCATTCGGGACGCAGCGGAGCGGTTACATTGTTGCAGCCGCAGGGCGCGCCCCTGGCATGGATGCCTGCGAAAGGCGATGAATGCGACGCGCTACTGGAGGCTGCGGCAGAGAAGAAAATCCGTGAAGCGGAAGAGGCGAACCGTCTGCTCTACGTCGCGCTGACACGGGCAGAAAGTTGGTTGATTGTGGCCGCTTCCGGCCAAATGGGTAAAGCCGACAATGCCTCTTGGTACAAGATCGTCGAAGACGCGATGCAGGGTATGGGAGCAGCACCACTGACGGTCGCAAAGTTGCCGGGCGATGGCCTGCGCCTGCAAACGGGCGATTGGATAGAGGGCGAAAAATCCGATGACAGCGAGGCCAGTCGCGCCGTCTTGCCAGCGTGGGCCACTACAATCTCGCCTGCTGCGGTGAAGGACAAACCCGCGCGGACGCCGTCGGATCTTGGCGGGCCGAAAGCACTGCCGGGCGCCGGCGATGACACGGCCACAGCAATGCGGCGCGGCAATATCACGCATTTGCTTCTGGAACACCTTCCGCGCTTGCCGCAAGCAGCCTGGCCTGCCGCCGCCGCCGGGATCGCCGCGCTTGAAACGTCAGATATCAGCGAAGAAAACCTTGCACCCATGCTGGAGGAGGCAACCGCAGTTCTCACGTCCCCTGCTTTGGCGCAAATCTTCGCTCCCGATACGCTGGCGGAAGTTGACGTCACGGGCAGGTCTCCAACGCTGAACGCGGAGGTGTTCGGCAAAATCGACCGCCTTGTCATCACGGACAACAGCATCTTGATCGTGGATTTCAAGACCAACGCCACTGTGCCTTCGCGCCCGCACGAAACTCCGGAGGGTCTGCTTCGCCAAATGGGTGCCTATGCGGAGCTGCTGGCGCCGATCTATCCTGGCCGCAGCATTGTCACCGCGATCCTATGGTCCCGCACCGCCACCTTGATGGAGTTGCCACACGACCTCGTGTCTGCCGCACTCCAACGCGCAAGCGGTGCTTGACGCACCCATCCCTCGACCATAGGTTCTGCCCCTGACATATACCACCCTGGAGGGTTCATCCCATGGCCACAACCGCCGTTACCGATGCCACATTCGACGCCGAAGTGAAGCAATCAGACATCCCTGTTGTCGTTGATTTTTGGGCCGAATGGTGTGGCCCCTGCAAGCAGATCGGCCCCGCGCTGGAAGAGCTTTCTACCGAGTATGCGGGCCGCGTGAAAATTGTGAAGATCAACGTCGATGAAAACCCTAATGCACCAATGCAATTGGGGGTGCGCGGTATTCCGGCGCTTTTCATGTTCAACGGCGGAGAAGTCGTCTCCAACAAAGTTGGCGCGGCACCCAAAGCGGCTCTGCAAAAATGGATTGATGAGGCTGTCTAGGCCGTCTTTTTCGCAGGACCCAGGAAAAAGGGTGCCCGAGTGGCGCCTTTTTTTGTTGAGAAATCGCATTCGTTTCATCTGCGACCGTTTGACCATTTCCAAGTCATTCCTATAACTTACAGGGAGAGACCCGAAGGAGACGACCAAATGGCCACCACAGATCGCAGCCTGCGCGATATCGGAAGCGACAAGTCGCTGCTGCTGATAGACGATGATGAGCCGTTTCTGCGCCGTCTGGAGCGTGCGATGGAAAAGCGTGGGTTTGAAGTTGAGGCTGCGGGGTCCGTGGCGGCTGGCGTCGCCATCGCCACTGCGCGCCCGCCTGCCTATGCGGTGATCGATCTGCGCCTGGAGGACGGGAACGGATTGGATGTCGTCGAAGTGCTGCGCGAAAAGCGCCCCGATGCGCGGATCGTCGTGCTGACCGGATATGGTGCAATCGCGACGGCTGTGGCGGCGGTGAAGATGGGCGCGACGGATTATCTGTCGAAACCTGCTGACGCCAATGACATCACCTCGGCACTACTGGCGGAAGAGGAAGAGATGCCCCCTCCGCCGGAAAATCCGATGAGCGCGGATCGCGTGCGGTGGGAGCATATTCAGCGCGTCTACGAACTGTGTGATCGTAACGTGTCCGAGACGGCGCGGCGGCTCAACATGCATCGCCGCACGTTGCAGCGCATCCTCGCCAAACGAAGCCCAAGGTGAGATCGCTGGTCCTGACTCTGGCCTTGACGGGATGCGTCGGTGCTGGGGCTGCTCCCGTCTCAACCGGACCAGTGATGCCGATTATTCTCGACGCAAACGGGATAGAGGCTGTCGGAACCGGGCGGCGGATTGATTTTGGTCGCGACAGGGCGGGTGTTGTTCAAACAATGACCCGACTGCGGGGCGAAGCGCCCGATCATTTGGCCTGCACCGAACCGAATATCACCGCTGTCACATGGGACGACGGCCTGGCACTCGTGTTTCGTAGCAGCGCGTTCACCGGCTGGGGCACCCGATCCCCTTCGCTGTCGTATGACGGACGGAGTACTTTTGGCGCTGTCTGTATCGGCATCGGCTAGTCGCGTTTTTTTTGGGCGCGTTTATCGACTGATAAGCCTTTGAGCGGCGATGACACCCCTGCAAGCAGGAACCCAAACAGATTGCCAAGCCAGCCCTTCTGCTGTCGCTCCATCGTGTAGTCGGGGTCATCCACCAAATCACGTTGATCGTGGGGGATCACTGTGCCGGTTTCAATGGCGGACAACAATGCGGATGCTTCATCGGCCTCGGCATCAATTACGTACAGCTCCATCGGACCGAACGCGAGTGAGTTCATCGGCAGGGTATCCGTCATCTGCATACCGGGCGCGATCATGGTGTAATTCGCGCCCTCGAGCGCAGCGATGGCCATACGGATTTCCAACGGCTCGAAACTGGAAGCGATGCGGGTGAACCCTGGGTAGCGGGACATGAAAAACTCCTGTTCAGCGCGCATTTGCGACGCAGCGACTATCACGCACCAGCCAAGTCACAAAAGTTTGTGCCCGACGGCTGAGGGGGCCGGGCAAGTGTAGCAGATGGTAGGCGTAGCCGCTGTCGATGTCTTCGGCCAGCACTTCCAGGCGTCCCTCAACAATGTCCGTCTCGACCAAGGCATGCGGTTGCGCCGATACGCCCGCGCCCGCGCGACAGGCCGGCAGCAGCAGGATGTTGGACTCCAACTCCGTCGCTTTCAGATTGTCTTTGCTAATGCCTAGGCGGGACAGACGCTGATTGTACTCGTCGTTGGCCTCATTCAAAAGCCAGTGGAGGCGTTCGAGCCGGGACCAAGCGGCCTCGCTCGACAAGTCATCGGGAGCGGGACCAAACCGGCCCGGTCGGCCGACAACAACCATTTTGGCCTGCGTCAGCACCTTGCCCTCCAGCCCCGGCCAGGGTCCGGTGCCATGGCGAATGGCAAGGTCCACACCTTCGCGGCGCAGATCCACGACGTTTTGGTCGGTTCGCACGGTCAGCGGAACATCAGGATGCGCGCTCCAGAAAGCAGGCAGACACGGCATCAGCCAGTTTTCGGCAAAGCTTGGCGTTGTGGTCAGGATCAAGGGTCGGTCTTCGCGCCCCTGTTTGAGCGCGCGGACGCCCGCGGCGATTTCTGCAAACCCGTTACCCAGATCGCGCGACAGCTCTACGCCCGCTTGGGTCGGCACCATGCCCCTCCCGGATCGTTGCAGCAGCGGCTGGCCGAACTCTGATTCAAGTGCGCGGACGTGTGCTGCGATGGCGGCGTGCGTGACGTTGAGGGCACGGGCGGCGTCCGACAGCGAGCCGAGTCGTGCTGCGGCCTCAAACGCACGAAGGGCGGAGAGGGAGGGGATGTCACGCCAATCCATATGTCACTTGATCTAACATATTATCAGTATTGCGGATTCGCGCGGGCAGAGGCAAGGGGGTATGCAGGTGGCATCAACCCGAAAGGAACACACCATGTTCAAAATTCTTGCCAATAGCCTGAAAATCGCAAGCTTCACGGGCAGCGACAGCGGCACCTGGAATGCCCCGGAGCATTGGACCGAGCGCGATTGCCGCACGCGGGCACAGAAAGAACGCGACAGTTATGATCAGCGGCGCTGGATGCGCCAGACTGGCATTATGTAAGGCAGATTGATAGCCATTCCCTTCGGGCTATCAGAGATCGAGGTGCTTGAGGATCTTGTCGACGCGCGTGCCGTCAGCCTTCTCATAGCCCTCGATCCGGCCGTAGTCTTCAAACCCACGGGATTGGTACCAAGCCAATCCGGTGGATTTTTCGGCCCGAATATTGGCGTTGATCCAGATGTAGCCGAGGCTCTTGGCCGCCCTGCGGGTCGCCTCAAACAGTCTGGAACCGATGCCGGGGCCCTGATTGCTCTGCCTGGTGAAGGTGGCGATCTCGGCGGCCTCAGGAGGCAAATACCCAGCCCCCGCGTGACCCACTGGAAACCGAAGATACCCCCAGTGTCGCTTTCTGCGACATGCCACGCGGATATCTCCGGCGAATGGGTCATCCGTGCGAGCATGTCTTCGCGACTGACCTCGCCGGTCAACGCAGTGGTGCCGCCGATAGCAATGATCTCACTGAGAAGTTCCGCCATTTGACGCGCATCAAGGGTGTGGGCGGGGCGAATAGTGATCACAGGGACTTCAAGAGGGCGTTGTGACGGGCAGTAAAATCGGCACGGACCTGAGCGGGCGGGCGGAGATGAAGGGTCAGGCCATCAATGATCGCGGAATCCGGGTGGCCGAAGAATTTGTCGGCTTCGGTTGGTGCAAACCCAGCGAGTTGGGTGGCTTCGAGCCATGCCGAGATCTTGTCTGCCCGCTTGATCGTGGCTTTGACAGATTTCGGCAATTCGACGGGCAATCCAAAGCGCAGGTGAATTGCTGCGGTCAGGCGATCGTCGAGCGCGCCATAATCCGGGCCGACGGCGGCCTTCACCGGAGAGATCATATCGCCGATCACGTACTCGGGCGCGTCGTGCAGCAGGGCCGCCAACTGCCACTTTGCTGGCGCATTTGGGGCGAGCCGGGCGTGGATATCGACCACCAGGATCGAATGTTCGGCAACGGAATAAGCGTAGTCCCCACGAGTTTGCCCGTTCCAGCGCGCCACAAAAGCCAGCCCATGCGCGATGTCTTCGACCTCGATATCCATGGGCGTGGGGTCCAGAAGGTCCAGCCTGCGACCGGAGAGCATTCGCTGCCATGCGCGGGGTTGGGGTTTTGGCATGGGTGGCACTCCGAGGTCTGGGTGCGGTCGTTGTAGCAAGTGTTGACCTGGAGGCCAGCCCCCACCCTGACCCGCAGTGGCCTCGATCAATGGAAGGGAAGAACAATGCTGGCAAAATATAGGTGAATCCGAACAAGTGGTTTAGCTGCAATCAAGCGATAGAAACTCATTGATTGGAGTATTTTGAATGGCTGACAGAAAAGACAGTGAAGGCACAGGACCGGGCCAGACCCCCGCGACCCATACACCCGCTAGCGAGAGTGGCGGAAACGGCAGCGGCAAGGGCGCACCTCTGTCATCCATCAGAAACCCGGACAGCGGCAACAAACAGGCGAAACCGCAATTCATCGAACGCGCGAGGCGTTTCCGCATCCGGCGGTGCCTCAGATTATTGTTTGCCCATCATGTCAGCAAGGTCGCATTGCCCCAGCGGGGGCTGACTGCTATGGCGACGCCAAATGACCCATTTGATGTGCGCCTTAAGGAGGCAATGACATGGACGACTATATCGTCAAGGATATCGCGCTGGCGGATTTTGGCCGCAAGGAACTCGACATTGCCGAGACGGAAATGCCGGGCCTGATGGCGCTGCGTGAGGAATATGGCACGGAAAAGCCGCTGAAGGGCGCGCGGATCGTGGGCTCGCTTCACATGACGATCCAGACGGCTGTGTTGATCGAGACGTTAGTCGATCTGGGCGCGGACGTCCGTTGGGCCTCGTGCAACATCTTCTCAACCCAGGACCACGCGGCGGCGGCGATTGCGAAGTCAGGCGTTCCCGTATTTGCGATCAAAGGGCAGTCCCTGGAAGAGCATTGGGACTACCTTGATCAGTCCTTCATGTTTGAGGATGGTCCGAATCTGATCCTTGACGACGGTGGCGACGCGACGTTGTACATCCTGTTGGGCGCGCGCGCTGAGGCAGGTGAAGATATCATTCCGGTTCCCGGTTCCGAGGAAGAAGTTGCGATCAAGGCGCAGATTGCAAAACGTCTGGCGGCAAGCCCCGGTTGGTTCACCAGGATGCGCGACCAGATTGTTGGCGTGTCGGAAGAAACGACTACCGGCGTGCACCGTCTTTATGACTTGCAGAAGAAGGGCCAGCTGCCGTTCCCTGCGATCAACGTGAACGACTCTGTCACCAAGTCGAAATTCGACAACAAGTATGGTTGCAAGGAAAGTCTGGTCGATGGCATCCGCCGCGCCACGGACACGATGATGGCCGGTAAAGTCGCCGTCGTGATGGGTTACGGAGATGTGGGCAAAGGCTCTGCCGCGTCGCTTGCCGGGGCCGGTGCACGGGTGAAGGTGACGGAAGCCGACCCGATCTGCGCGTTGCAGGCCGCCATGGACGGGTTCGAGGTTGTTCTGCTGGAGGATGTGGTGGATAGCGCCGACATCTTCATCACCACCACCGGCAACAAGGACGTGATCCGGATCGAGCATATGCGCGAGATGAAGGACATGGCGATCGTGGGCAACATCGGCCACTTCGACAACGAAATCCAGGTAGCCGCGCTGAAAAACCACAAATGGACCAACATCAAGGAGCAGGTGGACATGATCGAGATGCCCAATGGGCACCGATTGATCCTGCTCAGCGAAGGTCGTTTGCTGAACCTCGGCAACGCAACGGGCCACCCGTCATTCGTAATGTCAGCGTCGTTCACCAATCAGGTGCTGGCGCAGATGGAGCTTTGGCTGCGCGGCGATGAGTACAAGAATCAAGTCTACATCCTGCCCAAGAAGCTCGACGAAAAGGTCGCGCGCCTGCATCTGGCGAAAATCGGCGTAAAGCTGACGGTTCTGGACAAGGAACAGGCGGACTACATCGGCGTGCCGCAGGACGGTCCGTTCAAGCCAGAACATTATCGGTATTGAGGGCCAGTGGGACGTCCGATCACACTTTGCTTTCTAAGCAAGACGGAACGGCCCGAAGTGGGATCTCACTTGATGAGGGTGCGCCAGCTGGCGCGTCTGATGGAACGGTACGGACCGGACGATATTGAAGTTGTCGTCCGGCCTGTCGCGTGCCGCTATGCGCCGTTACGGGCCTTGTCGATCATGTCCCTGCCCCGCGACGCGGTGTTCATCATCCCCAAGAGGGTTCTAATGACATGGCCCCAATCCGCAATCTTGGCGCTGCGTCAACGCGCGCGCGCGATTTTTGCGGACTACGTGGACGGAAACCTCGACATCGTTCCGCGCGAAGGTGTGGATGTCCACCTGTCAACCTCTTTCATCGGGGAGTCAGGGCTGCGGACGTGGATGGACAAGATCGGTGCATCGGGCGAGACGCGGGTTTTGCTTCATAATGTGGATGAACGGCTGGAACGTCGGGCCCCGAAACAATCACCCGACGCGCTGGATCTTCTGTTTGTCGGCTCGCCCCAAACCACCGTTGTGCCGGAGACCGTCGCGCCGCATATTCGGTGCCTCCCTGGAACCACACCAGATGAATTCGAGAAGGCGCGTTCAGCGCTTCAATCCTCGAACGCGCACTATTGCATTCGCGCCGATCATGGCACTCGAGCCGATCGCAAGTTCAAGCCCTTCACCAAAGGCTTTACAGCGGCCTGGTGTGGGGCCAACATCCTCGTCAATCGCCAGGCCGATGACGCCGTTCATTTTCTGGGCGAGGATTATCCGTTTATGGCGCAGAGCCAGAGTCCAGAAGACATCCTTGCTACGATCAACAGGATGCGGGACGGTCTTGGCGGACCCGACTGGAAAGACGCATTGGCGCGCGGGCAAGACGTTGCTGAGCGGATCAGGCCAGAGCGTCTGGCAAAAGACCTAAAGCGTTTTGCTTTTTATGTGAGTCGAATGGGATTCACAGGGAAGGATTTGTCTGATTCACTCCAGTTGGGAGGTGGATCATGGGCAAGCCTTACTCTTTGGATCTTCGAAAGCGGATTTGCGCATATGTTGCGCGGGGCCATTCAGCGCGTGCTGCGGGGCGGGTGTTTGGTGTGAGTGCTGCGACCGCTGTGCGGTTCGGAGCTGAACATCGGGCGAAGGGTGAGTGTGCTCCGATGTCGCAAGGGCGACCGCCTGGGCGGTTTGGCAAGTTGGCACCGCATACGGACTTCCTTCTTGATATTGTGCGCGCCGAGCCGGACATCACTCTCAAGGAATTAGCATCGGCTCTGACTGAGACCCACGGCGTGCAGGTTCAGCTCTCATCGTTGCACCGGGCACTGGAACGGGCCGGGCTGTCATATAAAAAAAGGACTGATCGCGGCTGAACGTGATCGGCCTGCGCTACGCCTGGCACGCCGGGATTGGATCATGCGTCGCCAGCCGAGAATGCGCCAGGAGCCGCACAGGCTGGTGTTTATTGACGAAACAGCGGTGAAGACGAACCTCACTCGCCTGCGTGGCCGTGCGCCGGTTGGGGAACGGCTTTACGGCACCGCACCCTTCGGCAAATGGGGGACACAGACGTTCATCGCCGGGTTGACGCAAAACGCGCTGATTGCGCCTTGGGTCATCACCGGGGCCATGAACGGCCCTGCATTTGACAGGTATATCGAAACGCAACTGGCCCCCGAACTCGAACCCGGCACTGTTGTCATCCTCGATAACCTGTCCACGCACAAAAGCCCCCGCGCCGCCGAAGCATTGCGACGGCGAGGCTGTTGGTTCTTGTTCCTGCCCGCCTACAGCCCCGACCTTAATCCAATCGAATTGGCATTCTCAAAACTCAAGGCACACCTCCGACGGATCGGGGCCAGAACCTTCGACGCCCTATTCGAGGCGCTCGCAGAAATCTGTGAACTCTTCGACCCCCAAGAGTGCTGGAACTTCATCAAGGCTGCCGGATATGCCTCAGATTAAATGCAAAACGCTTTAGAGACCATCATTCGGAAAGTGGCAGGCTGATATGAAACTATTCAGGAAAAACACAGACACTAGGGAAAAGATGCTTCCGGAAGCTGGGTTTCCAAGCCTCACAGGCCCCGGTTATCGCGACGTACTCAAAGGGATCGAGCGTCAGCTGTCTGCCAAGTGGTATTTGGAAATCGGATCACGGTCAGGTACATCCTTGGCAGACCGGACCTGCAATTTTGTGGCAATCGATCCGGAATTCGCTCTCTCGGCCAATGCCTTCAACGCATCGGCGGCGCAGCTGTTTTTCCAGGAGGAAAGTGATACCTTCTTCCAAAGGGGCTTCTTGAAAGCTGCGGGCATCGTGCCCGACTTCGCCTTTATTGACGGCATGCATCTGATCGATTACCTCCTGAGAGATTTCCGCAATACCGAGGCCGCGATGGAGCCGGGTGGCGTTATTTCTCTTCACGACGTTCTACCCTTTAACCGTGCCATGACCATCAACGATGTCGGCGCGCTGGACCGGATCACCGCGTGGACTGGCGATGTTTGGAAGATCATTCCCATATTGCAAAGATGGCGACCTGACCTGAAGCTGAAGGTTGTTGGCGCTCCGAAAACCGGTATTTTGGTTGTCCGCAATCTGGATCCGGACAACACGGCCCTCGTCGATGCCAAAGCGGAGATCGACGCCGCCTTCCTCAACACCGGCCTAGATGATTTTGGGGTGCAGGCGCTGTTCGATTCTTTCGACTTGGTGGCGCCCGAAGCGTATATCGCCGAACTGTGAAAATGGCTTTTTCGGTCCGTCATTCTGGGGACGCTTCAGCTGCGGGTTGCGTGCGCTGCCTTGGTGGATATTCCAGCCCGTTCACGCCCACCGCCACGCTCTCGGTGGCGCACGAAACATTCGCGTGGAAGCGCATAGCCATGTGCCCCCGCAACTTTTCCTTCCCTGCGCAGGGCTTCTGCGGTTAACGTCCGCACGCAACTAGGCCCGTTGGGTCCGGTTAGACACAAGAAACAAACGGGGGACTTCCGACCGATGGGAAAACGTGACGAACTGATCGCACAATATGCCGATGATCTGCGCAACAAGTGCGGGATGGAGCCTGACATGGCGCTGCTGGAAAAGGTAACGAAAGGCTGTGGTCCGTCGATCTACAACGCAGACGCCTCAACCGTTGCGGGCAGCCAGGCGTCCGAGCTGGAGACAGTGAAATCCAATTTCCTGGTGAAGAAATTGGGCCTGCCCGATGGTCCGAACCTGATGGACGGCATCCGCTCCGTCATCGAAACCTATGGAAAGTCCGAGCGCAACAAGTATCGTGCCGTTGTCTATTACATGCTGACCAAACATTTCGGCAAAGAGAGCGCGTATAAATAATTAGCGCGGCGACCGACGATAGGCCTGTCCGCATTGGGCAGGCCTTCTGCTTTTAGCGGGGAAGTGCGACGGTGGATCGGACGCCGCCGACCGAGTGGTCAGTACAGTGACTGTACAATTTCGATAAAATGCGCAGGGCATTTCCGTTGCCTTGGCATAAGAAAACGCGGTAACACGACAGCGTCTGGCCAGTAAGGCGGACCCAAATTCTGGAACACACGCGGAGCGAGGCCGTGAGTGGGTGAATGGGGGGTCCTGAGGGGTCGGGGCCTCCCATTTATATTTCAGATCCGCGGGTCACGCCATCTGATCGTCGAAGTCGCTCAAAGGACATGGTCAAAGTTGTGATTGGCCAATGGCGATATGCGTCGTTTAGGTTAGGTAGATCGCCACATCCTTCGGAGACAGTCCATGCGCGTCCTTCATTTAGCGGCTCTATGCACGACCCTTGCCGGCCTTGGCGGGCTCGCATTGCCCGCGGAAGCCCAGGAAACGACCACGGTCATTGCGTCCGGCCAGTTCCAGGATGCCGATGCCCGTCATCAGGGCGCAGGAACAGCGGTTCTTGCGCAGACCTCCGATGGGCGTACGCTCATGCAGTTCGGCGATTTCTCGGTCACGCCCGGCCCGGATCTGGAAGTCTGGCTTGTCTCGGCGGATGCACCCGCGACCTCTGCCGCCGTATTGGCAAGCGACTGGGTCTCTCTTGGGCCGATCCAGTCGCCCAACGGCGCACAGACCTATGAAATCCCGGCCAGCGTCGACGCAAACGCCTACGGCAGCGTCGTGATCTGGTGCGAGGATTTCAGCGTGCTGTTCGCTGTCGCCGGTTTGCAGTAGCGCGCAAACGGCGCGATAAAGCCCACTCTACAGACCACCCATCTTGCAGATCGTCTTCCACTCCGCCTCCGTCACCGGCTGGACCGAGAGGCGTGAATTCCTGACCAGAACCATGTCCGCCAAAACCTCTGTCGCTTTGATCTGTTCCAGTGTTACTGGCGTCGGCAGTGGCTCCACCGCTTTGATGTCCACACATTCCCACCGATCATCGTCGGTGGTGCTGTCGGGGTGGGCAGGCGTGCAGACCTCCACAATGCCGACCACGGCTTTTTCGGATTGCGAGTGGTAGAAGAAGCCGCGGTCTCCCACGGCCATGTCGCGCATGAAATTTCGCGCTTGGTAATTGCGCACACCGTCCCATTCCTCACCCGCGTCCCCCTTGGCAACCTGATCGTCCCAGCCCCAGACCGAGGGTTCCGATTTGAACAACCAGCAGGCCATCAGCCGATCACCTTCTTCCATTGCTCAATGCGCACCGTCTCGAACAGGCCCGCTTTGGCATAGGGGTCATTGTCGGCAAAATCAAAGGCGTCCTGCATCGTATCGACCTCGATCACCAGAAGCGTGCCGGACATAGCGCCTTCATCGTCGATGAACGGACCTGCCATGACCAGTTTGCCGCTGTCCTTCGCGTAGGCCAGATGCGCGTCGCGGTTATCGAGGCGGGTCTGCAGGTGGCCGGGTTTGTCGGTGGCGATCAGGGCGCAAAGCATGGGCTACTCCGGTTTCAAGGGTCGGTTGAGAAGGTGGCCCAGCGCGCCCTGGATGTCGAGAGTACCGTCTGCCAACCCCGCCACGGTATCCGCGATGGGAGTATCATGCGCGGTTTCGCTGAGTTGGAGTGCGGTGTGCAGACCTTCCACCGTGGTGCCCTCGGGCAGTGTTTCGCCCTTGGCCAGGGCATACCCGAAGCGGAAGTTGCGCGATTGCGTGGAGCCACAGGTCAGGAACAGATCGCCAAGGCCCGACAGGCCGGTGAGCGTTTCTGCCTGCGCGCCCTGGGCGGTGGCGTACCGGGTCATTTCCGCAAAGCCTCTTGCGATCAGGGCAGCACGCGCGCTGTCGCCAAGGCCCGCGCCGAGCACAGCCCCCGCAGCGATGGCGATGACGTTCTTCAACGCGCCACCAAGTTCCGCGCCGATAACGTCGGTGGTGCGATACAGGCGCAGTGTGGGCGTGCTGAGCACGTCCTGCAGCACTTCGGCGTGGGCCGCATCAGAACACGCAATGGTCAGCGCGGTTGGCAGACCATGGGCGATGTCGGCTGCAAAACTCGGGCCCGTCAGTTGCGCCGCATTGTGCACATGGTCGGACAATAGGGACGCGGGTCCTCGGCCGGAGGCGCGATCTATACCCTTGGCGCAGGACACGGCGGTTCGCGCACGCAGCGAGTGGCTGGACAGGAAGGGAGCGATGGATTGGGTCGGGATCGCAACCAGCGCGATGTCGGCGCAACAGTCCGCGAGGTCTCCGGTCACACGCAAACGTTCAGGAAACGGATGGCCAGAGAGACGCGGACTTTCGCCGCTGCTCAACGCCTCCGCATTGCGCGCCCAAAGCGTCACCTCATGGCCGGCGTTAGCATAGGCAATGGCAAGGCCCGATCCGAAAGCGCCCGCGCCGATGATGTCCAGCCTCATGCCTTGGCCCCCTTTTTGCCCGATCCGATCATTGGTGCCGCGTCTCTGTCCAACGGCCATCGGGGTCGGGCCGCAAGGGTCAGGTCATCGCTCCGTCCACCCTCGAACGCCAACAGGCCTGCGTAGGCGATCATGGCGGCGTTATCCGTGCAAAGCGCCAGCGGCGGCGCGGCGAATGGCAGGTCCGTGATCTGACACAAGGCGGCGCGCAGGGTCTGGTTTGCCGCAACGCCGCCTGCCACGGCAAATGCTGTCACCTCTCCCAAGTCAAGCGCACGGCGGGACTTCTCGACCAGGACATCCGCCACGGCGGCTTGGAAGCAGGCGCAAAGATCGGCGCGATCTTGTTCCGTCATGCCGCCGTGCTCCGCCACCAGCGCATCGCGGGTACGCAGAACGGCGGTCTTCAGTCCGGAGAAACTGAGATCACATCCGACGCGGTCCAACAGCGGGCGAGGCAATTTGAACCGCTTGGGATCACCAGCCCGCGCGGCAACTTCCACGCAGGGCCCACCCGGCTGAGGCAGACCCAATAGCCGCGCGACCTTGTCGAATGCCTCGCCGGGTGCGTCGTCGATGGTGCCGCCGAGGCGGGTGAAGCCCTCCGGTCCCTCCACCCGGAGAAACTGACAATGGCCGCCGGAGACGAGCAGCATAAGGTAGGGGAAGTCCAGGCCGTCCGTCAGGCGCGGGGTCAGGGCGTGGCCCGCAAGGTGGTTCACTCCGACAAGAGGCTTGCCAAGCCCCATCGCCAGACCCTTCGCGGCCATCACGCCCGATAGCACGCCGCCGATCAAGCCAGGGCCTGCAGTGACGGCAATTGCGTCGATCGTCGCCAAAGACACTCCCGCTGCCGCCACCGCCTCTTCCACCACAAGATCCAGCGTTTCCGCATGGGCGCGAGCCGCTAGCTCCGGCACCACTCCGCCAAAAGCAGCATGCAGATCGGTCTGCGACGATACCACGCTGGACAGGATCTCCACGTTGTCGCCATCACGCCGCAGCACGGCAGCGGCCGTGTCGTCACAGCTGCTTTCAATGCCTAGGATCGTGAGGGACATAGCCGTTCGCCGCATTGTGTGGATCGGACTTGCGAGGTAACACTGCCGCAAATGCAAGTCCACCAAACCCCCACGATCCTGTTGACCCGACCGCAAGCGGCCTCCGAGCAATTTGCCAAGGGACTGTCAGGGGCTGTCGTAGTGATCTCACCGCTGATGGAGATCGTGGCGACGGATGCCATGATCACGGCTGACGGCATTGAAGGTGTCATCCTCACGTCGCAAAATGCAGTGCCCTTTTCGCCTCGTCCCCCGCGACAGGCTTATTGCGTCGGTGACAGAACGGCGCGGGCGGCGCGGGCTGCAGGGTTTGATGTGCAGTCAGTAGCGCCCAATGCCGAGACTTTGATCCAGTCAATTCTAGCAGATCCGCCCACGGGCCCGCTGTTGCACATCCACGGGGTTCATGTCCGCGGCAATGTGGCTGCCCGCCTGACTGCCGCCGGGATCAAGGCGCGAGGGGTGGCTGCATATGATCAGGTGGCGCGTCCGCCGGACGACAGATTTCGGGCGGCACTGACCAGTCCATCGCTGATCGTGCCACTGTTTTCGCCGCGCAGTGCGACATTGTTTGTTCAGGCAACTGCGGGCATTTCCAAGACCACTAGGATCATCGCGCTCAGCCAGGCGGTGGCCGACGCTTTGCCTGCCAAGTGGCACGATCAACTCCACATCGTCCCAGCGCCGAATGCCGCCGAAATGTGCATTGCACTGGAACAGTTTGGGGTCTCTTGCAATTGACCCTAGAAGCCAGCGCGGCGTCATGGCAGCTTGGGGCGGGCTGACTCGGCCCATTTATCGCGTTAAGTTGACAAAATTAAGAGATTACAGGGGGCCACAACCAATGGCGCGAAAATCGTCCACACGTCCGGGCAGCCGGAAATCCAATGAGAAAGCCCCCGACAGTGTAGCGCCAGACAGCGCGGCACCGGAACCGGCCGGAGAGTTGGGCGGCGATACCATTGTCTTAGGCAATGACACTGTTGGCGAAGATGTCGTCACGCCTGAGCCTGCGGCGGATGACCGTGCAACGATCGAGGCCGGGAAGTCCACATCCGCGGATCCCGTAGCAGATGATCCCACTCCGACCGGGATCCTGGAAGCCGAGACGGTCACTCCCGAGGATACACCTTCCGACGTTCCACGGTCTGCCGCAGTCGCGCCAGTTGTTCATCAGCGCGGTCCCGGTCTGGGCGCGCTTTTGATCGGTGGCGTTGTTGCCGCAGCCCTGGGCTATGCCGCCGCGTTCTTTGGCACCCAAAACACTCCTGACACCTCGGAGATCGATGCCGCGTTGTCAGACGCCACCGCCGCGATCGAGGCACAGCAAGGCACGATCGCTGCATTGGAAGCGCAAGTCACGGCACTGGCCGCAATTGAGCCGCCCGTTGTACCCGAGGTTGATCTGTCCGGCGTCGAAGGCTCCATAGCCTCCGTCGCGAATGACATCGCTGGAATGTCCACCGGGATCGAGGCGCTGACAGGCCGTATCGTGGCACTTGAAGAGCGTCCCATCTTCACCGGCGAAGTGGCCGAGGACAGCGCCGCCATGGCGGCAGCCGTGGAAGCTCTGGAGGCGCGCCTGTCGGAGGAGCGCACCGCAGCGTCCGAGGCCCTTGCGAGCGCTGAAGCCGCACAAGCTGCCGCCGCCACTGAAGTGCAAGAGGCCTCTTCCGCTGCGCAAGCCGCCATTGCCGAGGCCGAAGCCCGCACGCAGGCCACTGCTGCCGCCATTCAAACACAGGCAGCACTAAGCCGTGTTCGAATCGCCATGGCATCGGGAGATCCATTCTCCAATGCGCTGGCCGATTTGCCCACAGAGATCCCCGAAGCGCTGAGCGCCGTTGCGGAAACGGGCGTGCCGACCATCGAAGAGTTGCAGGCCGCTTTCCCGGACGCCGCGCGCGCGGCGCTGCCGATCGCGCTGAGAGAAACCGCAGGCGATGGTACAGCCAACCGCGTAGGCGCCTTCCTGATGGGCCAGATCGGTGGCCGATCCGTCGAGCCGCGAGAGGGTGCCGACCCCGACGCAGTGCTCAGCCGGGCAGAGGCCGCCGTCGGCTCCGGAAATCTGAGAGGTGCGTTGAACGAGATTTCTGCCCTACCCGAGGGCGCGCAGGCGACGCTACAGGATTGGGTCGGACAGGTTGAAACCCGCATTGCTGCCGATACTGCTCTGGCGGATTTCGCCGCCACTCTCGATCAATAAGGAGAGCGCAGAATGCTCTGGTCGCTACTGAAGATATTCCTGTTCATCCTGATCGTCGTGGGCGTCGTCTTTGGCCTCACGTTCCTGATGGAAATGGACAATCTGGGCGTCCTGATCATCTTTGGTCGGGAATTCATCATCACCCCCTTGCTGGCGGTTGTCGGAGCTCTGGTTCTGCTTCTGGCGGTCTGGATCCTGTTCAGGCTGGTCGGACTTCTGGTGGCCACTCTGCGGTTCCTCAACGGCGATGAAACTGCCGTGAGCCGCTACCTCGACCGTCGCTCCGAACGGAAGGGGTTTGAGGCGCTTGGCGAAGGCATGATGGCTTTGGCCGCCGGTGAAGGTCGCCTTGCGATCCGCAAGGCCGAGCGGGCTGGAAAGTACCTCGGCAGGCCCGAGTTGACCAACCTCGTCGTCGCGCAAGGGGCAGAGATGGTAGGCGACAAGGCACTCGCCACCAAGACGTTCAAGGAACTTGTCACCGATGATCGCACCCGCTTTGTCGGCGTTCGCGGGCTGATGAAACAGCGTTTGGATGACGGAGACACCGAAACCGCGCTGAAGCTTGCCGAGAAGGCGCTGGTGCTGCGTCCGAAGAATGCGGAGGTGCAGACAACGCTGATCGCTTTGCAGTCCCGCCAGGAGGATTGGCAAGGCGCGCGCGGCACTCTGGCCGCCGCGCTGAAAGCAGGCAACGTTCCACGCGATCTGCACAAGCGCCGCGACGCGGTTCTGGCGCTGGCCCATGCCCGTGATGCCTTGGCCGAAGGTCAGGTCGCAACCGCCACCCGCGATGTGGCGGAGGCCAACAGGCTGGCGCCCGGCCTGGTGCCCGCGGCTGTCATGGCAGCACGTCTGGCGGTTGAGGCCGACAACAAGCGTCAAGCCGTCAAGGCAATCCGCAAGGCCTGGGATCAGGCCCCGCACCCTGATCTTGCCGCCGCTTTTGCATCGATCGAGCCAGATGAGACGCCCGCCCTTCGCCTGCGTCGGTTCCGTCCGCTGCTAGGCAAGCATCCAGGCCATCCCGAGGTGAAGATGCTTGAGGCGGAACTGCACATCGCCAATGAAGATTTTCCCGCAGCCCGTCGTGCATTGGGCGATCTGGCCGAGACCGCGCCGACTGCACGTTCTGTTACGATCATGGCTGCGATCGAACGCGGCGAAGGATCGCCCGACCGCGTGGTGCGCGGCTGGCTGGCCCGTGCCATCACCGCGCCGCGTGGCGAGCAATGGTTGTGCAGCAACTGCGGCCACGTCCATGAAGATTGGCGCCCTGTTTGCGCAAATTGCGAAAGCTTCGATACACTGGAATGGGCGCAACCACGCCAATCCGAGGCCGCACTGGCAGGGCCTGGCTGAAATGCTGCCGCTCATCGTCGGCGCGATAGAAAACCGAAGGGACGACGCCGAAGAAGTTGACGACGACCCGACGCAACCGGATGCCATGGCAGTCGAAGTCGATGTCGCCGACACGGAGACGGCCACAGATGAGAGTGCACGAATTTAGCCTGAGCCAAGTTTACATCTATTCAAACCACGCGCGCCTTGCTACCCGCACGCCCGGTACGCCGCTGTAGCTCAACTGGTAGAGTACATCATTCGCAATGAGTGCTCACACTGCTAACTTCCAAAACATAATCAAGACGTTAGGGGTTTTCGAGAATGTTTCGAGAATTTGCAGGCGGGTAGTGGGAACACCGGGTACTGTTCTGGTGGATATGGAATTCGGTCTGTACCGGGATGCGGCTGGAAGATTGATTGTCGCTATCGTTCCACCATGCTATCGGGCGCGGCATTTACGGGTTGTCAGCAACTCGAACCGTATTGACTTTGGAAGCATTTCGAGTTCCTGCGGACTCTTGCTGCCGATTCGTCGGCGGGGTACTCTATGATTCGAGCTGGAGGACAAAGTGCCCGTCACTGAACTGCCAAAGATAGCCGCACACATTGCTGCAGAGGATCGAGAGCAGCTTTTCACGCTGAGCAACACAGGATTCTATATGCTTGTCCTCAAGCTATCCGTGTACTTTTGTCGACTGCACGAGAAGGTCAATCGCAAAAATCTTGTTGCTACTGCGTGACGCCGCCCATCAAGCCATGCCGCATAGAAATGGTTAGAATGGTGCCCCATGACGGACTCGAACCGCCGACCTTGTCCTTACGAAGGACCTGCTCTACCAGCTGAGCTAATGGGGCTACGCGACCGCTCGTTTAAACGTAACGGGCCGCCCCTTCAAGACAGTTTCAGAACGGAATTTCGTCGTCGCCATCATGCTTTTTGAAGCTGGCAAGCATCTCGGCGTCAGTCGGTTCGTCACTCTCGGCGTCTGCGATGAAGAACCAGTCACCACGGTCACGGTTCAATTTCCATGGGATGGCGCGAAGATTCCAAGGCACATGCAGTCCGCAGATGGCCTGCTCGCCCGCCGTGATCAGCCGCCCGGTATCTTTCTTGCGCCTCGGTAGCAGTGCCGTGATGGCGTCTGGGTCTGTGTATGCCGCTTCCGCCTCGCAGGCAATGCGCCATGCCTTGTCGCGCTTCATCTTTGGGAACTGGCCGATCTTGATCTGTCGGGATTTTTGGGCGGCACCGTCCCACTTCGACGCATACAAGGTCTTCGACCCGGCGGTGATGCACAGGCCCAGCCCGCGATAGGTTTTGTCCGCACACCAGTCGGCCTTGTCGGTGTGCTTGAGGCACTGGATTGCGCTGTCAGTGAAAGTCATCTTCGTCGCCATGATATGCTCCTGTTTTCGAGAACTTTTCAAGAACCCATTACGGCGAAGTTGGTCAGACGCGAACCAAAGACGAAGGTAGAACACTAAATTTATTGAATATTTTTACGATGATCGTATGCAGTTGGACGTAACTGCTGCCATTCGCAATGATGGTGTCGGGGGTTCGAAGTCCTTCAGCGGCACCATTTCATGCAATAGCGCCGTGGCCTGTCATCACGGGTCAGAATTGATCGTTGTAGTATGATCGTAGATTACCAAATCGGCCCGGTTGGAATGATCAACTGCCGCTGCGCAGCAATCGAGAAATCGGCGTCGCATCACATTCGAATTGGTACGTCGTTGCCGAAAAGGGCTAATCTGATCTCACGCACAAAATGTTTTCGTCCGCTTCCGCAGAAATCCTGAATCCCTGATCCCTGATGTAATTCTTGAGTTTACTTACTGAATCGTGACCTGTGATCTTTGCATGGGTCTCAATAATCATCGCCCGCAGGCGGGAAAGATCGCCGGACGGCAAGAGGTCCAACTCAGCGCCCTCTGCATCCATGAGCAAGACGGTCGGCCCGAACTCCGTCAAAACACTCTGCAAGCTCTCACTTTCAATGGTGACGACCTCGCTGTCACCGCGATCAATGAGCGACGAGGAGATAATGTTGCCTTTCCGGTAGAAGTTAACCACCCCGCCATCGGTTGTAATGGCCTTGGCGCGCACCGTTGGAAAAAGATTGTTGAGTTCCTGATTGGCTGCGATCACGGGCATTGTCGCAGGGTCTGCTTCAAAACTCAAAACGCGGTGAGCACCACATACACGTGCCGCTACAAGACCAAGTGCGCCAATACCTGCCCCGACTTCAAGCACCACGTCGTCTGGGCGAAGGACCTGAAGCAGTAGTTTTCGTTCCGCGTATTCGTAGCTACCCCGCCACAACTGACGGGTCACGTTATCTGGAATCCCCTCACCAACGGCATTCAATCGGATACCGTCCAGCTTGACGATCTTGCGACGCATCAGTCGGTTCCAACGCCCAAGCACGTGTCTGCTAGGTGGTTTCATCACGCAATCCCCCTATTCAAAAGCCAATCCGGTACCTGCACCTCGAACGCCGCCCTGCTTGAAACAGGATGGAACTCCGATCACCCTTTTTAGATTGCAGTACTGCAAATTGATTAAGGCAACTAGCCCGCACGTGCCCTTGACGCCATCCGAGCCGGGGGAAGCGATATTGTCCCTGATCTTCGCACGGGGCGCGGACCGATCAGGCGACCGTGACCCTCCTTGCAGTTCGCATCAACCAAAACCCGGCAAGATGTGGCACATGGTGTTGGGCTTGTCCCGCACGCCTATGTCGGTGTCGCATCAGAGCAATCGCGCGGCTTTGCCTGGGAGCATTGCACGAGACATGGCGCTGCAATCTAGCCGCTCTTGGTGAGGTCGCCGCCTCGCATGAACACATGCAGGTCAGCGCTTTCCGAGAACACAGATGACCCGTGGTACCTGAACGTCTGTTCTTGTGAATCAGGAAGATCCAGCAACATTTTGTAGTATGCTCCGCCGTGGCTGTGTTGACCGTGTTGAACCGTATACCGCACACCCGATTGGCCCTTCGTTATTGGAAAATGAAGTAGAACTCCCGTTTCACTGGACAGGGGCAGGGATGCGGAAATCGCGTGCGCGCCGCCGTAAAAACTGAACCCTTTCCGCCACTTGACCAAAGGTATCTTTGTCAGGTTGATCGTCGGCAGTCTCTTGTTCCTACGCTTCGCGACCAGTCTGAGAAACGTCTCCAGAATCTGCACGAGGCCTTTCGGCTCAACGTTCCGGATGGTTGGCAGCGCAGAAAAAACAATCCGCTCCCAGAGGCGTTGACGTGACTGCGCTCCAAAGAACACCCGATCACGCATGCCGCCATACATGATCATTCTGGGTGTTGGCCATCGCTTCAGAAACCGACCGGGCGCGGCCAGAAAGCGATAGGCGACAGGGTCCTTGCGCGGGTCATCGTAATGAGGAAACTCAACTTCAAGGGGGTCGGCGCCCGAATAGATCTGCTCTGACAGTGGGCCATCCTTGTAGAAGTCGACCATGACGCAATACAGCCCCCGCGCCCCGTCCGCTTCCAGATCCGCGATCAGATCATCCAAAGAGCGGGTTGCGAAATCACGCCACATCAGCCGCTCGTCCGCATCAGGAACAATGGCCCAGCGATCGTCCGCGAAATGGTCCAGAAGTTCCGCCCGCCACAGGCGTTTGTGTTCGGAATAGGTTGAACCATTCTTCGGGCGGAAAATTGAAACATCGCTCTGGGTCTCAAGATACTCCGCCGTGCCATCATCCGAGTGATCGTCCACCACTATGAAGTGCACCTTGCCCAGAGCCCTGTAGAACCGAAAGAAATCGGGCAGAATGTGCTGTTCATTGTGAACCAGCAACACACACAAGATATGGCCTGCGGGCGGCCGCGATGGACCGATTTGCTCCAGCCGGTCGCTTTTGAACGGGCCGGATGACTGTGCGTAAGTTTCCAAAGCAGTTCTCCCCGCAACCCGGCGGCATGGTCTCGCAATGGCTCCGCCAGTTCAACCACGAATAGAGAACAACGGCCCTGCCTCTGCCATTCAAGCCGGCATCGTTGCCCCGCGGCGGAAGCGCGCCTCACCGGGCGGCGTGGTCAGGCTCCCGGCGCAACCGGATGTGGTCCCCGGACACCACAGACCGCTGCAGATATCCTGTGACGGGTTCAGGTCTTGCGAAGGCAATCTCGTGAACGATACTGATATGCCCAAGCAGTCCGACCCTGCCTCTCGGGAACCATGCCGGGGTTGGTGGAAACCTCGGAAGCAAAGACCGACGGGGATGGAGGGACAGATGAAAACAGCACTCATCACCGGAATAACAGGCCAGGATGGCAGCTACCTGGCCGAGTTTCTGTTGGACAAGGGCTATGAAGTGCACGGTATCAAGCGCCGGGCCTCATCGTTCAACACACAGCGGATTGATCACATCTATCAAGACCCGCACCACCCGAACCCGAAGATTCACCTGCACTATGGCGATCTGACCGACAGCTCGAACCTCACCCGCATCCTGTCGGAAGTGCAGCCAGACGAGGTCTACAACCTCGGCGCGCAAAGCCACGTTGCGGTCAGCTTCGAGGCGCCTGAATATACCGCCGACGTGGACGCCATGGGCGCGCTGCGCATGCTGGAAGCGATCCGGTTTCTGGGGCTGGAGAAGAAGACCCGCTTCTACCAGGCCTCCACGTCCGAGCTATACGGCAAGGTGGTGGAGACGCCGCAATCCGAGACGACGCCGTTCTATCCGCGCAGCCCCTATGCCGTGGCGAAACTCTACGCCTACTGGATGTGCGTGAATTACCGCGAGGCTTACGGCCTCTATGCCTGCAACGGGATCCTGTTCAACCACGAAAGCCCCCGTCGCGGGGAAACCTTCGTCACCCGAAAAATAACCCGCGGACTCGCCAATATCGCGCAGGGGTTGGAGCAGTGCCTGTTCATGGGCAATATCGACGCTCTGCGCGATTGGGGTCACGCCAGGGACTACGTCCGCATGCAATGGATGATGCTGCAACAGGACGCCCCGGAGGATTTCGTGATCGCCACCGGCGTCCAGTATTCGGTGCGGGAGTTCATCATCTGGTCCGCGCGCGAATTGGGTGTCGAGCTGGCCTTTTCCGGCGACGGCGTCGATGAGGTTGCGACGGTCACAAACGTCACGGGCGCTGATGCCCCCTGTATCAAGGTCGGCGACGTGATCCTGCGCATCGACCCGCGATATTTCCGCCCCACAGAGGTGGAGTCTCTGTTGGGCGATCCGACAAAAGCGAAACTGCGGCTCGGGTGGACACCAGAGATCACCGCGCAACAGATGTGCGCCGAGATGGTCCGCGACGATCTGAACGCCGCCAAACGCCACGCGCTTCTGAAGGAACACGGGTTTGGCGTTCCCGTATCGCGGGAGGGGTGAGCGGCTTGACCAGGATCTACATCGCCGGGCATCAGGGCATGGTGGGCGCTGCGATTTTGCGCAGGCTTGAAGCGCGGCAGTCGGCGGGCGAGGCCCTGACCTTCATAACCCGAACCCACGCTGATCTGGACCTGACCGATCAGCGCCAGGTTGCCGCGTTTTTTCAGGCCGAACAGCCGGACCATGTGATCCTTGCGGCGGCGAAAGTCGGCGGTATCCTCGCCAACAGGACTTATCCCGCAGATTTCATCTACGAAAACCTGATGATCGAATGCAACGTCATCCATCAGGCCTTTGCCGCCGGTGTCACCCGGCTTTTGCAACTGGGGTCCTCCTGCATCTATCCCCGCGCGGCAATGCAGCCGATGGCCGAAACCGCACTCCTGACCGGCGTGCTGGAGCCAACGAACGAGCCCTACGCGATTGCCAAGATCGCCGGGATCAAACTGTGCGAAAGCTACAACCGCCAGCACGGAACGGATTTCCGCAGCGTCATGCCCACCAACCTCTACGGCCCCGGCGATAACTTCCACCCTGAAAACAGCCATGTCCTGCCGGCCCTGATCCGCCGGTTTCACGAGGCGGCGCATACGGGCGCGGATGACGTCGTGATCTGGGGCTCCGGCACACCAAGGCGTGAATTCCTGCACGTCGACGATATGGCGGACGCAAGCCTCTTCGTGGCCGACCTGCCGCAAGACATCTACGCCGCAAACACCGACCCGATGCTGAGCCATATCAACGTCGGCTCCGGCACCGACATTTCGATCCTGGAACTGGCGAAACTGGTCGCACGGATCACCGGCTTCGAAGGTTCCATCACGACTGACCCTTCCAAACCCGATGGCACGATGCGTAAACTGATGAATGTCAGCCGCCTGCGCGACATGGGCTGGCAAGCGAAGATAGGGTTGCGCGACGGGATCGAGGATTCCTATCGCTGGTATCTGGCCCACAAAGACGCCGTACGCGGCTAAGGAGAACGCAATGACCCAAGACATTCACCCGCTCCTGCTGTGCGGCGGATCCGGCACCCGGCTGTGGCCCCTGTCGCGCAAAAGCTACCCCAAGCAGTTCGCGCGCTTTGTGGGCGAGCATTCCCTGTTTCAGGCCTCTGCCCTGCGGATGGATGCCCCCAGCTTTGCCGCACCCACAATCGTCACCGGCTCTGACTACCGCTTCATCGTCACCGAGCAGCTCGCCGCCGTTGAAATCTCGCCTGCCGCGATCCTGATCGAACCGGAGGCGCGCAACACCGCCCCCGCGATCTGCGCCGCTGCCATTGCGCTGCACGCCCGCGCGCCCGGCGCGTTGATGCTGGTGGCCCCCTCGGACCACGTCATCCCCGATGCGGAGGCGTTCCGCGCCGCCGTCACGGCGGCGATGCCGACGGCGATCGAAGGCCGGATCGTGACATTCGGGATCACCCCGGACCGGGCCGAAACAGGCTATGGCTGGCTGGAGTTGACCGGGCGCGCAGAGGACATCGCCGGACAAACACCCCACGCGCTGAAAAGTTTTGTGGAAAAACCCGACGCGGCCACCGCGCAAACCCTGCTCGACAGCGGGCGCCACCTGTGGAACGCGGGCATCTTCCTGTTCACCACCGATGCCATTCTTGAAGCCTTCGCAGCCTTTGCGCCCGACATGCTCAGCGGCGTTCTTGCGGCATGGGACAACGGCGAGAAAGATCTGGGCTTCACCCGCCTGGCACCCTCCGAATGGGCCGGTCTTGAGGATCTCTCGATCGACTACGCGGTGATGGAAAAGGCCGACAATCTGTCCGTCATGCCGTTCAGCGGCGGTTGGTCCGATCTGGGCGATTGGGAGTCCGTCTGGCGCGAGGCCGGGCCGGACGCCGATGGTATCGCGACCCATGGCCCTGCGACGGCGATTGACAGCAAGAACGTTCTGCTGCGCGCCGAATCCGAGGATCAGCACCTTGTGGCCATCGGGTTGGAAGACATCGTCGCCGTCGCCATGCCCGACGCCGTTCTGATCGCGCACAAGGATCGCACGCAGGATGTGAAACTGGCCGTCAGCGTACTGAAGGCCAAAGGCGTCATACAGGCAGACACCCTGCCGCGCGACTACCGTCCGTGGGGTTGGTTCGAGAGCCTCGCGATAGCAAATCGGTTTCAGGTCAAACGCATCCACGTCCACCCCGGTGCGGCGTTAAGTCTGCAAAGCCACCACCACCGATCCGAACACTGGATCGTGGTCGAAGGCACGGCCAGCGTCACCATCGGCGATACCGTGCAGCTGCTGACCGAAAATCAATCGGTATACATCCCTCTGGGGGCGGTTCACCGGATGGAGAACCCCGGCAAGGTTCCAATGGTCCTGATCGAAGTGCAGACCGGAACCTATCTGGGGGAGGACGATATCATTCGCTACGAGGACATTTACGCCCGTGGATAATCTCACCTGCTTCAAGGCCTACGATGTGCGTGGCCGCCTTGGTGTCGATCTGGATGAGGCCATCGCCTACCGGATCGCGCGCGGGTTCGCGCAGGCGTTGGACGCACGCCGCGTGGTCTTGGGCCGCGATGTGCGCGCCTCGTCGGAGGCGCTGGCCACCAGCGTGGCGCAAGGGCTGGTCGATGAAGGCTGCGACGTGCTCGACCTCGGGCTTTCCGGCACCGAAGAAATGTATTTTGCCACCACCCATCTGGAGGCTGACGGCGGCATCTGCGTGACGGCCTCGCACAATCCGATGGACTACAACGGGATGAAGATGGTCCGCGCGCAATCGGCGCCGCTGGACAAGGCGACCGGGCTGGTCCGGATCAGGGAACTGGCGGAAAACAATGCGTTCACCAAGGCGCCCGGCCAGGGCACCATAAGCGATGCCTCGCACGCCCGCACCGCTTACGTGGAGCGGGTCACCAGCTTCGCCGATATCCCGGCGCTCAGGCCGCTCAAGATCCTCGTGAACGCAGGTCATGGCGCCGCTGGCCCAACCTTCGACGCGATTATGAAGCGTTTTCAAGAACTTAAAGCCCCGCTCAAGGTTGAGCAGCTTTTCCACACCCCCGACGGCACCTTTCCTCAAGGCATCCCGAACCCGCTCCTGCCCGAAAATCGTCCGGTGACGGCAGAGGCGGTCGTCGCCGCCGGGGCCGATTTCGGCGTCGCATGGGACGGCGATTTTGACCGGTGCTTTTTCTTCGACCACACCGGCGCGTTTATCGACGGCGAGTATGTCGTGGGCCTGCTGGCCGAAGCCTTCCTCGCCAAGGCGCCCGGCGCCACGATTCTCTATGATCCGCGTGTCATCTGGAACACTCAGGACATCGTCCGAAAGGCCGGCGGCACAGCCGTTCCAAGCCCCACCGGCCACGCGTTTTTCAAGCAGATCATGCGCGATACCGGCGCGATCTATGGCGGTGAAATGTCGGCACATCACTACTTCCGCGATTTCGTGAATTGCGACAGCGGCATGATCCCGTGGATTCTGGTGGCCGAACTGGTCAGCCGTCACGGCCCCCTCGCGACCCTTGTCGCCGACCGCAAAGCCGCCTTCCCCTCCTCTGGCGAGATCAACTTCACGCTGGACGATCCCGCAGCCGCCATCGCGCGGGTTCGGGCCGCATTCGAGCCGCTGGCGACCGATGTGGACGAAACGGACGGCCTTGGCCTGCAGTTAGGTGACTGGCGGTTCAACCTGCGCAGCTCCAACACCGAACCTGTGGTGCGCCTGAACGTCGAGGCGAGGGATGACGCCGATCTCGTGACCCGAGGTGTTGAAAAGGTCAAAGCCGCCCTGCTTGGCTAGGAACTAGACCTGATAATAGTCCCTGTACCACGCCACAAACGCAGTCATCCCGTCGCGGATATCGGTTTGCGGGCGATAGCCCGTCAGGGATTTCAGCAGCTCCGCATCGGCCCATGTGGCGGGCACGTCGCCGGGCTGCATATCCATGAAGTTCCGCACCGCCTTGCGACCCACGGCATCTTCGATGGCCTCAATGAAATCCATCAACCGCACCTTGTCGGAGTTGCCAATGTTCACCACACGCCACGGCGCAGCAGGGCTTAGGCTGTCACCTTCTGCAATATCTTCCGGCCGCTCGGGCCGCACAGGCACCGCATCAATCAACAGGCTGATACCGCGCACCAGATCCTCGACGTAGGTGAAATCACGGTACATGTCTCCGTGGTTATAGATGTCGATGGGCGTACCCTCCACGATGCCCTTGGTGAACTTGTGCGGCGCCATATCCGGGCGCCCCCACGGGCCATAGACAGTGAAAAAGCGGAACATCGTTATGGGAAGGTTCCACAGATGGGCGTAGGAATGCGCCATCGCCTCGTTCGCTTTTTTGGTGGCGGCGTAGAACGTAAGCGGCGTGTCGGCCTTGTCGGTCTCAGCAAACGGCATCTGTGTATTGGCACCATAGACGGAGCTTGTGGAGGCCATCAGCAAATGGCCCACATTATTCACACGCGCGGCCTCCAATACATTGAACGAACCGACCAGATTACTATCAAGGTAGGCGCGCGGGTTTTCGAGGCTGTAGCGAACACCGGCCTGCCCGGCGAGGTGAACAATGGCTGTGGGCGCAAATTCCGAGATCTGCGCCATGACAGCATCCGCATCTTCAAGTCGGGTCTGATGGGCTTGAAAATTCGGATTCTGTAAGAGCATCTGATGACGACGTTGCTTCAGCGCGACGTCGTAGTAATCCGTTATTGCATCAAGGCCACAAACGATATGACCGTCCTTCAACAACAGTTTCGCCAGAAAATAGCCGATGAACCCAGCCGTGCCGGTGATAAAGACCCTGTGCTGTCGGGGTGAGTCAGATATCGTCATGAAAGCAGTCTCTTTCCGCGCCTGGCGCACTCTGTTTGTTGACCTGCCGCACGTCGCGCGACCAAAGATCACGAAACCTGGTCTATCGTCCTTCGGGCGACCTGAAGTCCAGGTAGTATAGTTTGGTCAGTCCTTTGCGTAGTAGCCTGATGCGTATGTGTCGTAGCCGTATTGTCCTGCGTATCCGTAGCCTTTCATCTTGGATTGATTGACCTGGGTGAGGACGATGCCGTCTGCGGGATGGCCGACGGAGCGGAGCATTTCGAGGCCCTGGCGGACCTGTGTGCGGGAGGTGGAGCCCCAGCACATTGCGAAGACGGTAAGGTCGGCGTAGCGGCTGAGGACGCGGGCGTCGGGGACGGCCAGAACCGGTGGGCTGTCGATGATGATGTGATCGTAGCGGGTGCGCAGGGTCTCGATCAGGTCCTTGAAGCGGCGGCTTTCGAAGAGGTCCGCGGCGTTGAACTCTCCGTCCGAGCCCACCAGCGCCTCGACGCCGAGACCGGGGTCGCGCAGATCCATGTCGTCGCGGGTGGCCCCGTCCAGTTTTCTGCGCACCGAGTTCTCGACATCGATCCGCGCCAGGGCATTGACGATGTCGGCGGATCTTTGGGGATCGGTCGTCTGGATCTGGAGATTGAACGCCAGCGACTGACGGATATTGCAGATCGAGATCCGCGCGATCATCGCATCGATCACGGAGTTGCGCAGCGCCTCGCCGGTGCGCTGCCGGGGGGTCCAGTCCGAGGTCGCCATGCGCAACCTGGCGATCGGGCCGGGTCGGCGGCCCTCACCGTTGAAGTCGGGATCCTGCGTCAGGTCCAGTTCGTCCAGCAGTTGCGCGATCAACGAGCGCGAGCGCAGAACCTCGATCTCGATATCGCCGATCACCTGGCTCTGGCCTTCGGCCTCAAGCGCAATCGTGACCCGGGCGGGGTAGAGCGGGGTCGCCACGCGGAAGGCGCAATAGCCTGCCACCACGATGCCGATCACGCCCGCCAGCATGATCCACCATTTGCCCCGCCAGAGAATGGCCAGAAGGGCCACGAGATCGAACTCCTCAGCGCTCTGCACAGGGGAATTTGCAGGGGGGGCTCGGCTGCTCGGGTCATCAGGTATCGCTCAATTCTACGCTTCGCCGGGACTTGTGCGGACCCATTCAAACCTGCTTATCGCAATGATCCCGGGTTGTCAGTAGCGGCAATGGATCACGCCAGCCGCGTCTTGTCACACAGGCTCAACAACCATGGTCTGCCCGGCCCGCTCCGTCGCCGCAACAGCCAACACCGTCACAAACCGATACCGGATCAACACATCCGGAGCCATCCGCGCCGCAAACCAACCAACCGACCCAGAAATCGGACACATCATCATCAATCAACTCTATAGATAGAGACAGAAACAACGGATGAAGCGACACTATGACCAACCACCTCTACCAGAACGACCTGCCCGATGGACTGAGCCTTGGCCCCATCGTCGCGATTGATTGTGAGACCATGGGCCTGCATCCGCATCGCGACAGGCTGTGTGTGGTGCAATTGTCCGATGGAGACGGCGACGCGCATCTCGTGCAGGTGGCGAAGGGTCAGACCGATGCCCCCAATCTATGTGCATTGCTGGAGGATCCCAGTACCCTGAAGCTGTTCCACTTCGGCCGATTCGATATCGCCGTGATGTATCATGCGTTCGGCGCGCTGACTGCGCCGGTGTACTGCACCAAGATCGCATCCAAACTGGTGCGTACCTACACGGACCGCCACGGGCTCAAGAACCTGTTGCAGGAGTTATTGAACATCGACATCTCCAAACAACAGCAAAGCTCCGACTGGGGGGCCGAGGATCTGACGGAGGCGCAGGTGGCCTATGCCGCCTCGGACGTGCTGTATCTGCACGACGTAAAGGACAAGCTGGACGCCATGCTGGTCCGCGAAGGTCGGAACGAACTGGCGGCAGCGTGTTTTGAGTTTCTGCCGGTGCGCGCTAAGCTGGATCTGGCCGGTTGGCCGGAGACCGACATATTCTCTCATATGTAGAGTGACCTTGTGGCGCGCAATAACCTTTATTCCAAAGCCGTGATCTGGGTGAAGATCACCCTGCCCTTGATAGGGATCGCTCTGCTGTCGTCCATATTCCTGCTGTCGGGTGCCCCTGATCCGGACGCTGCGCTGCCCTATGCGGAGGTCGATGTTGACGAGATCATCCGCGAGCAACGCGTGTCGCAGCCACGGTTCGCGGGTGTTCTGGCGGATGGACAGGAGGTCGTCCTGATCGCCGATGCCGTGGCCACGGCGGCGGGTCGAACAGACCGGATTCAGGCGCAGAGCCTTGAGGGGCGTGTGGACCTGAGCGACGTGGACTTCTTTACGGTAGAAGCCCGCCTCGGCGACATTGACATTGCGGGTCAGCTGGTCACGTTGAGCGACGGAGTGACCCTGCAATCCTCGCTTGGCTATCAGATCGTCAGTGACCGGATGCTGATGGCACTTGATACCTTCGACCTGCGCGCGCCGACACCAATCCATATCACCGGGCCCGGTTTGGACCTGACTGCCAATACGATGCATATGTCGGGGCCGGACGGGCGCACAATCGTACGTTTCAACGGCGCGGTCCGGGTGCTATATGTTCCTCAGAGTTAGGGGCATCACTGTTACCGGGCCTCACTGTTAAGGGATTTCCATGCACCGTATCCTTGTCCTTGCCGGGCTACTCATCACTCTCGGCTTCCCTGCCTCGGCGCAGGTCGATATCGGCTTTGGCGGTGTCTCCTACGATGAGCGTCAGCCGGTGGAAGTCACAGCCGATGGCCTGACGATCGACCAATCCACCGGCGAGGCCGTGTTCACCGGAAACGTGATTGTCGTGCAGGGCGATTTGCGCATGGCCGCCGGCGTGGTGCGGATTGTCTACGCCACCGACGGTACCCAAGACGTTCGGGAAGTGATCGCCACGGGCGGCGTTCTTGTCACACGCGGCGCAGATGCGGCGGAGGGCGGAAGTGCCCGGTTCGACGTGGCCACGGCATTCTTGACGCTGTCGGGCGACGTGCTTGTCTCTCAAGGCCCCACCGCCATCGCGGGCGACCGCATGGTCGTGAACATGCGCACCGGAAGCGGCTCGGTCGACGGACGCGTGCGCACAGTACTGGGTGGTGGTGACTGAATGGCACTGGAAATCACAGAAGGCTCTGCGGGCCTGCGCGTCCACAAGCTGCGCAAGAGCTACCGCAAGCGACCGGTGATCCGCGACGTCACGCTGGAGTTGAACCGCGGGGAGGTCGTGGCGCTGCTCGGTCCGAATGGCTCCGGCAAGACCACCAGTTTTTACTGCATTGCCGGCCTGATCAGCCCCGATGGCGGGCGGGTCATGATAGACGGCCAGGATGTCACATTGTTCCCGATGTATCGCCGGGCGCGGGCGGGCGTCGGCTACCTGCCGCAGGAGATGTCGATCTTTCGCGGGCTGTCGGTTGAGGACAACATCATGTCGATCCTCGAAATCGTGGAGCCCAAGCGCAAGAGGCGCCGCGACAGGCTGGAGCAATTGCTGTCGGAATTCTCGATCGAGCATCTGCGCCGCGCACCTGCTCTGTCGCTCTCGGGCGGGGAGCGCCGTCGGGTCGAGATCGCGCGCTGCCTGGCCTCAGACCCGCGATATATCCTGCTGGATGAACCGTTTGCTGGCGTCGACCCCATTGCCGTGGGTGATATCCGCGCGCTGGTCGCGGAGTTGAAGACGCGCGGCATCGGCGTGTTGATCACGGATCACAATGTTCAGGAAACTCTGGCTATCGTGGACCGTGCCTACATCCTGCATGACGGCGTGATCATCATGTCTGGCACCGCTGACGAAGTGGTTCAGGACGAGAACGTGCGCCGCGTCTACCTCGGGTCTTCGTTCAAGATTATTTGAAGTGTCACGGGAATTTCCATTTTGCGCCAAACTACTCTGATATCCCAAGAATGGGGAACGTGGCAGGGTGTCGGCGATAAGATTTTCCAGAAACGCGATGGCCTGTTTCCACGTCAGATATTGACTTGAGGCCCTGTTCGAGCCCAACTGTTGGGGATGGTTGCGATTGCTTCATCCCGACGCGAGACGCTCGGAAAGCCCTCATCAGGCTTTCCCGGCGCTCCTTCAAAGACATTCAAAATCATCAGGTTAACAAGCGCGGTCCAGGGCATTTCCCCGCACGCCGCGCGCCCATTAAACCGGAGGTTACATGCGGTACCAAATCAGCGGAAAACAGATTGAAATCGGGCAAGCGCTCCAAACTCACGTGCAGGATAACCTGGGCTCCATCGCGCAAAAATATGCCGAGCGTCCGACAGATGCGAATGTGATATTCTCCCGATCAGGACCGGAATTCGTTTGTGAGGCGATGGTTCACCTGTCCACGGGCCTGACCGCGTCGGCCAAGGCCAGTGCTCACGAGATCTACGCCGCGTTTGAAGCCACCGCTGACAAACTGGAAAAGCAGCTCCGCCGGTACAAGAGACGCCTGAAAGATCATCACAAAGACCGGTCGACACCCATTGATGTCTATGGCGGTGCCTCGTATATCCTCGCCTCGAATGAGGATGCGGATGACGAGGCCGAGCCTGATACCTTGCAGCCGATCATCGTGGCCGAGATGGAAACCAAAATCCAGTCCCTGTCTGTCGGAGAGGCTGTGATGCAAATGGAGATCGCGGGCGCGCCGCTTCTGGTGTTCAGAAACGAGGGCAGCAAGAACGTAAATGTCGTGTACCGCCGCGACGACGGGAACGTTGGGTGGATCGACCCGGCAGGGGCGTGATCGGAGACCGACCCGGCAGGGGCGTGATCGGAGACCGACCCGGCAGGGGCGTGATCGGAGACCGACCCGGCAGGGGCGTCAATCAAGATTCACCCGGCTGGGGCGTACACTGTCTGGACCCGGAACGACAACGAACCTGCCCTTCGATCGTCACGCCGGGCATACTTTTGGCGCCGATAATTCTGGCCGATAATACAGGGAATACCTAGAGAATGGATCTCTCAAAGTTACTTGCTCCCGGGGCCGTGAAGGTCTTGGCCGACGTCAGCAGCAAAAAGCGGCTCATGCTTTCGATTGCGGAACTGTCCGAGCAATTGACGGGCGTTCCCGCAGCTCAGGTGTTTGAGGCGTTGCAAGACCGCGAAAGCCTTGGACCCACCGGTGTGGGCCATGGCATCGCACTGCCCCATGCTCGACTGATGGGATTGACAGGCGTGACGGGGGTGTTCATCCGGCTGGAGCGGGCGATTGACTTCGATGCCGCTGACAGACAGCCGGTCGATCTGGTTTTCACTCTGCTGGCGCCTCTGGATTCCGGGGTTGATCACCTCAAGGCGCTGGCCCTGGTGTCGCGGACCCTGCGCAATGCCTCGCTGTGCGAGAAGCTGCGCGCCAATACCTCTCCGGCTGCGTTATATGCGTTGCTGACTGAGAATGAGGCCAACCAGGCCGCCTAGGACCTGCGCTTGTTCCAGCGTGGAAATCCAAATCCGATGTAGTCGCGCCGGTAGGTATCAATCAGGACCTGCTCGATCTTGCCGTCGTAAATTGACTTCAGCGGATAGGCGCCCGGCATTGCTTCACCGTTGATGTCCGGCACGTCTTCAACGCCGATCTCACGGGCAAGTGCGGGCAAAGCCTCTTTCATCTGCTCTTCATGAACGACGGCTTGCGGCACCATGACTTGGGAAATGCCCTGCAAAATCGCCGTCTGAGTGGCCCAGGCCTGATCAACTCTGACAGAGGTTTGCCCGGCCAGATTGCCTTTCAGGAACCCAATGAACCCCTGAAACGCCGCCTTCTGTTCTTTCTCCGTCCACCCATCGCCGGGTGCCTTATTGGGCATCGGCACCTTATACCGCTGCCGCAGAATCTTGCGCGGATCGGCATAGGCAGGGCGATCATCGGGCAGAATGAATCGGTTGAAAACCGCGTAGGCGCGGGCCACGGGATGACGCAGCACCGTGAAACTGCGGAAACCGGGGTTGTCCTTCATCCACTGCCGCAATTGCTTTTGACTCATCTTCCGGACCAGCGCGTCTCTGCCCACATCCGCAAGCGCGCCCATCCAGTTGAGCACTGCGTTTTCCGGCGCACCTTTTATCGGACAAAACAGCAGGCCCAACGTCGGATGCGCCACAAAGTTGGGCACTTGCGGGCTCCTGTCCGGCTCTAACTCAGGGGATTTTTCCAATCCGAAGCGGTCCAGATCGGATAGCGCGGCGACCATATCATCATAGTTGTCCACCTTGTCGCGCAGTGGGCTGGGGTTTTGCTTCTTCAGCTTCTTCGAGGTCGCCTCCACCCGTTCCTCAGAGCCGAGAAATGCCGCCAAACCGTTGAGCACGTCCGGATCGTTGATATCTTCATACCGCATCCGGAACGCCGCCTGACCGGTGCGCTGCAATCCCCGGCGCAGGTGGTCCTGGAACGGCAAAAGCGCTTCCAGCAGCTCCGCAAACTCGTCGGTATCGAATCGGATCGTTGCGGTCTTTGCGGTCTTCATGTCCGTCAGTCGCCACTGCCCCGTGGCGCTGGCGATCTTGCGGCTGACGTAGCTGTCTAGCGGATTGCGGGTCAGGATCACTTTGGCGATACGCGGGTCCGGAAGCACGCGCTCGACCACGCGATCATCATGATCATGGAACAGGCGAAATCCGGGCAGGCTTTCGCTGGTCTCAATGATCGCGTCAAGCAGGCCCAGCGGGTCCTGCTCCCGCCTGTCCATGTCGTAGCCGAGCATCTCGAACCTGTTGTGATGACCAAGGAACGTCGGGTTGTACACCTCCCCCAGGCAGTCGATGTCCGGAAAATTGTTGAGGCTGTCCTCAAGATAATTCGACCCGGTTCGCATCTCTGCAAACAGCACGAATGCATCGAATTTGCGGGTCATGTCCTACCTCACCAGGTAGGGGCGATTGCCGGCGCCCGAGGGCGGCTGCGCCACGCCTTCTTGCGGGAAATCACCCACAGCGAAAGGGTTCATGCCCTGGTTTTTCAGGTTCTGGAGGAATTTCGGCAGCCCGGCCAGGTTCGCCATCCTTGGCGCTTCGGTCAATCGGCTGGCCTGCGCGCCTTCCATCGCATCAAGGATGCGTTGCAGATTTTCCATCGGCTCTTCCAGAAACTCCGCCAGGGACCAGATCCGGATCTCGGCCCGGCTGCGCACATCGCGCAGGGTATTCACAAAATCCACCTCGTGGCGTTGCAGGCGCGCGGCCTCTGTCCGGATATCGCCGAAGTTGCGGTTGGCCGTGAACAGCCGCACCGCCCAGGCGCCGGTGATGACGCTGATCTGCGCGTTGCTGTCAGCCGCCATGAATGCGCCGGGGCGTTGGTTGTCCTGCGGGCCATACATGAACACCTGCCGCTCACCGCGTGTATTCCAGATCAGATTTGTCAGGAAGCGCTCGGGGTTGTAGTCGCGCAGGCCCGATGCCGCCGAAAGGCATCCCGCGTAGGTCTCTGCGTCGCCGGCAAATCGCACCCGCTTGGGGTCGAAAATATTGCCGTGGACCGATGCCCCCAACCGGCGCGACAGCCACGGTTCAAAGTCCAGAAACAGATCATTAAAGCCCTGCAACACAGAATAATGCGCGGCTGTCTTGCCGTTCTCCCAATCATTGTTCGGAAAGCGCGACTGCATATAGAGGCCGGGCCGCCCCCGCGTTCGCCGTTCCAGCGCCTTGGCAAACACCCGGTCGATCTTGCCGGGCGTGGGTTCCGCCCGGCGCGCCTCGGTATTCTCATCGCTCAGGAAGGTCCGGTAGAGCCTGTCCGCCCGCGGCCAGATCTTGCGCGCAATGAAGCAATCGGACCGCCGCAACAGATGCAGGTGATCGTCGTAGAACACGTGCGGTTTGCCTTGAAAGTCAAATTTCGACAGGGTCAGGGACCGGCTTTCGATATTTCGGGAGTATTTTCGCACCAGCGTCTGATAATAGCTCTCGTCCGGGATCCAGACCAGTTTGAAGTAACGGTCCAACATCTTCCGCTTGGGGTCCTGGATAATCGCGCTGAGCGTCTGACGCGACAAGCACCACCACTGACTGCCCAGATGTGGCAACAGCCCGTCCGGCACCTTGCGGCGAAAGCCGATGTTGCGCTGAAGCTCGACATAGCGGTCAAACAGGAACCGGTGCCGCTTCCACGAGAATGGAAACCGCAGCTGGAACCGTTCGGTGTTGAGCCCATCGACGGTCCAGTCCACATCGCGGATTGTCACCGATTCGATGAAATCCGTCATCGGTCGCGCCGCAAGGTATGCCCGCAATTCGGACACCGGGCGCAGCGGCAGGCAGGAGCCCGACGCAAGGTAGACATGCCGCACGCCGGGAAATTCCTCCAGCATCATGGCAGAGGCGGTCTGGCTGGCTTCCACAAGGCTCCACGTGCCCCATTCGCACCTGTGACGCTTGCAAAACCTGATGTTGTCTAGGTCGGAAAGCTCTTGTTTCAGCCAATTGTTCTCGCGTTTTGAGACGCGCCTGTCGACATGGATCACCATCGGGCAATCGCGCTCCGCCCAATGTCGGGCCACCTCTGCCGCGCGGTTCAGCGCGGTGTGGCACATCATGACGAACCCAAGCGTGCTCATGCCCAGTTGCCTTTCGACATCAGTCCCAAAATTTCCAGCTGACGCCAGTTGATGTATTTTTCCGACCACTTGGTCCAGAAATCAGGGCTATCGTTCAGTCCCTGCGCATAGGCCTGGTATTCGGCCGAGGCGGCGTAATGTTCCCTCCGCTGCAACTCCTCCGCCGCTTTGACGCTGAAGGTATCGAGGAATTTCGCATGCAGCAGGACGCCCGAGGCCTTTTCGCCGCCCCATTCGTCGTAAACGTGGTTCAGACCGCGCGGCAGCAGCATATGGGTCGACGACGCATAGGTGTAGTGCTTCCGCCAATGCACCAGCGGCGTCTTGTTCAATGCAGGCGCGCGCTCCGGATTATCGCTGAAGAACGCCCGTGCCCTTGGGCCACCCTAAATCCACAGATTTCCGTAATCCCAATTCCGCGTGACAGAGTAGTTTCCGGCGTCAAACCAGCAGGCGATATCGAAGGGGCTTTGCCCCTCGCCGTAGGGCTGCGCGTTGATCGGACCCTTGGGATACATATCCAGAAGCATCGCGCCGAAGGACTTGATTGACGACGAATCGAGCCAGTCGGTCAGCGCTGGAATGGGCCGGGTATCGCTGAACGGATAGACAAGAAACTCGTCCGGATCGACCGTCAAACACCAATGTTTGTGACCATGAAGGCGCAACAGCCGATTGATCCAATCCATCCCGAACCGAGCCCTCTTGTACAATTCATCGGTCCACCAGATGCTGCAATCGGGCTGCTGTGCCAAATATTCCCGCGTGCCGTCGCCACTATCGTTGTCCACGAACAGGAAATGATTGACGCCCCGGTCGCGATAATAATTAAGGAAATATTTCAGGCGGATCTTTTCGTTCCGCAGGGTGCAAAAGCACAGGATATCACCCTCACCGATCGCATCGGTCCGGTCGGCGACGATTTCCAGTCCGCGGGATTTCCGCCAGCCGCGCACGAGGAAACGCTTTCGTTCAAGGCGCAAACCATACCGTTTGATCGCTTTCATGGGTCGGCCCACAAGTGCTTTGCGATGATCGCATCGGTCACGGTTTCAAAATGCTCCTGCCACGTCGGGACCCTTGGCGCTGAAAGATCCGGTCTGTCACTCTTAGGCTCCAAATATTGCTTAATCGTTTCTTTCCATTGATACGAGTCGGCACTGGCCACGTAAACGGCACAATCGCCCAATGTTTCGTGGAAAACGGGCAGGTTAGAGCAGATCGGCGTCACCCCGGCCATCGCAGCCTCCAGCGGAGGCAGGCCATAGCCCTCAGCCAGAGACGGGAACAGGAGGCCGTCAGCGCGTGCGAAGTGCGCTTGCACGTGCCTGTCGGGCAGCGGGCCGTGCATAAAAATTTTCCGGTTCAACAGCGGATGCGCGTGGATGCGGGCCATCAGATCGGCAACGTTCCACCCCTGCGCCCCGATGATGTGCAGCGTCGGCATCGCCTCCGAAGGTGTGTCCTGCGCCAACAGGTCCCAGGCATCCAGCATCAGGGAATGGTTCTTGCGCGGCTCAATCGTACCGAGCATCACAAAGTAACCCGGTATGGTTTCGGCCCTAACCGGCGGTTTAGGGTCTAGACCCAGCCGCGAAATGATGGTGGTCGGGACAACCGACGACGTGCTCCAGTGAGCGGTAAGGTCAGCGGCCGTGGCGTCAGAGGTCGCAATCACGTGGGTCGCATACCGTCGCACCCGGTCAATCCGGCCTGCGAACACCTTCGGCTGCCCGTCCACCACAACCTGCGGATGGGTCAGAGGGATCAGATCGTGGATCATCACCAGAGACCATGTCGCGGCTTTGGAAAATGCCCCGAGAGTGGCGTCCGACAGATTGGCGTGGCCCACATTGACATACGCGCGCTCTGTGCTGCCATGACGGGTCAGGAGGTCCGGCAAACCTGTCGGACTGCACCGATCAATCGCCAATGGGCGCATCATCGCCTCGGCCCGGTGACGCGGGCGATTGCCACGAAACGTCAATCGCGACCAGAGATCAGCCGCGCCAGGTTCCTTTTGCCCGGTCATCAGATCCAGCAGACACTGCGCGCCCTGCGGACCCAGCAGAAGGTATCCGCGCGTCGTGCGACAAAGATAGTGACCACAGCCGGAGGTCAGAGCCTCCCGAAGGTAGGCCAGCTCCACCCGATCAATTCCCGTCAGCGCGCTCCGGCCGACGCGTGTCAATAGGCGCGTCACGTCCAGCCAGATCGGCGGCAGGTGACGGAGCGCACCCATGTGTCATCACCCCTACTGGGCGGCGTTGCGGACCGACATCATGTCAGCCAGGTAGTCGCCGAATTCATCACGCAGATCTTCGCGCGCCAGGCCGAACGCCACTGTTGCCTGCAGGAACCCGGCCTTGGAGCCGCAATCAAACCGCTGACCCCTGAACCGGTACCCATAGACGTTGTCCGCGCTGGAGATTTCCTGCGCGATCGCATCGGTGAGCTGGACCTCTCCGCCCGCTCCGGATTTGATCTTGTTGAGGTGGCCCATGACGTCCGGCGACAGGATATATCGGCCAATGACCGCCAAATTCGACGGCGCAGTGCCCTCAGCCGGTTTTTCGACCATGCCTTTCACGGACACGACGGAGCCCATATCTTCCTTGACGTCCAATATGCCGTAGGACGATCTCTTTTCATCCGGCACTTCCATTGCGGCGACCATATTTCCGCCGACTTCGGCGTGCGCCTCGACCATCTGCTGCAAACACGGCGTGTCTGCTGCGATGACATCGTCGGGCAGAATGACCGCAAAGGGCTCATTTCCGAGCAATCTGCGGGCGCACCAAACGGCGTGACCCAGACCCAGCGCCTTGTGCTGCCGTATGTAGGCAATCGCGCCCGAGTCCATGTTGGTGCTTTTGAGCATGTCCAACATCTCGGTCTTGCCCTTCTTGCGCAGGGTATTTTCAAGCTCCGGCGTGTGGTCGAAATAGTCTTCCAGCGCAGACTTTCCGCGGCTGGTGACAAAGATGAATTCCTTGATTCCAGCGGCGCGCGCCTCATCAATGGCGTATTGAATCAAAGGGCGATCCACCAATGTCATGATCTCTTTCGGGATCGATTTGGTTGCCGGAAGGAAGCGGGTGCCAAGACCCGCGACCGGAAAGATCGCTTTGGTAATTTTTTTCATACATAACCTCACCTGCGCTCTGCCCTTTGCCGGGCATTTCGCGCGTACTTTTTAATGCCTAGTGCCTAACAAATCCTCTCGGACTGGGAAACGTCCAATTCTCATCGCTGCGGACCTACAGGCCGCGCGTGGCAGAAATGCGACGCGTCTCAAGGGTCAGCCGCTTCTTATATGATCCGAACTGAATTCGGGGGCCGCTGCGGTCCGAAGGGCCGAACAACCCGCCCGTCTGTTCCCACCAGCCGCCGTCAACAAACCGAACCTTGTGTTTCCGCGGCGTCGGCTCGAACGCGAAGATTGTCACGGAATGGCCCTGCGCAACCAGATCACGCGCCTGATCGCGCAGACTGGTCAACCGAAAGCTCCGCCCTGACAAGACGCGGTGTGGCAACGGGTCCCTTGCTTGAAATGGCCCGAAGTCATCCGGGTCAGGGCCGATATCGCCTGTCACACTGTCGCGCATCTGCCCGTCTGTAATTCCGGCCTTCAGCGTATTCATCAGCGCGCGCATCTGATCGGCGTCGATCTTGCGCGATTTCGCAAGCCGCAGAAGCCGCGTGCTCTGCCCGATCTCCAAATTCCGCAGCGCATCCGAATAATCCGCCGCCGGCGCGTGCTTCCGCAAATACACGGCGGACGAGGCGCCGATATCGTACAGTGTCAGCGGCACGCGGTCCTCGGTACGGCGGGAGGAGGCAGCGTAGCCATGATGCACCACCGCCGCTTTCAGCCAAAGGCTGCGGATACCTGACCGCCAAAGACGAAGGCTCAGGTCCGTGTCATCCAGAAAAAACGTAAACGCCTCGTCAAACCCGTTCATGTGCCGCAGAACACTGCGCCGAACCGCCATGTTGGTGCCCTGCAATTTGCGCGCGAAACCGTCTCTGATCAAGCCGTTAGGGTCGATCGGCAAGTCTCTCGCCTGCCCGTCCACCGCAAGCGGACCCCACTGGAGACTGATCCCGTTTCGCCCCAGCACCGGCCCGGTCGCGGCGCCCAGGTCCTCTGCCCCCGCGAAGGCGGTCAGGATTGCGTTGGCCCACGTCGGCTCCGGCACCGCATCATCGTCAAGGAACGCCACGATTTCACCGGCCGCAGCGCGGATCCCGGCATTGCGCGCGGCAGAGATATTGGCGGTCCGCTGTGGCAGCAACTTCAGGGCACCGGACACGGGCAGATGTCGCGCGGCAGCCTGGCCTTCGGAATCAGCCACAACCACGACCTCCAACCCGGCGGTCACCTGTTGCGAAAGGGCCAAAAGACAGCGCTTCAACGCATCAGGCCGCCCGAAGCTGGCCACTACGACGCTGAGTCGAAGCCCGCTCAAGGCGCACCCATGTCCTTCAACATCGCCTCGATCCGGGGGATGTCTTCGGGATTGTTCAACTCCCAGAATTTCGCTCCCCGGGCCTCTACCTCGACACATAAAACCGGGTGGCCCGCTTCCAGGAACCGGAGCTGTTCCAGCCCCTCCAGCGTTTCCAACGGGCCGATAGACCAATGCGGATAGGCTCGCAGGGCCCAGGGCCGGTAGGCGTAAACGCCGACATGGTGGAACACGGGCGTCTCGGCGGTGTCCGGATAATCCTGTGTGGTAAACGGCACGACCTCCTTGGAAAAATAGAGCGCCCGCATCTTGCTGTCGGTGACTGCTGTCGTTCCTCCAACCCGGCCAGCGGCGCGGTCCGCCTTCAATGCGGCCAGCGTTTCGCCGTCACACCGCAGGATCGGCGTTGCAATTGCGGCCTGCGTATCGGCGCGAAGGCCCTGAACCAGGCTCTCCAGAAACCACGGCGGCGTCAGCGGAGCGTCGCCCTGCAGGTTCACGATCATCTCGACATCGCCGAGGATCTCCAGCGCTTCCGCGCAGCGCTCCGTCCCGTTGCGGGCCGCGGACGAGGTCATCAGGACCTCGGCCCCAAAGCTCCGCGCCGCGTCGGCGATCCGATCATCGTCAGTCGCCACATAGACGGCATCGAGGCCCGACACCCCCTGCGCCGCGCGCCAGGAGCGTTCTATCAGCGATTCCGACTTTCCCGTCGCGCCCGTCAGCATCGCCAGAGGTTTGCCGGGGTAGCGGCTGGAGGCATATCGGGCCGGGATGACACAGGCGACCGTCACGGCTGTTGCAACTCTACACCGGGCGCATAGGCGATAAAAAAGCCGTTCGCGAACCCGTCCTTGCCGTACTCAAAGTCGCCATGATCCTCGAACCGGACCATCTTGCCGCCGGCTCCGCGCAGGACCGCGTCACCAGCGGCAGTGTCCCATTCCATCGTGCGGCCAAGGCGGGGGTAGATGTCCGCCTCGCCCGTCGCGACAAGGCAAAACTTCAACGATGAACCGGCACTTTTCATATCGGCATGGGCGTATTTGCCGATGTAATCATCCGTCGCCTGATCGCGGTGCGACTTGCTCGCCACCACCCGCAACGCGCTGTTATCAGGGTCAGACACCACCATTTTTTTGACCCTACCAGGCTGGTTTGGGTCAAACGGGGCAAGCTCTTCAACGCTCATCCCATTCTCATCCGTATAGAACAGCCGGTCCTTTGCGGGCGCATAGACAATGCCGCGCACCGGCACGCCGTTCTCGACCAGCGCGATGTTGACGGTGAAGTCGCCGCGCCGCTTGATGAATTCCTTGGTGCCGTCGAGGGGATCCACGATCAGGAAAGTATCGGCGCTTAGTCCATGGCTGTCGGCCTGTTCCTCGGTCACCAGAGTCACATCCGGGAACGCGGCGCGCAGGTGGCGCGAGATGATCGCATCGGCCGCTTCGTCCGCCGCTGTCACCGGGCTGTCGTCGGATTTGACCTTCACATCGAAATCTTCCGCGCCATAGACCTCCATGATCGCGGCACCGGCGTCCAGCGCCGCCTCGCGCATCACGGCAACAAGTTTTTTATGATCCATGCGCACACTCACGGTTGAATTGAAAATTAAGACTTGGTTGGTTATCACGATCCTGTGGGGAAACAGCAAGCGTTGCGCCAGAGGCGCAGATAAGAAGATACCGCCAGAGGCGCAGTTGAGAACAGACCGCCAGAGGCGCAGTAAGTGAAAAAAGCCAGACCAAGCCGCTGGGACGACAACAAGCAGACCCGCACGCACAGGACCGCACACAATGTTTGAACCCCGCACCTCTCAACGCATGCCCGCGCTGATCTTCAATTTTCTCGCCGTCACATATTACGCAACCGCCCGCAAGGTTCGGAAGGGGCACGGAAATGCCGTGCTCGCCATCGTTTTGTCGATCATGCAAAGTCTGCTGTTCATCGCGGCGTTCTATTTCATGTTCGAATTCATCGGTGGACGGGGTGCGGCGCTGCGCGGAAACTTCATGGTCTATCTGATGACCGGGATTTTCCTGTACCTGACCCACATTCAGACCGTACGGGGCGTCATGGGCGCCGAAGGGCCGACCAGTGCGATGATGCAGCACGGGCCGATGAACACGCTTGTGTCTATCTGTTCTGCTGCGTTCTCCGTCCTTTATACGCAGACGATCTCCATGCTCTGCATTCTGTTGCTGATCCATACGATGATCCTGGAGGTGGAGATTCACAACTGGTCTGCGGCCTTTGGCATGTTCCTTCTCGCCTGGGCGTCCGGTGTCGTGATCGGCATTATCTTCATGGCCCTGAATCCGTGGATGCCGGATGTCATCGGCATGCTGTCCATGGTCTACATCCGCGCCAACATGATCTTTTCGGGCAAGATGTTCCTGGCCAACATGATGCCCGCCCTGATGCTGCCCGCGTTCACGTGGAACCCGCTGTTTCACATAATCGATCAGACGCGGGGGTTCGTGTTCGTGAACTATTTTCCGCACAACACCAACACCGGGTATCCGATGTATTTTGCGCTCGCCGCACTTCTTGTCGGCATGATGGGTGAGGCGTATACCCGCAAACATGCGTCTGTGTCCTGGGGCGCCAAACGCTGATCCGGGCCGTCAATCCACGACGCGCAGTGTCAGGTTGATCCGCCCGCCCCTGGGCAACAGGGTGGAGGATCCGGCGCGGATGCGGTCGATGCCATGATAATTGAGCCGGGCCTGGCCTGCCATCACCGCCACATCCCCTGACCTGAGCCACAGTGATTGGGTCTTGCCCTTTCGGACCGATCCGCCGACACGCAAAAGCCCCTCATCGCCGAGGGAGATCGACACCACCGGCATTGCCATGTCCGCCTCGTCCCGGTCCTGGTGCATGCCCATCTTTGCGTCCGCATCGTAGAAGTTGATCAGGCAGCTTTGCGGATCACGGGCCACGCCAGACACTTCGCGCCAGACATCCAAAGCCACCGGCGGGATCGCGGGCCAGGCGCTGCCGTTGGGGTGCGCGCGCTCATACCGATATCCGCTCCGGTCACTCACCCATCCATGGGTTCCGGCTGAGGTCATCCGCACCGACATTTTTTTGCCCCGCGCCGTCTCGGGCCGGACCAATGGCGCCACGCGAACGGCATCTCTCACCTGGTCCAGCAAAAGCGCCTGCAAAGCGTCACCCAGATGAGTTTGGCGGACAATGATCCCGCCCACATCAACCTTCATTTCAAATTCCTCACGATTCCCTGCATCTGCGCGGTTGCACGCTGAAAACCCGCTACTTATATACCCTCCGAACTCAAACGGGCACATGCGGTGCGCGTTATAGTCAATCAAACGGCGGCACGGGGGCCGTAAAACGGACCCGCTCCCGCCAGTTCGCTTGTAAGTAAAGGGACTAAAGACATGGCTAAAGTCATTGGTATCGACCTCGGAACCACCAACTCCTGCGTGGCCATCATGGATGGCTCGCAACCCCGCGTGATTGAAAACGCCGAAGGCGCGCGTACAACGCCGTCGATCGTTGCCTTCACGGATAACGAACGCCTCGCTGGCCAATCCGCCAAGCGTCAGGCCGTCACCAACCCGGAAAACACAATCTTCGGTGTCAAGCGCCTGATCGGGCGTCGCATAGATGACGAACATCTGGAGAAGGACAAGAAGAACCTGCCGTTCGAGATTGTCGATGGCGGCAACGGTGACGCCTGGGTGAAGGCGAAGGGTGAGAAATACTCCCCCTCCCAGATCTCCGCCTTCATCCTGCAGAAGATGAAGGAAACGGCTGAAAGCTACCTGGGCGAGGACGTGACGCAAGCGGTCATCACCGTTCCTGCGTATTTCAACGACGCTCAGCGTCAGGCCACCAAGGACGCCGGCAAGATCGCGGGCCTTGAAGTGCTGCGCATCATCAACGAGCCGACCGCGGCCGCGCTGGCCTACGGCCTCGACAAGAAAGAGACGCGCACGATCGCCGTCTATGACCTTGGCGGCGGTACATTCGACGTGACCATTCTTGAGATCGACGATGGCCTGTTCGAGGTCAAATCCACCAACGGCGACACGTTCCTGGGTGGTGAAGATTTCGACATGCGGATCGTCAACTACCTGGCAGGTGAGTTCAAGAAAGAGCACTCCGTCGATCTCACCGCCGACAAGATGGCGCTTCAGCGTCTGAAGGAAGCGGCTGAAAAGGCGAAGATCGAACTCTCCAGCGCCTCGCAGACCGAGATCAACCAACCGTTCATCTCCATGGGTGCCAACGGTCAGCCACTGCACATGGTCATGAAACTGACCCGTGCAAAGCTGGAATCGCTGGTGGGCGATCTGATCAAGGCCTCGATGAAGCCCTGTGCAGCAGCGTTGAAAGACGCGGGCCTCAGCAAGGGTGACATTGACGAAGTCGTTCTGGTCGGCGGCATGACCCGGATGCCCAAGGTTGTGGAAGAAGTGACCAACTTCTTCGGCAAGGAACCGCATAAGGGCGTGAACCCTGATGAGGTTGTGGCCCTTGGCGCCGCCATTCAGGCCGGTGTTCTGCAAGGTGATGTCAAGGACGTGGTCCTTCTCGACGTGACTCCGCTCAGCCTGGGCATCGAAACCCTTGGCGGCGTCTTCACTCGCCTGATCGACCGCAACACCACGATCCCGACCAAGAAGTCGCAGAATCTTCTCCACCGCCGAGGATAACCAGAGCGCCGTGACGATCCGTGTCTTCCAGGGTGAGCGTGAGATGGCCGCAGACAACAAGATGCTCGGTCAGTTCAACCTCGAAGCGATCCCGCCCGCCCCGCGCGGCGTGCCTCAGGTCGAAGTGACCTTTGATATCGACGCCAACGGCATCGTGTCCGTGGGCGCGCGTGACAAGGGCACCGGCAAGGAGCAGCAGATCACGATCCAGGCGTCCGGCGGTCTCTCCGATGAGGACATCGAGAACATGGTGCGCGAAGCCGAAGAAAACGCCGATGCGGACAAGGAGAAGAAGGAACTGGTCGAAACCCTCAACCAGGCCGAAAGCCTTGTCCACGGGACCGAAAAGTCCATCGAGGAGCATGGCGACAAGGTCGATCCTTCCACCGTGGAAGCCATTGAGCTGGCGCTTGCCAACCTCAAGGAGCAGATCGAAACCAAGGAGGTCTCCAAGATCAAAGGCGGCATTCAGAACGTGACCGAGGCGGCGATGCGCCTTGGTGAGGCGATCTACAAGGCAGAGGCCGAAAAGGCCGAAGCCGCTGATGGCGGCGCGCCCGAGGAAGAGGAGCGCGGCGTTGACGAAGATATCGTCGATGCCGACTTCGAAGACCTCGACGACGACCGCAAGCAGGGCTGATCGCCTCCTTTGTAACCCCTTCTGATCCTACGGGGGGAGGCAATGCCTCCCCCGATTGGTCGATGCGGTACAGAAAGACAAAACCATGGCAAAACGCGATTATTACGAGGTGCTGGGCGTCTCAAAAGGCGCGAGTGCTGATGAGATCAAGAAAGGCTATCGCACCAAGGCGAAAGAGCTTCACCCCGATCGCAACTCCGATAAACCCGATGCCGAGGCCCAGTTCAAGGAAGCGAATGAGGCCTACGACGTCCTGAAAGATGGCGACAAGAAAGCCGCTTACGACCGCTTCGGTCACGCCGCGTTCGACGGTGGCATGGCAGGGGGTCCTCGGGCAGGTGGGCATCCCGGACAGGGCGGCGATTTCGCCTCTGCCTTCTCGGACGTGTTCGAAGATCTGTTCGGCGATTTCATGGGCGGCCAACGCGGCAGGCCCGGCGGCGCGGGCCGCAACCAGGCCAGCCGCGGTTCTGACCTGCGCTATAACCTCGCGATTTCACTGGAAGACGCCTACGCAGGCCTCTCCAAACAGATCACCGTCCCGACCTCCGTTGCCTGTTCATCGTGCAATGGCACCGGATCCGAAGCCGGGGCCGAACCCACGGGCTGTCCGACATGTTCCGGCATGGGCAAGGTCCGCGCCCAGCAGGGCTTCTTCACGGTCGAGCGCACCTGCCCCACATGTTCCGGCATCGGTCAGATCGTCAAGAATCCCTGCCGCACCTGTGGCGGCGCGGGCCGTCAGGAAAAGGAGCGGGCTCTGTCGGTGAATATCCCCGCAGGCGTCGAAACCGGCACCCGCATCCGCCTGTCCGGTGAAGGCGAAGCAGGCTTGCGCGGCGGACCAACGGGTGACCTCTACATCTTCATTGAGGTCAAGGAACACGCCCTGTTCCAACGCGACGGCCAGGACCTGTTCTGCCGCGTCCCCGTCTCCATGGCCTCCGCCGCGCTTGGCGGTGAGATCGAGGTGCCCAGCATTGATGGCGGCCGGTCGCGCGTGCGTGTTCCCGAAGGGTCGCAATCCGGTCGTCAGATGCGTCTGCGCGGCAAAGGCATGCCAGCGCTTCGCGGCCCCGCTATCGGTGAGATGTATATCGAATTGCTGGTGGAAACTCCGGTGAACCTGACGGGCGATCAGCGGGAGTTGCTCAAGCAGTTCGAAGAGAGCTGCAAAAAGACCAACAACCCGAATGCCTCGGGCTTCTTCGACAAGGTCAAGAAGTTCTGGGACACGATCAAGGAGTGATCGGTGATCGGCAGGGCGGGACTGGTCCCGCCGCTGAACCACCCGAAAGGCCCCCGGATCACCGGGGGTGTTTTTTTTTGGTCTGCTGCCGGTTCTGTGTACGGGGTGTGTACGGGGTGTGTACGGATGTCACAGGCTATTATTGCCCGCTCAGAACTGCCCAATCTCACAGGCTGCCATCACCGCCATATTCAGAATATCGTTCGCTGTGGACACTGTGGCAGCGATCTGAACCGGACGATCCAGCCCGGTCAGGATCGGTCCGATCACCGTCGCACCCGCCATTTCCTGCATCAGTTTCACGCTGATGGAGGCAGAGTGCCGGGCCGGCACAACCAGTATATTCGCCGGTCCGCTCAAGCGTGAAAACGGGTACTGCTCCATCACCGCCGGGTTGAGGGCAACATCGACCGTCATCTCTCCCTCATACTCAAAATCGACACCCAACTCGTCCAGCACCTTAGGGGCCATGTGCATCTTTTCCGCCCGCTCGGACACCGGGTAGCCAAACGTGGAAAAGCTCACGAATGCCACCCTCGGCTCCATTCCCAGGCGCCGTGCGACGCCTGCCCCACGCTTTGCAATCAAGGCCAGATCGTGGTGGTCCGGCCATTCATTCACCAGCGTATCGCCGAGCAGGATGATCTTGCCCTTGTGCAGCAACGCCGTGATCCCGACCGCGCCGTCTTTGGCGTCAACGTCAAAGACTTTCCCTACCATCTCAAGCACTTGAGCCGACTTGCGTGTGGCCCCCGTGATCATGCCATCGCCATGTCCGTGGGCCAGCATCAGCGACGCGAAGACGTGCCTGTCACGTGACGCAAGCCGGTGGATGTCTGTGCGATCCGCTCCCTTGCGTTGAAGACGTTCGTAGAGGAAATCCTTGTAGACCTCCAAATGACTGGTATTGGCGGCGTTCACGATCTCCAACTCGCGAGCGGCATCTCCAAGACCCACGGCATCCAGCTTTTCCGTCACATCAGCCTCGCGCCCCACAACCAGCGCGCGGCCAAGGTCTTGCCGTTGGTACGCGACCGCAGCACGCAAGACCCTCGGGTCATCGCCTTCGGCAAAGATCATCCTCGCCTGCGCATTTCGGGCGCGCGCATAGACGCCTTGCAGGATCGAGGAGGTTGGATCCATCCGCGCTTTCAGGTCGGCCGTGTATTGGTCCAGATCAATGATCGGCCGACGCGCGGCGCCGGTATCCATGCCCGCCTGAGCAACCGCAGGCGGGATCGTGTAGATGAGCCGAGGATCGAACGGCGTCGGAATGATGTAGTCGCGCCCAAAGCTGAGTTTGCTGCCATAAGCCATCGCCACTTCGTCGGGCACATCTTCGCGCGCAAGGGCGGCCAGGGCATTGGCGCAGGCGATCTTCATTTCGTCGTTGATAGCACGGGCGTGAACATCGAGCGCACCCCGGAAAAGATAAGGAAATCCCAGCACATTGTTCACCTGATTGGGATAATCCGACCGCCCCGTTGCGACGATCGCGTCGGCGCGCACCGCATGGGCGTCCTCCGGAGTGATCTCCGGGTCGGGGTTCGCCATCGCGAAGATGACCGGATTGTCGGCCATCGCTTTCACCATCTCCGGCGTCACCGCGCCCTTGGCCGACACGCCAAGAAACACGTCTGCACCCACCATCGCCTCCTCCAAGGTCCGCAGTTCGGTGGCCACGGCATGGGCCGATTTCCACTGGTTCATTCCGTCGGTACGGCCTTGGTAAATAACGCCTTTCGTGTCGCAAATGATGCAGTTTTCGTGCCGCGCGCCCATGGATTTCAGCAACTCGATACAGGCGATACCGGCGGCCCCTGCTCCGTTCAGGACAATCCTGCAGTCCTCGATCCTTTTGCCCGAGATTTGCAGCGCGTTGATCAATCCAGCGGCACAGATCACCGCTGTTCCATGCTGGTCATCGTGGAAAACGGGAATATCCATCAGCTCCTTGAGCTGTTGTTCGATCATGAAGCATTCGGGCGCCCTGATGTCTTCAAGGTTGATGCCACCAAACGACGGCCCCATCAGCTTCACCGCGTTGACGAATTCCTCCACGTCCTCAGTATCCAGCTCGATATCGATGGAATTGATGTCAGCAAAGCGTTTGAACAGAACCGCCTTTCCCTCCATCACCGGTTTGGACGCAAGAGCGCCCAGGTTCCCAAGGCCCAGAACTGCCGTCCCGTTGGAGATCACCGCAACCATGTTGCCCTTGGTGGTGTAGTCGTAGGCGGTTTCCGGGTTCCTGGCGATCACCTCACAAGGCACCGCCACTCCGGGCGAGTAGGCCAGCGACAGGTCGCGCTGCGTGGCCATCGCGGTGGACGCGTTGATGTCGATCTTCCCTGGGCGAGGCTCAAGATGGTAGGTCAGTGCCTCTTCACGGGTTACTCTTTTGTCGGCCATGATCGTCCCTCTCGCCTTACGTCCGACAATCTAAAGCCTGCTGCACGTTTCAGGGCAACCGATTGCGCTTCAATTGGCCGGCCCGCGTCGGTAGTTTCGTCCATGGGGGAGATCAGTATGAACGCGCAAGTGACGCCTATGATGGCACAATATCTGGAGATCAAAGCGCAGCATCCCGATGCTCTGCTGTTCTACCGGATGGGCGATTTCTACGAGATGTTTTTTGACGATGCCGTGGCTGCGGCAGAGGCGCTGGACATCGCGCTGACCAAACGCGGAAAGCACGACGGCAATGATATCCCGATGTGCGGCGTGCCTGCCCATGCCTCAGAATCGTATCTGCTGACCCTGATCCGAAAGGGGTTTCGGGTCGGAATATGCGAACAGATGGAGGATCCGGCGACTGCCAAAAAACGCGGCGGTTCAAAAGCTGTGGTGCGGCGGGAAGTGGTGCGCCTGGTCACGCCCGGAACTCTGACGGAAGATACCCTGCTGGAGGCGCGGAGACACAATTACCTCGCCTCATACGCCGATGTGCGCGGTCAAGGCGCGCTGGCCTGGTGCGATATCTCCACCGGCGATTTCCGGGTGATGCGCTGCCCTGGTGTGCGCCTTGGACCGGAGTTGGCGCGGCTGGCACCGAAGGAGGTTCTGGTATCCGACGGCATGGCGATCGAACGCCAGGATGCGGTGAAGGAGCTTGGTGCGGCGGTCACACCCCTGTCGCCGGGGTCATTTGACAGCGCATCGGCTATGATTCGATTGACGGAGTTGTTTGACGTCACAACCCTGGAGGCATTTGGTGATTTCACGCGGTCCGAAATCTCTGCCATGGGCGCGGTGATTGATTATCTGGAGTTGACCCAAAAAGGTGCGTTGCCGCTTCTCCGTACGCCACGGCAACAATCCGCACACCGATTGTTGCAACTCGATACCGCCACGCGACGCAATCTGGAGCTGACCCACGCGCTGAACGGGGGCCGTGCGAACTCGCTATTGTCGGTCATGGACCGGACCCAGACCGCCGGTGGAGCGCGATTGCTGGAACGTCGCCTGACAGGACCGTCCACAGATCTGTCCGTGATCCGCACGCGGCACGAAGCCGTCGGGTTTTTCGTCTCTGATGCGCTGGTTAGAGACGAGTTGGAGGAGGAGTTACGCCGCATCCCGGACCTTGATCGTGCGCTGTCGCGGCTTGCACTGGACCGGGGCGGTCCGCGCGATCTTTCGGCCATTCGCGCCGGTCTTTCAGGTGCCGCGCGATTGGCCAAAACATTGGACGACACCGAGCTTCCAATCCTTCTTCGCGAAGCGGCTGCCCATCTGATCGGACATGATGCCCTCTGCGCCCTGCTAGACGCAGCTCTGGTAGCAGAACCACCCGTGCAACTACGGGACGGCGGGTTCATTGCTCAAGGCTATCATGCTGAGTTGGATGAAGCGCGAACCCTTCGCGACGAAGGTCGTGGCGTGATTGCGACAATGCAGGCGGAATATGCCGAAGCGACGGGCGTCAGCGCATTGAAGATCAAGCACAACAATGTGCTGGGGTATTTCATCGAGACGACGGCTACTCATGCTGAAAAGATGCTCAACCCGCCGCTGTCTGACCGCTTCATTCATCGGCAGACCACTGCCAATGCGGTGCGATTTACGACTGTCGAACTGTCGGAGATCGAGACCAAGATCCTCAACGCTGGTAGTCGCGCGCTGGAGATCGAGAAGCAACAATTTCAATCGTTACGGGACGCGATACTGGACTGTCAGACACAAATCGGGCTGGCTGCCCGCGGCCTTTCCGAACTGGATCTTGCCGCCGGCCTCGCCCGTCGTGCGAGGGAAGGAGATTGGACCCGGCCAGAGATGACTGACGACCGGGCGTTCGTGATCGAAGGCGGCAGACATCCGGTTGTAGAAGCCGCGCTTGCCCGTTCTGGAGCGCCCTTTGTCGCTAATGATTGTGATCTTTCGGCGGACAGTGGTGCCGCGATCACATTGCTGACTGGCCCGAACATGGCGGGTAAATCGACCTACCTCCGGCAGAACGCATTGTTGGCAATTATGGCGCAAACAGGCAGTTTCGTGCCTGCCGCGCGAGCTCGGATCGGGCTGGTAAGCCAGGTTTTCAGCCGCGTGGGGGCTTCCGATGATCTTGCCCGGGGTCGGTCTACATTCATGGTAGAGATGGTTGAGACAGCGACGATCCTGAACCAGGCCGACAATCGAGCATTGGTGATTCTGGATGAGATCGGGCGCGGGACAGCCACTTACGATGGCCTGTCGATCGCGTGGGCCACGTTGGAACATCTGCACGAGTCAAACGGCTGCCGAGCATTGTTCGCGACGCATTATCACGAGATGACGTCTCTATCTTCCCAACTCAGCGGTCTGAGGAACGCGACCATGGCTGTAAAGGAATGGGAGGGTGAGGTCATTTTCCTTCATGAGGTCCGCGACGGCGCAGCTGATCGGTCCTACGGAGTTCAGGTCGCGAAACTCGCCGGGTTGCCTGACAGCGTCATCGCAAGGGCGCAAGTGGTGTTGGATGCACTGGAAAAGGGTGAGCGCGAGGGCGGCAAACGGCAAGCGGTCATTGACGACCTTCCTTTGTTCGCTGCCTTGCCGACGCCCACGCAGAAACCTGCGAAATCCTCTGAGGTTGAAGACGCCCTGCGCGCCGTTCATCCGGATGAACTGACGGCGCGCGAGGCATTGAATTTGTTGTATGAGCTCAAGACCAAGCTGGGGTAGTCTGGCGATCCGTCAGCCGGCAGGTGTTGAAGACACGCCAACCTGCGCCGGGCGCAGCAACCGGTCATGGAGCATGAAGCCGCTCGCCATAACCTGAATGATGTCGCCAGCCTTGGTGCCAGGTACGGGTGCCTCAAACATGGCTTGGTGGGCCTCGGGATCGAACTTATCCCCAATCGCAGGCGTAACCGGTTTGACACCGTGCTTGCCAAGAACGTTCAGCAATTCCTTCAATGTCAACTCTACGCCTTCGATCAGGCCACCAGCGGTTTCACGACTGATGTCATCGGCCGCCTCCAGAGCACGGCTCATGTTGTCATAAACAGGCAGCAGATCACGCGATAGTCTGGATCCGCCGTAATGCTCGGCCTCGCGTCGATCACGATCCGCTCGTTTGCGCATATTTTCAGCCTCGGCCAAAGCGCGCAGCATACGGTCGCGAAGCTCATCGCGTTCCGCTTCCAACGTCGCAATTACCGCATCCACACCTGACGTGGCCTCCTCAGCAAGCGACACATCCGCTACTGATTGCTCATCAACGTGCTGGTCTTCAAAGAACTCTTCGTCTCTCTCGCCCATGTTACCCTCTTGCGACTGGCCCCTTACGACCGGTCGGAAATCAAACGTCCAACCAGTTGCGCCGTGTAATCAACGATCGGAACAATGCGTCCGTAATTCAGACGGGTGGGTCCGATCACTCCCACCGCGCCGACAATCTTACGATCAGCGTTCATATAGGGAGAGACGACCAGAGAGGAACCCGAAAGTGAAAACAACTTGTTCTCAGAGCCTATGAAAATGCGCACACCATCGCCATCTTCGGTCAATTCAAGAAATTCGGTGATGTCTCGCTTTCGCTCCAGGTCATCAAAGAGCAGGCGAATGCGGTCCAGATCTTCAGACTCGCGCGTGTCAGAGAGCAGATTCGACCGCCCACGCACAATCAAGCGGGCAGATTCGTCGCCCTTGTCATCCCAGACGGCAAGGCCCGAATCGATCAGGCCGGACGCGAGATCATCAATCTCGCGCTTGCGAGTGACGATATCTGCTTCGAGCTGCTGGCGGATTGTAGTGACGGTTTGCCCACCAATCCGCGCGTTGAGAAAATTTGCCGCCTCTCTCATCGCGCTTGGCGTCGTGCCCAGAGGTGGCTCAAACAGTCGATTTTCAACATGCCCGTCAGAAAAGACGAGCACGACGAGGGCCTGCGTCGCAGACAGCGGCACGAACTCGATATGCTGTATCGGCGCTTCGTGTTTGGGCGACAGGACAAGGCTTGCGCCATGGGTGGCCGATGACAGGGCAGAACCGACCCTATCAAGCAGACCAGAGACATCGGAGGCGCTGGTACCAAGCGTATCGTTCAAAGCCTGTTTATCCCCGTCGGAGACATCACCGACCTCCAGAAACCCATCCACGAACATCCGCAAGCCTAGCTGTGTCGGGATACGACCGGCAGAGGTATGGGGACTATCCAGCAATCCCATATATTCCAGATCCTGCATCGTGTTCCGGATCGTCGCGGCTGAAACCTTTTCCGTTAAGGTCCGCGTCAGGGTCCGGGAACCCACCGGCGCACCGGTTTCCAGATATCCTTCGACCACACGTCGAAACACCTCGCGTGAGCGTTCGTTGAGGTCTTCGAGAATTTTACCCTGTTCGGTCATTTCACTCAGCGTTCGGGGTTGCGGGACAACACTGCACCGGATTATTCCGAACGCAACATCACCTAGAGATGATCAGGAGATATTTATGCGTCCTTCCGGCCGAAACCTAGACGAAATGCGCTCAATTTCAATTGAGACCGACGTGACACGCCATGCGGAAGGATCCTGCATGATCCGCTGCGGCGACACCCATGTTCTGTGTACCGCGACATTGGAGGAGCGGGTCCCACCGTTCCTGAAGAACTCGGGACTTGGCTGGGTGACGGCGGAATATGGCATGCTGCCACGCGCCACCCACACACGGATGCGGCGCGAATCAGCGGTCGGCAAGCAATCTGGCCGCACACAGGAAATCCAGCGGTTGATCGGTCGGTCCCTTCGGGCCGGTATTGATCGCTCTGCTTTGGGCGAGCGGCAGATCACTGTGGATTGCGATGTAATCCAGGCGGATGGAGGCACGCGTTGCGCGGCAATTACCGGTGGTTGGGTTGCACTGCGTCTGGCGGTGAACAAGCTGCTGAAGGCGGGCGACTTGGTGTCCGATCCGATCATCGACCATATCGCCGCTGTCTCCTGCGGAATTTACGCGGGACAGCCGGTGCTGGACCTTGACTACCCTGAAGATTCGGAAGCCGGAACCGATGGCAACTTCATCATGACCGGCGCGGGCCAGGTGGTCGAATTACAGGCGAGTGCTGAGGGCGCAACGTTCTCTCGCGATGAATTCAATGAACTTTACGGGTTGGCGGAACGCGGCATAGCAGAGTTGGTGAAAGCACAGGCGACGGCGACATCCTGATGCGACGTTTCACCGGGGACCACCTGCTGATCGCAACGCACAATCAAGGCAAGCTGGGTGAGATGCGGCACCTGTTGGAGCCCTATGGGATCCGTGTAACCGGAGCTGCGGACCACGGATTGCCGGAACCCAGTGAGACCGAAACCACCTTTGTCGGAAACGCTCGGATCAAAGCGCATGCTGCCGCCCAGGCGACGGGCTTACCTGCGCTGAGCGACGACAGCGGAATCGAAATCGATGCCTTGGATGGCGCGCCGGGTGTCTACACCGCTGACTGGGCGGCAACGCCGGTTGGCCGCGACTTCGCCATGGCGATGCGCCGAACGCATCAAGAGCTGGAGGCCAAGGGCGCTGCGCACCCTCGGACAGCTCGGTTTTGTTGTACACTTGTGCTCGCCTGGCCTGACGGTCATGACGAGGTATTCCCTGGTGTAATGGACGGCCAGGTTGTGTGGCCGATGCGCGGTGACGAGGGCCATGGATACGACCCCATTTTCCAGGCTGACGGCTATGACAGCACGTTCGGTGAGATGGACCGTTGGGAAAAGAACAGGATCAGCCACCGTGCGAAGGCAGTGGCGAAACTCGTGACCATACTTGGAGATGGATGACTGGCAGGCAGGTGGCTTCGGCCTCTATATCCACTGGCCCTTTTGTCAGGCTAAATGCCCTTACTGCGACTTCAACAGTCATGTGTCGGCTCAGATTGATCAATCCGCTTGGTTAAAGGCCTACCTCAGTGAAATCGACCGCGTTGGCGCTGAGTTACCCGACAGGACCCTCAATAGCGTCTTCTTTGGGGGTGGAACGCCATCTCTCATGGCGCCCGAAACGACGGCCGCGGTCATGGAACGGATCCGGCATTGGTGGCCTGTCGCCAACGATCTGGAAGTGACCCTGGAAGCCAACCCGTCGTCGGTGGAGGCGGGCCGTTTCGCAGGATTTCGCGACGCAGGGGTCAACCGCGTTTCGGTTGGAGTTCAGGCCCTGAACGATGATGATTTGCGCACGCTTGGTCGCCTGCACTCGGTTTCCGATGCTTTAGCGGCAATTGAAACGGCCCGGAGCGTGTTCAACCGCGTCAGTTTTGACCTGATCTATGCGCGTCAAGATCAAAGTTTGGACCAATGGCGGGCTGAATTGACGCGGGCGTTGGACTTTGCAGCCGACCATTTGTCGCTTTATCAGCTGACGATTGAACCCGGTACAGCCTTTGGCGCACGGCATGCGCGTGGAGGTCTGCGGGGTCTGCCATCGGAGGATCTATCCGCCGACATGTACGACCTGACGCAAGACCTATGCGGCGCGGCGGGACTTCCTGCCTATGAAATCTCCAACCACGCCAGTGACCTGAATCAGTCACGGCACAATTTGATCTATTGGCGCGGCGGCGATTACGCGGGCATCGGACCAGGTGCCCACGGTCGCCTGAGTTTGGGTGGCCTTCGCTACGGGACAGAGACACATTTGCAACCTCAGATATGGTTAGAAGCAGTATTTCAACAGGGCTCTGGTGAACACGCTCGGGTTAACATTTCAAGGCAAGAGCAAGCAGAGGAATATCTGATGATGTCGCTTCGTCTGGCGGAGGGCTCCGACAGGCGTCGTTTTGAGGCTCTGTCCGGGCATCCATTGAGCGCCGGGAAGATGCAGGATTTGATTGACTTAGGTCTCTTGGATGCGTCCCGCACTCATGTGTGGGCAACATCGAAGGGTCGACCTGTTTTGAACGGACTCCTGAGGGAGCTTTTAGCCTGATTTCAGGCAGTGTTCAGAAGTCTCATCAGATCATCCAGCTGTTCTAAGTTGTTATATTTAATGGATAATCTACCACTACCAGAATTGTCATGATCAATGACCACGCTCATACCCAACGCCGCGGAAAGGTTGCTTTCCAACGACATCGTATCCGCATCCTTCTTGGACCCGGTACGCTTTGGGCCCGAGGTGCTCGAAGGCTTGGTCTTGGCTGCTTTTTCCACGTCACGAACCGAAAGCCCCTCACGGACTATACGACGTGCAAGCCCGATTGGATCGTCTGCTGTCAGTAGTGCGCGTGCGTGACCCGCTGACAATTCGCCACGTTGTAGCATCGCCTGAATATCGTCTGGTAGCTGGAGCAGGCGCATCATATTTGCTAAGTGACTGCGGCTCTTTCCCATCGCCCGAGCCAATTGTTCCTGCGTGTGGCCAAACCGATCCATAAGCTGGCGATAGCCCAATGCCTCTTCGATCGCATTGAGATCAGCGCGTTGAATATTTTCGATGATGGCGACTTCGAGGACTTCTGTATCGTTGAAATGTCGGATGATGGCGGGGAGATCATGCAGCTGTGCAATCTGAGCCGCGCGCCAACGTCGCTCACCTGCTACGATCTGAAACCGGGATGAATCTGCGGGATCGGGACGCACTATGAGAGGTTGGATAATACCTTTTTCCCGGATCGAGGCGGCAAGCTCTTCCAGCGCGGACTGAGCAAACACACGCCGGGGCTGCTCCGGGTTTGGGCTTATATCTTCAACTGGGATCATACGATCCGTGCGAGACTGCGGTGTCTGGACCGTCGACGCGTCATCCTTTGTATTTGCTGACGGTTCGATGTCAGCCATCAAAGCGGATAGACCACGACCAAGACCTCTTTTCTCGGAACCTCTTGCCATATCAAACTTCCTCCGCGTGCGGTGCGTGACGCTCTAGTAGTTCATTTGCCAAATCAATATAGGCTTGGCTTCCCTTGGAGGCCGGATCGTAGGTGATTACGGGCATCGCAAAAGACGGCGCTTCGCTGAGCCGAACATTGCGAGGCACCATGGTCTTGAAGACCAGATCACCCAACGTCGCGCGCGCGTCAACTTCCACCTGCTTGCTTAGGTTGTTGCGCAGATCGTGCATCGTCAACACCACTCCTTCGATGCGAAGAGCGGTGTTTGCCGTCTCCCTCACGTTGCGAATGGTCAGCATCAGCTGTGATAATCCTTCAAGGGCAAAGAATTCTGCTTGAAGAGGTACAAGGATTGAGTCCGACGCAACCAATGCATTCAGGGTCAAGAGACTGAGAGAAGGCGGACAATCAATCAGCACGTAGTCGTATCCGCAATCGACATCGCGGAGCGCTTGCTTGAGAAGGAAAACTCGATTGTCACGTTGCCCGAGCTCCACATCGGTGGAACTAAGATCTGTGGTGGCCGGCGCTATGGACAGGTTTTTTACATCAGTTGCGATCACGACGTCAGCCAGAGCAGCGCCATCAATCAACAAATCATAAGTGGTTTTCTCGCGGTGCGAGGCCCCAATACCGAGTCCTGTCGACGCATTTCCCTGTGGATCAAGATCAACGATCAGGACGGAATGTCCAAACGAGGCCAGTGCCGCGCCCAAGTTGATCGCCGTTGTGGTTTTTCCGACTCCACCCTTTTGATTCGTAATCGAAATAACGCGCATCTTAAGATTCTTCTTCTGTTTCCGGTACGGTCAACCGCACGATCCTTGCCGCTGGATCGGTGACACTTTGAAAGATTTCAGATTGTGTTTGCCAGCGTTGAGTTAAGGCTACAAGCTCCTCTTGAAAGGATGCGCCTTTCGGGAACAAGAGGCACGCGCCGTTAACGACGTGCGGTTTGGCGTGGTCAATTAAGGCCTTCAGACTTCCGAGCGCGCGTGCCGTGACCACATCCGCCTTTTGCAGTGGGGCTTCGGCAATTCTACAGGGCAGGATATTTACCCTCACCCTCATTGCGCGCGCTGCTTCCCTCATGAAGCCACACTTTCGTTTGTCGCTTTCTATGACGGTCATATTGAGGTCTGGACGACGTTCAAAAGTCATCGCGGACACAACCAAACCCGGGAAGCCCGCGCCGGCACCCAAATCCAACCATTTGTGAGCTAATTCGGGAGACAGATCCAACAATTGAGCCGAGTCCACGAAGTGCCTGCTCCAAGCTGCATCAAGGGTGGATGGTGCCACCAGGTTTAACGTACGTTGCCATCGGATAAGCATCTCGTGATAAGTCTCAAGCCGAACCATTGTTTCACGTGAAACACGTTGTGTGAGCCAGTCTTTGGCCTCTAAAGTGTTCATGCCGAAAGCCGGTCCATCTGCCGGAGCTTCGTGAGAATCAGGCCGAGCGCAGCAGGAGTCATCCCGTCGATCCGGCCGGCTTGCGCAATGGATGTCGGACAGACGCGCACCAATTTGGACTTGAGTTCTGTGGACAGGCCAACGACGGTTGAATACTGGAAATCTTGCGGAATTGATTTTGCTTCGTCACGCTTCAATGCCTGCGCTTCCTTGTTCTGCCGATCTACGTAGATCGCGTAGCCTGCTTCAATCGCCAATTGTTTCGCCGTTGCTTCATCCAAGCTCCCAAGTTCCGGGCACATGGGAACAAGATCGGCAAACTCAACACCCGGAAACCCGAGTAAATCAACGCCGGTACGGCGCTTGCCGTCCTGGTTGAGGTGAAGCCCTTGCGCGATACCTTCCTGTGGTGTCACTACCAGATCAGCCAATAGGCGTTGGCCGGTATGAAGCTTGCCCATCTTCACCTTGAACGCTGAAATGCGCTCATCGGTAAGGATTCCGAGATCCATAGCGATCGGCGTTAGTCGCTGGTCTGCGTTATCCGCCCGCAAAGAAAGCCTGTATTCCGCTCGCGATGTGAACATGCGGTAGGGCTCTTCAACTCCGCGGGTTACAAGGTCATCGACCAGAACACCAATGTAGCTCTTACTACGACTGAAAATCACTGGATCTCTGCCTAAAGATTTTTGTGCCGCATTGAGCCCCGCAACGAGACCTTGTGCCGCTGCCTCCTCATATCCCGTGGTGCCGTTGATCTGGCCAGCAAGGAAAAGGCCAGGCCGGCGCATTAATTCCAGCTGTTCAGACAGGCAAGTGGGATCAACGAAATCGTATTCAATTGCATAGCCAGGTTGCAATATTTCCGCGGCTTCAAGGCCAACGATGGAATGCACGTATTCAACCTGAACGTCGAAGGGCAATGAAGTAGAAATACCGTTGGGGTAGATTACGTCAGACGTCAGACCTTCAGGCTCCAGAAAGATCTGATGAGAAGATTTATCAGCGAACCTGACCACTTTATCTTCGATCGACGGGCAATAACGCGGGCCTGTGCCACCTATATGACCGCCGTACATTGCAGATCGTTCCAGGTTTTGTTCGATGATTTCATGAGTCTGGCGGTTTGTATGGGTAATTCCGCAGGCTATCTGCTTTGCCTGCGTGCGCGTTGTCAGGAAAGAGAAGTATGTGGGAGTCTCATCAGCGGGCTGAGTGTCTAGAATCTCCCAGTTGATTGACGATTTCGCCAGTCGCGGAGGGGTTCCGGTTTTCAGCCTACCTAGCGGCAGATCAATATCCCGAAGCCGGTCAGCCAATTTGTTGGATGGGCTATCACCATATCGCCCCCCTGGTTTCTGCTGATCTCCGATGTGAATAATCCCGCCAAGGAAGGTACCTGTCGTCAAGACGACTGCTCCAGCAGACAACTTAGCGCCATCCGACAGAATGACACCGCTAACCAGCCCCTTTTTCTCGGTGATGTCATCAACCTCGCCTTCTATCAAAGTAAGGCCTCTCACCGACGAAATCCGGTTTTGAACGGCGGATTTATACAGTGCACGATCTGACTGCGTCCTCGGACCCTGGACAGCTGCTCCTTTACGGCGATTCAGCAATCGAAATTGTATACCAGATGCGTCTGCGGCAACCCCCATGAGGCCCCCCATGGCGTCAATTTCACGGACAAGGTGGCCTTTACCTAGCCCACCGATCGCTGGATTGCATGACATAACCCCCAGATCGGTCTGACGCAAACTTATCAGCGCCGTTCTTGCTCCAGCACGACAGGCAGCATCAGCAGCCTCAACTCCCGCATGACCTCCGCCCACAACGATAACGTCAAAATCGCGATGTTTCACGTGAAACGCTCCTACTTGCCGATACAAAACCGAGAAAATATTTCGCCTAGCACGGCCTCTACATCCACGCGACCCACCACCGAGTCAAGCGCCCTTAATGCGGATCGAATGTGCTCCGCAGCAAGTTCCAGTTCGCCCGTCGTTAACAAGACGTCGCGAGAAACACGCAGCGAATCCTCAGCACGCCAAATTCCATCCCTTTGCCTGGGTGTAATCGCCGTTCTGACGGTCGCAACCCGTGAGCCTAACTCTGTTGAGACCGTATTAAGCAGTTCCGAAACACCAGCCCCGGTCCTGCCGGAGATACCGTTCTCGCCCCCTGAATTTGCCTTTGCCGACAGGCTCAAGTCGATAAGACCGATAAGCTCTTCCGGAACAATCCAGTCATCCCGGTCATCGGTCACCAGCAAGATCCGAAAATCAGCCGCCACGGCCCGATCAATTGCGCGACCGACACCGATCTTTTCAACATCATCAACGGTGTTTCGGAGACCAGCCGTATCCAAAAATGTGACCGGAAGACCGTTCACGTCCAGCCGTGCTTCGATCACATCGCGCGTGGTTCCAGGTACGTCAGATGTAATCGCTATGTCACGACCGGCCAATGCGTTGATCAGAGTTGATTTTCCGGCATTTGGCGCACCCAGGATCGCAACTTCAAACCCATCTCGAACCCGCTCCGCGACCTTTGAGCCTTCAATCTCGACGCGCAACTCGCTGATCAGTTCTGACAACAAAATATCCACTTCCGGAATGACGTCGACCGGAACATCTTCGTCCGCAAAGTCGATTGACGCCTCCAGAAGTGCCGCCGCCCGTAACACCAGGGCACGCCAGGCTTCAGTCTTCCTCGACAAACCACCTTCAAATACACGTTGAGCCAAGAGCCGCTGTGACTCGGTTTCCGCATCTAGCAACGACCCGAGCCCTTCAACCTGAGCAAGGTCAAGCGTATCATTCAACAAGGCTCGTTGTGTGAACTCGCCAGCCTCAGCGACCCTCGCCAACCCTGTACGCACAATTTCAGATTCCACCGCACGGACAATGGCAATACTTCCATGCAGCTGCAGTTCTACCACGTCTTCTCCCGTAAAGCTGGCAGGCGCCTTGAAAAACAATACGACGCCCTGATCCAAGACACTCCCCGCACCGGTCCGAACACTGCGCAAAGCACTCCGGCCGGGCTCTGGAACCACGCCGATCAAGCGCCGCGCAATTTCCTGCGCGTCGGGACCTGAAATTCGGATGATCGCGACGCCGGCTTTCCCCCGGGCGGTGGCCTGGGCAAAAATCGTACTCATGCGACCACTCCAGGCTTAGGTATTCATTGAATCGAAGAAGTCCGAGTTGGTTTTGGTCTGCTTCAGCTTTGAAATAAGGAACTCGATTGCATCGGTCGTGCCCATGGGATTCAAGATCCTGCGCAAGACAAAGGTCTTCTGCAGATCAACTTTGTCTACCAGAAGCTCTTCCTTGCGGGTTCCAGACTTCAGAATGTCCATCGCTGGATACAACCGCTTGTCAGAAACCTTGCGATCCAGGACAATCTCGCTGTTACCGGTACCTTTGAATTCTTCAAAGATCACCTCGTCCATCCGGCTCCCCGTGTCGATCAATGCGGTGGCAATAATGGTCAGGGAACCGCCTTCCTCTATGTTGCGTGCGGCGCCAAAGAAACGTTTTGGTCGCTGCAATGCATTCGCATCCACACCACCGGTCAGAACCTTACCGGAAGATGGCACCACGGTGTTGAATGCACGGCCCAGACGCGTAATTGAATCAAGCAAAATGACAACATCTCGTTTATGTTCGACCAATCGTTTGGCCTTCTCAATCACCATTTCTGACACCGCGACGTGGCGCGTTGCAGGTTCATCGAATGTGGACGAGATCACTTCACCCTTCACGGATCGCTGCATGTCAGTCACTTCTTCCGGCCGCTCGTCAATCAACAACACGATCAAGTAGCATTCCGGGTGGTTGGTTTCGATCGAATGCGCGATATTCTGCAGCAGTACCGTTTTACCTGTTCGTGGCGGCGCAACGATCAGACCACGTTGCCCTTTTCCGATCGGAGCGACCAAATCAATGATTCGCGCAGAGCGATCCTTGATCGTCGGATCTTCGATCTCCATGTTCATCCGTTCGTCCGGGTAAAGCGGCGTCAGGTTATCGAATGCAACCTTGTGCCTCGCCTTTTCAGGATCCTCGAAATTGATCTTGGCCACGTTAACAAGGCAGAAATACCGCTCGTTCTCACGAGGTGCATTTATCACTCCGTCAACCGTATCACCGGTCCGGAGAGAGTGCTTTCGGATCATGTCCGGAGACACATAGATGTCATCGGGGCCAGCCAGGTAATTCGCTTCTGGGCTGCGCAGAAATCCGAAACCATCCTGCAAAACTTCAAGCACACCATCACCAGAGATTTCCCAATCATCCTCCGCCCGCTCTCGCAGGATCTCGAACATCATGTCGCCCTTGCGCATGGTGGAGGCGTTCTCAATCTCCAGTTCTTCTGCCATGGACAGAAGGTCCTTAGGAGATTTGGCTTTCAGATCAGCGAGGCTTAATTTTTCGGCGGGTGTCTCAACGGACGTATCAACAGTATCGAGGGTCATAAGGGAAGGGTATCCAACATGCACGGCACATCGGTTTCCCAAGTGCTTCGTGACTTCTATGTATGAGGCCGCACGTCCGAATGGGGTGCAGTTTGTGAGTTAAGGACTGAGCCCTTCGCTGTCAACCGGCGCCTTCTGCTGACTGTAACTATATATAAAGAAAGAAATAAGAATTCTTGTATGTTGTAGTAGAGCGGTGCATTTCTTCGACAACAGACTTCTTAACGATTTCTCAACAAACGGTCAGTGAGCCTGCCGGGTTCAGATGAAAGTTCAGGAGAAACCCAGAAAACAAAATAAATTTATTATATTCAATAGGTTATGAGAAGAAAGCCGCGTAGAAATCAGTGAATAACGACCTCTTCCCTGTGGACCGAAGTGAACTACCCAACGCGACCGATACCCATTGTATCCCCGGGCAAAACCCCTTGGTCTTTTTCTGTCATCTCGGGCAATCTGTGTGCAGCTGCAAAACTTCATCGACCTCTCAACTGCTCTCCAATATTTTCACCCCCAATTGTCCACAGAGGTATACAGACCTTGATCCCCCTCATCCTGGCCTCTTCGTCTAAATCCCGGCAAGACATGCTGCGAAACGCCGGTGTGACATTCGAATCACGTCCGGTGAAGGTGGATGAAGAGGCCATCCGTGCCTCTTTGGTCGCTGACGACGCCAAGCCAAGGGATATCGCGGACGCATTGGCAGAGTTCAAAGCCCGAAGATGCGCGGAAAAAACTCCGGGCGCCGTTACATTGGGCGCAGATCAGATTCTGGCGCTTGAAGGGCGCGTTCTCTCCAAGCCCATCGACCGAGACCAAGCAGAGCTCCAATTGGCGGCGATGTCCGGAAAGACCCATCATCTATATTCCGCCGCAGTGATCTACGAGGATGCCAAGCCGGTTTGGCGTCACACAGGGTCTGCCCGAATGACGATGCATAAACTGTCGGCCGACCAAATCAGGTCTTACCTCAATCGGGCTTGGCCAGATGTCAGAACCTCAGTCGGTGCCTATCACGCAGAGGGCCTTGGCGCGCAGTTGTTCTCGAACATCGGGGGCGATTGGTTCAGCGTTCTTGGCCTTCCTTTGCTGGAGGTATTGTCCTATCTGCGTTTGCGCGGGATGCTGGAACCATGACCAAGGACAGTATTCCACTTGCGGGCGTGATCGGTGATCCCATTGCCCACTCTCTTTCCCCGCGGCTGCACGGCCACTGGCTCAATCGGTATGGGCTTCGGGGCCATTATATACCGCTGCACGTCAATCATTCTGATCTGCCCGATGTCCTGCGATGCTTGCCGCAGATGGGGTTTGTGGGAGTCAACGTGACCCTCCCGCACAAAGAATTGATCCTGTCGCTGGCCGATAGCGTTACCGACAGGGCCGCGTTGATCGGCGCTGCAAATACGGTGACGTTCAAGGCGAACGGCCAGGTCCAGGCCGACAACACCGATGGCATGGGGTTTCTGTCCAACATCCGTCAAACCCTTCCGGGATGGAAAGCGTCCGCCGGACCAGCGCTTGTTCTAGGATCCGGTGGCGCGGCCAAGGCAATCGTGTCCGCTCTCATTTCCGATGGGGCGCCTGGTGTGTATGTGGCCAACCGGACTCGCGCTCGTGCCGACGCGCTGCGCGAACAATTTGGCGCGCGTGTGGCGCCTCATGACTGGAAACAAATCCCCGATCTGGTAGCGGACGCAGCGCTGGTCGTGAACACCACATCGCTGGGCATGACCGGTCAAGCACCCCTATCCGTGGATCTATCCCGCCTGTCCCCACCTACAATCGTTACTGACATCGTCTATTCGCCTTTGGAAACGGACCTTCTGGCCTTCGCCAGGCAGTGCGGCTGCGAGACGGTCGATGGCCTCGGGATGCTGCTCCACCAGGCGGTTCCAGGCTTTGAGCGTTGGTTTAACTACACTCCCATGGTGGATGCTGAACTTCGCGCGGCAGTTCTGGCGCAATGACTGTTGTCCTCGGGCTGACCGGGTCCATCGGGATGGGCAAAAGCACCACGGCACAGATGTTTCGTGATCTCAACGTGCCCGTTTGGGACGCAGACGCGGTGGTTCACGGTCTTTATGCGGAAGGGGGAGCGGCCGTTGCCCCGATTGCTATGATCGTCCCAGAGGCTATCCGGTCGGGCGCTGTGGATCGGGCCGCTTTGCGTCGGGCAATTGCCGAAAACCCGTCGGTTCTAAAACAGATCGAAGCAGCCGTGCACCCTCTTGTCGCGATGAATCGCGCCGCGTTCCTTGTCACGCATGACGACGCACCTCTTGTCGTTCTCGACATACCGCTTCTGTTTGAGACCGGCGCTGATACTGAGTGTGATGCCACCCTTGTGGTCAGCACGGATGCAGAAACGCAACGAACCCGCGTTCTCGCCCGCGGCACGGACGCCAATACGTTCGAAGATCTCCTGGCTCGGCAGGTGCCGGATGCGGAAAAACGGTCCCGCGCGACGTATGTGATCCAAACAGATACGCTGGACGGCACACGCAGAGATGTGACACATTTGGTGTCCGAACTAATCAAAGGCCCTTGATATATGCGTCAGATCGTACTCGATACCGAAACCACCGGCATCAACCCTTTTGATGAACCCCGGAACCGTATTGTTGAGATCGGCGCGGTTGAGATTTTCAATATGGTGCCAACAGGCAAAGTCTACCACCAGTATATCCATCCAGAGCGCGATATGCCGAAAGAGGCGTTCGAAGTCCACGGCATCAGTGAAGAGTTCCTTGCTGACAAACCCAGGTTTGCGGCCATTGCGCAAGAGTTTCTGGATTTTGTTGGTGACGCGCAAATGGTGATCCACAACGCAGAATTCGATATGCGTTTCCTGAACGCGGAACTGGAATGGGCCAACATGCCAACCCTGCCCTTCGATCAGGCGCTTGATACGCTGAAGATCGCGCGTCGCAAATTTCCGGGTTCTCCGGCAAACCTCGATGCGCTGTCCCGTCGTTTCGGGATCGACATTTCGGCCCGCGAGAAGCACGGCGCACTCCTCGATTCAGAAATTCTGGCCGAAGTCTACCTCGAGCTGATGGGTGGAAAGCAATCCGGCCTCGCCCTGACCCAAATGAAGGATGACCGCACGAAGGGCGAAAAATCTGATAATTGGCGTCCTCGCCCTCGTCCCACTTCCCTCGCCGCTCTCCTATCAGACAGCGAAAAGACCGCTCACGCGGCCTTTGTCGATGATCTCGGGGAAAACGCGATCTGGTTGCGCTTCACGTAGATCAGGCAGTGCCTTGTGGCTGCTGGGCCTGACGTGCTGCGATTTGTTGGCGATAAAGTGCCACAAAATCGATCTGGTCTAGGTTCAGTGGCGGGTAGCCGCCGTCCCGCGACACGTCCGAGATGATGCGGCGCACGAAAGGGAACAACATCCGGGGACATTCGATCATCAGGAACGGGTGCAATTGCTGCTCTGCAATATTCTCGATCAGGAAGACGCCGCCGTACTCTAGCTCGATCAGGAAAATCGCCTTCGGCTCATCGTCCTTGGTCTTGCTTTCGATCTTCAGCTTCATGATGACGTCGTACTGGTTCTCGACCGTACGTTTGCGGGCGTCGAGTGCGACCTGGACCTGAATGTCAGGCTGGCCTTGCGCCACAACAGCGTTCTGTACGGCGGCATTTTCAAACGACATATCGCGAATGAACTGGCCGAGAATTTTCATCTGCGGAAGCTGCGCTGCAGCGGCAGCTTCGCCGTCGGTGGCATCGCCGTTTGCGGACGTGTCGGACATGAGGGGTGTCTCCTTGGATTCTTGTTTGCGCAGGCCATATCAGGCGCGCGCACGGGTCTCAACTGGGAAGCGGTCAATCGCGAGTCCAGCCAGACGGGCCCTTGGGTCGCGCGGCCTCATCGTCCGTGAATGTACCCTCGATGATCGTCTCGTCCTCAGATTGCCATCTGCCATCCGTGTTGACTGTCTGCACATTCACCCGCTTTTTCAATTCACGTAGAACAGCGCGACGCACGCCGGGAATCAGCAACATAAAGCCCACGAAATCCGTGAAAAACCCGGGTGTCAGCAACAATGCGCCGGAAAACAGGATCATTGCACCGTGGGCCAAAGGCTCCGTCGGGTCACGCAGATCGTCAAAGCTAGCCTTTAACTGAGCCAATGCTTGCGCCCCTTGGCTGCGCACCAGAGCCGTGCCTGCTATTGCTGTCAAAAGCACGATTGCAAGCGTTGGCCAAAGTCCCAACCACCCACCGACCTGAATGAATAGGCCAATCTCGATCAGCGGAACGGCGATAAAAATAATGAACAGCCACATAAGTCTTTGCCTCATATTCTCAAGCGACCCTAGCGCCGCGCAAAGGAGCAGGCCGCATTGCACACTTGCCGCAATGGACTTGACCCCACCCCTGCCCTACATATGTGCCTGACTGAGCCAATTTTGAACCCACTCACCGCGCAGAGGTGCCATGAACTCCTCCCTTTTGTCCTTGCTGGTCCTTGCCGGCATCGCGATTTTCCTGATCTTGCGCCTGCGCTCTGTGCTCGGCTCTCGTGATGGCTTTGAGAAACCGCCTGCCGTTCCCGGCACTGGCCGAACCACGTCACGTCGTGATTTCGAGGTGATCGAAGGCGGCCCCGACAATGATATCATTGATCATGTCGAAGACGGCTCTGATAGCGCCAAGGCTTTGGCTGCCATGAAAATGGCGGAACCTGGCTTTCGCGTCGGCGAATTCCTCCAGGGTGCCCGTCAGGCCTACGAGATGATCTTGATGTCGTTTGAAAAGGGCGATGTTGACGGCCTCCGCCCCTTCCTTGCCCCAGATGTGTTGGAAACCTTTGAAACGGTAATCGACCAGCGCAATGAACAAGGCCTGACGATAAAGGCCGAATTCGTCGGCGTTCGCGAAATCGCCTTGCAAGAGGCGACCTTCGACCGCGCCACCAGTGAAGGCGAAGTGACCGTTCGGTTCGTGGGTGAACTGACCAGCGTAGTGAAAAACGCCGATGGCGAAGTCGTCGAAGGGGATGCGACCGAAATCAAGCGCCAACGCGATGTCTGGACGTTCGCCCGTACCATGGGTGCCGATGATCCCAACTGGGCGCTTGTGGCGACCGACGGATGACGCGTGAGACGGCTCGCTCTTGCATCTGCTCTGGCCCTGTCAACCAATCTGGCCATGGCGGATGAGCCCGTACATTTGCTGGAGTTTGCGGACCTGAATGGCTGGGCGGAGGACGATCATTCCGCCGCCCTTTCCGTTTTCCGCAACACATGTAGTGACCTTGATGGCTCAGACTGGGCCGCGTTGTGCGCCGTGTCCGAGACATCGACAGATGCCCGCACATTTTTTGAACTTTTCTTCCGACCCGTTTTGATCGGCGGCGACGATCCTGCGCTGTTTACCGGGTATTTTGAACCGGAACTGAGCGGCTCTCTCACACGCAGCGGGCGCTTTCGGTATCCGATTTATGCCATGCCGCCAGAGGTCACGGGCCGATGGCTGTCGCGCGCGCAGATCGAGGAATCACGGGTGCTTGAAGGCCGAGGTCTGGAGATCGCCTGGGTGGACGATGCGGTAGAGTTGTTCTTCCTGCAGATCCAGGGTTCGGGTCGCATTCGCCTGAGAAATGGCAGATTTATCCGCGTAGGATACGGTGGCCGAAACGGTCATGAATATCGCTCCGTCGGTCAGGAACTGGTGAGGCGCGGCATTTTCGAGGCTCATCAGGTCTCTGCCCAGGTGATTCAGGAATGGGTTCGGCGCAATCCCGTGCTGGGTCCTGACCTTCTGCGGTATAATCCCAGTTACGTTTTCTTCCGTGAGGTCGAGATCGAAGACCCGAACGAAGGCCCGCTTGGCGCGATGAATTGCAACATCACGCCGCATCGTACTATCGCGGTGGATCCTGATTTCACCCCCTTGGGTGCGCCCGTTTGGATTGAGAAGGACGGCGATGGCCCGATCCGCCGCCTGATGATCGCACAGGACACGGGTGGAGCGATCCAGGGCCCGCAACGGGCGGATATCTTCTACGGATTCGGAGACGAGGCCGGAGTCGCCGCAGGCGTGATTCGCGATCCCGGCCGCATGATGGTACTTTTACCCATCGAGCGTGCGCACCAGTTAATTCCGGACGCTTGACCTATGGCGCGGCGTGGAAAACGAGGGCTGTCCGAAGACGACAAAGCCCTGTGGAACCGGGTCGCGGCGACGGCCAGGCCGATGGATCGCAGCGGCGCTCCTCGGATCACGGAAGACTTCACGACCGAGTTCAAACGCGCCCTGAGGCCTGAGCCGTCTACCACCGCGCACCGCCTGCCCGCCTTTCGTGTTGGCGAAAAGGCCTCCTTCAGCGCAGGTGCGGTGAATCATGCGCCGACGCTTTCCGTTCGTATGGCGCATGCGCCTGTGAAGATGGACCACAACACTCACAAACGCATGACACGGGGCAAGCTGAAGCCGGAAAGACGCCTGGATCTGCACGGTATGACGCTTTCAGAAGCACACCCGGCCCTGATCAGGTTTATCTTCGATAGTCATGAGCGCGAGCACAGGCTGGTTTTGATTATCACCGGAAAGGGCAAGGATCGCGACAGTGGTGGGCCAATCCCGATCCGCCGTGGCATCCTGCGACATCAGGTGCCGAGCTGGCTCACGAGCCCGCCGCTGGGTTCAATGATCCTCGACATTCGCGAAGCCCACCGTCGCCACGGAGGCGGTGGGGCGTATTATGTGTATCTCAAACGCAGGCGCTAAAGTACGTATCGGCTAAGGTCCGCACTTCGGGTCAACTCGCCAAGGTTCGTCTCTACAAACGCTTCATCCACCGTTACCGCGTCACCGGACCTGTCCGGCGCGGTGAAGCTCAGCTCCTCAAACACCCGCTCCATTACAGTGTAGAGCCTGCGCGCACCGATATTCTCGACAGATTCGTTCACCTCAGCCGCGATGTGGGCCAGCGCCTTGATCCCGCCCTCAGTGAATTCAACGGCCACTTCTTCGGTCGCCATCAGCGCTGTATACTGGCGGGTCAGCGCGTTATCCGTCTCCGTCAAGATCCGCACGAAATCGTCTTCCGTCAGCGCTCGCAAGTTCACTCGAATAGGCAACCGTCCTTGAAGCTCCGGCAGCAGGTCCGACGGCTTCGCGATATGAAACGCACCAGAAGCAATGAACAGGATGTGGTCTGTCTTGACGGGTCCGTGCTTGGTGGAAACGGTTGTGCCCTCTATCAACGGCAGCAAATCACGCTGTACGCCCTCGCGCGAGACATCGGCACCACGGGCGTCAGACCTGGCGCACACCTTGTCGATTTCATCAATAAAAACGATCCCGCTCTGTTCTACTGCATGAAGCGCCTCTTTCGTCACCGCCTCTGCGTCCAGCAGCTTGTCGGCTTCCTCATCAATCAACAACTCGTAACTTGCCGCAACCGAAAGGCGCCGTCTCACCTTGCGCCCACCCATGCCTTTGAACAGATCGCCAAGGTTCATCATGCCCGCGCCCATGCCACCCATCCCGCCGGGCTGACCGGGAATTTCCATCCCGCCAAGGGGGTTTGACGTATCGGTCACCTCCAGCTCGACCATCGTGTCGTCCAACTCACCGGATCGGAGCTTTTTGCGGAACATCTCTCTCGTTTGATCGCGCGCGCCGTCGCCGGCCAGCGCCTCGATCACCCGTTCTTCAGCGGCGTCATGGGCTTTGGCCTTTACCTCTTCGCGCATATTCTCGCGGATCATCACCTGCGCGGCGTCCACCAGATCACGGATGATCTGCTCCACGTCGCGGCCCACGTAACCCACTTCTGTGAACTTCGTGGCTTCCACCTTTATGAATGGCGCGCGGGCCAGCTTGGCCAGGCGGCGCGAGATCTCAGTCTTGCCGACGCCTGTGGGCCCGATCATCAGGATGTTCTTCGGGTACACCTCATCACGCAGGTCATCACCAAGTTGTTTCCGCCGCCAGCGGTTGCGCATCGCCACCGCGACGGCACGTTTGGCATCGCTTTGGCCGATGATGAATCGGTCGAGTTCAGAAACGATTTCACGGGGGGTCAGGTCACTCATGAGAGAGACTCCTTTTGAGCCCCAGGATTGGACCATGGGGGCAATTTTGATTTACCGGGAAAGGCTGGCAGGGCGCGCATGATGGCACCGCGAAGGCGTTCCCACTGTGCGCCGAGCAGGACAAGGCCTGCGCCGAGCAGAAGGATCACCAGAAACGCTCCTTCGCCTTCCACAACTGAGATCGATAAGGCCACGACGTATCCGACACCTGACACAAGAAACGACCGGCGATCTATTATGATCGCGAACAAGGCCATGGCAGCGATGAAAATCAGCAGGGTCAGTTTTGCGCCTGCGTCCCCTTGTTGGAATAGCGTCAGCGCCACGGTGTTCACGATGGCAGGCGCGGCAATGACATGGAGCCAAAAGCCGGAGGCCGCCCGGCGGGTCACACGATGCGGATCGCTCATGTCGAAGGTCATGGCGACGATCAGACCAATGACGCCGAGGACGATGGTGATTACGGCAAACGGACCGTTGCCAGTCAGCAAAAAGACGTCCATTGGGTCGTCGGGCAGGCGACCGCCCAACGTCGCGACTCCGAATGCTGTTGCCGCAACCGATAGTGCGATAAGTGCGATCGCAAACGGAACACGAAACAACGCATAGTAGATCGAAAGCCCAACGCCCGCTATGGCGACAGCGGCAGTCATCGTGGCTTGGAATTGCATGTCCAATGCATTCGCGAGGGAAATGCCGAACTGGAAGGCAGACAGGCCGAACATGATCGAAAGCGCTATCGAAGGCGCGACCATACGGCGGGTCAGAGTAAAGTATCGCGCCAGAAGAATGACACCGCCCATGGCGACTGCGCTGAACACCAAACCCAGTACATAGCCATTGGTGGCGGTCAAAAAAGACAGGCCGGAGACACCCATCCAGCCAGCAAACAGGATCGACAGACCCACAACGATGAAGATCTCGTTGAAGCCTTTGAACAGCTCGAACGGCTCATCCAGACCAGAACGCCGCGCCCGGACGCCTTCACGCTCCTCGGCGAGCGAGATCAGTGACGCTGCCTGCGCCTCTGTCAGCACTCCGGCGCCGATCGCCGCACGCAGGTCGTCGCGGGTGACGTCGCTCATGCTTCGATCGTCTCAATAGTGAGGTTGCCGTTGGTGTAGACGCAGATGTCCGCCGCGATCGCCATGGCACCGCGCGCGATCGCTTCCGCATCCTTATCGCTGTCCAACATTCCGCGCGCAGCGGCGAGCGCGTAATTCCCGCCCGATCCGATCGCAGCAATCCCATTCTCGGGCTCCAACACATCGCCTGCACCGGTGATGATATACAGCTCCGATCCGTCGGTGACGATCAGCATCGCTTCCAGCTTTTGCAGGTATTTGTCAGTGCGCCAGTCTTTCGCCAGATCGACGGAGGCGCGTTGAAGCTGACCGGGCTTGGCCTCCAGCTTGGCCTCCAACCTTTCCAACAAAGTGAAGGCATCTGCTGTCGATCCGGCAAAGCCACATACCACCTCATATCCACCGGGCGACAGCCTCCGCACTTTTCGCGCCGTGCCCTTGATAACGTTCTGCCCAAGACTGACCTGTCCGTCGCCTGCGATCACGACTTTGCCGCCTTTGCGAACGCCGATGATGGTCGTGCCATGCCAACCGGGAAACTCGTTTTTTGCCATCGGGCCCTCCATTCGCTTTGGGGGGTATATGGAGGGCGTTTGGCCGGGCGACAACCTACCGAGACAGACAGTGCACCTGACGCGGCATTCGGGCGACGAGTAAAGGCGTGATCTAAAGACACGTGAACCTGTCAAGATTGGGCAATTCACTGAGGGAAAACGCTCCTTCCTCGTGGAAGCTGGTGCGGCTGGCAGAGCTTTTGTCGAACGGCGTTTCCGGCATGGATTCGACCTGATGCGGGGCGCTCGTCCGCAGTAAGGCTTACCGCAATCCTCAGGTCGGTACCATTCCGGCAGTTGAGGCTTCCAATATATGCAGAGCCGTCGCGCTGAATGTTCAGCGGAGTAGTCAAAGCGCCGGACATCGGGGTCGCCGCGACGACATAAACGCTGATCGGCAATGTCTCGAACAGGCAAGATAGACACGTTCCATGGACCGCATTCATCCTCTGGTAGTCAGACGACCCGCTCATATTGGTCGGACAGGAAATCGATGCGCCAAGATCTTTGAATAAGGCCTTGGCGAACACAAACAAGCGAGCGAATTGCACTACCACCCGCCGACTCGCTGTAACTACCACAGTCACACTCTCACTGCGCTCCAACTGTCGCAGCGCGGCTGAATACCCATCTATGCCGACGCCGATGACCGCCGTGCAGAGGCCATGACGGGCGCAATGACGGCCGAAACCGTGCCGAGAATGAACTTATGCCGGGACTTTTCTCACGCTTGAATTGACGCGGCGAAATAGCAATTCTGAGTATTTTCAGAATTCTCTAAGAGATCGTCAGTCTCTTGAAGATAATGTCCGAGTAGTCGCGCAAGTAGATCTGAAGCCAAGGTGTGAAGGTGTGCGGGGAAGTCAGAACCTCCTTCGCCAAGGCATCTATCGGCCGCCAGATCGTGTCCATGACTTCGTCGGGATTCGGCACAGATTCAACGCCTTTCCCCAAGTCACCCACAAAGATATCCACAACCTCATGCTCGATCAGGCCGTTTCCCACATCAGCACGATATTCGACGGTGTCGCGGAAGGTCAGCTGCACGCCCTTGATGCCCAGTTCCTCTTCCAAGCGCCGCTCGGCGCAGTCCCTGCCAGATTCATCCCATCGCGGGTGGGTGCAGCAGGCGTTTGCCCAGAGTCCGGGCGTGTGATATTTGCTCAGGGCCCGGCGTTGCAGCAGCACTTTACCCTCACGCAGAACGAAAACGGACACAGCCTTGTGCTTAAGACCACGTTGGTGAGCCTCCAGCTTTTCCACTGGCTGAAGGGTACCATCGATCCAGGCCGGAATATCGATCCTCATTTGCGCGCCGTCTGTACCAGACCCAACTGACGAGAGACGATCTTGATATGCGTCATAGGTCGCCCATGTGTTTGTGATTTACTCATCTAAGCCTCAAATGTAAGTTTCGGAAGATTACCATCGTGGCAATGGGAGGCGAATCGTTTGCGGCGATCGTCGGGCCGGTCGTCGGCATTCTGCATCGCATGGATGACTTTGAAAACGCCTTTATTCTCATGCATGAACAGCTTGCGGGCCAGTTGCTGGTCCTTGATCCGTCACGTTTGCTGTATGGCGGCAGCAGCGTCTGCCACTTTGAGATCGCTGTTCTTCCACATTTTGCTGATCCTGTCGCCAACGGATTTACTGTGCGGGACCACGCAACCGAAGAAATCGGGGCAGAAAGCGCCGCCGTAAACCACGTCGCAGCGTCCGGAGTCCCGTCGACGATGACGGTCGAATTCCGGCGTGAACGCAGATCTACGTCGAGCATCCAGATGATGTCTGAACGGTTTGTCTTGTGGATCGCAAATTCCGAATCCAGCTTGTCGTGATGATCGGTTTCGATCGCATCGATACCAGCTTTCGTGCCGTTCCAATGCAACGTCAACCGCGCCTCCAGCAACGACTGGCTGTCGTTCGCCGCAAATTTGCCAGTAAGGGGCTCTCTCCGAAAATCGGGTTTGCCCGGTGCCACCCCAGAAATCTGAGACGCGCATTTCCTTAGGGACAGTTCTCCGTCACAGATCGTGTCCACCAAAGTGTAAAGGGACCCGGATATCACCGAGACGTAGATCATCAGGCTATGGATCTCGACTGGACCGCCCAGGAGGCTTTCACCGAAACTTCTGAATCAACCGGCAGTCCTTCCTTCTTGCGCCTGACATCGATGACCCTCTTTGGCAAAGGTGATCTACTGCCATTCAGAGAGCTAACGAGGACCTCGCCGACGCTTGGGACTTCGTTTTCATCACTGAAGGCATTCGCCATGCACAATGCACCAAGGTGTTTCACCTACTCCTTCGCGTCGCGCTTAATCTTCTAGAGCCTCGTCCATTTAATCTGCAACATATCCGGCAGCCTTGAAGAAGTTTTGACACTCTTCTGGTGGGAAGAGTTCGCAGGTTTGTGCGACGGATTGGAATAGCGTGTCGAAGGTGCGGGCCTTGAGGCGTCGTAGATGCGCTTTGAGTTTGGAATATGCCATCTCAATCGGGTTCAGGTCCGGGCTGTAAGGCGGAAGAAAGAGCATCCAGCTTCCTTGCGCTCTCAGGATGTCCTGCGCCCTCACTGATTTGTGCGACGACAGGTTGTCGGAGATCACGACGTCGCCAGGCTGTAATGTCGGGGCCAGTTGCGTTTCGATACAGGTATCGAATGCGGCGCGGTTCATGGGGCCATCCAGCACCCAAGGGGCGCTGAGTTCGTCGATCCGCAAGCCCGCGATGAAGGTCTGGGTGCGCCAGTGGCCGAAAGGTGCATCGGCCTCGAGCCGGGTTCCGCGCGCGGATCTGCCCCGCAGTCGGGTCATTTTGGTCGTTACCGCAGTTTCATCGATAAAGACCAGCCTGTGAGGCTCAAGACGCATCCCCGGCATCCGCCGTTGCTGCCAGTCGTATCGCGCGGCGCGGACCCGTTTGCGCAATCTCTCCGTCGCGATAAGCGATTTTCTTATATGTGAACCCAAGGCGGTGGATCAGATGGCGGGACAGCATGGCCGGTGTCGCCGCGAGGTCGTGCTCCCGCTTCAGGGCCTCAGCCAGCTCTGGCATTGTGATGTCAGGTTCCCCCTCAACACGCGCCATAAGCCAGCAGGAAACCGTGTCCGACTTGCTCCGCCGTGGACGACCCTGAGGCGCGGCTTTCACGCCGCCGGTACGCTTCTTGCGCTGCATGATCCGCACCGCGCTCGCAGCCGATATCCGCAAACGCCGCGCAGCTTCATGACACGACAGGCCCTCATTTACCAAGGCCACGACGCGTTCGCGAATATCCACTGATCGTGATCTGCCCATAATCCACCTCCACATATGGTGAATCACAAAATCAACGCCATGGGAATCTTATCGATTCAGATTTCCAGGACGGCGCTCTAGTCTTCTTGCCGTCGCGCCTCCGGTTGACCTGAGCCCCAAGTTTCTTCCATCTCGTGGAGAATCCTTGGGTTTGATTTGATGGCTTTATGCGGCCATTTTGTCCATCGTCATTTTCTCTGCAACTTCCATCGGTGTCAGGTTTCCCAACGCCGGATGTGGTCTGTGGGAGTTGTAGTCCTCCTGCCATGCTTCCAGCTTTTCTCTGGCCCCGGCTGGTGAGCTGAAGAGCGTTTCGTTCAGGCATTCGTCACGGAGCTTGCCATTGAAGCTTTCGATGAATGCGTTCTGTGTCGGCTTTCCCGGCGCGATGTAATGCCAGTCGATCCCGGTTTCCTGCACCCAGCGCAGGTTGGCCATGCTGGTGAACTCGGTGCCATTGTCCGAAACGATTGTTCCCGGCATTCCGCGTTCAGCGATGTCCTGATCCAGTTCTCGCGTGACACGCAGGCCGGACAGGGATGTATCCGCCACCAGCGCCAGGTTCTCTCGGGTGAAGTCATCCACGACAGCGAGAATGCGAAAGCGACGATCGTCCGTGAAGGCGTCTGATACGAAATCAAGGCTCCAACGTTGGTTCGGGCCGTCAGGCAGTACCATGGGCTTCCTGGTCCCCAGGGCACGCCTTCTGCCACCCCTGCGGCGCGCTGCTGTTCCATCTTCTCAGCAAACTCTACGAGCGAACCAGCGTGGTCATCACCACAAACCTGAGCTTCAGCGAATGGGCGACGGTGTTCGGTGACGCCAAGATGACCACTGCCTTGCTCGATCGACTTACCCACCGCTGCCACATTCTTGAGACTGGCAACGACAGCCATCGCTTCAAAGCCGGCTCCGAGATAGCGAAACAGAAACGGAAGGAGACACCAGCATTGACCACATCATGACGAAAAAAGCATAGCGACTGAGCGGGTCAAATCTCGGTGACAACACCGGGTCAGTTCTGAGTGACATTCAACACCGTTGATCAGGCGTTCCTATCGTTTTGAATATGCAAGTTTGGTGAATGACCAAAATTTTGAGCCATATTCCGTTCGCAAGGAAATCACATGATCGTTGTAAGAAATACTTACGGAACACATTAATTTTTATCGTTTTTCGTTAGGATGGTTGTTGGTGTAGTCTTGCCAGAAATACGGCACTGATATTGGAGTTGAAGTTGTCTGACAGCGTGAAACTTATGGACGTCTCTATCTGGCGAGGCGACGCAACTGGCGGAGCGTACGAACACTTTGAGGTGCCCGCACAGGAAAGCCAGACCATCCTGGATGTCGTGTCCTGGATCCAGCAAAATCAGGATGCAAATCTGACCTATCGTTACGCGTGTCGCGTGGGGATGTGCGGGTCATGTGCGATGATGGTAAATGGAACGCCGCGTTGGACCTGCCGGACGCATGTCAAAAAAGTCCTGGATGGCAACAAGTTGACGGTCGCACCGCTGCGCAATCTGCCGGTTATCAAAGACCTTGCGACGGACATGGACCCGTTCTTTGACAAATGGGTTGCGGCCGAAGGTGTACACCACCCCAGCAAGACGCGCGACGACGCGATTGAACTGATTGATCCCGAAAGCAGTGCCCGTGTCGAAGCCAACACTGGTATTGAGTGCATCAACTGCTCGATTTGTTATGCGGCCTGTGACACGGTTGCGCGCAACGCCGATTACCTTGGACCTGCAGCGCTACAGCGGGCCTGGACCTTGTACAACGATGCAAGAGACGGCGAGAAACAGGGCATTCTGGACGCGGTGTCGGGTGTTGGCGGCTGCCACAACTGTCACAGCCAAGGCAGCTGTGCCGTTCATTGCCCCAACGATCTGAACCCGATGAAGGCGATTGCGGGCCTGAAACGTGCGACGGCGATGTCGTTCTTTAAGGGGGGCAAATAGGCCATGTTGGATATTCGACTTTATATGCTGCAACGCCTGTCGGCCCTGTTCATGGCGCCGTTCGTTTTGGTGCATATCGCGGTGATGATCTACGCGATCCAAGGCGGGCTGAGTACGGGCGAAATTCTGGGGCGCACCCAAGGCAGCATTTTCTGGTTTCTGTTTTATGCGACCTTTGTGATCGCAGTATCTGTGCATTCCGCGATTGGTCTGCGGGTCATTGTTCATGAGCTTCTCGGGCTAAAGGGCTTTACCTTGTCGGCCCTGACGTGGAGCATTTGTGTGATTTTGTTGTTTATGGGAGGGCGCGCTGTGACAGCCGTGACAATGCTATGAAACACACGCATCGCGGACACCCCCTTTGGTTTGCCTATGCGCTGCACCGCGCGTCGGGCCTTGGCTTGGCGATCTTCCTGCCGTTCCATTTCTACATTCTGTCGATGGCGCTGACCCAACCTGAACGGTTGGATTACTTTCTCGCGTTTGCCGAAAACCCTTTGGTCAAGATTGCGGAATTCGGTCTCGTGTTTGGTTTGGCTGTTCACATGTTTGGCGGTTTGCGCCTGCTTGCAATGGAATGGCTGCCTTGGTCGGATAATCAAAAGACCCTCGCGGCGGCTGCCCTTGCGGTGTCCTTCCTCATCTCCGGTACCTTTTTCTTGCAGGCGATATAATCATGCCCCTCAAAAGCGATATTGAACGTCACGACACCGACATCCTGATCCTCGGGACAGGTGGGGCCGGCATGTTTGCAGCCCTTCACGCCCAACAAACGGCCCCCAAAGGCACCAAGATCACCATCGCGGTCAAAGGGTTGATCGGAAAATGCGGCTGCACGCGCATGGTTCAGGGGGGCTACAACGTGGCGCTTGGCGGCGGCGACACGGTTGAACGTCATTTCATGGACACGATCAACGGCGGCAAATGGTTGCCCAATCAGGACATGGCCTGGAAGCTGTGCGAGCAGGCCGTTGTCCGCGTGCGCGAGTTGGAAAACGAGATTGGCTGCTTCTTTGATCGCAATGGCGATGGCACGCTGCACCAAAAGGCATTTGCCGGGCAAACAGCTGACCGCACCGTGCATAAGGGTGACCTGACAGGCATTGAGATTATCAACCGTTTGATGGAACAGGTGCTGTCGCGCCCCATCGAAAAGCTGCAGGAACACCGCGCCATTGGCCTGATCCCGACCAAGGACGGGAAAGCGCTGGCCGGGGTTTTGTTCATCGACATGCGGACCGGTAAATTCCGGTTTGTGCGCGCGAAAACGGTGATGATGGGGACGGGCGGTGGCCCGACCATGTATAAGTATCATACGCCGTCTGGTGACAAAACGATGGACGGGCTGGCAATGGCTTTGCGTGCAGGCCTGCCGTTGCGCGACATGGAAATGGTCCAGTTTCACCCAACGGGGTTGTTGGCAGGTGATCACACCAAGATGACCGGCACCGTGCTTGAAGAAGGCTTGCGCGGGGCGGGCGGGCAATTGCTGAACGGGTCGGACCAGCGGTTTATGTTTGATACGGATCCGCGCGGCGAACGCGCCACGCGCGATGTTGTCAGCCGCGGCATTTACGCTGAAATGCGCAAGAACAATACGTCTGAGAATGGCGGCGTCTATATCTCGATGGCCCATCTTGGGCCGGACAATGTCCGCAAGAAGTTCAGCGGTATGGTGAAACGCTGCGCCGACAGCGGGTTCGATCTGGCGGCCGGCAAGGTCGAGGTCGTGCCGACGGCGCATTATTTCATGGGCGGCGTTGTTGTCGATGCAGACACACGTACAGAAATGGAAGGGCTCTACGTGGCTGGCGAAGACGCCGGTGGTGCGCATGGCTCAAACCGTTTGGGCGGCAATGGCGTTGCCAATTCTACCGTGTACGGCGGTGTTGCGGGCGATGTGATGGGGATGGATATTCGCAAAATGGGGGCGCTGCGCGATCCTGACGAAGGCGTCCTCAGCGCTGAGATTGAGCGCGCCCAAGTGCCGTTTGCAAACAAGCCTGCAAACATCCAAGCCCTGCGTCACACGCTGCAAGAAGCGATGTGGGAAGATGTCGGCGTGATGCGCACCGAATACGGTATGGAGCGTGGCATCAAACGTGTCGCGGAGATCAGCGGTGAGTTGATGACCGTCGGTGTGGATAGCAGTAACCTTGCGTTCAACCTGACGTGGCACGATTGGCTGAACATGCGGTCATTGTGCGATGTGTCGGATGTTATCGCCAAGGCAGGCATTGCGCGCGAAAACTCACGCGGGGCGCATTTCCGTGAAGATTTCCCGGAGCCGGGCAGCATGGAAAGTTCCTATTTCACAGTTGCACGCAAAAATGGTGACGATGTCGATGTCAGCCGTGAGCAGGTGCAATTTACTATCGTCAAACCGGGCGAAACCATTTTGCCAGACAGCGAACCCGAAACACTGGTGGAGGCACATTAATGATCTCGATTGATCTGATTCAAAAAACCGCAGAAACCTTGATGGATAAAGCGGCCATTGAAATCCCCGATGACTATCTGACGGGCCTTCAGGCTGCGGCCCATGTGGAAGACGGTGATTTATCGTCCTTTGTGCTGCAAGCGATGCTGGAAAACTATACGGCGGCCAAGGAAGACCGGCGCGCGATGTGTGGCGATACCGGCACCCCGCGCTGGTATGTGAAAATGGGCAATGAGACTCAGGTCGAGGGTGGCCCGATTGCGCTTGAGGCCGCGCTGCGGCGGGCGACGGCGAACGCCACCAACGGCGTGCCTTTGCGACCGAACCGCGTGCATCCCCTGTGGCGGACGGATCATGACAACAATGTGGGCATCGGCGCACCGGAAATTGAATATGGCTATGAGCCGGGCGGCGAATGGATTGATCTGATCACTGTTCATAAAGGCGGATTGTTCGGAACAGATTACCGGATGCTGTTCCCCTCAGACGGGATTGAAGGCATCAAGCGGTTCTTCCTCGACAGCCTTGTGGCCTTTGGCAAGCGCGGCCTTGCGTGTCAGCCAGCCATCATCGGCATCGGGTTGGGGGGGTGCAAGGACACCTGCATGGTTCTGGGTAAACGCGCGGCCTGCCTGCGCACCGTGGGAGACCGCAATTCCGACCCCAAGATCGCCGCGCTAGAGCTAGAATTTACCGAACTTGGCAACTCCATCGGCATGGGTGCCATGGGGTTTGTGGGCAAATCCATGGTCATCGATACGCATATCGAAGTTGGCTACTGCCACACTGGTGGCATGCAGATGTCGGTGCACGCCTTTTGTCTTTCATCGCGCCGTGCCGTGGCACGCGTTTTCGCCGACGGGCGTGTGGAATACCGCACGGACCCCGAATGGTTCACTGATTATCAACGCCGGGAGACTGTCGAATGGGAACTGCCAAGCCAAGAGAAATCCGCTTAAGCACCACGCCAACGCCAGAGGCTTTGGCAGACCTAAGGCTCGGCGATGTCGTGTATCTGGATGGTCTGCTTTATACCGCCCGCGAAGGCGTTTACATGCGCGCGCTGGAAGGCAAAGCCAATATTCCGATGGAATTGCCACGCGACAGTGCGACGAATTTCCATTGCTCACCTGCGGCGAGGATCAACGCCGATGGCAGCTTTGAGATGGGTGCCGTGACGGCTACCGCATCGTTCCGCTTTGCCAAGTGGTTGCCGGAATGGTTTGCGAAAACCGGCACGAAAATTGTGATCGGCAAAGGCGGAATGACCAGCAAGGACTACAAATCGTACTTCGTGCCAAATGGCGCCATCTACCTCAGCACTGTTGGATACGGCACCGGCGCATTGCTGGGCCGTGGCATCGAAAAGGTCGAAGCGGTGCATTGGAACGAAGAGCTTGGCCTGGCGCAGGCGATGTGGGTCATCAAATGCAACAAGATGGGGCCGTTTATCGTTGCATCAGACTTGAACGGCGATTGTTTGTTTGAACGCGAAAACGCCAAGATCGCGAAAAATCTGGAACGGGTTTATGAGGGTACACGCCCCGCGACGCTCAAGCGATTTGGCGAAACAGACGACAAGAGCGAAGAACTGATCTGATGAAAAACACCTTTGGCCTGATGGCCGCCCGGAAAGCACAAAACGTGTTTCCGGGCCTGATGATTGCTGTCGTGGTGGCAATGGCCGCCAAGTTTATCTCTGAACATTACGGCGCGCCTGTGATGCTGATGGCCTTGTTGATCGGGATGGCTTTCAACTTTCTGACCGAAGACGACGGAAAATGTGTGGCCGGTATCGAGTTCTCGGCCAAGGCATTGCTGCGCGTTGGTGTGGCATTGCTGGGCCTTGGGATTACCCTTCAACAGATCGCCGCGACGGGCCGCGAAGTGCTCTACATCACTGTTGGCGGCGTCCTTTTGACGATTGTCTGTGGCCTTGGTCTTAGTCGGGTTCTAGGGAGACGTGTTCGGTTCGGACTGTTGACTGGAGGGGCTGTCGCCATCTGCGGAGCGTCAGCTGCACTCGCCATTTCGTCGGTCTTGCCAAAAAATGAAATGCTGGAACGGGATACGGTTTTCACCGTCATCGCCGTGACAGCGCTCAGCACAATGGCGATGATCATATATCCGATCATTGCGGACTACGCTGGATTGTCGGATGTCGCGACGGGCGTGTTCCTCGGGGCGACGATCCATGACGTCGCACAGGTCGTCGGGGCCGGATATTCCGTGTCCGACCTGACCGGAGAAACAGCAACCTTTGTCAAACTGCTGCGGGTCGCGTTTTTGGTGCCCATCGTTCTTGTTCTGTCGATTATCTTCGCAGGGACACGGGAACCAGGCCAGAAACGCAGCCTGCCAATCCCGTTTTTCGTCATCGGGTTTTCAGCGCTGGTCGTCGTAGGGTCTTACGGTTTGGTACCCGTTGCCATCAAAGATGCGCTGCTTGATCTATCAAGGTGGTTCCTTGTGATCGCTATCGCCGCGTTGGGTATGAAAACATCGCTTAGAAAGCTGGGGGATGTCGGGCTTAGCGCCATCGTCCTGATATGCGCTTTGACTGCGATCCTGGCTATTTTCGCCCTTATCACCATCACACTTTACGTCACCTGATTGGAGAAACATCATGTTTGTGGACGAACGCATTTACACACTGCACGCGGGACAAGTGCCCGTGTTTTTAAAACTATACGAAGAAGAAGCGATGGAATGTCAGGTGGAGATTCTGGGCAAAATGGTGGGCTACTACTTCACCGACATCGGGCCGCTGAACCAGATCGTGCACATGTGGGGCTATGACAGCCTTGATGACCGGTTTGAGCGGCGCAAACTGTTGCAGGCGTCACCGATCTGGCAAAGCTACGCCAAGAAAATGCGCCCCTTGGTGGTAAATGTCGAAAACAAACTGCTGGTACCAGCACCTTTCTTTGCGGTGCCATAGGGTCAGGCGAATAACTCCCGCAGCATGAGAATAAGTCCAGACACGAACATCAGAGCGATGATCAATCTTCGAAATTGATCATCGTTCAGGCGTTTGAAAATGGTGATGCCGATCTGGGCGAACACCAATGTCACTGGCAGCGCGAGGGCGATCAGTTTGAGAACGTCCCATGTATAAGCGCCCTTAAGTGCGAACACGATCAGGGTGAGCCCCAATACTGCGACGTTGAATGGTTGCAGGACTGCGCGAAGTCTCGGCTTTGGGCCATGGGCGCATGGCGCACCACATCGTCGGCAATGCACCCGACAATGATGCGGCGCCGCCCATCAGGCCACCCAGAAATCCAACAAAACAATCTGCGACCGGTGTGGGCCGTTCAAATTTCGGCAAAACACGCCGAAACGAAAAGAAACCACCATAAAGCAACATGAAGCCGGCAATTGTGATTTTCAGCACCTCTACGGGCACGAATGATAGGGCGGCAACGCCCAACGGGATACCCGGTAGGGCAGGCAGCAAAAACCGGGCAAGCCGCTTTGGTTGATCGGCAATGGATTTCCGCACGAGCCAAACACCTTGCAGCCCACTGGCGACCGACATCACCACAACCATGGAAACGGCTTGGACCGGCGGCATTATTTGCAACCAGAAGCCAAGCGCGAAAAGGGCTGTTCCAAATCCTGCTAACCCATTGATCAACCCACCAGATGCGGCCCCGAGAATAAGAAAGACGTAGTACTCAAGTGCCATTCGCAGGATCCATTTTATCCATGTTCAAAGTAAACACGCCGACCTTGACCGCTTGGCGAAGACGGGCGACAACTTCTTCGATGGCGCGGGTTTTCGCGCTGTCTTGTCGGTGAATGACTCCGAGTATCCGGTGCGGTGCAGTCGGGCCAAGAGACAGCCGTTTCAGCGGCAATGGATGCATCACCTGAACGCAACGCCGCGGTGCGATTGCAACCCCCATATTGCACAATACCATGCTGGAGATAGCCTCCAGGCTTTCCAGTTCCATGGTGTCGTCAACGGTGATTTTCTGGTCTTGAAGCCACGCTTCGATCATCGACCCGACAACGGCATTGCGACTGAACCTGATAAAGGGGTTCTCACGCAGAAGCTGGATGGGGTCGTCAGAAACTGTATCTTGCGCTGCCAGAAGCTGTAGCTCTTCTTTCGCGATCTCGTTCCAGACTTGCCCTTTCGGGATGTGGGGCGGCTGCGTCAGAATGGCGGCATCGATGCGGCCGCGCTCAAGTTGCAGCATTAGCTCATTCGTCAGACCGGGCTGAATATGTACTATCAGCTTTGGATAGGTCTCTTTTAAGGATGATACGGTCAGTGGCACCAGCCCAGTCAGCGTTGTTGGAACCGCACCCAACATCAACTCACCGTTCAAGCCGTCATCCTCAAGCACCGAAGGCAAAAGGTTGTCGTATTCGGCAATAACTTTGCGCGCTTTTTCGACAAGCGCACGACCAATCGGCGTCAATTGAGGTGTGCGATGAGAGCGGTCAAATATTTTGACGCTCCATTGATCCTCAAGCACTTTCATTTGCTGGCTGACCGCCGCGTGAGTAATGAAAATCGAGTCTGCCGCCGCGCTGAAAGTGCCATTTTCCTCAATTGCAACAAGGGTCTTAAGTAATCGAATAGTCATGCAAGCCTCTCTGATCGTAAGCAAAAGTATCGTCACATGTAAGAATTTGGCGCTATTTTATAAGATGGACTTACTATAGAAAATGTCAAGAACTTCGACATCGTGCACATCTTTGCTGCGTCAACACCGAGGTTTGTGAATATAGGGAGGAACAAAAATGACACGACTGAAGACACTACTTGCCGGTGCCGCTCTTGTTACGGTAACCGCTACGGCCGCTCTTGCGGAATATCCGGACCGACCAATTAACATGATCATTCCTTACGGCGCAGGCGGCGCTACAGATATTTCTGCTCGTTCCATTGCAGCGCCTCTGGGTGATGCCGTTGGTCAGGCACTTGTTATGTCCAACGTCACTGGCGCTGGCGGAGCAACAGGATCTGTTGCCGTTCAGAACGCCGCGGGCGACGGATACACAATGCTTTTCGCGCGCGTCGGGTCCCACACCGTGAATCCCGCCATGAAAGCGACATTGCCCTACACGTTGGATGATTTCCGGTTTGTGACAGTTTACGAGATTAATCCGGTCGCTTGTGCGGTTACACCACGATCAGGCATAACAAGCATGGACGAACTCATCGCCAGGGTGAACGAAGGGGGCGTTGCCTACAGCTCTTCCGGAGTTGGCTCACTCCTTCATTTGGCGGCGGTCATGGTTCTGGATGAATTTGGCGTCGAGAACCCTCTGGAGACAGCCGTACACATCCCTCAGCAGGGTGGTGGTGCTGCTGCAACAGCAGTTTTGAACGGCACAGTTACTTTTATCTGTACCAATACCTCTGCGCTCGCCAATTTTGTAGCGAACGGCCAGCTTGTGCCCTTGATGGTTACAACGGCTGATCCAGTTCCCGGTTTTGACGTGCCAAGTGCTGCCGACCTTGGCAGGCCTGCGCTTGAGCAGCTTGTTGGTTGGACGGGCATCGCTGGACCTGCTGATCTGCCCGATGACGTTGTCGCGCTGTGGGGCGAGTGGATGGCCGTTGCAACCCAAGACGAAGCGTTCCGCAATACCATGGAAGCGGCCGGGTCTGTCATCGAGTTGATGAGCCCGGAAGATGCGAACATCTTCATCCAAGCCCAGTACGGGACGTTCCGCGCGCTGGTCGACAGGCTTGGCATGCGCATCGAAGGTTAACCCAACCTAGAACATGCAAAAAATGACGGCAGGGCACGCATGCGTTGCCGTCATTTCAATACGTGGGGACCAACATGAGCGACCGTGATATCCAACTTCGTCTTGGCTTTGGGGCACTTGTTGCTTCGGCCTTGTTCATTTTCATCGCAATACCGACTTTGGTGTCCGCACCCAGCAACGTGCGAAACATCATACTTTCACCGCTCTTTTGGCCATATGCCATCGCAGGGTTCTGCGGTTTGACTGGCCTTGGTCTGGTCTCGGCAGGTCTTCGGGCCCCAAAGCCGCAAACCAATTCAGAACCAGATGTTGATGACATCCCAAAGGCGTATCTTCGCTTGCTCGGGATCGCGATGATTATGGTGGTGACGGTCTACGCGATGCCACGGCTTGGTTTGGTCTGGACTGGCATGCTTGCCTTTACAGCAACTGCATTTTTGGTCCGAACCAGTCATCCGATTACAGCGCTTGTTTGCGCCGTTGTCGTGCCGCTCGCACTGTATTTCTTTTTCGCGCATGTGGCCGGTGTCGCTATCCCCCAAGGTCAATTTGTGAGGTTGCCATGAGTTTTCTTGATAGCCTACTGGCGGGGCTTTCGCTCGTCGCGAATATTGAGAGTTTTCTGGCACTTGGCGCAGGCGTGGCCATCGGTGTTGTCGGTGGCGCAATCCCCGGCATGTCGGCCACAATGGCCGTCGCATTGACATTGCCTTTTACGTTTGCGATGTCGCCGATTACCGGGATTTTGTTGCTGTTGGGGGTCTACAAAGGTGGTATCTTTGGCGGCTCAATTCCTGCGATCCTGATCAAAACCCCCGGAACCCCTGCGTCATCGGCGACCGTCCTTGATGGATACCCGCTGGCAGAACAGGGCAAGGCTGGCAAAGCTTTGGGCATGGCCCTTTGGGCGTCGTGTACGGCCGATTTGATTTCCAACCTCGCGTTGATTTTGTTTGCCGGTTGGCTTGCGTCATTCGCGCTTAACTTTGGTCCGCCCGAGTTTTTTACGCTGATCCTGTTTTCACTGACGATTATTGCAGGTGTTTCTGGCAATAGTTTGTTGCGCGGCGCGCTGTCCGCCCTCCTTGGGTTGATGCTGGCGACAATCGGGCTTGACCTTGTTTATGGCACAAACAGATTTACCTTTGGCAACCCCAACATGATGGGCGGCTTGAACTTCATTGCTGTTCTTATCGGCCTGTTTGCGATCCCTGAGATCATCGGGATGGTGTGGAATCCCAAAGCCCATGATGGGAAAACCCGTACGTTGGGCAAAAACTGGGTCACCTTTCAGGAATATAAAAACAGCTTCAGATCTATCGTGCGCGGCAGTTTTATCGGAGTCTTCCTGGGGTCAATTCCCGGCATCGGTGCAGCACCTTCAGCATTCTTGTCGTACTCCGAAGCACGGCGGAAATCAAAGAACAAGGACAACTTCGGGAAGGGCGAACTTGAAGGTGTTGCCGCAGCGGAGGCAGGCAACAATGGCGTTGCGGGCGCGACGCTCATCCCGCTGCTGGCGCTTGGCGTGCCGGGTGACGTCATAACGGCCATCATTATGGGGGCTTTCATGATCCACGGACTGCAGCCCGGTCCGATGATGTTCATCCTGAATGTCGATATCATTTACGGTCTGTTCATCGGACTTATCGTCAGTTCGGTCTTTTTGTTCTTGATTGGTTCGGTAGCGATCCGCGGGTTCAAATATGTCGCTGACATTCCCAGAGGTTTGCTGTTTCCTGGTGTGCTTATTCTGTGCATTTATGGTGTGTATGCGGTGAACAACAACCTGTTCGACGTGGGTGTCATGTTTGCGATGGGTTGGGTCGGTTTTATGATGGTGCGCTACGATATTCCAGCGGCGCCGTTCTTGATCGCGTTCATTCTTGGGCCATTGTTGGAAGACAACTTCCGTCAATCAATGCTGATGAGCGGCAGTTCACCCTTGATCTTGTTCCGTGGTCCAATCACTTGGTTCTTCTGGGGAATGACTTGTATCACTGTCATTGCGATTATTCGCGCGGGCATCAAAGCGACGCGTGGCCCCGTCATAAGTAGTGATTTGGAATGAGAACGTAGTCAATCGAGAGCATGAATGGCGGGTGCCGACCTTTTCGTGCAAGCGTCGGCGGTGAACAGTGGCAAAGTGGCTTGCGTCAATGTGGTGATTGAAGGATTACCCGCACCGAGAGGAACCAAAATTGGCTGAGAACCACGTTCAAACTGTCGTCGTTGGCAGCGGTGTTATCGGCCTCGCTATTGCGCGAAAATTCGCGCGCCAAGGGCATGAGGTTTTGGTGCTGGAGGCTGAGGAGTTAGGCCACCATCATACAAGCGCTAGAAATTCTCAGGTTATCCATGCCGGAATTAATTATCCGTCGGGATCACTCAAGGCCAAGCTTTGTGTCCAAGGGCGCAGGCAGCTTAATGATTTTTGCAAAACGCGGCACATTGATCACGAAAACTGCGAGAAGTTGATTGTCGCGACAGACGCAGATGAACAAGCGGGCCTGCAATCGATTTGTGAAAGCGGACATCGCAACGGCGTCAGTGATCTTCGGGTGATCAGTTCTGCCGATGTGTCGTCTCTGGAGCCGAACTTGCGATGCTTTGGTGCTGTTTTATCGCCCTCAACAGGCATTGTGAACGCACCAGCCTACATGAACGCCCTTCTGGGGGAGGCAGAAGCCAGTGGCGCGATGTTCGCCTATCATGCCCCGCTTGCATCCGTTCGCATTCTGGAGAACGGGTTCGCGTTGAGAATAAGTGATACTGACAAAACGCAGATGACATGCACCAATCTGGTCAATGCGGCGGGCCTTGGGGCGTGGGATGTTGCGCGGCAAATGGCGGATTACGACAGCGAAAAAGTGCCTCCACAGAACTTTGTGAAAGCTGGATATTTTTCCTTAAATTCCGGTAAGTCCCCGTTTGAACGGCTGATCTACCCAAGCCCGAATGCTGCGTCGCCCGGGGTTCATGCAATTCGTGACACCGCAGGTCAGGTGCGATTTGGCCCAAGCACAACCTACCTTGACCCTCCTCGGATCGACTACCGGCACGACACGCCTGCCCAAGAATTCGAGGTTGCAATTCGCAAGTTCTGGCCTGGCCTTCCTGATGGCGCCTTGCAACCTGACACATGCGGCATCCGACCCAGAATCACCGTGCCGGGCGCGCCTTTGGCCGATTTCATGATTGTAGGTCCAAGCGATCATGCTGTGTCTGGGTTGGTTCAGCTATTCGGCATTGAATCACCTGGTCTGACATCGTCACTGGCGATTGCGGATCATGTTTGGGGATTGCTGTAGGTATCTATAAAATCAGGGCGAAACATAGCGCTGTTGGCCTTTGTGATTTGGTTCAAAAATTCGGTGACCACAGCGACACGCCGGGTGTTCTTCATGCTCTCGTGCCAGACAGTGTAGTAACTGCGGTGAATGAAATGTTCCGGAAACAAACGCACCAAAGCGTCATCGCTTGATGCCATAAAGTCATGCAACACACCAATGCCCGCCCCTGACTTGACAGCCTCGAACTGCCCCAAGGCACTGGAAATCTGTATCTTGGACTGCCAGTCACGGGAAAACTCGGTCGTATAATGAAGCGCTGATGCGAAAATCAGGTCTTCAACGTACCCAACCAGACGGTGTTCCGATAACTGGTCTACAGACACAGGGCGCGGCATGTCTTCAAAATAGGTTTTGGAGGCGTAGAGCCCCAATGAATAGTCAACGAGTTTGCGCGCGCGCAACCGCCCCTTTTCGGGCCTGCCAATCATGACGGCAATGTCTGCCTCGCGTTGCGACAACGAAAAATTGCGCGGCGTCGGGACCAGTTGGATGTCCAGATCGGGATGGGCGGCAATCAAATGATGCAGATGCCGAGACAGAAACGCCACGCCAAACCCGTCAGGCGCCCCGATGCGCACCGTGCCGGACACAGTGCTCTGCGGGTTGCGGATTTGTGTTGCTGCATTTGAAAACTCGGCCTCTATCCGCTCGGCGGTTTCAAGGAGCATCGTTCCGTTTCTCGTCAGAACGCAGCCACCTGTGCTGCGATCAAACAGCTTGCAATCCAGCGCTTGTTCCAACGATGTGATCCGCCGGCTCAGCTTTGCCTGGCTGACATTCAACCGATTGGCGGCACCCAGCATTTGACCCGCGCGCGCCACGGCAAGAAAATACTTTGTGTCATCCCAGTTCATGCTCTTACCTACATTTATGAATAGCAATTCTTGTTTATTGAATATATAAATGAAGACTTCGTGTCGATAGGATCTCCGTAACCAAAGGAGATCAAAATGACTGATATCGCTCACTTCATCGACGGCGCGCACGTGGCAAGCACATCCGGACGGGCGCAACCTGTCTTTAACCCTGCAACGGGTACGTCAGAAAAAACCGTCGCACTTGCGTCCACGGCCGAGGTTGACGCGGCTGTTGCTGCTGCCAAGGCAGCTTGGCCTGCTTGGTCCAAGACGCCCGCTTTGCGCCGCGCGCGGATTTTGGACCGTTTTAAATCCATTTTGTGGGAGCGCGCCGACCAGATGGCCGAAGTGATTTCCTCTGAACATGGCAAAACCCATGATGACGCCGTCGGCGAAGTGACCCGCGGTCTGGAAGTTGTTGAATTTGCAACCAGCGCGCCGACGTTTCTGAAAGGCGAGTTTTCCGAGAATGTCGGCACCGGCGTAGACAGCCACATGATCCGCCAGTCTTTGGGCGTTTGCGCTGGCATCACACCATTTAACTTTCCGGCGATGGTGCCCATGTGGATGTGGCCAGTCGCTTTGGCTACAGGTAACACTTTCATCCTGAAACCATCCGAGCGCGATCCGTCTGCGGCGTTGATGATGGCTGACTGGCTGAAAGAAGCCGGATTGCCGGATGGCGTTTTCAATGTCGTACAAGGCGACAAAGAGGCCGTTGATGCGCTCTTGAATAACCCCGATGTCAAGGCTGTCAGCTTTGTCGGGTCTACCCCGATTGCGCAGTACATCCACCAAACTGGCACGGCAAACGGTAAGCGGGTTCAAGCGCTTGGCGGTGCCAAGAACCATATGATCATTATGCCAGATGCGGATCTTGACATGGCTGCGAGCGCATTGATGGGGGCTGGATACGGATCAGCTGGTGAGCGTTGTATGGCGATTTCTGTCGCTGTTCCGGTCACGGACGCTGTAGCCGACGCGTTGATCGCAAAGCTGGTTCCACAGATAGAAGCCTTGAAGGTCGGACCAGCCGCAGATCGCACATCGGAAATGGGCCCCTTGGTCACCGAGCAGCATCTGAACAAAGTGCGCGGCTACATTGATAGCGGCGAAGCCCAAGGCGCCAAGGTCGTTGTCGATGGCCGCACGTTCAAACAAGACAAGCAAGGCTACGAGAACGGGTATTTTATCGGTGGCACATTGCTGGACGATGTGACCGAGGATATGACTTGCTACAAAGAAGAGATATTTGGGCCAGTTGTTTCTGTGGTGCGCAAGAAGTCTTATCAAGAAGCCGTTGATCTGATCCACGGCCACGAATACGCGAACGGTACAGCAGTCTTTACCCGTGATGGCGATCTGGCGCGTAATTTTAGCCAGGATATCGAAGTTGGGATGGTTGGCATCAACGTACCAATTCCCGTGCCAATGGCCTTCCACAGTTTCGGCGGTTGGAAAGCGTCGATCTTCGGTGATCACCACATGCACGGCATGGAAGGTGTGCGGTTTTATACACGCATCAAGACGACAACGACACGTTGGCCGTCTGGACAGCGGTCCGATCCGGAATTCACAATGCCCACGCTGGGTTAAGTGAGTAAGCGAAACGCCCCGGCCAGTAATGGCCGGGGGTTTGTGCTGTGCCCCACTCACAACAGCGATCTAGGTCAATCCATGCGCTGCGACTGCAGTCACCCGCGCACCCAAGATGCTGGTGTCGGCCATCAGGCACAGGTTCTCGCGGCAGCAATCATCATTCACAGCCAGAATGCGGAACTTGCGGGATACCCCGAACGTGTCGGACAGGAAGTCCAGCGACCAACGCTCACCGGGGCAAATGTCCTCCATATGATGCTCTATATGTCTTCCCAAATCCGCCTCCATTTCCAATCTATGCGCATGTTGCGTCCATGGAAGGCCTAATTTGCTCATTGACGAGCGTACCGATCACTGCTGAAGAACATAGGTGCCGGGCGCGTCACAAAGTGGTTCGTATCCGCTCGTTCCCATAGCTGGCGGCCCGATGGGGTTGCCCGAAACCTTCCCCAACCATTCGGAAAGGGCGGGCCACCAGGACCCGTCGATCACAGCCGTCTTTGCCATCCATCGATCTGGATCCGTGTAAGGTGCATCCTTGGATTTTGGATGGATTCGGTAGTGGCGCTTTGGATGGCCGGGCTCTGACACGATCCCTGCATTGTGCCCTCCACTGGTGACAACAAATGTCACATCGGTGTCGGATAGCAGATTGAATTTGAATACTGATTGCCATGGCGCCACGTGATCGCGCTCTGTCCCCACAATGAAAGCCGGCACGCGGATGTCCGAGATCGCAATGGGCCGATTGCCAACCTCGTAACGCCCCTCCGCCAGATCGTTGTTCAGGAACAGACGCCGCAGGTATTGGGAATGCATCCGGAACGGCATCCGCGTTGCATCCGCGTTCCAGGCCAATAGGGCATTCACTTCTGATCGTTCACCCATCAGGTAATCATGGATCACCCGCGACCAGATCAGGTCATTGGAGCGTAGAAGTTGGAAAGCACCCGCCATCTGATTGGTGTCCAGATAACCTTTTTCCCACATCATATCCTCAAGGAAAGCCAGCTGACTGTCATTGATGAACAGCGTCAGTTCGCCCGCCTCCGTGAAGTCAACCTGGGCCGCTAGAAGCGTCAGGCTTCTTAACCGAGCATCGCCGTCGCGTGCCATTGCCGCCGCCGCGATCGACAACAATGTGCCGCCAAGGCAGTAGCCGATGGCGTGGATTTTCTGCTCGCCCGCTATGGCATGGACTGCGTCGACCGAATCCATGATACCATATGAAAGATAGTCGTCCATTCCCAGATCGCGGTCGTCGGCGTTCGGGTTTTTCCAAGAGATCATGAAAACCGTGAAGCCTTGATCGGTCAGATAGCGAACCAGAGAGTTCTGTACTTCAAGATCAAGAATGTAGAACTTCATGATCCACGCCGGTGTGATCAAAATGGGCTCAGGCCGAACGGTGTCCGTCATGGGTGTGTATTGGATCAGCTCGATCAAAGGGTTGCGATAGACAACTTTGCCTGAGGTCGTCGCCATATCGCGCCCGACTTCAAAGGCTTCGGTCCCGAAAGGCCGTTTCCCGGCATTCGCGAGCAACACATCCTCGACGAAGTTCTGCAAACCGCGCACAAGGTTCATGCCACCTTCGCCAGCCGTCTTAGCAAGCACCTCTGGATTGGTCAGCGCAAAATTTGACGGCGAAAAGACATCGAGTATTTGCCGTGCAGTGAACGTCACTACGTCTTCATGCTGGCTGGTGACGCCCGCGACACCTGTGGTCGCATTGTGCCACCACTGCTGGTTGAGCAAAAACGCCTGCGACATCGCGTTGAAGGGCCACTTTTGCCATTCCTTGTCCGTGAACCGTTTGTCTTGAGGCAACGGTTTGATGCAGGGTTCTGACGCATTCGGGGAAGGAATGCACCGGGTGCCGTAGGTCGCAAACCGCCGCGCTTTCTCGCCCGCTTTGTTAATGAGTTCCAGCTGCTTGCCGGGAGCGGACGACAGGTGCAGTGCCCAATCCGAATAGGCGGCAGCCAACGCCATGGGGGACAATCCTCCTGTGATGCGTGCCTGTGCAGCCTTCATTCTCCTGTCGATGGGCTGTTCCATGCTTACATGCGCCATCTTTTGATCCCTTGCTTCGATCAACTGCTCTGGTCAGGTGATTACATGTCTCGACGCACGCTCACTTGACGATGATCAATCGACGCGAGATCGCAGCATTTTGGACAAACCGATGGACGATTGACGCATGTCAATTGCGACAGCGCACGATCTGTCAGGTTCCCCCCAGATATTGGTCGTGCTGCCATTCCTTGCGGAATGTGCGCATCTCAAGTGATCGGGAAAAATCGAATGACGGACGACACAACGACGGCCCAGACCCCTGATGAGCAAACCAGTTCATGGTTCCCCACGGCCTATACAATTCTGTTTGCCCTTATCATTCTTGTTGCAGCCCTGACGTGGATCATCCCCGCTGGAAGCTATGACCGGGTGATGAATGAGACGGTCGGCCGCGAGATCGCCGTGACGGGTACCTACCAGGAGGTCGCGCCAAATCCGCAGGGCTTCGTGGATGTCATGCTTGCCCCCGGCGCTGGCTTTTATGACCCCGACAGCTACGCCGCCAACGCCATTGACGTGGCGCTTTTCGTTCTCTTCCTCGGTGGATTTCTGGGCATCGTCAATGCCACCGGTGCCATTGATACGGGCATCAAGACCGTCATGCGCAAGTTGGAAGGACGCGAGATCTGGATGATCCCGATCATGATGTCTCTGTTTGCCCTTGGCGGTACGACTTACGGCATGGCCGAGGAAACGCTGGCCTTCTACGCCATTCTGGTTCCGGTAATGATCGCGGCCGGGTACGACGCTGTGACCGGGGTGGCAATAATCCTGATTGGTGCGGGAATTGGCGTATTGGGATCGACCATCAACCCATTCGCGACGGTGATCGCGGCCAACTCTGCCGGGATCCCGTTTACCGACGGTATGGCGTTGCGGCTCGTCCTGCTGATCGGGGGCCTCGTGATATGTTCGTGGTATGTGATGCGCTACGCGGGTCGGGTGAAGGCCGATCCATCGCGATCTGTTGTGGCAAAGCAGGCGCGTGCGCATCGCGCGACCTTCCTCAAAGGCGCTTCCAGCGCGTCTGAGGCTACGCGCCTGACATGGACGCAATCCATCGTGTTGATCCTTTTCGGACTGACCTTTGCGGTGATGATATGGGGCGTGTCGTCGCAAGGCTGGTGGATGGCCCGTATGGGCGCCCTGTTTCTGGGCTCTGCCATCGTGATCGGCCTGATCGCGCGCATGGGTGAGAAGAAGCTCACCGGGGCCTTCATCAGCGGCGCACAAGAGCTTCTGGGCGTGGCGCTGGTGGTGGGTTTGGCGCGCGCCATCGTTGTTGTCATGGAGAACGGATTGATCGCCGACACGATCCTGTTCAGCGCCGAGCAATCGCTCGGAGCCTTGAGTGATCTGGCCTTTATTAACCTGATGTTCTGGCTAGAGGCAGGAATGAGTTTCTTCGTCCCATCCTCCTCCGGGCTTGCCGTCCTGTCGATGCCAATCCTCGCACCGCTGGCGGATTTTGCAGGCGTCGACCGGTCCCTGGTCGTGACCGCCTACCAATCTGCAAACGGGCTGGTGAATCTGATTAATCCAACTTTTGCGGTGGTGATCGGCGGCCTCGCCATCGGGCGCGTGTCCTATGACCGCTGGCTGGCCTTCATTTGGCCACTTCTGCTGATCCTGATCGTTTTCATCAGTGCAGCGCTCAGCATCGCCGCGATTTTGTAAGAGAAAGCTGAGGAAATGACCGATCATCCATTAGGTGTCTATTCAGAAACCGGAAACCTGCGCCAGGTCGTGGTATGCCGCCCCGGCGCAGCGCATCGCCGCCTGACGCCTTCGAACTGTCAGGATCTGTTGTTTGACGACGTGTTCTGGGTCAAGCAGGCCCAAAAGGACCACGACGTATTCGCCAAGACAATGCGCGATGAAGGCGTGGAGGTTTTGGACGTCAACGATCTGCTGGCCGAGACGCTTGACATCCCCCAAAGCCGCGACTGGGTGTTGGATCATCGGATCACATCCAATCAGATCGGGGTCGGTATGATGTCCGACCTGCGCGCCTGGATGGACGAGCTTACCGGCGCGCAACTGGCCGAGTATCTGCTTGGCGGACTGGCGGTGGATGATCTTCCGTTCAAACCGTCTGGCCTGTTTGGCAGTTACCTCGGAGCGCACGGTTTTATCTTGCCGCCTCTGCCCAACGCCCTGTTTACCCGTGACAATTCGGCCTGGATTTTTGGCGGCGTGTCCGTCAATCCAATGCATTGGCCCGCACGGCGTCCTGAAACGCTTCTGAACACTGCAATCTACAAATTCCATCCGAACTTTGCGGATCGCACCACGATCCACTGGGGTGATCCGACGCTTGATCACGGACTTGCGACAGTTGAGGGCGGCGACATCATGCCGGTGGGCGACGGCACGGTACTGGTCGGCATGGGCGAGCGGTCCTCACCCCAAGGGGTCGGCCAATTGGCGGAGGCGCTGTTTGATACCGGCGCCGCACAGCGTGTGCTGGCCTTCGCCATCCCAAAATCACGCGCCGCGATGCACCTTGATACCGTCTTCACCTTGTGCGGTGGCGATGTGGTCACGACCTTCAAGGAAGTCGCGGATGAGCTGGTCTGTTACGACATTCGCCCCGGCGACGGACCCGCGCCGCTGCAATTCCACCACGATCCGCGCCCGATTTTCGACATCGTGGCCGAGGTGTTTGGCTACAAAAGCCTGCACATCGTGCCAACGGGTGGCAACACCGAGGAAGAGCGCGCACGAGAGCAGTGGAACGACGGCAACAACGTGCTCGCGCTGCGGCCCGGTGTGGTTATCGGCTACGACCGCAACGACGACACCAACGCCGCGCTGGAAGCTGCAAGCATCGAAGTTCTGGCTATTCCCGGTGCCGAGCTTGGACGCGGGCGCGGCGGTGGTCACTGCATGAGCTGCCCCACAATGCGCGACCCCGTTTGACCTCGAAGGTGACTCCCAATGGCTTATAATCTGAAAAACCGCCACTTCCTGACGCTGCGTGACTTCGACCCGCGAGAGATCGCCTTTCTGCTGAAACTCTCTGCAGATCTTAAGGTAGCAAAATACACCGGTACCGAAGTGCCGAAGCTGCAAGGCAAGGACATTGCGCTGATCTTCGAGAAGGACAGCACGCGCACCCGTGTGGGATTCGAGGTTGCGGCCTACGATCAGGGCGCGCGGGTGACTTACCTGGGGCCGACCGGCTCTCACATCGGCCACAAGGAATCGGTCAAGGATACCGCTCGTGTTCTGGGGCGGATCTATGACGCCATTGAGTATCGGGGATTTGGGCAGGAAATTGTAGAAGAATTGGCACGCCACTCTGGCGTACCCGTCTACAACGGGCTGACGAACGAGTTTCACCCTACCCAGATCCTCGCCGATTTCCTGACGATGCAGGAGCATGTCGAAAAGCCGCTGCACCGGGTCGCCTTCGCGTTTCTGGGGGATGCGGGCAACAATATGGGCGACAGTCTGTTGATTGGTGGAGCCAAGATGGGCATGGATGTCCGCCTTTGCGCGCCCAAAGCCTGCTGGCCCATCAAGAGCATTATCGAAGAAGCCAGGAAAATCGCCGCAGAGACCGGCGCGCGGGTGACGATCACCGAAGATGTGGACACCGCCGTCAAGGACGTGGACTTCGTCTACACCGATGTCTGGGTCTCGATGGGCGAGGCCAAAGAAAAATGGGCGGAACGCATCGAGCTGCTGAAACCCTATCAGGTCACTGCGGAGGTGATGGCCAAAACCGGCAACCCCCGCGCCTGTTTCATGCATTGCCTGCCCGCGTTCCACAATGCCGGGACCACCGTCGGAGCGCAGATCAAGGCCGAATTCGACCTCGACGCCATGGAGGTAACTGAAGAAGTCTTTGAAAGCGCCGCGAGCATCGTCTTCGATCAGGCGGAAAACCGGATGCACACCATAAAGGCGGTTCTTGTCGCCACTCTGGGGTCGTAGGATGCTGGTCGTTGCCGCTGTGGGTGGTAATGCGCTGTTGCAACGCGGCCAGCCCCTGACCGCGCAGTCTCAGCGTGCCAACGTCAAGACGGCGGCGGCGGCTTTGGCGCGGATAGTGCGGGCCGGGCATCAGTTGATCGTCACGCACGGCAATGGGCCACAGGTCGGCCTGCTGGCATTGCAGGGATCGGCCTATAATCCGGATGAGGCCTTTCCGCTCGATGTGCTGGGCGCTGAAACCGAAGGCATGATCGGCTATCTGATCGAACAGGAGCTTGAGAACGCGCTCGGGCACGATCACGCGGTTGCGACGCTGCTGACTCAGGTCATCGTTGATGCGCAAGACCCGGCGTTCGGCAATCCGACGAAGTTTGTCGGCCCGGTCTATTCCGAGGATGAGGCGCGGGCGCGGGCCAAGGCGGCGGGTTGGACCATCGCACAGGATGGGCAGTATTGGCGGCGCGTTGTGCCGTCGCCCCGTCCAGTCGAGATCCCCGATCTGCGCGTGGTCCGGATGCTGCTGGATCAGGGCGTTATCGTCATTTGCGCGGGAGGCGGCGGCATTCCGGTCCTGCGACGGCCTGATGACAGTATGATCGGCGTCGAAGCTGTCATCGACAAGGACGCCGCAAGTGCGCTTCTGGCTAGTGACATTGGTGCGGATGCTCTGTTGCTGCTGACGGATGTCGATGCCGTCTATGACGGTTTTGGCACGGATGCGGCCAAGCCGCTGCACCTGTTGAAGCCGACACAAGCGCGTGCGCTGGATCTGCCGCAGGGGTCGATGGGGCCAAAACTGAAGGCGGCGTGCGACTTTGCGGATTTGGGGGGCGTTGCAGGTATTGGCCAGTTGGCAGATGCGCTTGCGATCCTTGAAGGGACTGCCGGTACGCGAGTGTCGAAAAAGGCTGACGCAGATGGATAGCCGCACCGCGACACGCCCTGACGTCTCTACAGATGGCCATATCTCCGCAATTCGCGGTGGCGTGGTCGACGTGGTGTTCGACGGCGCGGTCCCACGTATCCATGACCTGCTCTATGCCGGAAAGGTCGCTCTGGAAGTTGCGGGCTTGATTGGCCACGGCACGGTGCGCGCGATTGCCATGGCCCCGGTTCGCGGCCTCGGCCTTGGCATGAGGGTCAGGGCCACTGGAGGGCCAATCCAGGTGCCCGTGGGCGATGCCGTCTTGGGCCGGATGCTGGATGTGTTCGGCGCGCCGATTGATGGCCGCCCCGCACCGTTGGCGCAGGAATACCGTTCGATCCACCGCGCGCCTCCGAAGCTGAGCGACCGGGTCCTTCAATCGCAAATTCTGGAGACCGGCATCAAGGCCATTGACTTGCTGTCGCCAATTGAGCGTGGCGGCAAGACGGGCCTGTTCGGCGGGGCGGGTGTTGGCAAGACCGTGCTGATCACAGAGCTGATCAACAACACCGTCCAGCATCACAAGGGGGTCAGCCTGTTTTGCGGTATCGGAGAACGCTCCCGCGAGGCGGAAGAATTGTACCGTGAGATGGGCGAGGCCGGCGTGCGCGAAAACACCGTTATGCTGTTTGGTCAGATGAACGAGGCTCCCGGCGCGCGCTTTCTGGTGGGCAATACCGCTTTGACCATGGCCGAGTATTTCCGCGACGACAAAGGGCAGGATGTTCTTCTGCTGATCGACAACATCTTCCGCTTTGTGCAGGCGGGGTCCGAGGTGTCTGGCCTGATGGGACGCATGCCATCGCGCGTGGGGTATCAGCCGACGCTGGCCACGGAACTGGCAGCGTTGGAGGAGCGCATTACCTCGACCAAACGCGGCGCGATCACCTCGATTCAAGCGGTTTACGTGCCCGCTGATGATTTCACAGACCCCGCCGCCGCACATATTTTTTCGCACCTGTCGGCCTCCGTCGTATTGTCGCGCAAGCGGGCGAGCGAGGGTTTGTACCCGGCGGTTGATCCGCTCGCCTCCGCCTCGGTCATGTTGACGCCGTCGGTGGTTGGGCAACGCCACTATGACATCGCGCGCACCGTGCGTCGCACTTTGGCGGATTACGAGGAATTGCGCGACATCATCGCCATGCTCGGCCTTGATGAGCTTTCGTCTGTCGACCGAGCCACCGTCGCGCGGGCCCGGCGCCTGGAGCGGTTCTTGACCCAACCCTTCTTCACCACAGGGTCGTTCAGCGGCACGGACGGCAAGCTGGTGCCGATCGAAGAGACGCTTGCGGGATGCGAGACGATCCTCGGGCAAACCGACTTCGACCTGCCCGAAAGCGCTTATTACATGATCGGCGGCTTGTCTGATCTGGAGGCCAACCCATGAGCATGGCGATGGACATGTGCGTCACGCTGCTGTTGCCGACCCGCACTCTGTTCGAGGGGCAGGCCACGCGCCTGTCAGCGGTGGCTCCAAACGGCTCTTTCGGGATCTTACCGAACCATGTGGATTTTGTGACCGCCCTTGTGCCGTCAGTCGTAACGCTTGGCCTTGCCGACGGATCTGAGCAGATCTTCGGCCTCGACGAGGGGCTGCTTGTCAAAAAAGGCCCGACCGTAGCCATTTCCGTCAGACGAGGGGTGCGCGGTGATGATTTGGATACGCTCCACCAAACAGTCGAGAACAGCTTTGTCCGGATGGATGAGGAGGAGCGTCAGGCCAGGTCTGCGCTGTCGCGCCTTGAAGCGGATATGGTCCGGCGGTTCGCAGAATTGCAAAGGCCGCTGCTATGACGCAGCGACCAGACAAATCCTCTGACGAGATCGCGCGTCAGGCCGCACGGATGAAGTCCACGCGCGACAATCCCGCTCCAAGCCCGCTGCGCGGGATAGGCACCTTCGGGATGATCGGTTGGTCGATCGCCGTGCCGACCGTGGGCGGGGCGTTCCTGGGGCTGTGGCTGGACCGCGTGGCCCCGCAGGCATTTTCATGGACGATTGCCCTGATCCTTGGCGGGGTCGTTCTGGGGGCGTTCATTTCTGCGTCTTGGATCAACAAGGAAGGAGGCGAAAAATGAGCGCTGTGGATTGGCAGGCAGTGATTTCGGGTGGCGGCGTTGGTGCCGTCATGGGCGCGCTGTACTTCGTCGGTCTGGCCGTCGGTATGAAATGTGCTTTGCGCAGTGAATTCCCTGTCAGGCTGTTGTCGCTGAGCGCCGCGCTGCGGATTGTGGCGCTGCTCGGTGCTGGATGGCTGGCCGTGGGGCAGGGCGGACCGTGGGCGGGCCTCGGCTATGCGCTGACTTTCCTTGTCGTGCGGCTCATCGCCACGACCTACGCGCACATCGGGGCGCCTGCCGGATCAACGCCATGACCTTGTCACCGGATCAGATCATCATGTTCGACGCATTGGGTATCCCGATAAATGCAACGCTTTTCTACACGTGGGTTGTGATGGCGCTGCTGACCGTGGCGTCGATGCTGATCACACGCAACTTGCGCCCGGATGTACCACCAAACCGCTGGCGCACTACGCTGGAAGTGATCGTGCAGGGCATCCAGAGCCAGATCGAAGAGATCGCTCCCGGCCCCTCGCGCCTCCTGCTGTATTACGCAGGAACGCTGTTCCTGTTTGTCGCGGTCTCAAATCTGCTGTTGGTCATACCGGTGTTCGAGCCGCCGACATCTTCGCTTTCTACGACCACGGCGCTCGCTCTCTCGGTACTGATTGCGGTGCCTTTGTTCGGCATCACCAGCCGTGGCCCTGGAGGGTATCTAAAAACCTACCTGGAACCCTCTTTCATCATGCTTCCGTTCAACGTCATCTCTGAATTTTCGCGCGGGATTTCACTGGCGATCAGGCTCTATGGCAACATCATGAGCGGTGCCGTGATTGCTACGATTCTGCTCAGCGTGGCCCCGTTCTTCTTTCCCATCGTGATGGATGTTCTCGGCCTCCTGACAGGTATGATCCAAGCCTACATCTTTGCAATTTTGGCGACGGTCTACATTTCCAGCGCAACCGCTCCCAAACCTCAAAAGGACATTCCATGACTGACCTTGCCATCATTGCCGCTATCTCCATTTTCACGGCGGGATTAACCGTCTCTTTTGGAGCTATTGGTCCGGCCTTCGGGGAAGGTCGAGCTGCCGCGGCTGCGCTGAGTTCAATCGCGCAGCAGCCCGACGCTGCGCCGACGATTTCAAGGACACTGTTCGTCAGCCTGGCCATGATCGAGTCGACCGCGATCTATTGTTTTGTTGTCGCCATGATTCTTCTCTTTGCGAATCCATTTTGGACTGTGGCGCTGGAAGCTGTACAGGCTGCGGGGAGCTAACCCATGACCATCGACTGGATCACAGTCGCGGCGCAGATCGCCAATTTTTTGGTGCTCGTCTGGCTATTGAAGCGGTTCCTTTATCGACCAATTCTGGACGGTATCGATGCGCGAGAGGCTGAGATTAAGACCCGGATGCACGCGGCGGAAGAGACCAAGGCAGAAGCAGCCGCCACACAGGCGGACTACCACGACAGGGAGCGCGCCCTTCGTGCGGCGGAAACTGAAATGTCTGAGACGATCCGAAAATCAGCCGAGGATCAACGCGATGCTCTGTTGGCAGACGCGCATCAGCGCATGGAGCGTGAGTGGGCGGAGTGGAAGACATCTCGGGACGAGGAGGCCCGCAAGTATACGGCTCGCATGCACAGGGTCGGCGCGGATGCGCTGTTAGCTCTTACCCGCAAGGCGTTGGCGGACTTGGCAAATGAGACGCTGGAGGATCGAATGGCGCAGCATCTCGTGGTACAGCTGGAGCCGATGGCACGAGATCTTAAGAATGCGGCGGGGAACGCGACCGAAGCTGTCGTGTCGAGCCGTGACCCGCTCGCCATGTCAACCCAGGATACCCTGGTCGCGGCATTAAAGATCATTTTCCCGGAAGTTGCCGCGACGTTTACAGCGGACGAAAGCCAGACGCCGGGTCTTGTCCTGCGCATTGGCGGCGCGCAACTGGCTTGGACGGTGGACTCCTACATCGATGGGTTGGACGCGTTGATCGGCGCGCAGTTGGCCAATGGAGAACTCCTCGAAGGCACTGTCGAATGGGTAGTGAAATTGGCATGGAACCCGACGATCTGGTGCAGGCGCTCCTGAACGCCCCTGCCCCCCCGCCACGCCTCAGCGAGATCGGACAGGTCGCGGAAGTGGCCGACGGGATTGCAATTGTCACCGGGCTGGAACGCGCCCTTTCCGATGAGTTGCTGCGGTTCGAATCAGGTGTGCGGGGCATCGTGCTGGATCTTGAACCGGGACGTCTGGGAGTAGCGCTGCTTGGCCCCTCGGACCGCATTGATGTGGGCCAAAACGTTCACCGGACCCGATCCGTCGTAGGTGCCAGGGTTGGTGCTGCCCTGTTGGGCCGTGTGGTCGATGCGCTCGGTGAGCCGCAGGACGGCAAGGGCGCGATGGCGGCAGAGACCGCGCGCCCGGTAGAGGCGGAAGCGCCGAAAATCCTCGACCGAAAAGCAATTTCGCGGCCTCTGGCAACGGGGATCAAGGCGGTCGATGCAGCGGTGCCGATTGGCCTTGGGCAGCGGCAGCTGGTCATCGGGGATCGGCAGACGGGCAAGACCTCGCTGGCGGTAGACGCGATCCTCAACCAGAAAAGCACCGATGTGATCTGTATCTATTGCGCCATCGGGCAACGGGGTGATGCCGTCGCAAAGGTGATCGGCGCGATCACGGACGGTGGCATGATGGAGCGCACGATCATCATGTCTGCGGGCGATGAAGAGGCTGCAGGCCTTGCGTATGTCGCACCCTATGCGGCGCTCGCCATGGCCGAGGATTTCGCAGGTCGCGGCCGCGACGTGCTGGTGGTGCTTGACGATCTGACCCATCACGCGCGGTCCTACCGAGAGTTGTCGTTGCTGCTGCGGCGCCCACCCGGGAGGGAGGCATTTCCGGGCGATATCTTCTATATCCACGCTCGTCTGTTGGAGCGAGCGGGGCAGTTCAGTGACGGTTTCGGCGGCGGCTCCATCACAGTTCTGCCAGTGGTTGAGACGCAGGCCGAAAACCTGTCTGCCTACATACCGACAAACCTGATCTCGATCACCGACGGGCAGATATATCTGTCACCGCGTCTGGTGCGTAAGAACCAGTTCCCGGCGGTCGATCTGGGCGTTTCCGTCAGTCGCGTCGGCGGCAAGGCGCAAAGCAAGGCGTTCAGATCGGTGGCCGGAAACCTGCGCGTGACCCTTTCGCAATTCGAGGAACTGGAGGATTTCGCACGCTTTGGCACCCGGTTGGACGATGCAACGCGTGCACGTCTGGCGCGTGGGGCTGCGGTGCGCGCATCCCTGCGACAGGCAGAACGCGATCCAATTCCCTCCATCGAGCAACTGGCCGTTCTGGTCGCGGCGATGGATGGCCATTTTGATGAGTTGAGTGAGGCTGAGACATTTGCGGTGATGAAAATCATACGAATTGCCGCCGCGCGCGATCTGGGCGAGATGGGCGAGCAGATTGCGCGAAACGAGCCATTCGACGACGCAGCTCGGGCGCGAATGACCGCGCTTGGACAGAAGGCTCGCGATGCTTTAGGTGATCGACATGGCACAAACACTTGACGTGCTCGCCCGGCGCACAACCAGCATCCAGGGCATTCGCAGCGTCGTGCATACGATGAAGACGCTGTCGGTCATCAACGCCGCTCCGTACGAACATGCGGCCCGCTCGATTGAGGCCTATCACGATACCATTCTTGAGGGCTTGCATGCCTTCCTGTCGCAATCAGACCCGATCGATGTCGTGACTTCGAAGGACGTCACGAACGTCATCGTTGTCTTCGGGTCTGACCATGGTCTGTGCGGTAACTATAACGACGCGCTTGCCAATCATGTCAGGCAACGCATCGCTCTTGAAGGCGGCAAGACCGCAACAATCCTGAGTGTTGGGTCGCACATGACAGGCGCTCTTGCGGATCAGGGTCTGGGGGTCGAAAAGACGTTCTTCCCGCCCGCCTCCGTTGACGGGATCGGGCGGCTGGCGAACCTTTTGACCCGGACGCTTGATCGGATCAGGGCCGACAGCCATCCTCACGAACTTTCGGTGTCTCTTGCCTATTTTGCGCGTGGTGAGGGCGGCCCACAGGCCCCTGAGATTGCGCGTTTACTTCCCCTTGGCCCGAAGCGCCTCGTTAACTTCGGCACCAAAGCCTCCTCCCCCCGTCGCCTGCCGTACTTCTCTATGCATTCGGGCGATCTGTTCAAAGCGCTGATCCGCGAGCACCTCTTTGCCAGCCTGTTTCGCGCCTCCGCGGAGGCCTTGGTGACAGAGAACGCCGCAAGGCTCGCTCTGATGCAGCAGGCCGAGCAATCGGTGGACGACAGGCTGGATACTCTGAAATCCGACATGCGTGCGCTGCGACAAACAGAAATTACGACTGAATTGCTGGATGTGATCATCGGATTTGAGGCTTTGAAGAAGAAGCGATCGATGTAGGCCGCTCAGGTCGGAGAGCCCAAAGACCACCCTGACCAGAGGTGGTCCTAGGTTTTCGACCGGATTGCAGCCTTGTAAAGATGGATCAGGACGCGGATGGGAACACCGTTTTCCGCGACCGTCCCTTTCCTTCTCTATGATCCGGTGGAAGGCGGAGCGGACCCCGATGCGCCGGAGGTTGAGCCGGGCGATGGCATTGCCGTCAACCACAGTCTGGTGATCGAGGCCTACGGCTCCTAACGTGCGCCGCTGAAAAACAATAACCTGCCGACCCGTTAAGACGGCACCACGATCATTGCAGTGAATGGACAATCGATCGGACCGGGCGGCCAATTAGACCTGGACTTCGGCACCGTGACCATGTCAACGCGCGGCTCGATCAACATCCTGCCTAAACAGGGTCAGCCTCTCACCCGAGGCTGGCGTTAGACTATGGCGCGCCCGGTCGGAAATTTGCTAACCACGTCCCATGTCCGACACGCCCTTCCATCTTCCGCACTTTCTGCCCTATTTGCTGAACCAGGCAGCCGAAGCAGCGAGCCAGGATTTTCAGGCGTACTATAAAGGCCGTTACGGAATGCTGCGCACTGAATGGCGGGTGCTGTTTCACCTGGGCGCTTATGGTGATCTGTCGGCCAGGCAGATTTGCGAAAAGGCTTCCATCCACAAAACCAAGGTCAGCCGTGCAGTGGGCGCGTTGGAGGCGAAACGCTACCTCATGCGGCAATTGTCCTCATTGGATCGCCGGATCGAGCGCCTCTCGCTGACCCGCGCGGGCCATGTCGTATTTGCGGATCTAAGCGCGGAGGCGGAGCGGTTTGAGGCTGCATTGGTCAGGAACCTGAGACCCGCCGATCTTGACGCCCTGCGACGTGCGTTGGTCGCGCTTTCGAATCTGCCATCGCTGCCGTCAGATTGATTCGCCGGTGGCCGTTGCGGGCCATTTCCGGACCCCTCCGGCGCGCCTCGGGCACCGGTTCTCAACCCACGATGTCAAAATTGATATACCATTGATATACCTCCAGCGCCGCTTTGCACACCGCAATTGCGGCGCTGACGAAAATTGCTCTAGTTCCAAAATGCGCCACAAACCCTGCGCGCAATATCTGTGGACGCCGGACGCGCATGTCTTCTATCGTTGGGAAAAAGACCGACAAAAATCCATGGGAGGATTCTATGACTAAACTGCAAACTCTGCGGCTGACGTGCGCTGCAACCGCAATCATGGCCGCAAGTGCGGCGACTGCGGAAGAAGTGAGCTTTCTGTGCTACCAAAACGGCAACGAATGTGACGTTCTGGCGGGCCTGATCACTGAGTTCGAGGCCGAATCCGGCCACACCGTCGCGATGGAAGTCGTCGGCTACGAGATCATCCGCGATCAGCTGGAAAACCAGCTGCAAACCGATGCCGCGCCAGATGTTGCCCGTGTGACCAACCTTGGCGGTCTGAACCAGTATTATCTGGATCTGACGCCCTATGTGGACGCTGACTACATGGAAGCCTCCTACGGCTCCGTGCTGCCGTGGTATCGCGCACCCGGCGGCGAGGACACGGGTATTTACGGCTGGCCGACAGAGCTGACCGTGACGGGACCCTACATCAACGTCACCATGTTTGACGACGCGGGCGTCGAGATCCCCGGCGACGGCGCCACATGGGACGAGTGGATGACTGCACTTGGCGAGGTTCAGGACACCCTTGGCATGGACGCCGTCTTCGCGATGGACCGCACCGCGCACCGTTGGGCTGGCCCCGCGTTCGCGTACGGCGCTGCGTTCTTCGACGATGACGGAGAGCCTATCCTTGTGGACGACGGCTTCCGCACCTTCGCCGAAACCTTCGTGGGTTGGCACGAAAGCGGTCTGATGCCTGTTGATGGCTGGCCCGCAGGCACCGGCACCGCGTACCAGAACGCGGCTCCGTTATTCCTGTCCGGCGATGTCGCTATGCACATGTCCGGGTCCTGGATGATCGGTAACTATGCTGAAAACATTACCGATTTTGAGTGGCGTGCAGTTCCTGCTCCATGCGGTCCCGGCGGTTGCGGCGCAATGCCCGGCGGCGCTGGCATCGTAGCGTTTTCGTCCACGGACGTGCCCGAAGCGGCGGCGGCCTTTGTGGCCTTCCTGGCAGAAGAAGAGAACGCAGCAGCCTATGCGGCGGGCACCTCGTCGATCACTGCACACTCCGGCCTGCAAGCGGCTGGCGTGGATTACGGCGACGTGGATCCGGCTGTTGCGGCAGCCCTGTCGACCTTCGCGGGATCAATCGGCACCGCAGCGCAGACGACGCCACAAGCCTTCACCTTCCAGGGCTACTCCAAGAACTTCGTCATCTACGGTGTCGTGCCGGACTATATCACGCAGGTGATCACGGGCGAGATGTCGCTGGATGACGCCATGGCCGCAATCGACGCGGACGTCGCGGCGCAAATCGCGGAGTAGTCGAGCGCGAGGGCCAGGCAGATGTGGACGGCGATTGAGAACGCTTTCGCAGGCTCGGCCTGGCCAATTGGCTTTTTGGTTTACCTCATCGTGGGGGCGGTCGTTGCCCGGCCCCGCGGCACCGTTGGCTCAAAGGCCATGGCGGTGCTTGGCTGGCCCATCGAGCTTGCGCAAAAGATGCGCGGTCACGGGCCTTTGCCGTATCTCTTTCTGCTTCCCAACCTTCTGGTTTTTGGCATTTTCACCTTCGCGCCGCTTTTCATCAACGTCGGTTTCAGTGTCACCGAAGGGCAAAGCATCAATTTCGCCGACCGTCCCTTTGCGGGCACGGACAACTGGCAACGTCTGCTGGCGGAAACTCAGATTGATACCGGACGCCCGAACCTTGAGGACGACCAATTCTACCGCGCCGTGATGGACACGAGCGTGTTCGTGATCTTCCAGGTCCCGATCATGGTGCTGTTCTCGCTGATCACAGCGCTGGTCCTGAACCGCGATATCATCGCGCGGGGTCTCTGGCGGTCGATCTTCTTCTACCCCGTCATGCTGTCGCCCGTCGTGGTTGGATTTCTCTGGACCCTGATCCTGAAACGCCAGGGCGTATTGTCGATCACGCTTATGGAGTGGGGCTGGATTGATGAGCCTATCCAATGGCTTGTCGATCCGGCGTGGACGATGTTCTGGTCAGTCTTCGTCTTCACATGGGCGCACCTGGGCTTCTACATGCTTATCCTGCTGGCGGGCCTGCAAGCGATCCCATCCGACCTCTACGAGGCGGCGGAAATGGATGGCGCCTCGCCCTGGCGCGTTCTGCGCAAGATCACTTTGCCGCTGCTGATGCCCACGCTTCTCGTTGTGACCATTCTGTCACTGATCAAGGCGTTTCAGGCGTTCGAGGAATTGTATGCGATGCAAGTCGGCTGGATTTCCATCGTGGCCTATATCTTCGAGACAGCGGGCCTGCGCGGCAATCCAACGCCCAATGGGTTGGGCATCGCGGCCACCGCGTCGCTGATCATCGCAGGCGCGCTCGCCATCTTTTCGATCATCCAGATCGTCCTGAGCGGAAGGTCAGCGCGATGAGCACCGTTTGGGATTTCCTCTCGCGCACGCAAGGCAGGGGTAAGCTGACATGGACCGATTGGCTGTCCTACGCCTACCTGATCTTCGGCTTCGTGATCATTCTTGTGCCTGTCATGTGGCTGGGTCTCAATTCTGTCAAAACTCAATTCCAGATCGAGAGTCAGGATCTCTCCCTTCTGCCCGGCGACTATGACCGCGTCGCCCGTGCCACGGTAAACGGACCGGATGGAAGAGAGATCTTCGTGATCGGCGACCTGCCCGATTGGGTCCTGAACTGGAGCGATCTGAGCCTGGAGGACCGCGCGGACCAGGACGTTGACGGCTTTCTTGCCGCGCTTGAGGGCAACTCCCTATACGCCCTGCGCTCGCATCTGGGCCAGGTCAGTCACGCTGCGAGGAGGCTGATTGCCGACGAGGGGCTGCCTGTCTGGCTCAACCGTTACGGCGCGTTGACGCCCCAAGCGCGCGAGGCGTTCGATCTGGACGCTGTGATCGAAACACTCGACGCTGATCAGCAGCGCTTGATCCTGGAATACCTCGGCGTCGATCCCTACCGTCCCAACGCCATCGTCACACAGGTCCTCGTCACAGCCCCCCATCCCGACACCGGCGAGGTCATGGCCTGGGCAATCCCCAACCTCAATTCTCAGTCCGAATTCTATCCGGCCCGTGCCGTGAACGGCAGCGACGCCGGCGTCGTCCGCCTGCCTGCTGACACGGTCACCGCCAATCGCACCATTGCGCCGTCCTGGAGCAACTACACCGAGCCGCTGACCGGCACCGCCTACGGCGTCAATGTGGACTTCGCGACCTGTATCACCAACTCCGTTCTTGTCACCGTGATCGCGACGCTGATGACGCTGCTGATCAATTCCATGGCCGCGTATGCCCTGTCGAAATACACGTTTCGGGGCCAAACTCTGTTCCTCGTTGTTATCCTGGCAACGCTCATGGTGCCTGCCACGATCACCCTCGTCGGCGTGTTCAAGGCGATCAACGCCACAGGGCTTTCGGGCAGCATATGGGGCGTCATCATCCCCGGCGCGGCGACGCCCGCAGGCGTGTTCCTGCTGCGCCAGTATATGCTGACGATCCCTGACGAATTGCTGGAAGCCGCCCGGATGGATTCCGCTTCCGAGTGGAAAGTCTACTGGCGCATTGTCCTGCCATTGGCGTTGCCAGCCATCGCTGCGTTGGGCATTCTATCCGTTATCTGGCGCTGGAACGACCTGATCATTCCGATGGTCGCAATCGCGACCAACACCGAGGCTTATACGATCCAGCTTTGTCTGCTGGAATTCCGCGGCGAGCATATCAGCCAGGAACATTACCGCCTCGCCATGACGGTCGTGTCGCTGATCCCCACGACGCTCGTCTTCGTGTTCCTGCAGAAATACATCACCACCGGTATCGCCAATACCGGCATGAAATGAGGCGCCCATGGCCCTGTTAGAACTGCGCAATGTGAAGAAAGCCTACGGTGAAGTGGAGGTAATCCACGGCGTCGATATCACGGTGGCCTCTGGCGAGTTTTGTGTGTTCGTGGGCCCGTCGGGCTGCGGCAAGTCCACGTTGTTGCGTATGATCGCGGGGTTGGAGGACATCTCCAGCGGCGACATCGCCATCGACGATGAGGTGCTCAATCACGTTCCCGCCTCCAAGCGCGGCCTCGCGATGGTGTTCCAGAGCTACGCGCTCTATCCGCATATGTCCGTCCGCAATAACCTGTCGTTTGGCCTTGAAAATATAGGGATGGCGCGCGTGGAGATTGACCAGCGCGTGACCGAGGCCGCGCGCATGTTGCAGATCGACGATTACCTGGATCGCCGCCCCGGTCAGCTGTCCGGCGGCCAGCGTCAGCGTGTCGCTATTGGCCGCGCCGTCGTGCGGGAGCCGCGTGTTTTTCTCTTTGATGAACCACTGTCCAATCTGGATGCCGAACTGCGGGTCGCCACGCGCGGCGAGATCTCGGAACTGCACCAACGCCTTGGCAACACGATGGTTTATGTCACGCATGACCAGGTCGAGGCCATGACAATGGCCGACAAGATTGCGGTTCTGCGTGCAGGGCGCTTGGAGCAGTTTGGCCCCCCATTGCACCTTTATAACAACCCTGCGAACCGTTTCGTTGCAGGCTTCATCGGCTCGCCCAAGATGAACTTTATTCGCGGCACGATGGGCGAGGACGGCGCGTTTGTGTCTGAGGGTGGCGCGGAAGTTTCGCTTGACGCCAGCCGGTTCGATACGCGCCCCGGTCAAGCGGTCGAACTGGGCATCCGTCCCGGACACACCAAACCTGCGGACGGGCCAGGCCTGCCGCTGAACGTGCGCGCGGTCGAACAATTGGGCACGGAAACCTTCGTCTACGGCAAGGTCGATGGCTCCGACGATTTCGCAATGCAACTGCCGGGGCAGGTCGGGATTCAAGCCAAGACAGTACTGCAAGTGGCCATCGACACCTCCTCTGCGCATCTGTTTGATGTTGAAACCGGAGTATCCTGCGCGAAGGCGTAGGCTTGTAGCAGTTAACTTCCGGCCTCATTGCGAGCTAATATAATGATACCAAAAGATTTTCTGCGTGATCTGTTTGATAAAGCGGTCGCTGTTGCGGACCCGATGCAAAGCCTTGCGGCGGCGCTTCCGCCCAGGCCGGAGGGCCGCGTCCTGGTGATCGGCGCGGGCAAGGCCAGCGCGCGAATGGCCGAGGCGGTGGAAGCCGAATGGGGCCCGTGTGAAGGGCTCGTGATCACCCGCTATGGCTATGCGCGTGGCTGTCAGGGCATAGAAATTGTCGAGGCTTCACACCCGGTGCCCGATGCGGCGGGCGAGGTTGCGACCAAGCGTCTTTTGACGCTGTTGAACACCGTGGGGGAAGGGGATTTCGTCCTTGCATTGATCTCTGGCGGCGGATCAGCGTTGCTCTGTGCGCCAGCAGACGGAATATCTTTAAAGGATAAACAGGACCTGACGGCAAAGCTGTTAGCCTCCGGAGCGCCGATTGGCACAATAAACGGCATCCGGAAAGAGATATCGAGCGTCAAGGGCGGACGGTTGGCGGTGGCCGCGTATCCCGCGCAGATGCTGGCGCTGATGATCTCTGACGTGCCGGGTGACGATCCCAGCGACATCGCAAGCGGACCAACGGTGGGATACTCCGGTGATGCGGATCGCGCTTTGAAAGCGTTGAGAAAATGGGGCGTGGTGCCTGCGCCATCCATCACCGCATTCCTTGAGGCAGGCGGCGACCCGGTACTGCCGGATGACCCACGGTTGGTCAGAACCCGGAATGTGATCTACGCCGCGCCGTCTCAATCGCTGGAATCCGCGGCAGAGCAGGCGCGCGCGGCGGGATATTCTGTTGAAATACTCGGAGATTCCATCGAGGGAGAGGCGCGCGATGTGGCCGTGGCCCATGCCACCCGCGCGCTGCAGACGGCGCCGGGCACGGTGATCCTGTCGGGGGGAGAGCTGACCGTCACCCGTCGCGGGGACGGTGTCGGCGGACCGAACGCGGAATACGCCCTCGCGCTGGCTACCGCTTTGAATGGAAACAACAATATCCACGCCATTGCGTGTGATACGGACGGCGTAGACGGCGCGGCAGAGGTTGCGGGTGCCGTGGTCGGGCCGGATACGCTGAACAAGGCCCGCGAGATGGGCCTTGATCCGCAAGATTTCCTTGATCGCAACGACGCCCACACGTTTTTCGACAGGATTGGCGATCAGGTTGTCACCGGTCCGACGCTGACCAACGTGAACGATTTCCGGGCCATTTTCAGAGAGCGGGGGTAGATCAATGCTATATCACTTGGTGATGCTGGAGCCGGAAGGCGCGATGGATGACATCATGGAGGCGATGACGATTTTGGACGCGCTCAAACCCCGCCTCGACGGGTTGATCAGTTTCCGCCACGGCCCTAACCGCGATTTTGAGCAGAAATCGGAGCGCTATCCCTACGGCTTCCTGTGTACCTTCCGCGACAAGGCCGCGCTGGATGCCTACGCCGCCAATCCCAACCATCAGCGCGCAGGCGGTCTTTTGGTGGGCGCGTGCAAAGGTGGTGTCGATGGAATTTTCGTAGTCGATCTGGAAGTCTGAGGCTGGTGGTGGCAGCTTTATCGCGCCACACTGACCACCAAAGCAAAAATCGCGGGCAGGCACCGATGAGCGATCCTAAATCTCTGGCCCTTTTCTACGTCGCCGACGGCGTTCGGTTGGAGAAACAATCCTGGCTGATGGCGGCCTCGCTTCACGCGGCGCATCACGGGGACGGGCGGGTCAAGCAATACGCCTATGTGACCGAGCCCCATCGTGCCGAGATTCGCGATATGTCCCACGCAATCTATGAGGTGTGTGGAGTGGAAATACGCACGATGGCTGAGCCGCCGGAGTGGCAGAAGCCGTATCCGCACGGCAACAAGATCGTCGCCGCCTGCGATCCGCGCGGGACGACGCACGCGATATTTCTCGATACTGATATGGCCTGCACACGGTCACTGGCAGAGTTCATGGACCTGGCCCCGGATACCTGTGCCGCCGCACCCGAGGGCCGTCGCACATGGGGCGACAAGAACGCCCGCTGGACCCGCGCCTATGCCCATTTCGGCATGAGTGTTCCGAAAGAGCAGGTGACGCTGTTGCGCGGAAACCAAAAGAAGTTCGTGCCCTACTTCAACGCCGGATTCGTGGCATTTCCTGACACACCGCATGCGGAGGATGGGAAACGATTTGGGGAGCATTGGCTGGATACTGCGCTCGATTTCGATCTGAATTGCTCGATCGCGAACAAACGGCCCTGGCTTGACCAGATCACCTTGCCGCTGACGATGAAACGGTTTGGCTACAGGGCACGGGTCCTTGATGAGATGCACAACTATTCGCTGTCGCACCGGAGGGATTACTCGCGGACGCCCGATGCAGCGATCCTGCACTACCACCGGATGAAATTTCTGTTCCAATCTCCCCAATGGCCCGGTTTGCGGGATATGTTGGTGGATACGATGCCGCCCGCACATCGGGACGAGTTGATGGTGCATGTGACCGAGATTGAAAACTCTCTGAACACCGAAGACGACTAGAGCAGGGCATCGATCTGCGCCCGCGTGGGCATGGAGGCGGCGGTGCCGTGTTTGGTGACGCTGAGGGCAGCGGTGGCTGTGGCGAAATTCAGGGCAGCCTTCACCGGCAGCCCCTGCGCCAAAGCAGTTGCAAATCCGCCGTTGAAGGCATCGCCTGCGCCGGTGGTATCCATCGTTGGTCCCGCGTTCATCGGATGGAGTGTGGATCGCCTCAGCGCCGTCCCAGAAAAGTGATCCGTTTCCTCCCAACGTGATTAGCGCACCCCTGCGCACACCCGCCGAAGAAGCTGCCTGGCCGCAACAAGGGCATCGTCGACGGTCACAACGGGCATGCCTGTAAGGGCCTCAGCCTCCGTCTCATTGGGGGTGATGTAGTCGCAGAGCAACAGAGCGTTCGACGGCAGGTCTGCGGACGGGGCGGGGTTCAGGATCGTCGTTACACCTGCATCGTGGGCGATTTGAAGGAAGCGGAAAGCCGCCTCCATCGGTTGCTCCAACTGGGTCATTGCAACCTTCGAGCCTCTGATCTCAGCCGCCCGCGCGTCCACATCCGCGATGCAGAGGTTCCCGGACGCGCCCGGCGCAATGACGATAGCGTTGTGGCCCGATACCTCCTCGATGAAGATCCCGGCCGATCCTGTGGGGGTGTCTTCGTCGGTCATCACCAGCGGCGTCACGCCCGCCTCTGCCCAGACATCGCGGCCCATCTGCCCGAACGTATCGGCTCCGATCCGGCTCAGAAATGCCACGTCGCCGCCAGCCTTGGCCGCCGCTACCGCCTGGTTCGATCCCTTGCCGCCGGGTCCAAGCTGGAATCCGGTACCCAGAAGCGTTTCCCCCACCACAGGCATCCGGGCGGTGCGATAGGCGGCGTCGGCCACAAAAACGCCGAGGATGATGATGTCGGACATGTGCGACCCCCCTTACACTTGCCTCCCAAGCGAAGCATGATGGCGATGATAGACGCAAGAGAGGGACGCGAATGAAATACGTCAGATGGGGCAAAGCGGGCGACGAAAAGCCCGGTGTGCTGGATGCGGAAGGCCGCGTGCGCGACCTGTCCGGAGTGATCGAGGATATCGACGGCAAGACCTTGGGTGCTTTGCCGGATCTGGAGCCGGAGGATCTGCCGTTGGCCGGCGACGTGCGGCTGGGTCCCTGTGTGGGGAGCGTCGGGAAACTGGTTTGCGTCGGTCTGAACTACGCCGATCACGCCGCAGAAGGCGGCTGGGACGTGCCGAGTGAGCCGGTGTTGTTCATGAAGGCCACCACCTCAATCTCCGGGCCCTATGATCCGGTGATCCTGCCGCCTGGCAGCGTGAAGACGGATTGGGAGGTTGAACTGGCGATAGTGATCGGGGCGACAGCAAAGAACCTGGTGGAAGGTGATGGCGCGAATCACATCGCAGGTTACACCATCGTCAACGATGTAAGCGAGCGTGCGTGGCAGCAGGAACATGGCGGCCAATGGACCAAGGGCAAATCCTGTGACACCTTCGCGCCGATGGGACCTTGGATGGTCACGCCAGACGAGATCGCGGACCCTAAAAGCCTCGGCATCTGGCTGGAGGTCGACGGGCAGCGCATGCAAGACGGCAACACCGATACGATGATCTTCGGCCCCGCTTTCATCGTCGAATACATCAGCCGTTTCATGACGCTGGAGCCGGGCGATGTGATCTCTACCGGAACGCCACCGGGCGTCGGTCTGGGCCGCAACCCCCAGGTATTTTTGCGTGCGGGTCAAGTGATGCGATTGGGCATCGACGGGTTGGGAGAGCAGCGCCTGCCTGTGCAGGGCTCGTGAATATCGGGCCTAGGGCAACAGACGCGCGAAAACAGAGGCGCGCGCCTTGTTGCCATGGCGCGCGGGGCCTACATCGAGGGTCATGAAACGATATATTCCCTTCCTGAAGTCTCAGCCGAACGTCGCCGTGATCCGGCTGTCTGGAGCGATTGCGTCCGGTATGCGGGGCGGCATCAATGATGCGACCTACGCATCCGTGATCGAAAGGGCCTTTGCCAAGGGCAAGCCTGCGGCGGTCGCTCTGGTTATCAACTCTCCCGGTGGCTCTCCGGTGCAATCGTCGTTGGTGGCCGCGCGTATAAGACGCCTGGCGGACGAGAAGGATGTGCCGGTCCACGCCTTCGTCGAAGATGTCGCGGCCTCGGGAGGCTATTGGCTGGCCTGTGCGGCGGATGATATCTGGGTCGATACGTCGTCCATCGTGGGATCCATTGGCGTGATCTCCGCCGGGTTCGGCTTTGTGGAGGCGATTGCCAAGCTGGGTGTGGAGCGACGGGTGCATACGGCAGGGGCGGACAAGTCGATCCTGGACCCCTTCCAGCCCGAGAAGGATGAGGACGTGCAGCGCCTGCTGGAATTGCAACGCGACATCAAAACCGCCTTCGTGAACCATGTGGTCAAAAGTCGGGGCGATAAGATCTCCGACAACACGGACGTCTTCACCGGAGCCTTCTGGACCGGCGCGCGCGGTGTAGAGTTGGGTCTTGCCGATGGCATCGGCCACGTCGTGCCGAAGATGAAGGAAGTCTATGGCGATAAGGTGCAATTCACCGCTTACGGCCCCAAGAAAGGCTGGCTGCCGCGCATCGGGGCGCAGGTACTGGCGGATCTGGATCAAGGGTTGGAGGAGCGGTCGCTGTATGCCCGTTACGGCCTGTCGTGATGCTCAAGATCGTCACGTTCTTCCTGATTGGCATCGCCGTTCTTGCGATGTTGGGAAAAATGCACTGGTTGGGTGCGGGGCGCCTGCGCCGCAATAAACGAAACGGTGCCTTGCCGAAACCGCGCACCTGTCCCACCTGCGGGCGGATGAACCTGCGCGGCGGCGACTGCCGGATCTGCCGCGAGCGCACTGATGATTGAACAGTTCGGCTACGCCGCCCTCGGCCTCCTGATGCTGTTGCTGGCGGGTGACGTTCTGGTGAAAGGCGCTGTGAACCTCGCTTTGCGGCTTGGAATACCTGCGCTTATCGTATCGCTGACGATTGTGGCCTTCGGCACCTCGGCGCCGGAACTGCTGATTTCCATACAGTCCATTCTGGACGGCGTGCCGGGCCTGGCGCTGGGTAACGTGGTGGGATCGAATACGGCCAACGTGTTGCTGGTACTGGGGATTCCGGCGCTTTTGGCCACGATGGGGGCCACCAGCGACACGCGGCGCGAGTACATGCTGATGCTTGCGGCGACGGTCCTGTTCATTGTGCTGTGCCTCTTCGGACCGCTGGTCTGGTGGCACGGCGTAATCCTGTTGGTCGGTATGGCTCTGGTTTTGGGCGACGCGATGCGCAAGGCCCGCGCGCACCGCAAGGCGCACAAGGATGACGCGGAGGATCTGGAGGAGGCGGACCCCGACATGCCATCGTGGAAAATCGGCCTTTATTTGGTGTTGGGCCTGATTGGCCTGCCTCTGGGCGCAAGTCTCCTGATCGACAGCGCGACGTCAATTGCCACCGAATATGGCATCAGCGACGCGGTCATCGGGTTGACGCTGGTTGCCGTTGGGACCTCGCTGCCGGAGCTGGCCACAACGGTCATGGCTGCCTTCCGCAGGCAGGCGGATGTGGCGATAGGCAACGTGATCGGGTCCAACGTATTCAACTTGCTGGCGATCATCGGTATCGCCGTCTTTTTCGGCCCGATCCCCGTGGCCCCCGAAATCCTGCGGTTTGACTTGTGGGTGATGCTGGCGTCGTCAGTCTTGATCGCGCCGTTCGTGTTTTATCGCTGGCCCATCGGTCGCGCAGTCGGTCTGGGGTTCTCAGCTCTATATGCGGGCTATATTGTCCTACTACTGACCTGAGGAGACCCCGTCATGACGGCATTGATAACTGGCGCGGCGAAGCGATTGGGCCGCGCGATGGCGTTGGACCTGGCCAAGCAGGGCCATGACGTTGCGATCCACTACAATGGCAGCGCCGAGGAGGCCGAGACCACGGCTGCGGACGCGCGCGCCCTGGGCGTGAAGGCCGTAGCAGTGCAGGCGGACCTGACGGAAGAGGACGCGGTACAGGGGCTTTTTCCGCAGGTGATCGAGGCACTGGGGCCGGTCACGGTGCTGGTCAACAGCGCCTCGACGTTCGAGTATGACAACATCAAAAGCGCGACGCGCGAGACGTGGGACCACCACATGATGACCAACCTGCGCGCTCCGTTTGCGCTGACGCAGGCCCTGGCCGCTCAACTGCCAGATCCCGACGTGGACGAGAGGGGAGAGCCTGTCGCGCGCGGTTTGGTGGTGAATATGGTCGATCAACGCGTGCGCAAGCTGACGCCGGAGTTCATGACCTATACAATTGCGAAAATGGGGCTGTGGGCGTTCACTCAAACCGCAGCGCAGGCGCTGGCGCCGAAGTGCCGCGTCAACGCGATCGGACCGGGACCCACGATGCAGGGCGGGCGGCAAACAGCCGAACACTTCGCGAAACAGCGCCGCGCGACAGTTCTGGGTCGGGGCGCTGGCCCGGAAGAGATCTGCGAGGCCCTGCGATATTTTCTGACCGCAAAAGCGGTCACAGGGCAACTTATTTGCGTGGACGGCGGCCAGCATTTGGGCTGGGAGACGCCGGACGTTCTGGGAGTGGAGTGAGTTGCAGCGACCTTTCTTCTCCACTGGCGGAGTCAAGTATGACAGTTGCGTGAAAGTACCGGAATTTCAGGCCATTAATTTGTTTGCAGGTGTTTTTAATTTAACAAAAACAACAACTTGCAAGTATGCCTAAAAAATAGGCAAACCCCAGAAACCTGCTAAATCAAAGGAAAAAAACGGGATGCCCAACACTTTTCCTCAAGGTTATCCACAGAAATTGGGGAAACCTGGGGGCTTGAACGGCCCTCTCAACCGTTGCAGCCAAGAGAGAATCGCCAATTCGTAAACTCACATGAACACTGAATCTGAAAAACCGGTAAAGCCGGGTCATGAGATCATCGCAGATTACGTCCGGACGCTCGATATGAGCCCCGGCGTCTACCGAATGCTCGATAACCAGAGCCGAGTGCTCTACGTCGGCAAGGCGCGGGCGCTGAAACGACGAGTGGCGAGCTATGCCAAGCCCAGTGGCCATTCCGCCCGTATCGCACGGATGATCCGCGATACCGCCTCGATGATGTTCCTGACGACACGCACGGAAACCGAGGCGCTGCTGCTGGAGCAGAACCTGATCAAGCAGCTCAAGCCCAAGTTCAACGTGCTGCTGCGCGACGATAAGTCGTTTCCGAATATTCTGGTGAGTGACGAGCACGCGTTCCCACAAATCAAAAAGCACCGCGGCGCAAAAAAGGAGAAGGGCAGCTATTTCGGCCCCTTCGCCAGCGCCGGTGCGGTGAACCGAAGCCTCAACCAGTTGCAGCGCGTGTTTTTGCTGCGCAATTGCACGGATGCAGTGTTCGAAAGCCGGACGCGGCCTTGCCTGCTGTATCAGATCAGGCGGTGCAGCGGGCCTTGCGTGGGCCATATTTCTCAGGCGGATTACGGAGCCTCCGTCGCGGATGCCGTGCGCTTCCTGAAAGGTGACAGCACGGAGCTGCAGCGCAAGTTGGCGGACGGTATGGCCGAGGCCTCAAAGGCGATGGAGTTTGAACGCGCGGCGGCGTTGCGCGACCGGATCCGCGCGCTGACCAGTGTGCAATCCGCCCAGGGCATCAACCCGGCGGGCGTCAAGGAAGCCGACGTTATCGCGTTGCATATGGAAGGCGGGCAGGCCTGCGTGCAGGTATTTTTCATCCGCGCCAACCAGAACTGGGGCAACCGCGATTTCTACCCCCGCGTGGGCCCGGACATTGAAGAGCCTGAAGTGCTGGAAGCCTTCCTCGGCCAGTTCTACGACCAGAAAGAGCCGCCGCGCCAGGTGCTGCTGTCCCACGGCATCGAAGATATCGACCTGATGATTGACGCGCTGTCGCAAAGCCGGGGCAGTAAGGTTGACATCCTTGTGCCTCAACGCGGCGAGAAGGCGGAGCTGATCGACGGCGCCCGGCGCAATGCCCGCGAAAGCCTCGGCCGCAAGATGGCGGAGACGCAGGCGCAGGGCAAACTGCTGGATGGGCTGTCGGAGGCGTTTGGGCTGGACGGCCCGCCAAAGCGCGTGGAGGTCTACGATAACTCGCACATCCAAGGCGCACATGCCGTTGGTGCAATGATCGTCGCGGGGCCGGAGGGTTTTCTGAAATCGCAGTATCGAAAGTTCAATATCAAGGGCGAAAGTCTGACGCCGGGCGATGACTTTGGGATGATGAAGGAGGTTCTGACGCGTCGGTTTGCGCGGCTTCTGAAAGAGGACCCGGATCGCAAGACAGAGGCCTGGCCGGACCTGTTGCTGATTGACGGCGGCGCCGGGCAGATCAGCGCCGTGAAGGAGATCATGGACGATCTGGGCGTCGACGATGTGCCGTTTATCGGTGTCGCCAAAGGCATCGACCGTGATCAGGGGAAAGAAGAATTCTACCGCCCCGGAACGCCCGTCTTCGCGCTGAAACGCAACGATCCAGTGCTGTATTTCGTCCAGCGTATGCGGGATGAGGCGCATAGGTTTGCTGTCGGCGCGCATCGCGCCAAACGCTCCAAGGCCGTCTCCGCTACTCCGCTCGATGATGTGCCGGGCGTGGGTGCGGGCCGCAAGCGCGCGCTATTGGCGCATTTCGGAAGTGCCAAGGCTGTTTCGCGGGCCAATCTGGTCGATCTGACAGCGGTGGACGGCATCAGCGAGGGCCTGGCCCAGAACATTTACGACTACTTCCATGACCAGGCGTAGTGCGTGGTGATATTTCAGCCCCTTCCGCCGCGAGCGTGAACGCGGTAGATCTGACTCATGCGATTTAACCTGCCAAATACCCTGACCCTTGTGCGCCTGATTGCGGCGCCCATGGTTGGATTTGTGTTCCTGCTTCTGCCGCGCCCGTTCTCGGACTGGATCGCGCTGTTTCTGTTTATCGGCGCCTCGATGACGGATTATCTGGACGGACTGCTTGCGCGCAGATGGGGGCAGGAGTCGCGGTTCGGGGCGATGCTGGATCCCATTGCTGACAAGGCGATGGTAGTCATCGCGCTGACGGTGTTGCTGGCGCTTCACGGGGTCGATTTCGCCCAAGGCAGTATTGCGCTGAAGGGTATGTTCCTGATTCCGATCACCGTCATCTTGTTCCGGGAGATTTTCGTGTCCGGTTTGAGAGAATTCCTCGGTGCAGATGCGGGCAGGCTGGCGGTCACCAAGCTGGCGAAGTGGAAGACGACCGTGCAGATGGTCGCGATCTCGCTGCTGTTCATGTGGGGGCTATTCAGCCACTACCTTTGGGCTCTGAGTTTCGGGATGGATGAGGCGATGGTGGCCCAAATCCTCGCCGGAGAAATCGAGGACGAATTCAACCTCGCGTGGATCCTGTTCGGCTACCAGTGGACCGAAATTTTGGGCGTCAGCTTGTTGTGGATTGCGGCGCTTCTGACGGCGATCACCGGTTGGGACTACTTTCGCAAGTCGCTGCCCTATTTGCAGGAGGGATCATGATGGACCTGCGCTATTTTGCTTGGCTGCGTGAACGTATCGGGACGGGTCACGAGGTGGTGGACACGCAGGCTGCCACTGTGGCGGACCTCATCGAGGAGCTGAAAGCGCGCTCCGAGGCGCACGCTTTTGCGCTGTCCGATCTGGGCGCTGTGCGTGCGGCGGTGGATCAGGAGTTGGTGAGTTTTGACACGCCGATTTCTGGTGCCAGGGAAGTCGCCTTCTTCCCGCCGATGACGGGGGGTTAAGCGGATCATGTCGGTTGATGTGCGCGGTCAGGTGTTCGATCCGGGGGCGGCCCTGAATGCGTTCAGCGCGGGCGTCACCGGTGCCGGCGCAGTAGTCAGCTTCACTGGTCTGACGCGCGATGTGACCGGCGGCGGATTGCACGCCCTGGAGATCGAGCATTATCCCGGCATGACGGAACGTGCCCTTTCGGACATGCGGGCCAAGGCGATTGACCGGTTTTCGCTGACCGATGCGATGATCATCCACCGCTATGGACGGATGGAGCCGGGCGAAGTGATCATGATGGTCGTCGCGGCAGCCCCGCACCGGGCAGACGCCTTCAAAGCGGCGGATTTCCTTATGGACTACCTCAAGTCGCGCGCGCCGTTCTGGAAACGCGAGATCACATCGGAGGGGGCGGATTGGGTCACGTCCCGGTCCGAGGACGAGGACGCCCTCAACAGGTGGTGAAGGCCGCACAGGCGCTTACGCAAGACACGATGGTAAGTGTCTGACGCAGCAATCGTGCTTGCAGGCACCCTCAGTTGCCCTGGTTAACCGACTCTACATATGCGCGCAGTTCTTCAGATTTAGTGCGCGCCTCTCGCAGACCGTCCATCGCCGCGCGCAACTCGGCTTCTGTTTGGCTGAGCTGATTGGTCAGCTCTCCCTCACGCTGTTGCAGATAGGCAATCGCCTGATCCCGCGTTTCTTCCGCGTCGTGAAGCGCACGGGCGAGGTTCTCCATCTCTCCAAGATCGGCTGAGGACACCTGATTGAACCGGGTGACAAGCCAATGGGCCAGCCATCCGAACGCAAACGCAACGAACAGGATAATCGCGATGGCGATGATGAATTCTAGGCGGTTCATGGGGCCTTGGCTTTCTGTCTGGGTTTAGTCGAGCTAATCTGCATCTGGAACTTCCGGGCGCGGTCGGGGGCGGTTCTGGAACGGCCAGTCCTCTATTGTGCCTTGCGCGAGGATGCCCGCACGGGTGAGCGGCACCTCGTCCACGGCCGCCACACCGTCCAGCAGGCGGAATTCGATCCGGCGGTTCTGCTCGCGGCCGTCCTCGGTATCGTTGGTCTCAATCGGTTCGCTTTCGCCGTAGCCACGGGCCGTCAGATTGCTGACCAGCACGCCACGCGCCAAGAGCCCGTTCAGCACGGCATCGGCGCGCGCCTGACTGAGGTTGAGGTTCATGACTTCGCCGCCCTGAGCATCGGTGTGGCCGCCGATTTCCATCCGCACATGAAGGCAAGTCGGCAGCACCTCGGCAATCGCGTCCAGAACTTCGCCAGCGGCGATGTCAATATCTGTGGAGCCGGGCTCGAAGGTAATTTTCGTGTCTGCCTGAATTGCCTGAATGCGAGCCTCGCATTGCTCTGGCGTAGGTAGAGAGGCGATGGGATCGAGCGCCTCGACATAGGTTACATCCAGATCGAAGTTCGCGCCCGCGCCCAGATCCTCGGACAGCATTCGGGTTAATTGGGAGACCATCTCCGTATCGCCCGTGCGCCCCGACAGGCGCAGTGTGTCCGGTTCGACGGTCAAGGTGCCGTCCTCCAGCTGGGACAGCGCCGTCAGCCCGGCCATCACGCGCACGGACCAGCCCTGCGGCAGGTCGGCCACTTCACGGGTTGCGATGTCAGTGCGGTCTGCGCCGAAGGTGGCAGAGGCAAAGGCCTGCACCGAGGCACCAATTGCGCCGCCGGGCAAGCGGCCACGGATCCGCGCGCCGGTGTCGGGTTCAAACGTCGCGGTAAACCGCACCGGGCCGGAGGAAGCCTGAATTTCTGGTTCGGGCAAGACTGCCTGAAGCGAGAACACGTCGGGCAGGTCGGCGCCCAACTCGCCTACAACCGTATCGAACAGGTTCTGTTCCGTACCCTGTGCTGCGATCAAGGAGATATCGGCATCCGACAAGGTTAGGGTGCCGCTGCCCAGTTGCGTCAGCGCGGTCAGCGCGGTTTCCACTGCCGCGCCCCAGGACGGTGACGGCACTCCAAGACCGATAGTGCAGGGGATCATGCCGGTGGCCCCGGCGGATCGGCCCGCAGAGACGATCCGGTCGCGCGCGGCCTCAGTATCGGCGGTGCAGGTTTCAAATCGCCCGCCCTCGCTGTCGCGCACAAAACGCAGCGTGAACGGTGTGATAACCGGTCGCGGTGCGGAAATATCGAGGACCACTTCAACGCCCGCAGGTTGATCCCCTTGCAGGAGCGCGATGAATTCTGCCCGTTCCTCACGGCTTCCACCGACTGCCTCAACCTCCACGCGGTCCGCAAAGACGGTGACTTTGGAACGGGGCAGGGTTTGCAGCGCCCGCAGGCCGTATTCCAGCGCGGCATCCCAATTGGAAGGGGCTTCAATCTCGGCCGTCTCAACCATGTTCACGACCTGGGCCGCGCCTGCGATATCGGCAATTGCCTCGGCCACTGCAAAGGCCTCATCGCCCTCGGGGGCGGGAATCAGCCCGATCAACTGGATGCCGTCACTGTTGCGTAGCATATCGAGCGAGAAGCGCGGCGGCGCTGACGTATCTGCGGCTGCGACCTCAAGCCGATTGATCACCCGGTCCGGGTCCACAAGGGCGGAAGCGCGGGTTTGCGCGCGAAAGCGCGCCGCCTCATCCGGCGCAGTGCCATCAAGAAAGACCTGCAACCCGTTGGCTGACACGTTGGCCCATTGAATGCCATCGGCCTCCAACGCCGTGTACACATCCTCGATCGTGCGCTCCTCTATCGTCGTGGCTGCGAAGATTGCGACGCCCACGGACAATGCGCCCGCAATGACGAATGAAGCGGGGCCTGCGAGGGCGGAGATAAGGTCGGATTTTGACATGGGCGGTGATCCGCGAGGTCCCTGTTCGGGTTTTTCTTCACGAGCCGTACCCTGACTTGCGGGGGCTTTCAATCAAACGAGTGCCGCAGTGGCGAAAAACAGCACAGGGATCAGGCCTGCGTTCCGGTTTGAGCGGAAGATCGCCATGCAATTGTCGCTGTCGTTGATGTCCAGCTGGATCAATTGCCACGACAGGTGCCAACCCATGGCCCAGATGCCGACGAGCGCCACAATCAGGGCGGCGACATTTTCGGTCGGGAGGAGGGCTGCCAGCACGCCCGCGCCAGTGAGGCAGAGGGTCGCGACGAGGAAGGCGCGGAGCCACGTCTTGGTGGTGTCACCAAACAGGAGAGCAGTGGATTTTATGCCAATCAGGGCGTCATCCTCACGGTCCTGGTGGGCGTAGATCGTGTCGTAGAACAGCGTCCAGGCGATGCCGCCAAGGTAAAGCAGGACCGGCGCAAGCGTGAGGGAGCCGGTATGAGCGGCCCAGAGCAGCAATGCGCCCCAGTTGAAGGCCAAGCCGAGGAATACCTGCGGCCACCAGGTGAAACGCTTGGCGAACGGGTAGAGGAACACCAGGGCGCAGGACGCGATGCCGAGGGCAATGGCGGTCCAGTTGTAGGTGAGCAAGATGGCGAGGGCGAGCAGGGCCTGGATCACCATCCAGGCCACCGCGCCTTTGACAGTGACCTGGCCGGATGGGATGGGACGCGACGCAGTGCGAGAGACGGCGCCGTCGAGGTCACGGTCGGTGATGTCGTTCCAGGTGCAGCCCGCGCCGCGCATCAGGAAAGCTCCGGTGGCGCTGGAGAAGAACAGCCAGGCGTCGTAAGACGTGAAGGTGGAGGGGGCTGAGGCCACGGCGAGGGTCAGACCCCACCAGCAGGGCAGCAACAGCAGCCACGTGCCAATAGGACGATCCGCTCGGCTCAGGCGCAGGAAAGGGCGCGTGGCGGTGGGGGCGCTGGTGTCGACCCAATTGCCTTTGACGGCGTCAGAGACTTGTCCCTGTGTCTGGTCGCCCATACGTTCAGCCTCATGAGTACGCGTCCGAATATCCGCCTCTATGTAGATCACCCGTTGGCGCAGGGGCAATCCGTGCCGGTGTCGCGGGACCACGCGAATTATCTGTTCAATGTGATGCGTCTGAAGGTCGGCGCTGACGTGGCGCTGTTCAACGGCGCGGACGGGGAATGGCGGGCGCAAGTGGCTGCCGCAGGCAAACGCGGCGGTGTGCTGGTCTGCCAGACACAATGCGCGCCGCAAATGATGCCGCCGGACCTGTGGCTGCTGTTTGCACCGATCAAGAAGGCACGCACGGATTTCATCGTGGAGAAAGCCGCAGAGCTGGGCGCGGCGCGGATCTGTCCGGTGCGGACGGAGTATACAAATTCGGAGCGGATCCGGCAGGACAAGTTGCAGGCCCACGCGATGGAAGCGGCCGAGCAATGCGGGGGCACGTATGTGCCGCCAGTGGACGAGATCCGGCCGTTGGCAAAGCTACTGGATAGTTGGGATGCGGAGCGCACGCTGGTATTTGCGGATGAGGCAAAGGTCGGTGCCGCGTCAGACCCCTCATCGGGCGCAGCCCTCTTCGCAGCGGCCCCTGCGCCTGCCGCCATCTTGATCGGGCCGGAGGGGGGATTTTCGGATGCCGAGCGGTCACTGCTGCGGGGGCTGCCGTTCGTGCACTCCATCTCATTGGGGCCAAGGATCTTGCGCTCCGACACGGCCGCCGTCGCGGCAATGACCTTGTGGCAGATGGCAAAAGGCGACTGGACGTGATGCCCGCGCCGCCCGCGCGACTGCATGTGATCCCGGCCATTGGCTGCGACAAGGCCCTCGTACTGCGACGGGGGCCGACGATGCGTGTGGCCTCCTGTCTGTGGGACCGAAAGCACGGAACCGTGGAGTTGGGCCAATGGTTGCAAGCGCGGATATTCGAGCATCGTTCTGACCTGTCGCCGGATGGCCAGCACATGATCATCTACGCGCGCCGGGGCGGCAGAAGCTGGACTGCGATCAGCCGCGCACCCTGGCTGACGGCGCTGGCGTATTATCCCCAGTCTGACACCTGGTTTGGCGGCGGCGCGTTCACCGGGCGCGGCGACGTGTTCTTCAACGGTATCGGTGCCAGCGATCCGATGCCCGACGGATTGCGGCTGGCTGAGCCGGATGCCTACCCCTCAGCCACAGACGGGTTTCACATGGGTGGATTGTTCGCCGCGATGATGCAGGCGCGCGGTTGGCAGAATGATGGCGGCGCGGGATACGATGTTCGCCTGAGCAGACCGGCGCCTGCAAGCTGGTCCTTGCAGTTGCGGTTCAAACACGGGTTCCGCTCTTCCGCTTTGCTGCTCGATCCTGTCTATTGCCTGCAGCGCGAAGACGTCGCGCTCGATTGTCCGGATTGGGAATGGGCGGAGCCGTGGGGCACCGGCTTGCAGTTCGCTTCCGACGGCTGCTTGTGGTTCGCCCAACTCACCAACTCCGGTCTGGGAGACACAGATTTGATTCATAATTTCAACGGCATGACATTTGAGAATGTAGAGGCACCCTATAAGGGGATCAGGCAATGAGTTTTTTTCGCCCCGAAGCCACCGCTGCCGTAAGCCGTTGGCGGGAAGTGATCGCGGCGGGCGCCATCATTGCGATTGGATTATGGATCGCCTTGCCGCCCGGTGGCATCATCGTGACGGGCTTTGGCTACGTGCTGATGGCACTGGGGGCAGTCTACATGGTCCCTGCCGTGCGTCGCGCGCGCTTTGGCAGCAGCGGACAGGGCCCCGGTGTTGTACAGGTGGATGAGCGGCGGATTCTGTTCATGGGCCCGGACACGGGCGGCGCGATGGCCCTGGATGACCTCTCGGTCCTGTCGGTGCGCCGCGACCGCGATGGAAAGACCGCCTGGGTTCTGGCGGATGCGACGCAACTTCTTGTGATCCCGGTCGATGCCTCTGGGGCGGACGGGCTCTTTGACGCCTTCGCGGCGCTTCCCGGCGTCCAGATCGACAGGCTGATCGCGGCTGTGCAAAGCCGCACACATGGCTCTCAACGGTTATGGGTGCGGGACAAACCGCTGGCCTTGACACGGTAGGCCCAAAGGGCGACGGCTTTAGGACCACGAGACGCGCAGGAGCTATGCCCAATGTCCATTCCCCAATCCGGTGGCGGTCCCATCGAGCAGTATTCCCAAATGGCGGAGTATCTGGCGGACGGCTGCAAGCCCCGAGCCGATTGGCGCATCGGGACCGAACATGAAAAGTTCGGCTACTGCCGCGATACTCATGCGCCGATCCCCTACGATGGCGAGCGATCCGTGCGCGCGGTTCTGGAGGGCCTGCGGGATCGGTTCAACTGGGAACCGGTCATGGAAGGCGGCCATATCATCGGACTGGTGAAGGACGGGGCCAATGTCTCGCTTGAGCCGGGCGGGCAGCTGGAGCTGTCCGGTGCACCGTTGGAGACGGTCCATCAGACCTGCGATGAGGTAAATGACCATCTGCGCCAGGTTCGCGAAGTGGCCGACATCATCGGGGTCGATTTCATCGGACTTGGGGCCGCGCCGATCTGGCGGCAGGAGGATATGCCGCTGATGCCCAAGGGGCGCTATAAACTGATGGACGCCTATATGCAGAAAGTCGGCACCATGGGCCGCACCATGATGCGGCGGACCTGTACAGTGCAGGTGAACCTCGACTTCGGATCAGAGGCCGACATGATCCAGAAGATGCGCGTCGCAGTGGCGTTGCAGCCCGTGGCGACGGCTCTGTTCGCGAATTCTCCGTTTCTGGACGGCAAGCCCAATGGTCACAAGTCCTGGCGCTCCCGCGTTTGGCGCGATCTGGACCCGGACCGCACGGGCACCGTTCCATTCATCTTTGAGGACAGTTTCGGGTTTGAGGCCTGGGTAGAATATGCGCTCGATGTGCCGATGTATTTCGTCTACCGCAATGGAACCTACGTCGATGCCTTGGGGCAGTCGTTCCGGGATTTCCTGAAGGGGGAACTGCCCGCCCTGCCCGGCGAGAAACCGACGTTGAGCGACTGGGCCGACCACCTGACGACACTTTTCCCCGAAGCGCGCCTGAAGAAGTTTATCGAGATGCGCGGAGCCGATGGTGGTCCGTGGCGACGACTGTGCGCATTGCCCGCGTTCTGGGTCGGGCTGATGTACGACCAGACCGCCTTGGATGCGGCGTGGGATCTGTGCAAAGGCTTTGATGCCAAGACCCGCGACGAGATGCGGGTGCAGGCCTCCATCGGTGGACTGCAAGCTGAGGCGGGCGGCATGAAAATGCACGATCTGGCGCGCGAGGTTCTGGCGATCTCCGAGGCGGGCTTGGCTGCGCGCGCGATGCCGGGCGCAGGCGGTTTGGTGCCCGATGAGACGCATTTTCTGAACGCACTGAAGGACTCGGTCGAGACGGGGCAGGTGCCTGCGGACGAGTTGATGGAGAAGTATGAAGGCGAGTGGGACGGAGATCTGAGCCGGATCTACGCGGAGTATAGTTATTGAGAGCCGACCCAGACCGAATGCCCGGTCTACGGTTCGGATGCAGACCAGAAGTCCACCCGGATCACGCCTTCTGGATCGAAGGCAGAACCCGGCGCTTGTAGTAATCGCTGGCGGCGGCCCGGCGGGCGACCTCGGCGCGATCCCGCTCCTCCCCCTGTATCTCTTTGGCGAAGGCGGGGTGCGCCGGCACTTTGGCTTTGCGATTGGTGATCGGATCACCGCCAAAGCGGTTGTCGCCATGGGTGCCGGGCAGACACATCCAGACCAGAAACCAGATCGACGCGATCGCACCGGGGACGACCATCACCACCATCGCCAGCATGACGCCGCTCTGACTTCCCGTTGCGGCGGACCCGGTCATCAGCATGATGCCTGCGATGCCGGACCCGATTGCCACCACGGTCGGCATGAAGATGTTCCAACCCGAGCGGTCGGTATCATGCAGGCGGCGGATCGTCAGGGAGAGGTTGGGGATGACGAACAAAAGCACGTAGGCCGCGATCAGCGGAAGTTCATATCCCGCGAAAAGGTTATTGAAATAGGCCTCTGCCGCGACCGGGTCTTTCAGCATCGCGGCGAAGGCAGGGTCAGATTGCGCGCGCACAGCGGTCGTGCCACCGAACCAGCCGCCGACGACTGCTCCGACCAATATCTGCCACACAAAGAACCACCAATAGGCACCGCGAGGGGCGCGCCCGGTGAAATTGAACATCCTGGAATAACCAGTTGCAACAGCTTTGATCGGCCCCATGATCCCACGTCCTTTGATTCTGCTGCTGACTTGATGGTGTCAGATTGTGCCAACGATATGGCAGAGATGGGACAGTTTCACAGGGATTTAAGGCAACCGAGTAACGGCCCGCCGGGGGAAGGGCGGGCCGTCCGGGATCAAGTCGGCATGATCACGCGGCGACTGGCACGTCGTAAGGGTCGGCGCCGTATTCGTTCGGGCCGACAGTGCCCCGCTGAACGAACCAGTACAGGATCAGCAGGCCAACAAGAGGGATCAGAGCGATAAGCAGAAGCCAACCGGTCCGGCCGGTATCGTGCATCCGGCGCACGGCTGCCGCCAGACCTGGTACAATCAGGCCGAGCATCACAATGATGGACACGATCGGCAGACCGATGACGCCGTCGATGATCGAGGCGACCACGTAGCAGATGATGGTAAAAAGGTAGAACCACCAGTACTCCGATCGACGGGCGCGGCCAGAGAAATTGGCGTAATTGTCTTGCAGTACATGCTTCACAGCAGTCATGAAATCCATCGAATTGTCCTTTCAGGCTCCGTGTTTTTCAGATCGACGAAAGCGTTGTTCTGTGGTGCAACCTGCCCCTGGCCTTCGCTCAAAAGCACAATTGCGTGAGGTCGACGACAAAATCAATGGAATTTACGTTGCGGTAAGGAAAACCCTAAGGCTCAGGTTTTGCTGCCGATGCGCGGCTCGGTCCCCGCTAAAAGGCGGGCAATGTTGGCGCGGTGGCGGATGAAGATCAGGATCGCCATCGCCAAGCAAAACAGGATGGCTTGTGGATATCCGAGCAGCCATGCCGCGACGGGCGATAGGGTTGCCGCCACCAACGCCGAAAGCGACGATAGTCGAGACAGGCCCGCCGTCACGACCCAGATCCCACAACCCGCCAGGCCGATGGGCCACGCCAGAGCGATCAGCGTGCCCAGGAAAGTCGCCACGCCTTTGCCGCCCCGGAAGCTGAGAAACACCGGGAAGCAATGGCCCAGAAACGCCGCAAACCCGGCCAGTTGCGCCGCGTCCTCTCCCAAGAACGCGCGCGCCGCCAGCACCGCAATCGCGCCCTTGCCCGCGTCCAGGATCAGCGTCAGCGCAGCGGCCGGCTTGCTGCCCGTGCGCAGCACGTTTGTCGCCCCGATGTTGCCCGAGCCGACCGTGCGCAGGTCCCCCAACCCGAACAGCCGCGCCATCACGATGCCGAACGGCACCGAGCCCAGTAAATATGCGAAGAGGGCCGTCAGCCCGAGGAGGGGTACGGAGGTTGACAGGTCCGGGATCATGGTGCCGCCTCGAATATCGTCACTCCGCCGACCCAGGTGCGCAGGACCCGGCCCTGCATGCGCGCCAGATCAAACGGAGTGTTCTTGGATTTTGACTGCAGTGTCGCGCGGTCCAGCTGGAACGGCATATCGGGATCGAACAGGATCAAGTCGGCGGGCGCGCCGACGCTGAGCCGCCCGGACGGCTGACCAAAGCGTTTGGCGGGGTTCAGGGACAGGGCGCGGAACACCGCGGGCAGTGTCAGCTCACCCGAATGCACCAACCGCAACGCGGCGGGCAGCAGCGTCTCCAACCCGACAGCGCCGGAGGCTGCGGCCTCAAACGGCAGGCGCTTGCTTTCCTCATCCTGCGGCGTGTGCATGGAGCAGATGATGTCGATGGTGCCGTCGCGCACTGCCTCCACCATGGCCGCCCGATCATCCTCGGACCGCAGCGGCGGCTTCAGCTTGAAGAAGGTGCGGTAGTCGGCCACGTCGAATTCATTGAGTGTCAGGTGGTGGATCGACACCCCTGCCGTGACGTCCAGGGCAGCTTTGGCGCGGGTCAGTGCGGGCAGAGCGACGGCGGTCGATATCTGGTCGGCGTGATAGGCCACGCCCGTCATCTCCACCAGCGCCAGGTCCCGTTCCAGGCCCATCCGCTCTGCCATGGGCGATACCGCAGGCAGGCCCTTCAGGGAGGCGAACTTGCCGGATGTCACGGCCGCACCGTCGGACAGGATCGGTTCCTGCGGATGACCCACGATCAGCGCGCCGAGCGACCGCGCGTAGGTCATGCAGCGCGACAGGACCTTGGTGTTGGCAGTCACTTGATCGCCATCGGAAAACGCCACGGCACCCGCGTCGCGCAGGAATCCGATCTCCACCATCTCGCGGCCCTGCCGTGCGCGGGTCAGCGCGGCCATGGGGGCCATACGCACCACCGCCTCATCGCGCGCCTTGCGGATCACGAACTCCAGCACCTCGGGCGTATCAATCGGCGTCGTCGTGTCGGGCCGCGTGATCATCGTCGTCACGCCCCCCGCCGCTGCCGCCAAGCCTGCGGTGCGGAAGCTTTCCTTATGCCGCTCGCCCGGCTCGCCAACTTTCACGCCGACATCGACGATGCCAGGCGCGAGGCAGAGCCCGCCGCAATCCACGCCGCCGCTGCGGGGGCCTTCGCCCTTTTCCGCGATCCTGCCGTCCTCAATCCGCACCCAGCCCAGAATTTCGGTCCCTGCTTCGGGGTCGATCAGGCGGGCATTGTGCAAAAGCACATTGCGGGAGTGTGGGTGCAAAAGCGCATCGGTCATGAAGCGTGAGTGTCCCGAACCGCGTGCGATTGCAAGGGAGCGCGCATCAGTTCCAGCCCACAAACACGATCAGCGCGGCCAGCAGGGCCATACCGATCAGCGCATAGAGCGCGATGGGCGGAGAGGGTTCCGGTTCCTGCGCGACGGGAGCGGCAACAGGGGTGCGTGAGGCATCGGCCTTGGGAAGGGTGGCGGTGTTGTCAGCACGCGCGAGGGTAAGCGTGGCGATGGAAGTGGCCTGAGGGCCGGAGGCGGCGGCCGAGGACAACGCGCTGTCCGGCACCAAAAGCACCGCGCCTTTCAGGGCGTTGAGGCGGGTCTGCACATCGCTGGGGACAGGCTCTTCCGGGGCGAAGGCCAGTGCGATGTAATCCGACAGCGCCATGGTGCCGAGGTCATCGACTGGAAACATCTCGATGGCGTCTGTGTCGAGGGTCTCCACACCGAGCCAGTCCGCGAGGGGCGGCAGGTCCGGTGCCTCCCCCTGCTGGCGGGTGAGGTTGGTATGCGAGACCACTACAGGTTCGTTGAGAGCGTAGATGTGAAGTTGGGTCATGATCTTTCCCTGCTGAGGCGTTTTTGAATGGAAACGAGCAATGAGTAGACATGTTGGCCGTACGAGATGCGGCGAAGACTATGGCTCACGACACTTTTCGACCCTTCATTATCTTTAACCAATTCGCGGCCAATAACGATCGAGGCAGGATGTTTCATATCCAACTCGAATGGAAAGTCCGATGTAATCGGAATGGTCTTCACTCCCTTAGTGAAGCGCCTGCTGACGGTGGCGATCATTATGCGGTCTGGCGTTATAGCGTAGCGGCTTCTTCGATGCCCAATTACGTCGGTGAAAATCGCGTTATATGCGACCCAAACACCGCCAGCGAGACCAAACCGAACCGCGATATGGGACGGATAACCACTAGAGGCGCCACGGAATATACGGAAGAAAAGCGCGAAGATTACAGCAAAGGCAAGGCTCAGGAGCATGCCCCAAGTCAGCACCCAGCGCCCGTCAGGCCGCCCCTGCCACAGCACCTCCTCACCCTTGCGCAAATGCGGTGTCCGGTCGTACCCGTCCCTCACGCCGCCGCCCGCCGTGCCACCAGGTTCTCGGCCAGCAGTTCCATCGCGGCCATACGGACGGCGACGCCCATCTCCACCTGTTCCTGAATCACACTCCGGTTGATGTCGTCGGCCAGAAGCCCGTCAATTTCTACCCCGCGGTTCATCGGGCCGGGGTGCATGATGATCGCGTCGTCTTTCGCGTGGCTAAGCTTCGCGGCATCCAGCCCGAAGCGGTGGTAGTATTCCCGCTCGGACGGGATGAAGGCGCCGTCCATACGCTCACGTTGCAGCCGCAGCATCATCACGACGTCGCAGCCCGCAAGGCCCTCGGCCATGTCGTCGTAGACTTCCACGCCCCAGTCCCGAACGCCGGACGGCATCAGGGTCGGCGGCCCGATCAGTCGAAGGCGGTTCTCCATCTTGCCCAGAAGCAGGATGTTGGAACGTGCCACGCGGCTGTGCGCGATATCTCCGCAGATCGCGATATTCAGTCGGTGCAAACGGCCCTTGGCGCGGCGGATCGTGAGCGCATCCAGAAGCGCCTGAGTTGGGTGTTCGTGCCTGCCATCACCCGCGTTCAGCACGGCGCAATTGACCTTGTCAGCCAGCAGTTTGACCGCACCGGAGTGGGGGTGGCGGACGACCAGCAGATCGGGGTGCATGGCGTTCAGCGTCAGGGCGGTGTCGATCAGCGTCTCACCCTTTTTGACGCTGCTGGTCTGCATCGCCATGTTCATCACGTCCGCACCAAGGCGTTTGCCCGCAATCTCGAAACTGGCCTGGGTGCGGGTGGAATTTTCGAAGAACATGTTGATCTGGGTGAGGCCGCGCAGGGGCGTGCCGTGATCGCGCGTTCCCCGCTGCGCCTCGGCATGAAGGTCGGCGCGATCAAGAAGAGTGGTGATCTCGTCCTGGGATAACCCTTCGATACCCAGAAGATGTTGCTTGGTGTAGCTCATGGGGAGCGCCCTTTCGGTTTGGGCGGTTATACGGGGCCGGGGCCGGGGGCAGCAAGCCTTAGGGGCGTGTGATCTTGGCCGTGATCTGCGAGGCATCGCGCATGCGGTGGCGGTAGTCGTAAAGGTGCCGCCCGACCCGGACCATGTAGCCAGTCAGAAGACCGCACTCCACGGCGATTCTGTCGGTCCAGATCGCCCCGCCCGGTGCGGGCTCCACGGTCAGGGTATGGTCCCATTGCTGGATCGCGCGGCCCTGTTCGCGCGATTGCATGATGCGGTAGGCAGGGTCCAGACGCTCCACATGGATCTGATAGCGCGGATTGTGCATCCAGCCCCGAACCACGATGTAGCTTTGATAGGATTTTCCCTCCTCGAACGAGCCGTCGGGCAGGCCCTCGTACGTGGCGAGGCCCCTGGTCGCGCGGACCATGGCGGGAATATCAATCGCCTCCGAGAACACCGTATCGGCGTCACGGGGGTAGAAGGCGGAAACTGTCAGGACGCGCGCGGTTTGCATGGGGTTTGGATGGCAGGTACGGCGCGGCCCGGCAAGGGTGACATACCGTCAAATTGAATACCGACCCTGGGCGCGCGCATGCGTCAGGGCGAGGTTTTGCAATCTTGGTGCTTTCTGGCGGGCCGGACGCGACCTGTGGACCCGGCGGGTCTGTTCACCGGTACACCCTTTTGATCGGCGACATCCGGGCGCAGCATCCGGGCTCGTTTGGCCCTGCGCCGTGGCCGTCCTGTGGATCAATGGCCGTGTCTGCGCCCTCTTTCCGTTCCTGCCAATCCCGCCTAATCTGGAGCAATGTTGGATGACCTTTCATATTGGGACGCCCTTGCCGCCCTGGAGTGGCAGGTGGAGTTGGGTGCGGATGAGGCGATTCTTGATCGTGCCGTGGACCGCTTCGACCTGCCCGCGCCCGTTGTTGTGCCGAAACCAGCTCCGGCGCCTGTCACGGCGGCGGCCCCGGTGCGGCACGCGGTGCCTGATGCGGACGTGATCGGCATTGCCCGACAGTTGGCGGACAGCGCGGGGTCCCTGGAGGTGTTGCGCGCCTCCGTGGAGGGGTTTGAACATTGCGAATTGAAACGCGGGGCGCGGGGCTTTGTGTTCAGCGACGGCGCGCCATCTGCGCGTGTCATGGTGATCGGAGAGGCACCGGGCCGGGACGAGGATCAGGCTGGCAAGCCGTTTGTTGGCCGGACAGGAGCGCTGCTGGACAAGATGTTTGCGGCTATCGGGTTGGCCAGACATGTCGACGGAGCGCAGGGGCTGTACCTGAGCGCCATACTGCCATGGCGTCCACCACAGGACCGGGAGCCGAAGCCAGAGGAACTGGCGATGATGGTGCCGTTCATGCGACGTCACATCGAATTGGCCCAACCGGATATTCTGGTGCTGATGGGTAATCACCCCTGCGCGGGCCTTCTTGAAAAGCGCGGGATTGGCCGTTTGCGCGGGCAATGGGCCGAAATCATGGGCGTTCCTGCGATGCCGATGCTGCATCCGGGGGCGCTGCTTCGCGCCCCTGCGGCCAAGCGTGAGGCCTGGTCGGATCTGCTGGAGATCAAGGCGCGGTTGCGATGAGGCGGCTCAGACCCCTCCTCGGCCTGAGCCAAACCGCAGCTTTCCCGTTGCCGGCCGATGCGTTGGGCTTGGTGGATTGCGAGGCGACAATGGGACACGACGCCGATGCCGCGGGTGATCTGGGCGGTCGATTGATTGCTGTGCCGCCAGGTGTGCGTCATTCGTTCGATCCGGATGCAGGACGTCGGCCCGCCTCCGATCCGGGCCTGTAGGATTGAAATGACCGCTCCTGACCCCTCCCGCGATTTCATCCCCTGCCGGATCGCCGTTCTTGCTGTCAGCGACACGCGGACTTTGGCGGAGGACACCTCGGGCGATCTCCTGTCTCAGCGCCTGACAGGTGCGGGCCACGTTTTGGCCGCGCGGCACATTCTGCGTGATGATCGCGCCGCGATTGCGGATCAGTTGCGCATCTGGTGTGCCGACCCCGAGATTGACGTGATCCTGTCCACCGGAGGCACCGGGCTGACCGGGCGCGATGTGACCGTAGAGGCGCACCGTGACGTCTACGAGAAAGAGATTGAGGCGTTCGCAACCGTGTTCACCCATGTATCCATGGCGAAAATAGGCACGTCAGCAGTGCAAAGCCGTGCAACCGGGGGAGTGTCGGACGGCACCTATCTGTTCGCATTGCCGGGAAGCCGCGGTGCGTGCAGGGACGCCTGGGATGAAATCTTGGCTTTTCAGCTCGATTATCGCCATCGTCCGTGCAATTTCGTGGAAATAATGCCGCGCCTGGACGAACATAGGCGACGGAAATAACACTCGCGTGCGTGGAAATTGATGTGGGCCGACGTCCCGCTACCTATATATAACGGAATTTAACCCCAGGGACATCACATGCGGTTCTTCGGTCGCGCCTTAATCGGACTTTTTCTGACGGCTTGCACTGTCGGTCTCTTCGCGTTTGCGGGGTATCTCACCTACTCGGCCCTGCAGGAGCAATGGGCCGATGAAGGCCGCGCGCCGCCATCGCGTGAACGGGTGTTCGCCGCAGAGGTGGCACCCTTGGTCTTGGGTGAAGAAACGCCCGTTCTGACAGCCTTCGGAGAGATCCGGTCGCGGCGCACCTTGGAATTGCGCGCGCCCGCTGAAGGCACGGTGATCGAGTTGGCCGATGGGTTCGAGGACGGTGGCGCAGTGATGCAGGGTCAGCTGTTGCTGCGCATCGACCCGGCCGAGGCGCAATCGGCCCGCGATACCGCAAGTGCGGACCTGCGCGATGCCGAGAATGAATTGCGTGAAGCCACAAGCGCGCTCGAACTGGCCGGGGAAGAAGTGCAGGCCGCCCGCGCCCAAGCCGATATCCGCGCGCGCGCGCTGACCCGCGCGCAGGACCTGCTGGAGCGCGGCGTCGGGTCCGCCGCCGCCGTTGAGACGGCGGAACTGGCAGAGGCCACCGCCACGCAGGCGATCTTGTCGCAACGCCGCGCTCTGGCGCAGGCGGAGGCCCGCGTGGACAGTGCCGGCACCGCGCTGGACCGGCGCGAGATTGCGCTGAGAGAGGCCGATCGACGTTTGGCCGCGACGGAACTCCGCGCAGAGTTTAGCGGGGTCTTGACTGAAGTGGACGCAGCGGCGGGTCGATTGGTGAACCGCAATGAACGCCTCGCGGCCCTGATTGACAGTGATGCCTTGGAAGTGGCGTTCCGAATCTCCACCGCGCAATATTTGCGGCTTCTGGACGAAAACGGAGCGCTCCCGCAGCGCGATGTCCGGGTGGTTCTGGATGTTTTCGGGATGGATGTGCAGACCGATGCCACGCTGACCCGCGAAAGCGGCGCGGTGGAGGAAGGCCAGTCTGGCCGTCTGCTGTTCGCGCGCATCGACACCTATCGCGGCCTGCGCGTCGGGGATTTCGTGCGGGTGGAGGTGGATGAACCGATCCTGCGCGGTATCGCTCGCCTGCCTGCCGGGGCGCTCGGCTCGGACGGGCAGATCCTCGTTCTGGGCGACGACGATATGCTGGAGGCGGTCGACGTGGAATTGCTGCGCCGCCAGGGCGATGACGTTCTGGTCCGGGGCCCGGACCTGGCGGACCGGGAGGTTGTGCTGACCCGCACGCCCGTCCTTGGCGACGGTATCCGCGTCACGCCGATCCGGCCTGATGGCGCGGAGACGCCAGACGCGGCAGAAACCATCGCGCTTGACCCTGAACGCCGGGCGCGTCTGATCGCGTTTGTGGAAGGTAGCAGCTTTATCCCTGACGATGTACGCCTGCGTATGCTGCGCCAACTGGCTGAGGATGAAGTGCCAGCGCGGATGGTCAGCCGCATCGAAGCGCGGATGGGCAGCTGAGATGCGCGCGCTTCCAAAATCCGCCGGCGGCATCCTCAGCTATTTCACCCGGCACCGCACGGCGGCGAACCTTCTGCTGGTGATGATGGTCGTGGCGGGCCTCGCCGCCTTTCCACAGATGCGGGCGCAGTTTTTTCCCGATGTGGTCTCGGACAACATCACCGTCGTGATGACGTGGGACGGTGCAGGCGCGGAGGATGTGGATACTGCAATCGTCGCGGTGGTGGAGCCTGCGCTTCTGCTGGTGCCGGGCGTTGCCTCGTCCGAGGCCAGTTCGCGCGAAGGCCGGGCGACGATCACGTTGGAATTTGAACCGGGCTGGGATATGTCGCGCGCCGCGGACGAGGTGCAGCAAGCGCTCGATGCTGTCAGTGATTTGCCCGATGATGCCGAAGAAGGCTCTGTCCGGCGCGGCCATTGGTTTGACCGCGTCACCGATGTGGTGATCACCGGGCCCGTGGCCACTGAACAAATCGGGCGCTTCGCCGACGAGTTCGTCACACGCCTGTTTGAGGCCGGTGTCACCGACACCACGATCCGGGGCATTGCCGCACCTGAGACGATGATCATCGTGCCGTCGGCCAATCTGATCCGCTACGACATTTCCATGGCAGAGATCGCCAGTGTGATCGCGGATGCCGCCGATACCGCGCCTGTGGGTGATGTGGAGGCGGCCAATGCGCGGATCAGGACCGGGTCCGAAGCACGATCCGCAGAGGCGATTGCCGCCCTGACCCTGCGGATCAACGCTGATGGCTCCGCGCTGACGGTGGGCGACGTGGCCCGGATTGAGGTCTACGGCATTGACCGGAATCGCGCCTATTTTGTGGGAGAGAACCCCGCCATCGTGATCCGCGTGGATCGCTCGGAAGAGGGGGATGCGCTGGCCATTCAGGCGGATGTGGAACGTGTCGCGGCAGCGCTGGAGGCGACACTGCCGGCTGGCAGTTCGATCGACCTGATCAACACACGGGCCGAGGCGATCTCTGGCCGTCTCAACATCCTGCTCGATAACGCGCTTCTGGGCCTTGGCCTGGTCGTGGCGCTGCTGTTCCTGTTTCTGAACGCGCGCACGGCGTTCTGGGTGGCGATGGGCATCCCCGTGGCAATGACGGCGGCGATTGCGCTGATGTTCATCGCGGGTATCACGATCAACATGATCTCGCTCTTTGCGCTGATCATCACGCTTGGCATCGTGGTGGATGACGCAATCGTTGTGGGCGAGCACGCGGATTATCGCGCCCGGCATCTGGGCGAGACGCCGGTGGAGGCCGCCGAAAACGCCGCGCGCCGTATGGCAGCACCTGTGTTCAGCGCAACGCTGACCACGGTTCTGGCGTTTACCGGCCTCGTCGCCATTGGCGGCACGTTCGGCCATTTGATCGCGGATATCCCGTTCACCGTGGTCGTGGTTCTGATCGCGAGCCTTGTCGAGTGCTTCCTGATCCTGCCCAACCACATGGCTCATGCCCTGGCTCATTCCGTCAAGACCCATTGGTACGACCTGCCAAGCCGGGTGATGAACCGGGGCTTTGACTGGGTGAACCTGACGCTCTTCCGACCCCTCATGCGGTTCGTGGTCTGGGCCCGCTATCCGGTGATTGCCGCTGTGGTCGTCGTTCTGTCCACGCAGACCGCGCAATTCATCCGCGGCGACGTCGTCTTCCGCTTTTTCAACGCGCCAGAAACCGGCAGCGTCACCGGGAACTTCGCCATGATCGACGGCGCCACCCGCGCCGACAGCATGGAGCAGATGCGCGAGTTCCAGCGCGCCGCGGAGGCTGTCGCATCGGAGTTCGAGGCCGAACACGGCGTCAACCCTCTCGCCTACGTGCTGGCGGAAGTGGGCGGCAATGCGGGCCGTCCCCTGGGCGGGTCCGAAAACAAGGACCCGGACCTTCTGGGAGCGCTTTCCATCGAATTGATCGGCGCGGATCTGCGCCCCTATTCCAGCTTCGCCTTCGCCAGCGCCCTGCAGGATGAAGTCCGGCAATTGCCCCTGACAGAAACGCTCAGTTTCCGGGGCTGGCGCGGCGGGCCGGGGGGCGATGCCATCGACGTGCAGATCTTTGGCGCCGATACCGAGACGCTGAAGGCGGCGTCCGAGGCGCTGCAAACGGCGCTGTCCGTCTACCCCGAGATTACGGGGCTGGATGACAGCATGGCCTATGACCGCGAAGAACTGTCGCTGCAACTGACCCCGCAGGGAGAGGCACTGGGCTTTCAGATCGCGGACCTTGGACGGACCCTGCGCAACCGCCTTGGCGGGATCGAGGCCGCGACCTATCCCGACGGGCCGCGCACTGCCTCGATCCGGGTGGAACTGCCGGAGGGGGAGTTGACCGCTGACTTCCTTGACCGGACATTGTTGCGTGCGGACGCCGGTCAATACGTGCCGCTCGCGGACATTGTGACCGTGGCGTCGCGGCAGGGGTTCTCCACCATCCAGCGTGAAAACGGAATCCGTCTGATCTCTGTCTCTGGTGATCTGTCCGAGGATGACGCGGCCCGCGCCGAGGCCGTGATGACAGAGCTGCAAGACATCATCGTGCCGCAGATCGAGGAACGCTTTGGCGTCGCCACCCGGCTCTCGGGTCTGGCGGAGGAAGAAGATGCCTTCCTGACCGAAGCCGCCACAGGCTTCATTCTGTGCATTGTGGGCATCTATCTGGTGCTGGCATGGGTTTTCGCCAGCTGGATGCGCCCGATGGTGGTGATGGCGATCATCCCGTTCGGCCTTGTGGGCACGATCTATGGCCATGTGGCCTGGGATGTACCGCTGAGCATGTTCACGGTTGTCGGTCTGATCGGGATGACAGGGATCATCATCAACGATTCCATTGTTCTGGTCACAACCATCGACGAATACGCCGAACAGCGCGGGCTGGTTCCCGCCATCATCGACGGCACCTGTGATCGGCTGCGCCCGGTGATGCTGACCACTCTGACCACGGTGCTGGGCCTCGCGCCTTTGCTGTTCGAAAGCTCCCAGGATGCGCAGTTCCTGAAGCCGACAGTCATTACGCTGGTCTACGGGTTGGGATTTGGCATGGTCATCGTGCTCCTGGTCGTGCCTGCGTTACTGGCGATTGGCCAGGACTTTGGCCAGCAAATGCGTGGCTTCCGCCGATCCCTGCGCGCCGCGGGCCATCGCCCGGCCTTCACGGCGGGCATTGCCGCGCTGACCCTCGCCAGCGCTGCCATCTTTGGCGTCACCCTGGGCGCGTTCATCATTCAAGGTGCGATGTGGGGGCCGTTTGCCGGTCTGGGACAGAGCGTAGAGATAGCGCTTGCCGTCTTCATCGCCGGCACCGCGATTGTCTGCGTAACGGGGCTTTTTGCCGGGATCGTCGTCAACGCGCTGGCAAAGCCGCGCAAACCGCGCAGCCCGGCGGTTGCGGCGGAATAGGCCTCAGCCTGTGCAGCGGCTGAGTTCAATCGCCCGGGCAGTGCCGACAACTGTTATCCGCAAATCGCCCCGGTCCATCGCAAATGGCCCCTGATCGGCCGGAACCACATCGGCCACACCCGTGATCCAGCCGCCCTCGCGCCGCGTCTGAGCCGCCGATACCCAGATCATCGGATCGCGATGTTCCACAACCATCGCCTCGTCTGTGCCGGTGCTTGGAACCTGGGCACGCACGCTCACGCGCAGCCCGTCGCTGATCGGCTCGATTGCGCAGGTCACAGGGCCAGCGCCTGCCTCTGCCGCTGTCAGTGGCCGGTCTGATAGCGCCGCCACAATCGCCCCGTCACGGCTGGCGGTGTCGGGCAGCACGCCGGACAGATTGACCGAGATCGGCATGCACACGTCCTGACACACACCCAGATCAAGCCGCCCCGCGACGAAGGCCTGACCGCTCGCGTTCAGGGTGAATTCCAGCGGCAGGATCACGTCGCCCTGATACCCGATGGAGCGCAGGCCAAACGAGTAGAACAGCCGTGGGCGCGGCCAGTGGATCGCCATGCCCGTCACGCTCTCGGCCTGGGTCAGGCGCAACACCGTCGGCACACCGCCATCTCCGGGGGCGCGCCAGTAGGTTTTCCATCCCGGAGCCAGTTGAATGCGGATCGCCGCCATATGCCTGCCGCCGTCCAACCGGTAGCCCGGCAGTAACGTAACCTCCACCACTTCATTGGCAGAGAAAACCTGCGCCTGCGCGGGCAGGGCGGTAAGCAGGCAAAGCGCGGCGGCAGACAGGAGACGGGCAAAAACACTCATGTATTTTTGACTATTAACATGTCGGCGAAATTGAAAGTCACGTTATAGAGACCGCGAATGATCGAATGACGGTTGAAGGCAATCGGCAACAGCCCCATGCTGATCCCATGGCAATGCCCGACCTTGACCACGACCTGACAGGCAAGCTGCTGATTGCGATGCCGGGGATGCAGGATCCGCGTTTCGCAGGCGCGGTGATCTTTTTGTGCGTCCATTCTCCGGGTCAGGCGATGGGGCTCATCATCAACAAGCCGATGGAAGAGGTCACATTCCTTGAGTTGATGGAGCAGCTGGACATCCCCAGACGCGGAACCCCGCCTGCCACGCCGGTGTGTTTCGGTGGCCCGATGGAGATGCGGCGCGGATTCGTGTTGCACTCACTCGACTACGCTCCGCGCGGCGAAGAGGCTCTGCGTGTCGACCACCGCTTCGCCATGACCAGCACGCTGGAGATCCTGGAGGATATGGCGGGCGGGCGCGGGCCGCAGCGGGCTCTGCTGGTGCTTGGCTACGCCGGCTGGGGCGAAGGTCAGCTTGAGGCCGAGATCAGCCGCAACGATTGGCTGACCGCCGATGCCACGCCGGAGCTGGTGTTCGATCTTGCGATGGATCGCAAATGGGACGCGGCGGTGCAAAGCCTTGGGATCAACCCGCTGATGTTGTCATCGGAGGCCGGTCACGCCTGACTGGCAGCGCGCCTCAGCCGGTCGTTGATCGCACGGCCCAGGCCCTCCTCCGGCACGTCCGCCACCCGGATCACCTGCGCCCCGCGCGCCAGCGCCAACCGGTCGGCGGCATGGAGCGTAGCAAACAGCCGCGCGGCGGCCTCCGTCAGGTCGCCCGACGGCGACAGACTGAGGTCGCAATCCATGTCGCCGAAGCCGATCACCACCCCCCCCGCCGCCGCCGCGCCGCCGGTCACAAGCCTCGTGCGTGGCGCATAATGTCGCTCCATCTGCCCCGGCGCCTCAACCCGTCCCGGTGTCAGGTCTGCCACCACAGGCCCCACCAGGGCTTCAACCTCTTCGCGCGAGATCCCGCCTTCCCGCAGCAAACGCACGCCACCGTCAAACGGCGCAAGGATGGTCGACTCAAGCCCAACGGCGCAGGCCCCGCCGTCCAGAACGGCATCCACGGCGTCTCCCAACCCGGCAACGACATGCGCGGCCAGTGTCGGACTGATCTGACCTGACGGGTTCGCGGAGGGCGCGGCCACCGGCCCCCCAAACGCCTCCAGCACCGCGCGCGCCACCGGATGTGCGGGAACCCGCACGGCCAGTGTTGCCAGTCCGCCCTGCACCAGATCGGCCACCTTGTTCTTCGACGGCAGCACCAGCGTCATCGGTCCGGGCCAGAACGCTGCCGCCAGCCTGCGCGCTGTGTCCGAGACCTCCACCAGCGCCTCCGCCGCGTCCAGCGACGCCACATGGACAATCAACGGATTGAACGCAGGCCGCCCTTTGGCCTCGAAGATCCGCGCCACGGCCCTGGCGTCGCGGGCGTCTGCCGCAAGGCCATAGACCGTTTCCGTCGGCAGGGCCAACAACCCGCCCTCGCGCAGCACGTCCGCCGCGCGGGTGATGCCCGCGGCACTGGTATCCAACATTTCCGGCAGTCCCTGGGGCATCTTGTGACGTCACGTTGAATTCAATGGAACGGGTTGGCAGACTCCCCCCGATCGGGTCAACATGGCCATAGCGCACAGCCAAGGCCTGCGCAAACGGCCCCATACCAGAAAGTCAGCCCCATGCCCTACCGTGCCCCGGTCTCAGACATCACCTTCTGCCTCGATCATGTCGTGGGCTTTGACCGCGTGCAGGCGGCCCCCCGGTTTGAGGACGCAACCTCGGACGTCGCACAGGCGATCCTGACGGAAGCAGGCCGGATCTGCGAGGAAGTCCTGGCGCCCCTGAACCGCGCGGGCGATCAGACCCCGGCACGGCTGGAAAACGGTGTCGTCCGCACCTCGCCGGGGTTCAGCGATGGCTACAGGGCAATTGCCGACGCGGGCTTTATCGCGATCTCCGCTGATCCTGACCATGGCGGCATGGGCCTGCCCCACACGCTGACCACTGCGGTGAATGAGATGATGGGAAGCGCCTGCCTGTCGCTGGAGTTGAACCCGCTGATGACCCAGGGCCAGATCGAGGCGCTGGAGCACCACGCAAGCGACGCCATCAAGGATCTGTATCTGCCCAGGCTGACCTCCGGCGACTGGTGCGGCACGATGAACCTGACGGAGCCGCAGGCGGGGTCCGACGTGGGCGCGCTGACCACCAAGGCAGTGCCGAATGGTGACGGCACCTATGCGGTGAGCGGCCAGAAGATCTACATCTCCTGGGGCGATCATGACATGGCCGAGAACATCGTGCATCTGGTTCTCGCGCGTCTGCCCGACGCCCCGGGTGGCACCAAGGGCATCAGCCTGTTCCTGGTGCCGCGCAATATCCCGGACGATCAGGGCAGGCCCGGCGTGGCCAACACGCTCAAGGTGGTCAGCCTGGAGCATAAGCTGGGCCTCCACGGCTCCCCCACCTGCGTGATGCAGTACGACGGCGCTCAGGGCTGGCTGATTGGTAAGGAAAACAACGGCATGGCGACGATGTTCACGATGATGAACAACGCGCGCCTGGGCGTCGGCGTGCAGGGCGTTTCGGTGGCCGAGGCCGCCTATCAGCACGCGCTGGCCTATGCGCATGAGCGCAAGCAGGGCCGCAGCATGATCGAGAACGGCACAGGCTCCATTCTAGACCACGCCGATGTGCGCCGGATGCTGATCGAGATGAAGGCAGAGATCTTTGCCGCCCGTGCGCTGTCGCTTGATCTGGCCGTGGCACTGGACCTTGCGAAAACGGGCGACGCAAAGGCCGGCGCCCGCGCCGCCTTTCTGACGCCGATTGCCAAGGTCTACGGCACCGAGGTCGGCATGAAAGTGGCCGATCGCGGTATCCAGATCCACGGCGGCATGGGTGTGATCGAAGAGACGGGCGCCGCCCAATTCGCCCGCGACGTCCGTGTCACAGCGATCTACGAGGGCACCAATGGCATTCAGGCCATGGACCTTGTGGGCCGCAAGTTGATGGACGGCGGCACGGCCGCGTTCACGCTGCTCGATGAAATTGAGGCGAGCGGTGATCCGACCCTCACCGCCATGGCGCGGGAGTTGCGCAAGACCACCGAGGATTTGCTGGCCCTCGACATGACCGACCGGTTCGGCGGCGCGGTGCCTTATCTGATGGCGTTTGCCCGTGTGCTCGGGGCGCACTACCATGTGAAAGCCGCCGCAACGGGTGCGACGGCGCGCAATGCCCTTGCGCAGTATCACCTGACCCGCCTTCTGCCCGAGGCGCACGCGATGATGGTGCAGGCGCGGTGCGGCTCCGCTGGCCTTTATGATCTCTCGCCCGACGATCTCGCGGCATGAACGCTCAGATCCGCAACCCGTTTCCCGAAGCCCCCGCAAGCGGCGAGGCGATTGAGGTCGCGCCCGGCATTCTCTGGCTGCGGATCCCGCTGCCGATGGTGCTGGACCATGTCAACGTCTACGCCCTGCGCGAGGCCGATGGCTGGACCGTGGTGGATACCGGCATCAATTCTCGCCGCACGATCGCCCTGTGGGAACAGATCCTTGCCGGTCCCCTGGCGGGCGCTCCGGTGAAGCGGCTGATCGTGACGCATCATCACCCCGATCACGTGGGTCTGGCCGGGTGGTTTCAGGGGCAGGGGGCAGAGTTGCACATGACCCGCACCGCCTGGTTGCTGTCTCGTATGCTGACGCTGGATGAACAGAAACAGGCCACGCCCGAGCAGGTGCAGTTCTGGATCGACGCGGGCATGGATGCGGGCGTTCTCGACCAACGCAGGGCCGAGCGTCCGTTCAACTTCGCCGACATCGTCTACCCGATGCCGCTTGGCTTCACCCGCCTGCATGAGCATGGCACGATCCGGATGGGACACCGCACATGGGATATCCGCTTTGGCCATGGCCATGCGCCCGACCATGCGACGTTCTGGAGCCGGGACGGAGATATCGTGATCGGCGGTGATCAGTTGCTGGCCACGATCTCTCCCAATGTCGGCGTCTATGCGACCGAACCGAATGCCGATCCGCTGGGCGACTGGATGGAGGCCTGCACGGCGCTGCAACCCCATGCCCTCGACAGCCACCTTGTGCTTCCCGGCCACAAGCTGCCCTTCACCGGACTGCCCGCCCGAATGCGGCAGTTGATCGACAATCACCACCGCGCGCTCGACCGATTGCGCGCACATCTGGCCCACACCCCTTGCAGCGCGGCAGACTGCTTTCCGCCGCTGTTCAAGCGCACCATCGACACTGGCACCTATGGCCTGGCGCTGGTGGAGGCTGTGGCCCACCTCAACCATCTGCACCAGCTGGGCGAGGTCACGCGCGCGCGGCGCGACGATGGCGCCTGGGTCTATCACCTGGCACAGACGACCCGCCCGGTAGGGGCTGACACGCCTGAAAAACTGCGCTAAATCGGATCTCAACAAATTCATGTTTCAGACCCGAGGGATCAGTCATGGCCGACAAAGACGACTATAAGCACGGTGAAATGGACACCGAAATGCAAGAGAAGACGTTTGACGGCTTCATGAAGTGGACCACCAACGTCGCGATCATTTCCATCCTGATCGTGATCTTCCTGGCGATCTTCGCGACATGATCGGGCTGGTTCGTATTGCACTTGCGGGCTTTGTGGCGCTGAGCCTCTCTGGGTGTGCCGCCGAGGCGATCTGGGACTCCGACGAAGCCGTGGCTCGTGCGACCTACATCCCCCCCGGCCCCCCGACGGTGACCCTGATCACCTCGATCAACACCCAAAACGGATCAGGGGCGCATTCCGCGCTGGTGATCGACGGTGCGCAGCGCGTGATGTTTGATCCTTCGGGAAGCTGGTACAACCCCAACATACCCGAACGCCACGATGTGCTGTACGGCATGTCGCCGCGCTACATGGACGCCTACATCGCGTTTCAATCCGACGGTATCTACGAGGTGACGACCCAGACCATTGAGGTTTCGCCCGAGGTGGCGCAGCAGTTGAGCCAGGCCGTGCAGGCCAATGGCCCCGTGGCACCGGGCTTTTGTTCGCGCTCGATCACCCAGATCCTGGGGTCCACACCGGGGTTCGCCTCCGTCGATCAGACCTTCTTTCCGACCAATGCCATGCGGCAGATGTCGCTGATCCCCGGTATCCGCGAACAGATTATTCCGGGCACGTTGCGCGAAGAACAGGAAGCGATGTAACCTGCGCGCGGTCAGGCGTCAGACACCACGGCAACAGAAAAACCCCCCGGAGGCAGCGCCTGCGGGGGGTTTTCAATTCTTGACGATTCGCATGTGCGACCGCAAAAGTTACCGAAAAGGAATGCTTACAGCATACCTTCGCGCTGCAACTTTTTGCGCGCCAGTTTGCGGGCACGACGGATAGCTTCCGCCTTTTCGCGCGCGCGCTTCTCCGATGGTTTTTCGTAATGTTGCTTGAGCTTCATTTCACGAAAAACGCCTTCACGCTGAAGTTTTTTCTTCAACGCGCGGAGCGCTTGGTCGACATTGTTGTCGCGAACACTGACCTGCATGTGGTGTCACCACCTTTCTAGGTTAGATTTGCAAGGATCTGCAGGAAGTGGCGCTATAGCAATCCGCCCCTATCTTGTCTAGCGCAGGAACCGAAGGAGACGCCGAAATGACCGACCTAAGTGACAAGATCCTCGACGCAAGCCTCACGCATGTGCCGTTTGATGGCTGGTCAGAGGCCAGCTTCGTGGCCTCGGCCGGGGATACGGGTATCGCGATTGCCGATGCGCGGGCGCTGTTCCCGCGCGGTGCGCTTGATCTGGCGGTGGCCTTCCACAAGCGCTGTGACGCGGCTTTGGCCGAAAAGCTGGCCACCACGGACCTCGGCGCCATGCGGTTTCGCGACCGTGTCGCCTATGCCGTGCGGCAGCGGCTGATGTTGGTTGAGGACCACAAGGAGGCTGTGCGCCGTGCCGCAACCCTGTTTGCGCTGCCGATGCATGCCGCCGACGGGGCAAAGCTGGTCTGGAACACGGCGGATGTGATCTGGACCGGGCTGGGCGACACCTCGGACGATCTGAACTGGTACACCAAACGCGTGACCCTCTCCGGCGTGTACTCCAGCGCGGTTCTCTACTGGTTGGGCGACACATCCAGCGGGCATTCGGCGACGTGGGAATTCGTCGACCGTCGCATCGACAACGTCATGTTGATCGAACAGGTCAAGGCGCGTGTGCGCAAGAATGCGATGCTGAAACCACTGACCGAAGGCCTCGGGCGGCTCTCGGCGATGGTGAAGCCGCCACGCCGTGACGCGCCGGCCGATCTGCCCGGACGCTGGACACCGCCAGGCTAACCTCTTGCCATTGCCACGTTGAAAGCGTGATCTGTGACTGACGTTCAGGGAGAGTTGAAGATGCCGGAAATGATGCGCGCTGTGGAAATCACTCAGCCCGGTGGCCCGGACGTCCTGCGCCTGTGCGACCGCCCGGTGCCGTCACCGGGTGCAGAGCAGATCCTGATCGCCGTCGATCATGCCGGCGTCAATCGCCCCGATGCCCTGCAACGCGCCGGCAGCTACGACCCGCCCCGTGGCGCGTCCGATCTTCCGGGGCTGGAGGCGTCTGGCATTGTTGCCGCCATCGGTCCCGGTGTCACCCGGTGGGCCGTGGGCGACAAGGTCTGCGCCCTGCTGCCCGGCGGTGGCTATGCCGAACATGTCGTCACTCATCAGGACCACGCCTTGCCGGTTCCCGATGGCTTGTCGATGGCCCAGGCCGCGGCCCTGCCCGAGACGTTTTTCACCGTCTGGAGCAACGTCTTCATGCGCGCGGGCCTGCGGGCGGGAGAGAAGTTTCTGGTCCACGGCGGGTCCTCCGGCATCGGCACCACGGCGATCCAGCTGGCCCGCGTGACAGGGGCGCGCGTCTTCACTACCGCAGGCTCGGCCGAGAAATGCGCGGCCTGCCTGGCCTTGGGGGCAGAGCAGGCGATCAATTATCGGGATGCCGATTTCGTTGAGGCGTTGCGCGCGGTCGGCGGTGCGGACGTGATCCTCGATATGGTCGGCGGCGACTATCTGCCGCGCAACGTCAAGGCTTTGGCCGACGATGGCCGGCTCCAGCAGATCGCATTCCTGCAAGGCCCGAAGGTCGAGATGAACTTCGTGCAGGTGATGACGCGGCGGCTGACGATTTCCGGCTCTACCCTGCGGCCGCAAACCGACGCCGCGAAAGCGGGCATCGCGGCTGAGGTGCGGGCAAAGGTCTGGCCTTTGCTGGCGGCGGGCCGTATCGCGCCGGTGATGGATGAGGTGTTCTCGTTGGCGGATGCCGCAAAGGCCCACGCCCGGATGGAGGCAAGCGCGCATATCGGAAAGATTGTGCTGCAGGTGGCCGCACCTCCGTAGGGCGGGGTTCACCCCGCCGCCGCCGGTGCGCAGGGCCGGCTCAGGTCTTGCGTTTATCCCGGCCCAAACACATTCCACCCGGCCATGTATCTTGTGGTGGCGGTTATCAGACAGACCGAAGCAAACCCCCATGCAATCCACGCAAACGCGTTAGGGAAAAGGCAGAACGCGGCGAAGACCGCAATCGTTTCCGCCCCTTCCGCCAGTCCACCCAGGTAGTAAATGCCTTTGGTCGGGTAATCTCTGGCCTCCAGCCCGCGCCGCTCTGCGATGACGGAAAACGCCAGAAACGACGATCCGGTCAACACGAAGCTGGCCACCAGAACCGATCCGGCCAGGCCGTTGGCCGCAGGGTCGGCGAAGACAAATCCAAGCGGAAAGACGGCGTAGAACAGGAAATCCAGTGCGACATCCAGGAATGCGCCCCGATCCGTCGGCGTGGTCAGCCGCGCCACAGCGCCGTCCAGCCCGTCCGCAAGCCGGTTCAGCGCCAGACCCGCAAGGGCCAGACCATATAGCTCCGACGCCGCCGCCACTGTGGCCAGCAGCCCGATAACGCACCCCGCGACCGTGATCTGATCCGCGCGGATCCCGCGTGCCACCAGCCACATCGCGGGTGGTTTCATCACAATGCGTTGCAGGGGCAGAAGGCGCGCGTCAATCATGGGCTTGGGTTTGGCGGGGACTGGCCCGGCGGTCAATGCACGGGTCGGTGAACGTGGCATGACATGGCGACATTATCGGGCCATCCGCCAGAGCGCCGCCGTGGCAACGCATGGCACCGCGGCTATGACGGCCAGCGCCAGCAAGGTCCCGTCCGCGCCGATGACGATCACCATGCGCGCGCCCAGGATCGGGGCCGCCGCGGAGGCGGCCAGGATCGGCAGCGCCAACCGCGCCATGACCGCGGGATAATCCTCGGATCCGAACAGGGCCAGAGGCACAGTGCCGCGCGCGATCGACCACAAGCCGGAGCCCGCCCCGTAGATCACCAGACTTGCCGCCTCCGTGACGCCCAGGCGCAGGCCCAGAACCCCGCTGAAGATGCAGGCCACAGACAGCGCCAGCGTCACGAGCGGTGAATGGCGTCCGCGTCCTGCCATCTCCACCACCCGTGCGGCCACCTGCGCCGGACCGATCAGCGCAGCCATCGCGACCGCTGCCGTGAGGGTCAGGCCGATCTCCGTCAGGATCGAGATCAGGTGCACCGAGAGGCTGGAAAAGACGAACGCCAGACAAACTCCCGCCACTGCGAGAAGCCGGAACCGGACATCGGCCGGGGCCCGCGCGCCGTGATCAGCGCGGCGCGCGACCGCCGCTCCCGGACGGCGCGGCAGGCCGAACCAGCACAGCGGAAGCGTCACGGCGATATGAAGGGCGGCGTAGGCGACACAGGCACCGCGCCACCCCAATCCCTCCACCATCAGCGCCGAGAGCGGCCAGCAGATCGTGCTGGCGAACCCGCCCCATAGCGTCAGCGTCGTGATCGCCCGGCGCGCGCCGGTGCCGAAAATCTGGCTGAGGGTGGAAAATGCGGCCTCATAGAGCGCCGCCGCCATGCCGCACCCGATGATGGCCCATGCCGCAAGGTAAACCGGCAGTGTCGGCGACAGGGCCAGGCCCAAAAGGCCCACGCAGATCAGGACCACACCGCCCATCACCACCGCCCGCCCGCCGCGCGCCGTGATCAACCGCGCCACCCGCCCCGCACAGAGCGCGGAGACCAAAAGCGCCACCGACAACCCGCCCATCACCGCTTCCATCGGCCATCCGGTATCGGCCACGACGGCGGGCCCCAGCACGGCGAGCAGGTAGAAGGTGCTGCCCCATGTCAGGATCTGGACGAGGCCCAGTGACGGCACGATGAACGCGCGCGCATCCACGGGGCGCTAACCCTCGACCTTTGCAATGTGGTTCAACAGGCCTCCGAGGCCTGGCATCTCCACAAATCTGGGATGACCGGTGGGTGTCTCGGCCGCCTCCAGCGCCCAGGTCAACCCATGGGGGACATGAACGGCAAACGCGCCCGCCTCCAGCGCCGGGCGAATGTCGGATTTCATCGAGTTTCCGACCATCATCGCGTGCTCTGGCCCACGGCCGTGCTGCGAGAAAACCGTCGCATATGTGGTCGGATACTTCTCCGATACGATCTCAACGCCCGCAAAAAGCTCTCCCAGCCCGGACGCGGCGAGCTTTTGTTCCTGATGCAACAGGTCGCCCTTGGTGATCAGAACCAGTGGATAGCGATCCGTCAGCGCACAAAGCGTTGCTTCCACATCGGGCAACAGGTGAATCGGATGGCGGAGCATGTCCTGCCCCATCTCCAGGATGCGCGCGATCACATGGCCGGGGACTTTCCCGCCGGTCACGTCCAATGCCGTCTCGATCATCGACAGCACGAAGCCTTTGATCCCGAAGCCATAATGGCCGATGTTGCGGCTTTCGGCCTCAAGCAGCCGCTCCCTCAGATGGTCGCCTTCCACGTAATCGGCCAGCAATTCCGCAAACCGATCCTCGGTCAGCCGAAAGAAACTCTCGTTCTGCCAGAGCGTATCATCGGCATCAAAACCGATCACGCTTAACCTTTCCCCCATCACCCCCCCTTTTCGGAATCGATTGCAGTCATATATGGTGGCCCTTACACCACGGCTGAAACCGGGATGCACCGACTATGACACAGACTTGGCAGATGATGGCGGACAAGCCCGACGACGCAGGTGGCGGCGACGGTGAAGGTGATCTGTCTCTGGCGACAAAGACCAAGCCAAAGACCCAGCGCCCGCCAATGTACAAAGTGATGCTGCTGAATGATGACTACACGCCGATGGAATTCGTTGTGCATGTGCTGGAGCGGTTTTTTGGCATCACCCATGGGCAGGCCGTGGAGATCATGCTGACGGTCCACAAGAAGGGCCTCGCCGTGGTTGGCGTGTTTTCCTACGAGATTGCCGAAACCAAAGTGGCCCAGGTGATGGACTTTGCCCGCCGCAACCAGCATCCGCTGCAATGCACGATGGAGAAGGAGGAGTAATCCTCTGGCCCGGCTATGACCCCCGATAGATGGACCCTTGCCCTTGATGGCGGCGAGATCGCTTTGCCCGACGGCCCCGTGCTGGTCATGGGCGCGCGCGCCGACAGCACGTTCTCGGACCTTGGCGATGCGACCTGCGTGCAGGGGTTCGCGCCCGACCATGATCGTCTGGCCGCGCGCGGTGAAACTGTGACGGTGGAGGCCAATGGCACGTTCCCAAAGGCCCTCGTCCAGATCACCAAATCCCGCGGCGGATCGCTGTCAGCCGTTGCCGAAGCTCTGGGGCATCTGCCACCCGGTGGCGTCCTGATGGTCGATGGCCAGAAGGAAGAGGGGATCGAGGCGATTGTCAAAACGCTCAGGAAAACCTTCGCCATGGACGGCGTCTATTCCAAATCCCACGGTAAACTGGCGTGGCTGAAACGCCCCGATGTGATCCCAGCTGACGTCGTCAGCTGGATCGTGGCGCCCGAGGTGGGGGAGCACGGCTACATGACCGTCCCCGGCGGGTTCAGCGTCGATGGTCCTGATCGCGGGTCCGAAATCCTCGTGGCGCTGATGCCCAAACTCTCGGGCCGTGTGGCCGATCTGGGCGCGGGCTGGGGCTATCTGGCGGGCGAGATCCTGGCAGAGCACGACGACATCGCCGCGCTGGATCTGATCGAGGCCGACCACGCCATGCTGGAGGCCGCCAAAATCAACGTCGACGATCCGCGCGCCAGCTTCCACTGGGCCGATGCGGCTCGTTTCTCGCCCGACGCACCCTACGATGTGGTCATCTGCAACCCGCCGTTTCATACAGGCCGCCGCGCCGACCCGCAGCTTGGGCGCGCGTTCATTCAGATCGCGGCCCGCCTGCTGACCCCTCGGGGGCGGTTTATCATGGTGGCCAACCGCCACTTGCCCTATGAGGACACGCTGAAAACCACCTTCGCCAACGGGGCGATGCTGGGTGAGCTTGAGGGCTACAAAATCTATGAGGCAGCCAGGCCCAGGCGGGCGGGTCGCTGATGTTTCCCAATCCAGCGCGCGAGCCAAAAAGCAAGATCCGGATTTTTTTGGAGTCTCTTGCGCGCGACTGACAAACCAGAGGTACTTACAGATGGGTCTTTCCATCCAAGGCAAAACCGCCATCGTGACCGGCGCCGCGAACGGCGTCGGCCTGGCCATCGCCCGGCATTTCATCGACCAGGGCGCGAACGTCATGTTCGCGGACCGTGACCGGGACAGATTGAAAGATGAATGCGGCGAGATTGACAGCGATGACGGCCAGATCCGCTACTTCTCGGGCGATCTGCGCGAAAAGCTGACGGTCGAGAATTCTGATCTCTGCCACCATCGACGCCTATGACCGGGTGGATATTCTGGTCAATGCCTCCCGGCAGGTGTTGACCACCGATCCGCTGGATCCGGCTGATGAAACGGTCGAGGCGATGCTGCAACAAAATACCTACCCCGCCTTGCGGCTCAGCCAGGCTGTTGCCAAGCGCATGATCGCTCAGGCCGAAGCGGATGGGCAGGACGAGGGGCCGATCGGGTCTATCGTCAACATCTCATCCATCGCGGCGCGGCGCACGCACCCGGATCTGATGGGCTATTCCATCGCCACGGCGGCGCTGGACCAGGTCACACGCAGTCTGGCCGTGGCGCTGGCGGGCTACCGAATCCGGGTGAATTCGGTGGCGTTCGGATCGGTGATGTCGGCCAGCCTGCGCGATAGCCTCAACGAGACGGACGGGCTGCGCAAGGAAATCCGCGAATGCACGCCGATGGGGCGGATTGCCTCGGCACGCGAAATCACCGCCGCCGTGCAGTTTCTGGCCTCGGACGGGGCGGGGTTCGTGACGGGCGAAGTGATCACCGTGGATGGAGGGCGCACGTTGCTCGACTCGGTGACGACAGCGGCGCACTAGAGCGCCGTCCTGGAAATCTGAAATCGATAAGATTCCCATGGCGTTGATTTTGTGATTCACCATATGTGGAGGTGGATTATGGGCAGATCACGATCAGTGGATATTCGCGAACGCGTCGTGGCCTTGGTAAATGAGGGCCTGTCGTGTCATGAAGCTGCGCGGCGTTTGCGGATATCGGCTGCGAGCGCGGTGCGGATCATGCAACGCAAGAAGCGTACCGGCGGCGTGAAAGCCGCGCCTCAGGGTCGTCCACGGCGGAGCAAGTCGGACACGGTTTCCTGCTGGCTTATGGCGCGTGTCGAGGGGGAACCTGACATCACAATGCCAGAGCTGGCTGAGGCCCTGAAGCGGGAGCACGACCTCGCGGCGACACCGGCCATGCTGTCCCGCCATCTGATCCACCGCCTTGGGTTCACATATAAGAAAATCGCTTGTCGCGACGGAGAGATTGCGCAAACGGGTCCGCGCCGCGCGATACGACTGGCAGCAACGGCGGATGCCGGGGATGCGTCTTGAGCCTCACAGGCTGGTCTTTATCGATGAAACTGCGGTAACGACCAAAATGACCCGACTGCGGGGCAGATCCGCGCGCGGAACCCGGCTCGAGGCCGATGCACCTTTCGGCCACTGGCGCACCCAGACCTTCATCGCGGGCTTGCGGATCGACGAACTCAGCGCCCCCTGGGTGCTGGATGGCCCCATGAACCGCGCCGCATTCGATACCTGTATCGAAACGCAACTGGCCCCGACATTACAGCCTGGCGACGTCGTGATCTCCGACAACCTGTCGTCGCACAAATCAGTGAGGGCGCAGGACATCCTGAGAGCGCAAGGAAGCTGGATGCTCTTTCTTCCGCCTTACAGCCCGGACCTGAACCCGATTGAGATGGCATATTCCAAACTCAAAGCGCATCTACGACGCCTCAAGGCCCGCACCTTCGACACGCTATTCCAATCCGTCGCACAAACCTGCGAACTCTTCCCACCAGAAGAGTGTCAAAACTTCTTCAAGGCTGCCGGATATGTTGCAGATTAAATGGACGAGGCTCTAGGACACCGACTCATAAGCGCGCAACCAGATGCGAGTTGCGGCGAGTTTGATGAGAGCGAGGTAGTTTGCGTCATGCTTTTCATAGCGTGTCGCTATCGCCCTGTAATGTTTGATTTTTGAGAAGAAGCGCTCGATGCGGTTGCGCTTTCGGTAGGTGTTTTTGTCAAAGGCAGGCTTGGGGTTTCGACGGGCAACGGGCTTGATTACGGCGATGGCCCGGCGGTCCGCCAGCGTTTGGCGCAGCTCATTGCTGTCGTAGGCGGCGTCTGCCAGCAGCGCCTGCCCCGCGCCGACCGTGTCCAGCAGATCTGCCGCCGAGCGCCCATCATGGGCCTGGCCGGGCGTGAGTTTGAGAGCGATCGGCAGGCCCTGTGCGTCCGTGACTGCGTGAATTTTGGTGGTCAAACCGCCGCGCGAGCGCCCCATGCAGAGGGCTCGAAGGTCAGCCACATCGGGGGCTTGGGCGGCGTCCGCGCCCCCCTTTTTGCGTTCGCCCCGTGCTGGTGAACCCGGATGGAAGATGAGTCCACCGATTGCTCACAGCCATCATAAGCTTTTGACACTGCTGTAAATATCCTATCCCATACCCCGAGCCGCCGCCACCGCACGAACCGATTGTAGCAGGTGGTATAGGGTCCATACCGCTCCGGGATATCAGCCCAGGGCGAGCCTGTCCGCAATCGCCAGTATATGCCGTTCAGGACCTTCCGGTCATCCACCCGCGCAACGCCTCGCGGCTTGTTCGGTAGAAGCGGTTCCATGATCGACCATTCAAAATCGCTCAGCTCGTAACGCCGTTGGCTCATGCTGCTCTCCTCTTTCCAAACAGTGAATCAGCAATCGCACAATCCCGCTAGAGGTTTATGAGTGCGTGACCTAGTCCTGCACCGAGCAGGAAATCATGTCGATCACCGGGCACAAGACCTCAAAGGAAATTGCTCGGTATACCAAGGCTGCACGACAGAAGACGAGGGCCGAGAGCGCATTGGCCAAGATGGCGATGCGGCATCACGGATAGCTCCACTCCTAGACTAGACGATCCATGGTTCGCCTCAGCATTGGTCTGCTGAGGCGAGCTTCGTATTGATGGGTCGAGTTTGAGCCAAGTGGTGAAACGCAGTTTCGAATATCGCCTGGTGATCGGAAGTCTGAAGGGGATTTTGACCAGCGGCGGTTTCTTACGAAAGTGTCCCACTTAGGTAAGATTCTGGAAAAAGTGGGACACTTTTCCTGGTTATCTTATTGTTATATTTTAGTTTTATGGATGGTTTGGTGCCCAGGAGAGGACTCGAACCTCCACATCGTTGCCAATACTAGCACCTGAAGCTAGCGCGTCTACCAATTCCGCCACCTGGGCAGGTGTCGTATTCGCGGCTGATATATCCCGCTTGGGGTGGCGTCAATAGTCCTGCTCGAAGAAGATACCGATGCTGCTGCCACCGTCTGACCCGACGCTGCCGCGCGCCGTGATGCTTGGGGTCAGATCGATGTTCAACGAAAGGTCAGCATCGCCTTCGGCGTTGATGGTAACGTCCGAGTAAATATTTTCTGAAAGGTAGCGGCCTGCGGTCACGGCGGCGTTGCCTTCTTCATCGGTGGACAGGTCCAAATCGTCGAGGCCAAGGCCGTCCCGCAGCCCGGCGATGAAACCGGAATTGGAAGACCCGCCCGCTAAGGAGGTGGCCGCGTCGGCCAGTTGCAGCAGTTGCAGTGGCGACAGGCCGGAGACAGAGCGCCCGAACAGAAGCTGCGCCAAAACCTCGTCTTCTGGCAGCGAGGGATCCGACGAGAACGTAATCTCCGGGCTGGACGCCGAACCAACAACGCCGATGGTGATCGCATAGCCCGATGCGCGCGAAGTGGCAGCAAGGCGCAGGAACGGGTCAAAACTGCCTTGCAGGGTCGCGGAGCCTTCGGTGAAGTCGAGCCGGGTTCCGAGGATCGAGAGGCGACCACGTATCAGGTTGAACTGGCCCGTGGGTATTACGTTGGCCGTGGTGCCGAAGATACGGACCGATCCGCCGAATTCAGCATCAATGCCGCGGCCTCGCAGGTAGATCCGTCCCGGCGCGTCAATGGTGATGTCGAGGCCCACGGTGTTACTACCGCCGCTGCCACCGCTGGAACGGCCCAGAAGGCCTGCGAACTGGCGTGTCAGGCGGGCGTCGCGGCTTTCGCCGACGAAGGTAATGTCGGGGATCGCGGCACTGCCGACGAGACTGGCCTCGGGAACGCGGATCTCGGATTCGCCCAGGATGACGGTGCCTGAGATCTGCGGCCGCCGCGCCAGCGGGCCGGATATGGCAATATCAGCGCTGGAGATCAGCGCCTCGTAGAGCGTCGGATCAACCAGGCGCCCGTTGCGGACGCCGATCGTGATCTGGCTCTCCAGAGCCGCACTGCCGAGGTTGATAGCGCCATTCGCGCTGACCTGCCCGCCGGTGGAGAGGTTACCGTCGGCGTCAAGGGTCAGGCGACCGCTGGAGATCTGCGCATTCAGACCCACGTTCTCCAGCGCCACGGCAAATGTGGGAGCTGAGACGCGGGCGTCACTGGCGCGCAGGGAGCCGGACACGGCCCCGAGGCCCGGTTGCCCGTTCACGGCGAGGTCAAAGTTCAATGTCCCGCGGATCGTGCGCGGCGCGATGAACCGGTTCGCGAGGGCCAGCGGGGCCTGGCCGGCGGCGCGCAGATCGACGGCACCGTTAGGAAGGCCGAAGCGGCCATTTACGTCGGCGCGCATGCCGCCTGGTCCACCAAGATCGGCCGCCACGCTCCAAGGATCGTCGCCATTGCGGGTCAATGTGGCATCGGCCGAGACGGCACCGGACAGCGCATCGGTGAACAGACCGACATTCGACAACCGGGCATCAACGGTCACGCGGCTGGTGTCCGGCCCGATGCGGGCATCACCGTTCAGGCGCAGCTCGGGATTGGAGAGGATCAGGCGAGACACGGTCAGCACCTCATCTTCCCGCGCGGCCACGACCGATACGATTGTACGTCCGGCAAGCAGTTGCGGCGGGATACCGTTGCCGGGATTCAGGCCCGTGGCGGTCGCATCCAGCGCCAGGTTGAAGTCCATAAATTCTATGTCGACCTGCCCGCTGACCTCCGCTCCAATCTGGTTTGGCCCGCGCAGGTTGGCGGTGATATCGAATGGCTGCGTCCCGGTGCGCGCGATATCGGCACCAAGGGAGACAGGCCCGCTGATAATATCGGTGAACAGGCCGACATCCTCGAGGCGCGCGGACAGGCTGGCGGAGCTATCGCCGGGGCCATAGATCGCATCGCCCGAAAGGCTGAGTTGCGGGTTGGTCAGGGACAGTCCGGTCAGCGTGTAAGTCCCATTGTCACTGGCGGCTTGCAGGGACAGTTGTGTGCGTCCGGCCAGAAGCTCTGGCGGGACGCCATTGCCGACATCCAGATCGTCGGCCGTCGCATCCAGAGCCAGATCAAATTCGGTTGTCTCCGCGTCGAACTGTCCTGTGGCCGCAACCGAGATGGCATTGGGGCTGGTGATAGTGGCGGCGATATCGAACGGCTCCGTCCCGGCGCGGGCAATTTCCGCGCCAATCGCAACAGGCCCGCTGAGGACGTCGGTGAACAAGCCGACATTGTTTAACTCGAACCGCAGGGTGGCACTGGTATCGCCGGAACTGATGGCGGCGTCGGCAGCGAGGCTCAGCTCAGCGCTCTCAAGGCGCAAAGCGTTGAGCGACAGACCGGTCTCATCCCGCACCACTCCGGCAGACAGGCGCGTTTGCCCGGCGAAGATCTGCGCAGGGACGGCATCCGCCACCCGAAGATCGCGCGCGGTGCCGCCGATCGCCAGATCAAAGCTGCCGTCAAGCGGCTGGACGTTGCCCGCCAGCGTCACATTGACAGAGCCATCGAGCGGCTGTCCGGCCACGGCGGCAAACCGGGTCAAATCGGCAGCCTGCGCGCTGATGTCGAGGACGAAATTCACGCCCTCTTCCGTTGCCGTAGCCGAGGCCCCGCCCGAGGCCTCCAGATCACCCGCGCTCAGGACCAGATTGGACAGCATCACCGGCGCATTGGCGACCCAAGACAGATCAGCGCTCAGATCAAAGGCCTCTCCCAGCGCTTGCGCGAAGGCGGGATCGGCATGTTCCACGCCGGTCATCGACCCCGTCAGCTGCGCCGTGGCTGCATCTATGCCCGCGGGCGAGATGGCCACGACGCCTGCGAGCGTCAGGGCGCTGTTGCCGAGGGTCAGATCGTCAGCGACCAGTTCATTGAGGATCAGCGCGAGGCTATAGGTGTCCCCCTCCATCCGGTCATAGGAGACGACAAGATCTGCACCAGCGACCGTCAGATTGGCCTCGGCAGGCAAGCGCACCGTATCGCCCTCGGGTGGGGTGATCTGGCCCGTCAGATCCACGACAATCGGCAGCCCGCGCGGGTCCAGTGACAGCGAGCCCTCCAGCGTGAGGGCGGCGGACGACAGGCGCAGCGCCTCCAATTCGGTGCTTCCCGCTGCGGTTTGGCGAACCTGAGCCTGCAACTGCACATTATCACCGAAGAAGCCCTGATACTCAGGCCCGACAAGCGGACTGATATCGCCGCCGATATTGGCCAGCAGCAATTGGTCGCCATTGTTGCCAAGCGATGTGATGACCTGGCCGGTAATCCGGTCTTCGCCATCAGTGGCAAGGTTGATGTCGGCGGTGAATTCGTTCACCGGGCCTTCGCCCTCTACCCCCAGCCGGATGCTCGGACGACCGGGCAGGTCCAACAGCTCTGCCGCCAGACCACCCTCTGCCTCTTCCAGCAGAAGCGACACTGAAAGGTTTTCGGTCATGTTGTCATAACTGGCTTGCAGGGCGAATTGCCCCGTTGGGCCGTCAAGGCGATCCAGCGTGATATCCGCCGTGCCTGCGCCGCCCGCGAGCAGCAGGTTGCCCTCGATAGACAGCGACGCCGCGATGCCGATGACGGGCTCGCCCAAGACCAACTCGGCGATGGCGAATTCTTCGATATTCACGCGTACGGGCAAATCGGGCAGCGCAAACGGTGTCGCCTCTGCGTCCGGCAGGTCCAAGCCGTCGGGGGTGTTGGGGGTGCGCACGACCTCCAGTCGCTGCGCCGTCAGGGAGGTGACCTGAAGCGAGCCGCGCAGGAGCGCTGACCGGTTCCAATCGAGGATAACACCGTCGAGAATCAGCCAGACGCCGTCCGCATCGGCGATCGTCAAGCGGTCCAGCGACGCCTCGGACGACAAAGCCCCTTCAAATCCGGTGATGGAGACGACGCGATCCTCACCATCCGACAGCTGGCTTTCGAGCAGCCGGGACAGCCGCGTGGTGCCCTCCTGTGCTGCCGCGAGTGTCGGCAGGAGGATAAGGCAGAGCGAAAGAAGGAGGCGGATCAAAACGAGTGTCCGATGCCGATGTAGATGTACAGGTCTTCCCCGACGCCCGCACCGCGGACAGGTGTTGCAAGGTCGACACGGATTGGACCGAACGGTGTGGCATAGCGCACACCCAGACCCGCGCCTGCCTGCCAGTCGCCGGAGCCCCCCGTCGCATCCGATCCGACGTAGCCCGCGTCCGCAAAGGCCACGAGGCCGAAGTTGGTCTGCCCGATGTCCTGGCGGAACTCTGTCGACAGGCCGGCGAAGCTACGCCCCCCTGCCGGAAGTCCATTCTGGGTGGCCCCCAGTGACTGAAACTCTTGCCCGCGCACGGTGCCTGTCCCGCCCGAGAAAAACAGAAAACTCGGCGGGATGTCGGTGATATCACCACCAAACACGCTGCCGAGCTGCGCCCGCACCGCGATACGGCTTGCACGCTCTTCCCCGAAGCCCAAATAGACCCGTCCGTCGACATATGCGCGGGCCCCTGCGCTGCCCTGATCCGAGACAAACGGATCAACGTCGGCTTGGACGTAAAACAGCTCCCTCGCGTCCAGCGGGTCATCACGACGATCCCACGCGACACTTGCGGGAATGGTCAGGAGGGCCACCTGACGGTCTCCGAACTGATCTTCGATATCGTAGTAGGTCAGGCCCAGTCCCAGCGACCCCGTAAGGGTGCGGGTAAAGCGATGCTCCACGCCTGCTTCCACGCCGATCGTGGTGAGAATGAAGGCGGGTTCGTCCAGATATTCGGCACCAACTTCGGCATAGGCCGTCGTATCGGGTGTAAAGGTGGCGGGCCGCGAAAACCGCGCGCTGATCGAGGCATCCAGACCTTCCACTTCTTCCGTCGAGACCCCTTCGGACCCGATCCCGCTGATTGCCCCTTCAATGCGCAGCCTCTCGGCCCCGCCAAACAGGTTACGGTGCAGCCAGTAGGCGCTGACGGACGCGCCATCATCTGTGGAAATCTCAGCGCCAGCACCGAACCGGCGCGGCTCGGATTCCACAAGCGTCGCAGCGATGTCCATTGTGCCATCGGGCCCTACGTCGCCTTCCTGCAAGGCAATGGCGGAGAACACGCCAGTATCCTGCAGACGCGTTTCGACGCGGGCGAGCGTGCCGGGGGAAAATGTCTCGCCTTCTGGCAGGCCAGCAATGGCAAGAATACGCTCGACCCGCATCCGGTCCTGCCCCTCGGGCAGAAGCTGGCCGAACTGCACGATCCGCCCGGGTTCAATCCGCACACGGACGTCAAGGACTGCGTCGCTATTGCGGGCGGTAATCTGCTGTCCGCCAACGCCGGCGGTGGCATAGCCGTCTTCGCGCCAGGCACCGATAGCCGCTGTGGCAGTGTCGCGCAGAAGGCCCGTTGACGCAGCCCCTCCGGCCCGGAATTCATCGGGCAATTCGGTATTGGGGGCCAGCGGGCCAACCTCGGCCGTGCCAAGCGTGAATGCGGGACCGGGATCAACGGCAATGTCGATACGCGACACGCTGGACGGTGCGCCAAACGGCGGGATCTGCGCGGCCTCGCGCCCATCCACCTGAATGCGCACAGTGGGAGAAAAATATCCCGCATCATAAAGCGCCGCAACCAGCCGACCATAATCGGCACGGGCGGCCGCGATCAAATCCTGGGCTGTCCGAGTTTCTTCGTATTCCTGAAGCAACAGCGACGCGGCACGCAGCCTGTCGGCCAGCTCTTCGTCCGCGCTAGGGGCAGACAGATTTATGGACTGCGCCGAAGCCAGAGTGGCCGCTGTACACAGAGCAAAAAGTAGTGGGGAGAGTTGACGCACATTCATTTGATTTCGGTATGTCCCTTCGCGGAGAAACGCCACGGTTGCGCGTATAGTTCCGCGTGATTGCGCAATTGGTTGAGACCTTTTGCGCCTTGCTGCAACCCTAGCGCCGACGTATCAGGCAACAAGACCTATTTTCCGAAAGGATCGTGCCATGACCAAACTTGTCACCATATTCGGAGGCTCTGGATTTGTCGGACGCTACATAGCGCGTCGGATGGCAAAGCAGGGTTGGCGGGTTCGCGTCGCGGTTCGCCGTCCGAATGAGGCTTTGTTTGTAAGAACTTACGGGGTTGTTGGCCAGGTTGAACCGCTGTTTGCAAACATTCGTGATGATGCATCGGTGAAGGCCGTGATCCAGGGCGCGGATGCAGTGATCAATTGTGTCGGCACTTTTGACGCAGGCGGAAAAAATAACTTCCAGGCTGTGCAGCATGAGGGCGCCGCGCGCATTGCGCGGATTGCCGCCGATGAGGGGGTGAGCGCGCTGGTCCACCTTTCGGCCATCGGGGCGGATGCGGAGGGCGACAGCCTGTATGCCAAGTCCAAGGGCGAAGGGGAAGCCGCAATGTTGGAGGCATTCCCGACAGCCATGATCCTGCGCCCCTCGGTCATTTTTGGCCCGGAAGACGCGTTCTTCAACCGGTTCGCGGGTATGACACGGATGAGTCCGGTGTTGCCTGTTGCGGGCGCGGATACCCGCTTTCAACCCGTCTACGTCGATGATGTGGCCCGCGCCGCCGTTGCGGGCGCTGTTGGTGGGGCCAATGGCGTGTACCAGCTTGGCGGTCCGGATGCCGAGACATTCCGCGAGTTGATGACCCGTATGCTGAATGTGATCCGGCGCAGGCGCTTGATCGCAAACATCCCGTTCTTTGCGGCCCGGATTATGGGATGGGGCTTTGACATGCTCCAAACCATAACCGGTGGCCTGTTCCATAACTCTGTCCTGACCCGCGATCAGGTGCGCAGCCTGGCACATGACAATGTCGTGCAGGACGGCGCGCCCGGGCTTGCGGATCTGGGGATCGAGGCAACAGCAATGGACGCCGTGATGGAGGAATACCTCTGGCCTTATCGCCCCTCGGGCCAATATTCCGCGATCAAGAGCAGTGCCGGGAACCTTCGCGAGAATTAACTCCACAGTTTTTCTTACGTGTAGGCAATCACCAGCAGTATTACGCCCAGTAGAACACGGTATATCACGTAGGGCGTGAAGCTGACGCTTCGGAGAAGCTTGAACATCAATACCAGAGCGCCGAGTGCGGCGATGAACGAGAGGGCAGCGGCGATGGCGCCCTCGCGGGCTGTTTGCGCGTCTGCGGTGGCGATCACTTCGGCCCCGGTAAAGACGCCCGATGCGATGATCGTCGGGATCGACATCAACATCGCGACGCGCGCCGCACTTTCGCGATTGTATCCCAGGTACCGGGCCGCCGTGATCGTGATGCCGGATCTGGACGTTCCGGGGATCAGCGCAATGGCCTGCCAGAGGCCCATGATCATTGCGTCGCGCAGGGTCCAATCCTCGGACCGCTTTTCATGGGTACCCTTTTGGTCCGCCCAGTATAGCACGAGGCCGAAGATCAACATGGTCCAACCGATGACAGTGATCGACCGAACGCTGTCATAGATACCCGTTATCTCAAGAACCAGGCCGAAGATGATGACCGGGATGGTCGAAAGGGTCAGCAGAAACGCGAGCTTCGCGCCGGGCGTATCGATCCGGCCCCTCAAAAGACGCGGGACGCCCGCGATGGCGGTTCTGACATCGCGCCAGAAGTAGATGATGACGGCCCCCAGAGTGCCGACGTGTACCGCCACATCAACCGCCTGCCCCTGATCCTCCGTCCCCAACAGATTCGGGAGGAGAATCAGGTGCCCGGACGACGAAACCGGCAAGAATTCTGTGATGCCCTGGATAAGCGCGAGGAGGAACAGACTGAACAGGCTCATGAAGCGTATCCGGCGCCATGTCGTAATTTGTTAATATAAAACATTATTTTCCTCAATAGGTAAGACAAGATGCCATATTAACGATGTCCTAACCGCGCTGAGGAACTTATATCCGCGCAACATGAAAAAATATGTCAGCATTGCTGTCTTTTTATCTCTGCTCAGCCCCGCTATACGGTCCTCAAAAGTGACGGGAGATGGTGCGTGGCTAAGCAACAGATGTTGAAGTTTGTGACCGTGGGCAAAGAAATGCCGGAAAAGCGCGGGGCGGACCAGCGGAAAGAGGATTTCGCCGAGATTTACGGTGAATATGCAACCGCGAAAGCGGCAGAGCAGGCTGGGCGTTGCTCCCAATGCGGTGTGCCGTACTGTCAGTCTCATTGTCCGCTGCACAACAACATTCCGGATTGGCTGAAGCTGACAGCCGAAGGACGGCTGCGGGAGGCCTACGACCTGAGCCAGGCAACCAATACCTTCCCCGAGATCTGTGGCCGGATCTGCCCGCAGGACCGTTTGTGTGAAGGCAATTGCGTGATCGAGAATTCGGGCCATGGGACAGTCACCATCGGCGCGGTCGAGAAGTACATCACCGACACGGCTTTTGATAACGGCTGGGTCATGCCGATCGCGCCATCCGTCGAACGCGTTGAAAGCGTTGGGATTATCGGTGCTGGTCCCGGTGGTCTGGCCGCCGCCGACATGTTGCGCCGCGCCGGTTTGCAGGTGACGGTCTATGACCGCTACGACCGCTCGGGCGGGCTGATGATGTACGGCATCCCAGGCTTCAAGCTGGAGAAGGATGTTGTCGTTCGACGCAACAGGCAATTGGAAGATGGCGGGGTCACGTTTGAACTGAACTGTGATGTCGGCCAGGATATCACGCTGGAGGAGATCCGCGAAGAACACGACTTCGTCGTCATCGCGACTGGCGTCTACAAGTCGCGAGATCTGGAGGGTCCGGGGTCCGGGTCCAACGGCATCGTCCGGGCGCTGGACTTTCTAACTGCCTCAAATCGCAAATCTTTTGGCGATGTGGTGCCTGAGTTTGACAGCGGTGAGTTGAATGCAGACGGCAAGCGCGTCGTGGTGATCGGCGGCGGCGATACCGCTATGGATTGCGTCCGCACGGCCACCCGGCAAGGTGCGACCTCGGTCAGATGCCTTTACCGCCGGGACGAGGTGAACATGCCCGGATCAATGCGCGAGGTTCAGAACGCCAAGGAAGAAGGCGTTGATTTCGCTTGGCTTTCCGCGCCACACGGGTTCACCGCCGCCCCTGATCGCGTCAGCGGCGTCATGGTGCAGAAAATGCGCCTGGGCGCGCCGGATGCCACGGGACGTCAAAGCCCGGAACTCATTGAAGGCGCTGACTATATCGAGGATGCGGATATGGTGATCAAGGCGCTTGGGTTCTCGCCCGAGGACCTGCCGACGCTGTGGGACACTCCTGAGCTGGAGGTGACCCGTTGGGGCACGATCAAAGCCAATTTCCGCACCCATGAGACGGTGCTGCCGAACGTGTATGCTGTCGGCGATATCGTGCGCGGTGCGAGTTTGGTGGTTTGGGCGATCCGGGATGGGCGCGAGGCCGCCGAAGCAATCCTGGAGAGGGTTCATTCGGCCAGATCCGTCGCTGCTGAATAAGGCAAGGGGTATATCAATGGTATATCAATCTCGATTTTGTGCCGATTCCGACCCCCGCCAGACCCGCCAAATGCCCGCTCGGGAATATCAATGGTATATCAATTTCGGAACCCTTTCCGACGAGATAAGACAGGAAGACTGACGCAATGCAGGTCATTCGTTACCAACTCCTTACCGCCGCGCTGATGTCGGCGTTTTCCGCAACACCTGTTGCGGCGCAGAATACACCGTTTCCGGTTCCGGAGGGCTGTACCGCATTTCTGACTGTGCAGTCGCGGTCCTGCCTTGTCGCGCATTACTGGCAGTGCAACGCGGACCCGGCCGGGACGCATTGGCGCGCGACGCTGGATCAGGATGGGGCGTTCTACCTCAACTACACGGACAACGAGTTTCGCTGGTTGCGGTCGTTCGACCTGCGCAGCGGGAGGGCGGATACGTTGATCGAGCCGGAGGACGATCCGGCCTCATTATCGACGTTGTTGGACACGGGCCGCGATACGATGGCGTTCTCCATCCGCGCCGAACTTCAGGGCAGCGTCTTCCAGCGCGATTATACCGGATACGACGCGCTGACCGGCGCGCGCGTGACCATCGATGGAGAAGAACTGCTGGTGACAGAATTCGCCTACCAATGGCAAGCGGAGGCCGGACCACGGTCCACCCAGGGCAACCAGTTCGTGAGCCGGGAGAGGGGCCTGTTCTTTGGCGGGTTAGAGACGGTTACAACGCCGTCGGGCGAAGTGTTCGAGGGCAATTACAGCCCCATGGAATTCGCGGAACCCGGCGAGGCGGGGTTTCTGTCGACGGTGCCGCGGTACGACTGCGGCGACATGATGAGTGGGCTTGTTGTCCCCCACGTCGAGAGGGTCAGCCAATGAGCTGGTTCAAGTTCGGCATTGGATTGCTTGCTCTTGGACTTTGGTTCTGGACGCGCCAATCCGAGCAAAACCAACTGACCACGACATGGATTTTGGTAGCCCTGGGCCTCAGTTATTTAGTGGCTTGGCCAACTGAGCGCTGGTCAATGTCGAACAAGGTTGGCTCTGCGCAAAATCTGTCAGTTTTCTTGAAATTCATCTTTAGCGCAAATGCGCTGATCTCAACTCTGCTATTCTTTGGTGCCATTGGCGTCATAATTAGCTGGTTTGTGCGAGGAGTAATCTAATGACCCAATATGATGCAGCATGGGCAAAGGCCGAACAAGCCAAGCGCGACTGGATGGAAAACAACGGCATGTTCCGCGAGCAGGACGAGCATTCGTCCTGTGGCGTTGGGCTTGTGGTGGCGGTGGACGGGAAAGCGTCGCGCGCCGTGGTCGACAACGGGATCGCCGCGCTGAAGGCGATCTGGCACCGGGGTGCAGTGGATGCCGACGGCAAGACCGGGGATGGCGCCGGGATCCATATCCAGATCCCCTACAAATTCTTCGCCGAGCAGGTAAAGCGCACCGGCCACGAGATGCGCGATGATGAGTTCATGGCTGTGGGTCAGGTGTTCCTGCCCCGCAACGATTTCGGCGCGCAGGAGACATGCCGGACCATCGTGGAGACCGAGGTTCTGCGTATGGGCTACTACATCTATGGCTGGCGTCATGTTCCCGTGGATATCTCGGTGCTGGGCGAGAAGGCGAATGCGACACGGCCCGAGATTGAGCAGATCATCATCTCCAACGCCAAGGGTGTCGACGAAGAGACGTTCGAGCGCGAATTGTACGTGATCCGCCGCCGGATCGAAAAGGCGGCTTTGGCTGCCGGCATCCGGGAACTGTATCTGGCGTCACTGTCGTGCCGGAGCATGATTTACAAAGGCATGATGCTGGCTCAGGACGTGGCGAATTTCTATCCCGACCTTCAGGATGAGCGGTTTGAATCAGCATTCGCAATCTATCATCAGCGCTATTCCACCAATACTTTCCCGCAATGGTGGCTGGCGCAGCCGTTCCGCATGTTGGCGCACAACGGCGAGATCAACACCCTCAAGGGCAATTTGAACTGGATGAAGTCGCACGAGATCCGCATGGCCTCGGGGTTCTTTGGCGAGTTGGCGGAGGATATCAAGCCGATCGTGTCGCAGGGGTCCTCCGACTCGGCGGCCCTGGACGCAGTGTTTGAAATTCTCGTGCGCGCCGGGCGCTCTGCCCCGATGGCCAAGACGATGCTGGTGCCCGAAGCCTGGTCGCAGAGCGCGACAGAGCTGCCAACCGCGTGGAAGGACATGTATTCCTACTGCAACTCGGTCATGGAGCCGTGGGACGGACCCGCCGCCCTGGCGATGACCGATGGGCGCTGGGTGTGCGCCGGCCTGGACCGTTCGGGGCTGCGTCCGATGCGCTATGTCGTGACCGGGGATGGCCTGCTGATCGCCGGGTCCGAGACGGGTATGGTGCCGGTGGACGAGGCGTCCGTTGTGGAGAAGGGTGCGCTTGGTCCGGGGCAGATGATCGCCGTCGATATGCACGAATGCAAGCTTTACCACGACACGGAAATGAAGGACGCGCTGGCCGCGTCGCGCGATTTCGGCGCCTGGGTCGGCAAGATCACTGATCTTGAAGCCGAGACGAGCGGGCTTACGGAAACCGCGCTGTTTTCCGGAGGCGATCTGCGCCGACGGCAGGTGGCGGCCGGGTACTCGATTGAAGAGTTGGAGCAGATTTTGGCTCCGATGGCGGAGGACGGAAAAGAGAGCCTCGCGTCGATGGGCGACGACACGCCTTCGGCGGTGTTGAGCAGTCTCTACAGGCCGCTTAGTCACTATTTCCGGCAGAACTTCAGTCAGGTGACAAACCCGCCCATCGACTCTCTGCGCGAGTACCGGGTGATGAGCCTGAAGACCCGGTTCGGGAACCTGAAGAACGTGCTGGATGAGGACAGCAGCCAGACAGAAATCCTGGTTCTGGACAGCCCGTTCATTGCAAATGCGCAGTTTGACCGGATGGTCAGCTACTTTGATACGTCGGTTGTGCAGATCGACTGTACCTTTGACGCGGAAGGCGAAAGTGGGTCCCTGCGCCGCGCGCTGGAGAGGGTTCGGTCCGAGGCGGAAGATGCCGTGCGCTCCGGTGCGGGACATTTGGTGTTGAGCGATCAGGGTCAGGGCGAGGGCCGTGTGGCGATGCCGATGATCCTGGCGACAAGTGCCGTCCATTCGTGGCTGACGCGCAAGGGGTTGCGGACGTTCTGCTCGCTCAACGTGCGCAGTGCCGAGTGCATTGACCCGCATTACTTTGCGGTTCTGGTGGGGTGCGGTGCGACCACGGTCAACGCCTATCTGGCCCAGGACAGCATCGCCGACCGGATTGATCGCGGCTTGATCGACGGGTCGTTGACGGAGGCGATGGCACGCTATCGCGCGGCGATTGATGCGGGGCTGCTGAAGATCATGGCGAAGATGGGGATCAGCGTGATCTCCTCCTATCGCGGCGGGCTGAATTTCGAGGCCGTGGGCCTGTCCCGCGCCATGGTGGCGGAATATTTCCCCGGTATGTTGAGCCGGATCAGCGGCATCGGTGTCAGCGGTCTGCAAAAGAAGGTGGAGGAGGTCCACAACAAGGGGTTCCTGCGCGGTGAGAGCGTCTTGCCGATTGGCGGTTTCTACAAGGCGCGGCGCAGCGGAGAGACCCATGCCTGGCAGGCCACGACGATGCATATGATGCAGGAGGCGTGCAATCGCGCGAGCTATGGGTTGTGGAAGCAATACTCAAACGAGATGCGGAAGAACCCGCCGATCCACTTGCGCGACCTGATGGATATCAAGCCGATGGGCGCGCCTGTGGCGATCGAAGAGGTCGAGTCGATTACCTCGATCCGAAAGCGGTTCGTGACGCCGGGCATGTCCTTGGGCGCCCTCAGTCCAGAGGCGCATAAGACGCTGAATGTCGCGATGAACCGGATTGGCGCGAAAAGCGACAGTGGCGAGGGCGGCGAAGATCCGGCGCATTTCGTGCCAGAGAAGAACGGCGATAACCCGTCCGCGAAGATCAAGCAGGTGGCATCAGGCCGTTTCGGTGTCACGGCGGAATATCTGAACCAATGCGAGGAGTTGGAAATCAAGGTCGCCCAAGGGGCCAAGCCCGGTGAGGGTGGGCAATTGCCCGGCATGAAGGTGACGGAACTCATCGCTCGGCTGCGCCATTCGACGCCCGGCGTTATGCTGATCTCACCGCCGCCGCACCACGATATCTACTCCATCGAGGACTTGGCGCAATTGATCTACGACCTCAAGCAGATCAACCCGCGCGCGAAAGTGACGGTGAAGCTTGTTGCCTCCAGCGGTGTGGGGACGATTGCGGCGGGCGTGGCGAAGGCGAAAGCCGATGTGATCCTGATCTCGGGCCACAATGGCGGCACGGGGGCCTCGCCTGCGACGTCGATCAAATACGCCGGATTGCCGTGGGAGATGGGCCTGACCGAGGCGCATCAGGTGCTGGCGATGAACAATCTGCGGTCCCGCGTGACGTTGCGCACCGATGGTGGTTTGCGCACGGGGCGCGATATCGTCATGGCCGCGATGATGGGGGCCGAGGAATACGGCATCGGCACCGCAGCGCTGATCGCGATGGGGTGCATCATGGTGCGCCAGTGCCAGTCCAACACCTGCCCCGTGGGCGTGTGTACCCAGGACGAGGCATTGCGCGACAAGTTCACCGGGAACGCCGACAAGGTGGTCAATCTGATCACCTTCTACGCAGAAGAAGTGCGGGAAATCCTGGCCTCTATCGGGGCGCGTAGCTTGGACGATGTCATCGGTCGGGCGGATCTGCTGTCGCAGGTCTCTCGGGGTGCGGCGCATCTGGATGATCTGGACCTGAACCCGATGCTGATCACAGTCGATGGTGCGGATCGGATTGTGTACGACCGTACCAAGTCGCGCAATGCGGTGCCGGATACGCTGGACGCGCAGATCGTGGCGGATGCCAGACGCTTCCTTGAAGACGGCGAGAAGATGCAGCTGTCCTACGCGGTGCAGAACACGTCGCGGTCCATCGGGACACGGACCAGCAGTCATATCGTGAAGAACTTCGGGATGCACAACGATTTGCAACCGAACCATTTGACCGTGAAGCTGAAGGGCAGCGCCGGGCAATCGCTTGGCGCATTTGCCGCGCCGGGGCTGAAGCTGGAGGTCTCCGGGGATTCCAACGATTACGTGGGCAAGGGCCTGAGCGGCGGCACGATCGTGCTGCGTCCGCCGATGGCCTCGCCACTGGTGGCCGCCGAAAACGTGATCATCGGCAACACGGTGCTGTACGGCGCAACAGATGGCTATCTGTTTGCGGCGGGCCGCGCCGGAGAGCGGTTCGCAGTGCGCAACTCAGGCGCGCAGGCGGTGATCGAGGGCTGCGGGTCCAACGGGTGCGAATACATGACCGGGGGCGTGGTCGTGATCCTGGGCAATATCAGCGCCAACTTCGGCGCGGGCATGACCGGGGGCATGGCGTATCTATACGATCCCAGGGGCGAGGCGCTGGTTAACATGAACCTTGAGACGCTGGTGACTTGCCCTGTCACGGTCGATCACTGGGAAGCGCAGTTGCGCGGGCTGGTGGAGCGACATGCAGAGGAGACAGGCAGCGTGAAGGCCAAGGATATCCTGCAGCATTGGGACGTTGAACGCGCGAACTTCGTGCAGGTTTGTCCCAAAGAGATGCTCAACAAGATCCCTGTGGGATTGGGGACGGAGGCGGAGGCCGTTCCAGCGGAGTGACGCGCCGGACCGTTGACGTTTCGTCGCGAAAATGCCTTCAAGTTGGCGGAAAATGACTGTGATTGCGTGGCACCTCTGAGGGAGACATCCCTTGGAGGGCCCCGTGCCGACGAAGTATACCGACCAGTTTTTCGTAATTGATCCGGGCGCCGCCCCCGCCAGTGGAACTGCGCTGACTGTGCAGATCTATGATTTCTTTGATCAAAACGACGATGGTGTGATCCGTGGTGGCACCGGCGATACCGCCAATGGCGCTGCGGTCACTCAAGTCTGGGTGAATGACCAGATCACGGTGACGATGAACGGCGCAACCGTGACGATCACGGGCGTGACCTTCTATATCACCGGCCAGCCCGCGATCTTCACACCGACGGACGGCACGATCCTGAGCAATGCGGTCTTCCAAAGCTCCAGCTTTGTGACCACGGCAACAGAAGTTCCCGTGGGGCAATTCGGACCACCCTGTTTCACGCCCGGCACGTTGATCGATACGCCCGACGGGCCGCGACCGGTGGAAGTTCTGCGCGAGGGCGATCTGGTGCTGACCCGCGACCACGGCGCACAGCGAGTGCTTTGGGTCGGGTCGAAGACGGTTTGCGGGCGCGGAAAGTTCGCGCCGGTGGTGTTCGCGCCGAATACAATCGGGAACCCGGAACGGCTGAGGGTATCGCCGCAACACCGGATGCTGATCGAGGGCTGGCGCGCGGAATTGCTGTATGGCGAGATGGAAGTTCTGGTGCCTGCGCGGGCGCTGGTGAACGGGGACAGTATCCGGCAGGTGCCGGTGGAGCGCGTCACTTACATCCACCTGCTGTTCGAGCAGCATGAGATCGTGATCGCCGGTGGTGTTGCCTCGGAGAGCTATTTCATCGGCCATCTGGCGACTGCCGCTGAGGATACGACGCGAGAGGAAATTCTGGCTCTGTTCCCGCAGCTAGAGCCGTTGGTAGAGACGGAAGAGACGGTGCGGCCCGTTCTGCGTGTGGCCGAAGGGGCGGCGTTGGCGGCTTAGAGCACGAACTCGGACTTTGCATATCCCTGTATGAACAGAAGTGCCGTGAGGTCGCCGTGGTTCACGCGGATCCTGGCCTCTGCCTGAACGGTGGGTTTGGCGTGTAGCGCGACACCGGTGCCGGCCAGTTGCAGCATCCCCAGATCGTTGGCTCCATCACCCACGGCCAGCACCTCGGCGGCGGAAACCCCCTTCTCGCAGCTTATCCGGTTAAGGGCGTCCACCTTGGCTTCGCGGCCGAGGATCGGGCGCGTGACATCGCCGGTAAGAGTGCCGTTTTCGGTTAGCAGAGTATTGGCGTGGTGCTCATCGAAGCCGAGCCGCGTGGCGATCTCACTCGTGAACGCGGTGAAGCCTCCGGAGACCAGCGCGCAATGGGCCCCGTTCGCCTTCATCGTGGCCAGAAGCGTTGCGCCGCCCGGCATCAAGGTGATGCGGGTGTCGATGACGGTTTGGATCGTCGCCTCTGGCAGACCTTTCAACAGGCCAACGCGCTCCAGCAGAGCCGCCTCGAAATCCAGCTCACCGTTCATGGCGCGGGCGGTGATCTCTGCCACGCGCTTGCCGACGCCCGCCTCATCCGCCAATTCGTCGATGCACTCCTGCTGGATCATCGTGCTGTCCATATCGGCGAGCAGAATCCTGCGCTTCCGATCCCCGGCCTTCTGCACCACAAGATCCACGCCTTCGGCGCTGAGACTGTCCCACACCGCCTCGATGTTCTTTGGCACCCTGCGGGCGTCGAATTCAGCACAATGGTTCGGATCAAGCCAGACCGCATCGCCGCCACCCATGGCATTTCGCAGGCTCGTCACAAGGCTCGCGTCGAGATACATGGCGGAGTTTGTCAGGAGGGTGATGGTGAACATGGGCGTCTCCGTACAGGTTGGCGCAACATAGGTGCCGCGCGCGCGCTGGGCCAGAGGGGAGGCGCGAGCTATTTGAAGCAATATGGCGCGGCAGTTTCCTCCACGGGTCTTTGCGGGCTTGGTCGTGCTGGCGTCGGAGTTGTGTCGAACAAGATATGAGAGAAGCAACCCTTAGGGGCAATCCACTGCCCCTGCCACAGTGTTGCGGAAGTATGCTTCGCGGAGATCGGGCTGGGTCAGAAGCAGGGTGTCCGTCACGGTCAGGAGGAGGGGACGCGGATGGAGCGGTTCTTTGACGGATTGGGCGCTGCCGGAGGAGTGCTTCCAAAGGGTTTCTAACAGGGCCATTCGGCTCTGTTCATTCGTATCCCGTCATCTCCAGATAGCCTCTGCCATCGTGGGTCCCGCTGAACGTGATCGGGCCTTCCCAATAGGGAAAGCTGGTATCCATCCAGGCGGATGCGTTGACCGGAATGGTGGAAACATCAATGCCCCGGTCCGGAAACTGCAATCGCCATTGCGTCGGGATCGTGCGGCCCGCGACCTCGGTCGTGGCGAGCGGTGTGAGGGTGATCGCGCCGTTGCCGTAGGCTGTGGTGGTGCCATCCGCCTCGATATAAGTGGCAGAGGTGAAAGGCCTGTCGGTGTCATTGCGCAGGGCGAAGGCCATCAGGCGAGCGCCGTCGGACAGTTGGAGGGAAAACCAGTCCCACCCGGTTTGGGCCTCTGACAGCGGTTGCGACGACCATTCGCGATCCAGCCAAGCTGTGCCTGTCACTTCAACCGGCCCCGAGGGGAGGTTGAGCGTGCCGGAGGCCTCGTAGAACGGCTGCGAATAGTAGTAGCTGGCCTGCCCCTCGGCGCTTTTGACGGAATAGCCGGCGTCGCCATGAAAAATGAGCGGGCCCGTGGCAGTCAGTGCAAGGTCATAGGCGAACTCCGCGCCCCGTGCGGTTAGGGTCAGCGCGCTGAGCGCATCGTCGTCGGTGGCGGTCGAGGTCATCTGCCAGTCGTCAATGAAGGCCCGGAATGGTGCAGAGGTGACACCCGCCTGCCCAATGCCGCCACGGCCCAGACGCTCGGCTGAGAAGTGCGCCGTGGGCGTGGTCAGGCCCGCGTGGCCCATGAACAATTGCGGGGCCGTCCAATCGGTTGAGGTTTCGGGAGTGAGCGCGCTGCGAAACAAGGTCCATTGCACGCCATAGTCAGTGCCGTCCGCGCCTTGCAATGTAGCCGTCAGGTACCACCACTCGATCCGGTAATCGGGGTGCGGGCCGTGATCGTCCGGGAAGGTGAATGTGGGGTCTGGCTGCGGGACGGAAAAGCCATCGGCGGCAGAACCGAGGCCCGCAAACCCCTGAGCGTGGAGCGGGGATGTCGCGAGCAGCAGGGCGAAAAGGAGGCGGATCATCAGCGTTCCTGAGCGAATATCTGGGTGAGACGTGCGGGCGGAATACGCGCGAGGCGCAGCGTCGGACCGAGGGCCGCGAGACCTGCGGCGACCAGCGCTGCGACGAATAGCGCCAGCCAATCGACAGGGAAGATCTGCATCGGAAGGCGCCAACCGAAGGCTTCGACATTGACAAGCGCCAGCAGAATCCACGCAAGGGCAAGGCCTACGGGCAGGGCCAGCAGGAAGGTGATCGCGGCCAGCGCAAGGCTGCGGGCCATCTCGACCTTGGCAAGCGTCGCACGGGACGCGCCGATTGCCCAGATCGGGGCCAGCTGTGGCAGGCGCAGGTTGGCGAGGGTCAGAAGGCTGGTCAGCAGAGCAATGCCCGCAACGCCAAGTGTCAAAATGTTAAGCGCGCCGGTGACGGCGAAGGTCTGCTCAAAGACATCGATTGAGAACGCCTTGACCTGCGCCTGATTGGTGACAGCATCCGCAGGGAGGTTGAACTCATCGCGCAGACGGGTGGCCAGGGCGGGCGCGTCCTGGGGTGGAATGCGGATGGCAAAGCGGCGGGTGCGGACGTCCGGAAACGTTTCTGCAAAGCGGCTTAGAGACGTAATCGCCTGCCCATTGGGGTTTCCGTAATCGGAATAGATGCCGACAATCGGCAGACCTCCGGCGACGTCGATGACATCGCCCAGGCTCAGGTTTTCGCGCCGCGCGAGTTGCTCGTTGACAAGGATCGCATTGCCGCTCGCAAGGTCCTCCCATGGGTTTGGGGTCGATGACAGGAACGGCCAGGCCTCGCGATAGGTTGCGTGATCGACGACGCCGAAGACGTCGGCGTGGCGATCGAAGAGGCGGATCTGCGTCGATGTAATGGGCAGGATTGCGTCAACATCCGAAGCCAGAGCCTGCATCAGCATTGCGGCCTCATCGGCGTCCCGCGCGGTCACGTAGAGTTCCGACGCCAGGCGCTGGTCCAGCCAGCCCAGAAATGTCGTCCGGAACGAGCCGACCATGGTAGATACCCCGATATTGGCCGACAGCGCGAGCAGCAGCGCCATCAGCGCCAGCGACAGGCCGGGGATCTGCTGGCGGGTGTCGGCAATAACCCATTGCGCAAACGCGTTTTTCGGACGGATCAGAGACAAAGCGCCCGTCATCACCGCAGGCAGGGCCAGGGCCGCGCCGATCAGCAAACACGCCAGACTGATGAACGCTGCGAGGAGGCCTTGGCCGACGAGAGCAAGCGCGCCGGAGGCGCCGAACAGCGCCAGCGCAGCGACGGCTTGCAAGCGGATCATCCGACCGGAGGCCTGCGCCCAGGCCCGCGGCATGGCGGGGGCCAGAAGTGGCATGCGGGCGGTGCGGATCAGCGCCTGAATCGCGGCGGCGACGGTGCCGAGGAACGTGATCAGCAGGCCCGACGCGGCCCACGCGGGGTTAAACCGCAGGATACCCTCGATATCCGCACCGTAGAGGCCGCGCAAAGTGCCGGCGACACCGGGCATCAGACCGGCCGCGATGACGTACCCCATCGCGACACCGACGACGCCTGAGATCAATGCGATCACGGCAAGCTCCAGCGACAAAGCAGCCAGGATTGTGCGCAAGGGCGTTCCCAAAGCGCGCAGCGTGCGCACGATGGCCCGACGCTGTTCAAAAGCCAGCCCGATGGCGGCGTGGACGATAAACAGGCCGACACCGAAACTGAGGAACCCGAACGCGGTCAGGTTGAGGTGAAAGCTATCGGTGAGCCGCGCAATGTCACTGGCCGTTTCCGGTGCGCGCAGGGTGAGGGTCGTGACCTCGGCTAGCGGCGCCAGACCATGGGGTTGAATGGTCGAGACCAGCAGATAAGATGGATCGCTTTGGCCCAAGAGTCGCGCGGCGGTTGAGATATCGGTAATCGCGGCGGCGGGCGGGATGGACTCGGCGATCTGAAGCGGCGGAATGTTGGCCGGAAGCTCTCTGTTTGCGGTCTGTTCAGACACCAGCAACAGGCCAGGGGCGGTGAAGAAGGCGCCCAGATCGACCCCGCCATCGAGAGCTGGTCCCCGAGACTCAGTGGGAGCGGTCAAAGGATCAATGCCAAGGAGGCGGAGTCTGCCGTTCGCATCTTCGATCTCGCCGGAAATGACGGGCGACACGAGGTAGCCGGCCGCCCGCAGCGCGAGATACTCGGAGATGTCGATCGGCTGACCATCGGGCCGCTCCAGCCGGAAAAGCTGATCCTGTCCCAACGTCGCGGCTGCACGGTCATAGGCGGCACGCGCTTCTGTATTTATCGCCTGAACGCCGGACCAAAGCGCGGTCGCCAGTGCGAGGCCAAGAGCCAGCATCGCAAATTGGCCGGGGTGGCGACGCCAGTGGCTCAACAGGCTCGACATGGCGGTGTAGAGCATACCTCAGGCTCCCAACATACCACGAGACAGGTGGATGCGACGGCCGAGGCGCTCTGCCAACCGCGCAGAGTGCGTGACCATCAACAGGCCTGCGCCGGTCTCTGCCACCAGATCCAACAACAGGGACAAAACCGCATCCCCGGTCTCTTCGTCAAGGTTGCCCGTCGGCTCGTCGGCAAGGATCAAGGCGGGACGGGACGCCAGAGCGCGGGCGATGGCAACGCGCTGCTGCTGGCCCCCTGACAGCTGCTCGGGATAACGGTTCAGCATTTCGGAGAGGCCAAGGCGTGTGGCCAGCACTGCGGCGAACTCCGTGTCGTGACGCCCGGCCAGGCGGGCTTGCAACGAAATGTTTGCAGATACGCAAAGCGATGGCACGAGATTGAACTGCTGAAAGATCAACCCGACCCGAAGGCGGCGCACATGGGCACGGGCGGCGTCGTCCAGCATGCCAATGTCCTGGCCGTCCAGCAGGACTTCGCCGCCATCGGGCTGGTCCAGTCCACCGGACAGATGCAGCAGTGTGGATTTGCCGGAGCCGCTTTCGCCCGTCAGCGCCAGCGTTTGCCCGGCTTCCAGCGACAGGGACACGCCATTCAACACCGTGACCAGGCCGGTGTCGGCCGGGTAGGTTTTGCGAATATCACGCAGGTCCAGAAGTGAAGTGGTCATGGCGAAGGATGTAGCAGTCAGGCTGGTGCTGAACACCCCCTAGCGGATTTTATTGGAAGCTGACCGCGATTGAGAAGGAATAGGCCGCATCCGTCAGCGAAGACGGAGCACGGGGAAACCGGCCCGCGCGCTGGACGGTGCTGAGCGCAGCCTGATCGACCGCGCCGTTGCCTGAGGACTGCGCGAGGCCCAGCCCTTGTAGCTCACCGTTCCTGCCCACGCGAAGCTGCACCACCGCGCGCCCTGCGCCTGCCACATTCGGCCTGCTGCGGGCGATCCGGGACTGAATCTGCCCGCCCCATTGCGCCATGGCGCTTTCGATCTGCGCCGTAGACATCGCGGGTTGAGCGACTGGCTGCGGCGCGGCCCCCTGGGTTTCGCCACCTCCGCTGCCGGCGGCAATCCGATCGGGTGCTGGCGCTTGCGGGCGCGGCTGTTGCGGTTGTTGCGGGTGCTGTCGGGGCGAGGTCTCGGCGGCCCGGGGGATCGGCGCGAGGTCATCGGGCCGCGATGTTGGCCGGGGGGAGGCATCGATGGCGAGGTTTGTGGACCCTTCAAAATGTGGACGGATGTCGGGTTGCGCAGGGGCAAGTGCATCGGGTGCGGCGAGGCGAGGCGTGATTCTGGAGGGGCGCGCGTCGGTGGCAGTGGGCGGCTGCGCAATTCCGCCGGGAAGGACGGGGGCTTGCAGGCTTGGCAAGACCGAAATCGCAGCGCCGGGATTGGGCAGTGCTGGCGCGGGCATGGAGATGTGCGGCAAAGTATCGGGGGTCGCAGGCATCAGGTGCGTCGGCGCTTGTGGCTCGACCAGCGTGTCGGGTGTAAGGACGGGCGCAATCTCAGACGTGACGGGCAGGATCATTACCGGCTGCGGAGCGGCCAGAGGCGCGGTCTCCCATTGCTCCACCATCGCGGTGAGGACCTCGGACGCAGCGGCAAGCGCCAAGGTGTCGTCGCCTCCGGAACCGCGGCCCTGGGCACCGCCCTCGGGCAAGCTCAGCAACGCGCCCGCGTGGACAGCGAGGGAGAGGGCGATGAAGATCACAAAGCCAACAATGCCCTTCATGGAGACACCGTGAGCAGGAGAATATCGGTGATGCCAACCGCCGCCAGACGCGGAAGAAGCGCGGCTAGGTCGGTGGCAGGCCAAGCGGCATCGGCGCGGATCGGGAGCGGATCGGAGAGAGTTGCAAGCAGCGGCCAAACGGCTTCATTGCGTGCGGTGTTGAAGGCGAAATCGCCCGCAGCGCTGATGTAGAGCGTACCGGGTAGCGGATCGGTCCGGGACCCGTCGGCGGTGGGGGGCATCACTTCAAACGGATCCGGTGGAGCGAGGGTCGCGCTCATCAGGAAAAAGATCAGCAGAAGGAAAACGACGTTGATCATCGGGACGATGGCGCGGTCCTGGGGCGCGCGGGTTTTGGGCGCGGAAAACCTCATGGGACAAGAAGGAGGTTGGTGAAGCCTGCCGACCTGAGGGTGACCATGATGTCGATAAGGCGTTGGGTGTCCGTGGAGGCGTCCGGACGCAGGACGATTGGGTCAGTTTGCGTCTCTGACAACGCGGTTAGACCCTGTTCCAAGCTGGCGATGCTGACGGCGCGTCCGTTGAGACGAAGGGTCTCCGCGCCGATCCGGATCAATCGCGGCGGGCCGCTCCATTCGCCCGGACCGCTGCCGGTTGGGGTCAGTGCAATCGCCGCATCCTGGCCAAAACGCGCGGCCAGCATGAAGAAGACCAGCAGCAGGAATACGACGTCGATCATCGGAGTAAGCGACGGCCTGCGGCGGCGGGATGAAGGGGCGAACGTGAAGGACATGTCAGCTTGGACCACGGGCAAAAATGCGGGTGGCGTCGTCTTCCATCTGGCCCTGAAGACGCTCTGCTATACTATCGAACCACGTCAGCGCGAGCGACGCCGGGATCGCCACGCCCATGCCGGCGGCAGTGGTCAAGAGCGCCTGCCAGATACCTCCGGCCAGCGTCGCGGGATCGGCGCGGACGCCAGCTGTTTGCAGCGCCTGGAACGCGGCAATCATGCCAAGGACAGTGCCGAGAAGGCCCAGAAGTGGCGCGATGGTGACGATAAGATCAAGCGCGCGCAGGCCTGTGCGGGCTTCCGTCAGAAGGGCGCGGGCGGTGATCTGGGTTTCCTCCCGCGCGGCTTGATCGGTGAACCTGGGATCGGTGCGGGTTTGCATGGCGGTGCGGGCCAGTTGTGCGCGAAGACCGTCGCCGGTGAGGGCGCTGGCAGCCATCGCGTCACCCGCCTGCCAGGCGGCAATGGCAGACAAGACCTTTGCGTTGAGGCGAAAGGCCCCCAGCATTGTCAGCCGCCACAATTTCCAGGCAATCAGCGCGAGGGTTACGACAGACAGGCCCGCGATCAGCCACAGCACCAGACCACCGTTTTGCAGAATTTCAGGCATGGTCAGGTCCTTTGCGGGCGCTCATTGAACGATATCCAGGGGTTGAAAGATCAGGCCACTGGCGCTTCGGGCGACATACGCGGTGATGCCGAATGTTCGGCGAAGATGCTCTGCTGTCAACACCGTCGCAGGCGGGCCGTCGGCAGTGATCTTCCCGTGATCCATCAGGATCAGACGGGTGCAATGACGCGCCGCGAGGCCAAGATCATGCAGCGATACGAGGGTAGAGGTGCCGGTGCGCGCAAGATCGCTGAACGCCCGCATCGTGCTGATTTGGTGGCCAGGGTCGAGGCCCGCAACAGGCTCGTCCGCGAGGATAAGAGGAGTTTGCTGGGCCAGAGCGCGGGCAATCAAGACGCGGGCCTGCTCGCCCCCCGATAGCTCCGTCGCGGGGCGGGTTTTGAACTCATCCAGATCCATTGTGGACAACGCATGCTTCACGGCGGCGCGGTCGGTCTCTGAAGGACTGGATCCGGCTGGCAGGTGCGGGACACGCCCGAGCGTCACGACCGCCTCCACGGCCATCGGCCAGGCGATTTCGCGGGTCTGCGGCAGCCACGCGGCGTGCCTGGCGCGGGCAGCCCTGGGCAGATCCGCAAGGGAACTGCGCCCGGAGTGGGGCAACAGGCCGAGGGCCGCGCGCATCAGGGTTGTCTTGCCCGCACCGTTGGGGCCGATAAGGCCCACGACCTCGCCCGCACCGATCCTGAGTGTCGCGCCCGAGACGACAGTGCGAGCGCCGCGCAGCACGGTTAGCGCGTCGAGGGTCAGATGCGTCATGGCCCCTCCCGCCGCGTTTTATAGATCAGGTGGAGGAACAGCGGCGCACCGACGATGGCCATGAGCACGCCCAGTTTAAGATCTCTGTCCGGCAGGATCAGGCGCGTGGATATGTCAGCTGCGAGCACCAGGGCAGCCCCGCCAAGGGCCGATGCCGGGAGGAGGAGGCTGGGTCTTGAGCCTGTCAGAGGGCGCAGGATGTGCGGGATGATCAGGCCGACAAATCCAATGGCACCGGCAACGGCTGTGGCCGCGCCGACGCAGGACGCGACGCCGAGAATGAGGGTCAAACGGGTGCGCGACAGGCGAATTCCAAGGGCGCTGGCGGCGTCCTCGCCCAGTGTCAGGGCGTCGAGCGAGCGTCGCAGCGACAGGAGTAGCGCCCATCCGATGACCATGAATGGCAGCGCGATCCAGACGTGGGTGAAGGAGCGGTCGGAGAGAGAGCCGAGCATCCAGAACACGGTTTCGGCCACGGCGAAGGGGTTTGGCGACAGGTTAAGGACCAGCGACAGAAGGGCCGAGGCGAGCGCTGAGATGGCAATGCCTGCGAGGATCAGCGTCAGTGACCCGCCGCGCGGGCCTGCGAGGGCAAGGATCATGAGGGTCGAGATCAGCGCTCCGGCAAGGGCCGCGAATGGCAACGCAAGGGCGAAACTGGCCACGGTGCCGGTTTGCAGGGCGATGACGGCACCCAGCGCAGCAGAGCCTGACACGCCGATCAGGCCCGGTTCTGCCAGAGGATTGCGCAGGTATCCTTGCAGCGCTGCGCCGGACATGCCCAGTGACGCGCCGACAAGCACCGCCAGGATCGCGCGCGGCAGGCGAATTTCGCGCATCACGAGTGTCACTGCATCGCCTTGGCCCGAAACGAGGGCGCGCAGACTTTCGCCGGGGCCGAACCCTGCGGGGCCGGTCAGGAGCGAGACGACGAACAACACTGCGACGAGGCTGCCGAGGAGTGGGATGAGCGCGCGGATCACCGGACCATTTCCTCGCGCAACGCCGCTAAATCACGTAGGGCACCCAACACGGCGGGTGTCCCACAAACCCATTCCGGCCCGCTGTCGTAGCCGTTTCCGGCAGCCACCAGAGCGCGGAACGCGGGATGGCGCAGGATCTCTTCCGAACGGGACGACCCGGGATAGAGTTGCGACGAAATGATCAGGTCCGGGGCCGCGAGAACCAGAAGCTCCAACGCCAGCTGACCGGAGGCGGAGCGTTGCAACTCATCCGCGATATGGGTGAAACCTGCGGCTGTGACGACCTCATGGGCCATGGAATTGGTGCCGGACGTGTAGCCGTTGGCGGAATAGAATGCGGCGCGGGGACCGCCTGTGGGATTGGTCAGGGCCTCCAGATCCGTCTCGAACGTGGTGATTAGGCTCTGCGCTTCAGTCTCACGGCCCAAGAGTGCGCCCATGCGGGCCAGTTGCGGAGCAATGTCCGACAGGGAGTCTTCCAGCTCGAACAGTTCCACCCGGATGCCAAGGCGACGGAGCATGGAGACGACGGCGGGATTGGACCAGACGCCAGCAACGACAAGGTCGGGTTGCAGAAGGAATATCTGCTCGGCCGCACCGTAGTTGACGGGATAGGCAGCGGCTATTGCCGCCATCGGAGAGACGAGGGGATCGGACGCGATAGCGGACACGGAGATCAATTGTCCGGGCGCCGCAAGCAACATGGCAAACTGATCGGTGCACAGGTTCATGGAGACGACTCTGGCAGGCGTTTCGCCCTGCGCATACGCCCCCGCCGCCAGGGCAAGCCAAGCGGCGAGGGTGAAGGATATGAGCCTAGAACGACGCACGAAGCCCGACATAGACTGCGAGGTCCGAGGTGCCGTAGCCGCTTTGCAGCTGGTATTCTTCATCGAAGATGTTCTCGATCCGCAGGTAGGCTTCCACCCCGTCCGTCACACCGTAGCTGAAAGTCGCATTGGCGACGGTGTAGTCCGCCAGCGTCGGGCGATCCCAGGCTGATTGAACCGTGAACGCAGCCCCGATGCGACCCGTGATGTCGCCCGTTACGGTCAGGGAAAGGTCGTGTTCGGGGAATTCGGCGTTAAAGGTATTGCCGCCCGAGATCGGAGGATTGTCGCCCTGGGTATAGGTGTAGCTGCCGTCCAGCCGGAAATTGGCCGCGATCGGTGTGCCGAACTCCAATTCCAGGCCGCTGCGCGTCACGGTGCCTGCGATCTGCTCGTAGGTTGAGGGCGTCGGGAACGGGCGACTGATGAAATCGATCAGGTTGTCCGTCTCGTTGTAGAAATACGTCGCGCGCACGAAGGCGCCGGGGCCAAAGCGGCGTTCGACGCCGATATCGAAGGAGCGCGACTCCTCTGGCTGGAGGGTTGCGGTGCCGTTGGGGCCGTAAAGCTCGTATAGCGACGGTGCGCGGTAGCTGGAGGCGAGCGACGTACGCACGATCCAGTCCTGTGCCGGTCGCCAGGACGCTGCAACGCGGCCCGAGGAGAGATTGCCGAACTGCGAATGGTCGTCAAAGCGCAGGGTCGCCACAAGGTCAAACTCGGCTGTTGGTGCCCAGGCAACTTCCCCGAACACGCCGATAACCTCGCTTTCGCCGGTATTGGCCGTGGCGGAGAAGTTGTTTTGGGAGGCAAAGGTTTCGCGCGTGGCGTCCAGGCCGAAGCGCACGTCGACCGTTGGCGACAGAGAAGCCGTTCCGAGGTAGTTGAAGCCGACCCGCTCGCCATTAAAGAAGCCGTTAAAAGGCCCGAAGGCGCTGGCGTTGGTAAAGTCGCGGTCCAGCTCGTAGTAGGTCAGCGCGACGGTGTTTGCGATAACGCCGGTCTGGAAGTCGAAGAACGCCCGCAAGCCGGTGGTCGTGTTCTCGGTCACGTCATCCAGTGTGCCGTCGGCGATTGGAAGGCCTTCGTCGAACTCACCTTCGGAGACTTCGTAGAACCCGTTCAACCCGATGCGCGTCGTGGCGTCTATGTCGTACCCCAACGAAAAGCTGAGGCGGTTGGACTCGTAGCCATCCGCTTCCGGGTTGCCGGCGTTTTCATCGGCTGCCGAGAAGCCGTCGGTCTGCGTGTGCGACAGGGTCAACGCGTAGTCGAACGCGCCGTGATCGGCAGCTACGCCATAGGATCCGCGGAAAGTGCCGTAGCTTCCGGCCTCTGCGGTGATGGTCTGGGTCACGGTGTTTTCTTCCGGCCGCCGGGTCGTGATATTGATAACACCGCCAATCGCCTCGGACCCATAGAGCGCGGATTGGCCGCCGCGCAGAACTTCGATCCGCTCCACGTCCATGGTGGTAAGCGCGCCGAAGTCATAGGCAACCTGCGGGCTGGAGACGTCGGTGACATCAATTCCGTCAACGATCACCCGCACGTAGTTCTGGCCGATCCCGCGAATGGTGATGGAGGCCTGCGTGCCAATGGGCCCGCGTGCGCGCACGTCCACGCCGGGAAGACGCGCGAGATAATCAATAATGCGTGTCTCGCCGGTCGCTTCCAACTCTTCGGTTGTGACGACGGAGGCGGAGGTGCCGATACGCTCAAGCGCAATCGGTGCGGCGTTTGCGGAAAAGATAATCTCGTCCAGCTCGAACACCGTTTGAGCGGCGGCGGATGCGGTAAGCAGAGCGGTAAGTGCGGTAGAGGTCGCAAGGTTGCGGATCATGAGTATCCCCTTCGGTCGGGCCGTCTTCGCGGCCGAAATTCGATATGTCGTCGGAAGGGTTTCCTTCCGCAGACGGTGCACAAGCTGCCAACCGCTACGGACAGGTCCGTTGTATCCACGCCCTCCGCGCAGACTACAGGGTGAGCACCTCGGCAGGTCTCCTGACTTGCGGGTCGAAGCTTGGCTGGGCCTTCCCGGGCGTATGTGTCCCAGTGGCAATGTTCCAGCCGCACTCGCCGCGTACAGTTGCGGGGGCAGTCGCGGATTTTAACCGCGTTCCCTTTTACCCGAACGGCGAAACCGTCCGGACCGAAGAATACAGTCGGCATACGCCCCAGGGGACGGGTCGCACAAGGGGGCAGGGCGACAGATTTCGTTCCGTTTCCGAATTTTTTGGTTGGCGGAGAGGTGCTAGACGTTGCCGACAGCAACCCGAGGGTCGTTTTCAACTGCGCCCGATCCTCCGGCTTCAATGCGTCCAGCATCTTGCCTCTTGCAATTTGATTGGCGGACTTGAGGTCCGACACCTTAGTTTTTGTCTTGCCAGAGAATCGAAGAGCCCTTTTTAGGTGACGGCTCACCGGGACATGTCGAGGTCTTCCAGTCGCCACTGCGCGCCTCTGCGCGCGACTGACGCGGACGGCGTCCATCTCCGGGACGATGCAAAAATCCTGCGAAAACCAAAGAAATTGCTTTCATTTGCGGTTGCTCATGCCGTCCGCGCTGCGTATTCCCAGCGGTGGGACACCCTTCCCCAACGAAGGGCGCATATCTGTGAGGATACCAGTGATGGTTACTGAGACGCCGGGCACGCGCCCGAAGAACGCACGTTTTTCTTCTGGCCCATGTGCCAAACCCCCGACATGGTCTGCTGCAGCACTCAGTGACGCAGCTCTTGGACGCTCCCACCGCGCGGCGGAGGGAAAAGCGAAGCTGAAGCTCGCGATTGACAAGACGGCCGACATTTTGGGCGTGCCACAGGGTTACCGCGTGGGCATCGTTCCTGCGTCCGACACTGGCGCAGTTGAAATGGCGATGTGGTCGCTGCTGGGTGCGCGGCCCTGCACGATGCTGGCATGGGAAAGCTTCGGCGCGGGCTGGGTCACGGACGTCGTGAAGCAACTGGGGCTGGATGCAACGGTTACGACTGCCGATTACGGTGTGCTGCCGGATCTGAGTGCTGTCGATTGGAACACAGACGTTGTGTTTACATGGAACGGCACCACCTCCGGCGTGCGGGTTCCAACCGGCGATGTGATCCCGGCGGACCGCGACGGCCTGACGATTTGCGACGCGACCAGCGCCGCGTTTGCACAGGACCTGCCCTGGCAGAAACTCGACGTCACGACGTTCAGCTGGCAGAAAGTGATGGGCGGCGAAGCGGCACATGGGATGATCGTCCTCAGCCCCCGCGCCGTGCAGCGGTTGGAAAGCTATACACCCGCATGGCCCCTGCCGAAGATTTTCCGCTTGACCAAAGGCGGCAAGCTAATCGAGGGCATCTTCAAGGGTGAGACAATCAACACGCCGTCGATGCTGGCAGTGGAAGACTACCTCTTTGTGCTGGATTGGGCCGATAGTATCGGTGGCCTTCCTGCGCTCCATGCTCGCGCCGACGCCAATGCCGATGCGATCCACAGCTTCTGCGCCACGCGCGACTGGATCGCCAACCTCGCGGAAGACCCCGCCACCCGCTCCAACACCTCCGTCTGCCTCAAGTTCACCGATGCGCGTATTAAGGACGGTGCCGCCTTCGCCAAAGCCGTCGCAAAGCGTCTGGCCGATGAACGTATCGCGCTTGACATCGGTGCCTACCGCGATGCACCCGCCGGCCTTCCGCATCTGGTGCGGTGCCACGGTTGAGACCTCGGACATCGAGGCCATGCTTCCCTGGCTGGACTGGGCGTTTCATCTCGAAATTGATGCGCAGGCCTGACCCCCTGCTCCCTCATTCATCTTGCTAAGTACAACTCAATCCCATGGCATGCCCCACGCGCAGGCCCCCGACAAAGGAGCGCCACACATGGCCCCCAAAGTTCTCGTCTCCGACAAGCTCTCGGAAACCGCCGTTCAGATCTTCCGTGATCGCGGCATTGACGTCACCTTCGATCCTTCCATTGGCAAGGATAAGGACAAGCTGCTGTCCGTGATCGATCAATACGACGGCCTTGCCATCCGCTCTGCGACCAAGGTTACGGAAAAGGTCATCTCGGCCGCGTCGAACCTCAAGGTTGTCGGCCGCGCCGGTATCGGTGTCGACAATGTCGACATCCCCGCGGCGTCCAAGAAGGGCATCATCGTGATGAATACGCCCTTCGGAAACTCGATCACAACGGCAGAGCACGCCATTGCGATGATGTTTGCTGTCGCGCGCCAAATTCCCGAGGCCTCCGCCTCGACACATGGAGGCAAGTGGGAAAAGTCGAAGTTCATGGGTGTGGAGTTGACCGCAAAAACCCTCGGCGTGATCGGTGCGGGCAACATCGGCACCATCGTCATTTCCCGTGCACTGGGTCTGAAGATGAAGGTTATCGCTTATGATCCCTTCCTCAGCGAAGAGCGCGCCAGAGAGATCGGGTGTGAGAAGGTTGAACTCGATGATTTGCTCAAGCGTGCGGACTTCATCACCATGCACGTGCCCTACACCGAAAAGACCGCAAATATACTGAGTGCCAAGAACCTCGCCAAGACCAAGAAAGGCGTCCGTATCATCAATTGTGCACGCGGCGGTCTGGTGGATGAGACGGCACTTGCGGAGCTGCTGACATCCGGCCACATCGCAGGCGCGGCCTTCGACGTCTTCGCGCGCGAACCCGCGACGGAAAATCCGCTTTTCAACTTGCCCAATGTCGTTGTGACTCCGCACCTTGGCGCGGCGACCACAGAAGCCCAGGAGAATGTCGCGTTGCAGGTGGCCGAGCAGATGTCGGATTACCTTCTATCCGGGGCCGTCTCCAACGCGCTGAACATGCCGTCTGTCACTGCGGCCGAGGCTGCGGTCATGGGACCTTGGGTGAAACTGGCCGAACACCTGGGGTCCTTCATCGGGCAGTTGACGGAGGAGGCGATCAACTCCATCGAAGTGGTTTACAACGGCGTGGTAACGGGCATGAACCTCAAGGCGCTGGATTGCGCAGCGATCGCGGGGGTCATGAAGGCCTCGAACCCCGATGTGAACATGGTCTCTGCGCCCGTGATCGCGAAGGAGCGCGGGATCGAGTTGAGCCAAACCACCCAGGACAAGACCGGCGTTTTTGACGGATACATCCGTCTTGTCGTCAAGACCGACAAGCGCGAGCGGTCTATTGCGGGCACCGTGTTCAGCGACGGCAAGCCACGGTTCATCCAGATCAAGGGCATCAACATCGACGCTGAGATCGGCGCGCATATGCTCTACACAACCAACCACGATGAGCCGGGGATTATCGGGGCTTTGGGTCAAACCATGGGTGAGAACGGCGTGAACATCGCGAACTTCACGCTCGGTCGTTCGGGCCGTGACGCGGAGGCGATTGCTCTGCTCTATCTCGATGAGCAACCTCCCGTTGCGGTGTTGGAAAAATTGATGGCGACAGGGCTGTTCCGGCAGGTAAAGACTTTGCAATTTGACGTCTGAGGGTCACGGACAGGTTTTTGGCAGACGCAGCGTTTCCGTAGCGCTGAGGTCAGATTTACGCTCTAACCTTCCGGGACACATCTCGGGGGGTTATTCTATGGACGACATCGTCATCTTATCGGGCGCACGTACGGCAATCGGGACATTTGGGGGGGCACTGGCGGGCGTCAGTCCAATCGACACAGCGACTGTCGCGGCGAAGGCCGCGCTGGAGCGGGCGGGCGTAGAAGGCGGCCAGATCGGCCATGTGGTGTTTGGCCATGTCATCAACACCGAGCCGCGCGATATGTACCTCAGCCGCGTGGCCGCAATGCAGGCCGGTGTGCCAGAGACAGTGCCCGCGATGAACGTCAACCGGCTCTGCGGTTCGGGTGCCCAGGCGCTGGTCTCGGTGATCCAGTCCCTTGCCATGGGCGATGCGGCGTTTGGTCTGGCAGGAGGGGCAGAAAGCATGTCGCGTGCCCCCTACATCATGCCCGACGCGCGCTTTGGTGCGAAGATGGGCGACGTCCGGTCATTGGACATGATGCTTGGCGCATTGAACTGCCCGTTCGGGACCGGTCACATGGGCGTCACGGCAGAGAATGTCGCGGATGAGCATGACGTGACCCGCGCGCAGATGGATGCCTTCGCGATGACGTCGCAGGAACGCGCGGCAAGGGCCATCACTGAGGGACGCTTCAAGGACCAGATCGTGCCGGTTGAGGTCCGTGTGAAGCGTGACACGGTGCCGTTTGAGGTGGATGAGCATCCCAAGGCGACCTCGCTGGACGCGCTTGGCGGTTTGCGTGCCGTGTTCAAGAAGGACGGGCGCGTGACGGCGGGCAATGCGTCGGGCATCAACGATGGCGCAGCGGCTTTGCTACTCGCGCGCGCCGATGCGGCGAACGCGGCTGGATTGAACGCAAAAGCGCGGATCCTGGGCTATGCCCACGCCGGTGTGCGGCCAGAGGTCATGGGCATCGGACCTGTGCCGGCGGTGCAGAACCTGTTGGCGAAAACTGGCCTGAGCATCTCCGATTTCGATATCATCGAATCGAATGAGGCCTTTGCGGCGCAGGCTTTGGCAGTGAATAAGGGTCTTGGGTTGGACGGCGACAAGGTGAACCCTAACGGCGGCGCGATCGCATTGGGCCACCCGGTGGGCGCGACGGGCGCGATCATCACCGTGAAAGCTCTGTATGAGCTGGAGCGGATCCAGGGCAAGCGTGCGCTGATCACCATGTGCATCGGCGGCGGTCAGGGGATCGCCTTGGCGATCGAGCGGATTTAACGCGAAACCTCAACTGTACGGCGTTCTGCCAGGCCCGCCGCGTCGATCACTGTCAACTCTCCGAAACCTACGGTGACTTCCAGCGCGATTTCACGGTCGCGCCAACCCGTGACTACCGGCGCGCCGTTCCAAAGCCATGTGAACGGCGCCGTACCATCAGCGACTCGTGCCACAAGCGGCACGTTTTCTTGATACGCCAACACCGCGCCTTCTGGCGGAAAGGTGATGGCCGGGCCGCTGGTTGCAGCCACGTCACCGAAAGGATCGAAGCGGCGCAACGTCTCAGGCAATTGTGCGTTGGCGAGAGCAAGCGCGCCCGGTGGCGGGGTGGTGCGCGGTGTTGTCTGGTCGCTGATGCGCGAAAAGGCTTCGAACAAAAGCGGCGCTGACAGGTCTGCGCCGAACGCGCCGGGCACCGATGCGCCATCAGCGCGGCCCATCCAGACGCCAACCACATACCGCCCGTCAAACCCGAACGCCCAGGCATCCCGGTGGCCATAGCTTGTGCCGGTCTTGTAACTCAGCCCGATGCGGGGCGCATTGGCGGGGGGGATCAGGTCGGACAGAATATCGCCCAGATACCAAGCGGAAGTCTCTGAGAGGATGCGCTGACCGACAGTACCCTCCCCTGCACGCCAGTGGAGCGGCACGGCGATGCCGCCGCGTGCGATCCCGGCGTATAGCGCCATGAGGTCTTCCATTGTGGTGCCAAGCCCTCCGAGGGCGATGGCAAGGCCCGGTTCCTCGCCTTCGGGAAGCGTTACAGCCATCCCTGCCCGTTCCATGGCGGACAGCATACGATGCGGGCCGATTTCGTTCAAAACAGTCACTGCAGGTATGTTCAGAGACTGTTGTAGAGCTTGCGCCGCAGTGACTTCACCGCGAAACGCCGCATCGAAGTTCTGCGGTGCATAGCCCGCAATGGAGATGGGGCGGTCGCGCACGAGCGTTTGCGGATGCAGCACGCCCGCATCAAACGCGAGGCCGTAAATCAGCGGCTTCAGGGTCGATCCCGGTGAGCGGACGGCCTGGGTCATGTCCACGAACCCTTCTCGCACCGTGTCGGTGTAGTCCGGGGAGCCCACGGAGGCGAGAATCTCTCCGGTTTCATGGTCCAGCACCATGATTGCGGCGCTCATCTGCGGACCAAAGTCGCCAATGGCGCGGACCGCCAGGGTCTCCATCTGTCGCTGGAGGTCGGCATCGATGGTAAGATTGTGCGTGCCCTGCGTGGGTCGGTCCATGATGGCGCGGTCTGACAAATGCGCGGCGAGGGTCGGGAAATTCCGCCGCACGGTGGGAATCGGTTCGTCCCGAGCCCAGGCGATCTGCGCCTCAGACAAGGAAGTGAACTGTACGGCGCGCGACAGAACGCGATTGCGGGCAATTTCAGCCGCCTCCGGAAATCGGTCGGGACGGCGAGACGAAGGGGCCTGCGGCAAGGCCACCAGAAGCGCGGACTGGGCAGCGGTGAGACGATGTGGTTCCGTTCCGAACCATGTCAGCGTCGCGGCACGGACGCCCTCGATATTACCGCCGTAGGGCGCGAGGTGAAGATAGAGGGTGAGGATGTCTTCCTTGCTCAGCGCGCGTTCCAACGCCAGAGCGAGGCGGATTTGCCGGATCTTGCCCCCCCAATCTCCGGTACCCGAATCCTCTAACAGACGCGCAACCTGCATGGTCAGGGTCGATCCGCCAGAAACCACTTCTCCCGTTGTGACCCGCTGCCATGCGGCGCGGGCGAAGGACCTGAGGTCTATACCGGGGTGGGTCCAGAAACGGCGATCCTCGTATGCGACGAGCATCTCGATATAGGTGGGATCGACGGCGTCGTAACTGACCGGCAACCGCCAACGGCCATCTTCAACTGTGTAGGCACGCAACAGATTGCCGTTGCGATCCAGTACTTCCACGCCCGTCTCCAACACCAGCGGTGGGATCACGGTATCATTGATCCAGTCATCGACCCACAGGCTGACGCCTGCGAGGAGCATCGCGAAGAGGAGTACGAGCGTGGTCGCGATGCGCCGGATCATGGATGTATCATTCGGTGACGCGTATCCGGCCAGAGGCCGTCTGCGCCCTGAATGTGGGCCGGTACATGTCCTCCACCAAAGCTGCGGGGTAGTGGAAATCGCCCGGTGTCACCGCACGGACGATATAGGCGAGGCGGATACGATCATCCCCGCCGCGCATGTCCACGGCAGACAGGAACCGGTCGTCGCGGAACTCGGACATCTCGGGCGTGTCGTCAAACTGCAACCCATCCAGTGCACGGACAACACCGGATTGCAGCAGGCTTGGGTTTTCGATCTCTAACCCCGCAGGCAGCGGATCATCGATCATCAAGCGCCCGTCCGGCGCGCCGGTGTTCGTGACGGTCAAGACGACCACCAATCGCGTGCCCTGCGTGACCTCGGACGGGTCAACCGGGTCGCCGTCCATCGACAGGTAGTCGCGTTCGATCCGGTAGCCGTTGCCGAACGCCTCTGTCGCGCCGTCGGGCCTGCCGAAGCGTGTGAGGGTAATGACCTCGTCGCGCGTGCCGGTATTCTCCAACACGCGTGTTCGGGTCGGAATGTCATCCAGGACACGCACGAAGGGCCCGGAAAACGGTGTTCCGTCGACCACCACCCCCTGCGAGGCGGGATTGTCGATCAATGCCTCTGCCGCGAGCAACGCCCAGACGGCGTCCTGCGTAGACGCCTCCTCCGCCAGCGGAACGATCTCTGCAGCGTAAGAGGGGATATTCACGGCCTGCGATCCGGCACTGGTGGCCAGTGCGACAAGGCCAGCCGCATCGCGGATCCGGCTGCCATAGTCCACGCGCCAAACGGCCTGATCTTCGCGCAGTTCCGGCAATGTCAGCCGCGCAAAGCCCGCCAGGAACATCGCATCTGCCCGCGGCTGGTCGCCGTACATCGCCAACGCCGCGCCCAATTGGCCAAGTGCCAGTGGCGTTGCGAATTCTGTAGCTTTCACGTCGGCATAGTAGCGCAGGTCGCCCATGGAGGCTTGCCCCTCACGTGCCAATACCATCAGAGCGTAGGCGAGGCCCTGACCGCCGTTCTCAAAATCAGGATGCGAGGCGACGGCATTGGCGAGGTTATCAAGGGCGCTCTGGAATTGGATATCCGGCACCAAATGCCCCTCCGCCCGCGCGCGGGAGAGGAAATCGGTCACGTAGGCGTCCAGCCAGAGGTCGCCGGAAGATGGGCGCCACAGGCCGAAGCCGCCATTTGCCGATTGATTTGTGAGGACAGAAGCGATTGCGCCGTCAATGCGTTCGCTGAAATCGTCGGCAGTGCCAAGTTCCAGCGTTTCCGCGATGGAGGACAGGTACAGCAGCGGAAGCGCACGGCTGGTGATTTGTTCCGTGCAGCCATAGGGATAGCGATCGAGCCGTTGCAGCAGGCCCGGAACGTCAAACCGTGCCAAGGGGCCAGCGGACAGGATCGCGCGCACGCCGTCGGGGTTGAAGCCGGTGAACGCGGTGGCGTCGATTGTGAAGGTCTCGCCTGGCGCAAGGGTCAGACGGGTGGTTTCCGCCACATCGGGGTCATTGGCGCGCACGGGAATGGCGATGGTTCGGATCAGGTCGAGGCCATCCGGTGTGGTCAGGGTCACGGAGACGTCCGCTATCCCGGTTTGATCCGTGACCATGAAGGGGATGGTCAGGGTTGCAGCCTCCCCTTCCGTCAACGACAGCGCGGGGATGATTTGGCCGATAATCCGGATACCCGGAGTGGAGGAGACAGCAATCGCCACCTCTCCGGCGGGGCCTTCGGCATGGGTGATTTCCAGCTGGATACGGGACCTGTCGCCGGGCGCCACGAACCGCGGCGCGTTGACGGCGACAACTATCGGATCGCGGACGATGACATCGGCGTCGGCCTGACCTACTCCGGTCTCGGACCAGGCAACTGCCATAACGCGGATCGTGCCGTTGAAGGTGGGCATATCGAAGGTGGTGCGGGCATAGCCATCGTCTCCAACCGTGAGGGGGCCGGAGAACAGGGCGACCAGATCCTCGGTCGTCGGGTTAGCCTGCATCCGCAAACCAGCGCCCGCGTCGCCACCCTGGCGGATCCGCCCCTCCGCACCGCCGCGGCTGTCAATCAGGCGGCCATAGATATCGCGAAACGCCACGCCGAGGCGGCGCTGACCGAAGTAGTGGCCTTGGGGATCGGGGCTATCGAACCCGGTCAGGTTGAGGATGCCAAGATCCACGGCAGCGATGGTTGCCTGTACTGTCTCACCGGGCTCAGCGCCGTCGACCCGCAGCGCGACGTCCAGCGGCCCACGCGGGCGCATGGTGTCGGGCACTTCAAGTGCGGCTTGCAAGGCACGGTTGCCGGGATCGACGGAGGCATGGGCAAGGCCGATGGCGCGCGTCGGCGCGGGGCCGGACACAGCCTCCGACGGGCGGATAAGTGTCGCCGTGACGTAGACTCCAGCACCCCATTCATCGGTCACAGGCAGGGGGATTTCGGTGGCATCATTGCCGAGCTGCATAATCTGTTGGTCGATCAGGCGGTCGGTGACAACCTGGATCAGCGCAAGGCCACCCGTGCGCGGCACGATGCGCAAGACTGCGGTATCACCGGGGCGATAGGCCGCCGCGTCCAGCGAAACCTCTAGCGTGTCGGGCGTATCAGTGCCGTCATCGGCGCCGTACCAACCCGCGTTGAACCCTACGGACGAGACTGTGAACCCATCCGCGTCACTCTCGACCCGCACCTCATAGCTGCCCCAGTCGACCGGCAGACCCAGCGGAACAGGCTCTGACCCGAGCACCAGTTCACCCCCGGCCATGCGTTGGCGTGTGGTCACGGGATCCCACGTCCAGTTGCCGTTCTGGCGATACCACTGATAGCGCCGCTCGACCCGGTTCAGGGTCCAGCGCACCGGCAGGGGATCAGAGCCTGTGGACATGAGTTGGAACGGCGCTTCGACACCTTGGGGGAGGGATCCATCGAAAAGAGGGCGGATACCGATCATGGCGCTGTCCGGTAGGATCGTGACGGTTTCCGCCCGCTCCACCGCGCGGCCGGAGCCTTCGGCGATTTGCGCCGTAAGTGTCAGTTGCCCGGGCTGCGTGACACCTTCGAAAGATGGAATTTGCAGGGTGATTGCTGCCGCGCCTGTCGCGTCGGTGGTCAAGGTCTCGATGCTGCTGAACACGGCGTCGGGTAAGGCGTCATAGCGACCAAATCTAAAGCCAGGGTAGGCGGGCAACGATGCGGTCGGGCGCAGGGCAAGGCGCCCGGTCAGGATCAGGTCGACGGCAGGTGCGCCGAACAGGTAGTCGGACTGAAAGGTCACGATAGGTGTGTCGGCGGCCGTGAACATCTCAGCCGGGAGAGAGATGGACAGGTCGAGGCGTTCTGGCAGGAAATCCTCGACCAACAGCCGCACCTCCCGCAAGGGCTGCGCGTTGGGGTCGGCGTGGATAGCCAGCCGCCATGTGCCGCGCGGGGCGGAGGGGTTGAGGGGCATGTCGAAGACGAATCCGCCAGCGCCTGCCTCATCCAGCAGCGCGCGGGCGGATTCGACGCCATCGGGGCGGGTGAGGATCGCGGTGAGGGGCAAGTCGGCAATTGCCTCTGCCTGAGGGTTGCGGGCCAGAGCGGTGGCGTGGATTATATCGCCAGCTCGGTAGATACCGCGATCAGTGGTGAGGAAGACGTCGATCGGCCCTGCGGGTTCACGGCCATCGACGCCCCGATCCGAGAAGTCGAATTCAGCGTCGCGCAAGGACAGGAACGCAAGGTCCGTTTCCCCAAAGCGTGCAGTCAGTAGCGCAGGCGATGCGCCCAGTTCGCCCGCTGCAATCGCGGCAGGGAATTGAGCGTAGCCGTCCACATCTGTCTCTGACGTCGCCAAAACGCGATTGGATTCGGAGATCAGATCAATCGTGACGCCGACTAGCGCCTCAGTGGTCGCCAGCGACCGGACGAGAACATGGACACCGTCTGCGCCGCTCAGGGCCGTCACACCCAGATCGCTGATCAGAAACCACTGCGTCGCCCCGCCTTCGGATGCGCCCGCACCGCCGACGCGGGCCTCCAGCGCGTAGAGACCCGGCGCGCGCCCTTGCAGGACGTCACCGATGGGCAAACGGGTTGTGACGCCTCGGTTCTGTTCGCGCGCGACTTCGGCCTCGCCGTCCCAGACCGATTTGCCAATTTCCCCGGCAAACTGGTCGACCTGCCACTCGGCGAGAGGCCTGCCGAAGTAATCCTGTTGCAAGGTGCGCAAGATGTTGCGGTCGGCGACGTGGAAAAGGCGCAGCTCGACGAGGTCAGTATTGACCCCGATTACAGGAATGGTGCCGCCTGCGCTGGCGGGCAGGATGTAGGCACGGCCTGCAAACCGGACCGACGGTGCCCGGTCACGGACGTATTGGCGCAGGGTAACGGGAGCGTGCAACACTTCGCCGGATGCCGCGGGAAGGCCTGCACGCAGGGTAAACTCATACCGTTCACCATGGCGGACGCCAGACAGGCAAAGTTGACGGCCGTCGGCCTCTACCGCCAGATCAGACCGGGTCGTTTGCAGATAATCCTCGTAAATCACTCCTCCCGAGGCAAGGGGTTCGGAGAAGGTGGTGCAGATGCGGGGCAGGTCCGCCTCGACATCGACGCGCGTGTCGGTGACACGGAAACCGTATAGACCTAACACGCGGGTCAGGGCGTCGTCCCGGGTGGGAGTGTCTTCATTCAACAGCGCAAGTCGCAGGGCCGGAATTGTGTCAGGGCCCCGTCCACGCCGCTCTAGGGCCTCGGACATGACATCAAGCGCGCCTGGCAAGGTCCGTACTGCCTTCGGCCCGCAAGGCAGCGTTGACGGAGGCCGACAAGGCGCGTGCCTCATACTGTCGTCGTTCGGAGTTGTTTTGCCCCTCCAGCGTCAGAAGATAGGTGGCGTATGTAGTCCAGTCGGCTGCGGCATCGTCGATCGTGATCGCGGCCCCGATCCGGCGCATGGCCCCGATGACATTTCCGTCGGTGAAAGCATTGACCGCGCTGCGCCGCCAATCCTCCGCCGAGAACAGCCCACCGTAGTGGACAAGTCCGAGTGTTGTGGCCTGATCGAGGGCTGCGGTCAGGTCCGCGTCAGACAGGAAGGTCAGATCGGCGCGACGTGCCTCCCCCAATGCGAGAGCCTGTGCGGAGACGTTGCGAATGATGCCAGAAGTCGCGCCGGAAAAGCTGAGGCTTTCGTCCGCGTCCGTCTTCGGAAAACAAGTGTTGTTGGACGGGTTGAAAGTGAACGCCCCGCAGTCCGGATCGGCGCGGCAGGCGGCGTCGCAGGCGGTCAGCGTGGTTTCAAACAGCGGACGCAGGTCGTTGCCGGGAAGGTCCGTGTCGCGAATAAGGACGGTCGTGCGATCAGGTAGAAGCGTTTGCGCTGACACTGCCCCGCTGACCGATACGAACGTCATGACAGCAATCATCAAAGCCAAGCTGCGCATCGTCCAACTCCTCGAGTGATTTTCACGCAAAGCAATTCCGCAAAGGTGCCATGGGGAAGCGCGCGTTGTCGATGATTCCCCCGGGTTTCGCGCTCAGCAATGGAGGTTAACCGTATATTCAGTGGGGTCTGACAAGTTGCAGAGACCAGAAGAATTGCTTCTCCCACAGATTTGAGCATATGGCTGCGAGAAATCTAAACGACCGGATGGCGCAGGAGCGTCGCGCACGGCTTCAGGCCGAGCAACTGCTCGCTCTGCGGTCGGAGGAGTTGTATAGCGCCAACAGAAAATTGTCGGTTCACGCCGATGCGTTGTCGAGCCAAGTCATTGAGCAGCGCGAAGAAAATGAAGCTCTGAAAGGCAAAACAACCAAGACCCAGGCGCAGCTTGAGGTGGCGACGGAACGCGCCGTCACGGCGCAACGTCGGTTGTGGGATGCACTGACCGCCACGGAAGACGGATTTGCCATTTTTGATCGGGATTGGCGTTTAGTTGCGGCGAATCCTGCGTTTTTCCAGCAATTTGACGGCATCGCGGACGTGAGTGAAGGAGCAACTTATGAGGCATTGTTGCGCATTGCGGTGGAAGAAGGTGTCGTTGACCTACAGGGCGAGGGCCCGGACGAATGGGTGGATCGCATGATCGGCAGGTGGGAACTGACTCCGATCCCGCGGGCGGACATAAAGCTGTGGAACGGACGTTATATCCGCCTGATTGACAAACAAACGCCGCAGGGCGATTTCGTGTCGTTGGGTGTTGATTTCACGCCGAACATCCGCCGCGAACGTCAGCTGCGCAAAGCCCGCGACAAAGCTCTCGGTGCCAGCCGCGCCAAGTCCAATTTTCTCGCCAACATGAGCCATGAGATCAGAACGCCGATGAACGGTGTCGTCTCCATGGCCGAATTGTTGCGCGAAACGGCGTTGAACGATGAACAACAGCTTTACGCGGATACGATCCGCAACTCCGGCGAAGCGCTCCTGGTGATAATCAACGACGTGCTCGACTTTTCCAAGATTGAGGCCGGGAAGCTCGAATTGCACAACGAAAGCTTCGATTTGAACGCCACTGTGCGAGAGATTTTCCGGCTATTGCAGCCGGGTATCGCTGGCAAGGATCTGGAACTTCGTCTGGATTACGATATCTTCCTTCCCGCGAAGGTGATCGGGGACAGGGGTCGCATTCGGCAGATCCTGACGAATCTGATTGGCAACGCCGTTAAGTTCACCGAAAGCGGCCATGTCACGGTGCGCGTGCTGGCGGGGCAACCGGTTGAGCCCGTGCAGGACGATGATCTGCATATCTCCGTTATCGTGGATGATACCGGTGTCGGCATAGCGCCGGACAAGCAAGCCCATGTGTTCGGCGAATTTAATCAGGTTGAGGATGAGAAAAACCGCCGCCACGACGGGACGGGTCTTGGCCTGGCGATCTCGCATAAGCTGGTGCAACTGATGGGAGGATCAATGTGGCTGGAGTTGGAAGTGGACCGCGGATCGGCGTTCGGGTTCAATATCAAGCTGAAATCGGATCCCGTGCAGGACGTGGTGCCTGTCGCGGGCTTGCCGGTTGACCAATCGCGTGTGCTGGTGATCGGGCGCGGTGGCGTGCCGGAGGATCATCTTCTGGACGCGCTCAGCCGCCTTCATGCCGAGACGTCGTTGGTGCGCCGCGCACCGACGGCGCGTGACCTCGAAGGCACCCATGCGGTGTTTCTGTGTGACGCTTCCGTCGACGCGGCGGAAGTCATGACAGCCTTGGACGAGGCCGCGTTTCGCGGCGCACGGCTCAGCAGCCTTCCGGGCGATGGCTTCGCGCAATGGTCCATGGATGACGGGCTCGCGGTATTGCGCGATCAGATTTCGACGCCCTCGACACCAGCCGCCGTTGAAGACGCCGTCGTCATCGAGCCCGAACAATCGACAATCCCCCGCCCGCGCCTTTTGGCGGCGGAGGATAACAAGACCAACCAACTCGTATTCAAGACGATGCTCAAAGGCCTCGATCTGGATATGGAGATGGTTAATAATGGCTTAGAGTTGCTGGAGGCCTACAAGCGCAACCCTCCTGATCTGGTGATGACCGACATCTCCATGCCCGAAATGGACGGGCTGGAAGCCGCGCAGTTGATCCGTGCATATGAGGCGGAACTGGGACTTCCACGGGTCACTATGATTGCCATGACCGCCCACGCGATGGACGGCGACAGGGAACGCATATTGGCCGCTGGCCTTGACGAGTACGTCACGAAACCGCTGAAAAAGGCTCTGATTCAGGAGAAGGTGACGGAAGGACTGGCGCGGCACTAAAGTCGTAGTTTGGTCAAGGCATCGGCGATTTGGTAACGTCCTGTCTCGATGCCGAGCTTGTTGATGATCGGTCCATGCGTCACTGCCCGCGCTGCGGGATGGGCAGGGTCAAGAATACCGAGACGGGAAAGTATCGCTGCGATTGCGGCCTCCGCACCGCGTCCTGCGCCATCTTCAATCTTCAGGGCTATGCCAATCTTCAGCTCCGGCACGATAGCCACAAAGAACCCCTCGGCCCCGGACTTCAGTGCAACCCGGTGTTGCATTGCCGGAACGAGGCTATTTGTCGTGCGCCCTTCGCCGGACACAAGTTCGGGATGTTTCATCATGGCGTCGCGCAGGCGCGCCATGGCGGCTTGACGTACATCAGCGCCGTCCTGCGCCGCGGCAAAGGCGGCCATCGCCCGCGCCATTCGATCAAGCCGAGTGACAAAGTTAGGCGCAGAGCACCCATCGACAGCGTAACTGGCGTTGGTATCATCGGTAACGTCGTCCCAGGCCTCAGAAATAGCACGCTGAAGCGGGTGGGAGACATCGTTGTATTCGGGTCCGGCTCCGAGATGTTTTGTCACGTTAAGAAACCCGGTGTGCTTTCCAGAGCAGCAATTGTGCCGCTGATCGGGCTCGCATTTGTTACAAGCAAGTGCATGTTGCGCAGGGATGTCGTAGGGCACCTGATCGCCACAGCGCAGATCAGCCTCGGAGAGGTCCAGATTGTCCAACCACTTTGTCACCCGTTTCGTGTGCATCTCTGCGCCCTGATGAGACGCGCAGGCGAGTGCCAGGTGCTCGGACGTCAAACCAGTCGCATCCGCCGCACCCGATTCGATCAACGGCAGCGCCTGGATCATCTTCGATGACGAGCGCGGCAGAATCCGCGCGTCTGTGTTGCCAATCCCCGCAATCAACCCGTCGCCATGCCGCCAAACTGCGACGTGGCCGCGATGGACGCATTCCAAAACTGGCCCGCGATGGACCTCCAGCAACACCTCTGTCGCAGGGTATGTCGATGTCATTGTGTGCCAATCCCTTCACATCCCGGCGATTTTCCGCCATCGGGGCTTTTTTCAACCTATCGTTTAAGCTACGTTCGCGTCAGAAACGGTTGGACGCCCAGTCGTGTGTGACGTAAAAATAGGGCGCCTTCCAGAGGCAGCATTGGGGCCGGAGGCCGTGACCCGTATGAAGACATATCTTGCAGCAATTGTGGCGGGCGCTTTGGCGCTGTCGGTGACACCGACATTCGCCCAGGATGAATCCACAAACCGAGTGAACGCTGAAACCGATTGGTCCGTGTTCGTAGAAGACGATCCGACGCAGTGCTGGGTGGTATCCACGCCGTCCGAGACAGTGAACACGCGCGATGGCCGTGTCGTCTCAGTGCAACGTGGAGAAATCCTGATGTTTGTTTCGTTCTGGCCCGGTCAGGAGCGTTTGGGCGAAGTAAGCTTTACAGGCGGCTACCCGTTCGCAGATGGCTCCACCGTAACAATGGCCATCGGGGAGACATCGTTTGAGCTGTTCACCGACGGTGAAATGGCGTGGGCCGCGTCCCCCCAAGATGATGACCGCATCATCTTGGCGATGAAGCGCGGCGCATCGGCAGTTCTGACGGCAAGGTCATCGCGTGGAACACAAACTCAGGACACGTTCTCGCTTATGGGGTTCACGGCGGCTGTGGAAGACGCAGAGACCCGCTGCGGCACCTAACGACGTGTTTGCGAAGATGGCCCGTGTCCTATATGTGACGCGAGCCCTACTTTTATGTGACCCGAGCCCTACTTTGTTTGCCCTAGCTCTTCCTTACTTGCGGGCGATTAGGATTTTGTAATGTCCGCCACTGCCCCCATTACCCAAGACGTTCTGACGTTCCCACGCAAATTGCCCGACGGGCCGATCAACCTGATCGGCCTGACGCGTGACGCTTTGCGTAGCGCGTTGATTGAGGCTGGGACGGCTGAGAAGCAGGCCAAGATGCGGACCGGCCAAATCTGGCAGTGGTTGTACCAGAAAGGCGTCCGTGATTTTTCGCAGATGACCAACCTGTCCAAAGACTACCGCGCGATGCTGGCAGAGACCTTTGTTGCGGACGTGCCTGAAGTCGTCTCCAAGCAGGTCAGCGCCGATGGCACGCGGAAGTTCCTGGTGCGCATCGCTGGCGGTCATGAAGTGGAAGTCGTCTATATCCCCGAGGTGGATCGCGGGACGCTATGTATTTCCAGCCAAGTGGGTTGCACTCTGACCTGTTCCTTCTGTCATACTGGCACGCAAAAGCTGGTCCGTAACCTGACGGCGGGTGAAATTATCGGGCAGGTTATGTTGGCCCGCGATGATCTGGATGAATGGACAGCGCCCGGTGAGGGCAGTGATGCCAGACCGCGTCTGGTCTCGAATATCGTGCTGATGGGTATGGGCGAACCGCTGTATAACTTCGACAACGTGCGCGACGCGATGAAAATCGCGATGGACCCCGAGGGCATTTCACTGAGCCGTCGCCGAATTACGCTGTCCACTTCTGGCGTCGTGCCAGAGATTGCCAGGACCGCAACCGAAATTGGCTGTATGTTGGCCGTGTCCTTTCATGCGACGACCAATGATGTCCGTGACGGTCTGGTTCCGATCAACAGGAAGTGGCCGATTGCGGACCTGTTGGAGGCGTTGCGCGCCTATCCCAAGGCCAGCAATTCTGAACGAATAACGTTCGAATACGTGATGTTGAAGGGTGTCAATGATAGCGATGAAGACGCCCGCCGTCTGGTGCAGTTGATCAAGGGCATCCCCGCCAAGATCAACCTGATCCCGTTCAATGAATGGCCCGGCGCGCCCTACGAGCGTAGCGACTGGACCCGGATCGAGGCGTTTGCCGACATCATCTATAAAGCGGGTTACGCCTCGCCCATCCGCACACCGCGCGGCGAAGATATCATGGCTGCCTGCGGACAGTTGAAGTCTGCCACGGAACGTGCGCGCAAGTCGCGCAAACAGATTGAGTCCGAGGCTGGTCTGTAAGCGGCTGGTCTCTAAGCCGGCCGTAAATTTTTTTCTCGGAGATGGGAACGATCAGGGTCTGGCGGCGTTTGCGCGCGCGCCATGGGCAGAACGTGGTCGCACAAATGAAAAAGCGCCACCCGAAGGTAGCGCTTGATCAAATCGTTCGCTGATCCGTGGATCAGGAGTGGTGCAGAGCCAGAACCAGCAGCAGAACTGCGATGGCTGGAACCAGGATACCGCCGGCGGAAGAGGAAGTCTCTTCAACGATGACAACTGGCTCGATGACTGCTGGTGCGACGTAACCGCCTGCGAATGCGCCAGTGGCGACAACAGACAGGGCGGCGGCGAGTGCGAGTTTTTTCATAGTAGTCTCCTAGACCCATCGCGCTGGATGGGAAACGTTGTAAGTTTGCCTTGCTGGACTCATAGCCGTTCAACCTGCGCACGCGCAATGCTGAGGTTAATGGCAGCAACAACTCGTGCTAGAGTGTTGCAAAAATGAAAAAGCGCTGCCCGCGAAGGCAGCGCTTAGTCAAATAGCGTAACTGATCCGTGGATCAGGAGTGGTGCAGAGCCAGAACCAGCAGCAGAACTGCGATGGCTGGAACCAGGATACCGCCGGCGGAAGAGGAAGTCTCTTCAACGATGACAACTGGCTCGATGACTGCTGGTGCGACGTAACCGCCTGCGAATGCGCCAGTGGCGACAACAGACAGGGCGGCGGCGAGTGCGAGTTTTTTCATAGTAGTTATCCTTTTAAGATACGCCCCTTTTGCACACTATGCGCAGGTTGGAGCACCCAAGACTGTACCTCGTGATATGGTTTAAGCAGTTAGCTACATTGTTTGCAATGCTGAGGAAAAATCCTCTGAACCATCAAATTGCCGGTGTCGTCAAAATAGCAACACTTCTGCCCATCACGGCTCGCTGGTGGGTCAAAACCGTCCTGAATCCCAGTTGAAATGAAGGGACAAGATCAAGAAAACTCCGCAGGAATGTTCGCGAAATGACGATTTGGCCGATGATTCCCGGGCATCGTAACGGATAGATCGCCAGTGGCGTGCCGTCGCCCAGCGGACGCACGGTCCAATGGCGCCATGGAAAAAGATTTCGCCCCGGAATGACGCTCAGCACACGGGCCTGCGCGATTGCGGCCGCATTGTGATCGTTGCTATTGGGGCTGCGGCGATCAACGACATAATTCCCTTCCGGCGTGCGACCGTCGCCAATTTCAAGCCGATAACCCACTGACCCGAAGCCCGGCTCAATCTCGTGGATTTCCTCACTTTTCATCAGTTGCAGAAAGCGATCGTTTTCCCTTCAATGGCACGCATGACCTCAGGGCCATCGTATTTAATGAAGCACGAATGCGCGGAGAGGGGGGCAAAGGCAAGAACGGAAAGGAGGGCACGACGGTTCTTGATCGGCTGCCATGCGCTCAATTTTGTTTGGCGACGCCTCCACCATCTTCTGCAATGCGCGAGGGTCAGCTTTCAGTTTGGACAGAAAGAAGCTGTGCCAATCCGCTTCGATAATCGGGATAGAGTAGCGCGACACCAAGATCGCGTTTGATGCGATCGTTTCGGACTCGCTTTGATTCGGCATAGAAGCTGCGACCCATCGGCGACATCTCCGCGTCTTCAAACGCAATAGCGGGCGGGACCGGCAGGTCGAGCAGCCTGGCCGCATAAGCGATCACGTCTTGGGGCGGAGCGGGATCATCGTCGCAGACGTTATAGGCGGTGCCGGGCGCGGGTGCCGCCATGGAGGCCAGAAGCACCTGCACGATGTCATCCACATGAATGCGACTGAAGACCTGACCGTCCTTTATGATTCGCCGCGCTGTTCCGTTCCGTACCTTGGAAAACGGCCCCCGCCCCGGCCCGTAAATGCCCGCAAGCCGGAAGATGTGAACCGGAAGGGCGTAATCATCATGGAGGTCCATCCATGCGGATTCGGCCTTGACCCGCGCTTCGCCGCGCCTTGTGGAGGGTGCCAATGGCGTCCCCTCGTCTACCCAGGTGCCGTTGTGATCGCCGTAGACACCCGTGGTAGAGAGGTATCCGAGCCAGAGCGGCATCGCTTTCGCAAGCGTGTTGCGCAGGTGGTGCAGCACCGGATCACCATGCTCATCCGGTCCGGCGGAAATCAGGATATGCGTGGCATCCGCGATATCGCCAGATAGATCATCGCCGGGGAACAGGCGCGGAGTAACATCCTCCATCTGCGCAGCTTTCTCTGCTGTACGGGTCGTGGCGGTCACCTGCCAGCCGTCAGGCAAAGCCCGGACAAGTGCTTTCGACGTGTAGCCATATCCGAAGATCAACAACTTCATTGCAATCGCTCCAACGCCCACACAGCCGCATCTGCGACGGCCTCGTCGGGGTCATGCGTCAAGGGCTTCGCCGCGTCCGCCAGGCCCGCATCGCCCGAATTTCCAATCGCATAAAGCACATTGCGCACGAAGCGATCCCGCCCGATCCGCTTGATCGGAGATCCTGAAAACATTGCCCGGAAGCCCGCGTCGTCCAGCCCAGCCAGATCGGCGAGGCGCGGGGATTGAAGCTCTACGCGAGGGGCATAGCGGATGTCATGGGCGGCCTGCGCAAACTTGTTCCAGGGGCAAACGGCAAGACAATCATCACAGCCATAAATTCGGTTGCCCATCTTGGCCCGCAATTCCGGGTCCACGGGCCCCTTATGCTCGATTGTCAGGTAGGAAATGCACCTGCGCGCATCCAGGCGGAACGGCGCGGGGAAGGCATCGGTGGGGCAGATGTCCAGACACGCGGTACAGGAGCCGCAATGGTCCTCCTCCGGCGCATCCGTGGGCAAGTCCACGGTTGTGAAGATAGCGCCAAGGAAAAACCAGCTTCCCAGATCGCGTGCCAGAAGATTGGTGTGTTTGCCCTGCCAGCCTAACCCAGCCGCCTCCGCCAGCGGCTTCTCCATCACCGGAGCGGTATCAACGAAGACCTTGATCTGTGCGTCGGGCCGCTGCTCCAGCAACCATCGCCCCAGACGCTTCAATCGCTTTTTCACCAGATCATGATAGTCGCGTCCTTGCGCGTAGACACTGATCGCGGCGCGGTCACGTTTTTCAACAGCGTCCATTGGATCGACTTCGGGCGTATACGGCTCCGCCAACATCACGACAGATTTCGCTTCGGGCCAAAGGGCCGCCGCATCGCCGCGCCAGTGCATCCGGTCCGCCATCCACGCCATCTGCCCGTGAAAGCCTGCGTCCACAAATGCCGCCAACCGCTCTGCCGTCTCGGGCACAGCATCCGGCCTGCATATGCCCATCTTGGCAAATCCCACGTCACGAGCTTCCTGCCAGAGGGCGTCCTTCAACTCGCTCAAAAGTCGAGGTTCGCGTAATGCGCCGGCTGCGGGAAGCCGAAGATCTGATCGGCCAGGATCGACCGGAACGCCGGCCGCGATTTGATCGTGGCGTACCAATCCTTGACCGGAGCGCTAAGGCTCCAATCCACATCAGAAATATAGTCGAGGCAACTCAGGTGAGCGGCGGCCGTGAAATCCGCCATCGTCATCTTGTTTCCCGCCAGCCAGCGGCGATGATCCAAGAGCCAATCCATGTATTTCATATGGTACTTCACATTCTGCGCGCCCAGCTTGATCGCGCGCCCATCCGGGTAGCCGCCGCGCATCAGCTTTTTGTGGACCCTCTCATGCACCAGGTTGCGTGTCACCTCTGAATGGAACTTTCCGTCGAACCAGGCCGTCAGTCGCCGCACTTCGGCGCGCGCGATGGGGTCCGTTGGCATCAGCGCGGGCTCTGGAACCGTCTCTTCAAGATACTCGCAAATCGCGGTACTGTCGCTGAGCATCAGGCCGTCGATTTTCAGAACCGGGACATGGCCAGCTGGATTGCGGCGCAGAAACTCGGACGAAGGTTCCCAATATTTCTCGTCCACCAACTCCACCTCAATACGTTTTTCGGCTAGGATCAGGCGAACTTTTCGACAATAGGGCGAAAGAGGAAAGTGGTAGAGGCGGTTCATGGGGAGGGTTGCTCTTTTTGCTGTTGCCCCTGTGTTAGCAAGGCGGTGGAGGAGAAATCAATTCGCAAAGCAATCGTCGCGCCCATCGGCGGCAATTGTCGCCGCCCCTTCGGCGATGGAACGCGCACGACGGGCAACCAATTCGGATGGGGCAGAGGCGTTGCGCTCCTGCGGGTTAGGCAAAACGGCGGCCAGAAGCGAGGCCTGGCGCGCGGTCAGGTCAAACGCCGTGACACCGAAATGGTGCTGTGCCGCAGCCTCCGCGCCAAAGACGCCCGGGGCGAACTCTGCCACGTTCAGATAGACCTCCAGCACCCGCGACTTGGACCAGATCAACTCTATCACTGGCGTAATCGCCGCCTCAAGCGCCTTGCGAACCCAAGACCGGCCCTGCCACAAAAAAGCGTTCTTTGCCGTCTGTTGGCTAATGGTGGATCCGCCGCGCGCCGCGCCGTCCGCGATCGCATCGCGGATAGCGGTCATGTCGAAGCCCCAATGCAGGCAGAAATTTGCGTCTTCCGCCGCGACAACAGCGCGCGCCAACTCAGGCGCGATCTGCTCCATCGCCACCCAGTCGCGATCTATCGCACCCAACCGTGCCCGTTCGCTGATGATGTAAGGCGTCGTCGGCACCGGAACAAAACCGTATACCACGATCCACAAAAACAAGACAGCCGCAGCCGCCAGACCCCCACGCCATAACCAGTGCCGTATACGTCGCGCCCACCGCCGGGTGCGTGGCTCTTTCTTCGCTTTGCGTGTGCGCTTGGCCAAAGGTCTCTCGCCGTCCCTGCTCAACATTGTTCGGTAAATATGCTCTTAAACGACGCCAGCGTCAGCCCCAAGCGCTACATCCGCCTTGATGCCGCGACCCATCCGCCGCACCCTACCGCAATGACACCCGGATATGACAGCGGCCGATTGAACCTTTCCTTCGTGAGCATCGCAACTTTCGGCAAATACCCCTACGTTCCCGATTGGACGAGCATCGACGCCGATGTCGCGAACCTTGGCGCGCCTTTTGATTTCGGAACGCAGTGGCGACCGGGCGCACGGTTTGGGCCCCGGACGATCCGGGAGGCATCGACGCTGTTCGCCTTTGGTCACGCCGGGGCCTATGATCATGAGGACGACGTGACCTATCTGGGCGGGACGACCCGCATCATGGACATGGGCGATGCCGATATCATCCATACCCGGACCGAGGCATCTCACGCGAATATCGAAAAGGGTGTTCGCGCAGCCCCTGCTGCGGGCGCGGTTCCTGTGACACTCGGCGGCGATCACTCCATCAACATTCCCTGCGTTCGGGCCTTCAATGGGCAAGACCCGATCCAAATCATCCAGATCGACGCGCATCTGGATTTCGTGCGTGAACGGCACGTGGTTCGCAATGGCCATGGCAACCCCATGCGTCGCGCAGCAGAGCAACACCATGTGGTGGGCCTGTCGCAATTCTTGCCAAGCGCGGTCGCATCGTCGGCGTGGATCTCGTGGAAGTCACGCCGGATTCCGACCGCGATGGGACGACGGCGATTCCAGCCGCGCAGATGCTCCGCAACCTGATCGGGCGCATCCTGCACGCGCGAGGCTAAGCTATCCGATCGAAGCCAGGACGGCGCGTTCGGCTTGGCGAAGCCGCGACGGGGTTGTTGCATCAGCCAATTCGAGGCGCGTCGAAAAATCGACCTTCGCCAGATCGATCACCTTCGGGTGAATGTAGCTATTGCGCGCGATCGTCGGCGTGTTGTTCAGGCGCTCCGATGCGGCATCTGCCATGTCAGCGATCGTCAGGTCGGCATCGCGCAGGGCAACCTCCATGGCAGCAACCGTGCCGTTCCACGTGCGGAAGGTCTTTGGCGTCAGTCCGTCTTCGCCGGTGATCCCGGCCAGATGCGCGCTGACCATGTCGGGTGTGATCTGACGCGCCGTTTCGCCATCCATCCACGTGGCCAGTGGCACGCCCGGAAGATCGTCCAGTTTGTGCAGAGCCCGCGCCAGCACCTTGTCGCGCAAGACTTCCTCAACCTTTGCGCCGCCCTTGGCGTGGAACCGAAGCTCTGTCCCGTCGTCTGAGGCGATGAGGTGTTTAGAGCGCAGGGTCGTGGCGCCGTAACTGCCGTTGGCCTCGGTATACTCGGGGTGGCCGGGACGCAGTGACAGGCGGTCAATCAATGCCAGAACCGCAGACAGCGCAAAAATGCGTTCGCCAGGTTTCTCGTCCAGCCCTTCACGGATCGCAGCACGGATGCGCGGTAGGGCGAAGCCGAAACGAGGAAGATCGTCGAACTTCTGCGCCGAGCGAAAAGCGCTCCAATACGGATGATAGCGGTATTGCTTTCGAGTGGCTGCATCACGTCCGGTGGCTTGCAGATGGCCAGACTGGCGCGGCGTGATCCAGACATCGGTATAGGCGGGCGGCACGGCAATAGCCTCGATCCGGTTACGTTCTGCCGCTTGTTCAATCCGGGTACCGTCAGGCGCAAGGTAACTAAAACCACGTCCGGCCCTTCGGCGGGTGATGCCAGGCCGGTCATCGGGGTAATAGGTGAGGTTTTCCGGGACCATGACCAAGCGAACGCGTGCCGGGCTTTGCAGGTTCCCTCAGTGCATATAGTCAGCGCCCTCGGCATCGAGGACACGGCGCAGTCCGTTCAGCACATCGGCCTCGGCGGCAGTGTCGCCTTCCATCTGGCGGGCGGTGAGTTCTGCAATGTCCTCCGGCAACTCTCGCAGCGCCTGCCCGGTCGATAGAGCGATGATGTAGGTCCGCGCGGCACGTTCGAAGTAATACATGCGGGTGAATGTCTCGGCCACGGTCTCTCCGATGAACAGCACGCCATGATTGCCCATGATCATGGTCCGCACGGAAGGGTCCTGGAATAACTGCGCGCAGCGCGTCCCTTCTTCTTCCAGCGCGAGGCCACCGTAGTTTTCGTCCACGACCTGCCGATTATGGAAAATGGCAGAGTTCTGGTCGATGGCGGGCAGGCGCGAGTCCTTGAGCGACGCCAGAACCGTCGCATAGGTCGAATGGACGTGCATCGCGCAGCGGGCGTGGGGGACATGGCGATGAAGGCTCGCGTGGAGACCCCATGCAGTTGGGTCTGGCGCATCCTCGCCCCTGGCGCTTGCAGGGTCATCGGCATCAATCACCCAAAGGTCGGACGCACGCACAAGGCTGAAGTGACGTTTGGGGTTGATCAGGAACTCGGTTCCCGGGTCATTCACCGCGAGAGAGAAGTGGTTCGCCACTCCTTCATGCATATTCTCGCGCGCCGTGAGGCGGAATGCGGCTGCCATCTCGACCCGTGCCTGTGTGTGATCCATGGCCCTCTCCTGAATGTTCGGCGTGACATTATCTGGACGTTAGCGGCCCCCGCACCTGAGGTGCAATCGTTAACAAAAAGCTAACGATTGTTGCTGCGCCTTGAACGATCCCCGGAATAAACCCGCTTTGAACAAAGCGCCTTCCCATTCGCGCCCCAATTGCCCGCCAAAAGATTAGGCATCGAGTAAAAGGGCAAGACCAGTATGGATCGTCTCACAGAAATGGAAGCCTTCGCCACAGTGGTGGATCAAGGTGGATTTACAGATGCAGCCAAGAAGATGGGGATTTCAAAATCCGCCGTCTCCAAGCATGTGTCATCGCTGGAGGCACGCCTCGGGGCCCGGCTTTTGAACCGTACAACACGTCGCGTTAGCCCAACGGAGATCGGCCTCGCCTACTACGACCGCGCCCGGCGCGTGCTAAACGATGCGGGTGAAGCGGATGCGCTGGTGACAGCGATGCAAAGCGCGCCGTCCGGTACATTGCGCGTGTCGATTGCGACCGATTTTGGCGTCAATCACGTCTCGCCCATTCTGGGTGACTTTCTCCATGCTTTCCCGGATATCACGGTGAACATGGTGCTCAACAACCGCTATGTCGAGCTGATTTCTGAAGGGTTCGATATGGCGATCCGTGTGGGGGAACTGGAAGACAGCTCCCTCATGGCACGCAAGATTTGTGAGACGCAGCGCCGCATGATCGCGTCGCCGTCGTATTTCGAGGAATACGGTCGCCCGGAGCGGATTGATGACCTCAACGAGCATAAGCTGCTGCACTATTCCAACGCCTCATCCGGCAATGTCTGGAAACTGACCGCGCCGTCCGGCGAGTTGCGTCAGGTACGCACTGCCGGATGGTTGACCGTCAACGACGGCCAAAGTCTGCTGAACGCCGCGGTCGGCGGCCTTGGAATCGCCTACCTCCCCAGCTTCCTATATGCGGAGCCGCTGCGCCAAGGCCTTCTGGTCGATGCGATGCCAGACCTGCCCACTGACGTCCAAGGGGTCTACGCTGTCTATCCGCCGGGTCGCTACATACAGCCCAAGGTCCGAAGCTTCATTGACTATCTGGTCGAAGCCTTCCGCGACAAGGGCCCCGAAGACTGGTGATCTACATAATCTTCCCTTGCCGTGCCCCTTGGTGATGGTCTGCACTATGATCGTCAAAGATCCCGCCTTGTCCCGGATTGATGAGCATGTCGCCTCATCCGGGATTTATTGTATGCGACGATACGGTCGTGCGATGAGTGAAGGGGTCCGTCCATGATGGTCGACTCGAATGACTATTTCGCCAAAGGCCGCAGGCGCAGCGTTCTGTTCGGCACCGAGGGCTGTTCGGTTCAGGTCTGGGCCGATGGGTTGGCGGCCCCGTGTGCGATCTGTCTGGACGCGGCCCGGATACCGTGACGGCCGTAAAGTTGCTTGATCCATCCAAGGTCCGCCAAGATGTCTGCCGCGAAAATCCGCCGAATCGGGCCGACGCGACATATGGTTTTCGACGAACAACGTGCAGCGTAGTGTTAGGGATGCTCTCGATAAATATAGGTTCCAACGACCTTAAGACCCAAGGATGCATAGAATTTTTGCGCACCGATGTTTTTCCGGGTGACGAGGACTGACAGCCATGGTGCGCCATTGGTTGAGGCCCAAAGCGCTGCCAGGCGCATCATATGCGCGGCGAGGCCTTTGCGGCGCGCGGTCGGGGCGATCTCCAAGGCATGGAGCATGGCAATCGTGTCGTGCACCCCGATGAAGGCGGCTCCTGCGGGTCTGTCCATGATGCGCCCAAACAGCGAGGTTTTGGGACAGGTCGCACGCTCCATAATGGCGCGGCGGGGTGCATTGATGCCGCCGACCTCCCAGATCTCGGCCTGAATTGCGAGCGGCGGCCAGATTTCAAACGCGGTGACGGGGGGAGGGAGAGCGGCGAGCCTGGTGCTTTCAATGACCATCAGATCCGTGTGGTCGCGGGCGATGTAGCCCCGCCGATCGAGAGCCCGCGATAGCTCGGTCTGGGTGTTCAGAACCTGAAACAAGGGCGCGCGGGCCTGCGCGGCCATGGCCGCCTCGGCGCTCGTCAACCCCTCCTCGCTGACGCTCCTCGCAGTTGAATCGGTGAGCCGTGCGGCGCTGACACGATTGCCGCCGGGGTCCGGAGTGGGCACCGTGAAGGAGCCGACGGTTTGGGTACTGGCGGGAGGCCAAGTGGTGGCGATGGCCTGAAAGATATCTGTCGCGGTCATGTCCCCTCCGGGAACAGCGCCCGAAGCGCGTTCATGACACGATCCACTGCCGCTCCATCCTGACTGCGCACCACGAGGTTGGACCCATACAGCCCATCCTTTTTAAAAGGGTATGACCCGAGGGAGACATCGGGATTGGCCAACGCCAGATCACCCAGAGGTCCCGCAATGTCACCTTCGCCGCGTTCAACCCTCAGGGAGGCGGATATCATCGCCGCGCCGCCCGTGAGCGTCGGCAGTATGCCTGCCAGCATGGCCTCGAATATGTTCGGGACGCCAGCCAGGACATGGACGTTGTGCAGTTTGAAACCGGGGGCGGCTGACACGGGATTGTCGATCAGCAAGGCACCATCGGGGATTCGCGCCATGCGCAGGCGAGCCTCGTTCAACTCCTGGCCGGATTTGTCGTAGTGCGCCTGCAGGATTGCGCGTGCATCGTCGCGGATGCCGCAGGCGGCGCCCATCGCCTCTGCCACTGCTTCCGCCGTGATATCATCGTGGGTCGGGCCGATGCCGCCGCTGGTGAAGACGGTGTCGTAAGCGCAGGATAGTTCGCGTACGTGCCTAACAATCGTGGCGTGATCGTCGCTGATCATCCGCGCCTCATTCAACGCAATTCCGTGGTTGGTCAGTTTTTTCGCCAAAAGGTTCATGTTGCTGTCACGGGTGCGGCCAGAGAGGATCTCATCCCCGATGACGATCATCGCGGCGGTGGGGTTGGGCATGGGGTGTCTCCTTTGATGCCCTACCGCTTCGCTACATGAGGGCAGGCTTCTTTAACGCCCTACCGCTTCGCTACATGAGGGCAGGCTTCTTTAACGCCCTACCGCTTCGCTACCATGGGGCAGGCTTCTTGGATGGTCCTTGGTAACGGTATAAGTCCACACACATGCGCATTCCATCCCCTCTTGTCCCAGCCACCCTGATCCGCCGCTACAAACGCTTTCTCGCGGATGCCCGGCTCGACAACGGCCAGGTGGTCACAGCCCATTGTCCCAACCCCGGCGCGATGTTGGGACTGAACGACGAGGGGTCACGGATCTGGCTGCTTCCCAATGACGATCCCAGGAAAAAGCTGAAATATGGCTGGCGGCTGAATGAACTGCCTGGAGGCCATTTCGCGGGGATCGACACGAACCTGCCGAATGTGTTGGTGAAAGAGGCTCTGGCGGCAGGCCGGATCGAGGCGCTGCAAGGCTATGGCTCCATTCGGCCCGAGCAGCGGTACGGGGACGAAAACAGCCGGATTGATTTTCTGCTGAACGAACCGGGGCGTGCTGATGCCTTTGTGGAGGTGAAGAATTGTCACCTCCGCCGTGATGGCGACTGGGCAGAGTTCCCCGATTGCGTGACCGTTCGAGGCACGAAACATCTGCGCGAACTCACGAAGATTGCCCGGTCCGGTGGCCGTGCGGTGATGCTGTACGTCGTGCAGCGCACCGATTGTACGCGGTTCCGTCTTGCTCCTGATCTGGACCCCGCCTACGCAGCGGCCTTCGATGCTGCGCGCGCGGCAGGCGTTGAAGTCCTGTGTCACGGCACCGATATAAACCTTCAAGCCATCACGTTGACCGGGCCGTTGCCTGTCGACCCAACCCCTCAATCGGCCCTCTAGAAATCCGCCCTTCAAAGGCGTAAACGGGGGCTAAACGCGCCTTTCGGAGACCCGCTTTGGATGATTTCTCAGGCCGCCTCACCAAGGACGGCATCCGCATACACTCTGCCTCTGACTTTGCCGGTATGCACCGGGCCGGGGCGCTGTCGGCCGATATTCTGGACCGGATCGCGCCGATGGTCGTGCCGGGGGTGACGACGGCGGTTCTGGACGCGCAGATCGAGGCCTGGGTGCTTGAGGCGGACGCGATCTCGGCGACCAAAGGGTATCGCGGCTATACGCACGCCAGCTGCATCAGCATCAACCATGTCGTGTGCCACGGCATTCCTTCCGACAAAAAGCTCAAGGGCGGTGACATCGTCAACATCGACGTCACCGCGATTGTCGACGGATGGTTTGGGGATACGTCGCGCATGTACGTGGCGGGCACATTGCCACGCAAGGCGGAGCGATTGATCCAGGTCACCCACGATGCGTTGTTCAAGGGGATTGAGGCCGTTCGGCCTGGCAAGACCTTCGGCGATGTCGGCCACGCGATCCAGGCCTATGCCGAAGCACACCGCATGTCCGTCGTGCGTGATTTCTGCGGTCATGGGTTGGGTCAGGTCTTCCATGCCCCGCCCAACGTGCTTCACTATGGGCGCCCTGGCACCGGTCCGGTATTGGAAGAAGGCATGTTTTTCACGATTGAGCCGATGGTGAACCTCGGGCGGCCCGAGACCAAGGTGCTGTCCGACGACTGGACCGCCGTGACCCGCGATAAATCCCTGTCCGCCCAGTTCGAGCATTCGATTGGAGTGACAGCAGACGGGTTTGAGATCTTCACGCTATCGCCCACCGGCAAGTTCCATCCCACCTGGGGTTGAGGTTTCATAGTGTCCGAGAAAGTGGACCCTGTGTAGCGTCGGGCTCGTCAGCCAACCGGAGGTGTGTTTCGCATTCTCTCCTTATCCGTCGCCCTGTCACTTGCGGGACCAGTCGCCGCTCAGACCAATGGAGTCAGCGGCCCCTTGTCGATCGACGGTTTTCTAAGTGAGTATTCATTTTCGATGATTTCTACGGCGCAGAACGCGGTGTCGATGTTCCTTTCCGTATCTCGGTTCCTCGAATTGATGGCGTTGTGGTTCAGAACAACTTGCGGCCGGACAGCGGGGCCTTTGTCACCTCTAACGTCAGCCTTCTGGCCGCGAACGGATCAAGAGGACCTTGCCTTGAGCGCCTACAGACTTCTAATGCCGATATTCCGCTGCTCAGCGAGGTTGAGAATCCATCAGCGGCTCGCGCTGCCGCAATCGCAAGACTGCTTGGATCTGATGTATTTTCACTTGTATCGCGCGGCCTCGAGGCTCTGAGGACAGAGGTGATTGCGATCATCCCAAACGCTGCGGTTCCAGACTCCGCGCCCATGATAGTGATGGCCTAAGACGCCCGTTGCGATGAGCACGCCTTGATCGTGCCGTCATCCTTCCGCATCCGGAACAGGCGGCCCGCTTTTCGGCTGTGGCGACGATAAATCTGGACACTGTTCCTTCCGACTATAAGCAGGCGGTCCTTGCAAAAACTACGGGGCGCGCGATTGAGTCCTTCGACTATCTTCCCCTAAAGCGACGTGTCCGCAGATAACGCTTCGTTAACCATTTATTGGCAATGTCAGAGCCATGGCCGATCAACCCGCATTTCGTTTTGAAGAAGTCTCACCGCGTTTCGTGAAGGCTGTGTCCGTTGCCAGGGCGGGCGGCCCGTCCAAAGGCGCAGAGGCGCATCGTCACAATCACCGCGACCGGTTGCGCGCGCGGTTTACTGATGGCGGATCGGACGCCGTGCCCGATTACGAGTTGCTGGAAATGGTGCTTTATGGCGCGATCCTGCGCGGTGATACCAAACCGCTTGCCAAACGTCTGATCGATCACTTTGGCGATCTCAACCACGTCCTCGCTGCGCCCGAAGCGCGGTTGAAGGAAATTGATGGCGTCGGCGCTAAAGTCATCTTCCAGTTGAAATTGATGCAAGCCGTGGGCCACCGCATGGCGCGCGCCAAAGTGCTTCAGAAGTCGATTCTGTCGTCTTGGGACGCCCTTCTGGAGTATTGCCAAACCGCTATGGCGCATCGGGATCTGGAACAGTTTCGCGTGCTCTACCTGGATCGGAAAAATGTCCTGATTGCGGATGAGGCGCAGGCCAATGGCACCGTCGATCACGTCCCCGTCTATCCGCGCGAAGTGGTCAAGCGCGCGTTGGAGTTGAACGCGACAGCAATGATCCTCGTGCACAATCACCCGTCCGGTGATCCAACGCCGAGCCAGGCCGATGTGGACATGACCTTCGCCATTCGCGACGCGGCGGACGTGTTCAACATCGCCGTGCACGACCACCTCATCATCGGCAAAGCGCGCGAGTTGAGCTTTCGCGCCGAAGGCCTCATCTAGGCTCGGCTCCGCTTTTCATCTTGCCCGTACAACTCCGGGGTCTGGGGCAGCGCCCCAGACTGACCTCTCGCTCCGCGAGGGCGGTGGTTAGTCCAGCCAGACCTCGACCCGGCGGTTCACCGCCCGGCCCCACTCGTTGTCATCGCAGGCCATTGGCATCGCTTCGCCAAAGCCGACACGGTCCATTGCAACCCGGCCTGGCGCCCCGGCGCTGGCCGCCACGACCGCATCCCGTACCACGCCTGCGCGCCGCAACGATAGCCGAGCGTTTACCGTGGACGGCCCGTCGCTGTCCGAAAATCCTGCAAAAATAAGGCGGCGGCCATCAAAGGTGCCCCGGTCGATCTCGGCAGCCAATCGTGCTACCGAGGCGCGGGATTGAATGTCCAACTCGGATCCGCCGGGATCGAAGCGGAGCGTTGTTGACAGCCGCTCTGCCCCGCCCAGCACGTCTACGATAGCCTGCAATTCGGTCAGGCTTACATCCTCTCCCGCGGATCGGATCGCGTTGCTGAATCGCTCTCCCTGCAATGCCAAAGGCGTGCGGGTCAGAAGTTGGTTCACAAAGCCCGCGACGCCTACGCGACGCTCTGCCTCCTCCGTCTGTGTGAACGCCAGAAACTGACGCACCAGCAACGGCAATCTGCGCGGGGCGAGGTACATGTAAACCGGGGCGGTCAGCGGGTAGTCCTCAGCCTTCACGGCATCGGCGCTTGCGGTTTGCGTAAATCCGCAAGCTCCGGTCAGAGGCAAGGCCCGTGCAGGCCCGATGCCGGATCTGGCGATGATGCCGATCGCATAGGGATCGCGCGCGACGGCGTCGGCCAATGCCTCAGCGGTGGCGTGGCGTGTGGTGCCCTCGACCAGCCCGACGCCCGACGGCAACAACACCCGTGCGGCGAAGGCTTGCGGCAGGCCAAGGCCCGGTTCCAGCAGATGCAGTGCAATCGGCGCGTCCTGCCCGCCCAGGTCCTGCCAGTTCGTGATCTCGCCCGAAAACAGCCGCGCCAGGTCTGGCAGCGACACCGCATTGACCGGGTTCTCTTCCGACACGACAGGCACCAACGCATCCAGCGCCAGGACCCGCACGCGGTCATTCAGCGGTGGATCTTCGGGGGCTGCGGCCTCTGACGCGCGCACTTCAGCGACAGACGGCTGTCGCAGGGCCAGCGCGATATCGGCGTCTCCGTTTAGCAGCGCCAGAAAGCCATCATCCGTGCTGCCAGGCACTACAGTGAAGCGCGCGGCGGCGGAGCCGTCGGCGCGGTACAGGGTATAAACGGTGCCGACGTCGCTCATCTCCACTTCGGAAGTCATGGACCGCGAACTCAGCGAAGGCAGAAAGTAACTCGGATAACAAACCCTCCGCGACCGTAGCGGCCCCCGCGATGCGCGCCTCTGCCACGAACGTGCCAAGGTCCGGGCAACCGGGCCCGGCGCAGGACACGCCTTCTGCTGAGACAGTCAATGCGCCATAGACCGTGTCGAGCCGATAGAACGCACCATCATAGGAGATCAGGTTGCCTTCCAACTCCACTGAGCCATCCAGGGAGCGCAGTTCGACATCCTGAGCGTATGCGCCGCCGGTCAAACAAAGAAAAAGGGCGGCCCCAAGGACCGCCCCGATGTGGTTCGACATAAATAAACCCCGAGACGTTGGCCTTAATTCGACGCAAGTCTCAGGTCGTCGAGGAGGTTTTGCAAGACGAGAACGTCACCAACCGCGTCGCAATCTGGCACGCGGAAGGTCAGCTCTGTCGCATCGACCGGGCCACCACCCTCTGTGTGCAGGGTACGGGCCAGAACATTGCGGGTGCAGTTCGTCTGCGTGACCGGTGCATCAATGGACAGTCTCACGCTGTCACCTTCGCGCAGTGTGGCGCGCGGCAGGGTATAGATTTGAGCGTAACTGACGCCGGTTTCCAACAACGTCAGGAACCCACCGTCGCCCGCAACAGCACCGTCCGGTTCGCCGGGCGCGTTCTGCCAAATGTGGCCCTGTTCACCAAAGGCCGCGCCAAACTCCATCGCGTGCAGTTCCAGCCCCATATCGCCGAACCACGTCAGACCGATCCGGTCGAAATCGCGCAGATCCGGCAGGCCGACGAGGACCGTTTCCTCGACCCCATCCGCGAATGCGACAGAGAACACGGCAGGGCTCTCAAACGCGGGAACATCGACAGTCAAAAGGCCGACCGCGTCCGTAGAAGTCATGATCTCCAGCCCTGCGTGGTTCACTGTCACGCTTGCTCCGGCGCGGCAGGGCGCCATGACGTCGAGCGCCACCATGGCGGCGGGCAGAGCCGTTGCCGTGACACTGATGGCGCACGGAAGACCCAGCGGGCTGAGTTCCGTAGCGTCCGTGATTGGGACAGAGGGCGTCGGAGCGGGATCATTCAGGGCTGCCGGTACAATCGTTGCCTCTGGCGCAAGTGCCTGTTCGGCCAAGGGGACGACGACATTGAAGGATTCGATTTCCGGCAGCATCGGCGACATGTCGGCAGACGTTCGCGATGAAGACGTGAGTGTTTGTTCCTGTTCAAACTCCGCTGCTTCGGACGTGCCGCCGATCAGCCCTGTTTGAGCGGCGAACAAAAGGCCGCCCGCTATCAAAGTGCCGCCAGCCGCGACCCGGATCATTAGAGAATTCAGCATGACAGGCATACTCCACCAAATATGTTACGGTAGGGTATCATTCATGACTGGGGCGTGATTATGCCGGAATTGGAGGGAAATCGGGGCGCATCCCCTCCAATGTTCTCAGTTTTGCCATAAACGTCACAGAGCCAAGCGGGCCGTCAGGAGAGGCGCCCGTGACAATGCTTGAATTTCTTGCCACTGCCACAAGGGCAGTTGTCGTTGCGACCGGGGTTGCCCCAGGTGGAGGGATCGTCCGCCACAAAACCGGGGGCAGGTTGACTGGCAGCGGCTGGCGCCGCCCCGCCGCTTGCTTCTGCGGCCGCCGCGGCAGCCTGGCCTTGTGCAGCCTCCTGTTGCTGACGCAGCTGCGCCATTAACTGTTCCTGCTGCTCAGGGGTGAGTGGTTGGATACGAGCGAGTTTTTCGGTTACATCGGCGCGCAAGCCGTCCAGCATCGTCTCGAACAGTTGGAAGCTTTCGGTCTTGTACTCATTCAGCGGATCGCGCTGTGCGTAGCCACGGAAGCCCACGACAGAGCGCAGATGCTCCAGCGTCAGGAGATGTTCCTGCCATTTCTGGTCAATGGTCTGAAGCAGCAGTTGTTTTTCGATGTTGCGCATCTGCTCGGGTCCGAAGGCCGCAGCCTTGGAGGCCATGTATTCATCCGCCGCCCGCTCCAGCCGCTCGGTGGCGATTTCCTGGTCAACGCCATCTTCGCTGGCCCAGTCCTCAATCGGCAAATCGACGCCAAGCACCTTCTTGGCGCTGTCTTTGAGGCCTTCCGTGTCCCATTGGTCCGCGTAGGATTTGGGCGGCATGTGTGCCTCGATCATGTCCTCGATCACCTGATCGCGCATGTCCTTGGCGACCTCGGCGATGTCTTGCGCACCCATGATATCGCGGCGCTGACCGAAAACGACCTTCCGCTGATCGTTCATCACGTCGTCAAATTTCAACAGCTGCTTGCGAATGTCGAAGTTGCGGCCTTCAACTTTCGCCTGGGCGCGCTCCAGTGATTTGTTGACCCAGGGGTGAACAATTGCCTCGCCTTCCTTCATGCCAAGCGTTGTCAGCATCTTGTCGAGACGGTCAGAACCGAAGATGCGCATCAGATCGTCTTCGAGGCTCAGAAAGAATGACGATTTGCCGGGATCGCCCTGCCGGCCGGAGCGGCCGCGCAACTGGTTGTCGATCCGGCGGCTTTCGTGTCGTTCGGTCGCCAGAACGTAAAGGCCCCCGGCGTCCTTCACCGCTTGCTCGTTGTCGGCATGTTCCGCCTCGATCTTTTCGCGGATCGCTTCGGGGTCGGCATCCGGGTCAGCGGCAATCGCCTCCATAATGGTGAAATCAACGTTGCCCCCCAGCTTAATGTCGGTGCCACGCCCGGCCATGTTGGTGGCGATGGTCACAGTTCCCAGCTTGCCCGCGTCGGCGACGATCTGCGCTTCCTGTTCGTGCTGGCGCGCGTTGAGGATGGAATGCGGCAGGCCCGCTTTTTCCAACAATTTGCCAAGCATCTCGGACTTTTCAATCGACGTCGTGCCAACAAGGACGGGCTGGCCTTTGGCATGGGCTTCGCCAATGGTTTCCACGATGGCATCATACTTTTCCTTGGCGGTGCGGAAGACCGCGTCGTCCTCATCAATCCGGGCGATGGCCCGGTTTGTGGGGATCTCCACCACGCCGAGGCCGTAGATCGAATCGAATTCCTCCGCTTCAGTGGACGCCGTACCGGTCATGCCGCCCAGTTTGTTATAGAGACGGAAATAGTTCTGGAACGTCACGGAGGCGAGAGTGACGTTTTCAGGCTGGATCTTGCAGCCCTCTTTGGCCTCAAGCGCCTGATGCAGGCCTTCGGACAGGCGGCGGCCCGCCATCATGCGGCCGGTAAACTCATCCACCAGCACGACCTCATTGTCGCGCACGATGTATTCCTTGTCCTTGTGAAACACCTTGTGGGCCCGCAACGCATTGGTGACGTGGTGGACGATGGTGGTGGATTCAGGATCATAAAGGGACTGCCCCTCGGGCAGGATACCTTGCGCATAAAGCGTTTCTTCAAGGAAATCGTTGCCCTCTTCCGTAAACGTCGCCTGACGGGTCTTTTCGTCCAGGGTAAAATGATCGTCCTGGACCAGCGGAATGATCTTGTCGATGGAGATATACAGATCACTACGGTCCTGAGTCGGGCCAGAGATAATCAGCGGGGTGCGCGCCTCGTCGATGAGGATCGAGTTCGACTTCATCCACAATCGCGAAGTTGTGACCACGCTGTGCCATTTCGGCGATGGAGCCGCGCATGTTGTCGCGCAGATAATCAAACCCAAGCTCATTGTTGGTGGCGTAGGTGATGTCACTGGCATAGGCCTGACGCTTTTCCGCATCGGGCTGGCGCGGATACACAACGCCCGTGGTCATGCCGAGGGCGGTAAAGACCTTGCCCATCCATTCGCTGTCGCGTTTGGCGAGGTAATCGTTGACCGTGACAATGTGAACACCGTCTCCGGTCAGCGCATTCAGATAGGCAGGAAACGTCGCGACGAGGGTTTTGCCTTCGCCCGTCTTCATCTCGGCGATATCGCCCTTGTGCAGAAAATATCCGCCGATCAGCTGCACATCGAACCCGCGCAGTCCAAGTGCGCGCTTGGCGGCCTCGCGACAGTTGGCGAAGGCTTCCGGCAGCAAGTCGTCCAGCGCCTCGCCACCGACGGCGCGGCTGCGCAACTCAGAAGTTTTCGCGACAATTCCCGCGTCGTCCAGTGCCTCGAACTGAGGTTCCAGTTCATTGATCTTGTCGATGATCGGGCGGACGGTTTTTACCTTGCGGTCGTTTGAGGATCCAAACACCTTCTTCGCCAGATTTCCGAACATATTTATCAACCTCTATCGCAGCCGCTGAGGCGGGCTGTTGCCGTCTGAACAATTCGTGTGGGTGTCCGGGTTGTTGCGCCCTTCGCGGCGGTCTATTTGTTGCGCGAACGGCTATTGCCCCGGGTATCAAACCCGTTAGCGAGATAAGGGGCGGCCAGATGATAGTCAACGTAGGGTAGCCCTGCCTTCTGGCAGTGGTTGCGGACAAACAAAGGAATTTACCTGATGAAGATGCTTCTAGCTTCGGTTGCCATGGCCACCACCCTTGCCGCGCCCGCCTTTGCGGATTCCCATATCGGCGCAGATACAGTGCTTGCGACTGTCAACGGCGAGGCGATCACGCTGGGGCACCTGATCACCATGCGTCAGATGTTGCCTGATGAATATCAGCAACTTCCCGATGAGGTGCTTTACGATGGCATGTTGGAGCAGTTGGTTCAGCAACAGATTCTTGCCGATGCGGCTGAGGCTCTGGAAATCACGCCAGAGGTGCAGTTGGGTCTTGAGAACGAGCGTCGCGCGTTCCTGGCCGCGATGTATATGGATGATGTCGCCATGGCTGACCTGACGCCTGAGGACATTCAGGCTGAATACGATGCGGTTTATGGGTCCACCGAGGCTGCGGTCGAATTCAACGCCTCCCACATTCTGCTGGAGACAGAAGCCGAAGCTCAAAACATGATCGACCAACTGGCCGAGGGCGCGGATTTCGCGGAACTGGCGGCAGAGTATTCCATTGGTCCTTCGGGCCCGAATGGCGGCGCGCTGGGTTGGTTCTCTTCTGGCATGATGGTGCCGGAGTTTGAGGCGGCTGTGTTTGATCTGGAACCCGGTGAGGTTTCGGCCCCGGTGGAAACTCAGTTCGGCTGGCACGTCGTGCTACTGAACGAGACGCGCGAACAGGCACCACCGACTCTGGAAGCCGTCTCTGCCGAGTTGGAAGAAGGCCTGCGCCGCGCCCGCGTGGATGCGCGGTTGGAGGAACTGACCGCAGAAGCCGATGTTGATCGCCCGGAAGTGGAGATTGACGCCGCCTTGATCCGCGATCTTGATTTGCTGGCTCAGTAAACGGTCTTCAGGTCGGGAGGGCCAACATGTCGGATACACCGAGTAAACTCGCGGTTGCGACCGGGGGCGGCAAATACGCGCTGTCGCCGCTGGCTCCCGAAGCCTTTCCCGACCTTCCTGCCATCGACGGCGTCCGCTTTGCGGCGGGCGCTGTCGGCATCAAGCGCCAGAACCGTGTTGATGTGATGCTGGCTCATGTCGCGGCCAGGCTCCACCATGGCGGGCGTCTTCACCCGCTCCGCAACGCGCTCCGCAGCCGTGTTGGACGGACAGGCGAAACTGCCGTTGCAGACCACGGAGAAGGGATTCGCGATTGTCGTGAATTCCGGCAATGCCAATACCTTCACGGGCAAGCGCGGCGTCTCCGATGTATCCCTTATCGCACAAGCTGCCGCGGACGCTCTGGACCTGCCCGCAAGCCAGGTTTTCACATCCTCCACCGGTGTGATCGGAGAGCCGCTGGCCGCCCACAAGATCACCGATGCCCTGCCCGAATTGGTGGATGCGCTGGACGCCAGTGCCACGGAACTGGCCGCCCGCGCCATCATGACGACGGACACATTCCCGAAGGGCGCTGTCGCCAGGGCAGAACTCGACGGCACGACTGCAACTGTCATGGGCTTCGCCAAAGGCTCCGGCATGATCGCGCCGGACATGGCGACGATGCTGGGGTATATCTTCACCGATGCCGCCGTGTCCCAGGATGCGTTGCAGGCGATGTTGAGTAAGTGCAACAAGACCAGCTTCAACGCTGTTACGGTCGATAGCGATACCTCGACTTCCGACACCGTGCTGATGGCTGCCACGGGCCGGGCCGGGAATGCGCCGCTGACCGCACCTCACGACGGCTTCGAGGCTGCGCTGCACACGGTGATGCAGGACCTTGCGCACCAGATCGTGCGCGATGGCGAGGGAGCCAGCAAGTTTGTGGAGGTCCGTGTGCGGGGTGCCGATAGTGATGCAGACGCCGACAAGGTCGCGCGCTCCATCGCAAATTCGCCGCTGGTGAAGACCGCCTTGGCAGGAGAAGATCCCAACTGGGGCCGCATCGTGATGGCCGTGGGCAAATCCGGCGCCGTCGCGGACCGGGACCTTTTGACAATCCGGTTCGGAGATATCGTCGTGGCTGAAAACGGCTGGGTGGCGGAAACTTATGAGGAGGCCGACGGCGCCGCTTATATGAAGCGGGCAGAGTTGCTGTTGGACGTGGATCTTGGGATCGGCGATGGTGCTGCCACTGTCTGGACCTGCGATCTGACCCACGCTTACATCCAGATCAACGCCGACTATCGGTCTTGAAGCTCATTCTTGTCTCAGCTGTCGCGCTCATCGACCGGGACGGAAGAATCCTTCTGGCTCAACGGCCCGCGGGCAAATCCATGGCGGGCCTTTGGGAGTTTCCCGGCGGCAAGGTCGAACCGGGAGAGACACCGGAGCAAGCCCTGATCCGGGAGTTGCAGGAGGAGTTGGGGATCGACACCTGGGCATCCTGCCTTGCGCCTCTGACCTTCGCCAGCCACGCCTACGATGACTTCCACCTGCTGATGCCGTTGTTCGCCTGTCGCAAATGGGATGGGATTGCGCAATCGCGTGAGGGTCAGACCCTGAAATGGGTGCGCGCGGCTCAACTGCGCGACTACCCTATGCCCGCCGCCGATGTCCCGCTGATCCCGATCCTGCGCGACTGGCTCTAGCACCCGATCGGCCTTCGATCCACGATCTGCACAACAAGGTCCAAAAAATCTTGCTCTGGAATCATTTTGTAAATGATTTGTTTACGAATTTGGTTAACAAAGGGACATCACAATAACCTGTGGGGGGAAATGATTGTGCTGACGACCGTTCTGATCGGGACATGCGTGTCCATTCAAGGAAACTTCGTTCGACGCCTGGCCAGTGGTCTCGTAACTGTTCAGGTGGGCGAAAAGCTGTTTACCGGCCGTCCGGTGGCGGCGCTGGCCATCGCCTGACGGGTCGCAGTCGGCATCTGTTCCACTCCGCAGGACATCGGGCCAGATGGGTCGCATTTTCGCGGCCACACGATCTGGCCTAATCCACCCAGCCGTGCAGGTTTTCCTGCACCACCGTGGATAACGCATGCATATGTGCATCGTCGTCGTTGAGGCACGGAATATAGGTGAACTGCTCGCCTCCCGCGGCCTCGAAGCTGTCTTTGATCTCTTCGTTGATCTCTTCCAGCGTCTCGATGCAATCGGCTGAGAAGGCCGGCGCGCAGACGGCGATGCGCTTGGTGCCCTGTTTCGCCAGACGGGCGACTTCCTCAACCGTGTAGGGCTGCAACCACTCCTCCGGGCCAAATTTGGATTGGAAGGTCGTCACGATCTGCGTGTCGTCCCAGCCCAGACGCTCCTTCAGGAGCCGCGAAGTCTTTTGGCATTGGCAGTGGTAGGGATCGCCTTCCATCAGGTAGCGCTTCGGCATGCCGTGGTAGCTGGCGACCAGGACATCCGGCTTTACATCCATCGCGGCATAGGCACGTTCGATGCTCTGCGCCAAGGCGTCGATATAAAGCGGATGGTCGTAGTAAGGCTCCACCGTGCGGGCCTGCGGTTGCCATTTGACGTTCTCCAGCGACCGGAAAAATTGATCGCAGGCGGTGGCCGACGTCGCGCCCGCATAATGCGGGTACAAGGGAAAGAACACGATCCTGGTGCAGCCCTGCGCGACCAATTCGTCGACCCTGGATTTGGTCGACGGGTTGCCGTAGCGCATGCAGTAATCGACGATGACGTCGTCACCAAAGCGCTCTGCCATCAGAGTTTTCATCTTCGCGGTCTGATCTTTGGTGATCGTCAGAAGCGGGGATTCGTTCGCCTCCTCGTTCCAGATCGACTTATAGGCCGCGCCAGAACTGAAGGGCCGCTTGCTCAGGATCACCAGTTGCAGCAGCGGTTGCCAGACCCAGGGAGAATAATCGATGACGCGTCTGTCGCTCAGAAATTCGTTCAGATACCGGCGCATGGACCAGTAATCGTAGTTGTCCGGTGTGCCCAGATTGGCCAGCAAAACGCCGACTTTTCCCATTTTCACCCGGGGGTGACCGGCGGGGGCATGGGTCAGGACTGGCGCATCGGCTGGGGCAGGCTCAAGGGGCATCTTGTTCATCTTTTGTCAGAATTCTCATCGTCGGGCAGGTCATGGACCGGATTGGCCGCCTCGTCAAATTCAGTGGTCTTTAGCGCATCGGCCAGACGGGATGTCGCGGCACCGGGACGCAAAGGTTTTTGCTGGCTATCATGTGGCGCCCATCCGGTAAGGAATACGAACTCAAAGCTCGCCCGGATGCGTTTTTCTTCCTCTGGCCCGTCGGCGGGGAACGAACTGGCGTAAATTGCGGCCATCGTCGGGAATAGTGCGCGGGGCGGAATGGCGCGATGCCGCTCCGCAAGTGCGTTGGTTTCGCCCATCCTTCGCAAGTCGTGCATCAGAGCGGTGGCGTCCGGGTAAGTCACGGTTTTGCGCAGAGTGTCGGCAACAGGCAGGGCAAGGCCCGCCCGTTGCAACACTGCCCCCATATCGCGGACCTCTGCCATGGGGGCGACACGTGGACTGATGCCTCCGGTCACCTGCGCCTCTGCCCGAGTAAGCGCTGTGCGCAGCTCTGTCAGGGTCGTGCCGCCGAAAGCGACGGACAGGAACAATCCGTCCGGCCGCAACGCACGGGCGCATTGCACGACCTGTCCCACTGGATCATCGGCCCAGTGAAGGCCCATGGCGTGGATGATCAGGTCATGGGCCGCGGCGTCCAGGTCCAACACGTCCGCAGCCGAAACAATACGGGCATCTACAATAAGTTTTCCCCAGATTTCTGGAAAATCCGTCACTATCGCCGGGTTTGTAAACCTCCTGTTAACGTCATTGAGTCTTTCCTGAAGTTCAGACATGGCCACGTCATGCAGAAACCAAGCGTCAACGCCACGGGCGCGGGATGTCGCGCGGGCGCGGTGAGTAGCAAGGGCTTTGGCATCTGTCAGGCGGGGCTGTTGCACGAGCAAGACCATTGATTGGGCGGCGGAAGAAGTCTGTCGCTACCTAGGGGACCGGGATGAGATTGCAAACCATGCTGCAAGCGGTATTTCCGCCCGAGTGCCTCAATTGCAGTGCGCGCCTGGAAGATGCGTTTGCGCTGTGCGGGGACTGCTGGGGCGATACTCCGTTCATTCTTGGGGCTGCCTGCGATCTGTGCGGCACGGGCCTGCCCGGCCAGACAGCGACCGAGGGAGAGGCACTGATTTGCAGCGAATGCGCACGCGTGCCGCGCGCCTGGGACAATGGCCGCGCGGTTTTTGGGTATGAAGGCGTGGGTCGCAAACTGGTCCTGTCTCTCAAGCATGGCGACCGCAGCGATATCGCGCGGGCCGCGGGCCCCTGGATGGCGCGGGCCGCAGCTGATCTGTTGGAGGATGATCCCGTCCTGGTTCCCGTTCCGCTCCATTGGACCCGCCTTGCCAGACGCAGGTTCAATCAGGCGGCGTTGCTTGCCTGGTCCTTGGCCCGTGAAACCGGTGCGGAGGTCGCGCCGCAAGCCTTGCTGCGTTTGCGACCCACGCCATCGCAGGAAGGCCGCTCCCGCGATGCGCGCTTTGCCAATGTGGATGAGGCGATCATTCCGCACCCGCGCAAAAGTGAGATGTTGGACGGACGAAACGTGCTGCTGATTGATGATGTGATGACCTCCGGCGCGACTCTTGCCATCGCGACAGAGGCCTGCAGGCTGGCTGGTGCCGCGAATGTGTCTGTGTTGGCTCTGGCGCGGGTGGGTGCCGATATCTAAGTTGGCACTCGTTGCACACCTAAAATAAGGCGTCCGTCCATGGCCAACGTTACCCTCTACACCTCTCCGCTGTGCGGATTTTGCCACGCGGCCAAGCGGATGTTGTCCGCCAAAGGGGTCAGTTTTACTGAGATTGACGTGGCGGCCGATCCGTCAAGGCGGCAAGAGATGATGAAGCGCGCCCAGGGTGGCCATACGGTGCCGCAAATTTTCATCGGCGACATTCATATCGGCGGCTATGACGATATGGCGGCCCTGGACCGTAACGGCAAGCTGGACCCGCTGCTCGCGGCGGAGTGACCCACGACCGTGCATAACGCTTGCGTCATGCTTCATCGCGGCGTTTGATCCGGTCATGGCTTCAGGCGATGATCACAAGACAGACGACCCCCTCTCGGTGGCCTTGTTCAGCGAGGTCTTCATGGTCGACCAACTGGCCCGCGCGCGGCTGTCCAAGGCCCTGCCGAAGGGTATGGAATTGAGCCATTTTTCGGTGCTCAATCACCTGGCTCGCACAAATGACGAAAAATCACCCGCTCAGTTGGCCCGCGCTTTTCACCTCACACGCGGTGCGATGACCAACACGTTGAACCGTCTCGAATGGGCCGGACATATCCATGTGCGTCCGGACTGGGACGATGCCCGGCGCAAGATGATTTCGATAAGTCCTGCGGGCAGGCGGGCACGGGCCGCTGCAATTTCCGCGATTGCGCCGATCCTGTCCGATGCCGTGGCAGAAATCGGAGCAGACAAGGTTCGCGCGACCTTGCCCGTTCTGCGGGCGATGCGGGAAAAGTTCGAGGATGATTGCCGCTGAATTTTGCGCTACCTCCAGTGGGGCTACGAGCGCGCCTCAGCGTTTCACCGACGCGGTCACGTAGTTCACACTCAAATCGCGGTCACTGATGCTCCAGGTCCAGAGGATCGGATTGAACACGAATCCCTTGCGATCCACCGGGTCGAGACCCGCTCGGGAAATCAGGTCATAAAGCTCATCGGGGGTTATGAACTTGGACCATTCATGCGTGCCTTTCGGTAGCCAGCGCATCACATGTTCCGCCCCGATTATTGCCATCAGATAGCTTTTCGGATTCCTGTTCAAGGTTGAGCAGATCATCAAGCCATTGTTTTTCAATAATTTATGACATGACGTTAAAAATCCGAGCGGATCAGCGACGTGTTCCACGACCTCCATGTTCAGGACCACATCGAATTGTTCGCCGGCCTCTGCCATCGCCTCGGCGGTGGTGAAACGGTAGTCAATCTCAAGCCCTGACTGCTCCGCATGGACCTGGGCCACAGGTATATTGCGCTCCGCCGCATCGGCCCCGACAACATCGGCCCCAAGCCGCGCCATCGGCTCTGCCAGCAATCCGCCGCCACAGCCGATATCGAGAATCCGCAACCCCGCAAATGGCGCTTCCGCCGTCAGGTCACGCCCGAACTCTGCCGCGATCTGTCGGGTGATATAATCGAGCCGCGTCGGATTGAGCATATGGAGCGGCTTGAACTTGCCTTCGAGATCCCACCATTCAGTGGCCATCGCCTCAAACTTCGCCACTTCGTCGGCATCGACAGTATTAGCGCCTTCGGCACTGTCGATTTTAACGCCTTCGGCATTGGGTGGGTTCACGGGTGCGGCGTTGGTGGACATCTTGATGCTCTCCTGCAACTTTAACTCTGCCGATCTCGGTCTCACGGTCTATATAGGACGGACATGGATAAATTCGCCGGTCAAAAGCGCGCAAATTCGCATTTGTTCCCGCCAATCGACCCATTCGATCAGCGTATGCTGGAGGTCGGTGACGGGCATCATCTGTATGTGGAGCAATGTGGCAACCCGCGCGGTGCGCCTGTCGTGGTTCTGCATGGCGGGCCGGGTGGCGGATGCAGCCCCGCGATGCGGCGGTATTTTGATCCTGAGATCTGGCGAATCATCCTGTTTGATCAGCGCGGCTGCGGACGGTCGCGGCCCCATGCAACGACGACGGCCAACACGACCTGGCATCTGGTTGCGGATATCGAGCGGATCAGGACCACGCTGGGGATCGAGCGATGGGCGGTGTTCGGCGGCAGCTGGGGCGCGACGCTGGGGCTGATCTATGCCGAGGCGCATCCCGATAGCGTGGCTTATCTGGCGCTGCGCGGCGTGTTCCTTGCGATGCAGCGGGAGCTGGACTGGTTCTACGGCGGCGGTGCCGGGCAATTCTGGCCGGACCAATGGGAGCGCTTTGTGTCGCTGGTGCCCGAGGAGGAGCGCGGAGATCTGATCGCCGCCTACAACCGCCGCCTGTTCTCCGGTGATCTGATGGTGGAGACGCGGTTCGCGCGGGCCTGGGCCGCGTGGGAAAATTCGCTGGCCTCCATGGACAGCGATGGCCACGGCGGCGAAAGCCCTGCCGAGTATGCCCGTGCCTTTGCGCGGCTGGAGAACCATTATTTCGTCAACAAGGGGTTCCTTGAGGAAGATGGCCAGATCCTGCGCGACGTATCCCGGATCGCCCATGTTCCCGGCATGATCGTGCAGGGACGCTACGACATGATCTGTCCGCCGATCAGCGCCCATAAACTGGCGTCCAACTGGCCCGGAGGCCGGTTGCACATGGTGCGCGGCGCGGGCCATGCGCTGAGCGAGGTCGGTATCAGCCAGGAACTGGTGCGGGTGATGAAGACGGTGGGCGAGACGCGGACGAAGTTCGGTCTTTAATCGTCACGGCCCCAGGATTCGATCCGCCCGGCAGGGAATTGGCCGCTGACATTGCCCCGTGACGGCGGGCCGCTGATGGCGGGTTTCCGGGCGGGATCCAGAAGCCGTGGGTCAATGCCCGGACTTAACAGTGCCGGATCAGCGCCACGGGATGGGTGCGCAGGGTCATGCGGATGGCGACGTAGTCTTCCACCACGTTTTCGCTCTCGGACATCTGCGGCAGATACACGGCAGGTTCAACGATGCCTTCACCGTCCAGATCGCCGGCGAACAGGGGCAGTTCCCGTTTGGGCGTCAGCGCGCGGGCGGCCCAGAGGGCTCGCGGCGGTTCAGGCCGAGCGCCGCAAACGCATCCGCCTCGGCCAGTGTGGTCAGCAGCGCGCAGGCGAAGATACCGCGGTGGTGGCATTTGAGCCACGAGGACGCATAGACCAGCAGCGCGAAGGAGGCGGCGTGGGATTCCGGGAAGCCATAGGAGCCGAAGCCCTCGATCTGGGAAAAGCACCGTTCCGCGAAGTCGTCGTCATAGCCGTTGTCGCGCATCCCGCGCAGGAACCGCGTGCGCATTTCGCTGACGTTGCCGTGCTTCTTGAAGGTCGCCAGGGCGCGGCGCGGGCTGGAGGGATCAAGCCCGATCTCCCGCATCCGTTCGGCTTCCGGCCCGGTCCTGGACCACGATCCCCAGATTTGCGAGGACAGGGCCGACAGGATATCCTCGGAGAGCCCCATCGCACGCCCCACTTCGCGCACGGCGCGTTTGCCGCGATAGTGGCTGACGGAGGTGACGCCAAGCGAACAGCAGGTGATGGAATTGGCCGCAGACCCGCGCCCCTGGCACAGGATATTGCGGGACCGGGCGAAGGCCACGATGTCATGGACGGTCAGGAAGTAGGGCTCATACCCCAGCTTGCCGATGAGGGTGAGTTCATGGGCCATCTGCGTTTTGGCCGCGTCAGGAACGCCTTGGGGGTAGCGCCATGTCAGGCCGTCCTGCGCGAGGCGCTTCAGGCGATCTGCGGCGGTCTCACCCCCGGTGATCTCGGACGGATATTCATGGCGCAGGCTCCGGATGATGTCGAATTGCAGACGGTCGGCGACGGTCAGCGTGTCTTCCAGCGCGCTCTCGTGGCCCGCGAAGATGCGCTGCATCTCTGCCACGCAGCGCAGCCGTTGCTCGGCGTTGGCCTGCGCTGCGGTGCCCGGATGTTCAACGCCGATGCCCCGACGGATGCAGGTCAGCACGTCGGTGAGTTTGCGCCTGCTGCCGTGGTGCATCAGCGGGCGGGCGGATGCGACGGGGTCCAGGCCAAGGGTTTGGGCGAGGCGGGCATGGGTCGCAAGGCGGGCGGTGTCCTGGCCGTCGTAATGAGGCGAGAGGCAGGCAAAAGGCGCGGGACATGGTCGATGTTGGCACGCGGTGCGGGCGGAACATGCGCGGGTTTCGGCGGGCCGACAGGATCCTGACCGGCGGCTTTGGCGGCATCGATCTCGTCCTGGATCTTGCGCAGCTCGGACCAGGCGCGAACGATACCCGCGACCGAGTTCTATTCGGCGATGGCGATGGCGTCGAGGCCAAGGATGGCGGCACGGCGCGCGTAATCCTCCGGGTGGGAGCCGCCGGTGAGGAAGGTGAAATTGGTGGTGATGGACAGTTCAGCGAATCCCATGTCGCAGTATGTTCACATTTTGTTCCTGTATGGGAGTCGATGTGTCGGGGCCGGCTCCCTCGTGCCCGTTTTTTCTTGAGCACGACCTCATGCCTCCCGGAGTCTGCCGCCCGGACGACAGGGAAGCGTTTCGCGAACTGACATACCCGAGACGGGGTCAGACTTGAGCCGGACGCTCATCTTCTGTCGTGGTGTCGTCTGAGCAGGGGACAGGGGCGGAATGGCACCAACGTGGCCCGCGCGCGGTTCTTCGGTCAGGTGCAGGGCGTCGAGAGCTGGAATGAATATGCCGCTGGATCGTGCCCTTGGAACACCAGATGCCGAAGCCATCATCGCTCCCCTTGTCAGCCAGAACCCTGTTGATCTGCTTGCGCGTCGCGCAACCGAACTTCCGTTCCACGCAGTGTTCACCACCCGCCAGCTCATTGGAACACCTCAAAAGGCGCAAAGACGTGCGAATTTTGTACAGGATTTGTACGAGAATTCCGCCGTTTCAGCAGAATTCGGCGCGAAACCTCACGGGACTTTCTGCAAGATTCCGCACAAAACCCTGTAAAAAGCCATATTTTTCAGGTGTTTTGGTGACCCCGATTGGATTCGAACCAATAACCTGCCCCTTAGGAGGGGGCTGCTCTATCCAGTTGAGCCACAGGGCCGTAGTCGCCTTTTTGAGTGATTTACCCCTCTCCCGCAACCGCTTGCGATTGGCCGGTCTCAGGGCGTATCAACGTGAGGCAGGCGCATTTGAGCAAAGGACATCCGTTGCGCGGACGAAATCCATTTGATGGCAAGCCGCAGATGACGTTGCGGGACGTGGCGGATGCCGCGTCTGTCAGTGAGATGACGGTAAGCCGGGTGTTGCGAAACCGGGGCGATGTCTCTGATACCACACGTAAAAAAGTGTTCGAGGCGGCGCGGACCCTGGGCTATGTGCCGAACAAGATCGCGGGTGCGCTGGCGTCGAACCGGGTGAACCTTGTCGGGGTCGTGATTCCGTCGCTGTCGAACATGGTGTTCCCGGACGTGCTGCACGGCATTGGCGAAGCGCTGGACGACACCGAATTGCAGCCCGTGATCGGCACCTCCGAATATGACCTCAACCGCGAGGAGAAGGTCATCTACGAGATGCTGTCGTGGCGGCCCTCCGGCCTGATTGTGGCGGGGCTGGAGCATACGATGGCCGCGCGCGCGATGATGCGCAATGCGGGCATTCCGGTTGTGGAAGTCATGGACGTGGACGGCGATCCGGTGGCTGCTGCCGTTGGGATCAGCCACGCCGATGCGGGCCGCGCGATGGCGGCCGAGATCGTGTCGCGTGGGTACAGGAGCGTGGGATATCTGGGCTCCAGCAGTACGGCGGACGCCCGTGCTCAAAAGCGGTTTGCGGGGTTTGAGGCCGGATTGGCGGAGGCAGGCGTCACGCTTGCGGACAAGATCTTTTACGACGGGACATCCGGTTTCGGCACTGGGCGCAATATGACAAAGGCGATGCTGGAGCGGACGCCGAACCTGGACTTTCTTTATTATAACACGGACATGAATGCTGCCGGAGGGCTGCTGTATTGTCTGGAAAAGGGCATGGATATTCCGGGGCAGATCGGGCTTGCCGGGTTCAACTCCTTCGAGGTTCTGGACGGTCTGCCGATGCGGATCGCGACGATGGACAGCCAGCGCGCCACTATCGGACGGCTTGCGGCGGAGATGATGGTCGCCAATGAGCTGACCGAGGAAGTCGTGCGGCTGGAGCCGGAGTTTCTGGCCGGGGATACGGTGCGGGGGCGGTGAAAGTAGGGTGGTTGGGACCAACGTTCGGTCCCGGACAGGTGTAAATTATTGCCCGAAAACTACGAAGGCTGCCTGGCAACTTTTTCCAAGGCAGTAACAGGACTCATTTCTGATGATTTTCGGCTCCTGGTTTTTCCATCTCTCTTACATCGGGATCGAGGGGGCTATTGTATTCTGAGTTATCCAAGTCTTCGCCTTCATGCTGACCAAAGTGAGCGATCAACACCCGGTCCGTGTTGGCGGAGAAATGCCGCATTGCCAGAAAAACGAGCAGGCAAAGTCCCTACCCGACCACGAGTCCGCACTTTCCGTCTCGCAAGACCATTCCGCGAGCGGCAATTCTTGTTGATCTCGTTCGATTTCTTGCCATGGATTCACTCGCCAGGCCCTCAGCACTGCGGCAGGTTCACCGCCAGACCGCCCATCGACGTTTCCTTGTACTTGGTGTTCATGTCGAGGCCCGTCTGCCGCATTGCCTCGATACAATTGTCGAGAGGCATGAAGTGGGTGCCGTCGCCGCGCAGGGCCAGCGAGGCTGCCGATACCGCCTTGATCGCCCCCAGCCCGTTGCGTTCGATGCACGGGACCTGCACCAGCCCCGCGACGGGATCGCAGGTCATGCCCATATGGTGCTCCAGCGCTATTTCCGCGGCGTTCTCGATCTGCATGTTGGTGCCGCCGAGAGCGGCGCATAGCCCGGCAGCGGCCATGGCCGACGCGGACCCGACCTCTCCCTGACAGCCGACCTCGGCACCGGAGATCGACGCGTTGTGCTTGATCAGCCCGCCGATCGCGGCGGCAGTCATCAGAAAATCACGCACGCCCTCGGACGTGGCCCCGATGCAATGATCGCGGTAGTAGCGCACGACCGCAGGCACCACACCGGCGGCCCCGTTGGTGGGCGAGGTCACGACGCGCCCGCCTGCGGCGTTTTCCTCGTTCACGGCCATGGCGTAGACGCTGAGCCAATCGTTGGCGACGTGAGGCTGGGCCTGATTTGTGCCCGCCTCCGCCTGCAACTGATCAAGGATCGCCTTGGCGCGGCGTTTGACAAGCAGGCCACCGGGCAATTCACCGTCCATCCGCAGGCCCCGGTCGATGCAATCGTCCATCGCGGTCCAGATCGCATCAAGGCTGGTTTGCACCTGCGCGCGGGGGGCGAGGGCGGATTCGTTCTCCCACTTCATCTGGGCGATGGTTTTCCCGGACGCGCGCCCCATCGCAAGCATCTCTGCGGCGGATCCGAACGGATGCGGAAAGCCTGCCTCGGCCTTTTCGGCGTGCAGCGCGTCGGGACCGTCGCCCTGGCTGTCCAATTCCGTCGCCGTCAGCACGAAGCCGCCACCGATGGAGTAATATGTCTCCTCCAGATAGAGGTGCCCATCGGTGTCGAACGCGCGCAGGATCATGCCGTTGGCGTGGCCGGGCAGCGTTTTGTCGTAGTCGAAGATCAGGTCGGTGTCGGGCGCGAATTTCAGTGGAGGCAATCCATCCGGTGTCACAGTTCCGGTGGCGCGAATGGCCTGTTCCAACGCCTCGGCCCGGTCGGGATCCAGCGTCGCAGGCGTGTAGCCCTGAAGCCCGAGGATCACGGCACGGTCGGTGGCATGGCCCTTGCCGGTAAACGCCAGAGACCCGTGCAACGAGCATCCAAGCCCCGCAAGCGTGCCTGCGCCGGGCTCTTTCTCACGGTTACCGCGCAGGTCATCAAGAAAGCGCGCGGCGGCGGTCATGGGGCCCATGGTGTGGGATGAGGATGGGCCGATGCCGACTTTGAAGATGTCAAAGATGCTGAGAAACATGGGCGGTGCGCCTTTGGGTCAATTTCACCGCAATGTAGGGATTTTGCGGCTGTAGCAAAGGCCGGAAACGACCCTTTCCGAGCGGTCTGTGACCCCTGTCAACGGCGCGGGAACGGGGTGTCCGGTCATCCAAAGGGGCGCAGACTGGGGATTCGCGAGGTGGTCCGGGCCATGCAATCGGGCGGTGAGCCAAGGAGTGCGGCGCGGCGGACGGGACCGGCCCACGGGTCATTTCTTATCGCGCGCGGCTTTTTCTTCTTTGGTCAGTTTATTGTTCCAGGTGTTGTTGCTTAGGCCCAACTCTGCCGCGAGAGGCTTGGTTTTGCCGACACTGACCTTGCCACCCTTGTTCAGGAACTCCTGAATCAGCGCGTCGTCGGTGGTTTCCTTGGGAACGTGTTTCATGGAGCTATCCCTAACCCATGCATCCGGATACTGCACCAGAAAAGAGCCTGGCCTGGGGTTCTAAAGTAGCTCGATAGTGGAAAATGGTGAGCCCTGCAGGATTCGAACCTGCGACAAATTGATTAAAAGTCAACTGCTCTACCAACTGAGCTAAGGGCCCGCTCAAGGGCGCTACCTATGTCTGCGCCTTTGGCTCGTCAAGCAAAAATCCCTGTGCAGTCTAGGAACCGGGGCGGCTGGTCTGTATATGCGCGGACATGTCCGATTTTGACTCACACGGCGGCCTGCGGTTCCTGAAGATGCATGGCCTTGGAAACGATTTTGTCGTTATCGACGCCCGCTCCGGCGCGCGCGGTGTGACGCCTGCTCTGGCGAAGGCTTTGGGGGACCGGCATCGCGGGGTCGGGTTTGACCAGCTGGCGGTGATCGAGGCGGGCACGGATGCCGATCTGGCGCTCACGTTCTGGAACGCCGATGGCTCCACTGCCGGAGCCTGCGGGAATGCCACCCGCTGCATCGCGCGGCGGGAGATGGACCTGACGGGCAAGTCCCGGATCACCCTGCGCACCGGGCGCGGGCTGCTTGAGGCGGTGGATGCGGGTCAGGGCCTGACGTCCGTGAACATGGGCCAGCCAGTGACGGACTGGGCCGGTATTCCACTGACAGGCGCCTGCGATACGCTGAGCCTGCCGATCGACGGCGCCCCGGTGGCCACGGGGATGGGCAACCCTCATTGCACGTTCTTTGTCGACGATGCCGATGCGGTGGATCTTGAGACGCTGGGCGCGATCTATGAGCACCACCCGCTGTTCCCGCAGCGCACCAATGTGCAGTACGCCCATTTGATCGCACCCGATCACCTGCGCATGCGGGTGTGGGAGCGCGGCGTTGGCGTGACACTGGCGTCCGGTTCGTCGTCCTGCGCGGTGGCCGTGTCTGCGGCGCGGCGGGGGCTGACGGGGCGGAAGGTGCGGATCGCGCTGGATGGCGGAGAGATCGCGATTGACTGGCGCGAGGATGGCGTTTGGATGACAGGGACCACGGCACATGTGTTCGACGGGGAATTGACGCCGGCGTTTCTGGATAACCTGGGATGAGCGCCCCTGTGTTCCATACCCTGGGCTGTCGCCTGAACGCCTACGAGACCGAGGCGATGCGCGAGATGACGGCAGACGCGGGTCTGCGGGATGCGGTGATCGTGAACACCTGCGCCGTGACGGCAGAGGCCGTGCGCAAGGCGCGGCAGGACATCCGCAGGCTGCGGCGCGACAACCCGGAGGCCAGGCTGATTGTCACGGGATGTGCCGCGCAGACGGAGCCCGAGACGTTTCAGGCGATGGACGAGGTGGATCTGGTTCTGGGCAATACCGAGAAGATGGACCCGGCGACCTGGGCTCAACTTCCCGCGGATTTCATCGGAGAGACCGAGAAGGTCCGTGTCGATGATATCATGTCCGTCCGCGAAACGGCGGAGCATCTGATCGACGGGTTCGGCACTCGGTCACGCGCCTATGTGCAGGTGCAGAACGGCTGTGATCACCGGTGTACGTTCTGCATCATTCCGTTCGGGCGCGGAAATTCCCGCTCGGTGCCTGCGGGCGTTGTGGTCGATCAGATCAAACGGCTGGTGGATCGTGGCTATAATGAGGTGGTGCTGACGGGGGTCGATATGACGTCCTGGGGGGCGGATCTGCCGGCTGCACCGAAGCTTGGGGATCTGGTTCTGAGGATCCTGAGGCTGGTGCCAGATCTGCCCCGGTTAAGAATTTCTTCGATTGACAGCATAGAAGTAGACCAAGCTTTGATGCAGGCGATAGCGGATGAACCCCGGTTGATGCCGCATCTGCATCTGTCGCTGCAACACGGCGACGACCTGATCCTGAAGCGGATGAAACGGCGGCATTTGCGCGATGACGCGATCCGGTTCTGCGCCGAGGCGCGGGCGCTGCGGCCTGACATGACCTTTGGCGCCGATATCATCGCGGGTTTCCCGACCGAGACCGACGCGCACTTCGAGAACTCGGTGAAACTGGTCGGGGAGTGTGACCTGACCTGGCTGCATGTGTTTCCCTATTCCGCGCGCGAGGGCACGCCTGCGGCGCGGATGCCCGCCGTGGATGGCGCGACGATCAAGGCGCGCGCCAGGCGGCTGCGCGGCGTGGGGGAGGCGGCGGTGACCGCGCATCTGACCAGGCAGATCGGCAAGGTTCATAATATCCTGATGGAACGCCCGAACATGGGCCGGACGGAACAGTTTACCGAAGTGAACTTTGCAAATGCGCAGACGGAAGGCCGCATTGTGACGGCCCGAATCGCGGCCATGGAAGGCCGGGCCCTGATCGCCGAAACTCCGGTTCCCGCAGGGCCGCGTGGTGCGGGCGATGCCTGGTAACGGTGGCGGGCTGACCTGTCCAAACGGATAGGGCAGAAACACAACAGTCCTGTGGAAGATGCAAAAACGGGCCGGGCGAAGCGATTTACGGAGGTCGCCTTTGACAGTGCGCACTCCGGGCGCAATATCGTGAGTGCACATATAACCGGACAGACGGGGCGACAGTAGTTGGCGCAGCGAGAGGCCGGGATTGATACGAGGTCATCGCATGCACCCCAACACGGCGTTTCGCCAAGAACCCGCTTTCACCAACCTGGGCCTGTGCCGCAAACGCGGGTTCGGGATGTTATGCCTCAACGGTCATCCGTCGCCGCTGATCTCACATATTCCGTTCTTTCTGTCGGACAGCGGCGAGGATGCGGAGCTTCACCTTGTGCGCTCCAACCCGATCGTGCGCGCGGTCACCAAGCCCACGCCTGCCGTGATCGCGGTCAGTGGTCCGGATGGATATGTGTCGCCGGATTGGTACGACACGCCGGATCAGGTGCCGACATGGAACTACGTCGCCGTGCATCTGCGCGGGGTGCTGCATCCGATGGACGCGGGGTTGATGCGGGAGCATCTGGACCGCCTGTCTGGTCATTTCGAAGGGCGGCTTGCGCCCAAACCCATTTGGAAAACCGACAAGTTGTCCGACGATGCACTGGCGCGGATGGAGCGGCAGATCCTGCCGTTCCGGTTCGCGATCACCGACGTGGAGGGGACGTGGAAGTTGAACCAGAACAAAACCGATGACGCACGGCGCGGCGCGGCGGAGGCGATCAAGCAAAGTCCCATCGGGCATGAGGTCGAAACGCTGAGCGCGTTGATGACCGGCGGAGTGCCATCAATTGATAAGGGCGTGCCGCTGACCTATATTTAAGGGAAGATGCTTGAACGAAGGACGCTCCATGGCCCTGCAACTTCCCCCACTCGCTTTTTTCGTACTGCGCTATGGCGCGGTTGCCGTGGCTGGCTACGCAGCGGCGCGGTACGCGCGGCGCGGGGAATTCTCGCCCGCCGTCGTGGCCGAGATGGACGCGGCCCCGGACGGCTTGCAGATGTACCGGGCCCCCGGCCAGTTGGCGGCATCGGGCAAGGTCACCAAGACCTGGAGCGTCGGGCGCATCGGTCCGCGGTTCCGCATTGATGGAACGGCGCTCGCGCGTCTGAGGATAAGGCGACTGACGTGATGGAAGAAGTGGCATGATTGAACTACTGGGCTCGGACGCGTCGCCTTTTGTGCGCAAGGCACGGGTGCTGATCGCGGAGGCTGGCATCAAGGATGTTCCTTATGTGCAGGTAACGGCCACGCCGATGGGCGGGGAGGAGAAGCTGAATTCGGCCAATCCACTGGGAAAGATCCCCGCATTGGTCCGCGACACGGGACCGACGATCTACGACAGCAATGTCGTGTGCAGGTTTCTCGATGATCGCGCCGGGACGGAGTTTTATCCCGCTGGCCACCTCTGGGAAACGCTGACGTTGGAAGCGACGGGCGACGGGATCATGGAGGCCGCCGTTGGCATCGTCTACGAGCGGCGACTGCGCCCCGAGGATCTGTGGTGGCCCGACTGGTTTGACGCGCAATGGGCAAAGGTCACGCGGTCGCTGGATGCTGTGGAGCGGCAGTGGATGAGCCATCTGTACGGTCCGATCGATATGGGCCAGATCTCTGTCGCCTGCGCGCTGGGGTATCTGGACCTGCGCCACGGGGATCGCGACTGGCGCGACGGGCGCGACCCGCTGGCGGCATGGTACAAGCGGTTCGCCGAGCGTCCATCCATGGTGGAGACTGCGCCGGAGTGACGGTTCGGGTCGCGGATACCAGGGCCGCACGGCAGGCGTGTTTCGACATCCGGCGCGCGGTGTTCATCGAAGAACAGCAGATCCCGGAGGCGGAGGAATGGGACGCCGCCGATGCCGCCTGCGTCCATTATCTGTGCGAGGGCGGCACGGCCAGGATGATTGCACGCGGCGACACCGCCAAGATCGGACGGGTCGCGGTGATGCCCGCGTTTCGTGGCACGGGGCTAGGAGCCCGGATCATGGTGGCGGTCATGACCGATGCACGCATGCGCGGGTTCAGACAAGCAGAGGTAGAGAGCCAGACCTACGCCGAGCGATTCTACGCAAAGCTGGGTTTTCTGGCGGAAGGGCCGGAGTATGACGACGGCTCTGGCATCATGCATCGTTTGATGCGGGCAGAGTTGTAGGGCGGCGGGGCATTTGAAACGTTCGGACCGGATGACGCTGATGTTCTGCGCCTTCTAGGTGATGCCCTGATCCTGCGGTTGTACGGGACCGCCACTACTCTGCATCCGCGTGACGAAGGCTGGGACGCCGCCGCCGCCCGGTTCCCCAAAATGGCTGGCACCCGGCAGATCTTCGACATGCAGATCGACAGCATCAACATGTCCTGCGGGTCCGGCGTGCCGTTCATGGAGTATCAGTCCGACCGCTCTGCGGTGGAGATGATCCCGTTCTTTGAGGATCTGGGTGATGATGGCACCGATGCCTTCTGGAAGCGCAAGAATGTTGAAACCATTGATGGCTATCCCACCGGTCTGTTTGAGGATTAGCGCCGCGTTCCGAGGGCTCTTGGCGGAAAACATGCGACATTTCGGCTTTTGTGCGCGCGTTTGTCCGCTGGACGCCCATAACTTCAACAAGTACAGCATCAGTAGCTTGGCGTCCGAGAAGATTCTGTCGCCATCCCAGCTAATCCGTGGTCCGAAGACGTTCGGTCCAAGAGTGAAAGGACGCAAAGCTCGTGTCACATGCAGATGATCCGTCCGGCGAACGCCGGGACTTTCTGTACTACGCCACCGCTGCAACTGGTGTTGTTGTTACAGGTGCGGCCGTTTGGCCGCTTGTGAATTCCATGAACCCCTCCGCCGATGTGCAGGCTGCAAGCAAGCTGCGCGTCGATGTGGCCGGGGTAGAGCCCGGCACGCAACTGACGGTTCTGTTCCTGGGTAAACCGGTTTTTATCCGCCGCCGTACTGCAGAAGAGATCGCGGAATCCGTAGCGGTGGACTTAAGCGACCTTGTTGATATCAACGCGCGCAACCCCAACCTGGCCGACAGTGCTGTAGCGACCGACGAAAATCGGTCAACTCCGGATTTTGGCGGCGAAAACACCGGTGAGTGGCTGATCCAGATCGGTGTCTGCACCCATCTGGGGTGTGTGCCGATCGGGGATGGCGCCGGTGATTACGGCGGCTGGTTCTGCCCCTGCCACGGGTCGCACTACGATGCCGCAGGCCGCATTCGTCGCGGTCCTGCACCAGAGAACCTGCATATTCCCGCCGTCGAGTTTGTCGACGATTCTACAATCTTGCTCGGTTAAGGAGGAAACGAGATATGTCCGGAATTCCCCACGACCATTACGAGCCGAACACACGCGGCGAAAAGTGGCTTCACCGCCGCCTGCCTATCGTCGGCCTGATGTACGATACGCTGATGCTGCCGACGCCAAAGAACCTCAACTGGATGTGGATCTTCGGCATCATTCTGGTGTTCTGCCTGGTGATGCAGATCCTGACCGGCGTTCTGCTGGTCATGCACTACACGCCGCAGGTCGAGTTGGCGTTCGCATCTATCGAACACATCATGCGCAACGTGAATGGCGGGTGGGCGATCCGCTACATCCACATGAACGGCGCGTCCCTGTTCTTCATCGCGGTCTATCTGCACATTTTCCGCGGCCTTTACTACGGGTCCTACAAGTCGCCTCGCGAAGTGACGTGGATCATCGGCATGCTGATCTACGTGCTGATGATGGGCACTGCGTTCATGGGCTACGTGCTTCCATGGGGGCAGATGTCCTTCTGGGGCGCGACCGTGATCACCGGCCTCTTCGGTGCCATACCGTTTGTCGGCGAAGGCATCCAGACCTGGCTTCTGGGCGGACCCGCCGTGGGCAACGCCACGCTGAACCGCTTCTTGTCGCTGCACTATCTGCTGCCCTTCATCATTCTGGGTCTGGTGATCGTCCACGTCTGGGCCTTCCACACCACAGGCAACAACAACCCGACGGGTGTTGAAGTGCGCCGCACCTCGAAGAAAGAAGCCGAAGCGGATACTCTGCCGTTCTGGCCGTACTTCGTGATCAAGGACCTGTTCGCGCTGGCGGTCATTCTGGTGATCTTCTTCGCGATCGTGGGCTTCATGCCGAACTATCTGGGCCACCCCGACAACTATATCGAGGCGAACCCTCTGGTGACCCCTCCGTACATCGTGCCGGAATGGTACTTCCTGCCGTTCTACGCGATTCTGCGCGCGTTCGACGGTGATGTCTGGGTCGTGATCGCGGCGAACTTCCTGACCGGCGGCATCGTCGATGCGAAGTTCTTCGGCGTAATCGCGATGTTCGGCGCCATTGTCGTGATGGCACTGGCGCCCTGGCTCGACACATCCTCTGTCCGCTCGGGTCGGTATCGCCCGATGTTCAAGTGGTGGTTCTGGGTCTTTGCTGTCAACTTCGTCGTGCTGACCTGGGTCGGAGCGCGCCCGGCGGAAGGGATCTACCCCTACATCGCGTTGATCGGCTCGGCCTATTGGTTCGCGTACTTCCTGGTCATCCTGCCATTGCTTGGCGTGATCGAGAAGCCGCTGCCACAGCCCGACACGATCGAGGACGACTTCAATGAGCATGTGTCCGGCGGTAAAGGCACCCCCGGTTCCGGTACGGCCCCTGCGGCCGCTCCGGCTGAATGAGAGAGGATCTGACAATGTTCAGGAAACTAGCAATCAGCGCCGCTATGGCGCTGTCCTTCTCCACCGGGGGCGCAGTCGCGGCGCCCGGCGAAATCGCCGTCACCAATGTGCCGTTCTCGTTCCAGGGGCCGTTCGGCCGCTTCGATCAGGACCAGCTGCAGCGCGGTCTTCAGGTCTACACCCAAGTCTGTTCGGCCTGTCATGGTCTGCAATACGTGCCTTTGCGCGCCTTGGCGGATGAGGGTGGCATCGGCTGGTCCGAAGACGAGGTGCGCGCTTACATTGATGAAAATTTCATCGAGGTCTACGACGCTGATCTGCAGGATTGGCGCACTGCTATTCCGAACGACAACTTCCCGGCCAACACCGGTGTCGGTGCCCCCGACCTGAGCCTGATGGCGAAGGCACGCACCGGCTTTTCCGGCCCTCGTGGCACCGGGATCACACCGCTGATCTATGGCCTGGGCGGACCAGAGTATATCTACTCGATCCTGACCCATTACACCGGTGAAGAAGTGGACCAGTACGGCTCCACCCTCTACGAGAACGAGACGATGGCAGGTGGCCTGATCTCCATGGCGCCGCCTCTCTATGAAGGTGCTGTCGAATATGCAGACGGCACAGTCGCGACAGAAAGCCAGATGGCCGAAGATGTCTCCGCGTTCCTGATGTGGGCTGCAGAGCCTCACATGATGGCCCGCAAGCAGATGGGTCTGGTCGCGGTCCTTATTCTCGGACTGCTATCAGTGCTGCTGTACCTGACCAACAAGCGCATCTGGGCACCGGTCAAGGCCCGTGCCAAGGGCCAGACACCTGCGGAGTGATCCGATCCGGCAACCTGAATTGAAAGCGCGCTCCTCCGGGGGCGCGTTTTTCTTTTGACGAGTCGCCACGGGGCCGGGGTCAGCCCGCCGTTTGACCGATCAGCGCCAGGGCGCGAGGACGGGTGCGTTGGTCGCAAGTGCCGTCGCGAGCGGCGCGTCCAACACGATCTTTCCGTCCTCCAGCAACAGCACATGATCGCAGAGCCGTTCGGCATCGCGAAGGTCATGGGTGGCCATAATCAACGTCTGCCCGGTCTTGTCGCAAAGATCACGCACCAGCCCCAGCATCTCGGCCCGCAGGCCGGGGTCGAGCGCTGAAAACGGCTCATCCAGCAGCGTGAGAGGACGGTCGCGAAGCAGCATCCGTGCAAGGGCCACGCGACTGCGCTGCCCGCCCGACAGGTCCGAAGGTTTTCGCTGCGCCATGCCGTTGAGGCCGACCTGGTCGAGGGCAGCCGCGACACGCTGCCGGTCTTCGCCGTGCAGCTTGAGGTTCGGCTTGAGGCCAAGCGCCACGTTGTCGAAGACGTTGAGATGCGGGAACAGGTTCCCGTCCTGGAACAGGATCGACAGGGGGCGCTCGGCGACGGGGGCGTTGCTGATATCGCGGTCTTCCATCCGGATCGTTCCGGTGTCGGGAACGAGGAAGCCGGCCAGCATCGACAGCATCGTCGACTTGCCGCTGCCGGACGCACCCATCAGCGCCACACGCGCGCCTGTCGCGATTGTCGTATCGGCGCGCAGGGTAAAGTCGCTCTGGCGGACGATGATGTTTTCAAGCCGCAGCATTCACGCGCCCTCCCCGGTCGAACAGCCAGAACAGCCCCAGCGACAGGGCCATCAACAGCACGGCCGCGCCCTGGGCGTCGTTGGTGCGGTAAGACCCGAAGAGGCGGTACATCTCAAGCGGCAAAGTCTCCTGACCCGGCGCGGAGAACAGGGCGATGACGCCAAGGTCGCCCATGGAAAACGCCGCTGCCAGACCTGCGCCAAATCCAAGCGGACGGCGCAGGCGCGGCAGGATCGCGTGGCGCAGGCGGGCCAGACCAGCCATACCAAGTGCGTCGGCAAGGCGGCCCTGGGTCTGCTCTGCCGCCGTGGCGGCCGGCACCAGCGCCCGCAGCAGGAACGGCAGCGCCACCAGCGCGTTGACGAGGCCGGTGATCGGCAGCGTCAGAGCGACGGGATCGGCAATGGGGAAAATGATCAGGAACAGACCCGTGCCGATGACCAGCGGCGAGACGGCGATGGAGAGCAGGCCCACGCCCTCCAGCCCTGCCCGCCCCGCGCGTCCCGCAATCAGCAGCGCGATGGGCAGGGCCAGACCCACGGCGAGGGTGGTGGAGGCCAGCGCGAGGATGACGGACCGGGCCGCGGCCTCCCAGGTGGACAGTGGCAGGCCGCCGATGGCTTCGACCCCCTGGGCGGTGACGGCGATCAGCGGCAACAGGAGGAACGCGGCAGCTGCGGAGAGTGCACTTACGTCAACGCACCGCGCCACTGTGGTGTCACCGGGCCAGCGCATCGCAGCGCGGTCCAGGCCACCGCCAAAGTTGGCGGGCGAGGCGAAGCGCCAGGCGACAAGGCCCGCGGCGATGCAGATACCGACCTGCACAAGGCCAAGAAGCGCGGCGCGGCCAAGGTCGAAGTCGAACCGGAAGGCTTGATAGATCGCAAGTTCGACCGTCGTGGCAGACGGCCCGCCGCCAAGGATCAGGGCGACGGCGAAGCTGGTGGTGCAGATCAGAAAGATCACCAGCGCCGCTCCGGGCAGCGTCGCGCGCAGAAGCGGCCACTCAAAGTGACGGCGCATGTCGGAGGTCGTGAAGTTGAGCGAGTGGGCAAGCCGGATCCGTTCGGACGGGAGCGCGAGCCAGGCCTGCAGGATCAGCCGCGTGGCCAGCGGCAGGTTGAGGAAGACGTGCGCGAGGACGACGCCGAACAATCCGTAGATATCGATCGTGCCAAGCCCGATGCCTGTCAGCGCCGCGTTGAGCCACCCGGCGCGCCCGAAGATCGCGATCAATCCGGTGACGGCGACGATGACAGGCAGGATGAACGGCGCGCCCATCAGCGAAATGAACGTGGCCCGGCCTTTGAACGTACGTCGTGCGAGGGCACGGGCGACAGGGATTGCGCAGAGGCAGGACAGACCGGCAGACAAAAGCGCCTGCCAAAGTGTGAAGCGCACGGCGGCGAAGTCGCTGGGGTTGAGGCCCGAGACCCCCTCTGCCGAGACGACAACCGCCAGAAGCGGGCCCAGAATTGTCAGGACGACCAGCAGGATGAACACCCCACCGGTCGCCTGCAATGGCGTTAACGGCTGAGCGCGGTTTGCCATGTGGCCAATGCCTCATCCCGGATCGCTGCGGCCTCGGACGCCGAATAGATCAGCGCTCGTTCGGGCTGGATCAACGTCCCGAACCCGTCGGGCAGCGCGTCGGCTGGCAGAGCGGCGGGATACATCCAGTTGGTTGTCGGGATGATTGACTGGAACGCGGGTGTGATCATGAAGTCCAGAAAGCTCTGTGCCAGCGCCGGGTCATCCGCCGTGGCCAGAATGCCGCCGACTTCGATTTGCAGGTAGTGCCCCTCCGTAAATGCCGCCGCTGCGACGCTGTCGTCGTCTTCGGCGATCAGGTGGTAGGCGGGGGAGGTGGTGTAGGACAGGACCATGTCGGCCTCTCCTTCGAGGAACAGCCCGTAGGCCTCGGACCAGCCCGGCGTCACGGTGACGATATTGTCGGCCAGGGCGTCCCAGATTGCGGGCGCGTCGTCGCCGTAAGCGTTCTGCACCCACATCAAGAGGCCAAGGCCGGGGGTAGAGGACCGGGGGTCCTGGATCACGACAGAGATCTCCGACGCCGCCAGTTCCTCAAAACTGCCGGGCACATTCTCCATGGTCGCGCGGTGGACGAAGGCGAAGTAGCCCCAGTCGAACGGCATGAAGTACGGGTCATCCCAGGCCACGGGCAGGGTCAGGTCGGCGCCGGACATGCCGTGTTCCAGCATCAGGCCAGCCTCCACCGCCGCAGCGGTCAGGTTGGTATCAAAGCCAAGGACGACATCCGCGTCAGAGCGCGCGCCTTCCAGCCGCAGGCGCGACAGCAGTGCCGCGCCGTCACCGGTGGCGGCGAATTGCAGGTCGCAGCCGCAGGTTTCTTCAAAGGCCAGTTCCACGGCGGGGCCGGGGCCCCATTCGGAAGTGAAGCTGTCGTAGGTATAGACGGTCAGCACGGGGGTATCCTGCGCAGTGGCTGCGCCCGTGATCAAAGTCATACCCACAGCGATGATTGTCGGTTTCAAGAGGGTCATGATCCTCACTCCTTCATTGCTTTGGGCGAAGTGAAGACGGGCGCGATGCGTGCCCAAACCCTTCCCTCCGCCGGTGTTAACCGGTTCAGGTTCTACGGGTCAGCTTTCGCTATCTCAGACCAGCGGCGTGGTTACACGCGCCAGCCCCCCCGAGGTATGCACAGACGTAGGGCACTGGGGCACGGTCGGCAAGCGGCTTGGCAAAAGCTGCGCGCGGGGATACTCCGGGCGGCATGAGTATGAATTCTTTCGGACACCTGTTCCGCGTCACAACCTGGGGCGAAAGCCACGGGCCCGCCCTGGGCGCGACCGTTGATGGCTGCCCACCGGGCGTTGCCGTTGATGCGTCGGCCATTCAGCACTGGCTGGATCGCCGCAAGCCGGGACAGAACAAATATACGACCCAGCGGCGGGAGGCTGATGAGGTGGAGATCCTGTCAGGCGTGTTCGAGGGGCAAAGCACCGGCACACCGATCCAGTTGATGATCCGCAACACCGATCAGCGATCCAGGGATTACGGCGATATCCACGAGAAATTTCGCCCCGGTCACGCCGACATCACCTATTGGCAGAAATACGGCATCCGCGATTACCGCGGGGGCGGCAGGTCGAGCGCGCGGGAGACGGCGGCGCGGGTCGCTGCCGGCGGTATCGCGCGGGCAGCGCTGGCGGATATGGCTCCGGGTCTGACGATCAGCGGCTATATGGTGCAGATGGGGCCGCACCGGATTGATCGGTCGACAATGGATATGGCCCAGATCGAGCAGAATCCGTTTTGGGTGCCGGACGCGCAGGCGGCCAGCGATTGGGCGGATTATCTCGATGGGTTGCGCCGGTCCGGCGACAGCGTCGGCGCGGTGATAGAGGTGCGGGCAAGCGGCATGGCTGCGGGCCTTGGCGCGCCGGTTTACGGCAAGCTGGATACGGACCTTGCAGCCGCAATGATGAGCATCAACGCCGTGAAGGGCGTGGAAATCGGCGACGGGATGGCCGTTGCTGCGCTGACCGGGTCCGCCAATGCAGACGAGATCCATATGGGTGCGGATGGACCGGAGTATTCTTCGAACCACGCCGGCGGCATCCTTGGCGGTATCTCCACCGGTCAGGACGTTGTGGTGCGCTTTGCGGTAAAGCCCACATCGTCAATTCTGACACCTCGCAAGACGATAACCAAGGCGGGCGACGCGGCTGAGATTGTGACGAAAGGAAGGCATGATCCCTGTGTGGGAATCAGGGCCGTGCCCGTCGGAGAGGCAATGATGGCCTGCGTTTTGCTCGATCACATACTGCTTCATCGCGGTCAGATCGGCGAAAACCGGGGAGTAATAGGGTAACTTTTCGTTAAACCTTGGGGGTTTACGCTGATAATCACTACGGCCTTGCTCCATTGGAGCCAGCTTTGGAACAATGCGGCAAAACTGTCTTATTCGCGCCTTTTTTCCGACACATTTCGGCAAAAATAAGGCAATACTGGGGATGTTAGAATAGGATGTCTGATGGGGCAGAATGCTCACACCGGAAGAAGTCCGCGTGGTGTTGTAACGATTGACTGGATGGTGATGGCGGTCGCTGCTATTGCGTTGTTGTTTTTGATCGGAACGATGATCCGCACATCGGTAAAAGTTGATCCGGCTGCGGATGGAGGCGGATTGCCCTCTCTCTCGCCGGGTGACACGCTGTTGGCATACCAGGATTTCAGCTTTGATGCGGGCATTTGGAGCCCGTCGTCCGTCAGCGACGATTTGCCGGGACTGGGCCCTGTGCTGGGGCCGTTCGGGACAGAGCCCGTTCAACGCTCCTTCACCATCCCCGCCAATACCGGCGCTGTAGTCATCAACTTCGATGTGCATCTGATCGGGGGCTGGTCCGACGCGGCGCGTTTGCGCATGGCTATCGGTCAGGCGGAGGCTGTCGTGTTGAGCGCTGCCGGGACGAACCCGGTCGCCGTAGAGGTCAGCGAGATCGACGGGCTGCGCGTCCATGTTTCGCAAAGCACCATAACGCCGCGCGCGCCCGAGTCGGCCCTTGGCGGCGAGGTGAACAGTTTCGCGGCCGTGCGGATCCAACTGACACTCGATAACCCGCCAGAAACAATAGCCCTGCGGTTGCAGGCTGAGGCCGAGGGCGAGGCGCGATGGACGCTGGACAACCTGTCGGTTGTGGCCAGTGACGCGGACAGCAGGCCGTAGGCCTTTGTGACGGACAGATCGTGCAGTCAATTCGGCGTCCGATCCAGAACTCAGATGTCCCGGATGAGATACCGGCCCATGGCGTTCGCGAGGCCAGAGAAGAAGCAGACCGCGCCCAGTAGCGGCGCGGACGCCTTGGCGAAGTGGCAGTGGCGCTGGTTCAAAGCACGTCCGTGGTGGCTCAGGTCCTGATCCGGGCGCGTTGCACGGCAAGGATGCCAGCGGCGATGATGGCCACTCCCACTGCGTCGGACCAGCTCAACTGCTCGGACAGGAAGATGAACGCGATGAGGACCCCGAACACCGGGTTGAGGAAGTGGTAGGTGGCGGCACGGGTGGCGCCGATGCGGGCGACGAGTGTGAACCAGATCAGCGTTGCGGCGAGGCCGGGCAGAATTGTTGTATAGACAAACGCAATGATCAGCGGCGCGGACCATGCGATGGTCAGCGTCTCGAACGCCAGGGCGGGGATCAGCAGGGCGGCAGAGCCGACGAACATTTGCAGGCCGACGATCATCAGCAGGTTGCCTCCGTTCGAGGCGCTTTTGACAGTGAGTGTGGCCGCAGCCAGGGCCACCGCGCCGATCAGGCAGAGGGCGATGCCAAGCATGTCTGCGCCGCCGCCGAACCTTTGCGCCATGATCAGCGCCACGCCCGCGAACCCGGCAACAAGGCCCACGATGCCCATCAGCGGAAGCTTTTCGCGGAAGATCGTCCAGTTCGCCAGCGCCACGAGCAGCGGCATGGTGGACGCGATGATGGCCGCCAGAGAGGCTTCAATCCACTGCATGGCCACGAAGTTCAGCCCCAGATAGATCGCGTTCTGGCACAGGCCAAAGATCACCACTGCACGCCATTGGGTGCGGGTCAGGCGGAACGTCTGGCCGAGGGCGAGGGCGAGCCCGATGCCGATCACACCGGACACCGCGAAGCGCAGTGACAGCGCATACAGCGGCGGCGCGGCGTCAACGATGATGCGGGCGGAAGTGAAGGCAGAGGACCAGATCAGGGCGAAAGTCAGCCCCATCACTACTGCGCGAACGTCCATGCCCCAGCCCTCAAAAGTAAAAGGGCCGCGACCCTGTGGTCACGACCCTTTCATGTCTCAAGGTGGACGGCAATCAGCCGTTCACGGAGTCTTTCAGCGCCTTGGCGATGGTGACTTTTACCTGCTTGTCGGCGTCCTTCTTGATCTGCTCGCCCGTGGCCGGATTGCGAACCATCCGCTCCGGCCGCTCACGGCAATAGACTTTGCCGATGCCAGGAAGGGTCACCGCACCGCCGTTAGCCACTTCCTTGGTGATCACGGACGTCACCGCGTCCAGCGCCGCGCCTGCGGCTTTCTTGTCTGCGCCCATCTCATCGGCAAGTGCTGCAACGAGTTGTGTTTTGGTCATTGGCTTGGTTGCCATGTGCTTGTTCTCCTACTGCTTCATCCCCCGAGCCCTTGGGCCGGTTGGCGCGACGCTAACCGAATATTGTAGGCCCACACAACGCTCTGATTGCATATTTCGCTGAAAAATATGGGGTTTGGGCGGTTTTTTTCCGGTTTTGAGCCGGTTAGAGGAACGCAGTCTCTTGAAACGAGCGTAATTTCCGACTGTGAAGGCGGTCCAGAGGCATGTCTCTGAGCCGTTCCATGGCGCGAATACCGATCAAAAGGTGACGCGAAACCTGGCTTTTGTAGAAGTCAGACGCCATGCCGGGCAGCTTCAATTCGCCATGCAGCGGCTTGTCGGAGACGCATAAAAGCGTGCCATAAGGCACCCGGAAGCGAAATCCATTTGCGGCGATTGTGGCGGATTCCATATCGAGTGCTACGGCGCGAGATTGGCTGAGGCGCTGCACCGGACCGGTCTGGTCGCGCAATTCCCAATTGCGATTGTCGAAGCTGGCGACAGTGCCGGTGCGCATGATCCGTTTCAGCTCATAGCCCTCCAACTCCGTCACGCCCTCCACGGCCTCCTCCAGCGCGACCTGAATTTCCGCCAGCGCGGGGACGGGCACCCAGAGGGGCAAGTCGTCATCCAGCACCTTGTCTTCACGCAGGTAAGCGTGGGCAAGGACGAAATCGCCGAGGCGCTGAGAATTGCGCAGGCCCGCGCAGTGGCCAACCATCAGCCAGGCATGCGGGCGCAGGACTGCGATATGATCGGTGGCGGTTTTCGCGTTGGACGGACCCACGCCGATGTTGACCAGCGTGATCCCGCTGCCGTTCTCACGGGTCAGGTGATAGGTCGGCATCTGCGGCATCTTGGCGGGCTGCGCGATGGGGGTCTCGGAATCCGTGATGACCACATTTCCGGTGGCGACGAAACTGTCGTAGCCACTGTCCGGATCGGAAAGTTGCGCGCGGGCATAGGCCTCGAACTCATCGACGTAGAATTGGTAGTTGGTGAACAGGACGTGGTTCTGGAAGTGATCCGGATCTGTGGCCGTGTAATGGCTGAGGCGCGCGAGCGAATAGTCGATGCGCTGTGCCGTGAACGGGGCCAGCGGTTGCGCGCCGTCCTCGTAGGTGAAGCCGAGACCGTTGGAGATATCGTCGTTCGTCGTCGCCAGATCCGGCACGTCGAAGACATCACGCAGGATGAAATCGCCCGCGCCCTCCTGTGGCACGGTGATGGACGTATCGCTGGCCACGGCGAAGTGGACCGGCATTGGTGTCAACGACGGGCCAACAAAGACGCTGACATCGTGGTTCTTCAGCAATAGTCCGATCTGCTGGGTCAGGTAGGCCGCGAACAGGTCAGGCCGGGTAATGGTCGTTGCGTAGGTTCCCGGCTCGGACACATGGCCAAAGCTCAGGCGGCTGTCGACGGCGGCAAACGACGTCGTGCGCAGGCGGATTTCGGGATAGAACGCGCGGAACCGCGTCGCTGCGGGCGCGCCATCGGTCAGGGTTTGCGCGAAATGCTCGCACAGGAACTGGGTCGACTGGGAATAGAGCGTTTTCAGGTGGACGACGGCCTCTGCCGCAGTGGTGAAGGCTTTCGGCTCGCCATAGGGGGGCGTTTTGATCTTGTGGTGCGTGTGAGTGTTCATTCTTCCTCGATTACTATCTGAATGTCGCGGGCGGAACAGCGGCGGTTCTCGCGCCGGGGGTCATGGGATCACCGCGGTCAGTCCGAACCTGCGCACGTCGACCAGCCCGAGGTCGGAGATGCGCAGCTCCGGGATCACCACCAGCGCCAGAAGCGAGTGCTGCATGTAGGCGTTGTTGAGCGTGCAACCGGCGGCGTCCATCGCAGCAACCAATTGTGTGACATCCGCAGCAACATCCAGGGCGGGCCGGTCAGACATGAGGCCTGCGATGGGCAGGTCCACCAGCGCCTTTTCCTCGCCGTCCTGCCACAGCGTGACGCCGCCGCCGACCTCGCCCAGACGCATCGCCGCCTTAGCCATCATCGCGCGGTCGGTGCCGACGACGATCATGTGGTGACTGTCATGCGCTACGGTGGAGGCCATGGCCATGCCCGGCCCATAGCCGAAGCCGGAGACGAAAGCGTTGGTAACGCCGCCGGTGGCGCGGTGGCGTTCCACCAGGGCGATCTGGGCGATGCCGCCCTCTTGTGCATGTGTCGGTTCGACAATGCCGTTGCGAACGGGAAGCAGCGCCGTAAGGGCCTTCGTGGGGGCCTGGTTTTCCACCACACCGATGACATTGGCGGTGACCTCCTGCGCGTCTGAGTGGATCTCGAAGTCGGCCGCAGTCAGGGTTTTCCCTAGGTTCACGGAGTGGCGGGTGTCGTCCGGCCAGTCGAGATGCGGGCAATCGGCGAGACATGCGCCGTCTTCGGCCACTTTCACGCCGCGTCCGTATACCACCTCGATCGGGAGGGTTTTCAGATCGCTCGTCACGATCATATCCGCGCGGCGGCCGGGCGCGATCTGGCCGATCTCGCGCTCCAGCCCGAAATGCGACGCGGTGTTGATCGTGGCCATTTGCAGGGCGATCAGCGGATCGCAGCCGCATTCAATTGCGTGGCGCACGCAGCGGTTCATGTGACCGTCCTCGACCAGCGTCTTGGCGAAGCAATCGTCGGTGCAAAGGATCATGTTGCGCGGATCAAGTCCACGTTCGGTGATCGCCGTGATCTGCGCCTTGATATCGTACCAGGCGGAGCCGAGGCGGATCATCGACCGCATGCCCTGGCGCATCCGGGCAATGGCGTCGTCCTCGCAGGTGCCTTCATGGTCATCCGCCGGGCCACCCGCCGCATAGGCATGGAAGGCGGGTCCCAGATCAGGTGAGGCATAGTGCCCGCCGACAGTCTTGCCAGCGGCCTGGGTCGCCGCAATTTCGGCCAGCATCTGCTGGGATCCGTCCACGACGCCGGGAAAGTTCATCATCTCGCCCAGGCCGATGATGCCGGGCCAGGCCATGGCCTGCGTCACGTCATCAGGCCCGATCTCGAAGCCGGTCGTCTCCAGCCCCGGAGCGGACGGCGCGCAGGACGGCATCTGGGTCCAGATGTTGACGGGCTGCATCAGCGCCTCGTCATGCATCAGGCGGACGCCGCGCAGGCCGAAGACATTGGCGATCTCGTGCGGATCGGTGAACATCGACGTCGTGCCATGGGGGATCACGGCGCGGGCAAATTCGGCGGGTATCAGCATCCCGCTCTCAATGTGCATGTGGGCGTCGCAGAGGCCCGGAATGATGTATTTGTCAGACCACTCCTCCACTGTCGTGTCGTCGCCGATGCAATGGCTGGCGTCGGGCCCGACATAGGCGAAGCGGCCATGTTTGATCGCAATTTGCCAGCCGTCCATGACTTCGCGGGTCTGCACAAGGACAACGCGGCCGCCCGTGATTACGAGATCGGCGGCCATGCGCCCTGCGGCAACGGCGACGAGGTCCGAGGCGACGTCCTGCCAGGCCGGGAATGAGGGGGGGGTGTTTGCTTCCATGTCCCAATTTGCCAGAGGCAATGGGCGCCCGCAAGGGACGTTTCTAGCTCAGCACAATCCGCTGTTCCCTCATGGCCTCATAAATCGGTAGCGCCTCGCACAGCAGGGCTTGGTGATGCGGGGCGACCTCGGGCAATGGTCCTTCCGCCTGAGCGAACCCGGTGGAGCGGTGGACGGCGTCGTACCAATGGGGTGCCCAGACACCATCGAAGGATTTCGGACCAGCAGGCCAGTGCAGCATAACGGGATCGAACGCCACGCCGATTGCGTCACACAGCGCGCACAGCGCCGCCTCGGGATCGGCGCGAATATCTGCGCTGTCGATGACCGGGCCAGAAAGCGCCCGGTGGATCCGAGCGGCTTGCGGGAACCCGATGTCGTCCAGCGTGATCGTGTCGCGCTTGTTGGCATAGCTCGCGATCACCCGCGCCGGGTGGCGCAGGAGGTGGACATTGGTGAAGCCCTTCGCCCAGTCAACCGGGAACTGCGGCAGCATATGGTGTGTCATCAGTTTGACGTACTGGATAGGCTTGCCAGGCTTTGCCAATACCCGCTCCAGTCGGGCTTCAAACAGCGGCGCCTGGCTGGCCAACGTCTGGTTCCGCATCGGGTGATCCGCCCCGGAGGCCGCAAGATACGCGGCATAGAACGGCTCGTCCCACGCCTCGCAATCCGGGCGGTTCCCGAAGGCGTACATCATCGCGGTGGACAGGTTGCGTGGGCCGGACCACATGGCAATGCGCATTGCGTCTCTCCGTTCATAACCTCGTGAGATCACACCTGCGTGCCTTGCAATGCAAGTGCACCGTGGGCCAGCGTTGCGTATCGTTTCGGAGGACACCATGACCAGACTTCCCATTCAAGAGGCCGTCAAAGTCACGGCTCTGTCGCTTGCGATCCTGGTAGGTGCGGCCCTGAGCGCAGGTCACGCTCATGCGCAGGACATTCGCACCACCGTCGTCGCCGGCGGTTGCTTCTGGTGTGTGGAAAGCGATTTCGAGGGTGTCGAAGGCGTGATCGACGTGGTCTCCGGCTTCTCGGGCGGCTCTGTCGCCAACCCCAGCTACCGGGACGTGATCAGGGGCGGCACGGGGCATCTGGAAGTCGTGGAAATCACCTATGATGCGGATATCCTGCCCTACGCGGGCCTGCTGCGGCTCTTTCTGCGCTCCATCGATCCGCTGGATGCCGGCGGGCAGTTTTGTGACCGCGGCCAGAGCTATACAACGGCGATCTTCGTCGAGGATGCGCGGGAGCGGGATATCGCGCGTGGTGCGATCATGGAAGCGGAAGGCACGCTGGGCGAAAGCATCGTGACGCCGGTTCTGGACGCCGCGCCGTTTTATCCGGCGGAAGAGTATCACCAGAATTATTACCTCTCGGACGAGATCATCCTGACCCGCTTCGGCCCGCGCCGAAAGTCCGTAGCCTACGAGCTATACCGCACCTCCTGCGGGAGAGACGCGCGGGTGCTGGATGTCTGGGGATCCGAGGCGGCGTTCGCGGCGGGTTACTGAGCGCCTAGAGGAAAAGCGCCACGTTGTTGCGCAACACGATTTCCAACGCGTAGACGCCCAGGATCACCACCAGCGGTGCCAGATCGAGGCCGCCCATGTTCGGCAACACACGCCTGATCGGCTCGTATATCGGTTGCAGCAGGCGGCTCAGCCCGTCCCAGATCTGCGCCACGATGGGCTGGCCCAGGTTCAAAACGCCGAAGTTGATCAGCCATGACATGATGATGTGGGCGATCACGATGAACTTAACGACGCCGATCAGCAGGATCAGGATCTGGAAGATAGAGGTCATGGGCGTCGGGTCCGGCATTTGTTCGAGTTGCACAGCAAATAGGCGCACCGGGTTCAGGCTGCAAGCAGGCAGAGTGTGACGTTAGGGATGACTTGCGCCCGACGCGGCGGCGCTGCATCGGTTCGGCATGTATCCCTACCTCCGATTGGGCGCCCTCATGATGCGCGAACGTCGCCAGCCCAAAATGGGGCTCTACGATACGCATTCCATGCAGATGACGTGCCTGCCCATTGATATTGATGGGTTTCTTGAGATGAACAACGGTCGTGTCCTGACGCTGTTTGATCTGGGTCGGTTTGCCTTGGCGGTGCGGATCGGACTTTGGGAGGTGTTGAAGTCCCGGAAGTGGGGGCTTGTCGTGGCAGGCTCGACCACGCGGTATCGGGCCAGGATCACCGCGTTTCAGCGGTTCGAATTGCGGACGCGGTTTCTGGGGTGGGATGACAAGTTCTTCTATCTGGAGCAGGCGATGTGGCGCGGCGGGACCTGCTGCAATCACGCGCTGTTGCGCACGGCGGTCACGGCGAAGGGTCGGATGGTGCCGGTGGGTGACGTGGCCAGGGCGCTCGCGGTGGAGGGTGACAGCCCCGCCCTGCCGGACTGGGTGCGAGCCTGGGCTGAGGCAGACACGTCACGGATCTGGCCACCGGAGGTGTAGCCCGCACGCTTGACCATGGACAAAGCGGAGCGGGGGCTGGAAGGGTGGCGGCATGAGCACAGCCGCGCCCCAGACCACGTCCCTGAAACGCCGCATCTGGGGCTGGTGGGCGTTTGACTGGGCGAGCCAGCCCTATAACACGCTGCTGCTGACGTTCATCTTCGGCCCCTACATCAACGACCTGATGGGCGACGGCACCGCCTCGCAAACCGCGTGGGGCTACGGCGTCGGTGCTGCGGGCTTTCTGATCGCGATCTCCGCGCCGTTTCTGGGTGCGATGGCGGATCTGTCGGGGCGGCGGCTGCCATTCATCTGGCTGTTCTCGGTGATGTATTTCGTCGGGTCTTACGGTCTGTGGTGGGCCGCGCCGGGCGACTTCAACCTGTTGCTGACACTGATCCTGTTCGCCATCGGCCTGATCGGAATGGAATTTGCCACGATCTTCACCAACGCGATGCTGCCAAGTCTCGGCAACCGCGAACAGATTGGCCGCATCTCCGGCTCGGGCTTTGCATGGGGGTATATCGGCGGGCTGACTTCACTGGTGTTGATGTTGTTTTTCTTCGCCGAAGACGCGGAGACAGGGACAACTCTGCTTGGGATGGATCCGATTTTCGGCCTTGATGCCAGCGCACGCGAAGGCACGCGCGCGGTGGGGCCCTTGACGGCAATCTGGTTTGCTGTCGGCATGATCCCGTTCTTCCTCTGGGTCCGGGATAAGCCATTGCAGGGCTCCGTCCCGATGCGTGATGCCCTGCGCGGCGCCCTGCCTGCCCTGATGAAAACCCTGCGCCGCCTGCCGTCGGAGCGGCCCCTGATGGCATATCTGGTGTCGTCAATGTTCTACCGCGATGCGCTGAACGGGATGTATGTGTTTGGCGGCATCTATGCGTCGGGCGTGCTGGGCTGGAGCGTTGTGGACATCGGCATCTTCGGTATTCTCGCGATCATCACCGGTGCGTTCTTTGCCTGGCTTGGAGGGCGGATGGACGGCCGGTTCGGCCCCAAACCCGTGATTGTGCTCACTGTCATCGTCCTCAGTTTCGTGGCGCTGGCGATTGTGTTCATCAGCCGGGAGAGTGTGTTCGGCCTGGCGGTCGCGGACGGCTCCAGCCTGCCGGATATCCTCTTTTACATCCTCGGTGCGATGATCGGGGCTGCGGGCGGTGCGCTGCAATCGTCGTCCCGCACCATGTTGGTGCGCCAGGCCTATCCGGACCGCATGACCGAGGCGTTTGGCCTCTATGCCCTGGCCGGCAAGGCGACCTCGTTCATCGCGCCGCTGTCGATCGGGGTGGTGACACAGAATCTCTGGCAGTCAGCAGATTGGTGTGGCACCCTTGGTCGTATTATTTCTCATCGGTCTGATCCTCCTGTTCTGGGTGGATCCCAATGGCCGCGATGTCCCGCCAGAAGCGTGACAAATCCGGAGGCAATGTCTTGAAACGCCAAAGCATGAAACGTCTCAATTTCAAACGAGCGATCCCGGTCGCGATGTTGCTGCTCGCGGCCTGTGGGTCTGGCGGGTCATCGACCGTCCAGCTGGACGCGACACTGTCGGGCACCGAGGCGCGACAGTATTTCGGGGCCGAGACCAGCGGCAGCGGTGGCGGCGCAGAGGCCATCGGCTTTTACTCCAACGGCTGTCTTGCGGGCGGTCAGGAGCTGGCTGAAAGCGGACCGACATGGCAGGCCATGCGCCTGAGCCGGAACCGCAACTGGGGCCATCCGGTGCTGATTGATTTTGTGGAGGGGCTGTCGGCGCGGGTCGCCGCGAATACCTCCTGGGCAGGGCTTTATGTGGGCGATATGAGCCAGCCACGGGGCGGCCCGATGCTGAGCGCTCATGTCAGCCATCAGTTGGGGCTGGACGTGGATATCTGGATGTATCCGCCCGAACGTCTGAACCTCAGCACGCAGGAGCGTGAAGACCTGTCCTCTATCAATATCCGGGCCGACCGCGGCGCGTCGGTGAACGGCAACTGGACCGGGGACCATGCGGAAGTGCTCCGCCTTGCCGCCACCGATCCGCGCGTGGCGCGGATCTTCGTGACAACGGGCGCGAAGGTCTGGCTGTGTGAAAACGTCACCGGGGATCGCAGCTGGCTGAGCCGCATTCGCCCCGCAAACGGTCACAACTACCATTTCCATGTGCGGCTGAACTGCCCTGATGGCGACGGTGACTGCCAGAACCAGGCCCCGCCGCAGGGCGATGGCTGCCAGGAGGCCTATGAGCGCGCAGAGCGCATTCGCAACCCGCCGCCTCCCGGCCCGCCCAACAATGATCCACCGCCCGTCAGCCCGCCAAGCGGCATGCGCGTGGCGTTGGGCAACATGCCAAATCAATGCCCGGCGCTGCTGAGTGCAGTGGACTGAGTTGAAGGACCCGGAGTTCACCAATCAACCGTCTTGTCCTGGCCGCCCTCGCGATGGCGCTATCCGGCCCTGCCAGGCCTGTCGGTGCCATTTTTTTGCCAGCGGGTTTTCGGTGCTGGAATCCCGGCCCGGACCGGAGACATGGCGGGTTTCGACTTTGGCGGTTTCCCTGGGTGCTGCTGCCGGTTCCGTCAGATCGTTTCGGGCGCTGAGGCTGATTTCATCTCTGGTGATGTCGACGGCACACTCCCGGCGCCGGGCGACACCTCCACCGTGGACAGCGGCACTCTGACGACGCGTATCGGCGCAAAAGTCGGATGTGACGCGGGGCGACAATACTGGCGCCAGAGCGCACTACGGCATCGGGCTGGGGTACCAAACCAGTCAGCGGTGCTCTGTCGAGGCTCAATCCGGATGCCACGACCCCTGGCCTGAGCTTCGCCATTCGGTTCCAGGCGGACCAATCGTGGCGCGCACCACATTTTCGTGCCTCAGCGCCCCGGAATTTCCCCGCGCTTGCCCGACAGGGTCCAGCCGTCGATGACCTCCAGCGCCTCCTGCGCCGTTTCCACGAACCGGAACAGGTCCAGATCGGCGGCAGAGATTGTGCCAGCCCGCACCAGTGCGTCCCAGTTGATGATCTCGCGCCAGAAATCGCTGCCGAACAGGATCACCGGGATCTGCTCCATGCGGCCGGTCTGGATCAGGGTGAGGGCCTCGAACGTCTCGTCCATGGTGCCAAAGCCGCCGGGAAAAACCGCGATGGCACGGGCACGCATCAGGAAATGCATTTTGCGGATCGCGAAATAGTGGAAGTTGAAACACAGGTCCGGCGTGACGTAGTGGTTGGGTTCCTGTTCATGCGGCAGCACGATGTTGAGGCCGATGGAGTTGCCGCCCGCATCGCTCGCGCCGCGATTTCCGGCCTCCATCACGCCCGGCCCGCCGCCAGTGATGATGACGTTCTCGGTGCAGTTGCTCGCTACCGATCGCTCGGTGATCACGCGGGCGAACTCCCGCGCTTCCTCGTAGTATTTCGACATATCGCGCAGGGTGTCGCTGCGCGCACCTTCGCGGGCTTCGGGCCGGGGGATCCGCGCACCGCCGAACAGGACGACGGTGGATTTGATCCCATGCTGGTCCAGCGCCATTTCGGGTTTCAACAGTTCCAGCTGCAACCGCACGGGACGCAATTCATCCCGGCACAGGAAATCCTCGTCTGCAAAGGCCAACCGATAGGACGGCGACTGCGCCTGTGGTGTATTGGGCAGCTCTTGCACCGCACTGCGGTCCTGGCCGGCATTCCGGAAAGGTTTACGTTCGTCTTTCATGGGGCGTGGGTATCCGTTCGCGAAATAAAGTCACGCCTTCCTTATCCCGTCTGTGTCAGGGGAACCAGACAAACACGCAGACCGCCATCGCACACGCAGGCGATCCGGCTGCTTGGCGTCGACCTCAACCCCGGCGCCGGATCCGTTGCGCTTTGCCGAAACCGGCCATATCGGCGTATCGCGCCGGACCTATTTGCGAGGGGGCCGCACCAGACCCGCGGTGCAGGTGATCGTTGAGTTGCATGCCAGCCCTCGCAGCCTGCCATCCAGGCGGGCGCAGGCGGGCGGCGGGTCTGGACCAGCGCCGGGCGGTGTCACAGGCGCGACCGCCCGTTGCCAGCCAGTGGCGTGCAGACTATAGCCGCTGTTGGAACCAGTCGGAAGGAAGCCACACCATGTCCAACGCCCACCTAGAGACCGCCATCGAAGCTGCATGGGACATCCGTGACCAGATCAGTCCAGCCACCACAGGTGAGGCGCGCGACGCAATCGAGGCCACACTGGCCGCGCTCGACAGTGGCAAACTGCGCGTGGCGGAACGGCGCGAAGATGGCGATTGGCACGTGAACCAATGGGCCAAGAAGGCGGTGCTGCTGGGGTTCCGGATCAAGGACATGGAGATGCACTCCGGCGCGCCGCAAGGGGCCAGCTGGTACGACAAGGTCGACAGCAAGTTTCATGGCTGGGGCGCGGATGAATGGGCCGCCGCCGGGTTCCGCGCGGTGCCGGGCGCGATTGCGCGCAAGTCGGCCTACATTGCGCCCGGCGCGGTTCTGATGCCCTCCTTCGTGAACCTCGGTGCCTATGTGGACAGTGGCACCATGGTGGACACATGGGCCAGCGTCGGATCATGCGCGCAGATCGGCAAGAACGTGCACCTGTCGGGCGGCGTCGGTATCGGGGGCGTGCTGGAGCCGATGCAGGCAGGCCCCACGATCATCGAAGACAACTGCTTTATCGGCGCGCGGTCCGAGGTGGTTGAGGGCTGCATCATCCGCGAAGGATCGGTCCTGGGCATGGGCGTGTTTATCGGCCAGAGCACCAAGATCGTGGACCGCGAAACCGGCGCCGTGAGCTATGGCGAAGTTCCGTCCGGCTCTGTGGTCGTGGCAGGCTCCATGCCGTCTAAAAACGGCGTAAATCTTTACTGTGCCGTGATCGTGAAGCGGGTGGACGAGAAGACCCGGTCAAAAACCTCGATCAACGACCTGCTGCGGGATTGACGCCGACCGTCCCGTCTTGCCGATGACCATGTCGCGGACGGCAGACCGTCCCTCTTGCGCCTTTCGTCCTGATCCCCGATCCTGATGCCAGCAACAGGAGGCATGACATGCAAGGTGTGGGATTTATCGCGGCCATCATCATTGGCGGTTTTGCGGGGTGGTTTGCCAGCCGCTTCATGGGGGCCAATACGGGTATTTTCGTCAACATCGGGCTGGGCATCCTTGGCGCCGTCGTGGCGAATTTTCTCTTCCGTTTGATCGGGCTCGGGACCTCCGGTGGCTGGCTCATGCAGGGGTTTGTGGGCTTCGTCGGCGCCTGCATCCTGATTGCCGGGATCCGGCTGGTGCGCGGAAAGTAACGCCTCCGGGCCAGACCGCGGTTATTCCTGCCGGTCTCCCTGAGGCGCACCGCCAGACAGTCCAGCCCAAGCAGCCTGCCGCTGGTTCATCGGCGAGGTCAGCCGGGATATCCTGCGCCGCAGGCAAGCCTCCTTGACAGGAGGCGTCGAACTGCGCCATCCGCCGTGTATGTCAGAGAATAAATCCCAAAAGCCCAAAAAACCCAAAGCCGTCCACGAGGTGTTTACGCTTCTGGTCGAGGTGGGCCGCAAGGCGGACGATGGCTTGCCCAAGAATGCCACCGGCGCGGGACTGCTGTGCTTCGCCTCCGGGGTGGATGAGGCAGAGGCGGTGCGCGAAACCGTGGCCGTTCTCAAGCAGGCTGACCTCGCGCCGCTGGATGTGACGGGCTACGGCTCGCTGGCAGAGCGCGAAGCCCAGGGCGATGAGATCAATGACGAAGAACGCGGGTTGATGGCTCGGGCCCGGTCCGAGAATTCGGTCATCGTGGTTCAGATGACACCGTTCTATGAGGACGCCCCCGACAGTTAGCCCGAAGCCTACGCCGCCCGCGCATGGGCCGTAACCAGCGCCCGCGCCGCGGCGCGATCCAGAAGCGGCAGAGACGGCGCCAGATCAGCGTCAAACGGATCCGCCGATTGCGGAATATACCGATCACCCAGGGCCATCACGTCACCCAGATGCGCGGTTTCAATCGGGCAATTGTCCACGCGGATGCAGGCCGGATCGTCCAGCATCAGATGGTGGAACATGCGCATCGGCCGCGTCCGGTCGCGGGTGACCGCGTACCCCGAGATCATATCGGCGGCCGAGACCAGAACCGCCTCTGTCCCGCACAGGTAGTCGACCATCGCTCCGGTTTGCAGCAACCGCGTTTGCGGGGTGACGATCAGGTTGCGGGTCAGCCCGAAGTAGGGGGCATTCAGCCGGATCGGCGCAGTCCGGCCCAGACACAGACGCGGGCGCGCCTCGATCCAGCGCAGCGGGAAAGAGGCCCCGTCATCGTCCAGCAGATCGTCTCCGGGGCGCAGCGCCTCGATCGGGCGGGGGCCCTCGACGGTGGCGACCAGAGCGCCGGATTCGATCCCCGGAAGATCGGTGGTCGGCACGATGTCGGAGGCCACGGCGGCCACATGGGCCACGGATAGAAAGCCCGTCAATCGCGGCAGGGCGTCGGCCAGTGTCGCGACACAGGCCAGACCGGATCGCTGGAATTGCGTGCGGTCCTGATCGTAATTCGTCACTTCCAGCCCGTCCGACCGCCCGTTTGCGCAGGTCGTGTAGCGCACCCCGAGGGTCTCGCCCGCCCGCAGGGTCCCGGACGTGGTGCACAGGTCGATCTCGCCATGGATCAGCCGCACTGCCCCATCGGGCATCAGATAGATCGAGATCGCGGTGTCATCGTCGCCTGCCCCATGCCAGAGGCGCAGCGGAACCGGGCGCGCCAGTGCCCGGCTTTTGTACCTCGGCGGGCGGCGAGGGCCGATCAGTTCCAGCCAAAGCGTCATCGCCCGCAGCGGCGCCCGGCAGTCCGGGGGCGGCGCGCGGCAGGTCCGCCGGTCACTCCAGATTGCTTGCCAGGACATCTGCGCGCCGCCTCTCAACCCAACATCGCGCGGGCTTCATACCCTCGCAGCGGCAGGCGGGCAGCGGGGCCATAGCCCGCTTTGGTCATGGGGTCGATCTCCGGGAACAGCGCCAGAACCTCTTCCTGCACCTCGCGGTCCAGATCGTTCATGACCGCCGGGCCCGGCAGGAAGCTTTCAGTGGCAAGACCTTCCGACCAGATAATCTGATGCTGATCGAAGAGGAGGTGAAAATACTCCACTTCGCCGTTCTCCAGATCCTGCGGCCCAAGCACGCGGACCGAGCAGTCGTTGACAAGATTTTTTGCGGCCACCAGCACCTCATCTTCGCCGAACATCAACTCGGCCATCCAATGGGTCAGCATCACCCGGTGCTGCGGCGAAACGACAAGACGGCGGTGCATCCCGAATGTGCCAGCCTCAATCGCGATGGGGGCAAAGCGCCCCTCCGCCGAAACCGTCCGGGTGCCAATCCAGCGGATCGGCTGCGCGCCGTTGTCGCGCGTCTCGATCATGTCACCGGGGGTCAGATCCTCGACCGGTTTCTCACCGTCCACGGTCAGGATCATCGTGCCGCGCACAAAGCACGGGATCGCGGTGACGGTGACAAAGGCGGTGTCGGTGATGCCGGTGCCGTCATTGGCGGTATAGGTGAAATTGATCGTCTCGTTCGCCGTCAGCCCGGTCTGGGTGGCAGGCGGGTTGATCTCCAGCTCGCCCGACACAAGCAAGGTGACAATCGTGCCATCGGACAGGGTCACACTGCCGCCGGGATTGACCTCGACGCCATTGATATGGGTGATGAAGGCCACGCCGCCCGAAGTTGGGTCATTGGCCAGCACGTCAAGCACTGTGGTCACGCCCTCATAATGCGTGACGCTGTCCGAGCCTGCGATAAACTCGCCCTGAATCGAATTCGCCGCGATCAGGACATTGGAATCGTAGCTGCTGTCCCCGACATCGGCGATCCCGACCTGGATATTGTTCTCGACCCCGGTGTTCACCGGCATGACCAGGGTCAGGGTAACGGTGAAACCGTCCATTTCGGTGTTGTAGTCATCATTTGTGTTGTCGTTGAACAGCGTGGCGTTTGCGTTGGCATTGACCGAGTTGATCTGGGTGACATTCACGATCGGGGAGGTCACAAGCTGGCCATTGACCCAGACGCCGAAGATATCGTTGTAGATCGAGCCAGTGTATTCCGGGTATTCCTCGGACGAGAAGGTGAACTGCATCGTCAGAAAATCGGTTGTGGGGATGAAGTCGATGTCCAGAAAGGCCGCGTCGTAGGTCGAGGTGCCACCGGCGGCAGCATTGAAATCCGCGTTGTTGTTCTGGCCGCTGGTGTTGGTCGAGGTGCTGCCGGAGCGGTTTGGATCGCCATTCGATTGGGTCACGTTGCTGGCGCGGCCCGTGGACAGGATGACGCCCTCGTCGGACGGTGTCAGGCCGGGAGCAACGCTGTCGCCATTGGTGTAGATGCCCGAAGACTGGCTCCACCCGGAATAGCTGGCACCGGTGACTGTCGTCCCAGGTCCAAAGATGGTGTTGGCCATCTGTAACGCGCTTGCGCTTTCGTTGATTGGTAGCTCTGCGCCTGTCGCCATAATCTGCCATCACCCTTGCGGGCCGAGGTTGGGCAACGGGCATCACGCACTGCCACACGGATCGCACCAGCGGCACGGGGCCTCTGGGGTGCGTGTGGAAATACTCGTTACACTGCTCTGTCGTGGCGCGGTTTTCCACGTCCACTTGCCTGCCTCGGCATTATATTTATGAACCGACAGTTAACATGGATCAGCGAATTTCTGCCAAATTAACGCTGCACGCGTGTCGTGTTCTTGCCGCATTGTGGTCTTCTGGCCACGCCGGTAGACTTTGGCCTACATCATGTAGCCGGAGTTTATCGTGGCACAAATTACTGTCGATCCCCCTATTGATCCCGTCGCATTGACCGCCGAACTGGTCCGCTGCAACTCTGTCACGCCACTGGAAGGCGGTGCTTTGGTGCTGTTGCAGGGGCTGCTGTCCGAGGCCGGGTTTGACTGTACCCGAGTGGATCGGGCCGGCATTGCGAACCTCTACGCGCGCTGGGGCACACGCGGAAATGGCAAGGCGTTCGGCTTCAATGGCCACACCGATGTGGTTCCCGTGGGGGATGAGGCCGCATGGACCTATCCGCCCTTCGGCGCGGTGATTGACGGCGAATGGCTCTATGGGCGCGGGGCCACGGATATGAAGTCCGGCGTGGCGGCCTTCGCGAGCGCCGCGATTGATTTCGTGCGGACCACCCCGCCGGATGGGGCCATCGTGCTGGCGATCACCGGCGATGAGGAAGGCGAAAGCACCGACGGCACCATCGCGCTGCTGGACTGGATGGACGACAACGGTGAACGCATTGACGCCTGTATCGTCGGAGAGCCGACCTGTCCCGAACACATCGGTGACATGATGAAGATCGGTCGCCGGGGCGCGCTGACCGCGTTCTTTGAGGTGATCGGTAAGCAGGGCCATTCCGCCTACCTGCACAAAGTGATCAATCCGATGCCCGCCGTGGCGCTTCTGGGCCATCGCCTCTCCACCCATGTGCTTGACGAGGGCACCGATCACTTCGATCCCTCCACCTGCGCCATCACCACCATTGATACCGGAAACCCCGCCAACAATGTGATCCCCGCGCGCACCAGGATGACCGTCAACCTGCGGTTCAACGATACCCACACCGGCGCAAGCCTGATCGCATGGCTGCGCGAGGAGGCCGACCGCGTGGCGGAGGCGTCCGGCACGACGATCAACATGAACACCAAACTCAGCGGCGAAGCGTTCCTGACCCCGCCCGGCGATCTCTCCACACTGGTTGCCGGAGCCGTGAAAGCCACCACAGGCCGCACGCCCGAGATGTCCACGACCGGAGGCACGTCCGACGCGCGCTTTGTGAAAAACCACTGTCCGGTGCTAGAGTTCGGTCTGGTCGGCCACCGCATGCACCAGGTCGATGAACGGGTTCGCGTCAGCGATATTCATGATCTGAAACGCGTCTACACCCGCGTGCTGACGGATTATTTTGCGGAGTAACGATCCGGTATGAACGCCGCGTTCACCATGGATGATCTGCCGCTCTGGCCGATGTCGTATCCGCCGGATGGATACACTGCGGCAGGTATCGTGGACGCGATCCAATCGTCGCTGGCCAATCATGGGATCGAGGGGGTCTACGCATTCTCCAATTCCTGGGCGCTGCAGAAACACCCCGACATGGCTGCAATCCTGGACGCCTGGGTGGACGCAGGCCACCACATCGCCAACCACACGCACAGCCACTGGCACCTGCCGCACGTGGAAGCCGATGTCTTCATCGCGGACATCCGCCGCGCCGATACGGCACTGTCCCCGTGGGGCGCGCAAGCGCCCCGCAGGCTCTTTCGCCATCCGCTGTGCCACTGGGGAGAAACACCCGCAAAGCTCGCCGCCGTGAATGCGGCTCTGGCGCACGACGATCTCACCCCCGTCGATGTCACATCATGGTCTTATGAATGGGTCTGGAACCGCGCCTACAGAGCTGCGCAGGAGGCGGGCGATACGGCGGCCATTGTCTTCATCGAAGACAGTTACCTCGATTTCTCGGTCGCGCAGTTTCGCTTCGATCAAGCGGCTGCGACGGACTGGTTCGGACAAGACATCACCGCCATCACGCTCGGGCACAATGTCCCGTTCTTTGCGGACATCGCCGACGCCTACTTTGCCCGTTGGATCGAGGAAGGGATCACCTTCGTACCGCTCGACACAGCCCTGAACGAACCCGTCCACGACAGCGTCGGTTCGGTCGTTTCCGACAAATTCCTTATCCTGCACCAAAAGCTGGCCGATGCTTCAGGACAGCCAACGCCACAGATCGCGCCCGATCAGGTCGAGATCCACGCGCGGATCACCCAAATGGCGCTGGGCCAAACCGGCTGATCCCCGGTTCATCGTGCCCAATACAACTCAAATCCCGCCGCTGCCACGCACGCCGCCGTTCAATTCCCCCATGACGCCCCCTCAAGCGCGTGCTACCTCACCTCCCATGACCAACATCCCCTCCAAAGAGCAGATCCTCGCATGGATCACCGACAACCCCGGCAAACGCTCCAAGCGCGATATCGCACAGGCGTTCGGGATCAAGGGGTCGGCGCGGATCGACCTCAAGGCGATCCTGCGAGAGTTGCAGGAGGAAGGGCATCTGGAGAAGAAGGGCCGGGTTTATCGTGACCCGTCCAGTCTGCCGCCCGTCACGGTCCTGCAAGTCCAGGCGCCGGATGACAACGGTGATCTGTTTGCCCGCCCGCTGGAATGGACAGGTGACGGAGACGAGCCGCGCGTGCTCTATGCACCGCGCGTGGCGGACCCTGCGGTGGGTCCGGGAGACCGGATTCTGGCGAAATTATCCGAGGCCGACGGTGAGGATCATCGCTACACCGCCCGGTTGATCCGCAAGATCGGGACCTCGGCGCAGACAATCCTCGGGATCTACCGCAAAGGCGCTGATGGTGGGCGGATCACGCCGATTTCCAAGGGCACGGACAAGGAATGGCAGGTGCGCGAGGGCGACAGCCTTGGCGCAAAAGACGGGGAACTGGTGGAAGCCGAACTGGCCGGTCTCAAATCTCGCATGGGCCTGCCGCGGGCGCGCATCACGGCGCGGGTGGGCGATCCCGGCGCGCCGCGCGCGGTGTCGCTGATTGCGATCCACGAACACGGCATCCCCGATGCCTTCCCCGATGCCGTGATTGCCCAGGCCGAGGCGGCCAGACCCGCAGGCCTGGCAGGCCGGAAAGACCTCCGGGACATGCCGCTGGTCACGATTGATCCTCAGGACGCCCGCGACCACGATGATGCCTGCTATGCCCACGCCGATGACGACTCCGCGAACCCCGGCGGCCATGTCATCTGGGTCGCCATCGCCGATGTCGCGCACTACGTGACGCCCAATTCGGCGCTGGACCGGGAAGCGCGCAAGCGCGGCAACTCGACGTATTTTCCGGACCGAGTGGTGCCGATGCTGCCCGATCGCCTGTCGGGCGATCTCTGTTCGCTGCACGAAGGTGTGGACCGAGCGGTGATTGCGGTGCGGATGGTCATTGATGCCCATGGCGCCAAAATCGCCCACAGCTTCCATCGCGGCCTGATGCGTTCACAGGCCTCGCTGACCTACGAGGAGGTGCAGGAGGCGTTTGACGGCACGCCGAACGACCGGACCAGACCCCTCATCCAAAGCGTGATACGCCCTGTCTTCGCAGCTTATGCGGCCCTGGTCTCGGCGCGTGAACGGCGGCAGCCACTGGATCTGGACCTGCCGGAGCGCACGATTGTGCTGGATGACGATGGCACCGTTACCTCGGTGGCCTTCAAGGATCGCCTGGATGCGCACCGGTTGATCGAGGAGTTCATGGTGCTGGCCAATGTCGCGGCGGCCGAGACGCTGATCGCCAAACGCACGCCGCAGTTGTTTCGGGTTCATGAGGAACCGTCTCCCGAGAAACTGGATGCGCTACGCGAGGTCGCCGCGGCCTCCGGTCTGACGCTTGCCAAGGGGCAGGTGCTGCAAACCCGCCACCTGAACGCGCTGTTGGCGGCGGCAGAGGCGGGCGGGCAGTCCGAGCTGATCTCGATGTCGACCCTGCGGTCGATGCAGCAGGCCTATTACAACCCGGAGAACTTTGGACACTTCGGGCTGGCGCTCAAATCCTATGCCCACTTCACCTCGCCCATTCGGCGCTATGCGGATCTGGTCGTGCATCGCGCGCTGATCACCGCCCATGGATGGGGCAGGGACGGGCTGGCTCCCGATGAGGTGGAGCGTCTGGAAGAAACCGCCAAGCTGATCTCGGGCACCGAACGCCGCTCCATGGTCGCCGAACGCGACACCTCCGATCGCTACCTTGCCGCCTATCTGGCGGAGCGGGTCGGGGCGGAGTTTGGAGGCCGTATCTCTGGCATCGCGCGGTTCGGGGTGTTCGTGAAACTCGATGAGACGGGGGCCGATGGTCTGCTGCCGATGCGGGCGCTGGGGCAGGAGTATTTCCGCTACGATGCCGAGGCGCAGAGGTTGATCGGCGCGGATACCGGCACGGTGATCAGCATCGGCGACCGGGTGCTGGTGAAACTGGCCGAAGCGGTCCCGGTCACTGGCGGCTTGATCCTTGAATTGCTGGAACATGACGGAAAAGCGCCGGTGAAGGGCCGCAGAGGCGGCCGCAAACAGCCTGCGCGTCGCAAGGTTGGCGCGTCCAGGGCGCGCAAAGGCAAACTGCGCCGGAAAGCCGCCCGCAAGGGCGCCTGACCAGTCGTCAGGTCTGACATTAACCGCGATTTAACCACTGCGCAGGCAAGCTCCGGGCAGAGACTCCGCGCATTGATTGCAGAATCCTGTAAGTCCTGGGGGTTTTTGCTATATTGTTGCGCTGTTGAGCATAATCGAGCCTTTTACAATGACCGGACGTTTCCGCGCTATATCAGTCGCCTTGATGGTCACCGCGCTGCCCGCGCTGGCGGCTCCTCCTGTTGTGTCGCCAGTGCCGACGCTGCGACCCGAACGGGACGCGGCCGCTGCGGCTGTGGCTGAGGCGACGCCACCGCCATCCCGCAGCAATGTCGTGATCGAAGTGATCGAAGTAATGGCCCTGGCCGCATTGGACGCGGCGGATGGGGCTGCGCACGCCGAGGGTCCGGTGGCGGCGGATATCGTAGCCCCGCCGCCGGGGTCTCTCGCGATTGCGGCATCGCGTCGTCCGACCCCGCGCGGCGACGTCCCGGAGGATTTTTCCGCCCGTGCGGCCCTCCTGCATCAGGCAACGCAGGCGGCTGAGGACGCGGCAGGCGAGGCATCCCGCCCGCCCCGCACCAGTGACCCGGAGTTCCGCTCCTGGATCGCGGAGTTTCAGACCCGCGCGCGCGCGCTGGGCATCACGCAAGCCACGCTCGATGCCGCATTTGATGGAGTGCAGATCGACGCGGACGTGTTGCGGCTGGACCGGAACCAGGCGGAGTTCTCCCGCACCTTGTGGGACTATCTCGATACCGCCGTGTCCCCCTCGCGGATCCGGAACGGTCGCGCCGCGCGCGCGGAATGGAGCACGACCCTGGGCCGGATCGAGGACCAGTATCAGGTGGAGGCCGAGGTCGTCGTCGCCGTCTGGGGGCTGGAAACCTCCTATGGTGCGATGCGCGGCGGGACCAATGTGATCGAGGCGATGGCCTCGCTGGCCTTTGACGGACGCCGTCAGGACTTCTTCGAGGAACAGCTGATTGCGGCGCTGCGCATCGTGCAATCGGGCGATACCGCGCCGCGCAACATGATCGGATCCTGGGCCGGGGCCATGGGCCATACGCAGTTCATGCCGACAAGCTACCTGGAATTCGCGCAGGATTTCAACGGCGACGGGCGGCGCGACATCTGGAGCGATGCGCCCGTGGATGCGCTGGCCTCTACCGCGAATTATCTGGCGGAAAACGGCTGGACCTACGGCCAGCCATGGGGGCTGGAGGTGCGCCTGCCCGACGGCTTCGATTACCGCCTCGCCGGTGAGCAGGAGCGGATCTCCGCACCGTTCTGGAACAGCCAGGGCGTGCGGCTGGTCAACGGCGATGAGGTGCCCGACCATGGCCCGGCCTCCATCCTTCTGCCCGGCGGCGCGCAGGGCGTGGCCCTGGTCGTCTACAACAATTTCCGCGTGATCGAACGCTACAACCCCGCCGACGCCTATGTGATTGCGATCGGCCTGCTGAGCGACCGGATCAGCGACGGCCCCGCGTTTCGCGGCAGCTGGCCCCGTGGGGATCGCGCGCTCAGCTTCACGGAGCGCGAGGAATTGCAGCGCCGTCTGCTGGCGGCAGGGCACTTCTCGGATCGGATTGACGGGATCATCGGGCCGATCACCATCGCCGCCGTGCGCAGTTATCAGGACGCCGTGGGTCTGACGCCGGATGGCTATGCCTCGCTGCGGCTGCTGGAACGATTGCGCAACGGGTAGCGGCTAGGGCGGGATGAACTCAGCCTGACTCGAAAGCGGATTCACAGGCCTTCCTTTTGCTGCTTCACTGACTTCGATCACAAGATGGAGGGTAGATCGGTGGGCAGAGCGATTTCGATGGATTTGCGCGAGCGGGCGATGGCGCGGCTTGAGAAGGGCGAGAGTGTGCGGCAGGTTGCTGCGGCGCTGGACATTGCTTTGTCCAGCGGGGTGAAGTGATCGCAGCGCCAGCACGAGACCGGGAGTTGCGCGCCGACCGGCACCGGCGGCCATCCGCCGCGCAAGATCGTTGGCGAATGGGAGGCTTGGATGCTGGAGCGGATCAGGGCGCCGTTCACTCTGCGCGGACTGGTGAGCGAACTGGCCGATCGTGGCTTTCGGGTGGACTACCGCACCGTCTGGGCCTTCGTGCGCCGCACCGGCTACTCGTTCAAAACAAGACCCAACTCGCCGAAGAGCAGAACCGCCCGGACGTGAGCCGACGCCGCGCCCGCTGGAAGCGCCACCAAGGTCGGATCGATCCACGCAGGCTGGTGTTTGTCGACGAGACCTGGGCCAGGACCAACATGGCCCCTCTGCGTGGCTGGGCCCCGAGGTCGAAGGGCTGATCGGGCACGCGCCGCATGGGCAACTGGCGGACACTGACCTTCATCGCCGCCCTGCGCCACGACCGGGTCGACGCACCCTTCGTGTTGGACGGCCCGGTCAACGGCGAAGCCTTCCGCGCCTATGTCGAACGAATACTGGTGCCGACACTCGGCCCCGGCGACGTGGTGGTGATGGACAATCCCGGCAGCCACAAGGGGCAACCGGTGCGCAGGGCCATCCGCGCGGCCGGGGCACACCTGCTGTTCCTGCCGCCATACAGCCCCGACCTGTGAACCCCATCGAACAGGTCTTTGCCAAGCTCAAGCGCATGCTGCGCGACGCGTCCGGACGAACAATGGAAGCAACATGGCGCAGGATCGGCGCCCGTCGACCGCTTCGCACCGCAGGAGTGCGCAAACTCCCTCCTCAACGCAGGATATGCTTCAACCTGACTTCATCACGCTCTAGGTGGCGTCTTCATTTAGGCCAGCCAGACCATTGCGCAGGCGAGAGAGACGAAGGCGCTGAAGGATGACAGGGTCTTTTCGCATCGCAGGGCGATCCGACGGAAGCGTTTGATCCGGTTGAAGAAACACTCGACCAAGTGACGCTCCTTGTAGAGCACCCAGTCGATTGGTTGCGAGGTTGATCGCGTCGGATTCTGTTTGATCTGTGCGATCGCGCCAAGGTCCGTTGCGATGAAAGTGCGAAAGTGATCGGCGTCGTAGGCGGCGTCCGCCATCACATGCCCGACACCCGCCAGCCCTTCGATCAAGCCGCGTGCCTGCGGGCAGTCGCCCCATTGACCGGGCGTGATCGTGAAGCGGATCGGCAGGCCAAGTGCATCCACGGCGGCGTGTATCTTGGTGGTCAGGCCACCCTTGGAGCGACCGATTGCGTGAGCCTCAGCCCCCCTTTTGCGCCGCTGGCGTCCGCATGGGCCTTACAGATGGTCGCATCGACCAAGACGTATTCAAAGTCGGGGTCTGCGCTTAAGGTCTTGAAAAGACTCTCCCAAACACCCGATAGCGTCCAGCGTCGGAACCGACAATGTGCCGTTCGCCAGTTGCCAGGCACCGGTGGCAGATCGCGCCATGGCGAGGCGGTCCGCGCCAACCAAAGAATTGCATCCAGGAAAAGCCGATTGTCCGATCCGGTGCGACCACGGTCGCCTTTCTTGCCCGGAACAAGTGGCTCGATCCGCGCCCACTGCGCGTCGCTCAAGGTTCGTCTGCTCAACATCGCCTCCGTTTTCGATCTTGAATCAAAATTCAAGGCCTTTGGGAATCCCCTAAATGAAGACACCACCTAGGGTACAATCAGTTGGAAAAACTTTGGTCACTGATGAAGACAATCTTGCTGAGCCCGCGCTCGACATCCCCTCTCGGAACATTGCTACGCAATACTGTACCGGGCAGTGAACGCGCGGCTTACCGTGGGATTTGGGCAAGAGGGGCTCAAAACGGCCATCCGAGCGTCCGTCAGCCAGTAAGAATTTCCCATGAAACGGCTCCGTTTATGGAGCAGTGATTCAGATGTTCACGACAAAATTAACGGGTCCTGATCCTAATCACCAGAAGTCAAATGAGACGCATGAATCTCTTAGAGTCTGACTCGAAATTATTCACCTGTTTTTCATGCTCTTGCGATGTATCGGACTGATCGACGTATTGAGGCGATGAGGAGCCATGCGTCGGCTGACGCGATTGATGCTTCCCAGTCCTTTGTTGCCAGTCGTCGGCAGCGCCCGAGCCACGCAAAGGTTCGCTCGACGACCCAGCGGCGGGCGATGACGACAAAGCCGGTCACACCGGCGGGTCGCTTGACGATCTCAATTGCGGGTCCGCCCATCTCTTGCAGGGCGGTTCGCGACTTGTCCCCGGCGTAGCCACCGTCGGCAAAGATATGTGTCAGCGAGGGGAAGCTTTCGCAGGCCTGTGCGACGACGCCGGGCGCACCGTCGCGATCCTGAATATCGGCGGTATGGATGATCACGGCCAGCAAGTTGCCCTGTGTGTCAGTCAGGATATGGCGTTTGCGACCCTTTGTTTTCTTGCCCGCATCATAGCCTGTCGGTCCGCCGATCTCTGTTGTTTTCACGGACTGGCTGTCGATGATCCCGGCCGTCGGGCTCGCTTCCCGGCCTGATATCAGACGCGAAGCGGCAACCAGCGCCTCATTGAGAATGCCCAGTACCCCGCTGTCGCGCAGACGGTAGAAGCAATATTGCACCGTGGTGAACGGCGGGAAGTCCTTTGGCAGCATCGCCCACTGACAGCCGGTCGCTGCCATGTACTGGACCGCATCCCACACCGCGCGCATGGCCGTCCGGCGAGGTCGCCCAACTTTGGCGACCGGTGGCATGAAGGGCTTCACAAAAGCCCATTCCTCATCGGTGCTATCGCTTGCGTAACGCAGACCGCGTCGGTCATACTGTGGGCGAGTGATTTCTGTCCATGCCATTGGCTTCTCCCAGGCCTATCAACCCAAGAGAATCATAAATGGCTGAAATCACTCAACTTAGTTTTCGGTTGGGCTCTGAGGAAATGCAGGAATAGATCGGCTGCTTGTCGCGGCCGACCTAAAAATCTGTCAGGTCTTGGATTCGGGGTCGCTACCGCAGGCGACGAACGATAGAGCGCGCAATCGGACCCGGCAGTGACTTGATTGTAAGGATCCTTTCCTCCCGCGACAGGCCTTTCATCAGGCGCGCAATCACGGCTGGATGCTCTTGACCCAGCGTACTTGGGTCTGCGATCGCGGCCAGACGTGTATCGATGCCCTTGGTCTGGCGCAAGTGGTCGCCAGCGGGCCTGGCCTTCGGCAGTGCCGGAATGTCTCGCGGTTGCGATGCCGCCTCGCGACTGGTGTTTCCAATATCAGTTTGGGTCGGCCCCTCCTGCGGGTCGGCAGGTCTTGGATTGACAGATTGGCCTCGCAACCGCTTTAGCAGCCTATTTCGATGCCAAGCTGCGCGATCAGCGTCAATCTCTTGGCCAACTGCGGTCACGTCCGGCTGATCTTCGCGCAGTTTCGCGAGAGCTTCCGGCCCCAATAGCGCTGACAGAACACTCAACTTTTCGGCTCTGAATGCGGCCCTTGTAGGAAATTGAACGGGTTTTTGCGACATGGATCTCTCCTGCTGAAAATCGGATCTAAAAGTAACTGCGCACAAGAGCACCTGTGATTAATGTCCACCCGTCCGCGACCACAAAGAATGCGAGTTTGAAAGGAAGTGAGACAATCGCGGGGGGGACCATCATCATGCCCATCGACATCAAAATCGCAGCAACGACGAGGTCGATCACGAGAAATGGGAGAAAGACTAGGAAGCCGATCTGAAAGGCTCGCTCAACCTCGCTCAACATAAATGATGGAATCAGAATCGAGGCGTCGGGCTCTAGAGCGTCCGCGCCGGGTCGCATTTCAGCCAAGCTGACCAGAGTGGATTGGTCCACTCGATTCAGCATAAAGCCCTCAAAAGGTTGGTAGATCAGGGGGATGGCGGTTTCAACAGACAGCTCGCCAGAGATCAAAGGGACTATCCCCGATGCATACGCTTCCTCAAACACCGGGGCCATGACAAAATAAGTCAGAAAAAGCGCCAAACTGACGATGAGCATATTGGGCGGCGATTGTTGGAGTCCGATGGCTTGGCGCAGAATCGACAGGACCGTCACCACAAAGGGGAAGCAAGTGACCATCACAGCCACGCCCGGCGCAAGGCTTAGCACTGTGATCAAGGCGATCAGCTGAAAGCTGCGGGCGGTTAGGCTGCCACCGTCTCCCAGATCCAGGGTAACTTCCTGGGCGATGGCTGGGGCTGACAACACAATCGCCCCTGCCAGCGCTCCAATGAAGATGAGGCGTTCAGGCCGCAACATCGCCACGATCCAACAGCTCGGTCACTCGAACGGCCAATTGGCCCGCTCGATCGCCGTCAAGTTCCACCAATTCACCTTCCGCGATCAATTTGTCGCCGACCCAGAGGCCAACCTTGTCTTCGATCCGACTGTCCAGCGGAAGGACTGTGTCGGGGTCCATGGAGAGCATATCCGACAAACGGGGGCGAGCTTTTCCCACGCAAACCCGGATCTCGATAGGGACGGAATGCAGCGCCGAAGCGCGAGAGGCGGGTGTAGGTGTACTAGACATCAGGCAACTCCTTGGGTCAGGTCGATGGCTTCGGGGGCGGAGGTTTGGGCATTGAACCCGTCAATCGTATGGGCGATCCGCTCGGTGGCAGCCGCCATATCAAGATCGCGACGTTCAGATCCCGCACGAATGGAAACCTGGCCTTCGGCAAAAGCAGGCTCTGGCCGTACGGTAATGCCCGCGAAGCCCTCAAGTTCGACAATGCGCTCCAGCGAGGCGCATACACTTGGAGCTGCAAGAATCTCTGCCTGGGCAAATGTCTGCCCTTCCGCCAACGCGCTCAACTCCGCAAGGACCGTAGGAGCAACTGCTTTGGCGGCTATTGCCGGAAGAAGGGTCGCTACGACTTCGTCAAAGAATGGCCCAAGCGCCGCCAGTACATCACGTCTTGCGGTATCGAGGGTCAGCGTTGCCTCGGATATGGCTTTCGCAAGATCCGCTCCGACACTTCTTCGTTCTTCCGCTTCAGCCACCGCGCAATCGGCCCAGCCACTTTTGTAACCCGCGTCAAACTTTTCCAACGCATCCACGTCAGCATCGGCCAAGGTGGAGACTGTCGACCCGTGTACTCGCTCGACCTGATCGTCTGACGCGGACACGGGCGCCGTGAAGTCTTGCAAGATAAGACGTCGGGTCATCCCCCGACCTCTTCATCTTCATTCATCCAACTGCGCAGGATTTGAACCGTCTCCTCTTCCCGCTCGTGGATGAGCAGGCGAAGGCGCTCAACCGGATCCATGTCCTCAAGGTTATGTTCCATATTTGGGGCCATGGCACCGGCAATCATCATCGGGAGTGCGTCGTCGAAGGCGCTTCCCATGTTGGGGAGAGCAGGCAGCGAACCACCCGGGATGCTACTTTCCGCTGAAGCCTTGCCTTCAGCTGGATTGGAGTCCGGGGACGTCGCCATAGTCAGCGCATTTGACTTTGAACCCGTGTCTCCCGGCGCGGCGGGAAGTCCGGTGGTGGGCTGTAGGGGAGGCAACTCATTGAGCGGTGCGACGTTCAACTGGCGCGCAAGGAGAGGACGGATCAGACCGAAAGCGATCGCCAACGCGACCAAGGCTAGAAGGACCGTTCGAATAACTTGACCAATGTCGAGATTCAAACGATCAGCAATCCCTGCTTCCGTCAAATCCACTACGGCTGCGGCATCAAACGCCATGGATTGGATCGTAACCATGTCCCCACGCGTCTCATCATAGCCAATTGCAGACCGGACAAGGTTAGTCAGAGCCTCAACTTCTTCATCAGCGCGAGGTACGGTTTCTGCGGTACCGTTTGCACCGATTTCTTCAACACCGTTCAGCAAGACCGCGACGGAGATACGGCGGACGGCTCCTGGCTCGCGCTCTACCTCGCGCTGTAATTCCGACATATCAAACGTGACCCGTTCGCGGGACTCGGTGGTTTGGGCAGAAGATCCTTCCCCCGCGCTTGCATCCCCGTCAGGCAAGTTTGATGCCACTGTAACCCCCGCACCTGCGCCGTCCGTCGTGGCATTGTCCAAATCTTCGGTTTCAGTCGAGATGATTACCCGGCTTTCGGGGTCAATAACCCGTTCCAGAATAGTTTCGCGTGCGGTCTCCAACTCGACAGAGACTTGAACCACTGCATTCCCAGGACCCACGCGGGCTGCCAGCAAACGTTCGACACTTTGGCGCAAGTACTCTGCCCGGCCTGCGGCATCGGCGGTGGATGTCAATTGATCCTGCGCGCCCAAGACCTGACCAGAATCCGCATCGATGACGGTGACATTGTCGGGCCTAAGACCGGGGATTGATGACGCTACCAAGTAGCGCAATGCCTGCGCATGGCCGGGTGCGAGACCTCCAGAAGCGGGACGGATTGCGACCGATGCAGTCACATCCCGGGTCGGTTGGAAAGGATCTGCGGACGGATTGGCGATATGAACGCGGGCCGCGCGAATAGACGGCGACGCGAGGATCGTACGCGCCAACTCCCCCTCTTTTGCACGCCAGTAGGCGGCATCGAACATTTGCGATGTGGTGCCGAACCCGGATAGAGAATCGAGCAGCTCGTAGCCCTGAGGGCCGTTTGCTGGCAATCCTTCGCCGGCCAAGGCCATTCTCAAGCCGTCCCTTTGGGACGCATCGACGAAGATAGAATCGCCTTCGATCCGGTGGGCCACACCACGTGCAGAAATCGCTTCAATCACCTCGCCGGCAGCGGCAGGGTCCAAGCCGCTATAGAGCAGTTGATATGACGGTTGAGAGGCGATTCGCGTCAATATCAGCAGGACCACCGCCAAAGCGGCAAAACCGCCGATGAGAAGGCCACGACGACGGCCATTCAGCCCGTTCCAAATATCAAACAGTGCGTTCACTGACGAACCTTTCACATCGCGCCGTTCTGGCCCGTTGCGTTCACACATAGCCTCCGCAGTCTTAACAATCGGTTAGTGGATTGCAGCTAAAACGGCTGAGAACGAAACAAGATCGTGTGCGCTATGGCAGAAGACATGAAACCAAAAGAAGCTAACAAGAAGAAGGGCTTAATGATCCCTTTTCTGATTGGAGTGATTCTTGCAGTTGTCGGCGGAGGTGGTGGTTTTTGGGCGACGACGTCCGGACCCTTGGCGTCGGCCCCTGCGGGAGAAGACTTGGCTGACGAGAGTCAAGGTATCGAAGATGGCCCGGCGGGTGCACCGGTCGATGTGGCTTTCGTTGAGCTTGAAACGCTGGTCATCACACTCGGTGCCGAGCAATCCAATCGCAATCTGATTTTTACCGCTGCATTGGAAGTTCGGCCCGAGCATGTGGAGGAAGTCACACTCCTCACGCCACGAATTCTTGACGTTTTAAATTCCTATCTCCGCGTCATCGCTGTTTCAGAGCTGAGCGAGCCGACCAGCCTAGCACGGCTGCGGGCGCAAATGCTGCGTCGCATCCAAGTGGTCACCGGCTCCGGCCGTGTCCACGATCTACTTGTCACTCAATTTTTGGTGAACTGAATGACCCTAATCATAACTTACGGCGCAGATATTCTGGTGATACTGGCAAGCCTAGGGGCAATGGCCTATTGCATGATTTTGTCGCGCAGATTGTCGCGGTTAACCAGTTTCGACAAAGGATTGGGTGGTGCGATCGCAGTAATGTCCAGCCAAGTCGATGAGATGAAGACGGCACTTCGAGAAGCGAAGGCAGGATCCGACGGCGCCGGCAATCAATTGACAGATTTGGTGCATCAAGCACGCGATATTTCGTCGGAATTAGAGATGATGATCGCTGCCTGCCATGACTTCGCAGAAGAGGCGATTTCGGTCCAGGCCCCAGAGGTCGAGGCTCCGAATGCCGGCGAAGGGGATAATGAAGCCGGGACTAAAAAACAGGATCCTTTGCCCACACCCGCATCCGATACCCTGGAGAGGGGGAATTTGGCGCCTGGCAGCAGTGTGACGCCGATGTTCGGATCCCGACGCAAGGTCGGCACACAGCCCGGTTTGGAAAATGCCGCTGAGGTGACGGTAGAGCCATTGTTCAGACGCCGCCGGGCGGTGAGTTGATCCATGGCAACTTCCCCAAAAAAGCGCAAACTTAAGCGCGGCGGTATGCTGGGCGGGCTCGCCATCCTCTTCGCGGCGTCGATCGCATTGAGAGTTGGCACGCTGGATATCTCCTTGGTTTCCATCGCTCAAGCCTCTGATCCAGAGCCCATGAACTCTGTCTTGGGGCCAACCGCTCCTATCCGGGCCGCGCTGGATGAAGTGGCCGTTCTTCGTGACCGTCTTGCGGAACGGGTTGCAGAAGTGGGCGACCGCGAACGGGCAGTTGAGGCCGCGCAAGTCTTGATTGAAGCTCGAATGATGGAGCTTCAGGCAGCGGAAGCGCGCCTTGAGTCGTTGATTCAACGGTCCGACAGTGCAGCGGAAGCGGATCTAACACGCTTGACGGAAGTTTACCAAACCATGGAGCCGGACCAGACGGCTGCCCTATTTTCGCAGATGGACCCAAATTTTGCGGCCGGGTTTCTATCCCGGATGTCGCCAGCGGCCAGTGGCGCAGTCATGGCCGAACTCGACCCGACGATTGCCTATGCAATTTCAGTCGTGATCGCGACGCGCAATGCGGGTGCGCCCACCCTACGAGATCGGGAAACTGAGGTCGAATTGGATACTGAATCTTAAGCATTTACTGCCAAACCTACATAAAGTGCAGGAGAATCCGGAATGCTGGGAATCGTTGGTATCGTCGTTGTATTCGGCATGGTTTTCGGAGGCTATAAGCTGGCCGGAGGTAAGTTCGGGATCATCGTCAAGGCATTGCCATTTGAGATGATGATGATCTTGGGCGCCGCCTTGGGTGCGTTCCTGATCTCCAACGACAAGGGCGCGATCAAAGCCACATTGGGCGGACTGATAAAGGTGTTCAAAGGCCCGTCGTGGAAGCATGCTGACTATCAAGACCTTTTGTGTCTGCTGTTCGAACTCATCCGTCTTCAACGACAGAATGCCGTGGCCGTCGAAGAGCATATCGAAAATCCTGACGGCTCTGACATTTTTAGTCGTTACCCAAAAATTCAAAAAGATCATGAAGCGGTTGAGTTGATTTGCGACACCATGCGATCCGCCGCAATGAACTACAACGATCCCCACCAGGTGGAAGAGGTCCTGGACAAACGACTGGACCAAAGCGTGCATCACCAGATGCACGGCAGCCACGCCATGCAAACCGTCGCCGATGGATTGCCCGCACTGGGAATTGTGGCTGCGGTTCTGGGCGTAATCAAGACCATGGCCTCGATCGATCAACCGCCTGAGGTCTTGGGCGGGCTGATCGGTGGCGCGCTTGTTGGAACCTTCCTCGGCGTATTCCTCGCCTACGGGTTCGCAGGGCCATTTGCCGCCAAAATGAAAACTATGATCGAGGAAGATCATCAATTTTACCTTATGATCAGAGAGGTTTTAATTGCCAATCTTCACAGCCACGCCACCAATATCTGCATCGAAGTTGGGCGCCAGAATGCGCCCCACCATGTTCGACCCGCATTCAACGACCTGGAGGAGGCGCTGCGCGGCCTGAAGCAAGCCGCATGAGGCCGCTGCTACTCGTGTTGCCGCTCATGCTGGCTGCGCCGATAGCTTTGCAAGCTCAGACCATCCGCGTCCAATCGGGTGATCATCCGGGTTTCACTCGGCTTGTTCTTCAAGTCGGAGTAGATCGCGATTGGGAGCTGGCGCAGCAATCGGATGAGCAATGGGTCTTGTCGCTCTCGCCCACCATTGATGGCTTCGATACGTCTCAGGCGTTCGATCTTATTCAACGGACACGACTTGCGTCATTATCAGCCACCGACGCCCTGTCGCTGAACCTCGCCTGTATGTGTACCGTAACGAGTTTCCGCCACAATGGGCAGTATCTGGTGATTGATATCGCAGATGCTGACGCTGTGATCGATGAGGCTGAACTCGATCAACCGGACGCGAACCGTCCTTCCGCTGCTGGATCTCTTCCGAACCTTACAAGTCTATTGCTGGCCCCCAGAAGCATGCCGACCGTCACTCCGTTGATACCGGCCACGGCGGACGATGACCCGATCTCTCCGGAACGCGCGCCAAATTTGCGCTTGGCAGAGGCGGCGGAAATTATGGCAGAACAACTCGCACGCGCCGCAGCATCCGGGCTTTTAGATGCCTCATTACGAGACATCCCTGAAATCGAGGCTGCCACTTCCGGTGCGCCTGAACAGCGGATCGAAATGGTCGAATTGCCATCCGAGCCAGTGCCTGAGCGGCAACCTGAACCCGTCGAGGATAGTTCATTTCCGGATGGCCCGTATCCGATTCGAGCCGAAACGGGCCTGGATCCAAGGTTGGCGACCGACGTCTCATCCATGCCAGCCCGTGACGACTATGCCTGTCGTGGAGCGCCTTTGAGCGCACGAGACTGGGCAGAGGGGAGCACGATCGACCAAGGCTTGAGGGCCTTGCGGCTAAACCTTTATGATGAGCGCGACGTGCTTGTCGACGAGGCCGCAGTCGACTTGGCGAGACATTATCTGGCTTATGGCTTTGGTGCCGAAGCCGCTTATTGGTTGCGTCAACTTTCAACTCCACCGGAGGATCTTATACGCATCGCCGATATGGTGGATGGCACCGAGAATGCGCCGTTTCCCGAAGTTGACAACCCGGGCGATTGCTCCGGTGGCGAACTTTTGTGGCGTTATATCGGCGGAGCTGTCACCGCTGATTTGACCCAAGACGATACCGGAACGCTGCAACGCGCATACTCGGATCTCCCCCGCGATCTACGCGATCTGATGGGCCCTAGATTGGCGCGGCGCTTGTCGGATGATGGCCACGACGGCACAGCGCGCAACATCCGCGATACGCTCTATCGAGGCGGTCGTTTCGACGCGGCGACATTGCGCATTCTGGATCTGGATCTTCGGATTGCGCCGGATGCGACCCTCGCTCAGACCCGCGATGTACTTGCAGAGGCACTGCGCGATGATGGCGGCGACCCCGTCTCTATCATGACTCAGAGTCTGGCGCTGGATCGCCGCATCGGGACCCTCGCCGATCCCGCGCGATTGTTGGCAGCAGACGCCTTGATACGTGAAGTCGGGGCCGGGGCCGAAACCGATGATTTGTGGCGCGAAATTCTATTGGGTCACGCCGGGCTTGGACAGATTGACGAGGCGTTGACACGCCTTGGCGATCCTGTTCGCAGCGCCGACTCCCAGATGACCGCGTTAACAGATCTGATCGCTGATCGCGTCACCGTGAACGACACGGCGGCGCTCGTCATCCTTGCTTATACCTACGGGCGCAATTGGCGCCCCGACGGATCCGAGGCGGGCCGCGTCCAAGTCCGGGCCATCACGGCGCTTCGGGAAGAGGGCTTGTTCGAGGCGGCTCAGATCCTGCGGGACGTGCGCCGTCCATTGATCTTGCCGGCGCCGCCCCCGCCTGTGGCGGAAGCCGAAAACCCCGCGAATATTGCCTGGGCTGAGGCAGATTGGCCCAGGCTAGCTGAGACAGGTACGGGCACCCATGCAGATATCGCAATGCGGATGGCCCGTCTGAGCCAGGGCGGCCCTCCTCCGACGGCGCGCGACGGCGCGCCAGATCTGAACGTCATGTCAGAGACTGTGAGCGATAGCCGCGCTCTCCGACAGTCCATCACGGAACTGCTTGCGCGCCCCACTCCACCCTGAGAAACCCCAAATTTACCGGACATTGCAGAATGCGTTGCCGAATTAACCATAGACAATTTCGAAGTGCCCGACCCGTCGGTTCAGACGCCATGATAAGCTCGCCTTCGTGGGAGCAGCAACCGCGCCGCTTTCGGCAGTCGTTGCAATCATTTCATTTTCTTCAATTCCAATGCCTGTTACCGCAAGCAGTTTCTCTCTGCGCCATCTCCGTCGGAGCAGTGACATGATGTCTGCCAGAGCGCTGTTCCAACCCACGATCCTTTTCGCACTCGCACTGATGACGGTCATCCTGATGATGATCCTGCCGGTCCCGTCTTTCATCCTCGACGTTGGTTTGGCCGCCTCTTTCGGGCTGGCGATCCTGATCTTCACGGTTACGCTTTTTATTGAGCGGCCGCTGGACTTTTCAGCCTTCCCGACAGTTCTACTGGCGTCCCTCATGCTGCGCCTGTCGCTGAACGTATCCTCCACCAAGCTGATCATCGGCCAGGGCCATACAGGCACCGACGCCGCGGGCGGGGTGATTGAAGGCTTCGCGATGTTCGTCATCGGCGGCTCGGTCGTCATGGGATTGGTCATCTTCGGCGTTCTCCTGATCGTTAATTTCGTCGTAATCAACAAGGGCGCTGCCCGAATGGCAGAGGTTGGCGCACGCTTTGCGTTGGACGGCATGCCCGGCAAGCAGCTCGCGATCGACAGTGATATGGCGGCCGGTGCCATCGACCATGCGGAGGCCAAGGCGAGGCGGGAGAGGGAGCAAGAAGAAACTACCTTCTTCGGATCCCTTGATGGCGCTTCGAAATTTGTAAAAGGCGATGCGATAGCGGGCCTGTTGATCACGATGCTCAATCTCGTCGTCGGGTTGATCATTGGCACCACTATGCACGGCATGCCCATCGGACAAGCATTTGAAACCTATACCATTCTGACAGTGGGTGATGGTCTCGTGAGCCAGATTCCCGCCGTTATCATCGCTATTGCGTCCGCATTGTTGCTGGCGAGAGGTGGGGCGACCGGCTCCACCGACACCGCATTGCTGTCGCAACTCGGCAAGCACCCATCGGCTTTGGCCACCGTAGCAATCTTGATGGGAATCTTCGCCCTGGTGCCCGGCCTTCCGATAGCGCCGTTCATGCTGGGATCCCTGGCGTTGGGCACGGCGGCCTGGATGCGGTCCCGCACCCTGGCAGAATCGGCGTCAGCGCCTGATGCATCGGACGCCCCTGCTTTGGAAGTTCCCAAAGAAACCACTGGTGACCTTCTCGATGTCGACGACATCCATGTCGAATTTGCCCCCGACCTCGTGAGCCTCGCACTGGATCCGGCAACAGGCCTGGACGCACGCATCAAGAACATGCGTGAGCATGTGGCCCGCGCCTTTGGTGTGATCCTGCCGGAAATGCGTCTGACGGATCGGGGCGATCTGCCGCCCGGCACTTACTCTATCCGCTTGCTTGGTGTTGAACATGCGTCTGCGTCGCTCAACCCAGCTCGCGTCCTGATGCTGACGCAAGACGGAGCGATTGATCTGCCTGATGGGGAAGAGACGGCAGAGCCTGTCTACGGCGCACCGGCCCGTTGGATTGATCCGCGAGATCGCGAACGCGCAGGTCTTGCAGGCATGACGGTCGTGACACCGTCCGAGGTCCTTGCGACCCATCTGTTGGAGGTGCTTAAACGTAACTTGTCCCGGCTCATGACATTCAAGACGCTACAGCGCCAACTTGACGCCTTCGTCACCCTCAGCGACGGCACGCGATCCGAGGAAAACCGCAAACTCCTCAATGAGTTGGTGCCGGACAAGGTTCCGTTGGACCTGCTTCATTCGATCCTGCGCCTTTTGCTGTCAGAACAAGTATCGATCCGCAATTTACCTCTGATTCTTGAGGCAATCGCTGAATCCCGTGGAACGTCTACGCAGCCCGAAATGATCTGCGAACACGTTCGGCAACGCCTTGGCTTTCAGCTTATCGCTGACTTGAAACGAAGTGACGGGACGTTGCCGTTGATCCAGTTGTCGAGCGATTGGGAAGACATTTTCTTGCGTTATCAGATCGGAGGTGAGCATGGCCTGCCCGAAATCGCGCTGCCACCCGATGAGTTCAACGCGCTTGCGAGATCTGTGAGTGAGAAAGTCGCCACTGCCAGCGAAAAAGGGACCTACCCGGCGGTCGTTACATCATCCATCCGGCGCAGGTTCCTTCGCACAGTACTCACTGCACGCGGCATACCGAACCCCGTGTTCTCGTTCGAAGAGATCGGGCTGGAAGCGAAGCCCGCCCTCGTCGGTCTGGCAGCGCCCTAATGGATGCGCTCGCGGATATTCTAGGCCAATCCCAGGTCTGGCTCGCCACCGGTATCGCCGTCTTCCTGCGTATCGGCGCGTGCTTTTTGGTCTTACCTGGTTTCGGAGATCAGATGATCCCCGCGCGCATCCGGCTTGGGGCGGCCTTGGCGTTCACCATTTTTTTGGCTCCGGCCCTGATGCCTCAGATCGCCGTCACTGGCGTTCTTCCTCCTATCACCGCTTTCTTCTCGGAGGCGATGGCAGGACTAATCATCGGCATGGCCCTCAGGTTTCTGGTCCACGCCCTGCAAGTGGCCGGCACGATCGCCGCGCAATCCACGTCGCTCAGCCAGATCTTGGGTGGAGCAACGCCGGATCCGCTGCCTGCCATGGGCGCGATCTTGATGTTGGGCGGTGTCACGCTGGCAGTCCTGTCGGGCATGCACATCCTTCTGGTCGGGACGTTCCTGCGATCCTACGAGATTCTGCCATTTGGCGACCTGCCTGGCCCACATGATCTGGCACGCTGGGGCGTAGCGCAAGTCAGTGCCAGTTTCTCACTCGCCATGTCGCTGTCCGCACCCTTCCTAATTGCCTCGCTGCTTTATAACGTCGCTCTCGGAGTGATCAACAAAGCCATGCCTCAATTGATGGTCGCTTTCGTTGGTGCGCCGGCGATCACCTGGGGTGGACTAGTCCTCCTTTTGGTGACAACCCCGTTCATCCTTCCCTACTGGCTAACCGCTTTTGAGGCCGCACTTGCAGCGCCCATGGGTGTTCGCTGATGAGTGACGACACTAGCCCAAGTGATAAACCACACGATCCGACGCCAAAAAAGATGGAAGATGCCCGCAAGAAAGGTGAAATCGTCCGGTCCGCCGATCTGAATACGGGTGTCGTCTACGGCGGCTTCTTGTTGTCAGGGGCCATCCTGGCACCATGGGTAGTCGAAAACCTGGGCCAATTGACCCATATGTCGTTGGGACGAGCGGATGTACTGGCCCCACTGATCTTGGGACCCGGCGGGAACGGACCAGCGCTTGGTCTGCTGACGGGATCGCTCCTGGCGATCGCTGCTGTGGTCGTGATCCCCGCAGGATTGCTGTTCCTCGCGCTCGTCGCCCAACGGGCTCTGTTGTTCACACCGTCCAAGCTGGCTCCAAAGCTCAACCGGCTATCACCCATCGGCAATGCGAAGCAAAAATATGGGCCTCAAGGCCTGTTCCAATTCGCCAAATCGTCGGTGAAGCTGGCGCTCGTCTCGACCCTTTTGACGATGTTTTTGTGGGCGCGCGCCGACACGATCCTTGCATCTCTCTACGCGACGCCTGGTCAGGTGCTGGAATTGCTCGGTAGCCTGTCGCTCGACTTTTTGATGATTGTTGCGGGGATGATGTTCTTGATCGGTGCCGTCGACTGGATGTGGGAATGGAGCCAGCTTCAGCTGCGCAACCGCATGACAAGGCAAGAGATGCTGGACGAAGCAAAGAGCGCCGAGGGCGATCCTCACATGAAGGGCAAGCGCCGACAAAAGGGGCAGGAAATCGCAATGAACCAGATGATTGGCGATGTGCCGACAGCAGACGTGGTCGTGGTCAACCCAACACACTTCGCAGTTGCGCTGAAATGGGATCGCGCGGGCGGCGGGGTACCGATTTGCGTTGCCAAAGGAGTTGATGAGGTTGCCACGCGCATTCGCGAAGCGGCGTCGGAGGGGGCTGTCCCGATCTTCTCAGATCCTCCCACCGCGCGCGCGCTGCATGCGAGTGTGGATATTGGCGCTCCGATCCTGCCCGATCAATATCGCGCTGTGGCCGCGGCCATTCGCTTTGCCGATGTGATGCGGATCAAGGCCCGAAAGTCGTTATGACCAACACGCAAAACCGACTGGCCAAACTCCAGCAGATCGCCTCAGTTATGGCTGATCATGCGCTTGTACCCGTGGCCGCCGCCACCGCAGAGGTCCGACGGATTGAAGCGCAAATAGCGGAGATTGCAAGCCACCGCGCGAAGCTGTTGATCGCGACCAAGGATCCCTCGATTGCGGGCACGATGTTGGCTCAGGCAGATCGGTTGCGGATCCAGCAAGCCGCTGCGTTGTCCGATCTTGCAGGCGCGCGCGTGCGATTGGAGGCGACCCGGACGGCAGCCTCCAAGGCAGTCGGACGTAATCGCGCGCTTGATGCCTTGGCGGACAAGAAAGACACTGCGACCAAGTTGGAAGCCCGCCGTAGATTGCTGCGCTAGGCGTCTTGGCGCGTGATGTCCGTGATCAGTACATCATAGGTCGAGCTGCCGCCGAGGATACCTTGTGCAGCTTCCAGCAACGCCTCACGCAGAGGTGCCATCGCGGCAGCTTCAGTGAATTGTCCGTCGAAGCCACCAATGTTGGCGTGGGCAAACATGACCCGTAGAAAGCTGTCGCGCAGGCGTGGTTCACGTTCAAAAACCGCGCCGCTTTGGCCGGTTGCAACTTCTACGTTCAAACTCATGACGACCAGCGACCGAACTGCGCCATTGCGCACAATCGGGACAACGAACTGATTGGCGAGACGCACATATTCCGTGCCTTCTCCAGTCTGCTCCACGCGAGCCGGATTGGCCGACGCCGACTCTTCTTCCTCGCCACTGCCATCCTCATCGGCTTGCTCCCCTTCCTCTGCGGCCAACGCGGAGTCCTCGGTTTCGATTGGGTCTGCTGCGCCGCTCGACAGCAATAGCCCGGCACCGACACCGCCACCTAGGCCAATCAGGAGCAACACCAGAGGGATTAACATGCGCATCATTTTGGCAGGCCTTTCAAGTTAAAACGGGAGGATTGTATCGACGACTTCTTGGCCGTAACGGGGGCGTTGAACGTCCGTGATCAAGCCGCGACCACCATAAGAAATTCGCGCGGCGGCGATTCGATCATAGACGATCGAATTCTGGCGCGAGATATCTTCAGGGCGGACGTATCCGGTAACCAAGAGCTCTCGAACTTCGTTGTTCACTCGGACCTCTTGACTGCCTTCGATGCGCAACACTCCGTTTTGCAGCACTTCGGTAATCGTCGCCGCGACACGTAGGGTCAACTCTTCGTTGCGTCGGGTGGAACCTTCTCCAGCGGACCGGCTGGAGCTGTCGATTTCCACTGCCTCTCCCAGCGACCCGCCTCTGGTCAGCAGGCCATCGGCGCGCTGCGGCAGACCGAATAGATTTGGAATGCCCATTTGCTCGGATCCCGAACGTTCCCGCTCGGACGAGTTCTGGAATTCCGCACTGTCATCGATTTCGATCACGACCGTAAGGATATCGCCGCGCGCACTTGCCCTGCGATCACCCAGAAGCGACGCCCGCCCTGCCGTCCAAAGTGACGCACCATCAGCGCGGTCGGGCACGTCCCCCGCGACCGGGATTGGAGCGACGTTCATGGCAAACACTTCATTGCCAGCGGACGGTGAGGTCAACTCGGGCGCTTGCCCAATTTGACCGAGGCGACCACACGCCGATAGGCTGAAAACTATGACAATAAGCAGTGAAGCAAGGCGAGACGTGATTTTCATCGATTGGGTCCAACGGTCACAAGGCCCGGCGACGTCGCCGTGGCGGTAATTGTCTGGCGAGAGGCGAGGTTGATGACGCGCAGCGTTTCACCGGCAGAGGCCCGATCGAGGGCGCGGCCCTCGGTCATCACCAGCAGGCCGCCGTAGTTATAGCGGAGCGAAACGATTTCATTGCGCTCAACTATTGCCGGCTCACGAAGGTCTCCGGCGCGGATCGGACGCCCGGGATAGAGGTTAATGCGCGCCTCCATCCCGACGACGTCAGCCATATCGGTCAACGCGCCGGGCGTTGTGCCTTCAACAAGCGCGACATCGGTGGGACCGATCATTGTGGCGCCGCGAATAGTTCCCGCCGCTATCACGGTGTCTTGGGCGGCGACGGGGCTGGCCAACGCCAGCAGCAATATAAAATGCCGCATCAGCGAACCTGAGTTGTGGCGCCGAGCATCTGGTCGGCTGCAGTCATGACTTTGGCATTCAACTCGTACCCGCGTTGCGCCTCGATCAACCCGGTGATTTCGCGGACCGCATCGACTGAAGATTGCTCCACGTAGCCTTGCCGCAATGTGCCGAGGCCATCCTCTCCGGGCGAACCTGCCAGCGGTGAGCCGGAGGCTGCGGTCTCTAGGAATAAATTCGACCCAATCGCCTCCAATCCATTTTCGTTCGAGAAAGCGGTGAGGTTGAATTGTCCCAAAAGCTGCGGCTGCGCGGAGCCAACAAAAGTAGCGTAGACCTCTCCATTCGCGTTGATCGAGATGGACTGGGTATCGTCCGGGATCGTGATGCCCGGATTTACCTCGAAGCCGTCGTTGGTCACGATCAACCCGTCGCCGGTGCGTTGCAACGCGCCGTCTCGGGTGTAGGCGATTTCTCCGCTTGGCAGCGTGACCTCCAGGTAACCGCGACCCTCAATAGCAACGTCCAGATCGCCGCGCGTGGCCTGAAGGGATCCTTGTTCAAACGTCACCGTTACGGCGGCGGGCCGCACGCCAAGACCAAGCTGCACACCGGCAGGCACTACAGTGCCGTCTGAGGCATTTATTGTGCCCGCGCGGGTCAGCTGCTGATAATGCAGATCCGCGAAATCCGCACGGCGAGGGCTGTAGCCTGTCGTCGACATGTTCGCGATGTTGTTGGAGATGACATCGACGCGCATCTGCTGCGCGCTCATGCCGGTGGCGGCGATATCCAAGGCTCTCATAGTTAATACCCCTCTCTTGGGTTAGCTGCGCTGGCCTGCGGTACGCAAGAATTCACGGATGCGATTGTCTTCGGCATCCATAAAGCTTTGACCCAACTCGTAGGCGCGTTGCACTTCGATCATGCGCGAAATCTCTGATACGGCGCTGACGTTCGAGGCTTCGACGAAGCCCTGCATCATGCGCCCGTTCTCCGCCGGCAAGACGCCGGACTCGACTGTAAATGTAGTACCGCCGCGCCGCGTCAATTCCAGCGGATCTACCGGCATATAAAGGCCAACAACCGTAAGCGGTTGCCCATCGGCGGAGATCGTGCCGTCAGGGGCGAGTGCCATGGTTCGCGCTTGTGGCGGCACGAAAACCGGTGCGCCGCCTGCGTCAAGCAGGCGGTCACCGTCGGCCGTCACCAGCTCACCGACATCATTGCGAATGAACGCACCTGCGCGGGTCAGCGCCTCGCCGTCGGGCGTGTCGATCAGAAAGAAGCCTTCGCCCTCAATGGCGAAATCGAACTGCCCACCGGTTCGCGATAAGGCCCCCTGCTGTGCTGAGATAGTGCGGCCGATGGCCGTGCCCATGCTCAACGACGGTTCATTGCGGCCAGTCGCTTCGATATGTTCGGCAAAAATCAAGCCCTCGGACCGGTAACCAGTGGTCGAGATATTGGCTATATTGTTGGCCACCACCTGCATCTCACGCATCAGGCCAGACAGGCGGGTGAGGGAGGCATATCCTGAATTATCCATGGCTCACATTCCGGCGATAATCGGTACGAGTGTGTCGGTGAAATACGAGATCAAGGTCTGCGTCATGAAGCCCATGGACATCCAGAACACGACAACAATCGCGGCCAATTTCGGCACGAATGTCAGCGTCAGTTCCTGCACACTTGTCAGCGCTTGAAAGAGGCCGACGATCACGCCGGACACCAATGCCGCCGCCAGGATCGGCGTGGCCACCACGACCGAAACCCACAATCCCTGCCGCATGGTGTCAAAGAAGATCATTTCATCCATGGGTTCACACCGGCATCCGCAGGATTTCCTGATATGCTTCGACCACCCGGTCTCGGATGGTAACGGCGGTTTCCACGGCCAGCTCCGTCTGTGCCAGCGCCGTCACCAGCGAGTGCGGATCCGCCCCCGTCGTCATCGCGGCACGGGCTTGCGCCTCGCCGTTGGCGACTGTTTCGGCAAAGCTGGAGATCGCCTGCGTAAATCCATTCCCCTCCTGGGCATCGGCACTGGGTTGAGGGCTGATGCGCGGCTGACCATAGGCCTGTGCGGCGAGCGTTGAGCGAATATCCATCCGGGTTTCTCCTCAGATGTTCAGGGTTAATTTAACGGCGGAGCAGGTCATTCAGGGACGAAGACATATTCCGGATCTGGTCAAAAATTCGAAGATTAGCCTCATAGGAACGCTGCGCTTCACGGGCGTCGGCCAGCTCAATCACAAGATCAACGTTGGAGCCTTCGTAATTGCCTGTATCGTCTGCCATCGGATGGGCCGGATCGAAGATCAGCGGCAAGCTGGATTGATCCAGTCTTACAGGTCCGGGGCGCACAGCTCCTTCGCTCGCGCCCATCGCGCGCTCGACCTCAAAACTGGTGATCTTGCGGCGATAGCCGGGGGTGTCGGCGTTGGCGATATTCTCAGACACATGGGTCAGGCGTTGTGCCTGGGCCCGCATCCCGGAGGCCGCTACAGAAAGTGCGTTGGAAAAATCTGTCATGCTCTATCTCCCGATACTGGTGCGCATGATCGACATCGCGGATCCGTAGATCTGCAATGCACGGCTATGAGTGCGCTGCGCTTCAATCCCGCGGAGCATTTCCAGTTCCAGTGAGACGGAATTTCCATTTGGCGATGAGGGTGTATTTGCATCAATCATGCGCACGGCCATCTCGCTCCGGCCGCTTCGGGCTTCGGGCGACGTGTTGCGCCATGTCTCTGCGAAATCGGCAACATCACGGGCGCGGTAACCCGGCGTATCGGCGTTGGCGATATTTTGCGCCACAACGGCTTGGCGGGACGCGGCATGGCGGGCGACGCCGCTTGCCAACTGAAAAATCTCTAGGCCTTCAAACATCTGGGTTTCTCCCATCTCGGCTACACGAAGGCTTAATACTGATTCCTTTACATTCCGTAAGCAGACGCACTTCAGCGTCCCGGTACGGAGAATCCGCCATGACGACCGCCCCTGATATGTTCGACCTGCTTCGCGCACAGCTGCGCGGCATTAAAACCGCCCGTGCCGTCGGGCAGATCGCATCGCTTGGGCGTGATTGTGTCACCGTTTCAGGGCTCGACCGAGTGGCTGCATTGGGTGACAGGGTTCGCCTTGGTGAGGACATCACCGGAGAGATCTTGGGCATGGAGACCGGGCGCGCCCGCGTCATGCCGGAAGGTCCCGCCGATGGGCTGCGGCTTGGCGCGGAGGTCGCGCACCTGGGTCCGCCCACAATTTCCCCTGATGTCAGCTGGTTGGGTCGAGTGATCGACCCTGATGGACAACCCATGGATGGCCGCGCCATCTTTCCCGGTCCCCGCGCCTATCCCCTCCAGGCACCCCCCCCACCGCCGACCGCGCGGCGTGGGCTAGGGCAAAGACTACGTACAGGATACGCTGTTTTCGACACGCTGTTGCCTATCGTGCGCGGCCAGCGCATCGGGTTGTTTGCGGGCTCTGGCGTCGGGAAATCTCGCCTGACGGCCGCGCTGGCGGAGGGGATGACCGCCGATATTGTTGTCATTGGGTTGATAGGTGAACGAGGCCGCGAAGTCCGCGATTTCGTTTCTGAAACGCTTGGCCCGAACGGTCTTGCGCGCGCGGTTGTCGTGGCCGCCACCTCTGATCGTCCCGCGCTGACACGCGCCCGTGCTGCCCATGCAATGATGGCCGTGGCCGAATTTTTCCGCGATCGAGGTCTCAACGTCCTTGTCCTTGCCGATTCGATCACGCGGTTTGCAGAGGCGCAGCGCGATGTCGCCGCAGCCGCGGGGGAGCCTTTTGGCCCCGGCGGCTTCCCTGCCTCCATGGCGCAAAGCATCATGGCCTTGGCCGAACGCGCCGGTCCGGGCGCTGGAACGCAAGGCGATATCACAGCGATATTTTCTGTCCTGGTCGCCGGGTCAGACATGGAAGGGCCAGTGGCAGACGTTATGCGCGGCACTTTGGATGGCCACGTTGTGCTTTCGCGTGAGATCGCGGAGCGCGGGCGTTACCCTGCGATAGACCTTTTGCGATCTGTCAGCCGATCCCTTCCGAACGCCGCCAATGACGACGAAAACAAAATGATCAGTCGGGCACGGCAATTGTTGGGGGCCTATGATCGGGCCGAGATGATGCTGCAAGCCGGGCTTTACACACCCGGCGCGGACCCGGTGACGGACGGCGCGGTCAAAGCCTGGGATGCGCTGGATGCGTTCATCGGCAGCGACGCGCCTACGGATATTGGTGAGAGCTTTACGATCTTGGGAAAAGTGTTGGCGTTGGCGGACACAGCGGTAGCAAAAGCCCCGGCTCGCAGGTAGCGCCACTTAAGGTTTCATGAGAAGTTCTGGAGCAGTACTAAAGCTGATGCGCCGGGGGTGAACGAATTTGGCCCCCCTGCGATTTGCGATTGCAGAGTGAACCTGCGCACCAGATCCTCTACCGCGTCCGGATCGGCCAACGTGGCAAATTCAGACGAACCGAAGACCCTTTCCGCGCCCGCGCGGAACATCTCTAACTGACGGTCGAGGTCGAGAGTGCCAACCGAGGCCGGCAACGCAAAGGCTGTCTCAAAAACCTTTCGCAGCGGCGGATTGCCCAAGACTGACAACCACGCGGTTGAGTCGCTGGTGCCCGCTGCCGCAATGTCCGGCACCTGCCGCGTTGCGGTCAATGCAAGGCGCAGGTCTTCGTCCTGTTCACCAACCGCAACCTCAAAGGCCTGCTCATCAAAACGCGCCAAGATCTTATCCGCGAATCCCGGCGACTGCGTGCGAGGTGGCAGAGTGCTGCCGAATCCGAACGCTTCAGAGAACGCGCGATAGCGTTTGTCTGCCAAGCGGTTAGACAGCGCATCATCACTGTCGACGCCATCCGCTAGGATCTTTTCGATATACGCCCTGTTCGGCAAATCATCGGATAGACCGTAGGCGCCTAGCGCGACCCGAAGCAGACGGTAATCCTTCACCAAATCTTCGGCTGACGTGATGGAACCTATCGTTTCCTTGAAATATTCCCGATCCCGGCCCTGCGCTGGCGCGGCGGCGAAGCGCGCTTGTTGGGTTTCAAGGTTGGCTTTCAGAATTTGCCAACCCTGAAATCCACCCAACGGAAGGACCGGTTGAAAGCTCATGCGCGACTGGCCGCGATCAAGCGTTCTTCGCGGGCCAACAGGCCGCGCAGCGACTTGAGCGTTTGGTAGACCTGGTCATCCACCAAATAGTCCGTCGCGCGCGACAGCAGGGCGCGGCTATCGGCATCAGTGAAAACCTGGCTCAACTGTTCCATTCCGCGCAAAAGTTGCGGCTTGGCTTCGTCGAAATCAGCGTCGCCCGATAGTACCAGTTGCGCGATGTAGCAGACGCGACGCACCGGTGTGTTTGCCTCTTCGGGGTGGATCGCGTCGCGCAGGCGCAGGATGTTTGCGCCTGGTGTTACGATCGACAGGCGAGTACGCCGGTCTCCGTTTTCGATCACCGCTCCGTTGACGAGGACCCGTTCCTTAGGCCCCAATTTCAGGACGAGACCGCTCATGTTGAGGCCTCCTGCCCGGATAGACCGCGCATCACGGCCGTGTTGATATCGACCAAGGCTTCAAGTGCGGCTGCGTCCTTGAGAGCTTGGCGTGATTGCAAAAGCGAAAACTCGGCGAGGTAGAACAACTGTGCACGCAGGGATTGCGGCAGGCCGTTGTCCTCATCAGCTAGGTCGGACGCCAGGATGGTCCATAATTTGCGGTTGTCGTGCAGGGCGGTTGCGCGCTCTGACATCGGTGAACCTCGGCGGAGAGCCTGATTGAGCCGGGCGGTGACTTTCTGGAAGGCCGCATATTCGGTGCCGCGCTGGGTGCGCACTGGAGTGGCTGAGGCGGCGTAGGCAGTTTGGGCAAGCGAGGTGGATATCACGGGAGCGCTCCTTGAGCTGGCATCTGGTCCGGGCGCGAAAGGCGGGTCGGGGTCGCCGCGGGGGTACATAGGATCGAAAGCCACCGGGGCGCGCGTGATGCGCCCCGGTGGAGGGGGTCATGTTACCGGAACAAGGACAGGATGTTCTGAGGCGCCTGGTTGGCGATAGACAGCGACTGCGTCGCCAGCTGCTGCTGCACCTGCAAAGCCTGCAGCCGCGCAGACGTCTCTTCCAGATTCGCATCCACAAGCGTACCGATCCCGGATTTCAACGAGTCCATCAGCTTGCTGACAAAGTTGGATTGCGTCTCGATCCGACCTTCCGCCGTACCGAATGCGGCAGCTGCGTCAATGGAGTTCTGGATCAATCCTTCAATGTTATCGAGCGCCGCATCGGCCCCCGCATTGGACGTGACGTCCAGGTTGTCGAGTCCAAACAGACCGCCCGATGCTTCACCACCGGTTGAGGCCGCGAGCGCAATCGTCGTTGCCGACGCATTGTCATAGTCGATCGCCAGCGAATAGGCCCCGGTTGTCTCGTTCTGCTGCACCTTGGTGGTCACACCGTCCGGAGGATTGGAATCAATGGCCGTCTTCAGACCACGCGCCACATCTTCCATCGTCTCACCGGCGCCCGCCACATAGCGGAACGCAGCACCTGCGACTGTCACTTCGAACCCGTCGCCCTCGGCCACATTGGCCGCAGCACTGAAGTCAATCGCTTCAGCACGTTGCGCGATGGTTCCCGTGGTTTGGGTCAAGCCCGTGTCGCCGTTGAGTTCCTCGATGTTGGCACCAGCCGAAGCGGAGGTGTCAGCAACTGTTGCCGAAACTTCAATGTCCACGTCAGAGAAGGCATTGGCGTTGGAGATCACCAGTTCCCCTGCGTTTGTGCCGGCCGCAGCGGTGATTCCCGCAATGTCACGAGAGTTGATCTCACCTTGAATGAGCGTCGCGACGCCTGACGCATCCTCCGTACCATCCAGTGTGACTGTGAAAGACGACCCGCCCACGGTGACGCTGAATGTGTCGCTGGCCGCAAAGCCAGACGTCGTGCCTTCGGTAATCTGGATCTGGGCGCTCAAACCCGCCTGCGCGCCACTGGTGGCAGAAGCTGCCCCGTTCAATGAGCCAAGCGCAGTCAGGTCGCCACCGGTTACGGCGGTCGAACCATAGGTGCCCTTGTCCGTGCCCAGATCCTGACGGTTGATCGTGATGTTGGACGCTGAGACATCACCGGAGCCAGACCGGTCAAGCGACGACAGAATGTTCACGTCTTCCGTGCCGGACACCAGATTCAGACCGTTGAATTGCGCCGCACCGACAACCGATTTAATCTGGTCGGTTAGGGCGTTGATGTCCGTTTGGATCTTGGCACGATCCACGTTTTCTTCCTGTGCGGCGACGATCTTGCCTTTGATGTCAGTCAAAAGGTCGGTCACCGTCTCAGATGCGTTGCGGGCCACGGCAACGGTCGACTCACCAAGGCTCAATGACTCCTGGATGCCTTTGAAGCCTTTGACGTCCGATTCCATGACCTTGGAAATCGCCCAGACGGCCGAGTTGTCCTTGGCGGAAGAGATCGACCTGCCGGTCGAGATCTCGGACTGCGCTTGCTCGAGGTTGGAGTTGACCGACTTGAGGGTCTGAAGCGCGACCATCGCGCTGTTATTCGTCAGAATGCTGGACATGACGTCCCTTTCCATATTTCATATGGCGTGTTTTTTCCACGCCGGTAACAGTCGGGCGCCTGTATGAAGCGCCGATTGAAACGTCTTTCTGACCGCTGTGGGCCAAAGTTTGTCGGACCACGCCACCACATCGGGTGCAGGGTCCGTTCTGACGACAAAGGCTAAACAACGTCCTAACGGTAACGCGCCGGATAGTGACGATTTGAACGAACCTTTCAGCGTCGTGCCAGATCCCGCGATTGCGATGCCTGGCTGGCTTGGGAACGTCCCTGTGCATCATACGTGGTGAGACCCGGTGCGCGTGACGCGCTCAGGTGCCCACGGGCCGCAGCCACACCTGCTTGAGCAGCCGTCAGAAGCCGGGCGTTGCGCGCCGCCGCCGCCCTGATTTGCTCCAAAGCGGGTTGATTCCCGCCGTCTCTTTCCAATCGCGCGAAGGCCTGCGGCAATTCTTTCGCCATCTTGTCCAATCGCTTCAGGTCTCCCGCCAGGAGCGCCGTTCGCTGAACCTCAAGCAACGACGCTACAACGTCCGAGGCCGGCTTGCGCGCCCCGATCACTGGCCCGCCTCCGCGCGATTCACCAACGATTGAAAGATCGATTCGGCCAGTCCCAATCCACCTTGTCCGGCAATCGCCTGTGCATGCTCGTTGCGCAGCATGGAGGAGATCTGCTCCTCCCCGATGCCACCCCCGAAACTCTCCCTCGCTTCACCAAAGCCTGTATATTTAAGCATTTCCGCCAGGAACGATGCCTCAAGATCCTGTGCCACCTCGCGCAGGCGCGCGTGGCGATCAGAGGGGGCCGACGGTGCATTCGGTGCGCCAGCAGGAATCAGAGCAGAGTCGGTCATCGGGGTCACTCGCATTTGAGGGATTTTTTTGAGTGTGCCAGTCGGGCGTAAAGATTTCGTAAGGAAGTGACGTGTAAGTGAAGGAGCAACAACTATAGATGGACAGCCAGAATGGATGACCTGCTCCAAAGCCTCGGTACACCGGGGCAAGGACCATCGAGAGCGCGCGCCGCGCCAAGTGCTGCCGCTCATGATGGAGCAGCCTTTGGCGCGGTATTGGACGACGTGACCCAGCGCGGCGCCGGATCCGTTCCCAATGTTTTGCCTGACCTACAATCCGAAGCGCCGATGTCATCAGACATCAATTTTCAGGAATTTGACGTCAGAGACATCGACCCGTCTAAACCGCTCATCCTGCCCCTGTCCGATACAGATACTCCCTCCGTGATGCCATGGCGGACTGTGGCCTCTGCCGGTCCCACGCCGTTCCCAAACCCGGACGCGCCGCATGATTTATCGCGCTCAGAACCGATGGGGCCTCAGGTGCTTCCGTCGCCGCTTTCTACTGGTGCGCCGAGCACACATCCTTTGCGGGCGACCCCGCAGCATGACGGTTCTGGCCCATTGATCCTACCGCAGTCGGCACAGACACAGGCTTCCTCCGTTGATACAAGGCTCGCGACGCACCTCGTCGGCCAGCACGATCCTCAGGTCCTGCCCGCCGCTGTGGCAAAGCCAGATACGCCCAATGTCCCGCACACCCCGAATTCGCCGACAAATGGTGGTGCGTTTGCGGCAGAGGCGACCAGGCACGTACCGTCAGCGTCACTGGTGTCGCCAAGTTCGACCCGCGCTTCGGGACCTGCCTCAGTGCGTCCACCGGATAGCGTCGTACCCGATGATAAGGCTTCGATCCGCCCTGTGGCCGCCGCCAAAGCGGACCCGCGCGCTGCGCCAGTTGCGCCGCTGACGACGGCACTCCCGTATGGTTCCTCGCCGGACGGAACAACGCGTTTGCCTCGTGTGGACTCCGCCAAACTACCGGTACAGTCACAGCAACCTCCTCCACCCTTAGTCTTTCCGCCGACAAATGCGCCGACGTCTCTGCCGGTTACGGAGACTTCGCGGGTCCACGGTGAAAAATCAGCCCTCTCTTCAAACGTCCTCATTTCCAAAGGCGGTCAGACCCCAACGCTGCCTCTGTCAGCCGCTCCCTCAACTGCGTCTTCAGCGCATGCACCATTTCATCCAAATCCGCGCTCTATCCATCCGGATAGTTCCGTTCAGACGCCTGAACTCAAAGTGCGCGTGGGGTCAGGAACCATCGTGAGCCCTCTGGCCAGGCCCAGCATCTGGACGTCCCCACACGCAGATCCGACCTCCGCGGCGGCGTCGCCCGCAGTCACCTTCGCGGCGCAAGCGCTCCCGGCATCCGGGATCGACGCCTCGGCCCAAACTTTAGATGGAATAGAGTTCGGTCTGCAGTCCAATGCACTCATCAGCACAACCCTTGCAGCCACCAGCGCGCCGCAAATGCCGCACGCCCCCGCTGCCAATGCCCAAGCCATGGCGCAGCAGATCGCCAGTGCCATGGCGGAACCCGGTCGCGAACCTGGTGGCCTGATAGAGCTGGCACTCGACCCGCCAGAGCTTGGCCGCCTGCGCATGCAAATGACAGAAATCGCCGGTGTCATGACACTTACGATCCACGCTGAACGGCCCGAAACGGCAGAGCTTATGCGTCGCCATCTTGATCTTCTTGCACAAGAATTTGCTGAGGCCGGCCTTGATGCACCGTCCGTCGAGATCAACAACGGGGGCGCAGATGGTCATGGGTCGCAGGCTCGTGAGGATCAGCCGGATGGCCGCTCGCATCAAACCTTGTCCGACGATAGGGCTCACACCCCTCCCCCCGTTCATCGCGCCGATCAGGGTGCGCTTGACCTCAGATTGTAGGAGCGCTTTCCATGGATATCCTTTCCGCTACCCAACCCAACGCAAACGTTGCCGCGCAACCGGAATTGCAGGGCACCGCCGCCACGATCACATCGGATTTCGATATGTTCCTGCGACTTCTGACCACGCAGATGCGCAATCAGGACCCGCTCAATCCCGCCGACAGCACTGAATATACAGCGCAGCTCGCGACGTTTTCGGGGGTCGAGCAGCAGGTGCAAACCAATGATCTGCTCCGCGACCTGCAGGCCTCGTTCACCTCCATGACCATGGGGCAGCTTTCGGGCTGGATCGGCATGGACGCGCGGGCCGAGATGCCGGTAAATTTTACCGGGCAGCCCACGACGTTTCAGGTCTCGCCCGCATCTGTTGCGGACCGGGCGGAATTGATCGTGCGTAATCTTAACGGAGAGATAGTGGCCAATACCCCTATTCCGCTGACCGATGACCCGCTTCAATGGGACGGGCTCGACACCGCTGGCCAGCCTCTGCCGAACGGGACCTATACATTGTCCGCTCAAAGCTGGCGCGGCGAGGACGTGCTGGAAGAGCGCGCGGCCTTCGTCTTCGGAGAGATCACCGAAGCTCAGACCATGTCGGGAGAGGTCTGGCTGACGATGGAAAACGGTATCAGCATCCCATCGGGCGACGTGCAGGGCCTGCGACGCTCGGACTAGACAAACGCCCAGAGCAGTGCCGCTCCAAGACCCAGCGCAAGCCCGCCAGCGCCAAACGCCACGCGTTCAGGCCAGCGAGACGGTGGGATCGGTTGGACAGGATGGGCCTGAGCGACCAGCGCGGCCTCGGCCAGTTGCGGCAAGCGTGGGCCAAAGCGCGACAACACCTGCGCTGTGCGCAGCAGGTCGCGCACCACAGCTTTGGGACCGATGGATTCGGCGATGTATTTCTCGACAATCGGATGCGCAACGGCCCAGATGTTCTGTTCCGCATCCAGCGACCGCCCCACCCCTTCGACCACGACCATGGTGCGTTGCAGCAAGATCAGTTCGGTTCGGGTTTCCATGCCGAACCGCTCCGTCACTTCGAACAGATACGCCAACAGCCGACCCATGGATATCCCCGAGGCATCCATGCCAAAAATCGGCTCCCCCACAGACCGGAGCGCCTGCGCAAATTCGCCCACGTCCCGGTCAGCGGGCACATATCCCGCTTCAAAATGCACTTCGGCCACACGGCGATAATCCTTGCGGATAAACCCATAAAGGATCTCGGCGTACACGCGGCGCGTATATTCGTCGATGCGCCCCATGATCCCGAAGTCGAGTGCGACCACGTCGCCATTGGGCGCAACCTTCAGGTTGCCCTGGTGCATGTCAGCATGGAAATACCCGTCGCGCAGGGCGTGGAGAAGGAACATCTGCAACACAGTCGCGCCCAGTTTCTTCCGATCGTGGCCCGCCGCATCAATCGCCGCGATATCCGACAGGGCGGGCCCTTCGGCCCAGCCAAGCACCATCATCCGGCGCGTGCTGAGACCCCATTCGACCACAGGAACAGTGAAGCCTTCGTCGTCCATGGTGTTTGCGGCGAACTCCCCCGCGGCAGAGGCCTCAATCCGCATATCCAGTTCTTGTAGAACAACGCCCTCAAAGTGTGCGACCACATCGCGCGGGCGCAGGCGACGAGAGGACGGCGATAGCGTTTCCACCAGCGAGGCGATCAGGTAGAAGGCATCCACATCGCGACGGAACGCACGGTCGATGCCCGGGCGCAGGATTCTTGACGGCCACGTCGCGGCCGGACCCCACCAGCGTCGCGCGATGCACCTGCGCGATGGAGGCGGCGGCGACGGGTTCGGAAAAGGCGCTGAAGACCTCTTGCAACGGGCGCTCCAGCTCATGCTCCACAACACGGCGCGCTTCATCCAGGGAAAATGGCGCCAGCTTGTCTTGGAGCACCTGCAATTCCAGAGCCATCTCGGGGCCTACGACATCAGGCCGTGTCGACAGGATCTGCCCGAACTTGATGTAGGCCGGGCCAAGCGCGGTCAGCGCGCGCGGTACCGGCGGCATGGTTGGATCGCCCTTCAGCCCCAGCCATTTGAACGGCCAACCGAGAATCCGTGCGGCAGCGCGAATGGGCGCGGGCGCGTCAAGCGTTTCAAGAACCGCGCCCATGGCGCCGGTGCGTTCAAAGGTGGCTCCGGTGCGGATCAGCCGCCATATGTTATGGGGACCGCGCAATTACAGTTTCCAGCCGGAATGCAGGGCCGCGATACCCATGGACATATTGCGGTATTTGACCTGCTCGAACCCCGCCTTGGAAATCATGTCCGCGAAAGCGTCCTGGTCGGGAAACTGGCGAATGCTCTCCACCAGATACTGATAGCTGTCACGATCACCCGCGATCAACTGGCCCATGCGCGGGATCACGTTGAAGGAATACAAATCATAGAGCTTCTGCATCCCGTCATTGGGAAGCTGGCTGAACTCCAGCACCATCAACCGCCCGCCGGGGCGCAGCACGCGGAACGCTTCTGCCAGCGCGTCCTGGATACGGGTCACATTTCGGATGCCAAAGCTGATGGTGTAGACGTCAAAGGAATTGTCCTCGAACGGCAGCGCCATGGCGTCGCCGCAGACCCAGTCCAGCTTGTCGGCCAGCGCCTCTGCCTCGGCGCGTTTCTCGCCCTCGTCCAGCATGGATTGCGTCATGTCGAACACAATCGCCGAAGCGCCCGGCGCACGCTTCAGGAACCGGAATGCGATGTCGCCGGTGCCACCGGCCACGTCCAGCAGGCGTTGCCCGTCGCGCGGCGCAAGCCAATCCATCATCGCATCCTTCCAGACGCGGTGGATGCCGACGCTCATTACATCGTTCATCACGTCGTACTTTGAGGCAACGTTGGTGAAGACCCCATGAACCATTCCGGCCTTTTCGCTTTCGGCCACGTCCTGAAATCCAAAGTGGGTCTTGCCGTCTACCGCCATGGGTCTTGTCCTTTGTCGTTGCAGCCCCTTCTTATAGGGCTGCGCAAGCGGGACACAACGGACCCGTCGATACAAAGGAAAGCCCGATTTGCCCGAACTTCCAGAGGTAGAGACAGTGCGTCGCGGTCTGGCCCCGGTGCTGGAGGGCGCGCGGATCATGAACGCTGTGGTGAACCGGCCGGATTTGAGGTGGCCGTTTCCCGAAAACATGGCGGCTCGACTGACCGGCGCGACGGTAACGGCGTTGCGGAGGCGGTCCAAGTATATCCTCGCCGACCTTGATACCGGGGAAACCTTGCTGATCCATCTCGGCATGTCGGGCCGCATGCAGATCTCTGGCGATGTTGTGGGCAGCTTCCACCACGATCATCCAGCGGCCGAGAGGCACGACCACGTTGTGCTGGACACAGAGGCGGGCGCGCGCATCACGTTCAACGATGCCCGCCGCTTTGGTGCCATGGATCTGATGGACACCGCGACACAGGATGCCCATTGGCTGATCCGCGATCTCGGGCCTGAACCGCTTGGCAATACCTTCAACGAGGCCCACCTGACACGCGCTTTCAAAGACAAACGCGCGCCCGTGAAATCGGCACTGCTCGATCAGCGCATCGTGTCGGGCCTCGGCAATATATACGTGTGCGAAGCGCTTTGGCGTGCAGGGATCTCACCGCTACGACCGGCGGGCAAGATCTCCAAACCGCGAGTCGCCGCATTGGTGCCGGTTATCCGCGATGTCCTGAGGGAAGCAATCGAAGCGGGTGGCTCCTCGTTGCGCGATCATCGGCAAGCAACCGGCGAACTGGGATATTTTCAACACACCTTTAGGGTGTACGGGCGCGAAGGAGAGGCCTGCCAAACCCCGGATTGCACTGGAAAAATACTCCGCAAGGTGCAATCGGGGCGGTCCAGCTTCTACTGCCCGGCCTGTCAGAGATAGCTTGAACCCTGTGCAATCGGTGCTAACCCTTCTCGCCTACAGCAACAGCGGATGAGCGCATTCCATGGCCTATGAGACCCTGATCGTCGACGTCGAAGATCATATTTGTCTGATAAAACTCAACCGTCCCGATGCGCTGAACGCGTTGAACGCGCAGTTGCTGGAGGAGTTGGGCAAGGCGCTGCGCACGGCCCAGAGCAACGACAAGGTCCGGTGCATCGTGCTGACCGGGTCAGAGAAGGCATTTGCCGCCGGCGCTGACGTGACGGAGATGGCAGAGAAAAGTTTCACCGACGTTCTGTCCGAGGACATGTTCGCCAAGGACGAACGTGCGATCAGCACTATCCGCAAGCCGATCATCGCCGCTGTCGCGGGTTATGCACTTGGTGGCGGGTGCGAACTGGCGATGATCTGCGATTTCATCATCGCGGGCGACAATGCGAAATTCGGCCAGCCTGAAATCAACCTCGGCGTCATCGCGGGCATGGGCGGAACCCAGCGCCTGACCAGGCTGGTCGGTAAATCCAAGGCGATGGACATGCACCTGACGGGCCGGTTCATGATGGCCGATGAGGCAGAGCGCGCAGGCCTCGTGTCGCGGGTCGTGCCCGTAAAGAAGCTGATGGAAGAGGCCATGGGCGCCGCGGCCAAGATTGCCGAGAAATCGGCCCTGGCGATGATGGCCGCCAAGGAGGCTGTGAATCGCGCCGAACAATCGCATCTGTCGGAAGGCCTGCTGTTCGAGCGTCGCCTATTCCACTCGCTGTTCGCCACGGAAGACCAGACCGAGGGCATGACCGCCTTCATCGAAAAGCGTGAGCCCCAATTCCGGGACAAGTAGGTTAGGCATAAATAGGCTTTCCTTTCACGTCCGACTTCCCTAAACGACGCGACAGACATGCGTGTGCGGCCCGCTTTGGCCAGATTCGTCCGGTACAAAACCCGGAGACGGGACCCCCCGCGCTAGATAATTTTATGTGCCCCAAGCGGGCCCCGATGTAAGGATCAAGACACCATGGCAAATTCGCCCCAAGCTAAAAAACGCGCCCGTCAGAACGAGCGTCGCTTTCAGGTCAACAAAGCCCGTCGCTCGCGGATTTGCACGCACCTGCGCTCTGTTGAAGAAGCCATCGCATCCGGCGATCAAACCGCCGCTGCGGCTGCTTTGAAAGCCGCCCAGCCAGAACTGATGCGCGGCGTCACAAAGGGAGTGATGCACAAAAACACCGCCTCGCGGAAAATGTCTCGCCTGGCGTCGCGGGTAAAATCACTCGGCACATAATCGCCCCCAATTGGCCTTGCCTTGAAGGCGCTCCGACACCGGGGCGCCTTTTTTTGTGATTAATTTCCTAACGGTCTCAACGAACTAAATTGAGCGGTTGGGATTCGGAATGAGAGAGTTGCGAGTCAAGCGCGAAGACATGTTGCGACCGTCACACGATTGCCGATAACTTGATCAAGCGAGTCAGACGCCTTGGGGGGCGGATGAGGGGCGCCAGGCCCCGATCTGAAAACACTACAGAGAACCGCCTGATTCCTAAGGGATCGGGGGATCATGTATTTGTATTTTTTGGACCGGGTAAGACCGCAAAACCGCCGCCCGGATTGGACGGTATGTCTAGCGTTAACCTTGGCGTCACCCTGATCCCCCCACATGATCGAATATCGGCATCGTCTTCAGCACCGTCGGCAAACCGACGGGCGGGGGCGGTTTCGTGATACGGTCAGTCTCGAAGGGGGCAGGTTGACAGGCGCGCACGGCAGAATTGGTGAGACAACGACTTTATAATCGACGGCGCGAAAACGTGCTGGGTCAATAACAAGGACGGGACGTGGGAATGACAGTGGAAATGACGAGTGATATCTGGGGCCTGGTACGCGCTGAACTTTTGAAGGTTGTCGGCAAGAACAACTTTTCAGCTTGGATAGAACCGATCACGTTTGACCGGATGGAAGAACGCACGATCCATTTTCACGTGCCGACAAATTTTATCGGGTCGTGGGTGACCAACAACTTTGGCGATATGATCCTGCGTCATCTGGGCGGCCACGGTGTCCTGGCGAACCGCGCGCTGTTCGCAGTGGGCGCACACGCCGCAGCGGCCCCAAAAGCCGCCGCAGCCCCGGTTCGTGAACTGGAAGCCGCTTTGGATGCTGCACCTGCCGCCGTGTCCTACGCTGCCGCACCAGCGCGTGCACCCGTCGCTGCCCCGGCCGCTGGTCCCACTCCCGCGCAGCGCGAGCTTCCCGGAGCCAAGCTGAACCCGAATTTCACCTTCTCCAATTTCGTTGTCGGCAAGCCGAACGAATTGGCCCATGCCGCCGCGCGCCGCGTGGCCGAGACCCTCGACGTGACCTTCAACCCGCTGTTCCTTTATGGCGGCGTCGGTCTCGGCAAAACGCATCTGATGCATGCCATCGCCTGGGACCTGCAAGACCGCTTTCCCGACGCCAAGATCCTGTATCTGTCGGCAGAACAATTCATGCATCGCTTCGTCCGCGCACTGCGCGAACAGGACACGTTCAATTTCAAGGAGACGTTCCGCTCCGTCGATATCCTGATGGTCGATGACGTGCAGTTCATCGCCGGCAAAACCTCTACCCAGCAGGAATTCTTCCACACCTTCAACGCGTTGGTGGAGTTGGGCAAACAGATCGTCATCTCCGGCGACAAGGCCCCCGTGGATATGGAGGAGCTGGACGACAGGATCGCGTCGCGCCTGCAATGTGGCCTCGTGGTCGATATCCACCCCACCGATTACGAACTGCGCCTGAGCATCCTTCAGCACAAGGCAGAGATTCTGGCCGCCAAGAACCCGCACATCGTGTTCGCCGACGGTGTTCTGGAGTATCTGGCGCAGAAAATCTCGTCGAATGTGCGGGTTCTGGAAGGCGCTCTGACGCGGCTTTTTGCCTTCGCCGATCTGGTGCATCGCGAGGTCACGATTGATCTGGCCAAGGAATGTCTGACGGATGTTCTGCGTGCGACCGACAAGAAGGTCACGATGGACGAGATCATCAAGAAGACCTGCGAATATTACAAGCTGCGCCAGGTCGACATGATCAGCCAGAACCGTCAACGCGCCATCGCGCGGCCACGGCAAATGGCGATGTATCTGTGCAAGCGCCTCACCCAACGCTCCCTGCCTGAGATCGGGAAAAAGTTCGGCGGTCGTGATCACACAACGATCCTTTACGGTGTGCGCAAGATTGAAGAACTGATGCAGGCCGACAGTCAGATCGCCGAGGACGCAGAACTGTTGCGCCGGACGCTGGAAGCCTGATCTTTTACCGTCTATCGTGCGTGGAGGGCTTGCCCATCTGCGCACGCGGGCGTTACCTGTCCCAAACCACTTGCGCCTGAGCGGGGTCCGGGTAATCTCGCGGCCCCACGATCTGCCGGAGAGCCGCCTATGAAACTGTCTATCGAACGCGCCACATTGCTGCGCGCCGTCTCTCAAGCGCAATCGGTGGTGGAGCGTCGCAATACGATCCCGATCCTTGCCAATGTGCTGATCGAGGCCGAGGGCGACACCGTCAGCTTCCGCGCCACGGATCTGGATATCGAAGTGGTCGACAAGGCCCCGGCGCAGGTGGAACGCGCTGGTGCCACGACCGTGTCTGCCGTGACCCTGCACGAGATTGTGCGCAAACTGCCCGATGGATCACTGGTGTCTCTGTCGGAAGATGGCACCGCTGGCCGTTTGACGATTGAGGCAGGGCGATCCTCGTTCCAGTTGCAAACTCTGCCGCGCGAAGACTTTCCGGTGATGGCGAGCACGGACTACGCTGCCAATTTCTCGGCCAAGGCGCCCGAATTGCGTCGGCTGTTCGACAAGTCCAAGTTTGCGATTTCGACGGAAGAGACGCGCTACTATCTGAACGGCGTCTATTTCCACGTCTCCGATGGCGATAACGGCAAGGTCCTGCGCGCGGTCGCCACCGACGGCCACCGTTTGGCCCGCATCGACAGCGCTCTGCCAGACGGCGCACAGGACATGCCCGGCGTGATCGTGCCCCGCAAAACCGTGGGTGAGTTGCGCAAACTGCTGGATGACGACGACGCACAGATCGCTGTGTCGGTATCCGAGACCAAGATCCGCTTCGCCACGCCCGAGATTACGCTGATCTCCAAGGTCATCGACGGCACTTTCCCCGACTACACCCGCGTGATCCCGACGGGCAACACGCGACGCATGGAAGTCGATGCAGGAGATTTCGCCAAGGCCGTGGACCGGGTGGCGACCGTGTCGTCCGAGCGGTCGCGCGCTGTGAAACTGGCGTTGGACGAGGACCGTTTGATCCTGTCCGTCAATGCGCCGGACGCAGGTGCGGCCGAGGAGGAGCTGGCCGTCGCCTACAGTGACGAGAAGCTGGAAATCGGGTTTAACGCCAAATACTTGCTGGAAATAGCCAGCCAGGTGGATCGAGAGAATGCAGTGTTCATGTTCTCGTCGCCCGCAGAGCCGACGCTGATGCGCGAAGGCAATGATGACAGCGCGATTTATGTCGTCATGCCGATGCGGGTCTGACGGCGTATTTGGGCACGGACGGGATTGAGTTGTATTTAGCAAGATGAACGGGGGAGCGAGATGAGCAAAGTGTTCGTCTCGAAGCTCACGCTGTCGCATTTCAGGTCGCACCGTCGCGCCGCGCTGGATCTGGACGGGCGGCCGGTGGCGCTGTTCGGACCCAACGGCGCGGGCAAGACCAACCTCATGGAAGCGGTGTCGCTGCTGTCGCCCGGGCGCGGATTGCGAAGGGCCGGGGCGGAGGAGATTATTCGCAAGCCAGAGGCGATTGGCTGGAAAGTTTCCGCCAATGTGGCCGGGCCGGGCGTCGGCCATGAGATTGCCCTTGCGGCCGAACCGGGCGTACCCCGCGTCACGCAGATTGACGGCAAGACCGCGCCGCAGATCGCATTGGCGAAACTCTTGCGGATCGTCTGGCTGGTGCCCTCGCAGGACGGGCTCTGGACGGAAGGGGCGGAAGGGCGGCGGCGGTTTCTGGACCGCATCACTCTCAGCTTCCTGCCGGATCATGCGGAGGCGGTTCTGACGTACGAAAAGGCCATGCGCGACCGCAACCGCCTGTTGCGCGACAATGTTCGCGACCCGGCGTGGTATCGCGCGCTGGAAGCACAGATGGCCGACGCCGGCGCGCGGATCGTGGCAGGCCGTGCAGACGCGCTGGCTCGAATAGCTGCGGCTCAGGACGGGGCCGCCACCGCCTTCCCCGCAGCCGATCTTAGCCTTCATGCGGAAGTGCCATGCACAACGGCCGAGGACTTCGCGCGGGCATTCTCTGACAACCGCCCTCGCGATCTGGCCGCCGGGCGCACGCTGATAGGGCCGCACCGCGCCGATATGGAAGCGATTTACCGCGACAAGGGCGTCGCGGCCAGGCACTGCTCCACCGGGGAACAGAAAGCGCTGTTGATCTCGCTTGTTCTGTCCAACGCGCGCGCCCTTCGGTCCGACACCGGAACCGCGCCGCTGGTTCTGCTCGATGAAGTCGCGGCGCATCTGGATGCGACCCGCCGCGCCGCATTGTTTGATGAAATCTGCGCGCTGGGGGCGCAGGCCTGGATGACCGGAACGGGGCCGGAGTTGTTCGCGGAATTGGGCGAGCGGGCGCAGCATTTTGAGGTCACCGAACAGGACACCCAGAGCCAGGTCGTCGCGCTGGACAATCTGTCTACCGGCCTCTTAGATGGCATGACGTGATCCCACAGGAGAGCCACAATGCCGACATTCCGCGAGAAACTCAAAAACCCAGGCGCGCGCCTGACCAGCCACGTTTGCACCATCCCATCGGCCACCGTCGTGCAAGCCATCGCCGCCGCCGGTGCGGATGCGGTCATCATCGATATGGAACATGGGGCGGTGGACTTCGCTTCGGCCCATGCGATGATTGCGGCGACGGCGGGCACGGATTGTGCACCAACGGTGCGTGTGCCTTCTATCGATGCGACCATCGTCAAGCGGGTCCTGGATCTGGGCGCAGAGGGGATCTGTTTTCCGCTGGTTGACACGGCACAGGACGCGGAACGCGCCGTGGCAAGCCTGCATTACCCGCCCCGTGGCATCCGTGGCTTCGGGCCCTTCATCGCCCATTCGCGCTATGGTCAGGATATGAACACCTACGCGCGCACATTCTCGGACAGGGTGACCTGTTGCCTGCTGATCGAAACCGTCGCAGCGGTCGAAAATATCGAGGCTATTTGCGCTGTTCCGGGGATCGATCTTATCATCCCGGCGCAGTTCGATCTGTCTGTCGCCCTTGGCCGGGGCGGCGATTTTGAACATCCTGAATTTCGCGCCGCAGTGGCAAAAATTGAGGCCGCCGTTAATGCCGCAAATATCCCTCTTGGCGGTGTCGCGCTTACGGCGGAACAGGCCGCCAGGCATTTTGAAAGCGGCTACCGTGTCATCGCCGGGTTTGACATGATTTGGCTGAAATCCAGGGCCGTCGAGACACAGGGCTGGTGTGCCCTGTAGCGCCTGAGCGAAAACCCCAAATCTTGTGCCAATCGCGTGACAATCCCCCGCGAAATGCGTATATATTGCGCAACAAAACGGGACAAAAACCACATGCAAGACCAACCCGCGAACGCCGAAGACTACGGCGCTGATTCTATTAAAGTTCTCAAGGGCTTGGAGGCGGTTCGAAAGCGTCCCGGCATGTATATCGGTGATACCGATGATGGTTCTGGCCTGCACCATATGGTCTACGAAGTCGTCGACAACGGCATTGACGAGGCTCTGGCCGGTCACGCCGACGCGGTGACGGTTACAATCCACGCCGACAACTCGGTGTCCGTCAGCGATAATGGGCGCGGTATTCCCGTCGGCATCCACGAGGAAGAGGGCGTATCGGCGGCAGAGGTCATCATGACCCAACTGCACGCGGGCGGTAAGTTTGACAGCAATTCCTACAAGGTCTCGGGCGGTTTGCACGGCGTGGGCGTTTCCGTGGTCAACGCGCTGTCCGACTGGCTTGAATTGCGGATCTGGCGCAATGGCAAGGAACACGTCGCGCGGTTTGAGGGTGGCTTCACCGTCAACCATCTCGAAGTTGTGGGCGATTGCGGCGACCGGACCGGCACCGAAGTGCGTTTCATGGCCTCGACGGAGACATTCTCCAACCTCGATTACGTGTTCAAGACCCTGGAAAACCGTTTGCGCGAACTGGCGTTCCTGAACTCCGGCGTCCGCATCATCCTGCGCGATGAACGCCCGGTGGAAACGCTGGAATCCGAGTTGTTCTATGAAGGTGGCGTGCGCGAATTCGTGAAATACCTCGACCGCTCCAAGACCTCCGCGCTGGAGGAACCGATCTTCATCGCCGGAGAGAAAGACGAAATCGGCGTCGAAGTTGCGATGTGGTGGAACGACAGCTACCACGAAAACGTGCTGCCCTTCACCAACAACATCCCGCAGCGCGATGGCGGCACGCACCTCGCGGGGTTTCGGGGCGCGCTGACCCGCACGATCAATCTCTACGCGCAATCCTCAGGCATCGCGAAGAAAGAGAAGATCAATTTCACCGGCGACGATGCGCGCGAGGGGCTGACCTGCGTTCTGTCGGTCAAGGTGCCGGACCCGAAATTCAGCTCCCAGACCAAGGACAAGCTGGTTTCGTCCGAGGTGCGGCCTGCCGTTGAAGGTCTCGTGAACGAAAAACTCAGCGAGTGGTTCGAAGAACACCCCAATGAAGCGCGGGTGATCGTGTCCAAGATCGTCGAAGCCGCACTTGCCCGCGAAGCCGCCCGCAAAGCGCGCGAACTCACCCGTCGCAAAACCGCGATGGATATCGCCTCGCTCCCCGGAAAGCTGGCCGATTGTCAGGAAAAAGACCCGTCGAAATCCGAAATCTTCCTCGTGGAGGGTGACAGCGCCGGCGGCTCCGCCAAGCAGGGCCGTTCCCGCCATAATCAGGCGATCCTGCCCCTGAAAGGAAAAATCCTCAACGTCGAACGCGCGCGCTTTGACCGGATGCTCGGCAGTCAGGAAATCGGCACGCTGATCACGGCGCTTGGCACCGGGATCGGGCGGGACGAATTCAACATCGGCAAACTGCGCTACCACAAGGTCGTCATCATGACCGACGCGGACGTCGACGGCGCCCACATCCGCACGCTGCTGCTGACCTTTTTCTTCCGCCAGATGCCGGAGCTTATTGAAGGCGGCTACCTCTATATCGCGCAACCGCCGCTTTATAAAGTCAGCCGGGGCAAGTCCGAGGTCTACCTGAAGGACCAGGGCGCGTTCGAGGATTACATGATCCAACAGGGGATCGAGGGCGCGTCGCTGCGCCTGCCATCCGGCGAGGAGATCATGGGCCAGGACCTCGCCCGCGTGGTCGACGCCGCGCGCACCTTCAGGCGCATTCTCGATGCCTTCCCGACCCACTATCCCCGCCACATCGTTGAACAGGCCGCCCTCGCGGGCGCGTTTGATCCCGGTCGCGCGGACAAGGACCTGCAGGGTGTCGCCGATGAAGTCGCCACCCGCCTCGATCTGGTCGCTGCCGAATATGAACGCGGCTGGCGCGGTCGCATCACCCAGGATCACGGTATCCGCCTCAGCCGCGTTCTGCGCGGGGTGGAGGAAATCCGCACCCTCGATGGCGCGGTCCTGCGCTCCGGCGAGGCCCGCAAACTGAGCGAGGTCTCCATCGACAGCCGTACTGTCTACCGGGATCCGTCCAACTTGTCGCGCAAGGATCGCCAGCAACTGATCCACGGCCCCAGCGAACTCTTGCAAGCCATTCTCGACGAAGGTGCCAAGGGCCAGTCAATGCAGCGCTACAAGGGTCTGGGCGAAATGAACCCTGATCAGCTCTGGGAAACCACGCTCGATCCCGAAGCGCGCACTTTGTTGCAGGTGAAAGTCGCCGACCTCGCCGATGCCGACGACATCTTCACCAAACTCATGGGTGACGTGGTGGAGCCTCGGCGCGAGTTCATCCAGAACAATGCACTCTCCGTGGAAAACCTCGACTTTTAGTAAAATGCACGCGTAATAACATGCACGGGCCGCTCCCCGGTTCATCTTGCCAAGTACAACTCGATCCCGTCCCCTCCACAGGCGGGCCGTCGAAAATCCGCACAGGCCTCGCCCCGCGACGTAGGGCGGGACCTGTGCCGACACCCACCTAAGCTGCCCCAAAATGGGTCCTCTACATGTCCGACGGTTTCGAAGCTCTCATCACCCGCGCCAACGCGTTCTTCACCCGGCTGGCCGCGAACAATACCCGCGATTTCTATGAAGCGCACAAAGCCGCCTATATCGCCGAGATCAGGAAACCGGCCGAACTGCTCGCGGATCTCTTCGCCGAGGATCTCGCGAAGCACACCGGCCGCGCGCACACCCCCAAGGTCTTCCGCATCCACCGCGATGTGCGGTTCTCCAAGGACAAGACGCCCTACACCACTCACCTGCATCTGATGTGGTCCCGCCCCGGCCCCGCGCCTGCGTTCTTCTTTGGGGCGTCACCCGGTTACGTGATCCTTGGGATGGGTATGATGGGGCTGGAAAAAGACAGCCTCACCAGCTACCGCACCATGGTGGACCGTCGCGGAGATGATCTTGCGGATGCGCTGGAGGCGTCCGGCGCGCAGCTATCGGACTGGGGCCCTGATCCGCTCAAGCGCGTGCCGAAACCGTTTGACCCCGATCACCCCCATGCAGAGCTTCTCAAGCGCAAAACCTTCGCCATCCACCGCGATCTGCCGGATGGCTGGCAGGTCGATGGGCTGCTCAAGACGCTCAACACGATGATTCCTGCGATCCTTCCCGTGTGGGAAATACTGGATGAGACCTTCCCCGGCTGACCCCCGATCCGAGACATGATTCGAATCGCAGCCAATAGGTAAGGGCAGCCTTACCTTAAGTATCGCTTCAGTCGGATCGGGCCGCGACAGTGGATTCGCGGACCTGCGGGATACCCTTACTTCAGGCTCTGACACCCGATGACATCGCCGCTGCACGGTGATGACCCACAGCTTATCGAGAAACATTTCCTGGACCGGCAGCAGAAATCTATCCCGACTAAAAATTTTATAAATCAAAAGGTTATAACGATGACATCCGATAACATCGCCCTGTTATGACCTTTCTCTCTGCTGAAATTGTCTGACAGCGGGGAATAGGGCCATGTTCGGGTCATCGGCTCACAGGGCATTACCCAGATACGAGCCTCACCACGACGAGACGATCCCGACTTCATACCCACCTACCTAAACCAAAACTTCATTTTAAGGATTACACACAATGAAACTTTCCATGATCAAAACCGCCGCCGTTTCCGCAACGCTTCTGGTTATCGCCGCCGCGACCTCCGCTTCCGCCTGTGACCTCGCCACGGTCAACCAGTTCGGGTGGGGCAACGGTGCCGGCGTCACTCAGCTCGGTGGCTGCAACAACACCGCCGTCAGCCAGACCGGCTGGGGCAACCAGGCGTCCGCTTACACCGACGGTTTCGGCAACGTGACCGCCATCGGTCAGGAAGGGGCCTTCAACACCGCCGCCTCCAGCCAGTTCGGCCTCGGCAACGCAAATGGCATCGCTCAGTTCGGTGTCGGCAACAACGCCGCCGTGAACTCCGTCGGCAACTTCAACTCCGGCGCCGTGATCCAGGTTGGCAACGGCCAGACCGGCATCATCAACCAGGCTGGCTCCGGCAACACGGCCAACATCATTCAGGCGAACTAAAGCCTGATATGTCCGGGGGCGGGGTCCCTCTGTTCCCCTTCAGCCCGCCCCCGGATGTCATCGACCCAACGCATTTGAGACCCGAATTTTTCAATCCCGATTTTGACCCGAAACTTTGAAAGGACAGGCCAATGACCAAGTTTTCCAAACCCCGCGTGGCCTTCGGCATCGCAGCGATCAGCACAGCCGTCCTTGGCTGCACCGCGATCGCTGCCGAGACACCGGGCGTCACCCGCGAAGCCCACGCCCAAACCGCGGCACCTGTTGCCTGCGCCGTCAACATCACGTCCTCCGGCAACGGCCTTTTGCTGACCCCGGTTGTTCAAACCACCACTGCCGTTACCGGCATCTACCAACTGCGTGTAGAGGGCCCCGGCACTCGCATGAACCAGGGCGGTCCGTTCTCGGCCCGTGCCGGTGAAACGCTGGAGCTTGGTCGCATGCAGATGAGCGGCAGCTCCGCAAGTCTCGACACCGAGCTGACCCTGACAATCGACGGCCGCAATTACAGCTGCCCGGTTGTCTCCTGACCGACACTTTTCACGACCCAATACCTTTTATCAGATCCCGATTTTCACCACCAAATTCATTCAAGGAATACTGCCATGTTCAAGACAACCCTTACCGCCGCCATCCTCGTCGTTTCCACCGCGGTCACGGCCATCCCGGCCGCCGCACAACAAATCAGCTTCGGCGTCAGCGCCGGCAACCAACAGGAGCGTGACCTGATCACCGGAGGCCTCGCCCTTTTCGCCATCGCCAACGGTGCAGACCCTGTCGAGGTTCTGACCAATGCATCCCAGGGCTCGGTCGGCGTCGTGCATCAGGAAGGCAACGGCCACAGCGGTTCGCTGGCCCAGAACGGCCCTGCTGCCGGCGGTGTGTTTCAGTACGGTGAAAACACCGATGCAAGCCTGGTCCAGAACGGCGGCGACGCAGATCTGGTTTTCGTATTCGGCTGGTGAACTCTCTCGCCAGTCACAAGGATCGGTCCCAATCCGGGGCCGAGACCCCGGACGCTCAATCCTCCCCAACCCTCGTTTCCCCTATGGGTTGGGCGTCCGGCACTCTCTTTCGCCACGACCCGTTCGTCAGTCCCCGAACGTGTCCCAACTCCCCCGGCCAACACTGGTCGGGGGCTTTTTTGTGGCCTCTCGGCCGCGCATGCCGTTGAGGGCGATGACAGGCACGGTCAGGTCTGCCGCTTCGAGCGACACGCGAATTGCGCCGGACAGGCCCTGGCGGGCGCTTGACCTCCGATCTGTCCTGGAGTGGTGACGCCGTTCTTGGCGCGGCACGGCAAACACCGGGTTGTGCGCGATCGCGCTCGGGTGCATCGTCGCGGCAGCACGCCATGTGCCACAGGCCCCCTCATGACCCAGTCCCGCACCGCCACCTTCGCGCCGTTTCTGGTGTTGCTGTTTACCGGAACGCTCAGCAACTCGGCGGTGGTGCCGTTCATGGGGTACTATCTGATTTCAGCCCTTGGTCAGCCGCCCTGGGTGCTCAGCGTCTATTCCGGCCCCGCCGTGGGTCTGATCGCGCAGGCCTCAAGCTTTCAGACGGTGATCCAGTTCTCCTCGGCTGGCGCGGCTTTCGCTGCACTCACCCTTCTCGCAGGTGTCTGGCACGGGCGGAGGTCGCCGGGGCGGGCTTAGCTGCCGAAATGCGACTCGCCGCGCTGTCTGGACAGGGCGATCTGCTTTTGCCGCTCGCGGAAGCGCGCGCGGTCCGCGTCGGAGTGCACGTCGATGCATCTCGTGCACGACACCCCCTCCTCAAAGGCCGGATCGGCCTTTTCCTCGCAGCTCATCGGATGTCGGCACGCGCGGCACAATTCATAGGGTAATTCCTGCAGGTCATGGCCGACGGCGACGCGTTCGTCGAATACAAAGCACCCGCCCTGCCACAGGCTCTCATCCGCGGGCACGTCTTCGAGATACTGCAAGATCCCGCCCTTCAGATGGAACACCTCCTCCACGCCCTGGGATATCAGGTAGGCCGTCGACTTCTCACACCGGATCCCCCCGGTGCAGAACATTGCGATGCGCTGGTTGGCAAACCGGGCTTTGTTGGCCTCCCACCACGCCGGAAAATCGCGGAAACTCCCGGTGCCCGGATCGACCGCACCCTCGAACGTCCCGATTTCCACTTCATAGGAGTTGCGGGTGTCGATCACAGCCACGTCAGGGGCCTGGATCAGAGCGTTCCACTCCGCCGCGCTGACGTGACGACCCGCCGTTGCAGGGTCCAGGCCCGGCGCGCCCATGGAGACGATTTCTTTTTTCAGCCGCACTTTCAGCTTCCCGAATGGTGCTTCAGATGCGAACGACTCCTTCCACTCCAACTCCGAACACCCCGGCAATCCCCTGATATGCCCCAATACCGCATCGACCCCGCCGCGGGGTCCCGCGATCGTGCCGTTGATCCCCTCGGGCGCGATCAGTAAAGAGCCGCGCACGTCCGCAGCCTCCGCGACAGCACGCAAGGGCGCGCGCAGGGCGTCAGGGTCTTCAAACCGGGTGAAATGATAGAGCGCTGCAACGGTAAACATGGCAGCGGGGATACGCCGTTGCACCCGCCGCCTCAAGGCGTAGGATTTGGGGAGATCACCAGGCCCTCAGGTAGCGAAGTGGTAGGGCATCAATCGCCAGGCCCTCAGGTAGCGACGCGGTAGGGCATAAAGGAACACCGACCTATGACCCACGCCCTCCTCGTCATCGACGTTCAGAACGACTTCTGCCCCGGCGGCGCTTTGGCCGTGGCGGGCGGCCACGACATTGTCCCCGGCATCAACGCGCTGATGGCCGACTTCGACACCGTCCTCCTTACCCAGGATTGGCACCCCTCAGGCCACTCCTCCTTTGCGTCGTCGCATGATGCAGCGCCGATGAGCATGACCCGGATGCCCTATGGCCCGCAGATCCTCTGGCCCGACCACTGCATTCAGGGCAGCGCCGGTGCGGCGTTCCATGCCGACCTCAACACTATCCGTGCGGATCTGATCATCCGCAAAGGCTACAACCCCGCCATCGACAGCTATTCCGCGTTTTTCGAGAATGACCACACCACGCCGACGGGTCTTGAAGGCTACCTGCGCACCCGAGGTATCAGCGATCTCACACTGGTCGGCCTTGCCACGGATTTCTGCGTCAGCTTTTCCGCCGTCGATGCCGCCAGACTGGGCTTTACCACCTGCGTCCGTCTGGACCTCTGCCGTGCCATTGACACGGACGGATCACTTGCCGCCGCCCTCGACGGCATGCAATCGGCGGGCGTCACGCTGGCTTAGACCCCCAGCAACGCCTTTAAACCGGTTCGGTTTCGGCTGACGTCGGCCAGCGTATAGCCATCCAACGTGGCGTAGAACGCAGCCATCGCCCTGGCCAGCGGATGCTTGACGCCGCACATCGGCAAAAGGCGGCAATCGCATCGACCGTCCGCGAAGCATTCCACCAGCGCCGTGTCCTCGGACAGGCACCGCACGGCCTCGCCCAGCCGGATGTCGCCCGCGTCGCGCGCCAGCCGCAGCCCGCCGGAACGCCCTCTCTCCGATACCAGAAATCCGCCCTTCACCAGGCGTGAACACACCTTTGCCAGGTGATGATCCGACACGCCGAACGTCGCCGCGATCTGCGCCACCGGCACCTTGGCCGGCGCCGCCGCGCTCAGGTGGATCAGCACCCGCAACCCGTAGTCTGTGAACTTCCCCAACTGCATGGCATATATTTAGCATTTACAATACGGAATATACAATGCATAGATAATGCGTACTTGAAATACTCAATAAGGACCTGCGACGATGTCATTCGTTGATATTCTGCTTTGGCCCGGCACCATGATCTGCCGTTTTTTCGGGGTCGATCCGGAGAAGGACATGGGCCTCATCCGTTCCATGTTCAACATGCTTGCGTACTTGCCGGTGATGCTCGTCGTGCTGTGGATCATCATGTGACCAATGCCCTGCCCCGTATTGACCTGACCGAGGCGCAAATCAGGCTGGTGGCCGACCGCTTCTATGCCCGTGTGCGCATGGACCCGCACCTGTCGCCGATTTTCCACGCAACTATCGGCCATGACACCGCGATCTGGGAGGACCATATCGCCAGGATCACCCGCTTCTGGCGCAACGCCCTGCTGCGTGAACCGGTCTACTCCGGCAATCCGATGCTGGTTCATTCCGGCATCGCCGCAATACAACCTGAACATTTTGCAATCTGGTTGGCCGTTTTTGACGACGTCCTGGCGGAATCACTGCCCTCGGGCACCGCCGCGATGTGGTCGCGCACGGCGCACCGGATCGGGCGTGGCCTGTCTATGGGGATCGAGACTGCGCGCCGTCGCGCGGCTCAGGATCCGTCGTCGCCGCCGCTGCTCAAGGACAGCGGATCCTTGAAGGTCAGCGTGCGATAGGGGTACGGGATCTCGATCCCGGCCTCATCAAGCGCGCGTTTCACGGCGGAAATCACCTCATCGCGCGACGTCCGGACCTCCACGGGCATCGATCCCCTCACACTCGATATGATCGCCGATACGCATCTTCCTGCGGGACAGGATGATGATCCCGGCAAGGAAATTCTCGAATACGTCCTTGAAGGCGAACCCGATGGCAACCGACCCGATGCCGAGACCCGCAGGGATGCTGGACGGCGTGAGGTTCGGAAACACGACGACGGCCGCGATCATCAGTCCCATGACCCAGACAAGAATGGCGACCGAGAGCTGCGACAGCTCCTTCAGGCTCGGTCGCAACCGTCGCAACCGCGAACCTCCCAGAAGCCGCGTCATCAGCGCCTGCGCGCCCTTGCTGACCCCCATGTCAGCACCAGGACCACCAGCGCCACGGCGATCTGAGGCAACAGTTCGATGGAGGCCCGCGCGATGTCTCTCAATTGGTCCAACAGGATTGATACAGGTTGCACTATGTGCCTTTTCGGTGGTGTCCCGGACCAACGCGCAAGCCTTCGGTTTGGTTCGAGCCGAGCGCTTGCCGATGCTGCGACACCTTCCTGCACCGGACCAGTCGAAACTCGGGGAGAGGCCACCATCACCGCAAATAAAGATCGTCAACAGCTGGAAAGAATGGGACCCTTTGCGTCATGTGATCGTGGGATCAAACACCTCACCTGTCGGCACGGGACGAACGTTGGAGTTTCGCGGAAATTGCAACTCAGCAGGGCCATCGCACGGACAGCCCTGCCATGTCGCTCAATGCAGTGTCACACCGGCATATTGTCGAACATGTCATCGAAGGCTTCATCTTCCAGACTTTCCTTCAGCCGACGCAATGGGCCCGGCACCGCAAGGTGGTGGGACTTGATCGTACGGATCACCCGCTCCACCTCTGGCTTCAAATTTTGACGGTCCACCAGAGGCGCTTTTTCGCAAAGCTTTACGAACTCACCGACATGCGTTTCGAAATCAGTTACTTGCATTGAAATGGTCCTCCCCAGGATGTCACGGATCGGCCGTGACTGGGAAAACCATAGCACGATTCTGGGTTCAAGGGCGGACGAAAGGGTTAATGCGCGCCGGATCGGCGCTGCTTTGCCAGCCTTTGCAACGCTCGCTCCAGCACTTTCAGCAGCTCTGTCGCGCGGAGTATTGCTTAACCCATTGTGACGTTGGCGAATTTGTCTTTTCGCCACTCTGCGCCTCCTCCGGGTCACATCACCTCAGGACTCTTCTAACACTTTCCGCTAAGGACGAGGCACCTCACCCGGCGGTATCGCAGGCACAACGATGGTGTCCGCTGGCATCACGCCGATGATGACAACGATCCACCGCAAAAGCGAGCCTCCGACCTCGCCAAGACAGCCGCGATCCCCCGTGTTCGCGGCCCGACGCACAAGCGCCGCAACACCCTTCGCGATGAACCGGAAGATGACCAGAACCACAAGCGCCACGGCAATGTCGGGAAGCAAGCGCAACAATCCGGCGAGCCACCCGTCAATCTGATCGAAAATGAAGCCGGGGTTTGCATTGACGACTTTCACCGGTCCGTGGTCATTTCCGGAGATTCGCCTGACAACCCCCCGACCGTACCGGCAGCTCCCAACCCCGGCGCTATAGGTGCCCGTGCCAAAGATGCACCTTGGTGCCTGAATGATCCACCGGACCAAATGCCTCCAGCTCCAGCCCGGTGGCCTTTGCCAATCCGCCATCGCTGGTGATGATCCCCACGCGCCAGCCGCCAAACCGCTGCCGAAGCACCGCGCCCATGGCACCATAAAGCCCGAACAACAGTTTCCGCTCGCCGATGCGCCCGCCATAGGGCGGGTTCACGATCAAAATCCCCGGCTCCACGCCGTCGGGCGGCTCCAGATCGGAGATCGCGCCGCGCTCGAATCGCACCACGTCACTGACGCCGGATCGCGCGGCATTCGCCACCGCGCCACGGATCGCCCCGTCATTGCGGTCAAATCCAAAGAAACGGACTGCCTGTTGCGCACCGCCCTGCCCGCCTCTGGCCGCCGCGCTGTCTCGTGTCGCCCGCTGCCGCGCGTCAGCGCCACCCGTCATCTGCTCAAACGCGAACCCGCGCGACCGCCCCGGCACCAACCCGAGCGCCATTTCGGCGGCTTCCAGAACGAACGTCCCCGATCCGCACATCGGGTCCACCACGGATTGCGTTCCGTCAAACCCCATCTCGGCCAGAAACCCCGCCGCCATCGTCTCCCGCATCGGAGCCTTGCCGACAAATTCCTTGTGCCCGCGCCGGTGCAGCGCCTCTCCGGTGGTGTCCAGGGAAATGGTGCAGAGGTCATCATCAATCCGCACTTTCACGCTGATCGTCTTGTCGCGCGCTTCTGGCGCGATAGTTCCCTTCGAAACCGGGATCCCCGCCGCCTCCAGCCCGCCGCTCACCCTCTGGACCGCTGCCTTGTTCACGTAGATCTTCGACCGCCTGCACACCGCCTCGACCCGCACCGGACGCCCCGGTTGCAGCCAATCGGCCCAGGGCACTTTCTTCGAGCGTTTGTCCAACTGCGCCAGATGCATCGCCCGAAACTCTGCCACCCGCAGCAAAACACGCACCGCATTGCGCAGGATCACGTTCGCCCTTGCGGCCTCGGTCAGGTCGCCATCCGCCACAACGCCGCCCTGCGTCATGCGCACACCGGCAAAGCCGTTCGAGCGGGCCTCCGCCTCCAGGGCGCGCTCCAGTCCCGGAACCGCCACGAGAAATATCTGACCATTTTCCATGCCGCACCCCTATCCCGGATCACCTCCGCACGCGAGGGGGCGCGAGGGGGCGAGGGGGGGACGGCAAGAACTGGCCCGGCGTCATCGGCGGACGGCGTCGATTGAATTGGGGCTGGCAATGCGCGCATGACCCGTCACGGACACGTCCATCGCCCCCACGTGCAATTGAAACACATTTCAGGAATAGCGCGCTAAGGTGCCCGCATGGACAATTTGAGAACCAGCATCGGCAAGCGCATCGCCGGCTATCTGGAGGCGCCCAATCCGAACTATGTGCCCTTCGCCGTTACGTCGAAGGACTTGCTGTGCAGAACTCTCAAACGTGGTGACATTCTGCTGGTGGAAGGCAACACCCGGGTCTCGACCGCGATCAAGTATCTGACCCACTCGACATGGTCCCATTCTGCCTTTTTTGTCGGCGATCACCACCCCGACGGCGAGCTGATCGAAGCGCACCTCCAACATGGCGTGATCCGTGTTCCGCTTGCGAAGTACGATGATTTCAACACCCGCATTTGCCGCCCCGTCAGTCTTTCGGATGACGAGATTGGCGAGGTCGTCGACTATGTCAAAGACAGTCTCGGGCGCATTTATGATCTGAAAAACGTCTGGGATCTGATGCGCTATCTCCTGCCGGAGCCTCCGGTTCCGCAGCGATTCCGCCGACGCATGCTGTCGCTGGGGTCAGGCGATCCCACCCGTGCGATCTGCTCGACGCTGATTGCCGAAGCGTTCCAGAAAGTCGGCTACCCGATCCTGCCCAGCATCGACAAGGGACCGCAGGCAGAAGAGATCTGGCACATCCGCCATCACTCCCTGTTCACGCCGCGTGACTTCGACCTGTCGCCCTACTTTGCCGTCGTGAAGCCCACGATTGCGAATGGCTTTGATCACAAGGCCCTGAACTGGCACCGTCCCGAGGATGCCATTGAAGCCGATTGAGTTGCAGACGAACTCCAATCACACCTCGGTGCCCGTTACCTGCGATCCATCGCGGCGACCGGCCCCCGCGTCATCCTGCCCCAACCTGTCGGACAGCGACGTCTCGGTCTTCTCCGGCGACCTGGGCGGCGAGAGGTGAAGCGCGTCCGCCTGGCAGCGACCCTGGCCGCTTAGGCTTGCGCACCACTGCATGCCTTGCTCTAACCAACCCGCACAACGGAGCCTTCGGCCATGGTCGATATCAAACCGGAGACAGCCAAATGGTAGACATCGCCACCCGCGTCTGGAACCACAAATGGAAGATCGACCCGATCGTCCGGTCCCTGATCGACACCGATTTCTACAAGCTGCTGATGTGCCAGTCCGTCTTCCGCAACAAGCCCGACACAACGGTCACCTTCTCGCTCATCAACCGCACCACGCGCATTCCCCTTGCCGATCTCATCGATGAGGGTGAGTTGCGCGAACAACTCGACCATGTCCGCACGCTGCGCCTGAAACGCGGCGAGTCCACGTGGATGCGCGGCAACACCTTCTACGGCCAACGCTCCATGTTCTCGCCGGATTTCATGGATTGGTTTGAGACCCTGCAACTCCCCCCCTACCATCTGGAGCGGGTCGGCGATCAGTATGAACTCACCTTCGAAGGCGCCTGGCCCGAGGTCATGCTCTGGGAAATCCCCGCGCTCTCGATCCTGATGGAACTGCGTGGTCGCGCCGTCCTTGACAGGATGGGCCGGTTCGAGCTTCAGGTCCTCTACGCCCGCGCCATGACCAAACTCTGGGAAAAGATCGAACGCCTCAAGGCGATCCCCGATCTGCGCGTCGCGGATTTCGGCACAAGGCGCAGGCACTCCTTCCTGTGGCAGGACTGGGCCGTCCGCGCCATGGATGAGGGGTTGGGCGCAAGCTTCGCCGGCACCTCCAACTGCCTCATCGCCAAGAACCGCGATCTGGAGGCGATCGGCACCAACGCTCATGAACTCCCCATGGTCTACGCCGCGCTGGCCGACAATGACGAGGCACTGTTCGACGCCCCCTACGACGTGCTGTCGGACTGGCACGAGGAACACGAAGGCAACCTGCGCATCATCCTGCCCGACACCTACGGATCGCAAGGCTTTCTCGACAACGCGCCGGATTGGCTGGCGGGCTGGACAGGCATCCGGATCGATAGCGGAGACCCCGCCACCGCCGCTGAGTTGGCCATCGCATGGTGGAAGTCCCGAGGCGAAGACCCGCGCTCGAAACTGGTGATCTTCAGTGACGGTCTGGACGTCGACAAGATCGAGACCCTGCACAAACAATTCTCAGGCCGCGTAAAAGTCAGCTTCGGCTGGGGCACCCTGCTGACCAACGACTTCCGAGGGCTGGTAGACGACGACGCCCTCGCCCCGTTCAGTTTGGTGTGCAAAGCGGTGAGCGCGAACGGACGAGCAACCGTCAAACTGAGCGACAACCCCGAAAAGGCCATGGGGCCAGACGCGGAGATCGAGCGGTATAAGCGGGTGTTTGGCGTGGGCGAGCAGGTTGCGGTAGAGGTGGTGGTTTAAGGGAATAGTAGTGAGAATACTCGTTGCATTACCCGAAACAGAGGTGGTCGCGGAAATTCAGACCAGTCGTTAGGGTGGATCGCATGACGAGAGAAGTGATCCGAAATGAAGAAACGAAAGAACCATTCACCTGAGTTTAAGGCCAAGGTTGCGCTTGAGGCGATCCGCGAGGAGATGACACTTGCGGAGCTATCCAAGAAGTACGGAGTGCATCCAACGCAGATTGGGACTTGGAAACGCGCAGCGATAGAGAACATGGCGACTGCCTTTTCGCGCCGGGGCTCGGCACCTGAACAGGTGAGCATGGCGGATGTTGACAAGCTGCATTCCAAAATTGGCCAGCTGGTGGTTGAGCGGGATTTTTTGGCCGAAGCCTCGCATCAGTTGCTCGGGACGCGAGGCAAAAAATGGTGAGCCGCGATCATAAGTTAAGCATGCGCAAACAGTGCGCACTGTTGCAGCTTTCGCGGTCGCGTCTTTACTATCAGCCGGTCGGCGAAAGCGCTGAGAACCTGCGGTTCATGGAGATCATAGACAAGCAGTTTTTGGAAACGCCGTGGTATGGTTCGCGCCAAATGGCCCGTTATATGAAGCGCAACAGCCACCAATGTGGTCGCCATCGTGTGCGCCGTCTGATGCGTCTCATGAGGCTGGTGCCGATCTATCAGGAACCCAACACAAGCAAGAAGAATCCACAGCATAAGATCTGGCCATACATGTTGCGCAATATGTTGATTGATCGCCCGAACCAGGTTTGGTGCGCAGACATTACCTACATCCCAATGCGGCGCGGGTTCTTGTACCTCGTGGCGATCATGGATTGGCACAGCCGCAAGGTGCTGGCCTGGCGGCTGTCAAACAGTATGGACGCAGACTTTTGCGTCGAGGCTTTGAAAGAGGTGCTCGCTAAACATGGCAAGCCGGACGTCTTCAACAGCGATCAGGGCAGCCAGTTCACCAGCGGCGCGTGGATTGACGTGCTGACCGATGCAAAGATCAAAATCAGCATGGACGGGAAAGGCGCATGGCGCGACAACCGCATGATCGAACGGCTGTGGAGGTCGCTGAAATATGAATGCGTGTATCTGAATGCCTTTGAGACGGGATCAGAAATGCGCGCCGGGATCGGCAAGTGGCTGAGTTACTATAACTCCGAACGCCCTCACTCAACGCACGGATTATTGACCCCCGATGAGGCCTATGCCAGCAAAAACCAACCAATGAGAATAGCAGCCTAAATGAACCCCTGATCCATCTTAAGTTGGCTGCAAAATGGTCTAAAATCTAGGACCACCTCACTTGGATTTAAATGGCATGCCCAATTTCCTGAGGGTATTTGCAGGCGTGGACATGGCACTCCAACTCAAGAGTTACATGAGACAGTCCGAACCGGTTTTGCAGATGGGTTTTCACAGCCAGCTTAACCCGATCCGCGTCACTCCAGAGGCCGTCCGCGATCACAATGTGCGCATCCAATGCGAACTCATGTTCCTGCATTTGCCAAAGATGCACATGGTGCACGTTCTCAACGCCCGGCACTGCGCGCATCGCCGTCAAAACAGCCTGAGCGTCCAAATCAGGTGGGCTACCCAGCATCAAAATCCGCACTGAGCCGCCGATCTCGGATACGGATTGCCAAAGGATATAACCCGCGATCAGCAGCGTGACCAGCGGGTCGATCAAGCGCCAATCATACAAGATGATCACAGTGCCCGCGACAATGACGGCTACAGAGCCAAGTGCATCCGCGACGTTGTGAAGGAAGGCCGCGCGGATGTTCATGCTTTCTTTTGACAGCCCATAAGTCATCAGTGCCGTTGCGGTATCAACACCAAGGGCGAAAACCGCGACGACGACGACCAGCCAACCGTCAATGCCGGTGGGATCAAGCAGTCGAAGTATGGCCTCATAGGTCAAGTAGAGACCAATCAGGATCAAAGTCGTATAATTGATCAGCGCCGCCACAATCTCTGCGCGACCGTATCCAAATGTCATGGTTTCATCGGCAGGCCGCTGCGCAATCATGCGCGCGACGAAGGCTAGGATAAGCGACAGGGCATCGGAAAGGTTGTGGATCGCATCCGCAATTAAAGCCAAACTTCCAGACAGAATGCCACCGATGATCTGAACAATCGTCAGCAACAGATTGATCGCGATTGCCCAGGCAAGTCGTGCATTCCCAGCTTTGGGATCAACGTGGTGATGGTGCCCCGGCACTGTCTATTCCTTCTTTTTCGGGCGCAGTCAGATGGGCTGCGGCGCTACGTTTATTCTTTGCGGTCAGATCGCTTGAAAAGATGTTTGTTCAACATCACAAAATCCGTGATCAGGCGGCCGGGGAACCCGGTGGATTGCCCTTTCAGATAACCATATCCGATCAAGGAGCCCACGCCAACCCCGAACGCGTTGACGATCAGATCGCCCATCGTATCATCCAGACCCGATCGCTGCATATTCGTGCCTGCCACTCGGTCGGTAAGATACTCTAGAATTTCCCAAAGCCCTCCGACGCTCATCGCAATCGAGAAGGCGATTATCGCCAAAGCCGAGGCAGGCGCGGCGAAGTTATCACCGTGGAACAGCATGTAGATGAACAGGAAGCCGATCAGGCCCAATGCAACGGCGGACAGCCCATGCAACGCTATGTCCCACCACCAAACGACCTCATAGGCGTCAAACACTTCGCCGAAGATGAGCGAGGCGATAATGAACGCAGTGGTGCTGATAGCGAACGGAAGCGGTAAGACAATCCGGTACCGCGAGGCCAGAACGATTGGCGCAAGACAAAGGATCAAAGCCAGCGTCGACACGCCCGCCAATTCCCATCGGGCCGTGGCAAACGAAGCTATGGCCGAAACGCCCAGCGCGAGCCAGATCGGCGCGAGCCAGGCAAGGCGCATATTGGTGGGCGGATGCTCAGGCTTCATGTTCTGGACCATTTTAATGCGGACAGTCGGTTACCATATAGTCACCATGACAGGCATTCGTCGAACGGACCGTACCATCCGCCTTGCGTCGTACAACATTCGCAAGGCCAAGGGTGTTGATGGCCGCAAGGATCCGGCCCGGATTGTGGGCATTCTTGCAGGGCTTGAGGCTGATGTCGTGGCACTACAGGAGGCAGACATGCGGTGGCGTGGCAGGCCTGGCGTGTTGTCTCAAGACCTGATTTCCGCGGGAAGTGACTATGTGTTGGTCGATGTTGCGCAAAGGGTGCAAAGCGTCGGCTGGCATGGCAATGCTGTACTTGTCCGGCGCGGACTTAGTGTGGGCGACGTGACCTGCATTGATCTTCCGGGTCTGGAACCCAGAGGCGCGGTGCGCGTAGATCTCAACCTGCCCGTTCCATTCACGGTGATTGCCACGCATCTGGGCTTGACCCGCTTTCACAGGCAGGGCCAGCTTGCCGCGATCCGGGCCGTCGTGAGCCCCGAGATCCGCCCCACCGCAATTCTTGGCGACTTCAATGAATGGTCAGCCCGCCGGGGATTTGAAGCCCTGCAATCTGATTTCACCATCCATGCACCGGGTAAATCCTTCCGCTCCGACTTGCCGATGGCGGCGCTGGATCGGCTTGCGCTAAGCCGGGGCATGACACTGGCCGCTGCGGCGGTTGTCGAGACGCCGCAAAGCTTGAAAGCCTCCGATCACCTGCCGATCTGGGGTGACGTGTCGATCCATGGTCGACTCCCGGCTGCTGTCACCGCGAAAAAAGAACCGGCAGTTCAGAATGCCTGAGGAGCCCACGGGTCGCGGCCCCGATAATGAGGTCATAGGCCCGCGAGTGTCCGAAGGCCCCAATTGCGATGATATCTGCGCCGTTCTCAAGGCCCTCCTTATTCAACGCCTCCGCGACACTGGTATGGTCCCAGGTTCTAGATGCAACGGTAGTTTCTATCCCGTGCCGGGCGAAGACATTTGCCAGATCCGTAAGAGTGTCGTCGTGTAATTCATCATGGCTGCTGTCGTTGGCTCGTATGATATGAACGATATCGCCTGCCTCCAGCAAACTCAGGGTGTCGTGCGCTGCACGAGCGGCCTCGCGCGATCCGTTCCAGCCGATCAGAATGGATCGCCCAAGAACATCCGCAGAGAAGCTCTTGGGAACAACAAGGACTGGACGGCCAGCTCCGCGAATAACAGCCTCGATTCGTTGAATTTGAGCGGTGTCGTTCCGATCCCCTTCTGCACCGGACATCAGGACAAGATCGGCGGTGCGCGCACAATCCACGATCCGGCTCATTGCCGTATCCGTTTCACTTCGGATCTCACGCCACTCGGATACGAAATCCTCCCCATCAGTGTGCTGATCGAAGATCGCCTTTACAGCGGCGGCTTGCTGCCTTTGCGATTCCCCAAAGGATTCAACGACGGAGTCGGGAATTTCCATCGCAATACCGGGATAGACCAGCATAGCCTCGACACTATGCAAACCGACAAGATGGGCATTGTTGCGACGGGCCAGCGCACAGGCGGCCTTCATCACACTTTTGGTATCAGCGACTTTGGTCAGACATGCGAGAATGGTTTTGATAGCCATGATGTATCCTTTGGCTTGGTTGTATCGGCTTGGGAGGACAGAAAGTGATCCTGAAAGGTCGGGATCATCCTTCGGCGCAACGACGACGAAACTTCGATCTTCCCGGTCGTCGCCGACGTATCGACAGGCTTGGCAAAGCGACGGGTCAAAACACCCTCCAAAAACTCGACATCCACCTGACCTTACTTTGGACGGGCGAAGCTGCCAACGCTGCGCTCAACATGCCGCCAAATTTTGCCGCTATCTTCGCGCGTGTCGCTTTTTGCGGCCTTCGGGTATCAAGGTCTCATTATAGATCGAGACATCCGAAACTTCAGATTTCATGCCGGGTATTTTTGCAGTGATCTCGATCGTGTCATCCGTGTCTGCGACGTGGATGGAAAGTGCCTCGTCTCGTCCAAATCCGAGTGGGATAGTTGTGAAGTGATCGACCGACCGGTTCAAGTCTGACCGCAACGATTGGGTCAACTGCCAGACTCCGGCGCGGTTGGGCGACTGGATCATTTTGGTTTGCTGAGACACCTAAGCCCCCCGTTCCATGGACCTGGTTGCGTGCTAGTTTCAAACATAAAATAGCAGCAGCTTGTCTTGGGCGGTTGACCCCGATCAATCGATTCAGCCAAAATTCTCAACGCCAGTGAACCGGCTTTGGAATGGCCCCCTATCAAACCTGCACAGAACAGAACGTTTGTGACATTTGCAACGACCGCGCCCGTTGCTTGATCCGCGTCGACCCAACGCCAATGGATCAGGCCGGGACGTTTTTTCGCTAGAAGATGGGTTACGGTCCCAAACGGCACTCAGAGGCACCGCCGCCCGGGCAAGGGCAAAACACAAAGCCAGCCAGGACTGCGATATTTGACGTCTCCGCCCTGTCAGGCTTTGCTGCCCTCAGCGCACTTGATGACATTCCCGCTTTGCAGCATCAGTGACACTTCTGGATGGTTGCAACACTCTTGCCCATGCCCAGACACCTTCGGTCGGACCGCCTGTTTGACTCCGGATTTGCCAAAAAGGACGCTGCGAGCTTAGCTTCGCTGCAGGCGTCGATCCGGACGGCGGCCGTCGTCTCGTCGAGGCCTTCGGGCAAATTGGGAGTCACTTCGAAGGGGTGGCCCAGCAGGTCACGGGCCATGGACAGCGCCCTTTCTCGCGACACGTCTGGCGACACGTGAAAACCGCTGGACAGGAGCATCGGTAAGCGAGGGATGCTGTTTCAGGAAAGCGCGAAGCGGCGTAGCCGGGAAAGACGTCCAGACGGGCGCACCAAGGACAGGTTTGCGTAAGTGTCGAGCGGATCCGCGGGGGCAATTTTTGGCAATCTCCAAGCTGTGCCTTCAAATCCGGCGCGCAAAAAATCCGAACATGCCATTGCGATACCGCTTGGTCTCAATGCTGATAGGAGTAGCATTCGATGCCGTGGCCAACTTATGTGCCGCATGATCAGTATGTCCATCGCGTGAATAGTAGAGCACGGCATACCTTTCACGTTCTTGCGACATTATATCGTCAGGAGCAGCGAAACTTTCTTCCAGTTGTGAGGCGGCGCACGACTGTTCCTGTTGATTTTGGTCAAGCAGGTGACCAATTGACCTTGTACCTTGACCTTGGATCTCTAATCAAAACCGGATCGCCAATGCTCCAAGACCCTGCAGATTTCTCGAACCTGCCGCCGATGTCCCAAGAGCTATGGGACTCACTGATAAGCCACGCCCGACGGACGCGTTTTCAAGCCGGTGACGAAGTCTTTTCTACGGGTGACCGGGTGAACGACCTTCTGATCCTTTTGGCAGGCACATTGCGAATTGAACAACTTGGCACTGCCGGGCGAGAGATTGTCCTTTACCGGGTGCAGGGCGGCGAAAGCTGTATTTTGACTGCTGCGTGCCTTTTGTCTGATGATGACTACTCGGCCATGGGAGTGGCCGAGACAGATCTGGACACGCTACTGGTACCGCGCCCCGCTTTCGATACGCTGATGGCGACCTCTGCCGAGTTTCGCGGCATGATATTCCAGGCTTATTCCAAACGGATCACCGACCTTTTGCAGGTGGTCGAAGAAGTCGCGTTTCGCAGGATTGACCTGCGGTTGGCAGGCAAGTTGCTGACCCTCGCAGGGGACGGTGACCAGATTATCGCCACCCAGAGCCAGATCGCCACGGAACTGGGCACGGTGCGCGAAGTCGTGTCGCGTCAGTTTCAGGAATTTCAGCGCCGCGGCTGGCTCAGGGTTGGACGCGGCACAGTCACGGTAACAGATAGGGCGGCGCTCAAGGCATTGGCAAACTCAGACCGTGTGCCGCCAGTGTGACCAGATCACAGACGCCGTCCCTGCGACTCGTTAAAACCAAAGCCAATTAGGAAAGGAATCCCGTCATGACATTGAATGTCGGCACGATTGACCGAGCCGTAAGGTTCTTTGTGGGACTGGCGTTGATCATCGCACCCCTCGCGAACGTCCTTGGCATCTGGAGTTCCGATATCTCCGCCTACGCCACGATGGCTGTCGGCGCGATCTTGATCATAACTGCCATCGTACGGTTTTGCCCTCTCTACCGCATTTTTGGCATCTCCAGCTGTAAGGCTTAACATTTTGGAAACTGTATTCACACCGATCGCCTCCTTAACCGGAGGCGCCCTCATCGGGCTAGCCGCCGTGCTTCTGCTTTGGCTCAGGGGCCGGATCATGGGGGCTACCGGCATCTTGGCCGGCTTTCTGCATCCGGCCAGCAGACCCGACTGGACGTGGCGTGCCCTGCTGCTGGCGGGCATGATAACCGGCCCGTTGGCGTTTCAGTTGCTCACTGGCGACGCGCCGCTGATCCAGGTTCCGGTCAGCAATGTCGCGCTGATCGTTGGCGGATTGATCGTGGGCGTGGGCGTGACCTATGGCTCTGGCTGCACGTCAGGGCACGGGGTCTGCGGGCTCGCCCGCTTGTCGCCGCGCTCCTTCGCGGCAACGGCCACGTTCATGCTGACTACGGGCGTCACCGTTTATGTCATCCGCCATGTGATCGAAGGAGGTGTGTAGTGCGCCATCTATTAACATACCTGATCGGCCTGATCTTCGGCGTTGGCATCTCGATGTCTGGCATGGCAAACCCTGCGAAAGTCATCAACTTTTTCGACGTGGCCGGCAGCTGGGATCCCAGCCTTGCGCTCGTCATGGGCGGGGCGGTGATCGTGGCTTTCGTGGGCTACAAACTCGTTCTGTCCCGACCCAACCCTGTGTACGGACCGGTATTCGACATCCCCGCCAACCGCTGGATTGATGCGCGCCTGATCGGCGGCTCTGCCGTTTTTGGCATCGGATGGGGTATCGCTGGCTTTTGTCCCGGCGGCGCTCTGCCTGCATTGGGAACGCTCGACCCGCGCGTTGCGCTATTTGCCGTAGCGATGATTGGCGGCTTGTTTGCTGCCCGCGCAATGATGCGTCTGACAGCGCGCTTCACCCCTAAACCAACCTGACACTCGTTTGAGGAGACCAGATATGTCAAAGACCCCCCTAAACCCCGACGTCACGGCGTTCTTCGACGACGCGACCAACACGATCAGCTATGTCGTCAAAGATCCGACTTCGTCCAGCTGTGCAATCATCGATTCCGTCATGGACATTGACTATGCAGCAGGTCGGATCACGTATGACCACGCCGACAAGATCATCGCATTCGTCCAGGAACATGGGCTGAGTGTTGAGTGGCTGCTGGAAACCCATGTCCACGCAGACCACCTGTCTGCGGCGCCTTATCTGCAAGAAAAGCTCGGCGGTCAGATCGGCATCGGATCGAACATCACCGTCGTGCAAGATACCTTTGGAAAGGTCTTCAATGAGGGCACCGAGTTTGAGCGTGATGGCAGCCAGTTTGACCGTCTGTTCGGCGATGACGATAGCTGCAATGTGGGCAACCTGGATGTGCACGTCATGCACACCCCCGGTCATACACCGGCTTGCCTGACCTATGTCATCGGCGACGCTGCCTTCGTGGGCGATACGTTGTTCATGCCAGACGGCGGCTCCGCTCGGGCAGACTTCCCCGGCGGCGACGCAGGCATCCTCTACGACTCGATCCAGAAGGTCCTGTCGCTGCCCGATGAAACGCGGTTGTTCATGTGCCACGACTACGGCCCCAATGGCCGCGATATCGCTTGGGAAACCACGGTCGCGGATGAGAAGGCGCACAACATCCACATCAGCGGCGGCACCACCCGTGAAGAGTTCATCGAAATGCGCACCGCGCGTGACAAGACCTTGGCCGTGCCGACGCTGATCATTCCGTCATTGCAGGTCAACATGCGTGGCGGACATCTGCCTCCTGCCGATGAAGATGGCCTGAGGTTCCTCAAAGTACCGGTAAATGGCTTGTGAAAGGACGATCATGGATATCCGAAAGATAAGTGACGAGATCTCGGCGACGGGACAGGTCCGCCCAGAAGACATGGCTGTGATTGCAGCGATGGGGTTCAAATCCATCATCTGCAATCGGCCCGACGGGGAAGAAGCCTTCCAGCCCTTGTTTGAGGCGGTCGAGGCCGAAGCGCGCACTGCGGACATCCGTGCGGCTTACGTGCCAGTTGCGCCATCGGGGCCAACCCCCGGCGACGCTGCCAAGTTCACCGACGAATTTGATAGTTTGCCAAAGCCCATCCTAGCTTACTGCAAGACAGGAAACCGCGCGCAGGCGATCTGGAAGCTATCCTCGAACGGGCAAGCTGGCTGACATGAGGGCGCAACCCATCCCGGCAAAGTGGGTACGTCGCGCCCTTCCAATTCTGGATTGGGGCGCGGCGTACTCCCGTGCCGATTTTTCCGGTGACTTCATCGCCGCGTTGATCGTCACAGTGATGCTCATTCCGCAGTCGCTGGCCTACGCCCTTCTGGCCGGAGTGCCGCCGGAGGTTGGCCTTTACGCTTCCATATTACCTCTCGCGGCCTATGCGATTTTCGGGTCGAGCCGTACGCTATCTGTCGGGCCGGTTGCCATCGTTTCACTAATGACGGCGGCTGCACTCGCGCGGCTCGGTCTAAGTGACCCGGCGCAATTGGTTGCGGCGGCGGCAGTGCTGGCGCTGCTATCGGGGGCGATACTTTTGGTCATGGGCGTGCTGCGCTTGGGGGTTATCGCCAGTTTTCTCAGCCATCCCGTCATATCCGGGTTTATCACGGCGTCCGGCATCCTGATCGCAGCAAGCCAGTTGAAACACCTGGCTGGGGTCTCCCTGGAGGGCCACACGTTACTTGAGATTGTGGTGAGCTTCTTCGAGAGCATCGGCACGTTGAACCTGCCGACATTGGCAATCGGCGTGGGCACCACAACGTTCCTGGTCTGGGTGCGAAGCGGCCTTGCGCCGCTGCTGCGCCGGATCGGGCTGCCAAAGGGCCTGATCGGACCCTTAGCCAAAACCGGACCAGTGCTGGCCATCGTCGTGACAACTTGGGTCGCGTGGAAATTCGATCTTGCAGCAGCGGGTGTCGCACTCGTCGGCACCGTCCCATCGGGTCTGCCGAGCCTGACGGTGCCGCAATTCGATGCGGCCCTCTGGCAAGCGTTGATCGGGTCGGCTGCGCTGATCTCGTTGATCGGCTTCGTGGAATCCGTCTCTGTCGCGCAGACCCTTGCGGCCAAACGCCGCCAACGCATCGAGCCGGATCAGGAGCTCATTGGGTTGGGCGCATCAAACCTCGCCTCTGCCGTGTCCGGTGGCATTCCGGTCACGGGTGGTTTCTCGCGTTCTGTCGTCAACTTCGACGCTGGAGCACGGACACCAGCCGCCGGCCTGTTGACAGCCGTCGGAATTGCGCTTGCCGCGCTGTACCTTACGCATTTCCTGATGTTCCTGCCCAAGGCGACACTGGCCGCGACCATCATCGTGGCCGTCCTGACTTCTGGTCGATTTCCACGTCCTGCCGCGTTCCTGGCATTACTCCCGTGCCGACTTTTCAGCCGTGCTTGCCACAATGCTGCTCACCTTGTTTATGGGGGTCGAGGTTGGCGTGGCCACCGGTGTGGCTCTGTCATTGATCCTGTTTATCCACAACACCTCTCGCCCGCATATTGCCGAGGTCGGCCTCGTTCCCGGAGGCCAGCATTTCCGAAACATCCTGCGTCACAAGGTTACAACAGATCCGAAGATCCTGACGTTGCGCATCGACCAAAGCCTATACTTCGCGAATGCCCGCATAATGGAGGATCGCATTTTCGCGCGCGTCATCGGAGATCCGGACCTGCGCCATGTGATTTTGATGTTTTCCGCCGTCAATGAAGTTGATCTGAGCGCGTTGGATACGCTGGAGACGATAAACGCCCGCCTTAGGGACATGGGACTGACGTTGAACCTGTCAGAGGTAAAAGGGCCGGTGATGGACAGGCTACAGCGCAGCAAGTTTCCGGAGCAGTTATCGGGACGGATTTTCTTGTCTCAATTCGAAGCGTTTCACACCCTCCAGGTTTTCGAAGAAGAAAAATCAAGCGCTGCTTGATGCGGGTTAATTCCACTGCGCAAGTTCCGACGATCCGCATTCGGCTGGCTTGAGTGTGCATTGGATTGGCTTTGTTGCGCACAAGAGTTGCTGGTGGGAATTTCCCTTTGCCTAGAAGGACTTGTCCCAGAGGCATTGTGACGCGACCGACAAGCGCGGTGTAGCCCTTCAGAACGGCCGCACGGACCTGGAAGTCTGCAACCTGACGTCCGAAGTCGCACGCCACCAGGCTCTAGCCGACAGCGCCGTGGCGTTGTCGTGCCTTGCTGACCGTCACAGCCAGTTCTCTTGGTGACAACTCTGTCTCTTTCAGCGCCAGCTTGACAATCTTGCGCCGCACTTCGTCGGGAATGCGGTTCCTGACGTGCTTTGGCTTGGGAAATTGAGCCTGCAAACCGGCCTCGCCGCGTTGCAGGTACCGGTCGTACCAACGGTAGAATGTCGTACGGGGAATGCCGAGCATTGCCAATGTCAGGTGCGCCGACAGGTGACTTTCCTCGACCACCTCTGTTTCCTTTAAAATATCTGCGATGCGCCAATCAAAATTTCAGTTGATCACCCGCTCCGCGACGGTCATGCCTTCTGACAGGCTGGAAGACGGATAGAGGATCACGCGGTCGCCCTCGGTCAATCCGTCCATGACTTGCGCTTCGATACCATTGTTAGGGCCGACCTGGATGGCGCGGAGTTGAGCTGTTCCATCAACCACGACGAACACTGCCCAAGCATCACGACTTCTGAACAGCGCGCTGGCGGGAACGATCAAGGTGTTTTCGGCTTCCCATACCACAATTTGGGTCTCTACCCGAAACCCGTGGCCAAGACCTGTATAATCGCTCGACGGACTGGCAAAGGCGATCACGGCATTGACCCGCTGTTCTTCAACCCCGAGGGCCGAGAATTGTGTGACCCCGAACGGGTCCACACGGACCACCTCACCTGTCGAATCTGTCGGACCGCCCCAATCCCCGATGATCACCGGATCACCGACGGTGACCTGTACCGCATCGGTGGAGAGGAGTTCGACGATAACTTCCAGATCGCTCTCGATATTGCCGATCTCCATGATCGGCGCGCCCGCAGGCAAGGTCGTTTCGCTTTGCTGAATGACCCGTAACACGCGGCCTTCAGCTGGGGCGTGAATGGGTATGTCGTCGGACATCGGGCCCAGTGCGGCAGCCAATCCGCGATCATCAAAGCCGATCAACTGCGCTTGGGCGTTTGTGATCTCGGCCTCGCGCATGGAAATCGCGGCCTCGGCGGTGTCCACGTTGGCCTGTGCAACGCGGGAGCGCTGGCGGGCGCTGTCCAATGCGGCGGCGCTGGAAATTCCTCGTTCTACCAGTTGTTCCGTTCGGCCCAGTTCCGTTTGCGCCAGATCACGGTTGGCAAGGGCGGCGTTCAGATCGGCGCGCGCCACGCGCAGGGCGGCTTGTGCGGCATCGACGGCAGCTTGAGCCTGTTCGCGGGTGCGCACATCCAGAGCAGCGGGGTTTGTCGGTCGCATGTGGGCCACGATGGTCTCGCCGCGCACAACCGGATCGCCGGGCCGGACGCTGACGCGTTGCAACTGGCCCGCGACGGGCGTGGACACGATATAGGCGTCGCGCACGCGCGTTCGGCCTTCCTCGTAGATGGTCAATTGCATGGTGCCAACGCGCACCGTGCCCATGTCCACCATGGTCGGCTTGGGCCAGAAGGCCACCGTCAGCGCGCCGCCGACCAACAGCACGGTTGCGGCGGTCAGGATCAGCCGGGATCGTTTTTTCGCTTTTGCCATTCTGGCTACTCCCTCGTTTTCAGGGCCGAGACGAGTTCGGCCCGGTCGATATCGCGTTTGACGAGCCAGCCGGAGGCTACTGCGGCCCCAATGACGACCATGGCCGCAAAGCCATAGCTTGCCGGGTCGAAGATGGCGGGAATCTGGTAGAGTTCGCTGGAAAAGCCTGCGGCAATGCCGAAGGACAGATAATAGCCAAGGATACTGCCGATGGGCAGGGCAATCAGTGTCACGATGGCCAATTCCCCCAGCAGCACGAAGGCTGCTTCGCCCTTGGTAAAGCCGATCACCCGCAGGCTCGCCAGATCGCGGGAGCGTTCGGCATAGGCGATGCGCGCGGCGTTGTAGACGATGCCGAAAGTGATAACGAATGCGATTGCCCCCATGACATAGCGGATCGCACCCGCGCCGGTGTTCATCAGCGTTTGGAAGGCGATTTCCGCTTGGCTTTTCAGGCTGACACCTGCGACGGTCGGCATGTCTTGCAAGGCGGTGTAGATGTCGCTCGCATAAGCCTCGTCAATCGACAGATAAGCGCCGGACACACGGTTCGGCTCGCGCAGGGCACGGTTCAGCGCGGCGAGGTCCATATAAGAGGGCGAGCCCAGCAGGCTTTGCGCAACGCCCGTGACGGGAATTTGCAGCGCGGGCTGGCGACCCTCGCGGACCTCTACCGTAAGCATGTCGCCGGGTTGGATGTTCAGCTTGGTGGCCAACCCGGTCGAGAGAACAATGCCACCATTCTCCAGCGATATCTCTGCCAAATCAGAAGTCCAGCGCGCGACTAAGGCGGGCATCTGGGGCAAGCCCGCTGACAACGCCGCGATGGGTCGCAAGCCCGTTGCGGAGCACGGCGGGGACATGGCGGACGGGTTCAACGAAGGTCACACCCTCGATGCGGCGTAGCTCGAATATCGTGGCTTCAGACGCCGCGTGCGTAAAGCTGACGGTCACGTCGCTGCGGTCGACTACATTGAAGGTGAGGTCGATGGTGCGATCAAAACCTGCGTAAATCGTGATCATCGACACAGACAACGCCATGCCACAGGCGATCCCGATCATCGCGCCTGCCATGCGACCGGGCTGTCGCGTGATCCGGCGCAAGACCATGCGCGAAGGCTGATCAAGAAAGCGGTTCATCATGTGGCCCAACGCGCCCGTGCGGCTGTAATCGGCGGGGGCCGGTGCCCGCATCGCGGCGGCAGGGGTTAGGGCAAAGACGCTGCGCAACACCAGAAGGCCGCCGGCAGAGGCCGATAGAATGCTGACACTGACGCCTGTGACAAAGGAGGCTGGATCAAGCTGGAACACCAGAAACGGGAATTTGAAGTAGGCGATATAGACCTGAATAAGCGCCCGCCCGCCTGCGATGCCTAGCAGGCAGCCTGCCAAGGCCCCACCGGCGGCAATCGCCAGCACCAGCTTGAAATAATGCGCGCCGACCTCGCCATTGGTGTAGCCAAACGCCTTCATCAATCCGATTTCCTCACGCTCCGACTGCACCATGCGGTTGATCACAATGTAGAGAAGGAAGGCCGCGACAGCGAGGAAGATGGGCGGCACACCCACGGCAGCGGCTTCCAACCCGCCGATTTCCTCGCTCACAAGCTGGTTGGAGGCTTGATCTGCCAGTGGATAAGCTCCGGTCCCGCCATAAGGGTCAAGAATGCGGTCAACGGCATCCAGCACGGCGGCTTCGTTCGCGCCGCGCGACAGCGACAGCAGAGCCTCGTTGAACGCACCGTCCATGTCGTAGGCGGCAGCCAGCGCCGAGCGGCTCATCCAGATCACGCCGAAACGCGCGTCATCGGGGATCAATTCGCCGGGGGCGGTGGTGTAGAGAAACTCGGGTGCTTGGGCGAGGCCGACAATTTGAAAGCTGCGCCGTGCGCCGTTCATCGTGGCACTGATCCGCTCGCCGGGGCGAATGCCGTGGGCATTGGCAAAGGCCTCTAGCAATAGGATTTCATCTGAATGGTCGCTGTCGATCATCCGCCCATCGGTCAGGAACACATCGTTTAGGCGCGGTGCGCGCAGATCCGGTAACGACACCGCCTGCGCCTGCACCGGCAAGTCAAAATCAGCCACGTCGATCAGGGCGGCCCCAACCACGCGAGGTTCTACTGTGCTGACGCCATCTATTGCCGCCAGCCGTGTCGCCAGCCGATCCGGCGCACGGGTCACAGGGGCAAAAACCTCGGCCAGACGGTAGCGTTCATAATAGGCGCTGCGTGTCTCGTTCAGGGACGTGACCAGCCCCGTCATCATCACCAGCATGCCAACACCCACGGCGATCACCATGCCAATCGCAAACGCCTGCCCCTTCATGCGCCACAAATCGCGCAGGAGTTTATGATCAAGCGGGCTCACCAGTCGATCTCTTCAGGAGTAAGCTTCTTGTCGTTCACCACGACTTCGCGAATGTCCCCGTCAGCAAAGTGGATCACCCGATCGGCCATGGCGGCCTGAGACGCGGCATGGGTCACGATCAACACGGTGGCTCCCAGCTTTTCGTTCACGTCCTTGAGCACGTTGAGCACCGCGCGACCCGTTGTGCTGTCCAGCGCGCCGGTCGGCTCGTCGCAGAACAGCACGGTCGGGTTTTTGGCCACGGCGCGCGCAATCGCCACGCGCTGCTGTTCCCCACCCGACAACTGTGCTGGAAAATGATCGACCCGTTCGCGCAGACCAACCATCGCCAGCGCCTCATCCGGCTCCATCGGGTCGCGCGCGATCTCGGTCACAAGCTCGACGTTTTCACGCGCGGTCAGGCTTGGCATGAGGTTATAGAACTGGAACACGAAGCCAACGTGGTCGCGGCGATACATTGTCAGTTGCTTGTCAGTCATCGCGCTGAGGTTCTGATCCTGAAAAAAGGCATCGCCGTCCGTCGCCCGGTCCAACCCGCCAATGATGTTCAGCAACGTGGATTTGCCGCTACCGGACGGCCCCAGCAACACGACAATCTCACCTTCCGGAATATCCAGATCTACGCCGCGCAGCGCATGAACAGCAGACCGCCCTTCACCGTAGACCTTGGTGATGCCCTTGGTTGAAAAGGTGTTCTTTGTCATGCAATACTCGCAGATAAGATGTTCAATTTTGACTGAACACACTAGACAGATACGGCGATGCGGGATAGTTTGTCAACATCGCGCCATAAGGGGAGACGTGACGTGAACAAGGCTGATAAGGTGAGCGCCGCGGAAACGGCACGGGCCGATTTTATCGAGAAGATTGGTGTCATCGCGCAATCCGAAGGGCTGCCGCGCATTGCGGGCCGCGTTCTGGCGATGCTTCTCTATGATGGGGAGCGCGTGTCGTTCGGACAACTGGCCGAGGCGCTTCAGGTCAGTCGTGGCAGCGTCAGTTCCAGCGTGCGGATGCTGGAAAGCCAACAATTGATCAAACGCGTGGCCAAGGCTGGTGACCGGCAGGACTATTTCCAGATGGTAGACAACGCCTTTGCCAACATGGTCGAGGCGGGCGTGACACGGGCGCGACGGGCTGCGGCCGATATCGAAGAGTCGCTTCAGGCTATCCCCGCGTCCGAGAAAGGACCGCGTGATCGCGTCGCCAGCTATGCCGCTTACTACCGAGCAATGGGCGAAGGCTTGGACGCGACAGCTAAAGCGCTTCGTCAGGACAAACACGCCTGATACCCGTTGCGATAAGCATTGACGCAGCGTCGAGCGATTATTTCAATTTGTATGTTCAGTTTTGATTAAACAAAATACATAGATGCCCTGCGTTGAGTCGGTCGCGACAGGAGCATTCACAATGAACAAGCCCACATCCCCAGATAGACCCCAGTGCGGATTTATTCTGCCCGGAGATCCAGACGCGTTTGATCGCAGCCTGCATGCGGCAGTGGCGCGCTATACTGCGGGTCTTTCTCCCATCGCCCTCAGTCAGGCCTGGTGGGACTGGGCGGCGCATCTGGCCGCGTCCCCCGGACGACGCGCCGAACTATTGGCCAGTGCCGCGACAAAGATTGCGGCGGTCATGTCCGGTCCTGCGGCGGGAGGATCGCAGTCAAGGCAGGCTCCGATGTGCGGTTTGACGACGACGCTTGGCCACTTGGCCAAACTGACGACGAAGAATATGAAATCCAGACCCGCAAACTCTCGTTATGAATGAGGGAGCCTTGGGGGCAGGTCAGTGCGGTATCTGGTGGGCCAGGGCCATGCGGTCTATTGTATCTCGTTGCGCAACCCCGATGCCGAGGTAACATTCGCACTGGCCAGTGGCGGGCACAATGGCCGGATCGTATCGGAACCCGGCCATGCGCACCGACATTTCCGTCTCTAAACGACGCCCGAACACCGCCCCATGTGGGGGCTGACGCATGGATGGACCTGGCCGAGCAGCGCGACGGATCATGGTGGACAGCTTGGACCGAATGGCTTGCCGCGGGCTCATTGACCAAAATCAAGAAGCCCAAGGCGAAATTACCGACACTTTGTGCCGCCTCCGGAACATACGTTTTTCAGGATTGATGGCGCGATGCTACCCGCCAAGCTTGGCGCAGATTGGACAAAAAGATAAAATATGTGCGTATACTTACAACTGTGGTCGGTGTTCTTGCCGCTGTGGCGGCTATTGCCTGGTATGTCTGGGATCAGAATACCGGCGGGTTGCCGAAAGGATTTGCCAGCGGCAATGGCCGAATCGAGGCCGAACAAATCGATAATGCCACCCGCACGCCGGGCCGCATTGACCGCATCCTCATGAACGAGGACGACCTGATTGAGGCGGGGCAGGTTCTTGCCGTCATGAATACCCGCGAACTTGAGGCGCAGCTTGCACGTTCTCAGGCCGATGTCGTCAGTGCAAAATGCCGGATTTCCACCCTCACCTTTCCAAGACCGAGTGATCTGGCGTCACCATGCCCGACACGATGTCTTCACCAAGGCCAAAGCTCGCGTCGATCACCGCCTCGTCGTAATAATTGTTCACCGGGTTCAGCGAAAATCCCACGCCACTGACATCGCTCGCGATCTGGCGTTGGATAATCATGCTGATCGCCTTGGCGTCGAGCGCGATGCTTTGCCGGATCTTGGAGCACATCACCCGGATATCTAACATCGACGCACAGGCGCGCGATGACTGCTTCAAACTGGTTGCGCGTGGTTCCGAGAAGGGTCTCATACGTGCCCGCGAAACTGGACGCCGTGAGGTCTTCTTCGGGAGACGAGGACCGCTTGGAAAAAACGGTTCCATCGCCGAGGGCTTCCAACGACCGCTCCAGTGCTGTGCGCTGATCCTGCGTCAATACCATCCTGGCAGCCATGGCCCTGACCCGGTCGCAGGCGTCTTTGTTGGTGTCTGCCAAAAGCGCCACCCACATCTTACGTCGCCTTGATCGTTTGCGTCCAGGGCGCGAGAAAGCCCACGCTCAGCGCCAGCCCATCTGGCACGGGCAAGCCCCCCCTGCGCGGCTTCAATCAAGCTGTGCACCTTGCCGCCGACTTCGGCCAGAGTTGGCGCCCGCTCGGTCTCGAAGGCATAGATCATCTCTGGCATTGTGCGCGGCCTTTCCTATTCGGCAGGGGTGCGGGCAATCGTGCTGACGTTCGCCGGCAAGGGCGTCGCCGTGTCGTGTTCATCCGGCCCGCTTGGAAACATCCGGCTGGCCCACTGACCGAAGCTGTCAATATAGGTGAGCACCACCGGCACCACGACCAGCGTCAGCAGCGTGGATGAGATCAGCCCGCCGATCACTGCATGGGCCATCGGCGCGTTCTGGCCCGAGCCCTCCTGAAGGTTCAGCGCCAGGGGAAGCATTCCGAAGATCATCGCAAGCGTTGTCATGATGATCGGGCGGAACCGGGTGCTGCCGGCCTCCAGCAGCGCGTCGTAGAGGTTCATGCCCGCCCGAGTGTGCTGATTGGCGTTGTCGACCAGCAGGATGGCGTTTTTCACCACCAGCCCCATGAGCATGATGAACCCGATCATCGAGAACATGTTGAGGGTCGAGCCTCCGACCAGAAGCCCCAGCAGCACCCCAATCAAAGCCAGGGGCAGGGCGAACATGATCGCGATGGGTTGCAGGAACGACCCGAACTGGGAGGCCAGCACCAGATAGATGAACACCACCGCCAGCAGCAGCGCAGACCCAGCAGCAGCAGCCGTTTCCGCCAGTTGCTCCGCATCGCCACCCGCCTGCACGCGGTAGCCTGCGGGCATGTTCAGCGCGTCCATCGCTGTCTGGATCTGGGGCATCACCTCGCCCAAGGTCAGGCCGCCTGAAAGGTTCGCCGAGATGGTGACCTGCCGCGACAGATCCATCCGCTCGATGGTCGAGGGTCCGAAGCTTTCCACGATATCGGCCACCTGATCGAGGCGCACCATCTCACTGCTTCCTGTCACCCCGCTTTGGGCGATGGGCAGCGCACGCAACACTTCGAGGTCGTTGCGCATCTGGGCAGGCAGGCGGACCATGACAGTGAAATTGCGTCCGTCGGGCGAAGTCCAATCCGTCACCTCCTCGCCGCCCAACATGGGGCGCAGGGTGGCCCCAACCTGTTGCAGGCTGACGCCCAGATCGCTGGCCGCCTCGCGGTTCACCCGCACCCCAAGAACGGGTTGCGCGGCATCGAGGCTCGACTCAACATCCACAAGTCCTTCAATGGTCTGCATCTGACGTACAAGTCGATCGGCCAGTGGTGCCAAGACATCAAGGTTGTCGCCGAACATGTTGATCTGGACCGGGGCCTCCAGCCCGCCAAGTCCCCCCGCTGCGCCGATCACCGTGTCCACGCCGGGAATGCGTGACAGGGCCTCGCGCACCGGGTCGGTCATGTCCTGCGGGGTGCGCTCCCGCTCGGACGGGCCGACCATCGCCACCACGATCGAGGCAGAATTCTGACCGCTTGCATCGGTGCCCGCGTTCACTGTCGCATAGGTGCTGATGACCTCGGAAAATTCGCGCAGGATGGCGTCGATCTGGATGACCTTGCCCGCGGTGTAATCCAGTGACGAGCCGACGGGCGTCTCGATATTCACCTGGAACTGACTGTTATCCTCGGGCGGCACGAATTCCACACCGACCAGTGGCACGATTGCGAAACTGCCGACGAAGGCCGCGACGGCCACGCCAAGCGTTGTGATCCGGTGGCGCAAACACCAGCGCAGGACGTTTCTGTAGCCTTTCGCGAGCCAATCGAAGAACGTCCCGAACAGGCCGACCAGCTTGCCCAGAGGGCCACGCTTGGTATCCGGCTCCGCCGCCGGGTCATACCAGACCGAGGACAGCATCGGATCCAGCGTGAAGGCGATGAAGAGCGAGATCAGCACCGCTACCGAGACCGTCACGCCGAATTGCAGGAAAAACCGCCCGATGATGCCGTCCATGAAGGCCACGGGCAGGAACACCGCGACGATGGAGAGCGTCGTGGCCAGAACTGCGAGGCCGATCTCACTGGTCCCTTCCAGCGCGGCCTGCTTGTGTGATTTGCCCATATGCAAGTGCCGCATGATGTTTTCGCGCACCACGATGGCATCGTCGATCAAAAGGCCGATGGCGAGCGACAGCGCCAGGAGCGTCATTATGTTGAGCGTGAAGCCGAGCGCATAGATGACCGTCATCGTCCCGATCACCGATATCGGCAGGGTCAGGCCGGTGATGACGGTCGAGCGCCATGAATTGAGAAACAGGAACACGACGAACACGGCCAGCGCCGCGCCTTCGATCATCATGCTTTGCACACCATTGTACGATTGCTCCACCGGCAGCGCATTGTCGCGCACGACCTCGATGGTCACATCGACGGGCAGATCGCCGTCCATCAACTCTGCAATGGCGTGGCGGATCTCCTCGGCCACGCCGACAGTGTTGGCGCCTTGGGTCTTGACCACATCGACGGCGAGCGCCTGCTCGCCATTTAGAAGCGCAAGGCTGAACGGCTCCGCCTCACCATCGACCAGAGTGGCGACGTCGCGCAGGCGCACGGGCTGTCCGCCCTGGCGCGAGACGATGATATCCAGAAATTCCTCGGCTTCCTCGATGCGGCCCTCGACCTGAATTGTCTGGACTTCAAGGCCCATCTCGATGTCACCTGCCGGCAGGTTCTGGTTCTCGGCCCTGAGAGCCGCCGTCACCTCGCCCACGCCGACGCCAAAGGCGGTCAGGCGGTCAGGGTCGATCAGCACGTTCAACTGGCGCGGCAGGCCGCCCACGACCGTGGCACGACCGACGCCGGGAATGATCGAAAGGCGCGGCTCGATCACGTCCTCGGTCAGGGCGGTCAGGTCTCGCAGGCTCAAAGTCTCGGAGCTGACGGCCAACGACAGAACCGGCAATTCCGAGGGGTCGAACTTAAACAACATCGGATCGTTGGCGCTTTCGGGCAGCATCGCCTCGACCGTTGCAATCCGGTCGCGCACGTCTTGTGCCGCGACGGAACTGTCGATGCCCAGATCGAACATCAACACGATCATCGCCTCGCCCGACCGGGCGGTTGCAGAAATGCTGTCGATGCCGCTGATCGTATTCACGGCGTCTTCAATGGGTTCGATGATGTCGGTCTCGACCGCCTCGGGCGAGGCACCGGGGTAAGACACAACCACGGCCACGACGGGGAAGTCGACATCCGGTAACTGCTCGATCGGCAGGCGCTGGAAGGAATAGATGCCGATCACCATGAGGGCGGCTATGATCATGGTCGCAAACACGGGCTGCGAGACGCTGATACGGGTCAGGAACATGGGATCAATTCTCCACGAGTTCGACGGTGTCGCCGGGGTGCAGCGCGGGCAGGGGTGCGGTCACGACCGCTTGCCCCGGCTCGAGGCCCGAGGTAATCTGCGTCAGCCGTCCCGCCCATGTGCCGCCGGTCTCGACGCCCTGCCGGACCAGCGCGTCGCCTTCGATGCGCAACACGTAGGGACCATCCACGTCCTCTCGCAAGGCGCGCGTGGGCATCGCTATCGCGTTCTCAACCGCATCTACGACCACTTGCGCCGAAGCAAACATTCCACCGAGCAGGATACCGTCAGAATTGTCGATCATGACATAGACCGGAATCGTGCGGGTGCCTTCCTCGGCCACCGGATTGATCCGCGCAACGCGCCCTTCAAAGCTACGGCCTTCGACGCCATCGACGGTGATCATTACCGTTTGGTCGCGCCTGAGCAGCGCGCCATCGGCCACGGCAGCGTTGGCGCGCAATTCAACGGTGGATAGGTCCACGATGCTGATCAGAGGCGCGCCGATCCCGACATATTGCCCCGGCTCCACCGCACGGGCGGATACGATTCCCGAGAAGGGTGCGCGCACCGTTGCATTGCGCAGGCGCAACTGTGCACCAGCCACCTGATCCTCAAGTGCGTCAAGGCTGGCCGTCAGCTGGGTGACGGTGCTTTGCGCCTCATCAAGGGTCGACGATGTCGTGACACCCCTCTCGACCAGTGCTCGGACCCGTTCCAGCTGTACCTCCGCCAATGCCAGTTGCGCGCGAGTTGCGGCCACGTTGCTTTGCGCTTGGTCCAACTCAAGCAACAGGTTCTCGGTATCGATCTGCACCAGCAGGTCTGCGGCAGCCACGGTATCGCCGGGCCGCACGGTGACTTCCTCGACCTCGCCGCCGGTCTGTGACGATAGCTGGGTGCTGCGCCATGGCGACAACGTGCCCGACACGCGCACGCGGCGTTCCAGACGTTGCGGCTCCAGCATCGTCATCTCGTCGGGGTTGATCTGCATCGCTGCCTCGACTGCCGCCTGAGGGGTAGCAGGAGGCACAGCTGTGGTTTGCGGCGCGATTTCAGTCGAGTAGTAGGCGTAGCCGCCCGCGACAGCGACGAACAACAGCACACCGACAACCCAAGGCCAACGGCGAAGGCGTGTGGGTTCGCCTGCGGCAAGACGGGCGTCGCGGCCAAGCTGACGATCCGATTTCGCCCAGTCCGGTTTGGTGCCCGAGGATTTGGTGTCTGGCTTATCGGCGTTCTCGATTTTTGCGCCGGTTTTTGCTGTCGTCTTTGTTTGCACGCTCATGTCGGCACTCCACTGAATTTCTGGCAACATATACGTTTCATACGTTCAGTCAATACTGAACAATATATTGAAATAGAGCAAATAGACCGCTATGGGATGCTCAAGAGGTTCCTCGCAGATGCACGAGAGAGAGACGACGTGATGCAAGACACCAGTGATTCAGGCAGGAGCTCCGGAGGTTTCGGGTATTTGAGGGAAGGGTCTCGCCTGCCCAAGTTTGCTCGGCAGTATAAGGTGCACTCAGACAATATGAGCGGACAGGTGCTGGCCTGCGTTTTGCTCGTTCTGGCTCTAGCTGCCTGTGCACCGCGCGGAAATTTCAGCCCGGCCCCCTCGGACGTACATCCCCTCGCCACACGGACAATCTATCTGGCGACACAGCGGAATGGACCTTCTTTGCTGTCCCAAACCGGCGAGCGCACACGAGACCTGCGGCATGGAAGAATCGACGTGACGATCCCCTTTGGTCACGAAGCCGGCCAGATCGAATGGCCTCGTGACGGGACCGGTTTTGGCGTTTCTGGTGCCTGGTCATATCCGACTTCTGCAGAGTTCCAAAGCGGAGTTAGGTCTCAGAGAGGTGATGCAGACGACACAATCCTGGTGTTCGTTCCCGGTTACAACAACACCCTCGCCGAGGCGGTCTTTCGGCAGGCGCAGATTGCCCATGATTACGAATTGTCAGGTCCACAGGTATTGTTTGCCTGGCCGTCCGCCGCCGAACCCCTTGGCTACATCTATGACCGCGACAGCGCCATTTTTGCGCGCGATGCGCTTGAGCGGCTGCTGACCGATCTTGGTCGCCAACAAGATCGCCGCATCTTGCTTGTGGGCCATTCGATGGGCGGGCAATTGGTTACCGAAACGCTGAGACAAATGTCTATCGGTGGAAACACTTCGCTGGCGGGTCTTGAGGGCGTCATTCTGATGTCGCCTGACATAGATGTCGATGTGTTCCAGACACAGTTGGACCGGATCGACCCAATGCCTGACCCCTTCGTGATCGTGGTGTCGCAGCGAGACCGCCTTTTACGTCTGTCGGCGCGGTTGACAGGTCAGACCCAGCGGCTGGGGTCGCTTGAAGACATTGACCGTCTGGCAGACTATCCAATCATAGTGATCGATCTCACCGCCATCCGTGGCAATGGCGATAATGACCACCTGATCCCTGCAACGTCGCCCGTCGCCATCGCACTGCTGCGTGGTCTGCAACAAACAGGTCTGCCAGATCCGCCACCCGATGACGGGGCCATTCAAGCCGTTCAGATTGTCTTGAGGTTGCCGGATTGATGTTTTCGCGGTCGCGACAGCAAAGAGCGGATCCATCCGCGAGTTTCTCAACCTGAATTCTGGGAGTTGAACAGCTTCAAGATTTTCAGTTTAAGCGATTTGTTCAGTAAAGACTTAAGAAAATGCCTGCATCAGATTGCATGCAGGTTTAGCCCAAGCGTCAATCGCTGAGGGTCAGCGCTCATCAGGGCGTAAGGTCTTCGCTCGGCCCTTGTCCCGGACCCGCCAGAGGAATGCCCAGGTCAGGACTTGAAAACAAAACCGCTCTCGTCACCGGTGGTGCTGCCGGGATCGGGTTGGAAGCGGCCCGGCTGTTCCTGAAGGGAGGCAAGTGTCATGATCGTGGACCTGGATCAGGTCGAACTGGACGCCGCGGCGGAAAACCTGCGAGTTGACGCCGAGGTGCTGACCTGTGCCGCCGATGTGTCGTCGCCCGATGAAACCGAAGCCTACATGTCCGTTGCGGCAAACGCGTTTGGACGTATCGACATCTCTTTCAACAACGCCGGAATCGAAGGGCGCGTGGCGCCGCTGATCGACCAGGACCTGCCCCAACTCCTCAGGATTGTCGCGATGCGCCTCGACCCGGATTGCCGCGCTTTCCACCGTGCGTGTCCGGCTCCGCTCCGCGCGACCCTTGACCGAGGCGAAGATATCGTCGAGCGACAGATCCACCTTGTAGCCTCCATTGATGTCATGCCCGGCATCGATAATTTCGGTATTCATTGGGTATCTCCCGGGACGGGCGGCCGGGAGCCTCTCTCTCTCTCGATCTCCAAACCCGTCACGGGAACCGCCGCAGGCCTCTTACTCTCAGGGCGCGTTGCGGAGACCCAAAATGGGGTCTGGTTTTGCGCTGGCTCGGCCGTGTCTGTGGGCCGTGAACTCGTGTGGCTCTATCGTATCGGGCGATACCTTGAGAATTGTTGTTCAAACATGATTTATCTGCTAACGGTCATATTTGACGTATAACTTGGAATTGGGCGTCAGATATGGCAGTTAAGGTGAGTTCATTGAACGCCCGGCGCGCACTTGAAGCTCTGGGGAAGAACATCAAGACGGCGCGCTTGAAGCGGCGTATCTCCGTAAAGGGGTTCGCCGAGCGCGTCGGTGTGTCTGAAAGCACAATCATGCGGCTGGAGAAGGGCGATGACGGGGTCAGCATCGGGACGCTGGCGATGGCCTGCCTCGTCCTTGGCGAGATCGAGCGCATTGCGGAGTTCCTCGATGCCGGATTCTGACGATACCGGGCTGCTTCTTGATCTGGAGGCGCTTCCAAAGCGGATCGACCGAAAGCGAAAGCCCGGACTGCAGCCATCTGGCAAAGGGCAACCCGAACCTCCATCGACTTTGGACGATGAAGAAGGGGTCGGGTTCTGATGTCTGAGGCGATCGTCGCTCTCGGGGATGACATCCTGCTGGATGCCGCGTCCAAACGCCTCCAGTTCCTCAAGTTCAGACATCAATGCCCTTCATGACAATGAAGGCAGGGCTGGTGATTAGATCGTGTGCCTTGAGTATCCGGTACGTTGAAGACTCTGACACAAAATACCTTTCCTTGTGAGTGAGGCCCGCGCTCGTCTGATTGAAAACTTGGCGATTATATCGTCGAGTGCCATATTGCGGGCACTGAGGTTCATGACCTGCCAATGGAGTGGCTCAATGCGGTTCAAGAAATGGTACCCAGGTCTCCCTACATCGGTCAGGCGTGCAACAGCGCCAGGAAAAAGAAGCCTTCCCTTATCGACAAGATGCGCTTATTGAGAATAAGTCGCATTTACAATAATTGACGGGTTGGCCTGCCATGGAATCTCTATCCCCGATAATGCTTGGCTTCCTTGGAAGTCTTGCTGCGGGATCACTCACCGCAATCGGCGCCTTGCCCGTATTGTTCGGACGCTTGCCATCTCGGGCCACCCGCGATCTTTCGCTCGGGTTCGCAGCCGGCGTGATGCTCGCCGCTTCGTTCTTTTCCCTCATTATCCCGGCCCTGGACGCCGCCGACGTGCGTTTCGAGAATGGGGCGGCACCCGCGGCCATCGTTTGCGTCGCGATCCTGCTCGGCATGGCCGCTATAGCATTGATGAACGAAAAACTTCCACACGAGCACTTCAGTACCGGGCGCGAGGGGCCCGAAGGGGCATCCCTCCGGCGGGTCTGGTTATTTATCATCGCGATCACGATCCACAATTTTCCCGAAGGCCTTGCGGTTGGCGTCGGGTTTGGTTCCGGGGGAATGAATGGTGGGCTCCCGCTCGCCATCGGCATCGGGCTTCAGAATGCGCCCGAAGGCCTGGCTGTCGCAATTTCCTTGCTGGGAGAGGGGTACTCGAAGAGGCGCGCTTGGGGTATTGCCGCGCTGACCGGTATGGTCGAACCCATTGGCGGGTTGATTGGGGCGGGTATCATTACGATTGCGGAGCCACTCTTGCCGTGGGGGCTGGCCTTTGCTGCGGGCGCGATGCTCTATGTCATCAGCCACGAGATTATTCCCGAAACGCATCGCAACGGTCACCAGAACAGGGCGACGCTCGGCCTCGCGGTCGGCCTCGTTCTCATGCTGTTCCTCGATGTCTGGCTTGGATGAACGCGACGCTACAGGGTCCGCACCAAACCGCCGCATCCGTCAGGGATAGATATCAATAGGTGTGCCGTTTGGAACCATGGCGTAAATTCGCTCGATCTGACGATCCGTGACCGAGGGGCAGCCTGCTGTCCAATCGCGGACATTCATCGGGTCAATTCCGCGACGCGGACCGCCATGAATGAAGATATCTCCACCGGCCGAACGGCCTTGGGACTCGGCAAACGCGAGGTCGGCCTCGTTCGGGTAGGAGATCCCGATGGAAAGATGGAACTCGCTGTTCGGATTGCGGCGGTCAATGATGTACGCTCCCTCCGGTGTGCGGCCATCCCCTTCGAATTGCTTGTGGCCGACCGGCGCGAAACCAAGTCCGATTGGAAACCTCCGCAACTCGCCCTCGACCCCATCAAGAACAAGAAGGCGCTCATCCTTGTACATTCTGAGCCGAGTGACTTCTGGACCACCGTAATCCCGGAACCTGCTTGCGCAGCCGGACAGGAATGCGGTTATCGTACCTAAAAGGAAGATGCGGCGTTTCATGGGAAAAGCTCGATGTTGTGACAATGCCTCGCCGGGATAAGTAGCATGCCGATTCTGGTTGATCAAAGGAGAGTTTGATCGCGCTGGAACAATTTGTGGCAGCGACCTGATCTATCTCCATCCGTAGTCGCGGAACACTGTTAATATTGATGTTACTCGGTGCGCTGATAGGCCTATCGGGCAGTTCCCGGGGGGGGGGTTAAAGCGTCTTGCATTTAATCTGAGGCATATCCGGCAGCCTTGATGAAGTTCCGGCATTCTTGCGGATCGAAGAGGCCGCATATGTCGCCAAGGGCTTCGAACAAGGCGTCGAAGGTTCTGGCCCCGATCCGTCGCAAGTGGGCCTTGAGCTTTGAGAAGGCCATCTCGATAGAAGTGAGGTCGGGGCTGTAGGGCGGCAGGAACAAGAACCAACTACCGTGCCGTCTCAGGACCTCTGCGGCGCGCGGGCTCCTGTGGGTAGAAAGGTTGTCGAGAATGACAACGGTGCCGGGTCGAGCGCGGGCGCGAGCTGGGTTTCAACACAGGTGTCGAATGCCGGGCCGTTCATGGCACCGGTGATGCCCCAGGGCGCGATCAGCGCGTTTTGCGTCAGCCCGGCGATGAACGTCTGTGTCCCACATTTGCCGAAGGGTGCCGCGCCATAAAGCCGCTCGCCAATCGGCGCACGCCCCCCGCAGGCGGGTCAGGTTCGTCTTGACGGCGGTCTCGTCCATTGCCCGGGAGTTGATTGCAGAGCAATCAATGAGAGGGGATGAAGACCAGTCTGTGCGGCTCCTGGCGCATCCCTGGCTGACGGCGTGTGATCCACTCACGAGGTGCCCGGCGCAGCGCGGACCGATCACGTTCGACCGCGATCAGCCCTTTTTTATATGATAACCCGGCGCGATCCAAAGCGCGGTGCAGCGATGAAAGTTGCACCTGCACCCCTTCCGTTTCAGACAGCGCGGCGGCCAGCTCCTTCAAGGTGATGTCCGGTGCAGCGCGCACAAGATTGGGAAGGAAGTCGCGATGCGGGGCCAGCTTGCCGAACCGCCCCGGCGGCCATTTTTCCAATGGGGCCGAGCACGACAGATCAAACGGAAATTGTGTCGCAGCGACATTTATCTGCCTGCCACCCCTTGCAGCCCGCGCGCAGGAGGGATACGTGACCTCCATTGGCGCGGGATGGAGCAGCCCGGTAGCTCGTCAGGCTCATAACCTGAAGGTCGTAGGTTCAAATCCTACTCCCGCAACCAACTCAAATTGCGATTGACCCGCCCTAGTGGTGGGTTTTTTGCGTTTTAGGGAAATGCCAAGGATTCCAGCAAGATCGCCCCTCACATCGATGAGCATTTCGTCGTCAGTCGGCGTCAAAATGATCTCATCGACGAGTGAGCGCAAAATCTCCGTGGCCTCTAGTCGTTTGGCCTCGATTTCGTCCTGCAGGGAGGAATGCAGTTTCTCGACCTGCAGGCGGTAGAATCCCGCCATTTCGGGATGTAGAAGCGGGGGCGGCTCATCGGCGTTGGCGAGCAAATTTTCGAGTTCCAGCTTCCTGTTTTCCAGCAGCTTGCTCTTTTCCTTCACCATTTCCACCGGCAGAGCATCGTTGAGAAAGAGTTGAAGTATCTTGTCTAACTCTCGATCAATTTTTGCTAGCTCAGTTCGCCCAGCCTCGATCGTTAAGCGCTCTTCAATCCGTAGGCGGTTCATTTCACCTGTAAACTCGTCGCAGAATTCTTTGAATAGGGCCGGTTCCATCAGGTGATGACGCAAGGCGCCCAAGACACGATCTTCCAGATGATCACGGCGTATGTTTTTGCGATTGTTGCATGTCCCCTTGTTCCGGGCTGTCGCACACCCGACAAGATCAGCCGAGATCATGGTGTAGCCACCACCGCAGCACGCGCATTTGGTTAGCCCAGAGAACAGATATTTGGGGCGGCGGCGGTCGCGGAAATGATTTTCCGATGTCGGTTCGTCACCACGTTTGTGCTTAAGTCGCGATTGCCGTTCTTTTACAGACGCCCACAGGTCATCATCGACAATACGAAGTTCCGGGACTTCATGGATGATCCACTCATCTTCGGGGTTCATCCGCGCTTGCCGACGACCCGTATCTGGATCCTTCAGGAAACGTTGTCGGTTCCAGATGAGCCGCCCGATGTATATCTCGTTGTTCAAGATGCCGGTGCCACGCTTGGCGTTGCCGTTGATGGTGCTGAACCCCCAATCGCCACCGCTGGGTGCTCTGATACCGTCCTTGTTCAATTCGGTTGCGATGCGCTTGGGTGATTTCCCAGAAACGTAGTCCGTCAGGATACGGCGGATCACGCCTGCTTCGTACTCGTTGATCGTGCGGTCACCCCGTATGGGCTCCCCTTCCGACGAGAACTTCTTCACGACGTCATATCCATAGGCGTTTCCGCCTCCTGATTTGCCCATCTCTACGCGTCCGCGCAGACCCCGGCGCGTCTTGTCGGCCAGGTCTTTGAGGAAGAGAGCGTTCATGGTGCCCTTGAGGCCGACATGGAGGTGCGTGATTTCTCCTTCGGACAGCGTGACAATCTTCACGTCCGCATATGCCATTCGCTTGTGAAGGCCTGCGATATCCTCTTGGTCGCGGGACAGCCGGTCCATCGCTTCCGACAAGACCAAGGAGAAGCGTCCACGATGGGCATCTTCGATCAATGCTTGGATGCCTGGCCGCAGAAGAGATGCACCGGATACGGCGTGGTCGGAGTATTCTTCGACGATGGTCCAGCCTTGCTTCTCAGCATGCAATCGGCAAACTCGGAACTGGTCTGCGATTGACGCATCCCGCTGATTGTCGCTTGAATATCTGGCGTAAAGGGCGACTTTCACAATTCGATCTCCTGAAATATCAGGAGCGCGGTTGCCGACGTTCTCCTGACTGCTGGTCATACCATTCTCGTGCAGCACGACGCGCTAGAAGGCGAACCAAGTCGGCCAAGCGCGGGTCATGGCTTCCGGCGGAAGTCGTAAGGCTCAGGGGACGACTGGGATCGTCTTTGTCCTTTCGATGCGCCTTTGGCTTGGTCATTATAACGCTGTCCGATTGAAATGGAAGATAACTCCATTCCCACAATCGCGGACACGAGCCGTTGGAGCAACTTTACAGAGAGCGAAGTGTGGCGTGCCACGGAGTGCTTGCGGTGATATTTTGTTACGCTGGCGTAAAAAAGCGCAACATGACGTAGTGGAAATACTTGCTTATTTCGGTGCATCCTTCCGCCTGCTTTGCCGTTCCAGTGTTGTTTGCCACCTGACAGAACTATCACAAACCAATTGGCCTATACCTTGCCCGTCATTTGGGACGCGCCCCTGATTGCTGCTCTGCAGCCGATTCCTGCGTTTCACGCCTCAGCTTAGCAAAGCCGCGATCCGTTGCTATGAAGCGTTCGACCATCGGTCCGATCAATTTCGCGGGGTCTTTGATGGTTTGGGCGGTTTCTCGCTCCAGGACCTTGGCATAGGCGATCAGATCGCGATGGACGGGCGCTGGCAGTTCCACCGTCAGTTTGACTGGTTTGTCGTCCGACAAGGCACCAAGTTTCAATTTGGTCATCAGTGGCCCCCTTGCGGTTCGAGGATCAGATCGCGGGTGACAATCACGCGGACCGGGAACCCCGGCCGGATCGTCAGGGTTGGCGGAATATCAATCTGGCGACGCACGATCTCGCGGCCCGCATCACCGATTGTGTCCTGTGCGCCGTCGCGGATGGCACTCGCGATGGGGTCGTCATCGTCAGCTCCGAGTTCGGCACCGATGTTGAGCAGCGTCGAGAGTGCAGCCGCCCTGAACAGGCCAGCCCAATGGTGATCGACACCGTCCTCGAGCCCTGCATATCCGGCGCTATCTGCTCCAGGTTGCCGTTCCAAGACGATGGAATGGCCATCGGGCAAGATGATCCGTGTCCAGACAAGCAGGATGCGGCGTTGGCCGACGCCGACGCCGTTGTCGTATTCGCCAATGAGGCGGGAGCCTTGGGGCAGCAGGAGGTATCGGCCTGACGGACTGTCATAGACGTTCTGCAATACCTGAGCGACGATCAGACCTGGCAAGTCAGAGCGAATGCCCGAGACGAGGGCAGCGGGAATAACTGAGCCCGCCTGAAGGATGTAAGGCGAGGCGGGGGGTGTGACACGATCCGGGGCAACGATGCGACGGTCGATAGGGGCATTGAGAAATGCAAGCTGGCGATCTTGGTCGCTTTGTGGCCCGTCTGGACTCGGTTGCGGGGCCGGGAAACTGCCTGGAACTGCGGCACCAGGTGCCGCGAAACCAGACGGAACGGTCTGGGTTTGGGTCGCAACAAAGACCTCACTGGTGCGGGCGGCTTCCTCTTCGGCCAAGCGGCGCTGTTCGGCAGGATCCGGTCCGGGCATAGGCGAGGCAGGGACGGGTTGACCCGCGTCTTGGGTTCGTAGGATCGGGCGTCCGAGGTCTCCGGGCAGCGCGGGTCCGAGTTGCGGGATGCCGCTGTAATCCGAAGGCAGGCGGCGCAGTTCGTCGGCGGTGGGGCGGTTTTCGGTGGTGAAGAGCTCGCCGGGGCGATCTCGGGTCGGGCGATCTTGCAAGGCAAAGATCAAGGCACCACCGATGCCGACAGCCGTGACGACGGCGAGGCCTCCGAGAACCTTGCGGGACAGGCGCACGACGCGGGGTGGATCGGGCCGCAACCGGAAGGGATCAGTGGGATTGGAAGACGGAGCGGCGCTGGGATTTGCGGAGTACGTGTTCATGGGCGCTGCCTCCCATCGGTGCGCACGATCCTGACCATCTGCTGATCGTCACCCCCGAGCCGCAATTCGGCGGCGGCAAAAAGCCGGTCCACGATCAGGATGTTGCGGATCACGCGGGTGTTCACAAGTTCGGCGCTTCCATCGGCTCCGAGCACGAAGAGGGGTGGCATCTCACCCTGCACGATGCCGCGCGGGAAGACGACATAAACGCGGCGGCCATCGTCGAAGACACTGTCCGGTCGCCAAGGCGGGGTGTCGCCCTCGACCTGCAGCCCATAGCGATAGTTGCGCTGGCTGGCCGGCGGGATCGTGGGTTGCTGGATTACCGGTGGACGCGGTTGGACGCGCCCCGGCGGATAGGACCAGGCGACCGACGGCATGTAGGATTCTTCATTGGCGCGCAGTTCCAGCAGATAGGTGCGCCGGTCGGTGTTGATGACGAGATTTGTGGAGATGTCGGGCCGGGTCGGCTTGACGAGGATATGCACGCGGGCCGTTCGACCGTTGCCGCTTTCGGTATCGCCAATGATCCAACGCGTCGTGTCCCCGGCCGCGATCGGTCCCGCGCCGGTCAATTGCTCGCCGGGTTCCAGCGCGATATTGGTGATCTGACCGGGCGCGGCATAGATTTGGTAGAGCGCACCTTCGCTGTAGGGGAAGACCTGGATCGCGTTGTAATACCCCTCGCGGCGGGGTTCGACGCGGGCGGCGGCATTGGCATTGATGACGCGGGCTTCAGCGGTTGCGGCTTCTGTGTCGCCGCCCCGCGACGGAGTCCAGGGCGGTGGCGTGTGGATTGCCCGTATGGGTTCTTCGACGACTGGTGGCGGTGGGGCGGGCAAGGACGGAACGTCACTGTCATAGTCGATTTCTGGCGGGGTGTAGCTGGCGCAGGCGCTGAGCAGTAGGCAGGCCGTCAGGGTGATGGGGATAGAGTTGTTTACGTGTGTCATTGTTGAAGCTCCCGAGACCAATTGATGGCGTGGACATAGATGCCAAGGGGGTTTTGACGGAGCCGTTCGGCGCTGCGGGGTTGCTGGACCGAGATGGTCAGGATCGCTGTCCACCGCTCGGTCGCAGCGAGGCTGCCGTCCTGATAGCGCCGCTCGGTCCAGGCGATCCGGAAACTGTCGGGCGAGGCGCGGATGACGCTGGAGACATCGACCGAAGTCTGGACCTCGCCAACCTGCGCGAAGGGATCGTTGGATCGGGCATGATCATTCAGTGCCATCGCGCCGCGATCGGTAGTGAACTCATAGGCGCGTAGCCAGTTCTGACGTACGATGATTGGATCGGCCGGGATGGCGCGCACCCGTTCGATGAATTGCGCGAGATGATAGGCGATCTGCGGATCCGTCACTTCGTAGTCGGCAGTGGCAGGTGCCACGCTGCGAGCGTCGCCTAGCCGGTCTACTTCGACGACCCAAGGCACGACCGTGCCCTGCGCGGATTGCCAGACGAGGCCGAAGGCCAGTCCGCCCGACAGGAACAGCGACCCGAAAGCCATGAGCCGCCAGTTCTTGGCTTGCACGCGGGCCGAGCCGATGCGGTCGTCCCAGACCTGTGCCGCCTTCTGATAGGGGGTCTCGGGTTCCGGTGTCTTGCCGTAGGTGAGCGAGGGGCGTTTGAACATCAGGGATCCCTTTCCGAAAGGCTGACAGAGGTGCCGCCGCCAGGGCTGTCGCCAGAGCGCAGGGCATGGGTGGCGGCGGTCGCGCCATGGTGAAGCGTTTGCGCGCGACCCATGCGCGCGGCCCAAGCAGGCGGGCTGGATGAGGGTGTTGGTGCATTCGGGTTACTGCCGCCAGTGACGGCACCGCCGCTGGCCGCAACCGCCGCCCGTGCCCCACCTTGGGCGCTGTCGCTCAAGGCTGACGCGGTCCGACGCAACGGACTGGTGGCGACACCGGCACCAGCCCGCGCGATACCTCCGACCCCAGACGCAACCCCTGCGGCTCCGGTTCGTCCGGCGGATCCGAGACTGTACGCTGCGGAAGCCCCACCGACTGTTGCGGCCCCGCCGCGGGCACCTGCAACCACACCGCGCCCGGCGGCGCCTGCGGCCATGCCCGTTCCGGCCATCCCGACGGCAGTAACGCCGCCTGCGACGAGGCCAGTGCCCACGGCGGCTCCCATGCTCAGTTGCGGTCCGCCGGAGATCAGCCCGTTGGCGATGCCGGGACCGAAGATGCCGAGGCCGAGAAGCGACAAAGCGGCCAGCACGATGGCCATGGCCTCTTCGATGTTGGGTTGATCGCCGCCAAACCCGGCGGTGAACTCGCCGAAAAGGCTCGACCCGATTCCGATGATGACAGCCAGAACCAGCACTTTGACGCCAGAGGAGACGACATTGCCAAGGACCCGCTCGGCCAGAAACGCCGTCTTGCCGAAGAGGCCGAAAGGGATCAGCACGAAGCCCGCGAGCGTGGTCAGCTTGAACTCGATCAGCGTAATAAAAAGCTGAATGGAGAGGATGAAGAAGGCGAGCAGAACCATGGCCCAGGCGAACAACAGAACAATGATCTGGATGAAATTCTCGAAGAAGCTGACATAGCCCATGAGGTCGGAGATTGAGGCGAGGATCGGACGTCCGGCATCGAGCCCAACCTGAGCCACGCGCCCGGGGCGCATCAGATCGGTGGCACTGAACCCGGTGCCACTGGCCTGCAGACCGAGCCCGGCGAAACTCTCAAAAACGATGCGGGCCAGCGCGTTCCAGTTCGAAATGATGTAGGCGAAGGCACCCACAAAGAGGGTTTTCTTGATCAGGCGCGCGAGGATGTCATCATCTGCGCCCCAGGCCCAGAAGAGAGCCGCCAACGTGACATCGATGACGATCAACGTGGTGGCAAGGAAGGCAACCTCGCCACCCAACAGGCCGAACCCGCTGTCGATGTAGCTGGTGAAGACCTCGAGGAAGCGGTCGATGACGCCGGTGCCACCCATTGGCTCATTCCTCCGGGTCTGAGGATGGGGTCAGGAACTGGCGGCGGGTCTCGGTCCAGGTGGCGGCGCAGTCTTGGTCGTCCAAAGCGGCATCCCCAAGCAACTGACACCGGCGCAGCTCCGCGGCGAGAGGATCAGAGCGGTCCGTGACGTTGGACACAGGTCGGACGTCGACCCCGTCTTCACGGGCGACCTCCAGCAATGCGCCGAGGACCGCCATGAAAGCGATAACGCCAATACCAAGCCTGAGGAGGAACGCGCCTTTCATCTCCGACCTCAGTTCTGGAACATTTGGGCATTGCCAGGCTGATAGCCGGTGCCGGGTTCCAGAAACCGCCGCCGCTGCTCTCGTGCCTGCTCTTGTGCCGCCGCCATTTGCGCCGCTTCCAAGTTTTGTGCCCGTCCTTGGGCCGCCATCAGCGCCGTCAGGTCCGAAATCTGCTGCGATTGCAGGGCGAGGAGCTGATTGCCGGCCTGTGTCGCCTGCAACGCGCCGGTCGCGCCCTGGCTTTCGTCGATGAGCGCCGACATCTGCGCGCGGTTGGTGTCCAGATTGCCGACCACTCCAGCCTGCACCCGCATGGCGTCCTGTAGACCACCGACCGTCGTTTGCCAGCGCTCGCGGGCCCCGTCGACGAGCGCCTGATCGGTGGCCGTCAGCGAGGCTGGACCGTAGTCGGTCTGGAAGGCCTGATCGATTGCCTGCACGTCATAGGCGATGCGCTGTGCCTCGCCCAGAAGTTGCTGCGTGCGCTGCACGGATTGCTGCAGGTCCTGCAGCGCCGAATAGGACAGGCTTGTAAGGTTGCGCGCCTGATTGATCAGCATCTGCGCCTCGTTCTGCAGCGAGGTGATCTGGTTGTTGATTTGTTCGAGCGCGCGGGCGGCGGAAACAATGTTTTCGGCGTGGTTTTGCGGATCGTAGACGATGCGCCCAAAGCCGCCGAAAAACGCGTGGGCAGGTGTGGCGGTGAGTGTCGCCGTTGTGGGGGCTGCGAGTAGCAACGCTGTCGCGAGGCGGAGGGCGAGGTGCTTGGTGGTCATGGGGAAGTCTCCTTTTGCGTGAGGCGCGTGGGACCCGCCGGTGGGTCATTGGGGTTTGTTTCTTCGGTTTCCGAAGCTGGGGACACGGGGGCCAGGTTGGTCAGGTTGGGAAGTAGATCGATGGCCCAGTCCACGCCGCGTTCGCTCAGCCAAGCCGCGAAAAAGGTAT